>CAVUHW010000013.1:0-175103 GCA_963741205.1 Nitrospirota bacterium
TACGATACTTTAACGAGTTAGAGACTTCCGCTGACCAATGCCACAAGACCTGCGAGGGTCAGGTCTTGCGACTTGATATTCAATTTAAGCGGGGACGTTCCCCATCATTATCGTGCAGAGACCTGTTGCCTATACGCGGTTGCTTATTGCCATGGCCGGGCTGCCCGGCACCGGCAAGAGCGCCATTGCTGCGGAACTTGAAAAGCGCCTTCACGCGCTTCTGCTGAACAAGGACGAAATTCGCGCGCAATTATTTCCCCGGGAGACCATCAATTTTTCCCGCGAGCAGGATGATCTCTGCATGGAGGTCATCTTTGTCATGGCAAAATACCTGCTGAAAACTAATCCGGAACAAACCATTATTATCGACGGCAGAACGTTTTCCCGGTCTTACCAGATCGAGCATTTGCTGTCGCGGGCCGAACTATTAAAAGTGAAACCTGTCATCATTGAGTGCATCTGTGATGATACCGTTGCCAAACAAAGGCTTGAGAATGATTTGCGCGCGGGCGCGCATCCGGCAGGAAACAGAACATACAAGCTCTATCAGGAACTGAAAGAAAAAGCGGAGCCGATTCGCGCCGAGCATCTGGTTATTGATACGGGAAGGGAACCTCTGGAAAAATCTCTTGAACGCTGCATGGTATATTTGGAAAAACAAGGGGTATGACGGCCGGGTACACGTGGGGGCGGTTCTTCCATCCGTTGCGTAGCCGTTTCCGAGCTGGGACAACTTTTTGGGACGCTGTTTCTCAGAATGCTTTCTCCTCAGCACTTTCATCTAAGCAATAGAGGATGACGTTTTTGCTCCCGTAGCATTGAGGTAAGGCAATAAATTGCGGACGATCGTATGAACCGCAGTCTTCGGCGATTGCAGTTACCCCGTTCACCCGTCCCTGACTAGCCTGCTCAACGCATCAAGGTCCACTGATGTAGGATGGAACGCGCCCATCCATCGCATGCAGCGGTTTGCATTGAGGGGGATCCCCACCACGGGGATGTCCAGGCCGATGCACAGCCGCATGCCACGGACAAGCTCCGGGATGCAGGCCACGCCCAGCACACCGATGCTACTTTCCTGAATACGCAGTTTCCTGAGCAGCGGTTTAAGGCTCGCGTTCATCAACAGGTAGGGCTCGACCCGGGCCTCTCGAAGGAGCGTACTCACGCGATTGACATAGCAGTCCTTCGAGCACCCCTTGCAAATATAGTCGAGTTCACCGGGGCCGGAGCGGCAGTTCGCGCTCAAATCGCGGAGACAATAGGGAAGGAAGGCTATTTTGCGCCCGGCGTTCCTGAACGCTTCTCCCCAGGCCCGGTTGGCAAGCTCGATCAGGAGCATGTACAGGTGATACTGCTCCTCGGAGGTGAAGAGCGTGCCGTCCCACCGCTTGAGGAGCGAGAGCTCTTTTAGATGCGTATTGACCAGGGCGGTATGGGGAGCGAGGACGTCCCGCGCCGTTGTTACGACGAGATGGATGAGGTCGCTCTTTAATGGTGCGGATACGCGGAGCTGTTTTTTCAGGAACCGCTTTTTACTGCTTGCCTGCTCCAGGGTACTGATGAGTTCGAGGATATCAGGCTTGAGTTCCAGCAGACGATCTGCAAGCGTACTGATCTTCCGATAATATTCTGCAGTCGAGGGCTCGCTCCCGAACAGGGAATAGGTCTTCCCGGCGACATTGATCATTGATCCCGTCTTTTCTTTCGTGGCCACGGCTCATTATCCCTCTTTTCAGCGCATTATGCTACGGCTGCATGGGATCACGAGAGGCCCCTGACTTATCCATTGCGATTTATGTCCCTTGCCTTGACATCCTTCCTCTGCGCGATATCTTTATAATGAAGCGTCATTTGTATCCTGAATGCAAAACGGAGAGCGGGGGAAACGCCATGTTGATCCTGAGAATATCCCGGGGGTCCTTTAAACCCGAAGACTACGGGAGAATCAAAGCGCGTCTCGATGAGTCTCAACAAACGCTCGTGCCCGCCATAAGGAAGCTGAGCGGCTGCATGCATTACTGGGCCGGCATCGATGGGGCAACTGCCACGATGGTCAACGTCAGCGTGTGGAAGTCGCCGGCAGACGCAAAGCAGATGGAAACGCTTGCCCCCATGCTGGCATTGGCAGGCGAGTTCGTCAAACTGGGCGTCGTCTTTGAGCGTCCGATCGCCAACTATGAAACCCTGTGGCAGATCTAGGCGCGGTGAGTCCATACTGAAAACCATCTCTTTACCGAAAGGAGAACAACATGAAAGTCGGAGTCATTGGATCGGGTGATGTGGCGAAGGTGCTGGGAAGCGGGCTTCTGAAACACGGTCATGACGTCATGATGGGTACACGTGAGCCCGGCAAGCTATCCGACTGGGCGAAGCAGAACCCCAAGGGCAAAACCGGCAGCTTTGCGGATGCGGCGAAGTTCGGCGAACTGGTTGTGCTGGCGGTCAAGGGCACGGCTGCAGCCGAGGCCCTTCGCGCGGCCGGCGCAACGAACCTCGCGGGCAAGGCCGTTATGGACGTGACGAACCCCATTGCGGACGCGCCGCCGACGAATGGAGTTCTGAAGTTCTTCACCAGCCTCGACGAATCCCTCATGGAGCGCCTGCAGCGCGAGTTTGGGGCCGCGCGTTTTGTCAAAGCATTCAATTCCGTGGGCAATGCATGCTTCGTGAATCCGCAGTTCAAGGGCGGCAAGCCGACCATGTTCCTGTGCGGCAACGATGATGCGGCGAAGAAAACCGTGATCAGTATCGTCGATCAGTTCGGCTGGGAAGCGGCGGACATGGGCAAGGCAGAGGCTGCACGCGCGATCGAGCCGTTATGCATGCTCTGGTGCATCCCCGGCTTCCTCCGGAACGACTGGGTCCATGCTTTTAAACTGTTGACATAGGACTGAGACGAGGACAACTCAGGGAACGTTGTTATGATCGTTGTAACCGGAGCCACCGGGCATTTGGGACGTTTGGTGATCGCGGCACTGCTTAAAAAAGTGCCTGCATCGGACATCGTCGCTGCCGTACGTAACAAAGGTTGAGGAGAAACGCTATGTCGACGAGCAGACAAAAAATCACGCCGCATTTATGGTTCGACAAAGAAGCCAAAGAGGCGGCGGCATTCTACACCTCCATCTTCGAGGACTCTAAGATCAGGAACGTGACAACGCTTCATAACACGCCTTCGGGCGACGCGGATATTGTCACCATTGAGCTGATGGGACAGGAATTTGCGCTTATCAGCGCAGGCCCGTACTTTAAATTCACTCCGGCTGTATCCTTCCTTGTCGCCTGCAGCACGAAGGACGAGGTCGCCCGGTTATGGAGGGAACTCTCGAAAGGGGGAACGGCGCTCATGGAGCTCGGAGAATATCCGTTCAGCGAAAAATACGGATGGATTCAGGACAGATACGGGCTTTCGTGGCAAGTAATGTTCGTGGGCGGCCGTGAGGTCAGACAAAATATCACCCCGACGCTCATGTTTGTGGGTGATAAGTGCGGGAAGGCGGAAGAGGCGATCAACTTTTACGCGTCAGTTTTCCACAAGGCAAAAGTCGGCGATATCCTCCGCTACGGCAAAGGTGATGCACCCGATAGAGAAGGAACAGTAAAGCACGCCGCCTTCACGCTTGAAGGGCAGGATTTTGCAGCCATGGACAGCGCCCGTGGGCACAACTTTACGTTCAACGAAGCGATTTCGTTCATAGTGCACTGCGATACCCAGGAGGAAATAGACTACTTCTGGGGAAAGCTCTCCGCAGACCCAAAGGCGGAACAGTGCGGCTGGCTGAAAGACAAGTACGGCCTCTCATGGCAGATTGTTCCCACCATCATGGACGATATGCTCAAGGTAAAAGACGAGAAGAAGATCGCGAGAGTGACTGAAGCGTTTCTCAAAATGAAGAAGTTTGATATTGCGAAATTAACAAAAGCGTACGAGGGTTAGCGAAAGTATAGAAGAGGGAACCCGAAGGGGACGCTGTAGCGCTCCTTGCATTGAGGGAAGGCAGGGGACGTTGTTTCTAAGGTTGCTTTCCTTCCTACTGAACAACATGACTACAGAAGGCATAGATAGACACAATGTCCCCTTTGGGTCGCAATTATAATAAGGTTCGTCTATAATCAAAGTTATGCGAAAGGGGCGCCGCAGGGCGCAGCCATCCGCGGCATCGCAAAGGAGGGTCTATGAAAAAACTGATATTGCTGCTGCCTCTGATTCTGATTCAGGCTGGTTGTGGTTTCTTCGCCGTCACTTTCGCGCCTAACAAAAAAGCCGTCCATTCCAGTTCCGAGAAAGCGGCTGCGGCGAACAAACAGTTTATGAGCGCACTGCACGCAGGCCAATATGAAGAGATTCCGCGTATTTTAACAGACCTTCAGGCCGCGTACCTTGAAAATCCGAACGATCCCGAACTCGCCTCGCACATTGCATTTGCCCACATCTGGCAACTCGCGGAGAGATATCGAAGTGACCACATTTCTCCCGTGATTACCGATAACATCGTGCTATGCCGCAGATATTTCGATGAAGCTTACCGACTCGATCCAAACCCCTTGACGCTGGGACTCCTCGGCAGTTGTACGGCCGCAGAAGGAAATCTGTTCAAGGATGAGAAGCTCCGGAGAAAAGGCTACTTCCTCCTTAAGGACGGCGTTGCAGCCTGGCCTGAATTGAACTACTTCACCATGGGCTTTGTAATGAGCTCGCTTCCCCATGACTCTCCCCGCTACGCCGAAGCAGTCGAGCTGCAGTGGAAAAATCTCGAGGCTTGCACTGGTGAAACCATCAATCGGGCAGAACCAATATTTGAACGATATGTGAAGCTTCAGACCGCGACCGGTCCCAAACGTGCTTGCTGGAACAGTTCTATCGCCCCGCACAATGATGAAGGCTTCTTCCTCAATATGGGAGACATGCTTGTGAAATCCGGAGACTGGAGAACAGCCCGAATTGTCTATGCAAATGCAAAATATTTCGAAACCTACAAAGACTGGCCGTTCAAGGACATCCTTGAGGATCGAATCAAAAACGCGGAACGCAACGTTGCCGAGTTTAGGCGGGAATTGCCCAAGGGCGGAGCTGCGCCCGACCACCCGATCATCATGTTCAATTCACGCTTCGCTTGCGTGGCTTGTCATCAGAACTGAATCGACGAAAAAAAGGCCGGAGAGGCATTCTCTCCGGCCTTTAAAGTTGTGGGCTGTGAAGCGTTGCCCAATTCACCCTATGCTGCTTTGCGAGCGGCGGCTATCTTTCGTGTAACCGTCATCTCCATCATCTTCTCTTCCTTACCGCCCTTGGGGGTGATAAACATCTCAAACTCCTGGGTATTGTCGTCCTTGATCCTGGTCACACTGCGCCAGACGCAGGGGCCTTTAACCGGGTCGTCGTAGCTGCATTCCTGCGTAATGGTCTTGCCATCCGCGCTTGCCTTGCCCACGAAATAGTAGATGGCCGTGCTCATTGAGTCGAGCCAGACCGACTCATACTTCTTGGTATGGTTATTGTACCCCAGGAGGTTGATGCCGGTGAATGGCGCTCCCATCATATCGCCGGTATAGATCTGCTGAAGGTAATGGCCGCCAAGGATCAGCTTTTGCTCGCACGTGCCAATCGATTCCATAGCCGGCTTGCCTTCCTCCCAGCCCCTGGACCTGGTGGTCCAGCTTCCCTCCAGTTTCGCCAGCAGTTTATGAGCATCGCCCGGAGTTCCCACCTTCTTGTATATTTCCATGATCTCCTGCATGTCCATTTTGTTTTCTTGCTTGGCCATGGTAATTCTCCTTTTTTAGGAAACTGTGAAATTTCATCCAACAGTTTAAGGAAAGCGCAACTTTATACTGATGTCAATATGATAAAAGTATTACGAGAGGTGCTGGGGAGGGGTAATGGAGACGCCTGATGCAGTGTACCATAAACTAAAAAGTAATAGACAGGTCAAGCTTTTAGCGGACACCGGGACAGAGCGGGGATAAGAGAAGGCCTTCCGGCGCTTCCTGATTAAAATCATCGAGAGAGTTTCAGTCCGCTCGGTTGCTTTTCTCATGACGCGGTGCTTTAATGATAGTAGCATCCCCGGTGCAACAACGTGCACATGAAGGCGTTCCCGATCGAGAAATACTTGTGGTCTGGTGGAACGATCATGAATAACGGAGTGGCGAAAAAGTCCCGTAAGGTTTTGCTCAAACGCTATACCTGGGGCCTTGCTGCGGGGTGGACCCTTATAGCTTGTGCCCTCATCGCGCTCGATGCACGGCAGGAATGGCACCAGGCCACGGCAACGGCATTGGGCGAGGCTGAGAGCATTATCCAACGGGATGTCATCTTCCGGCACTGGAACGCCAAATACGGGCCGATCTATGCCGAGGTGGAGAAGGGCATTCCCCCAAACCCCTATCTTGGCGATTCTCCCGGCCGTGACGTGACGACAACAACCGGGAAAGTGCTCACTCAGGTTAATCCCGCCTATATGACCCGTCTTATCTTTGAGCTTGCTGCGGAAGAATACGGCGTAAAAGGACATATCACCAGTCTCCGCCCTGTACGGCCGGAAAACCGGCCCGACCCCTGGGAAGCGGTATCGCTTCGGGCTTTTGAAAAAGGCCGGGAAGAAGAAAGCGCTGTGGAGCTGATAAACGGGGTGTCCTATCTGCGGCTGATGAAGCCGCTCATCACGAAGCAGGAATGCCTGGGCTGTCACCAGAAGCAGGGCTACCGGGTCGGCGATATCAGGGGCGGCATCAGCGTTTCCGTGCTCATGGAGCCCCTGCGCCGGATCGCCCGACAAAATATTATTGTAAACAGCCTGAGCATCGCTTTTCTCTGGATGGGGGGCCTCGGCAGTATCCTGTTCGGCTCCGGACGGCTGCGACAGGCCATTGTGCAGCGCGACAAGGCTGAACAAGAGGTTGTCATGCTCAATCGGAACCTTCTTTCCCGGACGGACGAACTCGAAGCAGCCAACAGGGAGCTGGAGACGTTCGCCGCGTCGGTTTCCCACGATCTCCGCTCCCCCCTCGCGACAATCGGCGGCTTTAACCACCTGATCGCGGAACTACCCGAGGAAAAGCTCCGGGAGAAACGCGCGAAATATACTGGCATTATCTCGCTCGAAGCGGTGCGGATGGAAAAACTCATCAAGGCGCTGATCGAATTTTCCCGGCTGTCGAAAACCGGTCTTACTCGGGAGCTTGTGAGCTTGAGCCGCCTGGCCGATGAAATAGCCGCAGGGCTGAAGCACTCGGCCCCGGACCGCGCGGTTACGTTCAAAATTGAAGACGGCGTGGATGTAATGGGCGACGCGGTCCTTCTCCGGGCCGCGATGCAAAACCTTCTTTCCAACGCCTGGAAATTCACGGGCAGGCAAAAGGAAGCGCTGATCGAGTTCGGCGCCATGGGACGGAACAGCGAAAAGATCTTTTTCGTGCGGGACAACGGCGCGGGCTTTGAGAACGAACAGGCAGACAGAGTGTTCGAGGCCTTCCATCGCCTCCACAGCGACAAGGAGTTCCAGGGAACGGGCATCGGCCTGGCCACGGTAAAAAGGATCATCACCCGCCACGGCGGCAGGGTCTGGGCCGAAGGCGAAAAGGGCAAAGGCGCCGCGTTCTATTTTACCGTTCCGGGCTCGCCGGAATCGTGAAAAAGAATGTAGACCCCGTTCCGGGAACCGATTCGATCCAGATGCGGCCATCGTGCCGCTCCACGATACGTTTGCAGACAGCAAGCCCTATGCCGGCCCCGGCATATTGCTCGTGCGAATGAAGCCTCTGGAAGATCTGGAATATCCGGTCATAATTTTTCGAATCAATGCCTATGCCGTTATCCCGAACCGAGAAGATATAGCGGCTTCCTTCTCGTGCCGAAGAGACATGTACCTGCGGCGGTGTCCGGGGTTTCCGGTACTTGACGGCGTTAGCGATGAGATTTTGAAATAATTGGAGAAGCTGGGTTTCATCGCCCAGAACGATGGGCAGATCCTCCTTGGTGACCACGGCCTGGCATTCGTGAATGGAAGCGGAAAGATTGGTAACGGCCAGAGAGAATATAGTGTTGGAATCAACCGGACCAAATTGCGCGGCGCCCCGGGCTATGCGTGAATACGCGAGCAGGCCTTCGATGAGCTTCTCCATCCGTTCGACTCCCTCAACGGCAAACCCGATGTATTTATCCGCCTTCTCATCCAATTGCCCCTTGTACTTCTTCTCCAGACGCTGGACGTACGTCGACACCATTCGCAGCGGTTCCTTAAGGTCGTGAGAAGCGACATAGGCGAACTGTTCGAGGTCCTTATTGGAGCGCGCGATATCCGAAAGCAGCAGCTCCCGCTCCTCTTCCGCCCGCTTGCGCTCGGTGATGTCTCTTGAGACATGAACCACCTGTATCAACCTTCCCGTTCTCGTCCTTTATGGGCGAGGTCGAGACCTCTACGAACTTCTTGTCTCCCTGGCTGCCGTAATGTACATGATCCGCTGCACAGTGCTCTCCCGTCCTTACGGTCTCTGCAAGCGGGCATATGTCGTCCGGGGAGGGCGCAGACATCGGGCCGTCGATGGGTTATCTCGTAGCAGTGTTTTCCCACTATCTCCGTCTCGTCGGAATACCCGTATTCCCTCAGGAAAGCATTGTTTACCCCGATGATTCTGAAATTGCGGACGTCGAGGAGCGAAATCGCGTCGTGCATGCTGTCGATGACGGTCTTCGTGAGCTCATAGGAACGTCTGAGCGAAATTTCCGCCTTATTGCGTTCAAGAAGGGAAGTTTTCAGAGCGGCGACCGTCTGCAGATGCCGATGAATCAATAAGCCCAGAACCAGCAGCGAGCCGATGAGCCGCAATACATGCCAGTACCACCAGGCATCCGACCACAGCATCGCGTATTGAAACGTCAAACCTGAAAGACCGAAGAACATCCCGATCAGGCTGAACAGCTGATCTTCGAGGGCATTTGAATGATGCAGGGCGATCATGATGCGCGCAGCGCCGGCAACGAAGAGCAAGCCGGCGAGGAGGTTGAGGGTAACGGCAGAAATGGTGAACCGGGTCCCGTGCAGCATCGCGGGCAATGCCGCAGGAAAAAGAAAGGCGACCACGCATACGATGAGCGAGACTGTTATGACGGACCAGAGCAGCCACGTTCTGTCAAAGAGGGCCTTGTACCGCGCAGGCAGCCAGACCATGCCGAACCCGAGCCCGCCCGCCAAACTTCCCGCCGCCCTCAGGAAGACAAACTGATTTCCCGTACTTGAAGCCGCATGTGCCGCGTTCAGAATGCCCATTGCAAGAAATCCCAGGGCAAGCAAAGCGCTGTTACCGGCAGCCTCGCCTTCCTTCCAGTCGAGCAGGAAGAGCGCCAAAAGAATTACCGAAATCGATTCTACGGCTTCCGTGGTGCTGTGAAGGGATTCATTTACCAATGCTCGATCCGGCTGCAGAACAAACCAGAATCCCAAAGCAACCGCGGAAATTGTTGCGGCAAAAATTGTAAATAGTTTATTGTTCATTGTCCTATGGCAACCGCTGAGTAATTCGGGCAGTATAATTCGCCGGGAAGCGTAGATATCAACCCATCGGGATGAGGTCTATGTTCATGTCCTCTTAAATAGAATGACACGCAAGAGAGAGGCAAAGGCAATTATTAATGGTCTCAAAATAGTATCCACATAAATTCATATGCAAAAAGTACGTCATCCCCGAATGCCTTTATCGGGGATCCATTTTGACGTGAAGAAAGTGGATTCCCGCTCAGATCACTGCGGGAATGACATAATGTCGTTATTATTTTGAGACTGTAAATAGGTATCCCGGACCGTGGTGACTTTTCATAAAATCGCGCCGCAGTGAACCTAAGAAGCTTACTTGAATTTTTTCCGCGCAGCGTCGATCGCGTGCTTCAGTTCCTTGGAGGCTGCTTCAACACCCGTTTTCACAGCGTCCCAGGCATCGCCGCCCGTTTCTCCGAGCTCGTGAAGCTTGTGCGACAGCGCGTCGCGTTTTTTCTTCGTATCCTTGACGAGTGTCTCATAGCCGGCCTTCACCTCGGACGAGGTCTTGGCAACGCGGTTTTCAAGCTCGTCTATCCCGGACGACCACTCCTTAAGCTGCTTCGCCATCTTGTCGATATACTCTTCTTTTTTCGTTTTCATGCCAACCTCCTCCTTTTATGGTACCCGTGTTGCCCGGGTCCCGGCGAGGTCCGCCGGCCCGGCAGCGTGACAAATCATAGGATAATAAGAGTATAGCACCGATCGATTGTCGTATTACAGGGGTGGACGGACCTTAGTCGGACCGATGCGCACCTTTGAATACGTTCGTTATCAGGGTGTTTTCTGTCCGAGTTTCTTTGCCAGATTTTTAATGGTATTCATCCCCCGGAACGTGGAGCGCAGCCCCAGCGCCTTTTCGAATGCGGTATTGCTGAATTTCGATTCGCTCTGCCTCTTTTTGCACAACCAGTAGATTTCCCGGTTTTTCAGATGGAAATCATCGATATCGCTTTTGAATCCCATCAAGACTTTTTGTGCGTTCTTATCAAGAGGCTTGTGCAGAAACCCGACTACGAACGCACCGGCCTTCTTTATTTCCTCTTCCCGGAAAGGCTGATAGCTCGCGATCGCCGTCACCTCGTCATCGGTGCGGAGAAATGCCGCGACTTCATAACCGAGCGCCTCGGAAAGAAGTCCTTCGATCCTTGCCTCCAGGCCCTTCGTATTTTCAGCGCTGCTTTCGAATATCACGTTCCCGCTCGCGATGAAGGTTTTCACGCTGGCAACAGGCAGCGTTTCGAACAGCTTGCGAAGCCGGTCCATTGTGACGACATGGCCGCCCACATTGATGGCGCGGAGAAATGCGACATATCCGGGCATCGTTAGCCCCGCCTTTCAATGGCGACCCTTACCGGGATGGCGCCGAGAACCCTGACAAGCTCTTTCGGTGAAATCTCGGCCTGGAACCCGCGTTTTCCGCCGTTAATGTAGATCTTATCCAGGCCGAGAATGGTTTCTTCGACATAGACCGCGAGAGGCGTGCGCGTGCCGAAGGGACTTACTCCGCCCGGGATGAAGCCCGTGCTTTTTTCGACATCCGCTTCGCTCGCGGGAGACACGGCTTTCACATCCAGGAGGCGCGCCAGTTGTTTGGTCGATACCTCCCGGTCTCCGTGCATGAGTACGAGGAAGGCCTTCTTCCCGCGCGTCTCCCGGGTCTCCATGACCAGGGTCTTCACGACCGCGTGCTCGTCCACGCCGAGGGACTGTGCCGCGTGTTTCGTCCCGCCGTGCTCGACATAATCGTAGAGATGCGGGACGAAGACAACTCCGGCTGCCCGAAGGGCCCGGACAGCGGTTGTAACGGGTATGTCCTGATCTTTCATCGCAACGCCGCTCCTTGAGGCAGGTCAATGTGATGCACGCTCCACTTTGAAATATAGTCGCAAATCGAGCTCTTTGTCAATTCGTACCGTACCCCGTGAGTTCACCTGCCGGGCCTGCCCGCCGTCAAGCAGCCCGCGTATGACAGGATGAGTTCACCTCATTCCATGTGAAGTTTGTATTGATAATTGCCGATATAGATGTTATAAGAGCCTGTTGAACGGAAGCCGGGTCAGCCGTCCTGAGGACCTTTGCCCGTCACTCTGAAGAAGCAACTGTAGAATCCCGCTCCGGATAAACATTGCAATCATCGGGTGCCATGGTCAAGACAAGAAAAAAGATAAGCGTAGAAAAGAAAAACCAGGATTATCCCGTCCTGCTGATAGCGGACGAAGCTGGCGAGATCTACGATGATCCGCGGTATGTCGCAGGCGGCATGTCCGGCGGCGATTTTCTCCCGCTCTCGCCAGATGACCTGATACCGCTTCCGGAAGGGAGCAAGTTCTTTTTCATTCCAAAGGGGCGGCCGATCGGATTCAATAAAAAAGGCGGCGTTGCAGTCGTTGACGGCGTGTATGCGGTATCGGCGTTCCTTCCGCCGGGATATACGAGGACGTATCTGCCCGCTTATGAAGAATTTCGGTCTGACCCCCTCCTGCCGCTCTGGTCCTATACCGCCGTTGCCTGGTACAAGGAAGACTTTTACGCGGCGGCTGTCCAGGTTGCATGGATGAAGAAGGCCGATCCGAGGCTGCACGACGATGATATCATCGGTCCGATCGTGAAGAAGAAGCTTGCCAAGTATCCCAAAAACCGGCTCCTCAAGCATCTCGAGAAGTGTGCCATGTTCTATCACTGCTTCGCGGCAAAGAACATCTTCGTCGGCCGATGGGAGGCGCCGCTTCCGACATCTCCTTCCTGCAATGCCCGCTGCATCGGATGCCTCTCGCTCCAGGAAGGAGAGTGCCCGGCATCGCAAGACCGGATACAATTTGTCCCCACGCCCGAGGAGATCGCCGAGGCGGCCGTCCCTCACCTTGCGAATGCCGAGGACGCCATCGTGAGCTTCGGACAGGGTTGTGAGGGCGAGCCGCTTATACAGTCGAAGACACTTGTGAAAGCGGTCAAGCTCATGCGTGATGCCACCTCGCGCGGTATCGTAAACTTAAACACAAACGGCTTCTCTTCGGATCGGATCAAGGAAATACGGGATGTGGGGCTGGACAGCATCAGGATCAGCATGAATTCTCCTGACCGCGACCGGTATAATCAATATTACCGGCCAAAGGGATACAAGTTTGAAGATGTCATGGATTCGGTCAGGACCGCCAAAAAGATCGGGCTTTTTACAAGCATCAATTATCTTGTCTTCCCGGGGTACACCGACCGGGAAGAGGAAGTGGAGAAGCTTAAGAACCTGATCGCCGAGACAGGAATCGACCAGGTCCAGATGAGAAACCTTTCACTCGATCCTTCTCTCTACCTCAATGCCGTGAAAAGACCCGAAGGAAAAGCCATCGGGGTGAAGAACCTGGTGGGAATGCTGAAAGAAGAGTTTCCGAACCTGACGATCGGGTACTTTAATCTGCCGGAGGCGGATATCAGGAAGAAGAGAAACTCAAAGAGTCCGTATAAGAATTGAGCAAAAAGAACGTCACTCTTTTTACATTCCCCTGAACCCCTCAGTATTCATTTTCGCAAACCAAGATTCTTCTTAATTTTAATTGAAACATCCTGCAATCAAAAGTCTAAGCATCCAGTTCGCTTCGGTCATTTATCACCCAACAATTCAAAATGCGCAGTTTATATTGGGTCATATCACGCTTTACAGTTTTTGCTCATATTCGCAAACTGATGATTTATCATACTTTCGCCCTCCACGATTATGGCGGCACAGAGTATTGCTTGTTGATACAGCAGGATAAACACGGCATACCGAAAGGAGGTGTCACATGGCTATGCACTGGAATCACATGCTCGACATTGCTCACCTGAATTTCACCAGGCTCTCGTTGTTGCCGGCATGGGTAAGAAACCGGTCTTTCACGACTCCAGCTTTAAAAAGACAGTGGCCTGAGTCTTACGAAAAAACGAAGTTAGGCTACGAGGCAAGCTGGGCAGGGGTTTTTAAAAGACAGAGAGATAATCAGAGAAGTCCATTTTCATTCTATTGCCTTCCACTCTGTGGGGTGAGATGGCAGTTGACGCCTCAAGCCAATCCTTTCACCATCCCATCGCGTAACCCGTCTCCCGGCGTGCGGATGCGGCTGCAGACAGTACGCCGTTCCGAGCGTCTAGCATGACCGCGAGCATGCGGCCGTTGCTCCAATCGTCCACTACCTTTACCTTGTGTCCTTTGCTGCGGAGAGCCGCACGCGTTGCTTCGGGAATCCGGCCCTCGAGAATGAGACTGCCCTGATCCGCGTTATGCGGGTAGAACGAGCTGGGGAAGTGGGCTGTGTGGAAGTTCGGGGCGTCCGCCGCCTCCTGGATGTTCATGTTGAAATCGATATGATTCAAGAAAAATTGGAGAGACCACTGGTCCTGCTGATCTCCTCCCGGAGTGCCGAACGCCAGATAGGGGGCGCCGTCCTTTAAAACCAGGGATGGGGTGAGTGTTGTGCGCGGCCGTTTGCCGGGCAGGAGGGCGTTTGCATGGGATGGGTCGAGATAGAACATCTGGAGGCGCGTGCCCAGGGGAAAACCCAGCCCTTTGATGAGAGGAGAACTTGCAATCCATCCTCCGCTCGGCGTTGCGGAGAGCATGTTGCCCCACCGGTCAACGACGTCAAGGTGGGTCGTGTCCCCGGGAGAAGCCAGAGGACGTTCTTTTCGTTCCAGCGGCCCGGATGGGGCAGCGCTGCCGGGACGCAGTTCCACGGAGGCGCGGTCGGGATCGATCAGAAGGCGCCGCTCGGCCGCGTATTCTTTTGACAAGAGCTTACCAAGCGGCACCGACACGAAATCCGGGTCTCCGTAGTACAGTTCCCGGTCCGCAAAGGCAAGCTTCGCTGCTTCCGTAACAAGGTGAATATAGGCAGGGGAATTATGTCCCAGGCCGGCAAGATCGTATCCTTCGAGCAAATTGAGCTGCTGCAAAAAAACAGGGCCCTGGGTCCAGGGGCCGCACTTGAAGACGTCATATCCGTGATAGGCAGTTGAAACCGGCCCTTCGATGCGGGCGGAATAATTCCGCAGATCCTCTCGGCTAAGCAGGCCCCGGTTGGACCTGCCTGATGCGTCGGGAAATTCGTTTTCCTGCGCAAATTTTACTATCTCTTCCGCAATAGCTCCCTGATAAAATTCGTCTCGTGCGGCATGAAGCGCCTCACTGCGCCCTTGCTTCAAAGCACGGCTCTCCGCCTCAACAAGCCTCTTCAATGTGCGCGCCAGATCGGTTTGTACGAGCCGGCTCCCAATCCCCGGAACCGAGCCACCGGGGAGATAAACCGCCGCCGTGGTCGGCCATTCCTCGCGGAAACGGTCCGCGTTATACAGGATGGCCGACTGAAGGCTCTGGTACATCGGGAAACCATGATCTGCGAGCTCAATCACGTCGTCCAGAACCTGTGCAAGGCTCATGGTTCCGAAGCGGGACAATGCGAAAATCCACGTCTCGACCGCGGCCGGCACCGTCGCTGCCAATAGCCCATCTCCCGGGATCACATCGATGCCGCGGCCTTTGAACCATTCGATCGTGGCCGCACGCGGCGCCGGTCCCTGGCCGGAGAGGCTTACGACTCGCCGCTCTCCGGCAAGGTAGACAAGGATCGGAACTTCACCGCCGATTCCGTAGAGGTAGGGTTCCAGTACGGAAAGGGCAAATCCCATTGCCACGCCGGCGTCAACTGCGTTACCGCCCTGTTCGAGGATCTTAAGCCCGAGGCGGCTCGCAAGATAATGACCGCTCGTAACCATGCCGTGTGTGCCCATGACCACGGGACGGGTCGTGAATCCCGAAGGAGCGCCTGCAAGGGAATGAAGAATCCCCTCTGGTTTATCGGACGTCATTCCGCCTCCTGGATAGGAATTATCTTGATGAGAGAAGAAAGACCTTCAGCTCATGATTATAATCGCGCTGACATTCGTCTTCCCTTTAACTTTATCACGTTTTCCGTCGGGGTCAATGAATGGCAATAATTGTGATTTACCAACGAGCGGAGTAAGATAAAATCGATTACAATATATCAAGAGCTTATGCGGTCGGCGCTTGACCTCATCAGCATCAAACGGAATGAACAAAGGAGATTGCGATGATAAAAAACATTTTTCCGGCGCGTACCAGGGCCGCGCTTGCAGCGGTCGAACCGCTCCAGCGCTACATCGAGGAATCCGGCTGGTTTTACCGCCTGACCGAGCCCGGGGTATGCGACTTCACCATCGGAAACCCTCATGATGTCCCACCGCCGGGTTTTGTGGAAGCGCTCGCCGACAAGGTAACACCGCAAAACGACCGCTGGTACGCATATAAAATGAATGAGCCGGGCCCGCGCACGGTTCTGGCCAAATCCCTGAAGGCGTGGCGCGGGATAGATTTCGAAGAGAAAGACATCTTTCTGACCAACGGGGCCACGGCCGGGCTGCACGTTGTTTTCGAAACGATCATAGGTCCCGGAGACGAAGCGATATTCATGAGCCCGCCGTGGTTCCAGTATGAGAGTATGATCCTCATCGCCGGCGGAACGCCTGTGCGGGTGAAGGTCGATCAACAGACCTACGACCTCGATTTTGTTGCGCTGGAGAAGGCCATCACGGAAAAAACGCGCGTCGTGATCATAAATTCACCGCACAACCCCACGGGAAAGATCTACTCTCCGGATACTCTTAAACGTCTTGCCGTACTTTTGACAGCCTCGGGGAAACGCTACGGACGGACGATCCACATCGTCTCCGATGAGTCTTACAGCAGGATCGTCTTCGACAACAGGAAGTTCCACAGCCCGACCGAGTTCTATGCGGACACGTTCCTTGTTTATACCTACGGCAAGGTGCTTCTTACGCCAGGCCAGAGGATAGGCTTTATCGCGCTGCCGCCGGGAATGCACGAGAAAAACGAAATAAGAAAAGCGATCGAGGGGTTTCAGATGCTGAACGGATGGGCCTTTCCGAACGCTCTTTTACAGCACGCACTGGCCGACCTCGACCGGATCTCCGTCGACATCAACCATCTCCAAAAGAGGAGGGACCGGGTGGTGACGGCGCTTCGCACTATGGGGTACGAGACATCTAACCCCGAGGGAACATTTTACGTACTCGTGAAATCGCCGATGAAAGACGATATCGCCTTCACGAAGCGGCTCGCCGATAACGGCGTCTTCTGCATCCCGGGGACGCTTATGGACCTCCCCGGATACATCCGCATTTCCCTGACTGCAAATGATGATATGATCGAGCGCTCCCTCCCGAAATTCTCCGAAGCGCTTCGAACAGCACGGCCGTGAGAGAACGCGAATTCAGACGAAAATATTAACCGATCAGGTGGGTAAACATCATTGCTCAAAGTGCTGCGAAAAAAAGGGGGCTGAAGGAGAAATTCTCTTCAGCCCCCCTTTGATGAGGTTCTTGTCTTGACCTTTCCCCGGAAGGTTAAGCGACTTTTCTGAATACTTTCTTGAGCGTTTCCTTTGATTTTTTCGGAAGCGCTGTCAGTTGCCGCACACCTTGCCGGGTTATTTGTCCGGTCGTGTCCTTGACGACCATCGCGCTTTTTTTCACTGCCCCTACACCCTGTTTGATCCCTCTCTGCAGACTGGATGTGATTTTGTCGATATTGAAGTTTTCTCCGTATTTCATGTCGACACCTCCACATGGGATGTACGAGACATCCCGGAATGGTCATCTGAGGTTTTCTGCTTCTATTTAAAATTTATCTCAGTTTTTTTTATCGGGCAACTAAAAAATCGTACTTATTGACTGTTAATGATGAAAATAAGGAAAAAGTATGCCGGTTTATTCCGGATATCCTCAATGCACATCCACCGGCGGTCCCCCGGTGCCGGGCGCCTTTTGCCACTGCATGATGAGGACGAGCGGAAGCACGGAGAGGATGAGGATGCAGATGATCAGAAACGCGTCGGTGAAGGCGAGGGTTGTGGACTGGCGGATGAGCTCCCGGTACATCATGCCGTCGGCGCCGGCTGCTGGCAGGCCCTTTGTCCCGAGGAACGAAGCGATCTTGTCCCGGTAGATGGAGTAGGAAGGGTCGAAAGGAGACAGATGCTCGACAAGGCGCGTTTGATGGAGCTGGGACCTGCGGGAGAGGATGGTGGTCGTAAAGGCAATGCCCACACTTCCGCCCAGGTTCCGAAGAAGATTATAGACCGACGTGGCCTCGGTCATCCGCTCTTTGGGGATGTGCGAGAGCGTGAGCGTGGTAAGGGGAATGAACGTCATGCCCATGCCGAAGCCGAGGAGGACGCGGGGCCAGACAAAGGTCCAGAAATCGGTCGTCAGGTTGAACCGGGACATCATGTAGGTGGAGAGGGCGCAGACGCAGATGCCTAATATGAGGAACCGCTTGGGGTTCACCCTGCCGATGAACTTGCCCACGATCGGCATGGCGAACAGCGTAGCGATGCCGCCGGGGCCCAGTACGAGACCCGCGTAAAAGGATGTGTAGCCCATCATCATTTGGAGATAGATGGGCAGAAGCACGATGCTCCCGAAAAGGTTCAGGAACACGAAAAACATGACCGTAGCGCCGCTCGTGAAGGTCCGGTCCCGGAAGAGCTTCAGGTTCACGATCGGGTGCTCTGAATAGTACTCGTTGATCACGAGCAGGACGAGCGAAACAGCGGAGATAACGCCGACGGTAAGGATCAAGCGCGATTCAAACCAGTCCTCGCTCTCACCCTTGTCGAGCATGAACTGGAGCGCGCCCAGTCCCACGGAAAGAAACAGGAGCCCCCAATAGTCGATCTTCATCTTCTGGCGTTTCATGTACGGCGGGTCGTTGATCACGAGGATATTCATGATGATGGCGATGATGCCGATCGGGATATTGATGTAAAAAATCCAGCGCCAGGAAAGGGTGTCGGTGATCCAGCCGCCCAGAAGCGGCCCGACAATGGGCCCAACCATCGCGCCGAGACCGAAGATCGCCATGGCCTGGCCGTGCTTCTCCCGTGGGAATGATTCGAGCAGGATGGACTGGCTTATGGGCACGAGTCCGCCTCCGCCGATCCCCTGGAGGACGCGGAAGAAGACGAGGCTGGATAGACTCCACGACGAGCCGCACATGAAGGAGCTGAACGTGAAAAGGGCGATGGACGCGATCTGGTAGTTTTTCCTGCCGATTAACTTGGCGAGCCATCCGGCCATGGGAATGACGATGGCGTTCGAGACGAGATAGGCGGTGATGGTCCACGTGGCCTCGTCATACCCGGCGGAGAGGGAGCCGCGGATGTGGTCCAGGGACACGTTCACGATGGACGTGTCGATAATCTCTATCAAGGTCGGCAGCATCACCGTGAAGGCGATGAGGCCGCGGCTTTGTGTCTTGTGCATTATTTCGCGATCACGGTCGGTTCAACGGACATGCCGATCCGCAGAATATGGTCCTTGTCCGCGCCTTCTTGGAGTGCGATCTTTACCGGTATCCGCTGGACCACCTTGACGTAGTTGCCGGTTGCGTTCTCCGCGGGAAAGAGCGAGAAGGACACGCCGGTCCCTGCCATGATGCTGTCCACTTTTCCTTTGAAGACCTTGCCGGGAAATGAGTCAACCTTGATTTCCACTTCCTGGCCCGGACGGATATTCCCCATCTCTGTTTCCTTGTAATTTGCCGTGATCCAGATATCGTTGAGCGACACCAGTGCCATGAGCGGCTGGCCGGGCTGGATCTGGTTCCCGATCTGAACGGACCTTCTCGTGATATATCCGTCCACCGGGGCATAGATCTTCGTGTATTCGTAATTCATATCAGCAAGAGCTGCCGCGGCCTCTTTTTGGCGGATCGTCGAGGCCTGCGTGACCTTTTGCGATTCCGCCTGCCTGAGCTGTTCTTCCGCTGCCTTGAGCTGGGCGAGTGCAACATCATACCCGGTCATTGCCCGGTCGTACCGTTCCTGCGGGATGACCTGTTCCGCGATGAGCTTTTCCGCCCTGATTTTGTCGGTTTCCGCGAGTTTGAGATTGGCGCGTGCAAGGTCGAGGTTGGCCTTCGCAGACTCGATCCTGGTTGCAGCCTCGGCAAGCTTCGCTTTCTCGACACCGAGCGCGGACGTCGCTTCCTGAAGCCTGACATGATAATCCGAGGGGTCGATCTCGAGAAGGAGGTCTCCCTTCTTCACGGCCTGGTTATCGTTCACATGAATCGCCTTCACTGTCCCGTATATCTTGGCCGCAATCGTGTGAATGTTCCCTTCGACAAAGGCGTCGTCGGTCGAAACATGCGTTTTCCGGTAACTACTGTAGAGCCAGCCGGCGATGAGGCCGATCGCAACGATCGTCCCCACGATCATGAAGGCCTTTTTCTTTTTTCCTGTGTTGTTTACTGCTTCTGCCATGCTATCTCCTGAATATGAAAATTACAAAAATCAAATGATCAATACTCGTTTTTCCGTCATTCCGGCATGATTCCAGCCGGAATCCAGTGTATTTGCAGTTCATTTTATATTGAAAAACCTGGATTCCCGACTGAAGCATTCACCCTGCACTCGCGCTGTCGCATGGCCTGTATTCGCGCAGCGCACTCATAGACAATGGCCACAGGCTCGTAGGCGCTGGGCGCAGGCGGGAATGACGAAAAGTTTTGCTGTACCGTTGGACATTGCCCTATTGTCCATACATGCCCACGAGGTCCTTGCCCGCTGCATTGAGGAGGGCCGCTTCCGCCCGCTTCATCCCGTAAAGCGCCTTCCATGAATTCGATTCAGCGGTGGTCAGGAGCGTTACCGCATCGAGTACGTCCGTAGCGGTACCGACGCCTTCCCGGTATCGAAGCCTCTGGAGCCTCAGATTCTCTTCTGCTTGCGCGACCGCGGTCTTGGTGACCTCCATCTTCTGCGCGGAGCTTTGAAGGTCGAGATACGCCCCTTTCGCTTCGAGACGGATGCCGTCGAGAAGTTTTTCCCGGGAAAGCCTGAGCGAGCGAAGTTCCGCTCTTGCCATACCGGCCCGTGAATTGCTTGCCCCTCCGGAGAAAAGGTTGACGTTCACGCCGGCAATGGCGGTCCAATTGTCCTGATGGACCAGGTACTTGTTCTCCGAATATTCATACCCGCCCGATAGATAGAACGTCGGCAGATACTCAGCCTGCACAGACCGGATATTTTCCTCTTTGGACGCGATTGCCTGGTCCATTTCCTTGAGCCGGGTACTGGTGGCTTCCGCGCTGGTCCACGCCTCTTCGAGCGAAAGACCGGCTGCAGGGCTCACCTTGATCTCTTCCGGCTTGACTTGTTCATTGAGGGGCCTCAAAAGAAGGCTGTTGATCTTCGATTCCCTGAGCGACCGGAGGTTCTCGGCAGTCACGGCGCGCTGCCGCGAGTCTGCAAGCGTCACATCCGCCTGGAGCACCTCGTTCTTCGTGATGACACCGGCAGCGAACCGGGACTCCGTATCCTTCTTATGGGCCTCGTACTGCTGCACTTCCTCCCGAGCAACCTGGAGAAGTTTTTCGGACTCGAGTAAGTCGAGATAGGCAATGGTGAAGTCCAGGGCGGCCTCGCTCTTTATGTGGTCGGTTTCGATCTCCCGGGACTTTAAACCATGCTGCGCGGCGCTTATCGAGGACGAGGTCTTTCCGAAATCATAGAGGATCTGGGTCGCTTTTATCCCGTAGGTCAAGAATTGGGTCTGTGAAGTTGGGATTGCGTTAGGTACGCCCGGAGAAATGTTTGGAAGTTTGGCCGCGGGCTGGTTCGTGAGCCACGTCTCGCGTCCGTAGAGATCGACAAGCGGGAGCCAGGGGGACCGGGCAAGGGACACCGATGCACGGGCCACGTCCTCATCCGACCGGGCAATGGCGACGTCACGTCCGTTCTCCACGACAATCTTCAGGCCCTCTTCAAGGGTCAGGGCATGGCCGACAAGCGGGACAAAAAGTATTATTACCACGAAGATCATGAACAGGCGCTTCATGTTGTACCTCGGTGCCCCAGAAATGTAAGTGGTCACTATACTACACGAAAAAAAAGAAAAAAGAAAGAACTTCGTCAATGCCTGTCTGAAAACGGGCAGGTTGTGCGGCTGCCTTGTGGATTAACAAAGCTTTAAATTTTTGCAGCCGCAGGCTTTAGCTAGGGTGAAGAGACATTCCAGCGGCCTTTAGGATGTCTGTTGTACTTATTCAGTTTTACAGGGAGGAATGCGCTTCTGGAGGGTCTTGATCTTATCGGGAGTGAGTGCGGTCTTAAGGGTGAAGCTTGGATCGGCGTATTCATCGCTCTTTTTCATCAGCAGCCATTCTTTTCCCGTTCCTTTCGGGAGCCCCCTCATCCTTGCGATGGCAAAGGCGCCTTTCAGTTTTTTCCCCCTCAAATCGAAACTGAACCTCCCAAGGGCCAAACCCTCTTCGGGATCGGCAGCGTCCAGGGGGGTGAATTCGCCCGTATCCCAGATCACGACAGGACCGGCGCCGTGTTCCCCCTCGGGGATGATGCCCTCAAAATCGAAATATTCCAGGGCATGGTCGGGGACCATGACCGCGAGCCGCTTGTCACCGGGGTTCATCGAGGGGCCCTTGGGCACTGCCCAGGACTTGAGTACGCTTCCTACCTCCAACCGGAAATCGTAATGAAGCCGGCTCGCCCGGTGTTCATGAACAACGAATCGCAAAGGTTTTTTCGACTTCATGATCAATGCTCCCGCTGCATACAGGAACGCGTTCCGCTCTGTAACTATGATACCAGATGCAACACCGGTTTTTTTGTGGGGATAAAATGTACTTTCACCGACATTCCAGAAAGAACATCATCATGAAATTGGTTCGGATAACTGTCATTACCGAAAATTTAATCGGGAATCTGCTGTTGAACCATATCCCCGAAAAAGATCTTGGGATGACGATTAGTTATAAGATGATTCGATAATGAGACCGCCGATATACGATATACAGGACGGAAATGTTGTGGCGGTATGGGAGGTGAAGGGAAGGGATAACAAAAGCAACTATTTTGATTGTCTGCTATATTCGACACGCACCTCATAGGCGATACTGGCATGACCATGCCTGAGGTTTTCGTTCTTACCGTGACAGTAGATATTTCCCTTTACGGATTTTTTCCGGTTCTTAACGAGCGAGGAGACCACGGGGGCCAGGTCAAAACCGCCATTGGTGCATTCCTCGCGCATGCAATCCATGTGAAAGCAGGCGTAGTCGCTCGGAACGAAGTTGATCGTGCGCTGCATCAGAACAGGACCAGCTGTCTTATGATAATAGGTCATGCGGAATATGATGCTCGATACTCCCGGCAACCGTTCCGATACCAGACCGGAGGCGAGCATAGCACTTCTTTTTAATTCCTGCTTCTCCTTGAAATTCTGTTTGATGGCCTTGTCCTCTTTTCAGGTGTGACGCGCTTCAATAAAAAAAGCCACAAAAAACAACGTTTTTGTGGGCTTGTTTCCAATATTAATAACAATGATACAGCTTTTACCATGAAAAGTCAACTTTAAATTTTGGTTGTGTTGTTTTTTGGTCAAAGCGTAGGGGTTAAAAATGCATAATAAGCAAACTAAACAATGTGTTATGAGTCCAATGCCCCACTTTTCCCTGATGTTCCCCTGTTCGTCGAATCGGGCTGCCAGTACGAAGGCGTCATGATAGAAGGTGAACCACGCGTTCTCGGCCACGGCTGTCTTGATCCACTTTTCCTTCATGGCTATGGAATCCATGGGATAGTTATCATAGGCCATGACCCAGAGGGGGTTGAAGTGTGCGTGGGTCGGGAGGATGTCCCCCAGATGGAATGCACGCTCGCCTCTCGATTCCATCTTTACGATCTGGTGTCCTTCGTTGTGCCCGCCGGTGCGGCTGACCCTGATGCCGGCAACGATCCCGACCTCTCCATCTACGAGTTCCAGGTTTTTACTTCCCCGGAGGAGCTCATTGTTCACCGGCCAGTAGGTATTAATGGACCGGATATTGGGGTTCAGCACATCCTCCCATTCCTTCTTCTGCACGATATGTTTCGCCTTCGGAAAGGAGAGAGAAAGCCTTCCGTCCCGATCCTGCATGACCACGCCTCCGGCGTGGTCGAAATCGTAGTGGGTCAGGATCACGTAATCGATGTCCTCGCGGCTGAGGCCGAGCTGTTTCAGCTCCGATTCGAGAGACCATTCCTCCTGCACCCGGTAGATCTTCTTCTGTTTGTCCGTAAGCTTGTTGCCCAGGCCGGATTCGATCAGGAGAAGCGCATGCGGCGTTTTTATTAGGATGGGCCAGGCATGGAGAGGGATGCAGTTGTCCGCATTCGCAGGATATTTCTTCTGCCACAGTACCTTGGGTACGACGCCGAACATGGCGCCGCCGTCAAGTTCGAACCTGCCGCCGTTCAGCCAGGTCAGTTCGAAGTCGCCGAACCGGAATCCTGTTTTCATGTCACCCCCTGCAATTTTTGTCTTCCCCGAATGATCTTATCCGGGATGGGCTTTCCTTATACCATCACGTCATTACCCTATGCCCGATTACACCCGCGGCTTAATTCTTACCGGGGCAGGCTTCGGGAATGACAGCCGGCTTTATTTATGCGCGTATCCTGCCTTCTTCAGCGCGTCCTCGATCTCGCTCAGGGTCGAGGGATCGTCGATCGTGGACGGCACGGTGTACGGCTCTCCGTCGGCGATCTTTCGCATGGTGCCGCGCAGGATCTTCCCCGAACGGGTCTTCGGCAGCCGCTTTACCACGCAGGTCTCCTTGTACGAGGCGATGGGGCCGATGTTTTCGCGGATCATCTGCGAGAGGTCCTTCCTGATATCCTGCTCGGTCGCGGTCGAGCCGGCCTTCAGCACGCACAGGCCGAGCGGGACCTGTCCCTTGAGCTCGTCATGCACGCCGATGACCGCGCATTCGGCGATGTCCTTGTGCGTGGACACCACCTCTTCCATCTCGCCGGTGGAGAGACGGTGGCCGGCAACGTTGATCACGTCGTCCACGCGGCCCATGATAAAGACGTAGCCGTCCTCGTCGATGTAGCCCCCGTCGCTCGTGAAATAGTAGCCGGGATATACCTTGAGGTAGGACTCCAGGAAACGGGCATCCGCCTGCCACAGCGTGGGAAGCGTTCCCGGGGGAAGGGGAAGCTTTATCGTAACCAGGCCGGTGACTTTCGGTCCGACCGGTTTTCCATTGGGGTCCAGGATCGTGACGTTGAACCCCGGAACGGGTTTGGTTGAAGAGCCCGGCTTGATCGGAAATTCCTCTATGCCCATGCAGTTCGCCGTGATGGGCCAGCCCGTCTCGGTCTGCCACCAGTGGTCGATGACCGGTTTCTTCAAGAGGTCATGAGCCCAGTGGTAGGTATCGGGATCGAGGCGCTCGCCGGCAAGAAAAAGGGCTTTGAATCCCGACAGGTCGTACTTCTTGATGAATTCGCCTTTCGGGTCTTCCTTCTTGATGGCGCGGAAGGCAGTCGGCGCGGTGAAGAGCACCTTGACCCCGTGCTGGGATATCACCCTCCAGAACGCGCCGGCATCGGGAGTGCCGACCGGCTTTCCCTCGTAGAGGACCGTGGTGCAGCCGTGGAGGAGAGGTCCGTAGACGATGTAGGAGTGGCCCACGACCCATCCCACGTCCGAGGCGGCCCAGTACACGTCTCCCGGCTGTACGCCGTAGATATGCCTCATGCTCCAGCGCAGCGCCACGGCATGGCCGCCGTTATCGCGGACAACGCCCTTCGGCTTCCCCGTGGTGCCCGAGGTGTACAGGATGTAGAGCGGGTCGGTGGCCTTGACGGGAGTGCATTCGACGGGCTCGGCCTTTGCCATGAGCTCATCCCAGTCCAGGTCCCGTCCGGCGATGAGAGAGGCCTTCACGAATGGTCGCTGGAAAATAATGCACTTTTCAGGCTTGTGCGAAGCCGCCTCGATCGCCTTGTCCAGCATGGGCTTGTATTCGAGCGTTTTTTTCCCTTCAATGGCGCCCGATGCGGTGATGATGACCTTCGGTTTTGCGTCGTCGATCCTGATCGCGAGCTCATGGGGCGCGAACCCGCCGAACACGACGGAATGAACGGCCCCCAGGCGCGCGCAGGCGAGCATGGCGATGGCCGCCTGCGGGATCATCGGCATGTAGATGATGACCGTGTCGCCCTTCCGGACGCCCAGATTCGCCAATGCACCCGCAAAGCGGGAGACCTGGTCGAGGAGTTCCCGATAGGTGATCTTCTGGATCGTGTTCGTCACGGGGCTGTCGTAGATGATCGCGACCTGGTCAGCCCTGCCGAACATCGCATGCCGGTCGACGGCATTGAAGCAGGTGTTCAGCTCGGCGCCGGGAAACCAGCGATAGAACGGCTTGCTCGCGTCATCGAGGACCTTGTGCCAGGACCTGATCCAGGTTATGGCTTCCGCCGCCTCCGCCCAGAATCCTTCGGGGTCTTCGATGCTTTTCTGAAAGAGCTCCTCATACCTTCCCATCGATAAACCTCCTCACCTCGTCGTCTACTCAGGCCGTCATTCCCGCGAAAGCGGGAATCCATTGGCTTTTCGACAGGTTAAATTCAAAATGGATTCCCGATAGAATCATTCACCCTGTACTCGCGCTATCGCACTCGTAAACACTGGGCGCAGGCGGGAATGACAGTTTGGTTTTATATCCGCTTGTACTGGTGGCGATGGACCTGAGCAGTTGCCTCACCCTCGTTCTAAAGTGCACGTTTCTGCGACCCGAATGCCAAAAAAATTTGCTGATTATTCTATGCTTCTGCGATCAGTTCCCTGAGCACATAGGGAAGAATACCGCCGTGCCGATAATAGTCCACTTCAGCGGGCGTGTCAATGCGCGAGAGGAGCTTCACTTCCGTTCTGGCTGCCGTCCCGCCCTTTGATGATCAGCGAGAGCTTCCTGCTGCGGTTTGATGTCGTCCATTCCCAGGATATCGAACTCCTCGTCGCCCCGGATTCCGAGCGACTGAACGGAGTCTTTGCCCTTGAACTGAAGCGGCAGGACTCCCATGCCCACAAGGTTGGAACGGTGGATTCGCTCGAAGCTCCTGGCGATCACGGCCTTGACCCCGAGAAGCCGCGTCCCTTTTGCGGCCCAGTCCCTTGACGAGCCCGTGCCGTATTCCTCTCCGCCGAATACGATGGTCGGCGTCTTCTCGGCAGAGTACCTCATCGCGGCATCATAGATGGACATCTGCTCAGCCGAGGGCTGAAACAGGGTGAGGCCTCCCTCGATGCGGCTTCCGTCCGCTTTGGGCGGCAGCATCAGGTTCTTGATCCGCACGTTGGCAAAGGTCCCTCGTATCATGACCTCGTGGTTGCCGCGGCGCGTGCCGTAGCTCTGGAAGTCCGTTCTGGCCACGCCGTTCTGGATCAGATACATCCCGGCAGGAACAGTCTCCCTGATGGAGCCCGCGGGGCTGATATGGTCCGTCGTGAGCGAGTCGCCGAAGATGGCGAGCGCCCGCGCGTTCATAATACCACCGACCTCGCCCGGTCGCAAGTAAAATCTCCGAAGAACGGGGGTTCTGCGATATAGGTGGACTTCGGCCAGGAATAGAACTCGCCCGATGCCGATGCTATGCTGTTCCAGAGCTCGTGGCCTCTCGTAAGATTCTCGTAGAGGCGCTGGTACGTCTCCGGCATAGCGGCGTACTTCATCATCGAAGCGATCTCGGCAGCCGTCGGGCCATATGTCCCGGAGATAGACCGTCTTTCCGTCCCGGTCGATGCCGAGGGGCTCGCTGCTCGGGGTTCCAGAGCACGGTTCCGGAAATGGCAAAGGCGACAACGAGCGGCGGGCTCATCAAAAAATTCGCGCGCAGGTTCGGATGGATCCTCGCCTCAAAGTTCCGGTTGCCCGAAAGCACCGCAGCGCAGACAAGATCGTTCCCGACAATGGTTTCCTCGATGCCCTCATCCAGGGGACCGGAGTTGCCGATGCAGGTGGTGCAGCCGTAGGCGGCAACGGAGAAACCGAGCTCTTCCAGCGAGGAAAGCAGGCCGGCCTTCTGAAGATATTCGGTCACCACGCGGGATCCCGGGGCAAGAGAGGTCTTTATTTTTTTATTTACCCTGAGGCCTCTTTCCACCGCCTTTTTCGCAAGCAGACCCGCGGCGAGAAGGACTGCCGGGTTGGAGGTGTTCGTGCAGGAGGTGATCGCGGCGATGATGACGTCACCGGAGCCGATGTCTCTGCCGTCTTTCGTCTTTACGCGTTTAGCGAGGTCTTCGGCCTTCTTTGCAAAGCCGTTCTCAGCCACCGGCTTGACGAAGAGCTCTGCGAACTTCTCTTTGAGCCTCGGCAGTTCAATCCGGTCCTGGGGACGCTTCGGCCCGGCAACGGAAGGCTTGACCCGGGAGAGGTCCAGTTCAATGGTCCGCGAGTAATCGATATCGCCGGCCCTGGGGACGCCGAACATCTCCTGGCACTTAAAGTATGCCTGGAACGCGGCGATCTCGTCCTCCGTGCGGCCGCTCGCGCGGAAATATTCCATCGTAACATCGTCCACGGGGAAAAATCCCATGGTCGCGCCGTATTCCGGCGCCATGTTGGCGACCGTGGCCCGGTCGGGCACACTCAGCAACGTAACGCCTTCTCCGAAGAACTCGACAAAAGCGCCGACCACCTTTTCCTTCCGCAGCATCTCGGTGATCGTCAGCACCAGGTCGGTTGCCGTCACCCCTTCCTTGAGTTTTCCCTTGAGGTTCACGCCGACGACATCAGGGGTGAGGAAGTACAAAGGCTGGCCGAGCATACCGGCCTCAGCCTCGATCCCGCCCACGCCCCAACCGACAACGCCGATGCCGTTGATCATCGTGGTGTGGCTGTCGGTGCCGACGAGGGTATCGGGGTAGTACAGGCCGTTCGTTTCATGCACGCCCCGCGCAAGATATTCCAGATTGACCTGGTGCACGATGCCGATGCCGGGCGGCACGACCTTGAAGGTCTTGAAAGCGTTCATGCCCCACTTCAGGAACTCGTAGCGCTCCCTGTTTCTTTTGAACTCCATCTCCATGTTTTTCCGGAGGGAGTCGGGTTCGCCGTAGGAATCGATCTGAACCGAGTGGTCAATAACGAGGTCGACAGGAACGAGGGGCTCGATGATGCGGGGGTCCTTGCCCAGCCTGTGGGCGGCGCTTCGCATGGCGGCGAGGTCGCACAGCAAGGGGACGCCGGTAAAGTCCTGCAGGAGGATGCGTGCGACAACAAAGGGTATCTCATCCGTGCGGCGGGCAACAGGGTCCCAGGATGCAAGCCGCCTGACATGGTCCTCCGTGATCTTCCTGCCGTCGCAGTTGCGCAGGACCGATTCGAGCACGATTCGGATCGAGACCGGCAGACGGGAGATGTTCCCGATCCCCCTCTGCCCGAGTGCGGGCAGGGAATAGAGCTTCGCCTTCTTCCCGCTGCCGGGGTCGAATTCCCGAAGCGTGTCAAAGAGGTTGTGAGTCATTTCTTTCTGAATGATACATAGTCCAGACTACCACTTACAAAAGAAACGTCAGGTCGCGGATGAGTCTATCGAAGCGCAGAGTCTTCGTCTTTCATACCAATCGTCACCTCGATTCCTCGCCTTCGCGGGAATGACGACTTGAGTATTATATCTTATATCACATACAGATCGACATACTCATTGACCGGCATCGCTTCCAGTTTCTGCCGGTCAAGGCTGACATCGAGGATCGCCTTCTGCTGTTTTGCCGGGAAGCGGCGGGCGAGGTTGGTCTTGAACTTTTCGACCAGGAAGGGCATTCCTTCCTTGCGGCGGCGGCGGTGGCCGATGGGATATTCCACGAGCACTTCCGGCAGCACGGTCCCGTCGGAGAGTTCCACGGTCAGGCCGTTGGCGATCGAACGCTTTTCCGGATCATGGTAGTCTTTCGTGAACTGAGGGTCTTCGACGCACTGGATCTTATCGCGAAGGGCGTCGATCCGCGGGTCGGCGGCCACGTTGTCCTCGTAGTCCGCGGCCGTGAGCCTGCCGAAGATGAGCGGCACGGCGACCATGTACTGGATGCAGTGGTCGCGGTCCGCGGGATTGTTCAAGGGCCCCTTCTTGTCGATGATGCGGATCGCGGCCTCGTGGGTGCGGATCGTGATCTTTTTGATGTCCTCGGCGGTCCTGCCCATGTCCTTGAGCTTTTCATGCAGGGTCATGGCGCATTCCACCGCGGTCTGGGAATGGAACTCCGCGGGGAAGGAGATCTTGAAGAGCACGTGCTCCATCACGTAAGAGCCGTAGGGCCGCTGGAATCTGAATTCCTTCCCCTTGAACAGGACGTCGTAGAAGCCCCAGCCCTTTGCCGTGAGCACGCCCGGGATGCCCATCTCCCCCTTGAGGGAGAACAGCGCGAGCCGCACGGCCCGTGCTCGTTGCGTCGCCCGCGGCCCAGGACTTGCGCGAGCCCGTGTTCGGCGCGTGGCGGTAGGTGCGGAGCGACTGGCCGTCCACGAAGGCCTGGGACACGGCATTGATGATCTCTTCCTTCGTCCCGCCATGAGCCATGCGCAGACCGCGGCGGAGGCGACCTTGACGAGAACGACATGGTCCAGGCCCACGCGGTTGAACGCGTTCTCGAGCGCCATGCACGCCCTGGATCTCATGGGCCTTGATCATGGCCTCGAGCACGGTCTCTCATCACAAGCGGCTTTTTCCCGTTTGCGACGCGCGTGCGCGAAAGCCAGTCGGCGGTTGCGAGGATGCCCCCGAGGTTGTCCGAGGGATGGCCCCACTCCGCGGCAAGCCAGGTATCGTTGAAATCGAGCCACCGGACCATGGCGCCGATGTTGAAGGCCGCCTGGACCGGATCGAGCTGGAACTGCGTGCCCGGGACCTTCGCCCCGTTCGGGACGATGGTGCCCGGGACGACGCGGCCCCAGAAGCTTCGTGCAAGCCGGGTAGCCGAGGGCCTCGATGCCGCAGCCCAGGGTGTCGATGAGGCAGTACCGCGCCGTCTCGTAGGCTTCATCGGAGCTGATCTTATAATTGACCACGTACTCGGCAATATCGACCAGCACCTTGTCAGGATCGGGGCGGACGTTCGAAATGGGAGAGCTCATGAGTAAGTTTTTTCCTTTCGAGGGTGGTTACGGCATCTGTCGCAGGCGACAAGTAGCAAGTGGCATGGAGCAAGGTGGCAAGTAGCAAGTAGCAAGGTTTGGATTTCCTTGCCCCTTGCTCCTTGCCCCTCGGTCTTACTTCCTCTCCTTGATCTGCACATACACCCGGTCATCAGGGCCGGTGTAGTTCGCCGACGGCCGGATGATCTTGTTGTCCATCCTCTGCTCGATGACGTGCGCTCCCCAGCCGGTCGTCCGGGAGATGACAAAGATCGGCGTAAACAGGGACGTGGGAACTCCCAGCATGTGGTAGGTCACGGCGGAATACCAGTCGAGGTTCGAGAACATGTTCTTCTCCCGCTTCATGACTGCTTCGATCCGGTCGGCGACGTTCCAGAGGTTCATGTTGTCGCCCTCTTCGCAAAGCCCTTTCGCGATCGCCTTGATCGTCTCGTTCCTCGGGTCGCTTACGGTGTATACCGGGTGGCCGAAGCCGATGATGATCTCCTTGCGGGCAACGCGGGCCATGATGTCCGCCTCGGCCTCCTCCGGCGTGCGGTACCGCCGCTGGATCTCGTGGGCAGCCTCGTTCGCGCCGCCGTGCTTCGGGCCGCGAAGGGCGCCGATGGCGCCGGTGATCGCCGAATAAGCAATCGGAAAGCGTGCCCGCGATCACGCGGGCAGTGAAGGTGGAGGCCGTGAACTCGTGTTCCGCGTAAAGGATCAGGGACTGGTCCAGCGCCCGTTCATGGAGCGGGGAAGGCTTCTTCCCGTGCAGGAGGTGCAGGAAGTGGCCGGCTACAGTTTCGTCGTCCGTTTCCACGTCGATCCTGCGGCCGTTCTGGGTGAAGTGCCACCAGTAGATGCAGCATGGAGCCGAAAGACGCGATCAGGCGGTCGATGATGTCGCGGGCGCCCTGCACGTTCTGGTCGTCCTTTTCAGGGAGGACCGTGCCGAGATAGGAGCAGGCAGTGCGCATCACATCCATGGGATGGGTCGCCGCGGGGATCTGCTCCAGGACCGCCTTGACCTGGGCGGGCACGCCGCGCAGCTTTTTCAGCTTCTTCTTATAGTCCTTTAACTGCGACTCCGTCGGCAGGTCGCCGTGGATGAGGAGATAGGCGACCTCTTCAAAGGTCGATTGTCTGGCCAGCTCGACGATCTCGTATCCCCGGTAGTGCAGGTCGTTCCCGGTCCGTCCCACGGTGCAGACCGCGGAATTGCCCGCGATCACTCCGGACAGGGCGACCGATTTCTTTACTTTCGGGGCAGCGGGTTCAGCCGTCAGTGTGGCGCCGGTATTTGAGCTCATGATTTGTCCTCCTTGGAAAACATCGCATCGAGTTTTTGTTCAAAGGCATGGTAGCCGAGATAGTCGTAGAGGTCGGCGCGGGTCTGCATCATGTCGACCACGTTCTTCTGCGTTCCCTCTTTCCGGATCGCACCATAGACCGCGAGCGCGGCCTTGCTCATGGCCCGGAACGCGGAGAGCGGATAGAGGACCAGCGATACGTCCGCGCTTCTCAGCTCTTCCACCGTGAAGAGCGGCGTGGCTCCGAATTCGGTGATGTTCGCAAGGATGGGCACTTTCACTGCCTGTGCGAACTTCTTGTAGGTGGCAAGATCCGTAACGGCCTCGGGGAAGATCATGTCAGCGCCGGCAGCGACGCAGGCAACGGCCCGGTCGATCGCGGCCTCGATCCCCTCGACCGCAATGGCGTCGGTCCTGGCCATGATGACGAACTCGGAGTCGGTCCTGGCGTCGACCGCGGCCTTGATCCGGTCCACCATCTCTTCTTTGGGAACGATGGCCTTGCCCGGCCGGTGGCCGCAGCGCTTTGCCTGGACCTGGTCCTCGATATGCACCGCGGCAGCGCCGAACTTGATCATGGACTTGATCGTGCGCGCGATGTTGAACGCGCTTCCCCAGCCGGTATCGATGTCGACCAGGACGGGTAGGTCGGTGATGTCGGTGATGCGCCGGACGTCGGTAAGCACGTCGTCCATGGTGCTGATGCCGAGGTCGGGCACCCCAAGCGAACTTGCGGCAACGCCGCCGCCCGAGACATAGAGGGCCTTGAAACCCGTCCGCTCCGCCAGCCGCGCGGCATAGGCATTGACCGCGCCCATGACCTGCAGCGGTTTTTCTTCCCTGAGTGCGGCCCGGAAACGGGCGCCGGCGGAGCTTGCTCTTGTCATTGTGGGTCCTCCTCGGAGACTAGCGCTAGCGACACTTTTCTGTCATTCCCGCCCCGACGGAGTCGGGATAAACTCCAGCGGGCTTGCCGCGATTTCATCGGGGAATCCATTTTGAAGTTTAAATTGAAAAAGCCAGCCAATGGATACCTGCTTTCGCAAGTATGACACCTGTGGCGGGATTCGCTGCGATATTACTACGATACAATAATCAAATATATGTTCACTTACTCTCCGAAGTCAAGGGGTATTCGGAAACTCTGTGACCCCGCGGCGGATGTCGCGTTATCAAGTCCCGCCATTTTGGGATGTTTGAGGGACTCCACTGACCGGCAGAGGAATGCTTGATGCATGTTCTCTAGAGCAAGTATCGTTCCAGAATGTTGCAAGGATGAAAGGAAAGAATAAGTTGTTGATATGAAAAAAGACTGAAATGGAGTGACGAGGCTGGGCAGATCTTTCGCACATGCAACTACGTTCATGTTCGCAAGTTCTTGCAGGCAGCATTTTGCATCTTCCTCGCGGGGTATATATCCCTTCGACAAGAGGACATAGCGATATCAAATTGTCATTCCAATTTATTTTTACAACAAAGACAATTTCTGATAAACTCTTTTTGTCGCTAGCTTGCGTCAGAGAAACCTGAAACCAAAGGAGTCTGCCAATGGCCGAGCCTTGGTATGGTAGGTCCTGTCGTTTCCTCGCTTTTATCATGCTGGGAGCATCGGCCCTCTTCGTTGCCTGCGCTTCAGTGTCGATCGAATCGGCACGCGATCCCGGTTTTTCCGGCAAGATCAGCCGTCTCTACGTGCTCATCAGGGACGACGGTCAGCTCAAAAGTTCCTATACGCAGAACCTTCAGAAGGCATTGACTGAGCGCCTGTCGGCCCGGGGAATTGCAGTCTCAAGTCGAGATCGCCTCTCCTTTGGAATTGGATGAAAGCAAGTATTCGCGGGATATTAAAACATTCTCACCCGATGCCGTCCTGGTCGTTCAGTGGGTGGGAGGCACACGCCGTCTTCGCGAGGCAATAGAAGTTTTCTGGGATGCGAGCCTGCGCATTCCGGATGACAAAGGCGCGCATCTGGCGCGCTACTATTCACATGTCGGGCGGCTCCAGCCTGTCCAGAATGACTGAAATGGCGGACGGCATGCTTTCCAAGCTGGAGCAGGATGGGATAATCACCCCCTTCACAAAGGCCGTCAAACAACAGGAGAGCACTGTTCCTTCTCCGGGTTCCGTCGGACCCGAAGGCGGCGCCGGTAAATAGCAGTTCCCTCGATCATTATTTCCCTGCCTTGGGCGGCAGGAATCTATTGTAAGGAGAAAAAACATGGCTAAGGCGGCAAAGAAAGCAAAGTCAACAGCAGCACGGCGCATTGCGAAACCGGCGCCGGCGGTAAAGAGGCGCGGCAGCTCCTTCGTTTACCGCGAAGACGGCGAAGGAGATCACCGCGACCTTTAATGACAGCATCGGGCTTACCGCGAAGGTGGCCGCAGCGGTCGCAGCGGCGAAGGTGAACATTCTCGCCGCTACCGGCCAGTCGGCAAGCGGGATGCGCAGAAACGCTACCTTCACCCTGATCGTGGACGATTACGCCAAGGCGGAGAGGGCCCTCGATAAAATCGGCGCCGAGGATATCTGCGAGTCGTCGATCGTCATGGTCGAGACGCCGAACAAAGTGGGCGCCCTGGAAAGGGTGGCGAGACTCATCGCGGACGCCGGTATCGACATCTACTATTTCTACGCCACGACCAGCTCCGGTAAGACGGCGACCTCCGTATTCAAGACGGCCGACGACAAAAAGACGATCAAGGTATTGCGGGAAGCCTAAGGGCGGGTTAAGGAGTCAAGAAGACTTCGCTTTCACTCATTTGCTGTTCACGGGCGGGTGTGCCTGAACATCTCTGCAAGGTCCTGCCAGCGAGGGTCGGCAATGATCTCCTCCAGGGAAAGCGGGTTTTTCTGCCTCCAGTTGGGGTACTCGGTTACCGTGCCCGGCAGATTCTGCTGATCGATCGTCCCGATCACGTCGTCAAGGCTCACGAGCACGAGCTTTGAGGGAGAGACGGAGAGGTACCGGTAAATCGCGCAGCACAGCTCGGGTGTCATCGGGGGAACAGGCGAGGGATCTCCCGGGAAGATGCCCGGGAGCATACCGTGCGCCTGAAGCGCCTGGAGCATCAGTTTCCGGTCCCGCTCCCGGTTGTTCTGCTGCTGGAGATACTGTGAGTCGTCGCGGATGATCCCCACCCGCTTTTTCGCGTCCAGGTCCCGGCCGGACCAGTAGCCGGAGAGCGTGGGAAGGTCATGGGTCGCTATCGCGCAGAGCGCCATCGCGGGGAAGCGATCGGGAGCGATGAAGGAAGGGTCGGGATAGTTCCGTTCGAAATAGAAAAGCCGGTACGACAAAATGCCGAAGCGCTGAAGCATCCAGCGCGCCTCGTCCGTAATCGTTCCGAGGTCTTCGCCGATCACCAGGGTCCTGTTTCGCACGCTCTCCAGTGCGATGATCCGGAGGAGCTCTTCGGCATTGCACCGCACGTACGCACCGTCGCGGGGCGCAGTCCCCTGCGGGATCCAGAAGAGCCTGAAGAGGCCGAGGGCGTGGTCAATCCGAAGCGCTCCCATATGCTGCATGTTCTTCCTGATCGTCCTGATGAACAGGTCATAGCCGCTTTCCCGAAGCTTGTCCGGGATCATGGGCGGAAACCCCCAGTCCTGGCCAAGCGTGTTGAAATCATCGGGCGGGGCGCCCACCGCCACCTGTAACGCCAAAACATCCTGATACATCCATCCGTCGCTGCCTCCGCAGATCGCTCCGACGGCCAGATCACCGTACAGACCGATCGGCATGTTCCGGGACGCGGCCGCTGCTGACACCTCGGCCATCTGGGTGTCGATGAGCCACTGGATGTAGGCAAAAAAGAGCACCCTCTTTTCATTGTCCTTCCCGAAGGCGACAGCCGCCCCGCTGTGCGGCGAGTGGTACTCTTCCGGCCACATTGTCCACACACATGCCTCGTGTACCGTATTCATCCGCTCCGAAAGAGCGAGGAAGAGGGCGTAGTTCTCGAGCGGCTTCCCTTCCGAGGCCAGATACTCCCGGAATGCCTTGCCCCTCGGAGATCCCTTCAGGTAATGATCGCGGTAGAAAAGTTCAAAGGCCCGTTCGAGCAATTCCTGTTTGACGGCCGCGACACCCTCATAGTCAATGTGCTCGCTTTTTTTGAGTGACGCGATCTTTTCCGCGGTCTGCGCCGACCGTGGGATGTGAGCCGTCTCGGCAACAGCGTCCAGGTCAATGTAGATGAGGTTTTTGTACAACCTGCTGACGGGAGAATAGGGGCTTATTCCGTAGGGGACGGTATTGGGGATCGCATGGAGCGGGTTGATCCCGACCAGACCGGCGTCCAGCTGCGACGCCCAGACGACGAGCCTGCGCAGGTCGCCCAGATCGCCGACTCCCCAGTTTTGCTCCGAACGAAACGCATAGAGATTGGCTGCAATGCCCCACGTCCTCCCCGTCCCGAGTTTTTCCGGCATATAGCATGAATCCGGCGTGATGATCAGGCGGGCCGACCGATCGAGTGAGCAGGCGCCGTTTCCGAAGACCGGATCCGGGTGCGAGCAGGTGACCGAGAGGGTGTAATAACCGATTTCCCTTTCGGGGATGGACAGCAGGATTCTTACGATCCGCCGGTCATCGATGATCTGTTGCTCTTCAACCTTCAGTGTGCCTGCCGGAAAATCGATCGTCTGCTTCTTCCCCGCTTCGTCCTCCACGGTCAGCACGATACTTGCTGCGTGCTCCTTTCCTTCCGGCACCGGCAAGTGCATTGACAGGCGGTGCGGCTGGGCATGGACCGAGATGATCGTTACGGGGTCAAGCACGGCGTGCCAGGGCTGCATCTTTTTCTTCACGATTCCCCGGCTGATGTCTTCCGCGGTGCCGACCGGGAAGCCCATTGCAGACAGAATCGCTGCCCTCGTTTGCGGGGAAGTGACATGCCTGTTGCCGAAGATATCGTAATACTCGGGGAGAATGCCGGCAAGCTCGGACAGTTCGGCTATCAGATTTTCGTAGTTGTCCATATAAGAAATATTACCACGTTCTATCCGGAAATGTTTGAGCCGGTGCTGCTTGTGCCGGTATGGGGTGAGGTTCCAGATCGGTAATTTTGGGGAGAGTAACTTTAAGGTTTTCTTCTCGATCCTTGACGCGAGAGCGCAGCTGCAAACCCCAAAAGACAACATAAGGATATGAGGTGCTTTGTTAATGAAGTTATCAGTAGATCCCACTGCACACTTTGCTGCAAAACAGAGTATTGTCCGTCAAAGCGAGTGAAAAGCTCGATTGATCGGCGCTATTTCACCCATGAAACAGGGGCATTTGCCCCAATTCGTATCGTAATAGTGTTGTACAAGGATGGCAGCATGGTTATTAGTTTAATATCTCCCCGAATCTCCTTGATTAAATAATCGAAATTTATTTCTAATTATTATGAACATAAGCTTAAGCTTAGCGTAAAACTTGCACTGTTTATTGGCTAAATACTTTTCTCACGTCAGCATCTCCACTGATTGGTTGGCATTTTATCCAGAGGTTATGGGACGGCTGGGGGACGTAGTTGCACCCGTTGCGTAGAGGGATTTTGAAGTTGTTGTGAGAAGCTGATTTTAGGAAAAAGATAATAGTTCAGGGTTCAAAGTTCAAAGTTCGAAGTAATAATATAGTCCAGAGCTCAAACCAGAGTTCAATATTGAGACCGCGAGAGGAGAACGAGCATGATACATAAGGCCAGAGCAACATGCAAAAATGGACACACCGTGGAATTCGGTCCTTGCAACAAGGAGTTCACCAAGTTCTTCCTTTTCAAATCGGTTTGTACTTCGACGGACCATGAGGTCGTTTCCGCCGATGAGATCCAGTGCCAGCAGTGCAAGACGATCCATATGGCCCGGCTATGCAAGAAATGCGGGGAGTATGTGCCGGTGGCGAAGTTCAATCAGAAAACTCAATTTGAAAGATTAAAAAGATAGTTCAGGGTTTATTAGCCGCGAATGAACGTGAATAGAGGCAAGGATTAATTGAGGGTGGAGGGGGCCGCTCGGGCAAAAGAGAATGCCCTTGGATGGAAACCGATTATGTGTTGCTCCAATTCAACGACACATCGCGAAGAGCACGAAAGGCATATCGGGTTTTCGTGCAAGAAGGGTTAATGGGTCAGACTTAAAGATTGAGATTTGTTTGGAAATAAACATGCGGGTTTTTTATCTTGAAATTGATAGTTGTTTCACTTTGACGAGAGGACGGATTTGTAGAACCTGAGGTGATCCTGTCCCTCGTTGCTCCGGTATTCGCCGACTAAGTAAACGTGTAATACCCCACGGCACACTCGCTGCTCAATTCCCCTCTAGGGTTTGATCTTGTACTTCTTGATCTTGTAATACAGGTTCCGAACCGCCGTTCCGAGGAGCTGCGCGGCCTGTTCACGGTTTCCTTTGGCCTCGTGGAGAGCGCGCTCGATGGCGGCTCGCTCCGCCTCGGCGATCACCTGGGAGAGGGGCCGGACCGGCCCCGCTTGCTGACCCAGGATGATCTGGCCGATGCGTTCGCACTCGAAAAGGGGCAGGTGCGCGAGCTCAATGGTCCTCTCCGCGGGTTTCATGTTGATCATGGCCCGTCCAATCACGCTCTCCAGCTCCCGCACGTTCCCCGGCCACTGGTAATCCTTCATCGCTTCCATTGCCTCGTCCGCGATCCGCTCGACCTGCCTGCCGTAGTCCCGGTTCAGCCGCACGAGCAGATGTGTCGCGATCACCGGAATGTCGTCCGTAATGCTCCGGAGGGGCGGGATGCGGATCGGGAGCACGTTCAGGCGGTAGTAGAGGTCCTCGCGAAAGGAACCGTCCTTGATCTTCAGCTCCAGGTTGGCGTTGGTCGCGGCGATGACCCGCACGTCCACGGCAATGGGTATGGTGCTGCCGACCTTCATGACCTCTTTTTCCTGCAGCACCCGAAGGAGTTTTTTCTGGAGGGAGGGCGTGATGTCGCCGATCTCGTCCAGGAAGATAGTGCCCCCTTGGGCCTCCTGGAAGAGGCCGCGCTTGCCGCCCTTCATCGCGCCGGTGAAGGCGCCCTCCTCGTAACCGAAGAGCTCACTTTCGAGCAACTGCTCGGGCAGGGCCGCGCAGTTCACGCGCACGAACTGGCCCTTGCTCCTTCTGCTCGCGTTGTGGATGGCGTGGGCGAAGAGCTCCTTGCCGGTCCCGCTCTCGCCCCGCAGGAGCACGGTAGCGGGCGTCCCGGCGGCGCGCATGGCCTGTTCCTTGGCGGAGGCCAGTGCCGCGCTCGTTCCCACGATGTCGTCCCACGTATACCGCGCTTCGAGGCGTCGGATGAGCTTTTTGGCGTGGGCGAGCTCCGAGGTCAGGGCCATGATCTCGGAGATGTCCTGGATCGTTCCCACGCTGCCGCGGATTTTCCCGCCGATATAGATCGGGGCCACGTTCACGATCACTTCTTTTTTCACGGGTCCGACCTTCATCCGTATGTTCCTGACGGGCCTGCCGGTCTTAAGCACCTGCAGGTGCATGCTCTCGCCTTCCGCGATGTCCACCGTCACGGGCTTGTCCACGACCGCGTCCTTCGCAAGCCCGGTGATGCGCGTGTACGCCGGGTTGACGATGATGGTGTTGCCGCGCTCGTCCGCCACGGAGATGGCGTCTGCCGTGGACTCGATAACCGCTTCGAGGAGGCTCCGCACGTTCCAGAGGCCGGTCACCTTGTCCGCGAGGGTCCTGATCTCCGTGATGTCGCGAAAGACGGCCACGGCGCCGATGACCTCTCCGTCTTCGCTTCTGACCGGCACCCGGTTCGTGACGATGACGATATTATTGAGGCTCTGTTCCTGGTTGATTTCGGGCTTGCCCTCGGCGAGGACTACGTGAAGGCGGGTGTTGGGAATGACCTTGATGGCGGGACGGTCGAGCACCATCCCGGCCTTGAGGCCCGTGATCCGCTCCGCGGCCCGGTTGAAGAGGGTAACAATGCCGGACCGGTCCACGGCGATCATCCCGTCATGGGTAGAGTCGAGGATGATGTCTATTTCACGAGCGGTAAGGGTGGCCATGTCATGCACCTGGATGAATTGTACTGTATCTCATGCCCTTTGGCAATTGTACCATGAGTATTCGCACTGAGAGAGCATGCAAATTTTTTGTTCTTTTGCTCGCGCTGTTATCGCAATTCCTCAAAAAAATTCTTGAACTCTTCCCGTTCGTCGGTGATCCTGCACTTCGGAATGGACTTCAAAAAGGACTTTCCGTAGTTCTTCGTCATGATGCGCGAGTCGAGGACCGCGACCGCGCCTTTGTCCGTTTTCGTGCGGATGAGCCTGCCGAATCCCTGGCGGAACAGGAGCGTGGCCTGCGGGACCTGGTACTCGAAGAAGGGGTTATTGAGCCTTTCCATGCGCGACTCGACGATGGGATCGTCGGGCACGGCAAAGGGGAGCTTCGCGATCACGACGCATTGGAGCGCGTCGCCGGGGATGTCGATCCCCTGCCAGAACGACGCGGTGCCCATGAGCACGGCATGGGGGATGCTCTTGAACTGCTCGATCAGGCGGTAGGCCGGCATCTCGCCCTGGCACAGGAATCCGAGGTCCGGCAGCTCCCTCCGCAGCGTCTCGGCGCTCTTTCGGAGCTGGCCGTAGCTCGTGAAGAGCACCAGCGTCCTTCCCCGCGTAATCGACAGAACGGACTTCAGTTCGCTGTCGAATTTTTCCTGGTAGCCTTCCGCCTGCTGGTCCTCCAGTCCCGGCGCGATATAGAGCATGGCCTGGTTCTCAAAATCAAAGGGCGAGTCGAGCAGAAGCTCGGCGGGCGCGTCGAGGCCCAGGCGGCTTCTGATGTACGTGAAGGAACCTGCCGAGGAAAGCGTGGCGGACGTAAGCACCACGGTCTCCGTCTTGCCGAAGAGCTGCTCCCTGAGCGTTTCGGCGACGTCGATGGGAGAGGCGACGAGGCGGTAGCGCTGGTTCTCGCGCTCGGCCCAGTACACGAAGCCCTCGGCGCTCTGGTCCAGGTTCATGCGCACGGCGGCGGCGAGCGACTGGGCGCGCGAGGCGAAGGCCTTGACCTCGAGCTCTTCCTCCTGCGACTCGGCGATGAGTTCCAGGAGCGCGTCAGAGAGCTCCATGAGCGGTTCGCTCAGGATGTCGGGAATGATGTTGCGCCGTCTGATCCTCATGACGGGCTCTTTCAGCCAGCAAGGGGTGGAGGTTCAGGAAGAAGTTGTCGGAAATGACCCGGAGCCCGTCGACCATGCCGCGCACCGTCTGGACCTCCGGCCCCTGCGCCGTGAGCCGCGTCAGGAGGCCCTTGCGCGTGCGCTGGGAGAGGAGCGTGTCCAGGAGGTACTTGACCGAGAAGTTCGTCACCTCGACGCCCAGGTAATCGGTGGCCACGTCCTCGACCTGGTGGGCCTCGTCGAACACCACGGCCTTGTACTGCGGGAGCACGTTTCCTCCCGTGGCCATGTCGGCGAAGAAGAGATGGTGGTTGGCCACGAGGATATGGGCCTGCTGTTCGATCGATTTTGTTTTCTGGTAGAAGCAGTCTTTGTAATAGGAGCAGTCCTTGCCGAAGCAGAGGTCCGCCTGGCGGCAGGCCTTGGCCCAGAGACCGTGCGGCGGTTCGACGGCGAGTTCGCTCCGGAGGCCCGTGCGCGTCATCGTGGACCACTCGAAGAGGCGGTTCAGCGGCTCGATCTCGTTCTGTTCGTAGAGGCTGCCGATGCGGCAGTGCGTCGAACCTTCGGAGGCAGAGGTAGTTCTCCCCGCCCACGCACAGGGCATACCGGAAATCGCCGAGCACCTTTTTCAGGAACGGCAGGTCCTTGTCCACGAGCTGCTGCTGGAGGGCCTTGGTATAGGTCGCGACGACGGCGCGGCTGTTCTCGTTTCGCGCGAAGAGGATGAGCGGGACGAGGTACGCCAGGCTCTTGCCCACGCCGGTGCCCGCCTCGACGATGAGGTGGGTCTTATCGGCAAGCGCCTTCTCGACCGCGGCGGCCATATCGATCTGCTGGGGCCGGTGCTCGTAGTTTTTGTTCATGGCCCGGCTGATCATCCCGGATTCGCCGAAGATCTTCATGCGTTCATTGGTCCCATAAAGTAACACGGGGCAGGGGAGATTGCAAACGCTATCTGATAGTGCGGCGCACCTCTGTGAGCCTGCCAAGAATGACCTCAATTGGGAATCCATCTCGTATTGGCCTTGTAACGAAGACTGCAGTTTTTTCGCCGAAAGCTTCACCTGCAGCTCCCTTCCCAATCTCTTCACCTTACCTTCATTGTCAACAAACCACAATTCTACTTGTATATCCCGGTTTTTTTAGGGTTTTTACCGGCTTTTTGTTGCACTAATCCGGTTGTTGTGTTACTATGCTGGCTTATGCGAACGGCTGTTTTCCTTATAATTTTTGCTTTTCTGGCGCTGCCCGCCGGTTCCGGCGCGGCCGACCAAGGGACTGACGGTCAAGGGCGTGCGGTTCTCGACCTATTCGACCTTCACCCGCATCGTATTCGAAGTCGAAGCGGCTGCGCCGTATGTCCTGACGAGGTCGCGGGACGGCAAGAGCATCATGCTGGGTTCCTATGAAGGGCCCCTCGTCCTCTAGTCGCCTCTGCCTGCGATCCATGACAGCATGGTGGCCGGCATGGAGACCTGGGAAGAGGCGGGCAGGACCTATCCTGGCGATCCGTCTCGCAACCGCCGCGGGCGAGGCAAAGGACTTTGCCCTTCGCGGTCCGGACCGGATCGTCCTCGACATCATGAAGGGGACGGCCGCATCCGCTCCCGCGCCTCCGCAGGACCAGCCGGTCGTGGTCGTCCTCGACCCGGGCCACGGCGGCAGGGATTCCGGGGCTCTTGACGGGACAGGCGGTCGAGAAGACATTCGATCTCGAGCTTGCGCTGGCCGTCGGTAAAATCCTTCGCGACGTCGGGCCGTCTGAAGGTGGTCATCACCCGCGAGAAGGACCAGGCCCTCACGCTCGACGAACGGGCAGCCTCGGCCAACGCCGCGGGGGCGTCGGTCTTTGTGAGCATTCACGCCGCGCCCGGGGCCGGCGCCCGGGTCTATATCCAGGATCTCACCGACGACGCGGAGGCCGCGGCCCAGGCCCGCCCCGTGAGCGGAGACTTCCTCGGTTACGAGACCGGGAGCGAGCGGCGGGAGATGGTCTGGAGCAAACAGCAGGCGCCGCATGCGCAGCAGAGCGGCGAACTCGGCCGGAAACTCGCGCGCCGGCTCGCGGGAAATGAGAGCGCCGAGCCGGTGCAGGCCCCGCTCGCCGGGCTGAAGGCCGTGGACGCGGCCGCGGTCCTGATCGAGGTCGGCATGGGGCAGGACCTCGCACGGTCGGCCCAGGATATCGCCAGGGGGATTGAGCAGTATGTCACCGACAACCGATAGAAGCATTCGGGATAACCGCCTGCTGATCGCCGTCATCATCGGCATCGTTCTCGTCGTTGCAGGAGGATTTTACTTCTGGATGCGCATGAACACCGCCGATGCAGCCGGAAATCGGCGGAGCAGGGCGCCACTTCGCTGATCCAGCCTGCCTTCCGCAACGAGCCGCTCGCCGTGACGCTCTACTATCCCCTGGAGGGCATGCTTGTTGCCGGGACGGCACCGGTAAAACGGCAGCCGGACACGCAGGCGCAGGCGCGGGAAACACTCGTTGCCGTGCTTCAGGACCGGCGGGCCGCGCAGGCCCCCGTGCTCAGGGACATCAAGCTTCGGGCATTCTATCTCGATGCGCAGGGAACGGCCTACATCGACCTCACGCCGGGCGAGTTGTCCGTCCGGGCATCGGCGTGGGATGAACAGCTTGCCGTCTATGCGCTCGTGAACACGCTCATGCAGAATTTCGAGGAGATCAAGCAGGTCGCGTTTCTCGTTGACGGCACGGGACGCCCAGACCCTCGCGGGGCACATGGACCTGTCCCGGAAGTACGTGAAGAGAATGGACCTGGTAAGGCAGTAGAACCGGTTACGGGTTGCGAGAGGCGGGTTGCAGGTCTGATCGGGTTTAACCCGGATACCTGCTAACTCGCAACTGCGCAACTATTATTTTATCTCATGCAAAAAGCCATCGGCATATTCGACTCCGGCATCGGCGGGCTCACGGTGCTCAAGGAGATCGTCGCGACGCTGCCCGACGAGAACATCATCTATCTCGGTGACACGGCGCGGGTCCCTTACGGCATCCGCTCGGCCGAGACGGTGACGCGCTACAGCTTCGAGAACACGCAGTTCCTGCTCGCGCAGGAGATCAAACTGCTCGTCGTCGCCTGCAACACGGCGTCGGCCATCAGCCTCGAGGCGGTGAAGAAGGAGTATCCGCTGCCGGTCATCGGCGTGCTGGAGCCCGGCGCTCGCGCCGCCGCGGCCGCGACAAGGACGCGGAAGGTCGGCGTCATCGGCACCGAGGCAACGATCGCGAGCGGCGCCTACGAGAAGGCGATCAGGAGGATCGCCCCCGGCGTGGAGGTCGTCAGCCTGGCCTGTCCGCTCTTCGTCTCCCTCGCGGAGGAAGGGTGGACGGACAACGACGTGGCCCGGCTCGTGGCTGAAAAATATCTTTCGCCGCTCCGCGGCTCGGGCATCGATACGCTGGTATTGGGCTGCACCCACTATCCCCTGCTCAAGCCGGTCATCAGCAGGGCCGTCGGGCCGGGGATTACCCTTATCGATTCGGCGACCGAGACCGCCAAGGAAGTGGCGGGCGTGCTGGAGAAGCTCAAGTGGCGGGGGAACGGGAAGGGCGAGGGGGTGCGCAAATTCTACGTGACCGACACGCCGGCGCGCTTCGAAAAGATCGGAAAGCGTTTCCTCGGCGAATCGCTCCTGCGCGCCGAACAGGTGAGGGTCGGGGGAGTGTAGCGGGGATGCGTCTTACGGTTACGCACCGCTCATCGTTCGTCATCCCCGAATGTATCTATCGGATCCATTTTGAACCGAATTAATTGGATTCCCGCTCATAAACGTTGCGGGAATGACATTTTGTAATGTTGTTATTGTGTCGAACTGTGAATCGCCGCGAAGCGGCGCCGAGGTCGTTCTCATGAAAAAAGAATGCGAAGAGACAAGAAAGGCCCTCCCGAAGTATCTGCACGGACACGTTTTCAGGGCCGAGCGGGGCAGGATTGAGAGGCACCTGGGCCAGTGCGTGATCTGCAGGTCGGAATTCGAAGCGCTCAGGCGGACCGAGGAAACCCTGCAGATCCTGAGGGACATCAACGCGTCCGGGGGCGTTGTGGGCAGGGTCAAGGACGGCGTCTCCGCGCTCGGCAAGATCAAGAAACTTTTTTACCATCCGTTCTGGATCGCGGGGATCGCGCTGGTCGCGGCGGCCGCCATCTATTACCTCATGACGCCGCGGCAACTCGCTCTCGAGATTGACAGCATAGTCAAGACGGAACCGACGACGTCGGCTCCACGGTACGGCAACCGCCGTCTCGATGCGCCCAACAGCCCCGGCGAGCGTATCCACGACTAGCGGCTGACCGTCGGGCAGCCCCTGCCCGAAGCTTCAGTCGTTAAGCCGAAGGCAACGCGTCGACTTCCGGCTAAGAAGCCGTCCGCTCCACGACGTGCGAAGCAACTACCGAAGGCGCCGGCCGAGGCCGCGTGCTTCCTGCCTCGACCTTCGCCGGAACCTGCGCCGGGAACATGGAGCTCCAGCAGGGCACGCCGCTGGCTCGCGGATTCGCGAAATAGCACACTGAAGGCAGTCCGACCGAAAATAATCCGCGAGAACGGACTACACGATCATGTCCCTCGACACAGTCATACCGGGAAACCATCGATTATCTCTTCGGGCTGCAGAAACACGGCATCAAGCTGGCCCTGTCCAACAGTTTCCGGCTCATGGAGCTCATGGGCGGCCCCCAGAGGAAATTCAGGACCGTTCATGTCGCGGGCACGAACGGCAAGGGATCGACGGCGGTGTTCATCGCGAATATGCTCATGGCCGCAGGATACCGGGTCGGCCTGTATACGTCGCCTCATCTCGTAAGCTTTACGGAGCGGATCAGGGTGGGTGGAGAGCCGATTCCCGAGGCGCGGGTCGTTGAGCTGGCGAGGCGGGTCCGTGAGGGGTATCGCGACAGTCACCGCGACGGACGGGTCCGGCGTCATGAGCCCCACGTTCTTCGAAGTGACGACGGCCGTCGCGTTCAGCTACTTCGCCGAAGAAGGCGTGGACATCGCCGTGATCGAAGTGGGCATGGGCGGCCGGCTCGACTCGACGAACGTGATCACGCCGCTCGTTTCGGTCATCACCAACATCGATATCGAGCATACCGAGTATCCTGGGCGGTACCCTGGAACAGATTGCAGGTGAGAAAGCGGGCATCATCAAGCCCGGCGTGCCGGTGATCACCGGGGTAATACAGCCGGAGGCGAGGGCGTGATCGAGCGGGAAGCAGCGGCGAAGGGATCCCCTGTCTTTCGTCTGGCGAGAAGAATTTCGGCCTGAGAACGTCGTCCCCGGCCGGGAACAGGTCTTCGATTACCGCGGTATGAAAGCGGCCTACCGGGGCCTGCGTGTGCGGATGCTGGGCCGTCACCAGGTGGACAACGCCAGTCTTGCGCTGGCCGCTCTCGAGTGCCTCGGCGAAGCGGGCGTCGCCGTTGACGAGACCGCGATCACGGCGCGGACTCGAACAGGCGCAGTGGGAAGGGCGCATGGAGCGCGTCGCGCAGTGTCCCGATATTTATCTGGACGGCGCGCATAACCCGGCGTCGGCAAGAAAGCTTGCCGAGACCATCCGGGCGCTTTTGCCCAGCGTACCGGAAGCTGGCGCTGGTCATCGGCATCCTCGGCGACAAGGATTTCAGCGGCATCGTCAGGGAGATCGTTCCCCTGGCGGACCGCGTGGTGGTGACCCGGCCGCAGTATGCCCGCGCATTGGACGTCCAGACGCTCGCCGCGGAGGTCCGGAAACTGCACGGCGCTGTGAGCGCGGCTGAGACTGTCGGCGAGGCGATCCATCAGGCCCGGGAGGAAGCGTCGCCTGAAGACTTGATTCTGGTTACCGGATCGCTCTACGTGGTCGGCGACGCCCGGGCGCTTCTGGTCGCCCGCGCCGGCCAGGACGGGGAACTCACACAGGCCTTAAGGGATGAGGTTTCGGAAATGCGGACTATCCCTCACCCTACCCTAAGGAGAGGTGGCAGGGTGAGGAGCATGCAGTTCGCGGATTTCACCCTCACTCGCGCGAAGCGCACCCTGCCTTCGCGCTACGCACTCATAAACGCTGGCCGCAGGCCCATAACCGCTGGATGCAGGCGAATTGTGGATTGCGGAGTGAAAAGCTAAAGGGCTTGCACGGATGACCATAACGCGCGGTACTGTATGCATACTCACCCTGGTTCTTTTTTTTGCCGGCCTCGTGGCCGGCCCGCCCCGGCGCGCCCTGGCAGAGACGCCCGCGAAAAAAATCCCCGTTTCCGTGACCGCGGACAAACTCGATTATGACCGGGCCACTGACGTCTACATTGCCGTGGGACATGTGAAGATCGAACAGGAAGGCATCAAGCTGGAAGCGGAAAAGGTGGTGCTGGACAGCAAGACCGGAGTGGCAGAGGCGGAGGGGAACGTGTACCTCCAGGACAAGGGTGACGTTATTCATGCGGAGCGGCTGAAGATCAACCTGAACACCCGCGAAGGGGTCATCTATAAAGGCGACATGTTCATGCAGAAGGACAATTATCATCTCAGGGGGGACGTTATCGAACGGCGCTCGGAAACCGTGTATCATGTCGAGCACGGCGAGTTCACGACCTGCGATGAATCCGAATGGTACATCAAGGCGGATGAGATGGACATCGACATGACCCGCTACGCGACCGGCAAGGATGTGTCCTTTAAGTTGGCCGGGCTCCCTGTACTCTATACGCCTTACTTCCTCTTTCCCGTCCGCAGGCAGAGCGGCTTCCTGATCCCCATAGCGGGCTACAGCAGCAGAGACGGGGTCTAGTGTCGAAAATACCTTCTTCTGGGCAATGTCCGATTACCGGGACATGACGTTCTACTCCGATTACCGTGAGCGGACCGGACATGGCACCGGGATCGATTACCGATACAACAACTCCCAGGAGTCCGCCGGGCAGGTCTCTACGAAATTCTGGGACATGTACCATACCGGCGAGTCGCGATGGGACTTCCGGCTTCAACACAAGGAAGAGTTCGCGGAGGACCTCTCGGCCCGCGCTGACATCAACCTCGTGAGCGACCAGAACTTTTATCACGACCTCGAAAAGAATCTCGTGGCGAGCTCCAAGCCATACCTCGATTCGAACGCCTTCTATGTGGAGCGATGGAACGCTTCCTCGATCTATCTCCTGGGCCAGTACTCGACCGACCTCACCACGACCAATGAAAATACGGTCCAGAAACTTCCGGAGCTCCGGTACACGATCTTTGAGGAAACGCTTGCCGGACCCGTTCATCTCAACTTTGACGGATCTGCCATTAATTTTTATAAGCAGTCGGGAGACGGCGCCCGGCGCATGGACCTCAACCCGCAGCTGACCGCGGTGTTCGGCAGCGGCGGTCTCAGCTTATCGCCGCACGCGGGGGCCAGGGCCACCTTCTACGACCGGAGCGCCACCGGCGCTGAACCGGCAGAGCGTAAATTTTTTTATGCGGGCGCGGATATGAATATGAGGGTCTCGCGGGTGTACGGCTCCGACAGCGGTGCCGGGATCGGGCGGGTGCGTCATTCGATCGAACCGACGATTTCCTATACTTACATCCCTCACATCGATCAGGGGAACATCCCCGTGTTCGATTCCGTGGACACCGTTGCCGCGCAGAACCTGACGACTTTTTCGATCATCAACCGTTTGACGGCGCACTACCGGGCAGCGAAGGACTCCACCGCGTTTTCGACCTTCGACGTCATGGTCTTCAAGCTCTCCCAGTCTTATGACCTGAACGTGAAGGAGGATATCCCCGGCGCCGCCCGCCGGCGTTCCCCGGTCCTGGGTGAGCTGTATGTGACTGCGCCCAAGGCGCCGACCCTGTCTGCCAGCGCCACCTATGATACGTACACCAGGGCCGTGGCCTCTCATTCCGTGGGGGTCTCTTACGCGGCGGGAATATACTCGGTGAACCTCAGTGAACAATTCCTCAAGGTTCCCGAGATACGGTCCCTGATCGGGGGGGGGACACTGATACTCGGTAAGTGGACCCTGGGCGGACAGTGGACTCGCGATGAGGTGAACAACACGACGCAACAGGAGGATTACTCGCTCCACTATGCAGCGCAATGCTGGGGGATCAGAGGGACCTATACCGTGAGGCCCGGGGAATACCGGTATATGGTCATGCTGGACCTCAAGGGCATCGGGAGCCGGGGCTCCACCAAGTAGCGGTAGGGAGAGGTGTGAATGGCCGAAGAAATTATCGTTCTCATCACCGCATCCTCGCAAGGCGAAGCGGAGAAGATCGGATCGGCACTCGTTGACGAGCACCTTGCCGGTTGCGTGAATATCGTACCCGGCATCCGCTCCCTGTTCTTCTGGGAAGGCAAGATGCAGGACGAGCAGGAGATCCTGCTGATCTGCAAGAGCAGACAGCCTCTCCTGGAAAAGATCATAACCAGGGTAAAGTCGCTCCACTCCTATGCCGTGCCCGAAGTCATCGCCCTGCCGGTAGTCGGCGGCTCAGGTGACTATCTCGGCTGGCTGAGGGACGCGACGAGGCAGTGAACCGCGGAGGGCATGGCGCAGAGCGCATCGCGTAACGCATCAAGATTTTACGCCATGCTCCATGCGCTATGCGCCATGCAGATGGGGCTACGGAGACGCCTTTCGAGGTCATGGTGGGCGCGGTACTTACCCAGAACACGGCGTGGTCCAACGTTGAGAAGGCCATAGCGAACCTTAAACACGCACGGTTGATGACGCCCGTCGGCCTGGACCGCACAACGGTCGGCAAACTGGCGGAGCTTATCAGGCCGAGCGGCTACTTCAGATAGAAGTCAAAAAAATATTAAAACGTTGACACTTAGACGGCCTTTATGCTAAGATATTACTTGGTTCCATGCGCCTTTTTCGGGAGAGGTTATGAGACTTAACAAGTCCAGAAGGCTTAAGAAAAAAGAGTATTATACCTTTATGTTCCTGCCCGGTCCCAACGAGCGGGTGCGCTCCCTGAGCATTTCAAAATCGGTCCTCAAGACGGCGTTGCTTTCACTGGCAGCCGTCGCCATGCTCTCCGTTTATTTCGTCTACGAATACAACGATGCAAAAGACAAGGCATGGGAACTGCAATCCGTCCGAGAGGAATTGATGCAGCAGAAAGCCCAGGTGCAGAGCTTTGCACTCAATCTCCTGGACTACCAGCGTCAGATGTTCCTGCTACGCGACCTTGACACCAAACTCCGGCGGGTCGTGAGCCTCGGCCCCCGGGACCGTGCACAACAGGTGCTTGGAATCGGCGGGCCCGATGAACTGGGCCTTCAAAACCTTGCGACCATGGGCGAAAAGAAGCAGGAAGAGGCGCTCAAGGAAATGCATCAGGAACTTTCACAGTTGAAGGGCGCAGCCTCTCGCCAGGAAATCAGCCTCCAGATGCTGATCGAGTATTTCGAGGACAAGCGTTCATTGTATGCGTCCACGCCGTCGGTGTGGCCCGTACGCGGCTGGATCACCTCGTCATTCGGCAACAGGAACTCGCCATTCAGCGGGATCATGAAGTTCCACGAGGGGATCGATATCGCTGCACAGACCGGGACGCCGGTGATGGCGCCAGCGGACGGGGTCGTGGTCAAGGCGGGTTTCAGCAGCGGATACGGCAACATGGTCGAGCTCAGCCATGGATACGGCATCAAAACGGTGTTCGCGCACAATTCCCGGATCAATGTGAAGGCTGGACAGCGGATCACACGCGGTGATGTCATTTCCTATGTGGGGGATTCCGGATCGAGCACGGGACCGCACCTCCATTATGAAGTGCGGTTGAACGGTTTGCCGGTAAATCCCCTCAAATACATGAATTAAGAGGTTCAACCACGTAAATGCCTCCTCATCTGGACGGCATCTTCTCTTCTCCACATAACACGGCTCAATCCATGGTTGACCGGGGAAATGAGCATGGGGGATACGAATGAGGCTCTTTCCCTTTGTGTTAAAACCGTTTCCGTCCTCTGGTTTCCTGAGCGTCAGCCGTCGGCGGAAACAAGCAAGGAGGAGTAAGTTTTATGTCAATGGGGAAAGTAAAATGGTTTAACGAGTCCAAGGGGTATGGTTTTATTGAGCCGGAGGAAGGCGGACGCGACGTGTTCGTGCATTATTCGGCGATCCAGGGAGAGGGCTATAAGACCCTCTCCGAGGGGCAGACTGTAGAGTTTGAAATTATTCAGGGAGAAAAAGGCCCCCAGGCATCCAACGTGTCGAAAAATACTTAGGAAGCCGGATCGGCGGAGTGCCGCAGGATCCGGTATAAGCGCATGATCGAGAGCCCCGAGGGACCCCCCCATCTTCGGGGTTTATTCATTTCCGCTCCCCGCCCGCCGCATGCCGGGCGATCGCTGCTTTCGTCCCGGTGCGAGTTCAAGCGGTGCACGCTATGCCCCGGTCACCGTTTTTTTTCTGGCCGCGTGCTGCTCAAAGAGCACTTCTTTCATCAATGAGCATGCCTCGATGACCTTCGGATTGGATACACGGTAAAAGATATTGACGCCTTCCCGCCTCGTCATTAGGATTCCCTTGTGGCGCATGACGGCGAGGTGCTGCGACACGTTTGCCTTGGAGGCCCCCAGTGCGGTTACCAGCTCCGTGACGGTTTTTTCTTCGTTTTTCAGGGCATTCAGAATCTCGATTCGCTTCGGGTTGGTGAGCGTCTTGCAGATTTCCGCCTGCATTTCGAACAGGGTTTTGTCAGGGCTTTGTCGGTGAGTGTCGTTGTCTTCATGCCTCTTTTTTACACGTAATGCGCTTTTTTGTCAAGAAATTAATCGTCGCTTCCAAGGACTCCAGACCGCAGTTCATATCTCGACGTCCCGGACCGCTCCGTCTTCAACCGGGCTTGCAGGGGCCGGGATTATTTTCTTGAAATCCTCTGCAAAAATGATAATATGAAAAAATTGTCGCGAAGATTTTCGCCTGGCGGAGAAATGTGAAATGATCGGCACGATTCTGAAAAAAGTATTCGGCACGGCAAACGAGCGGGAACTGAAGCGCATCCAGTCTGCTGGTGGACGAGATAAACGCATTTGAGGCGGAGATCTCCGGCCTCCCGGACGCAGGGCTTGCGGGCCAAGACGGACGAGTTCAAGAAGCAGGCTCGAGGACGGCGAGACGCTCGACGATCTTCTCCCCGAGGCCTTTGCCGTGGTGCGCGAGGCGTCGAAACGGACCCTCGGCATGCGCCACTTCGATGTCCAGCTCATCGGCGGCATCGTGCTTCACTCCGGCAAGATCGCGGAGATGAAGACCGGAGAAGGAAAGACCCTGGTGGCGACGCTGCCGGTCTACCTGAACGCGCTGACCGGCAACGGCGTGCACGTGGTCACGGTGAACGACTACCTCGCCCGGCGCGACGCCCAGTGGATGGGCCCGGTCTACCAGTTCCTCGGCCTCTCCGTGGGCGTCATCGTTCACGGTCTCACGGACGAAGAGCGGCAGGCGGCCTACGGCTCGGACGTGACCTACGGCACAAACAACGAGTTCGGCTTCGACTATCTCCGCGACAACATGAAGTTCGACCTCAAGGACTATGTCCAGCGCGAGCTCAACTACGCCATCGTGGACGAAGTGGACTCGATCCTGATCGACGAGGCCAGGACCCCGCTCATCATCTCCGGTCCCGCGGAAGAGTCCACGGACAAGTATTACAAGATCAACCGCATCATCCCGAGCCTCAAGAAGGACGCCGACTACACCATCGAGGAGAAGACCAAGACCGTGGCCCTGACCGAGGAGGGGAACGTCAAGGTGGAGCGGATGCTCGGCGCCGGCAACCTCTACGACCCCTCGAACGTCGACCTCGTGCACCACGTGCACCAGGCCCTGAAGGCCCATGCCCTGTTCCACCGCGATGTGGACTACGTGGTCAAGGACGACCAGGTGATGATCGTGGACGAGTTCACGGGCAGGCTCATGCCGGGCAGGCGCTGGAGCGACGGACTGCACCAGGCCATCGAGGCCAAGGAAGGCGTCAAGATCGAGAACGAGAACCAGACCCTGGCGTCGATCACGTTCCAGAACTACTTCCGGCTCTACAGCAAGCTCGCGGGCATGACCGGCACGGCCGAGACCGAGGCCGCGGAGTTCGCGAAGATCTACAACCTCGACGTGGTCATGATCCCCACCCACCAGCCCATGATCCGCATGGACAATCCCGACTTCATCTACAAGACCGAGCAGGCGAAGTTCAACGCCGCCATCAGACGAGATCGAGGAACTGCACAAGAAGGGCCAGCCCGTGCTGGTCGGCACCATCTCGATCGTCAAGTCCGAGACCCTGGCGTCGACTGCTCAAGAAAAAGGGCATCAGGCACACGGTCCTGAACGCCAAGTACCACGAGATGGAGGCCGAGATCGTGGCCCAGGCAGGACGGTACAGCGCGGTCACGATCGCCACGAACATGGCGGGCCGCGGCACCGACATCGTCCTCGGCGGCAACCCCGAAGGGCTCGCGCGCCAGGCGCTCAAGGCAAAGGAATATACGAAGGAAGAGTGGGACAAGACGCTCGAACAGTTCAAGACGCTCTGCGCCGAGGAAAAGGAAAAGGTCATCGCCGCGGGCGGGCTCCACATCCTGGGCACGGAGCGGCATGAGTCGCGCCGGATCGACAACCAGCTCCGCGGCCGTTCGGGCCGCCAGGGAGACCCCGGCTCTTCGCGGTTCTATCTCTCGCTCGAGGACGACCTGCTTCGCATCTTCGGCTCCGACCGCATCTCGGGCCTCATGGGCAAGCTCGGCATGGAAGAGGACGTGCCCATCGAGCACCGCATGGTGTCGCGGGCCATCGAGAACGCGCAGAAGAAGGTGGAGACCCACAACTTCGAGATCCGCAAGCACATCCTCGAATACGACGACGTGATGAACCAGCAGCGGAAGGTCATCTACGAACAGCGCCGCCAGATCCTGGCGGGCACGGACCTCAAGGAAGAGGTGCTCGGCCTGGCCGAGGACATGCTCGACGGCATGATCGGTTTCTACTGCCCCGAGGACGCCTATTCCGAGACAGTGGGATATCACGGGCCTCAACGACGCGCTGGCGGCCAAGTTCTCCTTCCGCCTGGCCGGCATCGATCCGCATTCCCTTTCCCGCGACGAGTTCCGCGCAGAAGCTGTGGGAGGCGATCAAGCAGAGCTACGAGGACAAGGAGAAGGAGATCGGCCCCGAGCTCATGCGCCACCTCGAGAAGGTGTTCATGCTCCAGGCCGTGGACCACCAGTGGAAGGACCACCTCCTGGCCATGGACCATCTGAAGGAAGGCATCGGCCTCCGGGGCTACGGGCAGAAGGACCCGCTCATCGAGTATAAAAAAGAAGGCTTCGACATGTTCGAGGAGATGAAGCTCCGCATCGTCGAAACGACGGTCGAGAACCTCTTCCGCATCAAGGTGGCCGCCAAGGAGCAGGGCGAGGAGATCGAGCGGAAACAGCGCCGCCAGATCGCGAACCTCAGCTTTGTCGGCGCCGGAGACGCGGCAGCGGCAAAGCCCGCGCCGGTGCATGCGGCGCAGAAGGTCGGCAGGAACGACCCCTGCCCCTGCGGGAGCGGGCTGAAGTACAAGAAGTGCCACGGGAAGTGATTCATCATCATCAGAATTGCGGAATGCGGATTGTAGGAATGAGCTGAAGCATCGCGGGAATGGTCTTTCGTATTTTATCCGTGCCCATCCGTGTCCATCCGTGGTTAAACAGTCTATGAGAATCGCCGGAATACAGATAAGTGCCGGACCGGACATCGAGCGAAACGTCCAGCGCGCCGTGGACATGGCCGAGGTAGCGGCGGAGAAGGACGCAGGGATCATCTGCTATCCCGAACTGTTTCTGACCCCCTGGTTCCCGAGGCGTGAGGACAAGGCGCTCCGCTCCCTGGCCGCGAACGCCGCAAGCGAAACACTCGCGCGGTTTCAATCCCTTTCTGAGAACACGAAAACCGTTCTCATCGTTCCCTTCTTTGAATCAGCGGACGACAAAAATTATAACAGCGCCGCGGTTTTCGACTCCGGAAAGCTCGTCGGCGTGTACCGCAAGATGCACCTGCCTGACCTTCCGCTCTACCGCGAACAATTTTACTTCTCAGCCGGCGACGCCGGCTTTCCCGTATTCGAAACCTCGAAAGGAAAGATCGGCGTCCAGATCTGCTGGGACAACCTGTTCCCCGAGGGCAGCCGCATCCTCGCGCTTAAAGGCGCGGAGATCATCTTCTCGCCCACCGCGGCGTCGATCAATACGCACAGCCTCTGGGAACGCGCCATTACGGCAAACGCCTTTGCGAACAATCTTTTCATCTTCCGGGTGAACCGCGTGGGGAAGGAAGAAGGCATCTCGTTTTACGGCCGGAGCTTCTGCGCGGACCCCTGGGGCGAAATGGTTTCCGAGCTTGCAGGCGGAAAAGAGGCGATCGTCATCGCGGACATCGATCCTGCCGAGCGCAAAGCAGCCGCAGAAACCTGGGGCTTCCTCAACCACCGCAGGCCCGGGGAGTACGGGGACCTGGTGAAGTAATTTCTGACGGCCGAAGACCTTTCCCCGAACAGTTTCCGAATCCTCTACTCGAATTTTTTCTCTCGTGGATCACATGGACCTTCTAGAAGGAATATACACCCGCAGGAGCATCCGGCAATATACGGACCAGCCTGTCGAGCGGGAGCAGCTGCTCGAGATCATCAAGGCCGGGACCTGGGCTCCTTCGGGAATGAACAACCAGCCTTGGCGGTTCGTGATCGTCACGAGCGCTCAAGTCAGGAAAGACCTTGCGAAGCACACCAGGTACAACTTCATCATCGAGCGAGCGCCGGCATGCATCGCGGTTTTTGTGGACAGGACTGCCATGTATAACGACGTCAAGGACCATCAGTCCATGGGGGCCTGCATCCAGAACATGCTGCTCGCCGCTCATGCCCTCGGCCTGGGAGCTGTCTGGCTCGGCGAGATACTGAGGAATGCGGATGGAGTGCGTGTGCTTCTTGGGTTGCCGCAGGATATGGAACTCATGGCGGTGGTGGCGTTCGGGCATCCTGCTTCTCCGAAGCACTCGTCGAAACGCAAAGACGTATCCGAAGTACTGATCAAAGAGTTGTAGTTTTCTCCGTGGCTATCGATCATCCCTGCCTGTTTAACCAATTTTCAAATCGCTCATATAACCGCTCGTCATCCCCGAAAGCTTCTATCGGGGATCTGGTTTCCCAAACGATAAAACCGGATTCCCGCTCAGAATCTCTGCGGGAATGACGCGAGGTGGAGTTATAGAGGGGCCCATTTGCTATAATAATTTCAGGCCCGCATCACGCAGTTATGGAAAAATCTATGAAAGCCATGGTGCTCAAAAAAACCTCCGACCTCACCGAAAACCGGTCTCCCCTTGAACCGGTCGATCTGCCGGTCCCCGTCCCCACGGAGCATGAAATCCTCATCAAGGTTTCGGTCTGCGGAGTTTGCCACACGGAGCTGGACGAGATCGAGGGAAGGACGCCGCCTACGAAACTTCCAATCATCCCCGGCCACCAGATCGTCGGCCGGGTTGTGCAAGGGGGGAGCAGGACCGATATGTTCAAGATCGGCGCAAGAGTCGGCGTTGCTTGGATTCACTCCGCCTGCGGAAAGTGCATATTCTGCGCGAGCGGCCAGGAGAATCTCTGTGAGAAGTTCAAGGCCACGGGGAGAGACGCGGATGGCGGGTATGCGGAGTATGCCGCAGTCCCTGAAGCATTCGCCTACGAGATACCTCAGGTCTTCAGCGACGCCGAGGCAGCCCGCTCTTCTGTGCGCAGGGGCCATCGGCTATCGTTCGCTCCGTCTGGCAGATATGAGGGACGGAGACAATATCGGGCTTACGGGATTCGGCGCATCCGCCCATCTCGTGCTGAAGATGGTCCGATATCTCTATCCACAATCAAAGGTCTTTGTCTTCTCCCGCACGGAAGGCGAGCGGCAATTCGCCAAAGAGCTCGGCGCTGTCTGGTCGGGAGACGTTGGGGAGGAATCGCCGGAGAGGCTTCGCGCCGTCATCGACACAACTCCCGCCTGGAGGCCCGTGGTCGAGGCGATGAGGAACCTTGCAGAGGGGCGGGAGGCTTGTGATCAACGCGATCCGGAAGGAAGACCGGGACAAAGAATCACTGCTCGCGCTTGATTACTCCGCGCGATCTCTGGATGGAGAAGGAGATCAAGAGCGTGGCGAACATCACGAGAAAAGATGTCGAGGAGTTCCTTGCGCTTGCCGGGAAGATTGGGATCAAGCCTGAGGTCCAGGAATATCTGCTAGAAGATGCGAATACCGCGCTTTTAGAATTGAAAGAACGGAAGATACGGGGAGCGAAGGTGCTCAGGATCGGATGAATCTCAGTCCGTCCGAACCATCTCCGCGACGCATTCAATGTGATAGGTATAGGGGAACATGTCCACAGGCTGGAGCCGGTCCAGACGGAAGCCGAAGAGGTGAAAGAATTTCAGGTCCCGGGCCAGGGTGGAGGGGTTGCACGAGACATAAATGATCTTCTGCGGGACGAAGGCGAGGACGCGTTCAAGGGTTTTCAGGGTCGCGCCGGCGCGGGGCGGGTCGAGCACGATTACTTCCGAACGCATTTTGCGCTGGATCAGCGTTTTTAATCCTTTTTGCAGGTCGTCGGCGATGAATTCCGCGTTGGTGATGTTGTTCAATGCGGCGTTCGCCTTTGCGTCATCGATGGCTGCGTAGCCCGATTCGATACCGATGACCGCTTTGGCCTTTTGCGCGAGGGGGAGGGAGAAATTGCCGATGCCGCAGTAGAGGTCGAGTACGGTCTCTTCACCGGAAAGCGCGGCAAAATCAAGGACCGTCTTGACCATGTTCCTGTTCTGTTCCCAGTTGACCTGGAAAAAATTCCCTTCCGTAGCGTGGAGCTTAAGCCCCCCGAGCTCGAGCGCGAGCTGGTTCCTGCCGAGGGCAGAGACCTTCTTCCTGTTTGCGAAGCCGGAGATGCCGATCACTTCCGGGACCACTTTCCCGAGGTCCGTAAAAAAGGCCTCCAGCGAAGGCAGCGTGTCCTGCTCGCTGAACAACAGCACGTGCACGTCTCCCGAAGGGGTGGCATTGATATGAATCTCCGCGAGCGGCGGCAGCCGGTCGGCCAGCATCCGTACACCCTTGAGGGTTTTGTTGATGAGGGGATTTATCAGAAAGGCGTCGTCGACCTCGATAAGGTCGTAGGAGCCCTGCCGGAAAAAGCCGATCCGCTGTTTTCCTCCCGATGTCCTGACATTGAACTGCGTTCTCAGGCGGTAATGGTCAATGCGGGGAGAGGAAATGACGGGAAGGGGACGCTTCGGTGTTATCCCTCCGATCCTCGCGAGCGTGTCCAGCAGGATCTCCTGCTTGAAGGCAAGCTGAGCCGGGTACGAGATGTGCGGCCACGTCGCGCCGGTGCATTGTTTTTCCCCGTTGCACGGGGGGGAGATGCGGTCCTTTGACGGTGTGATGACCTCGACGAGGTTTGCTTCCAGGAACCCTTTCCGCTTGCGCCTGATCTCGATCCGCACCCGCTCGCCGGGAAGCGACCCCGGAAACGAACACAGCCTGACCGCTTTCCAGCCGCGCCAGGCCGCTTCCGCCGTGCACGAGTTTTTCGACGATGACCTCTGCATGTTCCTTCATCCCAGGATTTTCTTGACGGTTTCCCGCAGCAGGTCCGTATCCGCCGATTTTACAATATACGCGTCGGAACACCAGCTCCCGAAATCATGCTTGTAATCTTCATAGGCCGTGCAGATGATGACCGGGAGGGTGCTGTCTTTTTCCTTCATCTTGCGCAACGTCTCGATCCCGTCCATATCGGGCATGCGCATGTCGAGCGTGACGAGGTCGAATTTGGCCGCTTCCATCGCCCCGAGTGCCTGTACGCCGTCTGCGACCGTGGTCACGGCAAACCCCATATCTTCAAACTCCTCTTTATAGAGCTCCCGGATATTCGCTTCATCATCGACAACCAGAATCTTTTTCATCATTGCCTCCTTACCTGCAGTGAGCCTCTGGTTTACTAAAACTTTTTTTCGACTTTGCTCGCGCTAACGTAACAGGAAAACGCTGACATACTATTGTATGACCTTAATTGAATGCCCAGTCATTAATCTACTCTAACATGATATTACCGCGCCATGCACAGTTCAAGCCTTCTTTTCCTCCGGCTTTGGGATGGGCAGTTTGATCGTGAAAACAGCCCCCCCGCCTTCCTTGTTACGCAACTCTATCTTTCCGCGGTGGGCCTTTATGATCCTGTTGGTAATGGGTAGGCCCAGGCCGGTGCCGCGCGGTTTGGTGGTGTAATAAGGGTTGAAGACATTGTGCATGGTCTTCGACGAAATGCCGGGCCCCGTATCACCGAATTCCACCGAGGCCTCCCTCCTATCTTCCGAAAGAAAGGTCCTGACCGTCAGCGTTCCGCCGTTCTCCATGGCTTCCATGGCGTTCTTCAAAATATTGATGACTGCCTGCTTGATCTGTTGCGGGTCGATCAAGAGCGCGGGGAGGTCCGGAGACAACTCTCTGCACAAGGCGTATGCGGCGATTGGTCAATTCGTCCTCATAGAGCAGGAAAACGTCCTGGAGCAGGGCGTTCATGTCGGTAAGGGCGAACTGCGGGGCCGTCTCCTTGATGTACGTCAGGTTGTCATGGATGATCCCCTCGAGGCGCGAGACTTCGCTCAGGATGATATCGATGTACTTTTTCTCCTCGCCGTGCTGCATTTTTTTCCCGAGCCGCCGCGTGAACCCGCCGATGGAGACAAGGGGGTTCCTGATCTCATGGGTGATCTCCGCCATCATGGCCCCGAGGGCCGCCATTTTTTCAGACTGCACGAGCTGCTCATGGAGGGCTCGCATGTCCTTGTTCATGGTTTCGAGATTCGTGTGGATGATGGCGTTTTCTATGGCAAGGGCCGACTGATGCGCGAACATGGTGAGGAACCGGACGTCCCGGTCGGTGATGGGACGCTGATTGAACATGTTGTCAACGAGGATGACGCCGATGACGCGGTCTTTCGCCACGAGCGGCACCGTCGCGAAGCTGTTGACTGCCAGCAGATTCCGGAGATACTTCGGGACAATCGGATCCGACGCAGCGTCGGTGATATTGTAGGGTTTCTTGTCGAGCACCGTAAGGGCGAGGACCCCTTCGTTCGGGTCGAGGACGATCCTCATGCCGCGCGCGAGGTCGTTCAACGCAGAATCCCGGTGTTCGAAGAGGTCGCCGGTCTGGATCCATTCCATGAGGCTCTTGTGCTTGCCCGACACCTCGCTCCAGGCCCTGCCTGCCTCTTCCCAGCTCGTCGGGCCGACCCCCATCATTCCCTGGAGCGTGTTGGATCGTTCATTGGTGAGAAGGAGGATCGCCCGGTTGAAGCCCAGGCCTGAGCCGCCCATGGTGGCCGCCGTCAGGATGATCCGGAGCAGGCGGTCGAGGTTCAGGGTCGTGCTCATGGCCGTACCGATGTCGTTGAGGATGGCGAGTTCCTGAGCGCGGGTCCGCGCCTCGGTCGCAAGGTCTTCCATGCGTTCGTACATCGCGGCGTTTTCGACCGCCACGGCGGCGCCGCTCGCCACGGTGGTCAGGAAATGCAGGTCGTCCTCGTGAAAACGGCTGTCCCTCCTTTTTGTTGTAGACCGTGATGATCCCGATCACCTTGTCGCGGTACAGCAGGGGAACGCTGATGACGGAGCAGGCGCTGTCGGCCGGGCACTCCGCAAGGGAGGAATCCCCGCGGATGTCCTGGATCAGAAGCGGCTGCTTTTCCCGCGCTACCCGGTCTGTCACGGCAAGATCGATCTTTGCATCGACGCTCGTGATGGCGTCCCCGGTCACGCTGTAGGATGCAAAGTCTGTATGGGACGCGATTTCCGGAAGGTTCATGAGTCGGATGGTGCAGCCCTGGGCACGAAGGGACTGTGCGCTGTTCTTAGCGATCGAGCGACAAGAGCTGCTCGAGGTCGAGGGTGGAGGTGAGCGCCATGCCTATCTCGTAAATCGTAGCGAGCTCGGACAGGCGGTCCTGGATGTTCTGGATCAGCTGGGTGCTCTTGATCACGCCGCTGACCTGGTTCGCCGTTGTCGTGAGCAGCGTGAGGTCCGCTGACGTGGCCTGCCAGGTTGATGCGGAGAGCACGAAGATTACGCCGAGGCAGCGGTCCTCGTCCATGATGGGCGCGGCCACGAGGGACTTGAATTTGCCGATTCCTGATTCCGGCACGTACTGGAACCGCGGGTCCGAATAGGGGTCCTCGAGCGCGAGCGGCACTTTTTGCTCGGCCACCCATCCCGCAATGCCCATGCCGAGCGGAAAGCTCATCCTGCCGATCGGCTCCTGATTCAGCCCGACTGCCGCGGCGAGCGTGACGGTTTTTCCCGAGCGGTCGATAAGGAAGACGGACGCCCCGTCCCTGCCCATGCCGCGCGCGACGAGCTCGACGATGCGCCGGAGCTTCTCCGTGAGGCCGATGGCCGAGTTCGATATCCGGCTGATCTCGCTCAAGATGCCGAGTTCTGTTTTTTCGAGCGCTTCCATGGTGATCCGCAGGGTCAAGCCGCATGGGGCAAGGGTCAAGTTTGTTTTCCCTTGCAACGTGCTCCTTGCTACATGCCCCTTGCTCCTATTCCTTCCTCATCGTCTTCCGGTATACCTTCACGTATTCCTGTGCCGAGTTTTTCCAGGAAAAATCCTGCTTCATGCCGGTCCGCATCAAGAGCGTCCATTTTTCCCGGTTGCCGTAAACTACGAGCGCCCGCCGCAGACAAGCAATGAGCGCCGGGGACGAATATTCCTTGAAGACAAAACCGGTCCCCCGGCTCGTCCGGCTGCCGTAGTCAACGACCGTATCAGCGAGTCCGCCGGTCTTCCTGACGACAGGCACGGCGCCGTACCGGAGCGCTATCATCTGGCCGAGCCCGCACGGCTCGTACTGTGACGGCATGAGGAACAGGTCGCATCCCGCGTAGATGTTCTTGGCGAGTTCCTCGTTGTACTGGAGGAGCACCCGCATCCGGCCTTCGTTGCGGGTGGCCGCATCGGTCAGAAGACGGTTATATTTTTCGTCTCCGGTCCCCAGAACAACGAGCTGCACACCCAAAGACAGGATTTCCGGCAGCGCCTCCGTCACGATATCGAGCCCCTTCTGGTCCACCAGGCGCGTGACCATGCCGATCAGCGGGCCTCCGGCATCCGGCAGGCCGAGACGCTTGAGGAGTTCCTTCTTGCATACGGCCTTGCCGGCAAGACGAGAGGCACTGAAGGATCGCGGCAGGTCTCCTGCCCGGCCGGGGTCCCACTCTGCGTAGTCGATCCCATTCAGGATGCCGTAGAGGTCCGCGGCGCGCTTCCTGAGAACGCCATCCAGGCCGCCGCCGTATTCGGGCGTCTGGATTTCACGGCTGTAGGTACGGCTCACGGTCGTGATGCTGTCGGCATACACCAAGCCGGCCTTGAGCAGGTTCATCTTTCCCCAGAACTCGAGTCCCCCGGGCGTGAACACGTCCCAGTCAAGACCGGTGAGTTTCATGTCCCAGTGCCAGAACAGGCCCTGATAGCCGATGTTGTGCACCGTGAAGACCGACCTTGCTTTGCGAAGCGCCGCGTCCGCATGGTAGATTTTTTTCAGATAGAGCGGCACGAGCCCGGTCTGCCAGTCATTGCAGTGCACGATGTCGGGTCGCAGGTTCAGGGCGATGCAGAGCTCCAGGACGGCGCGCGAAAAAAAAATGAAGCGTTCGGCATTGTCGGCATAGTCGGCCCGGGCCGTACCGTAGAGTTCGGGCCGGTCGTAATAAACGTCCTTGTTGATGAAATAGACCGTGACATTCCTGCCCATTTTGCCCTTGAGCACGTCGCACCGCTCCCGCCATGTCCCGAGGGGAACGACGAATGAGGCAACCGGCTTGAGCTTGTATGCATCGACGTCCACCTGCCGGTAGCGCGGCATGACGACGCTCACGTCATGGCCCAGATCCGCGAGGGCCGGTGGAAGGCTTCCGGCAACGTCCGCCAGCCCGCCGGTCTTCGCGAAAGGCGCCGCCTCAGAGGCGGCAAAGAGGATTTTCATAGCTCGATGGACTCAGGAGAAATTTTCACCGCAGAGGACGCACCCTGCATTCGCGGTTCCACTCATAAGCGCCGGGCGCAGTCAGGGGCTGCAGAGAAAAGATTTTAGATTCAATATTCAAGATTTAAATCTTGGCGCATTCCGCGTCGTCTGCGGTAAATTCGCGTTTTGCCCGTATCACAATTTTATTTCCCGCAGGAACTTCGCCGCGTCCTCCGGAGGGGTGGGATTGATGTAGAACCCCGATCCCCATTCGAAGCCGGCGACATTCGTCAGCTTGGGCATGAGTTCGATATGCCAGTGGTAGTAGTCGTTGCGTTCGTCGCGGAACGGCGCGGTATGGATCACATAGTTGTACGGCGGGTTCGAGAGCGCCCGGTCGAGCCGGATGAGGACGTTCTGCAGGAGGCCCGCAAGGTCCTTGAAGTCGTCGTTTGTCGAACATGCGTAGCAGGAGAGGTGCGTCTTGGGCATGATCCAGGTCTCGAAGGGGAAGCGCGGCGCGTAGGGCGCAAGGGCTATAAAGTGCGGCGACTCAAGGACGATGCGCGTCCTGGTCTGCATTTCCTGCCGGATGATATCACAGAAGATGCACCGTTCCTTAAGGTCGTAATGCCGCTTGCAGCCTTCGATCTCCTCCTGCACCTGAATCGGCACGATCGGCAGGGCAATGAGCTGTGAATGCGTATGCTCCAGTGTCGCGCCTGCGATGATCCCCTCGTTCTTGAATATCAGGGTGTATTGAAAACGGGTGTCTTTTTTCAGGTCCTCCATGCGGTCCCGGTAGGCCCAGAGCACCTCTTCCATCGCCTTTCTCGGCAGAGTCGCCAGCGTGGCGTCGTGGTCCGGGCTTTCAATGATCACCTCGTGCGCGCCGATGCCGTTCATCTTGTCGAAGATGCCCTCGCCGGCCTTGTTGAGGTCGCCCTCGATCTGAAGGGCCGGGAACTTGTTCGGGACCACCCGGAGCCGCCAGCCCGGGCCGTCGGGAGAGGACGCGCCGTTGTCGCGATAGGCGAGAACTTCGTGCGGCGTGGTCCGCTCGTTGCCGGCGCAGAAGGGGCAGAACCCTGTTCGCTTCTTGTCACGCTGGTCCTTAAAATCGTTGGGGCGTTTGCCCCGCTCCGATGAGATGATGACCCATCGGCCTGTTATGAGATCTTTTCGTAATTCTGGCATCGACAACTCCTCGGCCCCGCAATCGTTGAATCAAGGGCGTCTCTATTATAACCATCCTCTTCCCGGTTGTCAAAAGAACTCTTGCTGTGCTATGATGAAACGTCATGGCGCGCAGGATCGACAAACTTTCGGCAACCCTCTTCAGGATTCTCAAGGCACGTGGGATGGAGGGCCGGCTTCACGAGTACCGCATATTCGGGCTGTGGGGCCGCACGGTGGGACCTGCCATTGCCCGCCATGCGCAGCCACGCGCGCTTCGAGGCAAAAAGCTCGCCCTGATCGTGGATAGCCCTGCCTGGATGCAGCAGCTTTCGCTCATGAAGCCCGAAATCATCGAAAAGCTGAACCGGGAGCTGGGCGGCGCAACTATCGGCGACCTCACAATGAGGCTGGGCGAAGTCGCGTCATCGGGCGAGCCGGAAGCGGATGAGGGGTCTACCGGCGTGGCGCTCTCCGCCGACGAGCGGGACACGATAGAGCAGTATGTTCACGACATCGGCGACAGTGAAACCCGCGAAGCCATCAGGCGCGTGATAGAAAAGGATTTCATAAACAGGAAAAAAAGGCAGCAACAATCATGAGGCACAGGTCTTCAGCGAATGATGCAACCCATCCAGGGGGCGCTGGGGAATTACGGCCGTCATGGCGCCCGCTGCGTTGGTTCCCGCGCAGCATTCATTTTTTTGGATAGGCAATACGCCCCTCACGGACCTCGGCCCAGGGCGTCAGCGTGTGGGCCTTCTCAGAGGTCCTGCTTATGATGTCCATGACCGCAATCCCTTGCACGGTAAGCGCGTCGCCTATGAGCGACCGGTGGCAGCGCCAGGGCACTGCCTCGGCGCACATGATAACAGTTCTTCGCTCCTTTGCTGCCGCGATGAGTTCCCGAAGGCTTTCCTCGAACGCCTCTGTCTGCATGTAGTCGGCAAAACCCCGGAACGAAGCATTCTCCCATCCCTGGTTCACAGAGTCTTTCTTCGCATGCCGCAATCCTCCCAGCCCCGGCATATGCGCATAACCAATACCGGAAGCCTTGAGACTGTTTGCCAGCGTGTCGCTGGTAAACTGCGGGTTGTGGCGCGACCGGGGAATGGTCCGCACATCGGCCACGAGCTGAATGTCATGCCCTGTCAGCATGTTGATGAATTGATCGATGGGATGGGTTGAATGGCCGATGGTAAAGACGACAGTGGCTGTTTTTTCCTCGTACGGTGTCATGATAAAAACTTTGAACAACCCCTCACCTTAATCCTCTCCCCTGAAGGGGAGAGGAAACAAAGGAAGCCCCTCTCCCCGAGGGTGAGAGGGCCGGGGTGAGGGGGGTGTATTCATGCTCACCATCAAATTGATCTCGGCCTGCTAATGAGCGAGAAGAATTCCTCCCTGGTCGCCGGGTTCGTCCGGAAAACACCCAGGACCGAGGAGGTCACGAACATGGAATTCTGTTTCTCGACGCCCCGCATCATCATGCAGAGGTGGCGCGCCTCGATCATGACGCCCACGCCGTCGGCGTTGATCGAGTCCTTGATCGCGTAGGCGATCTGCTCGGTGAGCCTCTCCTGGATCTGGAGCCGCCGGCTGAACATGTCCACAAGGCGGGCCAGCTTGCTGATGCCGAAGACCCTCCCGCGGGGGATGTAGCCGATATGGCAGCGGCCGTAGAACGGCAGCATGTGGTGCTCGCACATGCTGTACATCTCGATGTCCTTGACGACGACCATGCTGGTCGTTTCCTGCTCGAAGCAGGCCTGGTTGATGAGCTTTTCGACGTCGGCCTGATAGCCCGAGGTGAGGTACGCCAGGGAGGCAGCGACGCGCTTGGGCGTGTCGACGAGCCCCTCGCGCGCCGGGTCTTCACCGAGTTCGACCAGCAGTTCCCTTACCAGGTTCTGAATCCGTTCACTGTTTCCGCTCATGGGATAGTTCCTTTCTGAGGAGTTCTGTGTAGCCTTCAAGCGGCTTCATGGCCTTTCCCGATAAAGCCGCAGCAACCTTATGAATCGGCGTGCCCGAGCCGGGCATCATAAGCCCCGGCGACAGCTCGTGAAGGGGGAGCGCGAGATACGGCCGCCTGGCGATGTCCGGGTCCGGAAGCGTCAAGTCCTCCGTCTGTGTGACCAGTTCGTCATAGAGAACAAGATCGAGATCGATGGTCCTGGCCGCATACCGGTCCTTCGTCCGTATGCGTCCCAACTCTGCCTCGATGCGCCGCAGAATGTGGTGCTTCACATCAACGGCCGGGAGTTCTGTTTCGATTTCGACGACGCAATTGTAATACGAAGGCTGTTCAGGCCTATCTTCCGCCTCCGTTAGGTAGACCGTGGAGACCGCGCGGACCGTCGTCAGGCCGGAAAGAAGGAGTAAGGCCTTTTTTACGTTCTCTTCGGGATCGATGTTCGATCCGATGCTGACAAAGGCACGCGTCATGATCTGCCCGGCTGCCGCCTCGTGATCTCCACCCCCACACTCCGGGCAAACCGGAGGGCCGTGGGTTTTTCAACCCTCACGCAAACGTCCGCGACGGCCGGGTGTTCGAGGCAGACCGCGGCCACGGCTTCGGCCAGTGCCTCCACGAGAAAGAACTTCGAGCTTTCGGCCATGACCACGACTTTTTTCTTGATGGCCCGGTAATCCACCGCGTCCTCGAACCGGTCGCTTTTACCGGCCCTGCTGAGGTCCGCGGAGAGGGCAAGGTTGATCAGCACATCCTGTTTTTCCCGCCGCTCGTCGTCGTTGATCCCGACGATACAGCGTACGAGCAAATCACTAATCAGGATTCGGTCCATTTGCCGCCTCCAGAAGGTGCCTGCCCCCGTCAACGTAGATGACCTGACCGGTCACGAAATCACTCGTGAGCAGGTAGATGACCGCGTCCGCGATGTCGTCAGGTCCGCCGTGCCTCTTGAGCGGCATGGACTTCGCAAGTTGTTCAAGATAGCCTTCGTCTTTGCCCGCGGGAGGGAGGATGAGTCCAGGCGCCACGCCGTTCACGGAGACGCCGGGGGCAAACTCCAGGGCGCACATCATAGTCAGCGTCGCGAACATCTGCTTGCTCAGGACATATGCTACATGGGTCCCGTCGTACCCGCGTATTCTCGTATCCAGAAGGTTGATGATTTTTCCGCGGTTGACGAGCCTCGCAAACTCCCGGGAGAGGACGAAGGGCGCCCATGCGTTTACCTGCATATGCTGCACCACGTCCCCGAATCCGACATCCATGATCGTGCTGGGAAGAAAAATGGAGGCGTTGTTGACCAGGATATCGAGCGACCCCGCGGCCTGGAGCGCGCGCGCGATCAGCATCTCGTACTCCTCGGGCTTCTCCAGGTCGGCCATGACCCTCCAGGATTTGGCCCCGCAGTCTACGACCTCGCCGCAAACCTTGATGGTGTCCGCTTCCAGGTTCTTCCGGTCATGTGCCACGATATGCACGCCCTCTTCGGCAAGCGCGATGGCAAGGGCGCGGCCGATGCGTTTGCTCGCGCCGGTGACCAGGGCGACCTTTCCCTTCAGTTTGTCGTTAGCAGTACTCTGTCCGCCGGTGTGCAGGGTCATGCAGCCCTCTCGCCCCGCTGTTGGGCGGCCAGAAGGTCGATCTTGGCCGCCACGATGAAGTCGTTCATGGACAACCCGCCGATCTTGTGCGTCGACAGCGACAACCTCACCTTATTGTACGAGATGAGGATGTCGGGATGATGGTCCTGCTCGTTCGCGATGGCGGCGACGGCGTTCACGAAGTCCATGGCCTGGCGAAAATCCTTGAAAAGAAAATCCCTGGTGACCATGGTTCCGGTCAGAGACCACTGCGGGATCTCGCGCATGAGCTCCCCGGCCTCTTCCCGCGACAGGGGTGCGCTCCCCTTAACAATCGGTTTCGCTGTTTGTTCTGCGAGTTTCATAATGACCTCCTGAAATATCTATGGACGCAGATTTGCGCGGATAAAAGCAGATCAATCCGTCGTATCTTAAAACCAAGCCATACACCTTGAAGTTAAATCCGATTTTCCCGCCTTTATCTGCGTCCAAAATATATTTAGTATCTTCACCGTATCAATCCGCGCAGGCTTTCTTTCGCTACCGGTTCCGCCTTCCGTATCAATTCCCGCGCGGCCTCCACTTTGTCCCACACATTGCACATCATGGCGCCCCGGACCTTGCCGTTCCTGAGGTAATAGATCACGCCGGTGTCGTTCTCCTTTTGCCAGTCGGCGAAGGTCTCAAGATCCGCGCTCACCTCGCCGACGGCCTCGTATCCGAACTCGAAGAGGTCCGAGAAGAAGTAGGGCATGTAGGTGTAGGGCTCCCGCGCGCCGGCCATGTTCCTGCCCGCCCACTTGCCCTGGTTCAAGGCGTTGTCCCAGTGCTCTACGCGCGTCTGTTTCCCGAGCGCCTGGTAGGGGAAGAACGCGATGTCACCGGCCGCGTAAATGTCCGGGAGTGAAGTTTGAAGATACTCGTCGACGATGACCCCGTTTGCGGTCTGCAGTCCAGCCTTGCGCGGCAGATCAAGAGAGGGCGCAATGCCGATTCCGGCGATCACCATGTCCGCTTCGATCTCCTTTCCGCTTTCGGTGCGGACAACGAACCCGCCCCCCTTTTTACGGAGCGATGAGGGTTTTTCCCCCGCAAGAGTCCGCACCCCGCGCAAACGATACTGTTCCAGAAGCGCCTTCCCCAGGTACTCGGGAAAGACCCGGTTCACGAGGTAGGAATCGGGAAAGATCATCGTCACGTTGACCTTATTTACAGCGAGCGCAGCGGCGATTTCCGAGCCGATAAAGCCTCCTCCGATGACGACCGCGGATTTTCCCTCTGTCGATTCCTTCCGCATCCTCACGTAGTCGTCAAGTGTCCGGAAATAGCAGACACCGTCGAGGTCCCCGCCGGGGATAGGCAAGGTCCGCGGAACGCCGCCCGTCGCAAGGAGAAGCTTTTGAAACCGGTATTCCTTTCCTGCTCCGGTCATAATTTTTTTCTGTTTCGGATCGAGCGTTGTAACCGTGACACCGGATGCCAGGGTCACCCCGTTCCGGTCATAAAACGCCTGGTCGTGGAGAAAGATATCTTCGACCTTCTTTTTGCCGAACCAGAGTTTCTTCGAGAGCGGAGGGCGGTCGTAGGGGAGGTGCTTCTCGGAACCGATGAGCAGGATGCCGCCGTTTCCTGTCCCGCTCCCGGATGCCTTCTACAGCCGACGCCCCGGACAGCCCGCCGCCGATGATGATATAGGTGTATGTCTGATCAGCCATATCGTGCGCCTCCTGAATCTGCCCCGGTCCCGAGACGGAACCTTGAGGAGTGTCGTAACGGGTACGCAGGCTGCGTCGTCGAACGGCGCAGCCCGAAATAGAATGATTCCGGACAAGCTGTAAGACCCCCGATTGAATCATTCGAGGGCCGGCTAAAAGGCTGCATTCGACTTTTTACGTCTTCTTCAATATTACTATATCACACTTGCTTACGAGTATTCGGGAGGGTGGCCAGGCGAGTAGGGGGCGTACCTCATGGCAGATCATAGATTTGCCGCATCTCTTCGGAGTTTCCTCCGTTCGCTCCGTGTACAATAAGCGGCGGCAGGACCTCGATCCCGGTTCCGGCAGCCTTAACCGCCTCGATCAGCACAAGCGATGCGGGCTTGTGATGAAGGGGATGCACGAAGCGCAAACGCTTCGGCTCAAGTTTTTTCTCCCGCATCAGCGACATCAGTTCCGCCGTGCGAGGTGCTGGGAATATGAGGAAGTATCTTCCGCCGTTTTTCAGCATTGTATGGAGATTTATCCACACATCGAGAGATGCCATCCGGTCCTGCCGCGCGGTTTGCCGTTCCGCGAAGGGGCTTGTTTTGCCTGAACCGTATTTTGTATAGGGGGGATTCGCAACGATGACGTCGAAGCAGTCAGGTGAAAACGACCGGTCCAAATACCTGATGTCCCGACCCGCAGGGGAAATATGGTCCTGAAGTCCGTTTTTTTCAATATTACGGCAGAGCAGGTCGTAAGCTTGCGGTTCGATCTCATCTGCAACGAAGCGGGCTTTGGGGAATTTTTTCGCGAGCAGAAGTGAGATGATCCCCGTGCCGGAGCCTGGTTCCAGAACGCTGTCCCCGGGTTTTATGCGACAAAAGTCAGCGAGGAGGATACTGTCCTGGGTAAAGCGGAAGCCCTTCTGGGGCTGCTCGATCCTCACCACACCCGCTCCGCGAAGCGAGATGCTGTCCTGGGTGACGGAGGTCATGGTATCTTTTCCACATACTCGGAAGGCAGCCGTTTGGGTCTTCCATTAGGATCGACATACACCATTTTGGCCCTGCATTCTGCTAAGACCCGACGGGATGTCTTCTCCCGCATAATATGTTCGAATATCATGGTGGCTCGGGTGACATCCCTGACCCAGGTCTCGATTTCGAGCGTGTCGCCGTACCGCGCGGGAGATTTGTAGTCTATTTCCACGCGGAGCACCATGAATATTGTGCCCTCGTTCATGAGGCCCTTGACGGAAAAACCCTTTGCCGCCAGGTACTCGGTACGCGCCCGCTCCATGTATCGGAGGTAATTGGCGTAGTAGACCACCCCGCCGCAGTCGGTGTCCTCATAATAGATATGAACATCCATGGTGTGGTTCATATGCTCTCCCTTTGGGGAGACAGTGTAAGATATTTCCTTCGTTTTGTCGAGCGGAAGATAAAGGGGTAAGATAGTATAGGGTAGAAAGAGGAAAGAACAGGGCTGAGCACATCTCGAGCGCACAATAAACGAGCATCAAGCGATATGCAGATGGAATGCGGTATGGAGAGTCGGGAAGGACAGGCGAATGAACGCCGGGCGCTGTGGAGTACGGAGAAAGCAGTATGTATCGAAAAAGTAAAAAAAAGGCGCTGCCCGCGAACCGGTTTTGATATTCCGCTGAACCCCACGTTCTCCCGGAAAGTACAACCTGCTTCTGCGGCTCCGCTCTGCAGACCCTATGAAGCGTAGTGTGTGTATTGCTCTTTCCGAGCGCCGTGCGGCTTAGGGGTTTTGGCTCTTCCGTTCTTTATGGATGCCTGTAAAACAACCGGGAGACTGGCCACTCAACTTGCAGCCCTCTTACCGGCCTCGGCGACCCATCGAGCGCGGTGCCTGATCCCCTTTAAGACGGGTTATCATCTGAACACCTATTGGTGATGGTTCGGCAACGCCCTGTAAACTTTCTTACCGTTATCAAAGAACGACTTTCTGAATATTTTCTACTAATACTATACCACATTTGCAATGCAGTCGCGAAATTTTTTTCATATAACCCTTGCCTCTGCAGTCGACGAGGACAAGCTCCCATCATCAGAATTATCTTGACCATCAAGAGAATTGTCTTTACAATTTCATCCCGTTATATATGGTTAGGATCATTCCCTCAAAAGAAGAATTTCTCCGGAAAGCGGGGTCGAGCGAGGTCCTGCCTCTTGCCGCGGAACTCGATGTGCAGGAGCTGACGCCGCTGGCGGCGCTCGAGGCCTTGAGACCCTCGGGATACCCCGTCCTTCTTGAAAGCGCGCGAGTGGATGGCCGGATCGGACGATATTCTTTCGTTACCGCTGATCCATACCTGATCTTTCAATCCCGCGGCGATACGGTAGATCTTATCCTTCCAGCGACTCCCGCCGGAAAATTCGGCAGACGGGCGGCAACGAGGCGCAAACCGCTTTTAAAACTGCGGGAACTTCTGAACAACTACCGGACTGCCAGAGTTTCCGGCCTTCCTCCTTTTACCGGCGGGGCGGTTGGTTTTTTTTCTTATGACTTCGTTCATCAGCTTGAGAATCTTCCGCGCAACGCAGCTGCCGATGTTGATATTCCTGAAGCATATTTTATCTTCGTAGACCTTGTTGTTGCCTTCGACCATGTCCTCAACAAAAGTTGGGTGATCGTAAACCCCGGCGCGCGAGAACAGGAACTGGGGTTCCGGAGGCCCGGTCCGGAAGAGTGGGATGGGCTCTATGACCGGGCCGCGGCAAGACTAGTCGCCGCGATCTCAAAGCTGGACGCCGCATCACTGCGGAGCGGGGCGTCCAGCGCGGAAGCCCATCCGGCGCATAAGCGGTCTCCCTCGTTTCCAATCTGAGCCGGGCCGCATTCGAGTCGATGGTCCGGCGATGCAAGGAGTATATCGCCGCGGGAGACATCTACCAGGCCAACCTTTCCCAGCGGCTATCCGCGGCCATCGGCAACGCGGACCCGCTCCGCCTGTACCGCATCCTGCGCACTATTAATCCCTCTCCCTTTGCTGCCTTTCTCGATTTTGGCGATCTGCAGCTCGTGAGTTCCTCGCCCGAGCGCCTTGTGCGGCTCCGCGAAGGGGTCGCCGATACCAGGCCGATCGCGGGCACGCGCCGGAGGGGGACCGACCAGGCGGAGATGCGTGAACTGTCCGCCGAACTGCTGACGAACGAGAAAGAGCGCGCCGAGCATATCATGCTTCTGGACCTCGAACGGAACGACCTCGGCAAGGTGTGCGAATACGGCACCGTCTCCGTCGATGAGTTTATGGTTGTGGAGGACTACTCCCACGTGATCCACATCGTTTCGAATGTTCGCGGTTCACTTGCGCCGGGCAGGGACGCCTTCGATCTCGTAGGCGCCGTATTTCCGGGAGGGACGATTACGGGCGTTCCGAAGGTGCGCTGCATGGAAATCATCGACGAACTCGAACCGGTGGCGCGCGGGCCTTACACCGGTTCCATCGGTTACTTCTCGAACACGGGTGATATGGACCTGAACATCATCATCAGGACATTCGTGATCAAGGACGGTCACGCCTATATCCAGGCAGGTGCAGGGATCGTTGCCGATTCCGATCCCGAACGGGAATATTTCGAGACCCTTCAGAAGGCCGAGGCACTCAAGAAGGCGCTTGAGATGCTGTAGCGCGGGGCCTTTTCAAAACATTTAAAAGGCTTGACAAACCCGATGGACACCGTATAGAATCATATTTCCTGCTGTCAATCCGTAAGTCCGACCTGTTTGAATCGTCGGAGCGGTCGAACGATCTTAGAGAAGGATTTTTGTTCATGATCAAACTCTATAACACACTCACGGGAAAGAAAGAGGAATTTATCCCCATCAATCCCGGCAAGGTCGCTATGTACGCCTGCGGCGTGACGGTCTACGACTTTTCCCATCTCGGCCATGCGCGCGGGGCCGTGGCCTTCGACCTGATACAGCGTTACTTCCGGAGAAAGGGGTTCGACGTCAAGTACGTTCGTAACTTCACGGATGTCGACGACAAGATCATCAACCGCGCGAAGGAAGAGGCCATCAGTCCCGCCGAGGTTGCGCATAAATATATCGCCGCCTATCAGGAGGATATGAAGCGCCTGGGCGTCGGCAGGGCGGATGTGGAGCCCAAGGCCACGGAGCACATAGCGGAGATGATCGAAGTCATCAAGGGCCTTGTGGAAAAGGAGCACGCCTATGTCGTGGAGGGAGATGTGTATTTCCGCGTGTCCAGCTTCAAGGATTACGGTAAACTCTCGAAACGAAACCTTGAGGACTTGAAGGCGGGCGCTCGCGTTGAGGTAGACGAACGAAAGCAGGACCCTCTGGACTTCGCGCTTTGGAAGGCGTCGAAGCCTGGAGAGCCAGCCTGGGACAGCCCCTGGGGTCCAGGACGGCCCGGCTGGCACATTGAGTGTTCGGCCATGGGGTTTAAACATCTGGGCGACACTTTCGACATCCACGCGGGCGGCAAGGATCTGATCTTTCCGCACCATGAGAATGAGATCGCCCAGAGCGAGGCCTATTCGGGCAAGAAGTTCGTGAACTACTGGCTCCATAATGGTTTTGTAAATATCAACCAGGAGAAGATGTCCAAGTCGCTCGGCAACTTTTTCATGATCCGCGACATCCTGAATGAGTACGATGCCGAGGTGGTCCGGCTGTTCCTCCTGTCAACGCACTACCGCAGCCCTATAGACTTCTCGGACGCGAATTTGAAGGACGCGCGCTCCGGCCTCGACCGCTTCTACACCATGAAAGAAGGAATCATCAAGTTTCTCGCCGGAAAGGAACCGTCATCCGCCAAGCCCGAAGAGGTCGTTGAGGTAGCAGACCGGCCGCTGTATGCGAAGATACAGAACCTTCCGCAAGGCTTCGAAGAGGCCATGGATGACGACTTCAACACCGCTTTCGCCATCGGCCTCATCTACGATCTTGTGCGCGATATCAATAAATATCTTACTGAGGCGGACAAAAAGAACCAGGATGCGGCGTACTGCATCCTGTCCTCGGCCATGGCTTCCTTTGAGAATGTGAGCAAGACCCTCGGCATTTTCCTTCGCGAGCCCGAGGAATGGTTCAAAGAGGGCAGGCTCGCCGATGCCAAGGTCACGATTCCTACCGAGCGAATCGAAGAATACATCCACCTTCGGAACGAGGCGCGGGCCCGCAAGGACTGGGCCGAGGCGGACCGGATCCGGAAGATCCTCGATGAGGGCGGCGTGGAGCTTTTTGACCGGGCCGACGGAACGGTCTGGAAGCCGAAGTAGTTCGAATCAAGCTCCCCAATCCCAAGCATCAAATAATAAATTAAATTTCAATATTCATAAATCAAGTTCCAAACAGATTAAGATTCTTATTTGTTTTTTGGATATTATTTGGAATTAGGAATTTGAGTTTTGAGATTTCTCATCCATCATGCATCGACAAAAAATATTCGGTATTAATCCGGTTACTGAGGCCCTGAGGTCCGGACGGCCGATGCAGCGGATCCTGATTGCCGAGCAGCGGAAGACGGGCAGGGAAGTCATCGAGATCGCCCGTCTAGCCAAAGAACGGGGCATCGAGGTGAGGTTGGCGTCCCGGGACATGCTGAACCGGGAGGCGCCAAATGCCCCGCATCAGGGTGTTATAGCGGTCGTCTCGGCAACTCAATATGTGATGTTGGACGATATCCTTGGGATACCGGCACAGCTCGGCGAGGCGGCGCTGTTCCTGGTTTTGGACGGCGTCGAAGACCCCAGAAACCTCGGTGCCATATTGCGGACCGCTGAGGCCGCAGGAGTCCACGGCGTTATCGTTCCCGAGCGGAGGGCGGCCGGCCTCACCGAAACGGTGGCAAAGGTAGCCGCCGGTGCGCTGGAATATGTGCCGGTGGTTAAAGTCGTCAACATCGTAAACACAATCGAAGTCCTTAAGGCAAACGGGATTTGGACTGCCGCGGCTGAGGCAGGGGGTGAAGCCGTGTTCTGGGATGCAGACTTTGTCCGGCCCACGGCACTTGTATTAGGCGGTGAGGACAAAGGGGTGCGCAGACTGGTGAAAGAGCATTGCGATGTCCTCGTATCCCTGCCGCTCACGGGACGCATCAATTCGCTGAATGTATCGGTTGCGGCAGGGGCCCTGCTGTACGAGGTTATGCGGCAGCGCAGAAAGAGCTCATAGGTCATACCCTCGTGCCTCTCCGGGGCGGACGACGGAGAATTTTTTCAAGGCCCCATAATCCAATCTTTTTGCTTGACAATATTGTCCTCAATATCATATAATTACAATTCTTTGGCGCGGCAGTCATAAGTGTATGATATTACGTGATAAGCAAATGGGCTTGTCATCACGGGACAAAGCGGCGCGGTGTGTCCAGAGATTTCTTGCCACCGTAACTCAGTTGGTAGAGTAGCTGATTTGTAATCAGCCTGTCGGGGGTTCGAGTCCCTTCGGTGGCTCCATTTTCCCAGTTCCGAGGATTTGAGTTTCAGCGCAAGATGATCGTGATTCCGTGGTAGAAACAATCTGCAAAGCGAGGCGGTTCCCGGGGAGGTGCCCGAGTGGCCAAAGGGAACAGACTGTAAATCTGTCGGCGTCAGCCTACGGAGGTTCGAAACCTCCCCTCCCCACCAGTTGTGAATTGCAGATCGGCGATTGCGGATTGCAAATTGAAATATTTAATCCTCAATCCGCAATCCGAAATAGCATGCGGGAATAGCTCAGCTGGCTAGAGCGCAAGCCTTCCAAGCTTGGGGTCGCGGGTTCGAATCCCGTTTCCCGCTCCATAAACCGTTCAAAAGGTTTGAACGGATCAAACCGTTGAAACCGTTTCAGCCGCCCATGTAGCTCAGTTGGTAGAGCACATCCTTGGTAAGGATGAGGTCAGCGGTTCAATCCCGCTCATGGGCTCCATGAGAAACTGCAGGACAGGATGCAAGAGTAATTTCACTTTCCAACAGGAGGCGGACAGCATGGCAAAGGCAAAATTTGAGAGGACGAAACCGCATGTGAACGTGGGCACCATCGGCCACGTGGACCACGGCAAGACGACCTTGACGGCGGCCATCACGAAAGTGCTTTCATTCAAGAACATGGCGAGCTTCGTGGCCTACGACCAGATCGACAAGGCCCCGGAAGAACGGGAGCGCGGCATCACGATCGCCACGGCCCACGTGGAGTACCAGACGGAAAACCGCCACTATGCCCACGTCGACTGCCCGGGCCATGCCGACTACATAAAGAACATGATCACGGGCGCGGCCCAGATGGACGGCGCGATCCTGGTGGTCTCCGCCGCGGACGGCCCGATGCCCCAGACCCGCGAGCACATACTGCTGGCCCGTCAGGTCGGCGTGCCCTACATCGTCGTGTACATGAACAAGGTAGACATGGTGGACGACCCCGAGCTGATCGAGCTGGTGGAGCTCGAGATCCGGGAGCTTTTGTCGAAGTACCAGTTCCCCGGGGACAAGACCCCGATCGTCAAGGGAAGCGCGTTAAAGGCCCTCCAGAGCGAGAGCAAGGACATCAACGCGCCCGAGTACAAGAGCATCCTGGAGCTGATGGCAGCCGTTGACAGCTACATCCCCCAGCCCAAGCGCGACATCGACAAGCCCTATCTCATGCCGCTCGAGGACGTGTTCTCGATCGCCGGCCGCGGCACGGTGGTGACGGGCAGGATCGAGCGCGGCATCGTGAAGGTGGGCGACGAGATCGAGATCGTGGGAATCAAGCCCACGCAGAAGACGGTTGTGACGGGCGTCGAGATGTTCCGGAAGCTCCTGGACCAGGGTCGAGGCAGGCGACAACGTCGGGGTGCTTCTGCGGGGCGTCAAGAAGGAAGAAGTGGAGCGCGGGATGGTCCTGGCCAAGCCGGGGAGCATCACGCCGCACACGAAGTTCAAGGCCGAGGCGTACATTCTGACGAAGGAAGAAGGCGGCCGCCATACGCCGTTCTTCAACGGTTACCGGCCGCAGTTCTACTTCCGCACGACGGACGTGACGGGGGTGGTGAAGCTGGCCGAGGGCGTCGAGATGGTGATGCCGGGCGACAACATGACGTGCAGCGTGGAACTGATCACGCCGATCGCGATGGACCAGGGCCTTCGCTTCGCCATCCGCGAGGGCGGCAGGACCGTGGGTGCCGGCGTTATCACCGAAGTGATCGAGTAATTTCATTGCGAATTTCAGATTGCGGATTTCGGATTTTTTTTCATTCCGCATATCCGCAATCCGCATTCCGAAATCAATATAGAGTGAGGCCATACAAATGCGGGAAATCGTGCTTCTCGCTTGCGGCGAGTGCAAGCGAAAAAACTATTCAACGACCAAGAACAAAAGAAACACGCCGGACAAGCTGAACCTGGACAAATATTGCCGGTTCTGCCGCAAACACACAGTGCACAAGGAGACAAAGGCGTAGTCAGGCAGTGAATGGCGATGCGGGGTTAGGACACAGGCCAGTAGCTCTAATGGTAGAGCTCCGGACTCCAAATCCGGCTGCTGGGGGTTCGAGTCCCTCCTGGCCTGCCATTTTTTCGGAATCCTGTGCGGAGAGAGGCTTGGATATGTTCAAAAGGCTGATGGAATTTCTCCAAGAGGTAAAGCTGGAGCTCAAGAAAGTTGTGTTTCCGACGAAAAAGGAGGTCATAGGTTCTACCTGGGTGGTGATTATCACCGTGCTGATATGCGCCTTTTTTCTGGGGCTGGTAGATTTGGGGTTGGGAAGATTGATGACCCTTGCCTTTAAGTAAAGACCATTATGCCGATGAACTGGTATGTAGTCCATACGTATGCAGGATTTGAGAATAAGGTGAAAGCCAGCATTCTGGAGACGGTATCCAAGCTCGGACTGCAGGAAAAAATCGGCCAGGTTCTCGTTCCGACCGAAGAGGTCTTGTCCATCAAGGCGGGGAAAAAACGCAAGTCGCAGCGGAAATTTTTCCCCGGCTATATCCTCATCGAGATGGAGATGGACGACGACTCCTGGCATATCATCAAGGAAACGCCCAAGGTGACCGGCTTCGTCGGCGGCAGCACGAACCCGACGCCGCTCTCCGAGGACGAGGTGAAAACAATCCTCAAGCAGGCCGAGGAAGGGGCGGTTGCCCCCACCCAGCCCTTGCATGCTTACCAGAAGGGGGACCGGGTCAGGGTGATCGACGGTCCGTTCAGCAGTTTTATCGGCACCGTTGAAGACGTCAATCCCGCGCACGGCAGGCTCCGGGTCATGGTGAGCATCTTCGGACGTTCGACTCCGGTCGAGCTGGAGTTCCTTCAGGTTGAACGGGAAAAAGAAACCAAATAAAAAATTAGGATTCAAGATGTAACATTCAAAGCGGTTTTAATAAACATACAGGAGCATAGAGATGGCAAAAGAAATTACAGCAAAAATCAAGCTTCAGGTGCCGGCGGGCAAGGCCAATCCGGCCCCCCCGGTAGGCCCCGCGCTCGGCCAGCACGGCGTGAATATCATGGAGTTCTGCAAGACCTTCAATGCCAGGACCCAGAAGCTGGGCGATACCATCGTCCCCGTCATAATTTCGGTGTACTCGGACCGGTCGTTTACGTTTATCACCAAGACGCCGCCGGCCGCGGAACTCCTGAAAAAGGCTGCGGGGATCGTTAAAGGCTCCGGCGTGCCGAACAAGGACAAAGTCGGCAAGGTGACCCGCGCGCAGATCAAGGAGATCGCCCAGACAAAGCTTCCGGACCTTAATGCCGCGACCGTCGAATCGGCCATGCGCATGATCGAGGGCTCGGCCAAGAGCATGGGGCTGGAAATTGTCGATTAACGACATTCTGCGAATGTCGAATTGAAAAGGGAAGTTGGAAATTTCGTAATTTACAATCTTGCAATTTCCGAGTATGAGTTTACATGCGGGAGGCTGACAACAGCCGCTACTACCGCGAGGAGGAACCATGGCAGGGAAAAAGTATAAAGCAGTGGCGGCGCTCGTGGATCCGTTAAAGCAGTACGGCGTCGAAGAGGCCATCGGACTCGCCAAGAAGACGGCCAGGACCAAGTTCGATGAGACCGTTGATCTGGCGGTTAGACTAGGCGTCGACCCCAAGCAGGCGGACCAGATGGTGCGGGGAACGGTTGTGCTCCCGCACGGGACGGGGAAAAAGGTAAAGATCCTCGTCTTTGCCAAGGGAGAGAAGGATAAAGAAGCGCGGGATTCAGGGGCTGATTATGTTGGCGCCGAGGACCTCGCTGAAAAGATTCAGAAGGAAGGATGGACCGATTTCGATGTCGTCGTCGCTACTCCCGACATTATGGGTCTCGTGGGAAGGCTCGGCAAGGTTCTCGGCCCCCGCGGCCTGATGCCGAACCCCAAGACCGGCACCGTCACGTTTGACGTGGCCAAGGCAATCAAGGATATCCGTGCCGGAAAAGTCGAGTATCGCGTGGAAAAGGCGGGCATCGTTCATGTTCCGGTAGGCAAGGCGTCATTCGATGAAAACAAACTCATCGACAATGCCAGGGCTGTGCTGGAGTCCATTCTGAAGGCAAAGCCGTCGTCGAGCAAAGGCAAATATCTGAGGAGCGCGGCCGTCTCCACCACCATGGGACCGGGTATTAAAATAGACACGGCCCAGATCGAGAAGATCGCCGGATAATAAACAACAAATTCTAAATCCGAAGCACGAAATCCTACCCGTTTTAGAATTTCGGATTTAGAAATTAGAGTTTGCAGCAAAAAAGGTCGGTCCCCGCCAGGGGATGCGGTCCGAGACAGCGGGCACCGAGGGGGAAAACAGCGAATTACCCTTCGGTTTAATTCCGGAAACGGAGCCTGCCGAGACCCGGGTGAAAGAAAGTTTCTTTAAGCCGCTTTCTTTCAAGATTTCCGGGACGGTCATCGGGAATTCTTGAAAGAAAGGAGGATAGCGTGAATAAGCAGGAAAAAAAAGAAACCATTGACGAACTGCATGAGAAGTTTGCCCGTGCCAAGACCGCGGTGATTACCGGCTATTCTGGTATCAACGTCGAACAAATCACCGAGCTCCGTTCGAAGCTGCGTAAGTCGCAGGTAGAATACCGGGTCGTAAAAAACACGTTTGCCCGGCGGGCAGTCGAAGGCACCGGCCTCGAGCCGCTCAAGGACTACTTCGTGGGGCCGGTGGGCATCGCGCTCGGTTTTGACGATGTGGTCGCGCCGGCAAAGGTGCTTTTCGAGTTCAACAAGACGCAGGGAAAGCTCCAACTGAAAGTAGGCGTGCTCGACGGAAAGCTGCTCCAGCAGGCGGACATCAAGGCGCTTGCGACCCTGCCGTCGCTTAACGCTCTCCGCGGAAAAATCATCGGGCTTCTCCAGGCGCCTGCCTCGCGGATGGTCGGCGTTCTCGCAGCGCCCGGCGGACAGATTGCCAGGGTCATGAAGGCGAAGGCGGAAAAAGGGTAAGGCTTGCACGGAAACATTCGGTAATATTTCACAATAAAATTATAATAATATTCCCAGGAGGAAAATATAATGGCAGATTTAGCGAAAATGGTTGATGAACTGAGCGGTCTTACCGTTCTTGAAGCGGCAGAATTGAGCAAGATGCTTGAGGAGAAGTGGGGCGTGTCAGCAGCGGCACCCGTTGCCGTAGCGGCTGCTGGCGGGGCCGTAGCAGCTGCAGTTGAGGAGAAAACCGCGTTCGACGTCATCCTGGCGGCTGCAGGCGCTCAGAAGATCAACGTGATCAAGGTCGTGCGTGAACTCACCGGGCTCGGCCTCAAGGAAGCGAAGGACCTCGTGGAAGGTGCTCCCAAACCCGTGAAGACAGGGGTCTCGAAGGAAGATGCCGAGAGCATGAAAAAGAAGCTGACTGAGGCAGGCGCAACCGTCGAGGTCAAGTAATCAAGCATCATCAAAGCAGGAATGGCCAAGTCCTTGCCCTCCGGCATTGATCCGGAGGGCAAAGGACTTTTTGCGTTTATGGATGCTGCATGCCGATTCGCTGATTCGACACGCAGATCACCGCACGGGTAAGTGTACAATGAAAAATGCACATCGGGAGTCAGTAGTCGTCTGCATTTTTCAGTCTGCATTTCAAGCCGTATGAGGGGTGCGAATATGTCAAAAGAAAAAAGAGAGCTTGTCCGCGTCAGGAAGGATTTTTCCAGGATCCCGACGATTCTGGAGATCCCCGATCTCATCGAGATACAAAAAAAATCCTATGATCATTTTCTGCAGAAGGACGTCGCGTCCGACAAGAGAAAAGACATGGGGCTCCAGGCGGCCTTCAAGAGCGTATATCCCATCTACGACTTCAACGAGACCGCCATGGTCGACTACCTCGGCTATTCGCTCGGCGAGCCGAAGTACAGCATCTGGGAGTGCCTGCAGCGCGGCGCCACGTTCGCCGCGCCGCTCAAAATCAAGATGCGCCTGGTGTTCTTCGAAAAGGACGAGCAGACGGCTACCAAGCGTGTCAAGGACATCAAGGAGCAGGAGGTGTATGTTGGAGACCTCCCCCTCATGACCGAAACGGGCACGTTCATCGTGAACGGGACGGAACGCGTCGTGGTGAGCCAGCTCCACCGCTCGCCGGGGGCGTTTTTTACCCACGACAAGGGCAGGACCCATGCGAGCGGCAAAATTCTCTACTCGGCCCGCATCATACCCTACCGCGGCTCCTGGCTTGACTTCGAATTCGACGTCAAGGACATCATCTACGTGCGCATCGACCGTCGAAGGAAGATCCCCGCTACGATCCTCCTCAAGGCCTTCGGGTATTCGAACGAGGACCTGCTTCGGATGTACTACCCCATCGAAGACATCCGGCTCAAGAAGGACGGCTTCACGCGCAGCCTCCACCCCGACGTTCTGGCGGGCATGAAGGCGCCCATCACGATCACCGACAAAAATACGCGCGAGCAGATCATAAAAGAGGGCGCCAAGATCACCCGGGTGGCGATCAAGAGGATGGAGGCCGCAGGCATCACTGAAATTCCCATACCCCGGGAGGAACTGATCGATCGCATCGCACTTCGCGACGTAATCGACCCCGAGACTGGCGAGGTGCTGCTCCCCGCAAACGAAAAGATCACCGAGGCGTTCCTCACGAGGGTCGCGCAAACCAAGGTCGAGAAGATGGAAGTGATCTACATGGACGGCATCCACGTGATCGCAGCCATACGCGACACGCTCCTGTCCGACAAGGTGCAGACGTCGGACGAGGCGCTCCTCGAAATCTACCGAAAGATGCGTCCCGGAGAGCCGCCGACGATCGATATGGCGCGCAACCTTTTCAACGGGATGTTCTTCAATGCCAAACGCTACGATCTGTCGCCTGTCGGCAGGCTGAAACTGAATAAGAAACTCAAGCTCGACATACCGATCGAAAAGACCATCCTGACCGCCCAGGACACTGTAGAGGTGATCCGCTATCTGGTCAGCCTCCGGACCGGCAGGGGCGAGGTGGACGATATCGACCATCTCGGCAACCGCCGGGTCCGCTCCGTCGGCGAACTCCTCGAAAACCAGATCCGCATCGGACTCGCCCGGATGGAACGCGCCATCAAGGAACGCATGAGTCTCCAGGATATCGACACCCTCATGCCGCATGATATCATCAACCCCAAGCCGGTGATCGCGGCCATTAAAGAGTTTTTCGGGTCGAGCCAATTATCGCAGTTCATGGACCAGACCAACCCCCTCGCGGAAATTACGCACAAGCGCCGGCTATCGGCCCTGGGGCCCGGCGGACTTACCCGGGAACGCGCGGGATTCGAGGTGCGCGATGTGCACACCACGCACTACGGCAGGATATGCCCGATCGAGACGCCGGAAGGCCCGAATATCGGTCTTATCGTCTCGCTTGCGACCTATGCCCGGGTGAACGATTACGGTTTCATCGAGGCGCCGTACCGGGAGGTCAAGGCCGCGAAGGTAACCGACAAGATCGAATATCTTTCCGCCGTAGACGGCGAGAACTACGTGGTTGCCCAGGCGAACACTCCCATAGACGGACGAGGCAGGATCGCCGTGGACAGCGTGTCGGCCCGCGTGAGCGGCGAGTTCAAACTGGTCTCGGCAGAGGAAGTGCAGTTCATGGACGTATCGCCGAAACAGATCGTCTCGGTCTCGGCGGCGCTCATTCCGTTCCTTGAGAACGACGACGCGAACCGGGCGCTCATGGGATCGAACATGCAGCGCCAGGCCGTGCCGCTGCTCCGGCCTCAGGCCCCGGTCGTCGGCACCGGTATGGAACGTGTCGCCGCTCGCGACTCGGGCGCCATCGTTTCGACCAAACGAGACGGCATCGTCGAATCGGTCGATTCAACCCGAATCACGGTGAAGGGTGAAGACGCCAAGGGCCGGACGGTTATCGATACGTATCCGCTCATCAAGTTCTATCGCTCGAACCAGAACACCTGTATGAACCAGAAGCCGATCGTCCGCATGGGCGACAAGGTGAAAAAAGGACAGGTGATCGCCGACGGGCCGGCCACGGACCTGGGCGAACTCGCACTCGGTCAGAACGTGCTCGTGGCGTTCATGCCCTGGAGCGGCTACAACTACGAGGACGCGATCATCATCAGCGAAAAACTGGTGAAGGAGGATCGCTACACCTCGATCCATATCGAAGAATTCGAGATCGAGGCCCGAGACACCAAACTCGGCAAGGAAGAGATCACCCGAGACATCCCGAACCTCGGCGAGGAGACCTTGAGAAACCTCGATGAGAACGGGATCATCCGCATCGGCGCGGAGGTCCTGCCCGGCGACATTCTTATCGGCAAGGTAACGCCCAAGGGCGAGACGCAGCTGACACCGGAAGAAAAACTCCTGCGGGCCATCTTCGGCGAGAAGGCCGGAGACGTGCGGGACGCCTCTCTCTATGCACCGCCGGGCATTGAAGGAACGGTTATCGATGTCAAGGTCTTCTCGCGCAAGGGCGAGGACAAGAACGAGCGCCTCAAGACGCAGGAGAGCGAGGAAATCTCCCGGCTTCAGAAGGAATATCAGGATGAAATGCGCGCGGTCAAAGAGGATAAGTACAAGCGAATCCGAAGAATTCTGATCGGCAAGACGGCCAGCGATAAAGTCGTCAACTCCAAGACCGGCAAGACCGAGCTTGCCAAGGGCAAAAAGATCACCGTCGAGATACTCGACAAACTGCAGGAAAAGGACCTCGCCAAAATCAAGGTGGAGTCCGAGGACTACCCCGCCAAGCTTCAAGAGGTTTTGGACAGCGCCGAGAACCAGCTCAGCATTCTGGAGTCAATCTATGACGAGAAGATCGGGAGGCTGAAGCGCGGTGATGACCTGCCGCCCGGCGTGGTAAAGCTTGTCAAAGTCTACGTGGCCATGAAACGCAAACTCTCCGTGGGCGATAAAATGGCCGGCAGGCACGGCAACAAGGGCGTTGTGTCCCGGATCGTCCCGGAGGAGGACATGCCTTATCTTCCCGACGGGACCCCCGTCGAGATCGTCCTGAACCCGCTCGGCGTGCCGTCCCGTATGAACGTCGGGCAGATCCTGGAGACGCACCTGGGCTGGGCCGCCAAGGCCCTGGGCCTGCACGTGGCGACCCCCGTGTTCGACGGGGCCTCGGAGGACCGGATCAAGGCGATGCTCAAGGAAGCGAAACTGCAGATCACGGGCCAGTCGCAGCTTTTCGACGGACGTACCGGAGACCCCTTTGACAAGCCGGTGACCATCGGGTACATGTACATGCTGAAGCTCCATCACCTGGTCGACGACAAGCTGCATGCCCGCTCCATCGGCCCCTATTCGCTGGTAACGCAGCAGCCCCTGGGAGGCAAGGCTCAGTTCGGCGGGCAGCGCCTGGGCGAGATGGAAGTCTGGGCGCTCCAGGCCTACGGGGCTGCATACTGTCTCCAGGAATTCCTCACGGTGAAGTCCGACGACGTGTCCGGACGAGCCAAGATCTACGAAGCGATCGTAAAGGGAGAGAACACGCTGGAACCCGGCCTGCCCGAGTCGTTCTACGTGCTCATCAAGGAGCTCCAGAGCCTCTGTCTCGACGTCGAACTCATCGAGCGCAAGAACGAGAAGGAACGAGTGATCGGACTGGAGAAGATTTCGTCGGCAAGGTAGCGGGGGGAAATTATAGGTCCATAAGACCTATTTGGATTTGGGATTTAGTGCTTTTGCACACGGAGGTCCACTGTGGAAGACAAACAGATATCGGAAAATAAGGCAAGAGCGGATGTCATGAACCTCTTTGAGAAACCGAAAGACATCAGTTTTGACGCCATGCGGATCAAGATTGCCTCGCCGGACCGGATCAAGGAGTGGTCCTACGGCGAGGTCAAAAAGCCGGAAACGATTAACTACCGTTCCTTCAAACCGGAGCGGGACGGGCTTTTCTGCGCAAAGATCTTCGGTCCGATCAAGGACTGGGAATGTCTCTGCGGCAAGTACAAGACGGATGAAACACCGGGGCATCGTATGCGACAAGTGCGGCGTCGAGGTGATACAGTCCAAGGTGCGGCGCGAGCGCATGGGCCACATCGAGCTCTCCTCTCCGGTTGCCCATATCTGGTTCCTCAAGGGGCTTCCGAGCCGCATCGGAACGCTGCTCGACATGACGCTTCGGCAGCTCGAAAAGGTCCTCTATTTTGAGGGGTATGTCGTCGTCGATCCCCTCGATACGCCGCTCAAATACAAGGAACTTCTCACGGAAGAAAAATTCCGCAAGGCGCAGCAGGAATACGGCATCAATGCGTTTAAGGCGGGTATGGGCGCCGAGGCGATCAGGGAGATGCTCAAGGCCATCGACCTCGAAACGGAGTCCGAGGATATCCGCAAAAAGATCGAGACAGCGACCTCCATGGCGACGAAGAAGAAATTGACCAAGCGGCTGAAGGTCATCGAGGCATTCCGCAAGTCCGGAAACAAACCCGAGTGGATGATCCTCGACGTGATCCCGGTGATTCCGCCGGAACTTCGTCCCCTCGTGCCGCTCGAAGGCGGCCGGTTCGCCACCTCTGATCTGAACGACCTCTACCGCAGGGTCATCAACAGGAACAACAGGCTGCACCGTCTCGAAGAACTCAAGGCGCCGTCGGTCATCATCCGGAATGAAAAACGGATGCTGCAGGAAGCCGTGGATGCGCTTTTCGACAACGGCAGGCGCGGTCGGGTGCTGCGCGGGCCGAACAAGAGGCCGCTCAAGTCCCTGTCGGACATGCTCAAGGGAAAACAGGGCCGGTTCCGCCAGAACCTCCTCGGAAAGCGCGTGGACTACTCCGGCCGCTCGGTGATCGTCGTGGGCCCGGATCTCAAGCTCCACCAGTGCGGCCTCCCGAAGAAAATGGCGCTGGAACTGTTCAAACCCTTCATCTTCAACAAGCTTGAAGAAAAGGGATATGCAACGACCATCAAGAGCGCGAAAAAGATGATCGAGCGGGAACGTCCCGAAGTGTGGGACGTGCTCGAAGAAGTGATCCAGGAGCACCCGGTGCTCTTAAACCGCGCCCCGACGCTTCACCGTCTCGGCATTCAGGCCTTCGATCCCGTCCTCGTCGAGGGAAAGGCGATTCGTCTTCACCCGCTCGTATGCGCGGCATTCAACGCGGACTTCGACGGCGATCAGATGGCTGTTCATATCCCGCTTTCCGTCGAGGCGCAGCTTGAAGCGCGCGTCCTCATGCTTTCGGTGAACAACATCCTGTCGCCGGCGAACGGAAGACCGATCACTGTTCCGTCTCAGGACATCGTGCTTGGCTGCTACTATCTGACGAAGTCACGTTCCGGCGTAATGGGAGAGGGGAAGATCTTCTCCGGACGGGACGAAGTGCGCATCGCCTACGACCAGCGCGTGGCGGACATCCATGCGCGCATCCGTGTCCGCATCAACGGCAAGATCGAAGAAACCACGGTCGGGCGGGTGCTCTTCAGCGACGTTTTGCCTGAAGGCATGCCCTTTTCGTCCGTCAACAAGGAAATGACGAAGAAGGAGCTGGCAAAACTTATTGACGAGTGCTACCGGAAGCTGGGCCTGAGGCGCACGGTCATCCTGATCGACGACCTGAAGGAAATGGGCTTCAAGTTCGCGACCCGCGCGGGCATTTCCATCTGCATCTCGGACATGCATATCCCGAGCAAAAAGCAGAAGTTCATCGACCAGGCCCAGAAGGAAGTCATGGAGATCCATCATCAATATACCGAGGGTCTCATCACGAACGGCGAGCGTTACAACAAGGAAATCGACATCTGGGCGAATGTGACCGAGAAGATCGCCGATGAAATGATGGCCGAACTCGGCATGGAGGCGGTCGAGCTGGGCGGCGCGAAGAAATCCGAACTGGTGGAGGCCCGCTCGTTCAACAACATCTTCATGATGGCCGACTCCGGCGCGCGCGGCAGCACGCAGCAGATCAGGCAGCTCGCGGGTATGCGGGGACTCATGGCGAAGCCTTCGGGTGAGATCATCGAAACGCCGATCACGGCCAATTTCCGCGAAGGCCTCACGGTGCTGCAATACTTCATCTCGACCCACGGCGCGCGCAAGGGTCTCGCGGACACGGCGTTAAAGACGGCCAACTCCGGGTACCTCACGAGACGCCTGGTCGACGTGTCGCAGGACGTGATCATCACTCAGGACGACTGCGGGACGACGGATGGGATCATCGTCGGCTCTCTTGTCGAAGGCGGCGAGATCATCGAGCCGTTGTCGGAACGCATCCTCGGCCGCGTTGCAGCCGAAGATATCAAGGACCCCATCACCAAGGAAGTGATCATCGGCACCAAGCGGGAGATCAACGAGGACTTCGTCAAGAGGATCGATGAAGCCGGCATCGATCGCATCAAGATCCGCTCGGTGCTCACCTGCCAGTCCCTCCGCGGCGTCTGCAAGATGTGTTACGGCAGAGACCTCGGCCGCGGTAAGCTCGTGGATATCGGCGAGGCGATCGGCATCGTTGCCGCCCAATCGATCGGCGAGCCCGGAACGCAGCTGACGATGAGGACGTTCCATATCGGCGGTACGGCGAGCAAGGTTGTTGAGCAGACCGTGCTCGAAGCGAAGAATGCCGGCGTCATGAAGTATCTCAACCTGAACACGGTAAAAAACAAGGAAGGCGATTATGTTGCTATGTCCCGCAGCGGCAACATCGCCATTTATGACGAGACCGGGCGCGAAAAGGAGAAGTACGCGGTCATCTACGGCGCCCGAATCAAAGTGCAGGACGGCCATAAGGTGGATGTGGGACAGAAACTCGTAGAGTGGGACCCTTACTCACTGCCGATCCTGACGGAAATCGGGGGGAAGATCGCCTTCGGCGATATCATCGAGGGCGTTACGATGCGCGAAGAAGTGGACGAGGTCACCGGCCTGTCGCGCAAGGTGATCATCGACTACCCGAACCAGAACCTGCGGCCGAGAATCTCGATCAAGGACCAGCACGGAAAGACCGCCAGACTTCCCGGTTCCAATGTCGTGGCACGGTACCTCCTGCCCGCCGGCGCTCATATTCTCGTGGACAAGGGCCACGAGGTATTTCCCCGGCGACATTCTGGTCAAGATTCCGCGTGAGACCACGAAGACCAAGGACATCACCGGCGGTCTCCCGCGGGTGGCCGAACTGTTCGAGGCGAGAAAGCCGAAGGAGCAGGCGATCATCAGCGAGATCGACGGTACCGTGGAGTTCGGCGGGTTCGTGAAAGGCATGCGCCGCATTCTCGTGAAGGACGGCATGGGCAATGAGAAGGAGTACCTCATTCCCAAAGGCAAGCACGTGAACGTCCACGAAGGGGACTGGGTCACGGCCGGCGAACCGCTCATGGACGGCCCGGTAGATCCGCACGATATCCTGAACGTGCTCGGCCCCAAGGAACTCCAGAAGTATCTTGTGGATGAAGTGCAGCAGGTCTACCGTCTTCAGGGTGTGAGCATCAACGACAAGCATATCGAAGTCATCGTGCGCCAGATGCTTCGCAAGGTCCGGATCGAAGAGGCCGGCGATACAGCCTTCCTCATCGGCGAACAGGTGGACCGCTTCTCATTCGCGCGGGAGAACGAGGCCGTGATCGCCAGAGGCGGGAAGCCGGCAACGGCGCGGCCCATCCTCCTCGGAATCACCAAGGCATCGCTCACGACGGACAGCTTCATCTCTGCGGCGTCGTTCCAGGAGACCACGCGGGTGCTTACGGAAGCGGCCATCACCGGCGCGGTGGATGATCTGGTCGGGCTGAAGGAAAACGTGATCATGGGCCGTCTGATTCCGGCAGGTACCGGGATGACCGAGTATCGCAATACCTATGTCGTTGTCGATGGAGAAGGCGACGTCCAAACAGTGAAGAAAGCCAGAGCTGATGGTTCCATGCTCGTGAGCATGCATGGGCGACATGACAGACTTGGCTTGGATTTGTGATTATTTTCCTGTCGCGTCACGATGTTGAACGGAAAGTGAGCTAAAAAAAGCTTGACAAGTCCGCGCTCATATCGATATAATTACCGGGTTTTGACTCAATGTTTTTAAAAACGTACTATTTTGTTGTTTTTAAGGAGTAATCTCGTGCCTACCATAAGCCAACTGGTTAGAAAAGGCAGATCACTTGCCGCAAGCAAGACGAAGAGCCCGGCGCTCAAGAGTTGCCCCCAGAAGCGGGGGGTTTGCATCAGAGTGTATACCACAACCCCGAAGAAGCCGAACTCGGCACTCCGGAAAGTGGCCAGGGTGAGGCTCACGAACGGTATGGAAGTTACAACATACATCCCGGGCGTCGGGCACAACCTGCAGGAGCACTCCATCGTCCTCATCCGCGGTGGGAGGGTGAAGGATCTTCCGGGCGTGCGGTACCACATCGTCCGGGGAACGCTGGACACCGTCGGTGTTGCAAACCGCAAGCAGGGCCGTTCTAAATATGGCGCGAAGAGGCCGAAGTAACTACAACAAAAGATGAGCGACGAGGGATGCGAGATGCAAAATCGTCGATCGTCCCGGGCGAGCGCAGCAAGCGGTCGATCTTCTCATAATCCTTAAGGAAGACATATATGCCGAGAAAAACAGTTATCGTAAAACGAGAGACATTACCGGATCCGAAGTACAACAGCAAGATGCTGGCAAAGTTCGTGAATGTGCTCATGCGCAAGGGAAAGAAGAGCACGGCAGAAGCGATCTGCTATAAGGCTTTGGACCGCATTCAGGCAAAGACCAACAGCGACCCCATAGCCGTTTTCAAAAAGGCGGTGGAGAACCTGAAGCCTACTCTCGAGGTGAAGTCCCGCAGAGTGGGCGGCGCATCGTATCAGGTCCCGATCGAGGTCAAGCAGCCGCGCAGGCTTTCGCTTGCCTATCGGTGGCTGCGTCTGTATGCATCGCAGCGCCCCGAAAAATCCATGGTGGAAAAGCTTGCCGGAGAGATCCTCGATGCATCGAATAATACGGGCGCGGCGGTAAAAAAGAAGGACGATGTGCACCGGATGGCAGAGGCCAATAAAGCCTTCGCCCATTATCGCTGGTAAGGTGTTCAGGTAGAAGCGGAGGAAGTTGTGGCTAGGCAGTATTCACTTGAAAATACACGAAACATCGGTATTATGGCTCACATCGACGCCGGGAAAACGACGACGACCGAGCGCATTCTCTATTATACCGGTGTGTCCTATAAGATCGGCGAAGTGCACGACGGTACCGCGGTCATGGACTGGATGGTTCAGGAGCAGGAACGCGGCATCACCATCACCTCTGCTGCGACGACCTGCTTCTGGCGGGACAAGCGAATCAATATCATCGACACTCCCGGCCACGTCGATTTTACCATCGAAGTGGAGCGCTCACTTCGCGTGCTCGACGGTGCAGTGGCGGCATTCGACTCGGTGAGCGGCGTAGAGCCCCAGTCCGAGACGGTCTGGCGTCAGGCTGACAAGTATAAAGTTCCCCGGATTGCGTTCATGAATAAGATGGATCGCATCGGCGCGGACTTTTACGTGAGCGTGCAGTCTATGATCGACCGGCTCGGCGCGAACGCAGTGCCGATCCAGCTTCCCATTGGCGCTGAAGACAAGTTTCGCGGGTGCATTGACCTCGTGAAGATGAAGGCCGTCCTGTTCGACGACGAGACCCTCGGCGCAAAATATGTGGTTGAAGATATCCCGGCCGAACTCCTCCCCAAGGCAAAAGAGTACCGGGAGAAAATGATCGAGAAGATCGCCGACGCTGACGACGTCGTGATGGATAAGTTCCTGAACGGCGAGCAGCCGACGGAAGCTGAAATCATGACAGCGATCCGCAAAGGCACGATCGCAATGACCATTTTCCCGGTCATCTGCGGTTCGGCATTCAAGAATAAAGGCGTACAGCTTCTCCTCGATGCGGTGGTGGACTACCTCCCGTCTCCCCTGGACATCCCTCCGGTCACCGGCATTGGACCTAAGGGAGAGGAAGTAGTTCGCACTGCCTCCGACAGCGAGCCTTTTGCAGGCATAGCGTTCAAGATCATGACCGATCCGTTTGTGGGGCAGCTCACGTTCGTCCGGGTCTATTCCGGTACGCTGACCTCCGGGTCGTACGTATACAACTCGACCAAAGGGACCAGAGAGCGTGTCGGCAGGTTGCTCAAAATGCACGCGAACAAGCGCGAAGAGATCGAGCAGATATATTCAGGCGATATTTGTGCGGCTGTCGGACTTAAGAGCACGCTCACGGGGCATACGCTCTGTGATGAAAACAAACCCGTGATCTTGGAAGCGATGGTTTTCCCGGAACCGGTGATCTCCGTGGCCATCGAGCCCAAGACCAAGGCAGACCAGGAAAGGCTTGGCTTCTCGCTCCAGAAGCTCATGCAGGAAGACCCGTCGTTCCGCGTGATGACCGATCAGGAGACGGGGCAGGTCATCATCTCAGGCATGGGAGAGCTTCATCTGGAGATCATCGTCGACCGCCTTTTACGCGAGTTTAAGGTTGATGCGAACGTGGGTAAACCCCAGGTGGCGTACCGAGAAACGATCAAGAAGAAAGTTGTCGCAGAAGGCAAGTTCATTCGCCAATCAGGCGGACGCGGTCAATACGGCCATGTGGTTCTCGAGCTCGAGCCTCAGGAGCCAGGAAAAGGCTTCGAGTTCGTGAACAAGACCGTGGGCGGCTCGGTTCCCAAGGAATATGTGGGGCCGACCCAGAAGGGTATTGAAGAGGCCATGGAAAACGGCGTACTCGCCGGGTATCCCGTGGTTGATATGAAAGTTACCCTCATCGACGGCTCTTATCATGATGTCGACTCCTCGGAAATGGCCTTTAAGATCGCCGGCTCCATGGGATTCAAGGAAGGCGCTGCAAAGGCCAATCCGACATTGCTCGAACCGATCATGGCAGTCGAAGTCGTGTGCGCCGAGGAATACATGGGAGACATCATCGGCGACCTCAGCTCCCGCCGCGGCCGGGTGCAGGGCATGAACATGAGAGGGGCGGGACGGGTCATCACGGCGCAGGTGCCGCTCTCGGAGATGTTCGGTTACGCGACGGATATCAGGTCCAAGACCCAGGGTCGTGCTACCTACACCATGCAGTTCGCCCACTATGAAGAAGTACCGAAAAACATATCAGAGCAGATAATCGCAAAAGTAAAAGGCGAAGCTGTTAAGAAATAATAAAGTTCACCAGTTTAAATTAGATTTACACTTCCTGAGAGGAGGCGGACAGCATGGCAAAGGCGAAATTTGAGAGGACAAAACCGCATGTGAACGTGGGCACGATCGGCCACGTGGACCACGGCAAGACGACCTTGACGGCGGCCATCACGAAGGTGCTTTCATTCAAGAACATGGCGAGCTTCGTGGCCTACGACCAGATCGACAAGGCCCCGGAAGAACGGGAGCGCGGCATCACGATCGCCACGGCCCACGTGGAGTACCAGACGGACAACCGCCACTACGCCCACGTCGACTGCCCGGGCCATGCCGACTACATGAAGAACATGATCACCGGGCGCGGCCCAGATGGACGGCGCGATCCTGGTGGTGTCCGCCGCGGACGGCCCGATGCCCCAGACCCGCGAGCACATCCTGCTGGCCCGTCAGGTCGGCGTGCCCTACATCGTCGTGTACATGAACAAGGTGGACATGGTGGACGACCCCGAGCTGATCGAGCTCGTCGAGCTCGAGATCCGGGAGCTTTTGTCCAAGTACCAGTTCCCCGGGGACAAGACCCCGATCGTGAAGGGGAGCGCGTTAAAGGCCCTCCAGAGCGAGAGCAAGGACCCGAACGCGCCCGAGTACAAGAGCATCCTGGAGCTGATGGCAGCCGTTGACAGCTACATCCCGGAGCCCAAGCGCGACATCGACAAGCCCTATCTCATGCCGCTCGAGGACGTGTTCTCGATCGCCGGCCGCGGCACGGTGGTGACGGGCAGGATCGAGCGCGGCATCGTGAAGGTGGGCGACGAAATCGAGATCGTGGGGATCAAGCCCACGCAGAAGACGGTTGTGACGGGCGTCGAGATGTTCCGGAAGCTCCTGGACCAGGGTCAGGCCGGCGACAACGTCGGCGTGCTGCTTGCGGGGCGTCAAGAAGGAAGAAGTGGAGCGCGGGATGGTGCTGGCCAAGCCGGGGAGCATCACGCCGCACACGAAGTTCAAGGCCGAGGCATACATCCTGACGAAGGAAGAAGGCGGCCGCCATACGCCGTTCTTCAACGGCTACCGGCCGCAGTTCTACTTCCGCACGACGGACGTGACGGGGGTGGTGAAGCTTGCCGAGGGCGTGGAGATGGTGATGCCGGGCGACAACATGACGTGCAGCGTGGAACTGATCACCCCGATCGCGATGGACCAGGGCCTTCGTTTCGCCATCCGCGAGGGCGGCAGGACCGTGGGTGCCGGCGTTATCACCGAAGTGATCGAGTAAGAGAGAAGGGATACAACGTGACACAGAAGATCAGGATACGATTAAAAGGATACGACCACAGGCTGCTGGACCAGTCCGCACTTGAGATCATGGATACGGCAAAGAGGACCGGGGCAAAGGTGTCCGGGCCGATTCCGCTTCCGACCAGGATCAATCGCTGGACCGTCTTGCGCTCTCCGCACGTGGACAAAAAATCCCGTGAGCAATTTGAGATCAGGACGCACAAACGGCTGATGGACATACTGGATCCTACCCCGCAGACAGTTGATGCGCTCATGAAGCTTGATCTGGCGGCAGGGGTTGACGTGGAAATCAAGCTGTAGTACTGAAACCAGACCGCGAAAGGATTGGTCGGTACGATCAGAGTATCCTTGAGTCGGATGAAGGGATAGGCAATGAGCAAGGGAATTATAGGAAAAAAGATCGGCATGAGCCAGCAGTTCAGCGGCGGCGAACTCATCCCGGTGACCGTGATTCAGGCAGGCCCCTGCACCGTGGTTCAGAAGAAGACCGCGGGGAAAGACGGCTACGACTCCGTGCAGCTCGCTTTCGTTGAGGAGAAAAAGAAGGAGAGGGTGACGAAGGCAATGGCTGGTCACTTTCAGAAGGCGAACATGCAGCCGCACCGGTTTCTTCGTGAATTCCGCACTGCGGAGTTCGAGCAAGGGCAGGTCGTCACCGTGGATATTTTTACGAAGGGCGAACGCATTGCCGTAAGCGGTGTGAGCAAAGGAAAAGGGTTCGCCGGCGTGATGAAGCGGCACCAGTTTGCCGGCGGTCCCGGCGGCCACGGCTCCATGTTTAACCGCAGACCGGGATCCATAGGCGCCAGCGCCTACCCGTCGCGGGTATGGCCGGGCAAAAAACTGCCGGGGCACATGGGTGTGGTGAATGTCACGCTTAAGAATATAGAGATTGTAGAGGTACGTCCGGACCAGAACCTGCTGTTTGTCCGCGGAGCAGTTCCGGGCGGAGCGAATGGACTCGTCCTTATCTATAAGGCTGATTAACAGCGAGAAGTAGAGGAAAGCTAAAATGCCGTCAGTCTCAATGGTAGACCAAAACAACAAAAAAGTGAAGGATGTAGAACTCCCGAACCTGTTCTCCGCGGAAGTTCGTCCCTACCTCATGCACGCAGCTGTTGTCAATCAGTTGGCGAACAGGAGAGCCGGGACCGCAGCCACCAAGAACAAGGCGCTGGTTAGCGGTGGCGGGAAAAAACCCTTCAAGCAGAAGGGGACGGGCAGGGCCCGCGCCGGTAGCAACCGCTCTCCGTTGTGGCGGCATGGGGGCACGGTCTTCGGACCCACGCCGAGAGATTATTCCTACGCTCTTCCGAAAAAGGCCAAACGGGCGGCACTCATCGATGCCATCACGTCCAAGGTCGCCGAGAACAGGATGATCCTGGTAAACAGTCTTGAGCTCGCTGAGCCCAAGACCAGACTGGTATCGTCGATGCTCGAAAACCTCGGGGTGCAGGAAAACGCGCTTGTACTCATCACCGGCGAGAACAAAAACCTGAGGCTGGCTGCACGGAATATTCCATCGGTAAAAGTGTTGAAGATGGACAATATCAACGTATATGACCTGCTCAAGTATCGGTACCTCATTACCACGCAGGATTCTTTGAATATGATGCAGGAGGTATACGGCAAATGACGACTGATTTTTATGACATCATCCGTGTGCCGAGGATAACCGAGAAGGGCGCCCGTCTGAAGGAGAAAAACAACGTATTGACCTTTGAAGTCAAGGTCGATGCAAACAAGGTGCAGGTGAAGAAGGCGGTCGAAGGTATTTTTAAAGTCAAGGTCGCCGACATCACTACGGTAAAGAATGCAGGCAAGAAAAAGCGTGTCGGAACGCGGTTGGGCCGCAGGTCCGACTGGAAAAAAGCATACGTGACGCTGAAGCCTGGTGAAAAGATCGATATCTTTGAGGGTGCGTAAATGCCGGTAAAGTCCTATAATCCAACGTCTCCGGGAAGACGGTTCCAGACAACCTCGACGTTCGACGAGGTTACGCGCAGCAGGCCGGAGAAATCGCTGCTCGTGAAGATCAGCCAGAGCGGCGGTAGAAATAACCGCGGCAAGGTGACTGTTCGTTACCGCGGCGGCTGGCACAAGAAAAAATACAGGATAATCGACTTCAGACGTGATAAAGTCGGCGTTCCTGCAAAGGTCGCGGAGATCGAGTACGATCCGAACAGGTCTGCGCGCATCGCTCTCCTTCATTATACCGACGGCGAGAAGCGTTATATCATCGCCCCGCTCGGTTTAAAGGTGGGAGACGGCGTAATGTCCGGTCCCGATGCCGACATCAAGACCGGGAATGCGCTCCCGATGACCGCGATCCCCGTTGGTACGATCCTCCATAACGTCGAGCTAAAAAAAGGCGCAGGTGGCCAGCTTGCCCGGAGCGCCGGCTCATCGGTACAGCTTCTAGCGCGGGAAGGCGAGTACGCTACGCTGCGGCTGAACTCGGGGGAAGTTCGCATGGTCCGCTCCGAGTGCATGGCGACGATCGGTCAGGTGGGTAACCTGGATCATGAGAATATCAGCATCGGCAAGGCCGGCAGGGCCCGCTGGATGGGGATGCGTCCGAGGGTCCGCGGTGTGGCGAAGAACCCGGTTGACCACCCCCTCGGAGGCGGCGAGGGAAAATCCTCGGGCGGAAGACCGGGTTGCTCGCCCTGGGGCCTTCCGGACGGGACAAAGACCAGACATAATAAAGTAACGAACAAGTATATTATCACCAGAAGAACGAAGAGCAGGTAAGGGTAGGGCAAATTCGAAATCTTAAACCCGAAATTCTAAACAATGAGAATCGAGAAATTAGAGTTTCGGATTTGATCCAAGCTGGAGGGTACGGTGCCGAGATCAGTAAAAAAAGGCCCTTTTATCGACAAGAGCCTCATGAAGAGAATAGAGACCATGAATGCAGCCGGTGAAAAGAAGATCGTGAAAACGTGGTCTCGAAGGTCGATGATTACGCCAGAATTCGTGGGCCACACCATGGCGGTGCATAACGGCAGGAAGTTTATTCCTGTGTACGTCAGTGAGAACATGGTCGGCCACAAGCTCGGAGAATTTTCGCCGACTCGGACATTCAAGGCGCACGGCGGATCAAAGGCAGCAGAAAAGGCGAGCGCCCCTAAGTAGGATGCGTCTCACTCCGTTCATGAGAAAGAGGATAGTGCCATGGAAGCAAGCGCTACAGTCAGACATATACGCATCACGCCGCGCAAGGCGAGACAGGTAATCGACCTTATCCGGGGTAAGATGGTGGGAGACGCCGTTAATATTCTCACCTTTACGCCGCTCCACGCCGCACGGATTGTCAAAAAGCTCCTTGATTCGGCGGTGGCTAATGCTGAGCAGAAGAAGGTTGGCGATTTGGACACGCTCAAGGTGACCAAGGCTTATGTAAACCAGGGAGTCACCATGAAACGGATGCGGGCGCGGGCAATGGGCCGCGGCAATGTGATCAGGAAGAGGACCAGCCACATAACGCTGGTGCTTTCAGCATAGGATAGTTAACGGAGGCGGCATGGGACAAAAGGTACATCCGATCGGGTTTCGGCTCGGGATCATCAAAACGTGGGATTCCCGCTGGTTTTCACAGAAGAACTATGCAGCGCTTCTGCATGAGGATATCAAGATACGCAAGATTGTAAAAGAGCGGCTTATGCATGCGGGCGTTGCGAAGGTTGAAATAGAGCGGGCAGGCCAGAAGGCGAAGATCAACATCCACACTGCACGTCCCGGCATTATCATCGGCAAAAAAGGCGCTGAGGTGGACAAGCTCAAAAAGGACCTCGAAGCGATGACCGGCAAGCAGATGTACATCAATATCCAGGAAATCAGACGTCCGGAATTAGATGCGCAACTTGTGGCTGAGAACATCGCCCTGCAGCTGGAACGCCGTATAGCGTTTCGAAGGGCTATGAAGAAGGCTGTCACTTCGGCGCTCCGCCTCGGCGCGCAGGGCATCAAGATCACCTGCGCGGGACGCCTGGCAGGCGCGGAAATTGCGCGAACCGAGTGGTATCGTGAGGGGCGGGTTCCGCTGCACACACTGCGCGCAGATATCAACTATGGTTTCTTTGAGGCAAAGACAACGATGGGCCAGATAGGTGTCAAGGTCTGGATTTACCGCGGAGACGTTCTCCAGAAGCCCACTACCGCGGCATAAGTGCAAGGCAAAACGATTACGAGCGATTAAAGGACTGTCATCATGTTAGCACCCAAACGAGTCAAACACAGGAAGATGCATAAGGGAAGAATGAAGGGTACTGCCTACCGCGGCGCGGAAGTAAGCTACGGTGAATTCGGGCTGAAGGTCCTGGAACCCGGATGGATCACGAGCAGACAGATAGAGGCAGCGCGCATTGCCATGACCCGTTACGTAAAGCGGGGCGGTAAGATATGGATAAGAATTTTCCCCGACAAGCCAATAACGAAAAAGCCGGCTGAAACCCGCATGGGAAAAGGCAAGGGAGCGCCTGAGTACTGGGTTGCGGTCGTGAAACCGGGACGGGTGCTCTACGAGATGGGCGGCGTTGACGAGTCTGTCGCGAGAGAAGCGTTCCGGTTGGCAGCTTACAAACTGCCGATTGCGACGAAGTTTGTCTCCCGGGAGGCCGAAATATGAAAATACGTGCGCGGGAATTGCGTGATCTGTCGAACGACGAGTTACAGGTCAAGGCGGTTGAACTCAAGAAGGAGTTGTTCAACCTCCGGGTCCAGCAGGCGATGGGCCAGATCGAAAATCCGATGCGCCTCAGGACGTTGCGGAAGGATATCGCAAAAGCAAAAACGGTGTTAAAGGAAAAATATGGAAGAGTCTAAAAAGAGAAAAGCCTACATCGGGCAGGTCATCAGCGATAAAATGGACAAGACGGTCGTGCTGGCGGTAACGAGACGCATCTCGCATGCCCGATACGGAAAAACAATCAAACGCACCACCAAGTTCAAGGCCCATGACGAAAAGAATGAGTGCAAAGTCGGCGATGTAGTGCGGTTTATCGAGACCCGGCCCCTCTCCAAGGAAAAGCGGTGGAAGGTGCTGGAGATCATTGAGAAGGCCATATAAATTCAAGGACGAAAAATCTTCGTAGAGGATTGAGATATGATTCAGCAGCAGACGGTATTGGACGTTGCCGATAACTCCGGCGCAAAAAAAGTGATGTGCATAAAGGTCCTGGGCGGGACGCGCAAACGCTATGCGACTCTCGGCGACGTAATCGTCGTAGCGATCAAGATGGCGATCCCTGAAGGGCAGGTTAAAAAAGGGACGGTAGCCAAGGCCGTGGTCGTTCGCACGACGAAGGAAGTGCGGCGGCAGGACGGTTCGTACATCAAGTTCGACCGCAATGCTGCCGTCTTGATCAACAATGCGAACGAGCCGATCGGGACGCGCATCTTCGGACCTGTCGCCCGTGAGCTCCGCAAGAAGAACTTTATGAAGATTATTTCACTGGCGCCTGAAGTGCTGTAGAGACGCACAAAGATGCCAGCTTAACGAAAAGCAGGAATAGAGGCCATGCAGATAAAGAAAAATGATAATGTGATGGTGATCTCCGGCAAGGAGAAAGGGAAGCGCGGCAGGGTCATTGCCGTTTATCCCTCGAAGAACAGGCTGTTGGTGGAAAAACTCAACATGATCAAACGGCATACACGACCCAACCAGCAACTCAGGCAGGGGGGCATCGTAGAGAAGGAAAGCCCGATCTCGGTCGCGAACGTGCAACTGATCTGCTCGAAATGCAATAAGCCTACCGCGGTATCGCGGCAAGATCAAGGTGACGGTTCCCGCGTTCGGGTGTGTAAGACCTGCAACGAGACTCTTGATTAGGTCGCATCTTCAGCTTGGTCCGACATTCAGATGATAAAACAGGAAAATTGATCTATGGCAGATAAAAAAGACAAAACCCAAGAGACAAAAGGCGGCGACCAAAAGAAGTCGGCTGCCAAGGCGCCTAAGGCGGCTGCGAAATCAAAGGCCCCGGCGGGTGCAAAAAAGGAAGTGGCTCAAGCGGAGGGCGGCAAAAAAAGTGCTCCCGAGAAGATCCCGACTCCCCGCCTGAAGCAGCGGTATCATGAAGTCGCGGTCCCCGCGCTCATGAAGGAGTTTCAGTACAAGAACCCCATGCAGGCGCCGAAGCTCGTCAAGGTGGTCCTGAATATGGGGATGGGAGAGGCAATTGCCAATGCAAAGGCCCTCGACCACGCCGCAGAGGAAATGGCGAAGATTTCGGGGCAGCGGCCCGTTATTACCCGCGCCAAGAAGTCCATTGCTACGTATAAACTGAGAGAAGGGATGGCGATCGGATGCATGGTAACGCTCAGGCGCGAACGCATGTTCGAGTTTCTTGACCGGTTCATCAGCGCGGCGCTTCCCCGAATCAGGGACTTCAAGGGAATTTCGGCAAAGTCTTTTGACGGTAGAGGAAACTATTCTCTGGGGATAAAGGAACAAGTAATCTTCCCGGAAATCGATATTGACAAGGTGGACTCGATCCACGGCATGGATATCGTGATTGTTACGACGGCCAAGACCGATGAGGAAGGCAGGGCATTGCTCAGCCACCTGGGGATGCCGTACCGGAAGTAGTCCGGACGGAACCGGACATGACGGAGGAATGATGGCAAAGAAGTCACTGATAGCGAAGGCGCAGAGACCCGCAAAGTTCAAAGTTCGGACCTACCACCGCTGCCCGCTGTGCGGACGGTCACGGGGGTACTTGAGGAAGTTTGACATGTGCAGGATCTGTTTTAGGAACCGGGCGCTTCGGGGAGAGATCCCGGGCGTGATTAAGGCAAGCTGGTAAACAATAAGGGGTTAGAACCAATGATGACCGATCCGATCGCGGATATGTTAACGCGTATTCGCAACGCCAGTAAGGCAAAGCATGAAAAAGTAGACATTCCTTCATCAAAACTGAAGATAGAGATTGCAAAAATCCTCAAGGATGAGGGATTTGTCAAGAACGTGAAGCTGGTGAAGGACCGCCGGCAAGGCTTGATCCGTGTCTACCTTAAATATACCGACGAGGAGCTTCCGGTTATTCAGGGCCTGAAGCGGGTAAGCAGGCCAGGTTGCCGCGTCTACGCTGGCAACGACGCCATTCCCAAGGTCTTGGCCGGCCTCGGCACGGCGATCCTGTCGACACCGAAGGGCATACAGACCGGGAGACAGGCGAAAAAAGATAAAGTCGGTGGAGAAGTTCTCTGCCACGTGTGGTAAGTATCAAACAGTGAAATCGTCCTCTAGAAGAGTGTAGGAGCTGTCATGTCGAGGGTTGGAAAAAAACCGATAGATATTCCCTCCGGAGTCGAGGCGAAGCTCGAAACCGGCAAGATTACCGTGAAGGGTCCGCTGGGCGAAATTGTCCAGGCTGTGAATCCGAAACTGTTGATCAAGAAAGAAAATAACAAGCTGCTCGTTGAGCGCCCGTCAAACCAGAAGGTGTACCGGGAACTGCACGGATTAACGAGAAACCTGATCGCCAATATGGTGACCGGGGTCAGCAAGGGATATGAAAAGACCCTTGAAATTACCGGCGTCGGATTCAAGGCATCGGCGCAGGGGTCAAACCTGATGCTGAACCTCGGCTTCTCCCATCCGATCATGTATCCTATGCCGAAGGGTATCAAGGCGACGGTGGACCCCAAGCAGACGCTGATCACCCTGAAGGGCGTCGACAAGCAGCTCGTCGGTCAGATCGCCGCGAATCTGAGAAGTTTGAAGAAACCCGAACCGTATAAGGGGAAGGGCATCAAGTACGGCGGCGAAGTAATTCACCGCAAAGAAGGCAAGGCTGGCAAGGGCGGGAAATAATTAAATTTCGGATTGTGGACTGCGGAATGAAGAAGTAAATTCCCATTCCATAACTGGCGGGATGGAGCGAACTGTGGCACAGAGCAAATTAAAGTCAAGACAGAGAAGGCACGAAAGAATCAGGAAAAAAGTGTTCGGCACGGCGAGCAAACCGAGGCTGAGCGTGTTTAAGAGTCTGAGCCATATCTACGCACAGCTTATCGACGATACGGCGGGGAAGACGCTCATTACGGCATCGACGACTGAAAAGACGGTGAAGACCGATCTCAAGCACGGCGGCAATGTTGAGGCCGCCAAGAAGGTCGGTGCGAGCATAGCCGCCCGGGCTTTGGATAAGAATATCAAGGCCGTGGTGTTTGACCGCGGGGGGTATCAGTATCACGGATGCGTCAAGGCGCTGGCGGAAGCGGCGCGTGAAAAAGGGCTCACTTTTTAGGGTTGGCATTCATTTCGGAGGCGGCATTGGCAGAGCGATACGGTAATAAAGAGGCAGAAGAAGGCGACGGCCTGAAAGATAAATTGGTGTACCTGAACCGGGTGGCCAAGGTGGTGAAGGGCGGCAAACGGTTCAACTTCAGCGCACTCGTGGTCGTCGGCGACGGCAAGGGCAGGATCGGCGTGGGCAAGGGCAAAGCCGCGGAGGCGCCGGTGGCCATCAAGAAAGCCGTGGAGCGGGCCAAGAAGAGCATGGTCCTCGTCTCCCTGAAGGGGGATACGATTCCCCATGAAATACTGGGACACTACGGCGCAGGCAAGGTGTTGCTCAAGCCGGCCTCGGAAGGTACGGGATTGATCGCAGGCGGCGCAAGCAGATCAGTGCTCGAGGTCGTAGGGGTGCGGAATGTGCTCTGCAAGTCCCTCGGCTCCAGCAACCCCCATAACGTGGTCAGCGCGACGATCAACGGATTGACCAGACTGCGGACCGCCGAACAGGTGGCATCGCTTCGCGGCAAAACCGTGGAGGAGTTGGCTTAACATGGTGAAGAGCGATGCGAAACAACTGAAAATTACGCTTGTGAAGAGCGGAATAGCCCGCCCGGGCAAACATAAGGTCGTCCTTATCGGACTGGGTCTCAAAAAACTCAACAAATCAGTGGTGCGCCAGGATACCCCCGAAATTCGCGGGATGATCAATAAGGTAAGTCACTTGATCCAGGTTGAAGAAGTAAAAAACTAAATCGCAGGGTTCAAGCGTGGGATCGTATACTATGAGATTAGAAGATTTAAAGCCTGTAAAAGGGTCAACAAAAAAAACAAAAAGGGTCGGCAGAGGAGTGGGCTCCGGTTCCGGAAAAACCTCCGGCAAGGGCCATAAGGGGCAGAAGGCCCGTTCGGGCGGCGTCAAAGGCGCAGGATTTGAAGGCGGCCAGATGCCCCTTCAGCGCAGGATCCCGAAACGAGGTTTCACCAATATTTTCCGGAAGGAATACGCCATTGTTAATCTGTCTGACCTCGATAAAATCGCAGGCTCCGAGCCGGTCACGCCGGAAATGCTCATGCAGAACGGCCTGATCAAGGATATGAAGAAGGGCGTCAAGGTGCTCGGCATGGGGGAACTTAAATCCAAGCTTACGGTCCGCGCCCATAAGTTCAGTAAAAGCGCTCTTGATAAAATACAGGCCGCAGGCGGCAAGGCCGAGGTGATATAACCCTTGTTCACCGGCCTGAAGAACATATTCAACATTCCCGAGCTCAGGAAGCGTGTCATCTTTACGCTCCTGATGCTTGCTGTCTATCGCATCGGAGCGCATATCCCGACACCGGGAGTGAAGGGCGAGGCGCTCAGCCAGTTCCTGCACCAGTCGGCAGCCGGCCTGATGGGTTTCTTCGATATGTTTTCCGGCGGCGCTTTGTCGAGGGTCACGATTTTTGCGCTCGGCATCATGCCCTATATTACCGCCTCCATCGTGCTGCAGCTGCTGACGGTGGTGATTCCCGCGGCTGCAGGCGCTGGCCAAAGAGGGTGAGGCAGGCCGAAAGAAGATTACCGAGTATACCCGGTACGGCACGGTTTTGATTTCCGGATTTCAGTCGTTCTGGATGGCCGTCGGCATAGAAAAAATGGGCGGCGGGGCTTTTGTTGAGTCCACAGGATGGTCGTTCCGCATTCTCACCATGATTACCCTGACGGCGGGCACGACGTTCATCATGTGGCTCGGTGAGCAGATCACAGAACGCGGGATCGGCAATGGGATCTCGCTGATCATATTTGCCGGCATCGTAGCGGGATTTCCGCGCGCAGTCACCAATACCGATCGGACTTGTTGAGCTCGGGTGAAATCGCCTACTTTATGGTCTTTATCATTATCGCGATTGATCGTTTCCGTCGTTGCCGCCATTATTGTGATGGAACGCGGGCAGCGAAAAATATCAATTCAGTACGCTCAGCGGATGGTGGGAAGAAAGATTTATAAAGGACAGAGCACGCATCTGCCGCTCAAGATCAATTCTGCCGGCGTGATTCCCCCGATTTTCGCATCATCGATCCTGCTTTTTCCGGCTACGATCGCGGGTTTTGTACAGGTCGGCTGGCTTCAGTGGTTTGCTCAGCAGCTTGGTCCCGGGAAACCGCTCTATACGCTGGTCTATGTGTTCATGATCGTCGGGTTTTTCGTATTTCTACACCGCGATCGTGTTCAATCCGGTGGATATTGCGGATAATCTGAAGAAGTACGGCGGCTTTATCCCGGGGATCAGGCCGGGAAAAAAGACCTCGGACTATCTGTTCCGGGTGTTGAACCGGATCACGCTCGGCGGCGCACTGTATCTAGCAGCGGTCTGTGTTTTGCCCGATATTTTCTACAAGATTTTTCAATGTTCCGTTTTATTTCGGCGGGACGTCGCTGCTGATCGTGATCGGCGTCGCGCTTGATACGGTTTCGCAGATAGAGTCGCATTTAATTCAAAGACACTACGGAGGTTTCCTGAAGGGCGTTTCGATCAAAGGGAGACGGTAAGACCCGGGAGCGGTCATGATCATTCTCAAGTCCCTTCAGGAGATCGAAAAGATCCGGCAGGCCTGTATAGTCGTTGCTGATGTACTGGACAGTATTCGCGACCTGGTCAAACCGGGGGTCAGTACTCAGACCCTTGATGAATTCGCTGAACGACGGATCCTTGCAGCAGGCGCAAAACCCGCATTCAAAGGCTACCGGGGATATCCGAAGACATTGTGTACGTCGGTCAACCATGAGGTCATTCACGGTATTCCGTCAAAGGACGTCGTGCTGAAACAGGGTGACATCGTCAGCATTGACGTGGGGGCAATCGTCGACGGATTCTACGGCGACGCAGCCATTACCCTGCCGGTCGGCACAATTTCGCAAGAGGCCGAGCGGCTGATCAGGGTAACGGAAGAGTCGCTCAACCGGGGTATCGAGCAGGCAAAGGCTGGGAAGAGACTGTACGATATTTCTCATGCGGTCCAGCATCACGTAGAGGCTCATGGATACTCAGTAGTACGGGAATTTGTAGGCCACGGAATAGGGCGAAGCCTGCATGAGGATCCGCAGATACCCAATTTCGGACCGCAGGGGCAGGGGCCGAGGATCAAGCCGGGCATGGTCCTTGCCGTGGAGCCCATGGTCAATAGAGGCGCGAGCGCAACGGTTGTTAAGGAAGACGGATGGACGGCGGTTACCGCAGACGGCAGCCTGTCGGCCCATTTTGAACATACCATTGCCGTGATGCCGGATGGGCCGTGGATTCTGACAAAGAGGTAGTACGGAGCAATTCCCGCTGCGGCGGGACGTTCATTACGGCGACACCCTGAACTCGCGCTGCTACTCGTAAGCGTTGGGTGTGATCTCGTAATCGCGGGTGCGGGCACAGTTACGTTAGTCTAAAAGATATGGCCAAAGAAGATTCCATAGAAGTTCAGGGTACGGTACTGGAAACGCTTCCCAACGCGATGTTTCGCGTTGAGATGGAGAACGGCCACAAGATTTTGGCGCATATTTCCGGCAAGATGAGGATGCATTTTATCAAGATCCTCCCGGGGGATAAGGTAACGGTGGAACTTACTCCCTATGATTTGACGAGAGGCAGAATAACGTACCGGTTTAAGTAGGATTGAGAGACCCGTGAAGATACGGGCATAAATACACTTAGGAAAACGGAAGTAGGGAACCATGAAAGTTCGCTCATCAGTAAGAAAAATTTGTCCGAAGTGCTCCATCATTCGCCGCAAAGGCATTGTGCGCGTGATTTGCGAAAATTCACGCCACAAGCAGCGACAGGGATAGTGAAAGAACGAAATCCCAACGCTGAGATTATCGTCAAGCTCAAAATCCAAACTATAAACTATTCCGGATTTTGGTCATTCGATGCTGATTGGGATTTAGTGTTTCGAACTTAGGATTTGTTCTGAGTTGAGGAGGAAACGTGGCACGAATTGCTGGGGTAGATCTCCCCAAAGACAAAAAAATCGAGATTGCACTTACTTATATATACGGGATTGGTCCGACGTCTGCGAAGAAAATTCTCGCAGAGTCCGGCATCGATCCCAATATGAAAAGCAGTAATCTGGCCGAATCTGACATCGTCAAGATCCGTGCAATTCTGGATCGGGACTATACCGTGGAGGGGGACCTCCGCAGGGACGTGACGATGCATATCAAGCGATTGATGGACATCGGCAGTTATCGCGGGCTCCGTCATCGCAAAGGTTTGCCGGCGCGGGGCCAGCGAACGAAGACGAACGCAAGGACGAGAAAAGGACCGAAGAAATCCGCGATGTCGGGCAGGGGCAAGAAAAAAGGCATGGCAAAGAAGTAATATGGCGCGGTGCCGGCGCGGACATGTGCCGGAGCGTACGCGCGGTAGTCGGCGTAGTTTCATGAGGAGGAATGATGGCCAAGAAGGGCAAAGAAAGAAAGAACGTGGCCAATGGAGTGGCGCACATCCATGCTTCGTTTAATAATACGATCGTAACGATCACGGATACGGCGGGTAATGTTATTACATGGTCGAGCTCCGGCAACAAGGGATTCAAGGGATCGCGGAAAAGCACCCCCTTCGCCTCGCAGCTTGCTGCGGAAGCCGCCGCAAAGAAAGCCATGGAGCACGGCATGAGGCAGGTCGAGGTCTACGTCAAAGGTCCGGGCACTGGCAGAGAGTCGGCCATCAGGTCGATCCAGGCAGCGGGCCTTGAAATCGTGGCGATCAAGGATGTGACGCCGATCCCCCACAACGGATGCAGGCCGCCAAAGCGGAGAAGGGTGTAGGAGAAAAAATCGTACTTGTCTGACTCGTCCGGTACACCTGACGTGTCGGACTGTTTAACACAGGAGGAATCGTGGCACGGTATATCGGATCAGTTTGTAAGCTCTGCAGGAGAGAGGGCATGAAGCTCTTCTTAAAGGCCGAGCGTTGTTATACGGACAAGTGCGGCGTAACGCGGAGGAGCTATCCCCCGGGGCAGCACGGCCAGGCCAGAATTAAACAGTCGGAATACAGTCTGCAGCTCAGGGAAAAACAGAAAATCCGGCGCGTCTATGGAGTGCTCGAACGGCAGTTCCGCGGCTATTTTGAAAAGGCCGAACGGATGAAGGGTGTCACCGGAGATAACTTGCTCCAGCTCCTCGAACGCCGGCTCGACAACGTCGTCCAGCGGATGGGATTTGCCGGCGCAAAAAAGGAAGCCCGTCAGCTTGTTCGGCACGGACACTTGCTCGTCAATGGCAGGAAAGTAAATATCCCGTCCTATCTTCTGAAGGCCGGGGACATCGTAGAGCTCCGGGAGAAGAGCAGAGGCATTGTCCAGATCCAGCAGACCTTGGCGGCCGTTGAAAAACGCGGTTTTCCCTCGTGGCTGGAGATAGACAAGGTTCAATTCAAGGGGAAGGTTCTGTCCCTGCCGGCCAGGGACGAGAGTACGCTGCCGACCGTGAAAGAACAGCTGGTCGTCGAGCTCTATTCGAAGTAAGTTCCTTCATAACATTGGAAATAATGCTGAGGGCTGCGTGAGCGCTCGTAATGGCGGGTGCTCCCTGGTCTTTATTGTGTAAAAAGTTTTGTTACTCCGTTCTGGAGGACCCATGCTCAAGAAAGCCAAAGATTTCCAGATGCCCAAAAAGCTCCAGTATGATCAGAAAAAGATAACCGATACGTATGGGAAGTTCACGGCCGAGCCCTTGGAACGAGGTTTTGGAACCACTTTGGGCAATTCGCTGCGGCGCGTTCTTCTTTCCTCTCTGGAGGGGTCTGCCATTACGTCACTGAAAATTTCGGGTGTGCAGCATGAATTTTCCAGTATCCCGGGAGTGATCGAAGACACAACGGATCTGATCCTGAATCTCAAGGAAATCAGGCTCAAGCTCCATACCGATAAACCCAAGACCCTTCTCCTCAAGGCCAAGGGTCCGGGCGAGGTCACGGCAAAAGACATCGAGGCGGACGCAGAAGTTGAGATCCTGAATCCGGACCTGCACCTTGCGACGATCGATAAAAACGGCAAACTCGAGCTTGAAATGCGCGCCCGGCGCGGGAGGGGGTATGTCTCCGCGGAACGGAACAAGGAGCCTGGACAGTCGATCGGCGTCATCCCGATCGATTCGATCTTTTCCCCGATCCGCAAAGTCAATTTCAAGGTGGAGAACGCCCGTGTCGGCCAGGACACGGACTATGATAAACTGATCCTGGAAATCTGGACCGACGGCAGCATCAGGCCGGACGACGCCGTAGCGCACGCTGCAAAGCTGTTGAAGGACCATCTCATCGATCTTCATCCACCTTCCCGAGGAAGAAGAGGAACTCCTGCTTACGGAGGAGGAAATCAAAAAAGTACCCTCCTTCAACGAAAATCTTCTTCGAAGCGTCAATGAGCTTGAGCTCTCCGTGCGCGCGGCAAACTGCCTCAAGAACGCGGGAATCGAGACTATCGCGGAAATGGTGCAGAAGACCGAGAGCGAGATGCTCAAAACAAAGAATTTCGGAAGAAAGTCGCTGAACGAAATAAAAGAGATACTGGCGGAGATGGGCCTCTCGCTGGGATTGAAGGTGGACGATAAAATCGTCGCCGAGGCCAGGCGGCTCCTGGCAGAAAAACCGAGTGAAGCGTAATATCATAAGAGTAAGGATGCCAAAATGAGACATGGATGCGCAGGCAGGCAATTTGGAAGAAACTCCGGGCACCGCAAGGCGCTGCTCCGGATGCTCGTGACCGCATTGCTGAAGAATGAAAAGATCGAGACGACCTCGGCTAAGGCGAAGGAAATTCGTCCCTTGGCAGAGAAAATGATCACCCTCGCCAAGAGGGGCGATCTGCACGCACGGCGGCAGGCCCTCAGTTTTATTCAAGATGATTCAGTGGTCGGCAATCTCTTTTCCCAGATCGGGCCGCGGTTCGCTTCGCGGAACGGCGGGTATACGCGCATCGTGCCGACCCGCAACCGCATGGGCGATGCGGCGCCCATGGCGGTGATAGAATTGGTCGAGCGGCCGAAAAAAGAGGCCTCGGAGACCAAGGCTTCAGGTAAGACGAAGGCCTCGAAGACGGCATCTGCCTAAAATAGACCTGGCCGGCAACGGCCAGGCGCTTCCCACCAAAACCGCTTCGGATTAGGATTCGACAACATAAAATATCAGAGCCGCTGAGGACAAGACATCAGGTTTGGATCGGCTAGAGGTTGACGGCTTCAACACCGGGACTCACCGCTCATTGAGACTGCTTTCACCTCGGTTAACCACGATCCTGCCCATTCATTTCCGGATCGAATCATAGAGCTGTAAACCTCTTCCTTCCTACGGCGGCGCAACCAATCCTCCGAACCAACTGGATACATGGCATTTCCCGAAGCGTTCGATAATGACATTCTCTGACCCTGCTAGGCCTGTTCTCCTCTACTAAAAAAACCTTACTTCGAAAGGAAATTCGTCTGAAACGCAAATACTCTGCTCAGCCGAACAGGTCCCGACGGGTATTTGCCATTTTTATTTAGATTTACACATAAATGCTTTTATGTTAAAATATGTCGCATTGTTTCTCTGCGGAGAGCCATGGCAGATGCAAAAAGCATAACCGCAGTGCCGGCGGCGCGCATGCGTCAGGTTTTCCTCAGGTGGCGGGGAGGGATCGGGTGCAGGGTATCCTTCTTTATGATGGCGGCCCTCATTCTCGTCGCCGCTCTGGTTGGAGCTTTCTTTTTCTGGGAAGGTGAAAAAAACCTTGATGCCGAGATTCGCGGCAGAACCTTTACCGCTGCGCGGCAACTGTCGGCCCTGATCGCAGAAGATATTATTACCGGAAACCGGCGCGATCTTTACAAAAAGGTTTCCCTTCCTTTCGCGGCAAATGAAGACGCTCAAGCCGGAAGTGTCCTCCTCTACCAGATGGTTTACGACAGCAACTGCGATCTTCTCATCGGCAGCACCCCTACCGATGTCTTTTTTAATCGTGACTCATATTTCTATACGCTCCCCGTGGAGAAGAAAAAAGAATGGGAAAACGTAGCATTAAAATGCGATGTTTCGCAGACGCACGCACCAGTGCTGGTCACCAGTAAAAACGGCGTTTATGATCTGACGTTCCCGGTGCTGGTAGGGAAAGAACAGGTCGGTTTTGTCCAGGTGGGCGTCTCGGGCGAGCCCTACGAGAAAAAATTTTTCGGAATAGTAAAAAAATCGGCGTTGCCCTTCTGGGGGTCCTTCTCGTGGGCCTGGCCTTCAGCCGAATCATCGCGGTCGCTATAACCAGGCCAATCCAGCACCTGAGCGAGGCGGCAGAAAAACTCGGGCGTCAGAATTGGGATTCGCCTCTTCCCGTGCGGGGAACCGATGAGATAGGCAAGCTCAGTACTGCGTTTAATCAAATGGCCCTGACCTTGAAGCAGCGTGAGGCGAGCCTCTCCCGGGGCAACCGCGATCTCTTCCTTCTCCACACGACGGGCCTGGATCTCATGGAGAGCCTTGACCGCAATGCACTGTTCGCCAAAGTCGCCGCGCGGGCCGAAGACCTGGTTCGGGCCGACACCGCGGCCGTATCCATCGTGGACCGCGAGGATCGCACGCTCAAATACGTCGGTGTGTACGGCACAAGAGCGGAATGGATCACCGGGATGGAACTGCCGTTTGAAGCGGGCGGCATCTACAACTGGCTTGCGAGCTATGGAACGCCGCTCCTTATTGCCGACGCTCAAGAGGATTTCAGGCTCGACGGCGCCCTGATGAAGTCCCTGGGTATCAGGAGCGTTTTGACGGTTCCCCTGTGGTCAACGAACACGATGATCGGCCTGCTGACCGCGATTAATAAGAAGGGAGGCGCCAGTTTCGACAAACACGACCTCCGGCTGTTTACGGTTTTCGCCAACATGGCATCGGTGGCGCTGCAGAATGCCTCCCTGTACGGAGACTTGGCGGCGAACATGAATGAATTGAAAACCGCCCAGGAGCAGCTCATCCATTCAACAAAGATGGCGGCGATTGGCGAGTTATCAGCCAACATCGCGCACGAAATCAACAACCCCTTGACGAGCGTGCTCGGTTATACCACGCACCTCCTGAAGACGCTCGATCTCCCCGAAGCGCCGCGGAAGATGCTGGGGGTGATGGAGCAGGAGACCCTGAGGGTGCGAAAGATCATCCGCAATCTCCTCGATTTTACAAGGCAGCGGCCTACGTGGCTGCAGCCGGAAGATATCCTGCTGCCGATGCGCGAAACGGTGGCGCTCATTCAAGGACTTGCCGAAGCATCCTCCGTGCGAATCAACGAAGTGTACCCTTCTGAGTCGTTTCTCGTGAATATGGACCATGACGAGATCAAGCAGGTTTTTGTCAATATTGTGAATAATGCACTCCAGGCCATGCCGCGGGGCGGGGAGATCCGGATACGGGTGGAAGCGGCGGGCGAGAACGAAATCCTCATAGAGCTGTCCGATACCGGCATCGGTATCGCGCCCGAGCACACGAACCGGATCTTTGAACCTTTTTTCTCCACGAAGGGCAACGGCCACGGAACAGGTCTTGGGCTGTCGATCAGTTACCGGATCATACAGAACCATGGCGGCAGGATCGAGATGGAGAGCATTGTCGGAAGTGGAACGACCTTCCGGATATTCTTGCCACGGTACCGACAAGCCCAGCTCGTGCATAATGCCGGGCGATAAGGTGAGGGCGATACGGCGCACTAGGGAGACGCCCCGAACGGTGAATTCGAACAGGTCGTCATGCTGTCGACCGAGGTCGGATTCAATCTGAAAACGTATCGGTTCGCCGATAATCAAGCGAAATCTTTCATGAAAAAGAGAATACTCACGGGCTTCGGCCTGCTGCTCGCAATTTTTCTCAGCGGATGCATCATTGCCGCCCTGTACATTACCAGGACGGCGCAGCGCATGGACAAATTGATCATGCTCCATCAGGTTGAAATTCTGCGTGAAGATCTGATCATTCACATACATCAGCTCCAGTCGCATATTTCTCGAAGCAAGATCCGGAGCAAGGGAGATGTGGATGTGCTCATCGCGCAGGAGCAGGATATGGACCGCTTAATGAACTCCTGCATGGGCTGTCACCATTCACCCGAATTGACGCAAGGACTTACGGGCATGCGTGACCTGGCCGATGATTACAAAAACGCGATCACACGCCTCGTCACCGCCCCGGCGAACGCGCAGCAAATCGCGGCGCTCGAGCGCCGGGCACAGGACCTCGGGCAGGAACTCATCACCATGACGCAGGGCATGGCCTTCACAGCCAACGTGCGGCTGCAGCAGAAGACCCAGGAAACGATGACAACAATCCGAGAAATCAGAAGCGTGCTGTACGGCACGCTGCTGATCGGCTTCATCCTCGCGGTCGTTACAGCCTATCTCCTGACCACGAGCCTCGATGGGCAGCTGCAAAAATTACTCGAGGCGACACGGCGCATCGCCCGGGGAGAGCTCCAGCATCGAGTTGACATCAACGATGCCAAAGGAAGTGAATTCAAGGAACTGGGAGAGGCCTTTAATACCATGACGCAGAACCTGCATCAGTCACAGCGTCAACTGGTCCAGAGCGCGAAGCTGGCCGCCATCGGAGAACTGGCAACCAATATTGCCTATGAGGTCAACAATCCTTTGACCGGTGTCCTGGGTTATACAGGCCTGCTGTTGAAGGCCGATGATATTCCCGCCGACAAAAAGGAGCAGTTGAGAACCATTGAGCGGGAAACGATCCGCGCCAGGGAAGTGTTGAAGAACCTGCTGGACTTCTCGAGGCGGAAGCCCCCGCAGCTCGTCAAGACGGACATCGCGGACCTCATCGAGGACACGATACTCTTGGTGAAAGGGCAGGCGAAATTGGGAAACGTGGAGATAGTCCGGGACTGCACCCCCGGTCTTCCGCCGATTTCACTGGACGCCGATGAAATGAAGCAGGTCTTCGTGAACCTGATCAATAACGCATTTGTTGCCATGTCCAAGGGAGGGACCCTGACGATCCGATGCAGACAGGCCAGGGATCGATCGGGAAACGAGGTTGTCATGGTGGAACTCGCCGATACGGGACAGGGTATTCCCGAGGAGCACGTGGACAAGATCTTCGATCCTTTTTTTACTACAGACCTGACGGCGAGGGAACGGGACTGGGGCTCTCCATCAGCTACTTGATCGTCCAGAACCATGGGGGACGAATCGAGGTGGAAAGTAAAGCCGGGGAAGGCTCAACCTTCCGGGTCAGTCTGCCGGTGTAGACATTGAGGCTTGCGGATCTCTTTGACGGCATTCCGGCATGCTTGAAGCCCGGGTGAATCACAAAAAAGCGGCACTGCAGTGATTGGGAAAGAGGAGCATACATATGGCTGGAGAGAAAATTCTCGTTGTCGACGACGAGGACATGATCAGAGACCTTTGTTATCATATTCTGTCCGCCGAGGGGTATCAGGTGTCCATGGTTTCGAACGGCACAGCTGCGCTGGAAGAGCTGGGACGGACGCCGGTTGACCTGTTGATCACGGACATCAAGATGCCCGGCATCGACGGGCTGGAGCTTTTCGAGCGGGTCAAGGGCCGGAATCTCGACCTCGTGACGATCTTCATTACGGGTCACGGCACGCTTGATACGGCCATCGAGTCCCTCATGCGCGGCGTTGACGGTTTCGTCCTCAAGCCCTTCACCCAGGAGGAACTGCTCGGCGCGGTCGCGCGCGCCATCAACAGCAGCCGGCTGAAAAAGGAGAACATCAGGCTCAAGGCGCTGATCCCCCTGTTCGAGATCAGCAAATTGCTCGTGACCGAGATCGACCTCGCCCATCTTTTCAAGATCATCACCGAGGTGCTCGTGCAGGAATTTGCCGTGGACCGCGTGTCGCTGATGCTGATGGACGATGCCAGCGGGACCCTCCTGATCCGGGCCTCGCACGGGCTGCCGCCGGACATTGCGCTCAAGGCCCGCCGAGGGCAGGGAGAAGGCGTCGCTGGACTGGTGCTCAAGCACCGGAAACCCTTGATTATCTCGGCGGGAAAGCACCCGGACCAGGAAGTGATGAACGCAATCAACCGGGAGGACATGCCCGCATCGTCCATGTCGGTGCCGCTCATCGGAAAGAACAAGATGTTCGGCGTGCTCAATGTGAGCAAGTTTTCCGGGCCGCCCTTCACGACCAGCGACCTCCAGGTCGTCCTGATCCTGTCGAGCCAGGTGGTGACGGCCATGGAGAACGCGTCGTTGTATGAAAACCTGCGGGAGAATTATTTCCGTACGATCCAGGCCCTCGTGGCCGCCGTAGAGGCAAAGGATCCTTACACCCGCTGGCACTCCACCAATGTCGCGAAATACGCCGTGGCTATCGCGCGCGACTTGGGGATGAGTCCGTCGCACCTTGAGGAGATGCACATCGCCGCCATTCTCCATGATGTCGGCAAGATCGGCATCAGCGAACTCATTATCAGTAAGCCCGACCGTCTGAGCCGCGAGGAGTTCGACTATCATGAAAGACCATCCAGCGCACGGGCTCAGGATTCTCGATCCGATCGGCTTCTCGTCGTCCATCACAACCGCGATCTATCAGCACCATGAACGGTACGACGGCAAGGGCTATCCCCAGGGGCTGGCCGGAGAACAGATCGCGTTCTCAGCGCGGATACTGAATGTCGCGGACACGATCGATGCCATGGTGTCCGAACGTCCTTACCGGGGCACGATTTCCAGCCAGGACGTTCTTCTTGAGCTGGAGCGGGAGGCCGGGGCGGCAATTCGACCCCGGGGTTTCCTCATCCGCCAGGCGGCTCATCGAAAAGGGCCTGCTGAAGCTCGGCATACATTCGTATTTCCAGCATTCGGGCGGTCCTGACCAGGCAGAGCGGGAAGGCAAAGAAGCGGGCCACGGGTAGAACAGGGTGGGATTACAACCCGAGTATGACCTTCCTGATCCAGGGCGTCCAGGAAGAATCTTAACCCTGCACCTTGTTGGCAAACCAAAAACCTCTTGACTTAAATAAGTTACTTTGTTATAGTCTGCCTTAAGTTTTGGCTGATTTTAATAAGCAGCAGCCCTTGCGCCGCATCTCGAAGCACTCGTCACATTGTAGCAGTTTGTAATAGTGGCAGATTCAAACGATTTACACGAGCTATGATTACCACTAGCAGACCTACATATTTCACGCACATCTGCGTCCGTGATGAGAAACCTGTCGGCGGACCATGCAGGGCCTTTTCAGCGCCCCCCGCACCTCGTCAATCTCCAAAGGCAAAATCTGAAGTTTACACAATCTCTCGATTTAAACTTGAGGCTTTCAGTTTTAGAACCGAGCAGAGATTCTATTTCATTTTTCATGGAAAGGGGGGGTGGACCGAAATCATACCATAGATGAACACAGACTCATCGCAGCAACGAAGCATTCATTTCACTCTAAGGTTACCAGGTGTTTGGTTAAGACAAAGGCAAATCTATTTTAGGGAGGATAAACGATGAAGAAGTTTCTAGCAGTATTTGCAGTGCTGGCAATGGTAGGTTTGAGTTCGATCGCATTTGCCGCAGCGGAAGTGACCGTTGGCGGCAGCGTGCAGATCCGGAGCAGGGATTTCAAGATCTGAACTTTGACAAGAACGAATGCCCGCAAACACGGTCGACACGCAGGAACGTATCATGATCGACGTGAACGCCAAGGCTGGCGACAACGTCAAGGGCAAGATCACGCTCTGGAACGATTTTGAAGACTGGGGCAGACTTGAAAGCAACCAGGGCAACGGCTTCGGAAGCGCAACCGGCACTGACGTGCTCGCAGGGCACCGACCACCACCGGTGGCAGGGTAATGGACATTTCGGTTTCCGTGAGGCATGGCTCAGTTTCAATCTTCCCGGCATTCCGGTGAACGTGACGGCGGGCCACCAGCTCCTGGCTCTGGGCAATGAGTGGTTCCTCCGAAACAAGCATTTCGGTTCCGATGCGTGGGTAATCGCAAATGTGACCGGCGCTAACACGGCCGCCTTTGTCGATATCAAGGTTGCCGAGGGTCTGGTAGGGAGAAGCGATGATGTTGACGCCTATGCCTTGCTCGACGTATTCAAGCTCAACGATGACAACATGATCGGCATCAACCTGACCAACGTGCGCCTTGGGACGAGCGACAATGCGCTCCAGAACATCGAGCTCCATTATGCCGGAAAGCTCGCCATGATCAATTTGAAGGCGCAGGGGGACATGCAAATGGGCACGGCCAAGGCCTCGGCAACGGGTGCTGCAGCCGATCAGAAATACAAGGGCGCGCAGGCCATTATCCAGGGCAACGTGGCGCTTGATCCTGTTACGATCAACTTCTTGCTTGGCTGGGGTACGGGTCCCAAGCCTAATCAGACCGATATAAATCAGTATATCAACTTCCTGGACATCGACCCCCACTATACCTTCCTGTATGAGTATAAGATTGCCGGCGCATGCGGCGCGAGAAACCAGGGCTTCTGTAACACGACGGCCGCCAGCGTGGGCGCCGCGTTTGCTGCTACCAAGAGCCTGACGATAGGCGCTGATTACTATTTCCTGCAGGCGACTGAGAAGGTGTCAAACAAGAAATCCGGCATTGCCGGTGAGACGACCAACGACCTCGGACAAGAAGTCGATGTGATCGTGAACTGGAAGCTCTATGACAACCTGACCTGGAACTGGACCTTAGGCTACCTTACGCCCGGCGATGGATTGGGCAAAGATGCCGCGATGGGCGTCCAGGGTATCCTGGCCTTCAAGTTCTAACATACTCGCACCACACGTTTACTCAACAGGTAACGGAAACGAAAACCCCGGGGGATCAATCCTCCGGGGTTTTTTTTGCCCATACCACAGACCGTCATCCCCGAAGGTTCTATCAGGGATCCGATTTCTTTAAAGACGAAGAGTGGATTCCCGCTCAGAACCACTGCGGGAATGACAATTATGTTGTTTTTTGTCAATGTCGATTCCCTCGAAAGATGGTGTATCTGTATATTATGTTTCTTAGATTAATAGCCTTGAGAAGCAAAATATAATGTGCTAAAATGTGTTGCCTTGCGATTTAATAAGCACAACGGTTTTATCCAGGCAAGATGCGGGCTCTCCAAGCAGAGTTGTACCAGTTGAGCTAGACTGTGCAGGAATGGAGACGCGGGGAGCATGAAGACTCAAGTTGGTTCCGGAACAATCCTGATCGTGGAGGATGAACAGCTTGTGGCGAATCTCGCCCGAGACGTCCTTCTGCGTTTCGGCTATAGGGTGCTGGTCGTAAATTGCGGCGCGCACGCGATTGACCTGTATCAGCAGCAGTCCCGAGACATCGTGGCAGTCGTCCTGGACATGGTTATGCCGGAGATGGACGGCAGCGAGGTCTTTCGGAGGCTGCGCGCCATTAACCCCCAAGTGAAAGTGATCGTAACAACCGGTTACGACCGCGCTTCGGACATCGACGAGATGCTTAAGCAAGGTGCGGCGGGATTCATTCAGAAGCCTTACCGGATTGCAGAACTCGTCAAAGCGGTGGGCGAGGCGGTGGAGGGGGGAACCTAAATTGCGGATTACCCTGCACTCGCGCGACGCGCTTGAAGGCGGGCATAAACGGAATTAAAACGAAAACGCTCCTAAAATATCAGGAGCGTTTTCCTATCTGAGACAGGCGGTTTTACGCAAGAGGATTGAGAAATCCGGAACCCGCACACCCCTGAACTCACGCGTGCGCACACCCTGCATTCGCGCTACGCACTCATAAACGCTGGCCGCAGGCTCATAACCGCTGGGTGCAGGCTCCGGATTCCGAAATTGCTCTTACGGATTTTGCAGTTTCGCCGCCTTGACCACATGCTTCAGCAGCACGCGTGTCGTCACGGTGCCGACGCCGCCCGGCACCGGCGTGATCGCTCCGGCCACATCCTTCGCGGGCTCGGTGTCCACATCTCCGAAGAGCTTATCTCCCTCCACATTGATGCCGACATCCATGACCGTCGCGCCGTTCTTGATGTAGTCCTTCGTGATCATCTCTCGCCTTGCCGATGGCCGCAACCAGGATATCGGCCCGCCTGCATACACCCGGGGAGGTCCTGCGTCTTTGAATGACAGACCGTTACGGTGGCGTTCTCGCCCAGGAGCAGCATGGACATGGGTTTGCCGACCACCATGGAGCGGCCGACGACCACCGCCTCCTTGCCGCTCATCGGGATCTGATAGAAGCGGAGGATCTCCATGACCGCCTGAGGCGTTGCCGGCGGGAAGCCGGTCATGTCTCCGGCCATGATCTTTCCCGCGTTCACCGGGTTAAAGCAGTCCACGTCCTTTTCCGGCGAAAGGATGTATTTCACCACGTCTTCCCTGATCTGCTTCGGGAACGGACGCATCACGATGATCCCGTGGATGCTTCTTGTCCGCGTTCCGCTCTTTCAGGATATTCACGAACTCGTCCTGGCTCGTTGAGCCGGGCAGCTGTTCGATGCTCGCAGGCAATGCCGTTCTTTTCCGCCATCTTTTTTGCGCTGTTCGCGTAGGAGACGGAGTCCGCCGCGTCTCCTACGATCATGATCCTGAGCGCGGGATTGACGCCCTTGGCCTTGAGCTCCTGCACGTCCTTCTGGATGTCCAGGTCCATCTTCTGAGCCACTTCTTTTCCTGTTAATAGTTTTGCCGGCATGATTGCTCCTTGAAAAAAGTTAGTTGTGAGACACACTGGATTCCTGCTTTCGCAGGAATGACAAGATTTTATTCTGTTCCGCATTCCGCACTATCCGCAATCCGCATTCGAATCTATCCCATCTTCTTATACGTCGTTGCCATCACGGATTTTTCAAGGGCCGCGACCTTTGTCAGAACGTCCTGCATGCGCGTCCAGGTCTCCTTGTTGTACGCCTCGTCCTTGATGCTGTTCACGTTGATCTTGACGTTCAGCGCCGCGCTCTGGGCGCAGGCCTGGGCGAGGAGCACGGCAACCCCGGCATCGCTCACGGCGCGACATTGCCGATATCGGCGGCGCGTTCCGCGAGCTTTGGCGACTTCAAGCGACTTGAGCCCGATTTCGAACGGGACCTGGCAGGCCTTTTTGAGCGCTTCCTGCATCTTTGCGGTACGGGCCGCCTTTTCCGCATCGGTGTTCTTCGGCATCTTGTAGACCTGGGACAGCGCCCCATAGGCCTCGGTATCTTTCTGGATGAGGTCCTGCATGTCCGACCGGAGTTTCTCCGATTCTTTGAGCAGCGCTTCGACCTGCGGCTGAACGTCCTTGTATTTTTCCTTGCCCAGCGTGAGATTGGCCACCATGCTCACGAGCGCCGCGCCGAGCGCACCCGGTAAGGGCAGCCACGCTGCCGCCTCCCGGCTCGGGGGATTTGCTTGCCAGTTTGTCCATAAAGTGCCGCAACGGCTGATCGATATACATGGTTTCCTCCTGTATCCGTGATTAAGAGTCTGGGATACAAAGAATAATGAAAGCGACATTTTTTGTCAATAAAAAAATCTATCCATGCCAGGTTGTCAGGTTCACGGTTCCTGATTGGCAGCCGCACCTTTCAGGGTGCGTTACTTGCCTCCAGGCGAGTCGAAGCATCGGTCTTTATGATCTTTCCAACCTTAACCCCGAACCGTGAACTTCGAATCTGCGCATCGATCATATAAACCCGTAATTTTAGAACACATCAAGCGGAAAATAGCAAAAGTTTTACTTGACTCTTTTTCATGAGCTTTGGTATTATGTAGAATTCTGATCTCGGGAGGATGCGCCGCTCATGGATGTTTCACACGGATTAACCCTGTCTGTTCTTTTCTTTTCGCTCCTCATGGGACTCGTCTCCTTTGCGTCTCCCATGCATTCTTCCCGCTCATTCCCTCGTATGTCTCCTATATCACCGGGATAAGCTATGATGAACTCGTAAGCCCCGAGTCGCGCAGGAAGTAACATGAACGTTACCGTTCTTCACTCCCTCGCGTTTGTCGCGGGTTTTTCGCTTATTTTTGTGTTACTGGGGGCTACGGCAAGCTTTGCCGGAAGCGTCCTTTCGCGGCACCTCGATGCCATCCGGATCGCGGGGGGGCATTCTCATCATCATCATGGGTGTCTTCGTCATGGACGTGGTGAACATCCCCTTTCTTCAGCGCGAGGCCAAACTGCAGCTCAAGACGCGGCCTGCAGGGTATGTCGGCACCATGCTCGTCGGCATGATTTTCGGCGCCGGCTGGACCCCCTGCACCGGCCCCTTTCTGGGATCCGTGCTCACCCTGGCCATGGGAACCGAGACCCTTGGCCGGGGCATGGCGCTCCTTGCATTCTATTCGCTCGGCCTCGGGATCCCGTTTATCCTGTCGGCCATTGCTATCAGCGCATTCCTGTCGTCCTTCAACAGGCTGAAAAAACATTTCAAGATCATCAAGATAACAAGCGGCGCCATCCTGATCATCATGGGCGTGCTGCTTATCATGGACAAGATGACCATCCTTATAATCCGATAGACAATCGGCGGGAGAATAACGCATATGTCAGTTGACGGTTTGGATATATTGAAAGACAAGGATGCGCCGCTCTATACCATGGGGGTTGCCGCAAAACTGGTCGGCACCACGGCGCAGACGCTGCGCCTCTACGAGAAGCACGGATTGATCCTGCCGACGCGTGAGCGCAGGAACAGGCTGTATACGGAAAATGACATCAAGTGGCTGCGCTGCATCCGCGAGCTGATCCACTCCAAAAAGATCAGCATCGAGGGGATCAAGAAACTTCTCGACTATGCGCCGTGCTGGGAGATCAAGGATTGTCCCGACGATCGGCGGGCTGTTTGCACGGCTTTCACGGACAAGGGCAAGCCATGCTGGGAGACCACCCGGTGCCGCATGGAAAACGACTGCTCGACCTGCGTGGTGTTCCTGAGGAACGGGAAAAAAGCGGCGAAGAAATAGCAGATAGAGCGACGAAGTCAGAATAGAAGATCAGACGAATCAGGAAGGTTCAATATGTACGCTCACGTGTTCTAGTCTGATCTCCGTCGTATTCTCTGTACATTCTGGCATCTTCCTCACGGATGTTCCTCCACCCAGACCTCTCCCTCCGGCGTTGTTTCCTTCTTCCAGATCGGCGTGATCCGTTTTAACTCATCGATGCAGAAACGGCAGGCCTTGAACGCCTCGTCACGGTGGCCTGCGGCTACCGCGATCAGCACGATGTTTTCTCCTACCGGCAGCGTGCCCACGCGGTGAATGATCAGTCACGTCGATCACTCCGTATTCTTTGATCGCCCGCTCCCTGATCTCCTCAAGTTTCTTTTCCGCCATGCCCGGATAGTATTCAAACTCGAGCTTGGCGACCTGCTTGCCTTTTGAGAAGTCCCGCGTCGTCCCGAGGAACGTGACGATCGCGCCGATGGATGCGGACGCTCGCTTGAGGTCCGCGATCTCCCGGTCAAGAGAGAAGGGCTCTCGCTGGATACGTACACATCGCGGTGGGTTCGTCCCCGCCTGAAAACGGCGGCATAAGCGCCACCTCGTCTCCGTCTTTAACCCGCGATTCCGGCCTCACGAACTCCTGGTTCACGGAGACCAGTATCCCCCCGGCAGGCAAGGATGTCTGTGAGAGCAGGATGCTCCCTGGAGACCTGCTCCAGCAGGTCCGCTACCGTTTCTCCGGTGAAAGCGATGGATAATTCGCTCCGGCCGGCCTTGTCCTTTACGAGTGCGAAGAGCTTGATGGTGATCATAAATAGCATGGCCTCCAGCGGCAGCCAGCAAGATGGTTATCCCCGAATGAATTTATCGGGGAGTCGGTTTTTTTGGATCAAGGCAACCATGTTGCCGTGATGACGCTTACACGGTCGGTTCGCGCCATAAACACCAGATTCCCGATTAAGGCATTCGGGAATGACGGTTTTTCCCCCTGAGTTATTCTCCGGCCAAAAGCGCTTTGTCGGAGTGCGGAAACACGCCGCGCGCCTCCGCCTCATCGAACAACCGGCGTACGGCGGCGAGGCCTTCCTGCCCCAGGTCCAGCGAAAAATCATTCACGTACAGGTCAATATGGCTTTTCATCACTCTTTCGTCCATCTCCTGGCTGTGCTGTTTGCAGTATCCCAGGACCTCGGCCGGGTGTGCATGGGCGTAGCGGAGACTCTCCCGGATGCCTGATTCAACGTCGAGCAGCGTTTCCCGCCCCAGAGAGCGTTTACCGAGAATGCCGCCCAGAGGGATCGGGAGACCCGAGTACTTCTCCCACCACTCCCCGAGGTCGAGCAGTTTTTCAAGCTTATAGAGCGGATAGGTAAAACGGCTTTCGTGGATGATGAGACCGGCTGTCGCTTCTCCCCGGGAAACGGCATCCATGATGCGGTCGAAGGGCATGACCATGACGTGCGTGAGCGAAGGATCGAAGAGGCGAAGAAGAAGATGGGCGGTCGTGAGCTTTCCCGGGGATCGCGATAGCGCCGTGTTTCAGGTCCGCAAGCGAAACGCCCGGCTTGGCGACGATGAGCGGGCCCACAGCCCCGTCCGAGCGCGCCCCCGGAGCGGAGCAATGCATAGCTGTTCACGCAGATGTCCAAGGGCGTGGTACGAGATCTTGGTAAAGTCCAGCCTGCCTTCGAGCGCCATTTGATTCAGCGTCTCCACGTCTTCGAGCTGTTCGCGAAACTCGATGCCCGGGACCCGCACTTTCCCGTGGATGAGTGCATAGAAAATAAACGTATCGTTCGGGCAGGGAGAGTAGCCGATGGTGAGTGTTTTATCCATAAAATTCAAATCCTGGAAATGCTCAGGCTGCCTCCAATGCCACAGCACATGCTTTAAGACTGTTTCAATGTCCGCAATCCATGCGATTTACCTGCAAGCCATGATTCGCTTCATCACTGCTCATGCCCTCCAGCAATGCTGGATCTGAACCGCCCGCTGAGCTGCCTGCGCTGCCCGGGGAATGTCCCATTTCCGAAGATCGCGGTCCTCGACGATGTTCGATATCCCGCGAACCTCAAGCCAGGGGACGTTGTGCAGCGCCGCCACCTGAGCCACCGCGGCCCCCTCCATGTTTTCGCACAGGCCGTGATAGCGTGTTTCCAATTCCTTTGCGCGCTCGGTGGTCCCGGTGCAGGTTGAGAGGGTGACGAAGGTGCCGGCGTGTATCCTTTGCACCTGCGGTCCCTGAAGAGACTTGAGCAGTTGCAGTGACCGCATTACCAATGGCTCCGGAGCGGGATAGGTGGAATAAATACTCAGACGTAGCCGTCTTGACAAGAGGTATCCCGATGTATTCCGTATCCTTGAAACCTTCGGCGTCAGCACGCCTTCGTCGCCGGCGATTTCTTCCTTCGCGAGCGCGACATCGCCCACGATTGCGCCCCCGAGAGGGATAAGCGCCGCCCACGCCAAAGACGAGAAGGACCTCGGGGTTAAAGCGAGTCAGCAGGAGCGTTGCAGCGTGGGAGGCATTGACCTTGCCCATGCCGCCGACGCACAAAAGAACACGCTGATTATAAAGCGTACCCTCGATCACCGATTTGGACCCAAGTTTCACCGTGCTCGAAGCGGCGATTTCTTCGAGGAGGCGGTCGGCTTCGGCCTCGACGGCACAGATGAGGGCAATCATAGAGTCCTTTTATTAAAGCAGTGTTTGAACATCTTATTGAAAAATAAGGAATTTACGGCACCAAGCACCCTCATTCAACCTTGTTCAGATGATTGCCCGGGCAAGCCGAATACCCTGAAAATCCCCATGAATATACCATACTTTTAATTGCACTTCTACGGCAAATTTGCTATGATAAGCGCGATTTTACAGGTGTTTTTTCGTCCGAAACGACTTTCGCCCAGGGGTTGAAGCCGAGGGGCAGCATAATTCGGTCTTGACGGGGAGGGATGATGTTGCGATTTTTAACCGCCGGGGAGTCTCACGGTGAGCTGCTCATGGGAATCATCGAGGGCATGCCTGCAGGCCTCTTGATCAGGGTAACGGACATAGACCGCGATCTTGCCAGGCGGCAGGCCGGATACGGACGCGGCGGCCGTATGAAGATCGAGAAGGACTCGGTCAAGATCTACACCGGCGTGCGCTGGGGCCGGACGCTCGGCAGCCCCATCGGGCTCATGATCCGGAACAAGGACTGGGAGAACTGGCGGGACAAGATGTCGCCGGACCCCATGTTCCTGAATTCCGCGGAGCCGGTCACGCGGCCCCGTCCGGGCCATGCCGACCTGGCGGGCGCCCTGAAGTACGGGATGACCGACATCCGGAACATCCTCGAGCGCTCGAGCGCGCGCGAGACGGCCATGCGTGTTGCCGTGGGTGCGGTGGCGAAGAGGCTGCTCGAAGAGTTCGGCATCGAGGTCGTGAGCCATGTGCTTTCCATCGGCGGGGTCTACGCCAAGGTGCCGAAGGTGTCCCCTGCGGAATCAAAAAAAGGGCGGAGGCCTCGGAACTGCGCTGCACCGACCATGAAGCGGAAAGACGGATGATGCACAAGATCGACGAGGCCAGGGCGGCAGGCGATTCCCTGGGCGGTGTTTTCGAGTTGATCATAACCGGCGTTCCGACAGGGCTCGGCAGTCATGCGCACTGGGACCGGAAGCTCGACGGCAAACTCGCCGCGGCGCTCATGAGCGTCCAGGCGATCAAGGGCGTCGAGATCGGCGCGGGATTCGGCGTGGCGAACCGTCCCGGCTCCCTGGTGCATGACGAGATCTTCTGGAGCAGGAAGGAAGGGTTCTTCCGCAAGACGAACATGGCCGGCGGCATCGAGGGCGGGATGAGCAACGGCGGGCCCATCGTCGCTTCGCGCCGCCATGAAGCCGATCCCCACGCTCATGAAGCCGCTTCGCTCCGTCGACATCGTGAGCAAGAAGCCCTTCAAGGCGGGCGTCGAGCGTTCCGACGTCTGCGCCGTGCCAGCTGCCGGCGTGGTGGCCGAGGCCGCTGGTGGCCTTCGAGATCGCGTCGGCCATGATCGAGAAATTCGGCGGCGACAGCATCGACGAGATGAAGCGGAACTACATCGCGTATGAAAAGCATCTGAAGGCGCGAATGGAAGTGGAAGAAGAACAGGAGAAGAAGTAGGAAGTCAGAGTCAGAGAGTCAGAGACTCATGGCACGTCAGAGGAAGTCAGATCTTCCTCAGTGCATCTACGGTTTGCTCATGCAGCTGGAAAGACTCATGTTCAAGAACATCATCCTAACCGGTTTCATGGGCGTCGGCAAGACGAGCGTGGGCACGCGGCTTGCTAAGGACCTGGGGTACACTTTTGTGGACACCGACACGCTGATCGAGGCCGACCAGCACATGACCATCACCGAACTTTTCGCGAAGTTCGGCGAGCCCTATTTCCGCGAGATCGAGGCCAGGATCATCCAGGAGGTCATGCAGGGCGAGAGCCAGGTGGTCTCCACCGGCGGCGGCGCGGTGATCCGGGACATGAACCGGGACGCCTTCAAGAAGGCCGGCCTCGTGGTCTGCCTCACGGCGCGGCCCGACAGTGATCTACGAACGCATCAAGCATGAGACCCACCGCCCCCTCCTCCAGACTCCGGACCCCAAGGCGAAGATCAAGGAACTCCTCGACAGCCGCGCAAAGTTCTATGCCCAGGCCGACGTGATCATCGACACCTCTGAGAAGTCCGTTGACGACGTGATCACCGCGATCAAAGAGAGAGTCAAGCATGCATACTGTTAACGTCGGTCTTGGCGACCGGAGCTACGACATCGAGATCGGCGCGAGACCTGGACAAGGCCGGGGCGCGTATCCAGGGCCTCGGCCTCGGCAGGAAGATGGCCCTGGTCACGAACCCCACGGTCAAGAACCTGTACGGCCAGCGCGTCATCGACAGCCTCAAGGCGGCGGGTTTCATGGTCATGTCCATCGAGATCCCCGACGGCGAGCAGTACAAGAACCTCGACTGGGCCAATGCGATCTATACCGCGCTCCTGATCAACGGTTTCGACCGGAAGTCCGCGCTCGTGGCTCTGGGCGGCGGCGTGATCGGCGACCTCACCGGTTTCGCGGCGGCCACGTTCATGCGCGGCGTGCCCTTCGTCCAGGTTCCGACCACGCTCCTCGCGATGGTGGACAGCAGCGTGGGCGGCAAGACCGGCGTGAACCATCCCATGGGCAAGAACATGATCGGCGCGTTCTACCAGCCGAAGAAGGTCCTGATGGACCTGAGCGTGCTCAAGACCCTGCCGAAGGAAGAGTTTCTCTCGGGCATGGCCGAGGTGATCAAGTACGGCGTGATCCGGGACGCCGCGTTCTTCGATTACCTCGATAAGAACCGCGAAAAGATCCTCGCCCTCGATCCCGAAGCGCTTGAGCACATCATCCGCCGCTCCTGCGAGATCAAGGCGGAGGTGGTGAGCAAAGGACGAGCGCGAAGGCGGGCCTCCGCGCGATCCTGAACTTCGGCCACACCGTCGGCCACGCGCATCGAGACAGCGGAGAACTATACCATGCGCCACGGCTATGCCGTCGCCATCGGCATGGTCTATGCCTCCCGGCTCGCGCAGAGGACCGGCCTGTGCGACGCCTCGGTGCCCGAGCGCGTGGAGAAGCTTATCAAATCCTACGGCCTGCCCGACGGACCTTTCAGCCCTCGGCCGCAGGCCGTCCGTGACCGAGCTCATGGACACCATGCAGATCGACAAAAAAGCCGAAGGCGGGCAAGGTGAAGTTTGTCCTGCCGAAGAAGATCGGCGAAGTGGTCGATCACGAAGGAGTGGGAGGAGCGGCAGCTCCGGGAACTGCTTGAGGGAAGTAGCAGTAGCCAAGTAGCGTAGCAGTGAGTACAGTAGCAAGGTTTTGATCACCTTGCCCCTTGCTACTTGACCCTGACTCCTGACTCCTGACCCACGGAGGGAACATGAGCGAATATCTCTGGCATTGCCCGTTCTGCAACAGGGAGCAGACCGTTACCGAGAAGGACAGGCAGACGGCCTTCGCCGATCTCACCATTGATAATGCGGATGGCCCGCGTCGTCTCGTGACCAAGTTCGTGGTCTGTCCCAATCCCGAGTGCCGGAAGTTCTCGCTCTCCGCATCCCTGCACGGCACTGAAGCAGAGCGGAGGCCGTTCCTACACAGGGCAGCTTCAGAAGACCTGGGACCTCGTCCCGCCGTCCCGCGCCCGTTCCTTTCCCGTCGCCATCCCCCAGAACGTCCTTGAAGACTACCAGGAAGCCTGCATCACCCTGGAACTAAGCCCCAAGGTCGCAGCAGCCCTGTCGCGTCGCTGCCTTTCGAAGATGCTGAGGGACTTCTGGCAGGTGCAGCCCGGCAGGCTCATCGATGAGTTCCGCCAGATCAAGGGCGCGGCAGACCCCCTGACCTGGGAGGCGATCGAGTCCGTGCGAAACAGCGGGATGATCGGCGCCCGGTTCGAGAGCGAGGGTGCCGAGATCTTCGACATCGACCCCGGCGAGGCAAAGCTCCTGATCGGCCTGATCGAGACGCTCATCGAGGACTGGTACATCGGCCGGGAGGAGCGCAGGAAGCGTTTGAAGGGTATCAGGCAGATCACCGGAGAGCCGGCCTCGGAGAAGGCGCCGGAAGAGTGAGGGACGCCTGAAATCAGCTTGACAAAAAAGTGATGTGTACTATAATTGGTCAGAGTTACCGTAAATTCGTTCCAACATCTGCCCACCATGACTAAGCTTGCTGCCTAAAATGAGGAATGGGAAATGCGGAGCGCGGAATTGAAATCAGAAGAACAGAAACTTAACCCGAAGCTGCATTGGAGCCGTTCAGAGAAATTGCGGCTGATTTAGTCTCCCGCCCCGATGGAATCGGGTTAAACTTAACTCCGGTACGGAGAAAGCGGAGAGAAAACCTTAGGAGCTGCCATGGCCGAGTTTTTCAAAAGACGAAAAGTCAAAGTGGTTCTTGCCGCTATCGCAGTTTGTATCCTGACGGTGTTATACAGTTACTTTGTCGCGGACACCATAACGACAAGAATAACCGACGCCCAGATGATGAAGGTGGATGGGAAGTTCATGATCGCCACAGAGGACCGGCCTTTTGTCAATTTTGACGCCAAATGGCGGTTCAAGTTCAATTCCGGCACCGTTCAGAACGACGCGATAAAGTTGCGGGGAAAGCTGGTAAAGATCAAAAAATACGGATGGCGGATACCAATTCTCTCTCAGTATGAGAATGTGGTGAAGATCGAAGAGGTTAAGTAGAGGAAATTACGGCCACACCTGCTTTACCGCTCCTCTCTCAAGTTCCCCGTCACATAAGCTTTTCTGCCAACCTGTCTTTTCAGGAACGCACAGCCTAATGCATCCGGCAGGTTATATCGACTATGCTGTGCGCTTCTTCCTTACTCATGCCGTCCGTCTGGTAATAGATATAGTCATCGACCATATCACAAAGCTCTTTGCGGGTAATGTCCGGAGCTATTGCGCGGACTTCACCTTGAAAAATCCTCGAAGCATCAGGAGCTGTTTCTTTTCTTTCTATCCTGTTCATCAGCCCTCCCTTCGACAGCAGAACCCCACTGAAAAACCACCTCTTGTGCAGCATGTGGTGCGTTCCCTGAAGGAAAAAAATCTGTCCCTATTTTTATTATATCAGTATTTTCCGTGAGGAGACACGCGGTGGACTACTCCTTCCTCCTGAACGACAGCGCCGCGAGCGTAAGCATGACCGCAGAGATGGTCGCGACAACAACGAGGTCCAGCGCGAGCGAGAACTCCGGGCCGAGGGGAGGAGTGCCGTTCCGCAGCAGGACGTGCTTGAACGCGTCGATGCCGTAGGTGAGGGGGTTGAACATGGTCAGGTGGCGGAGCAGGGCGGGCATGGCCGTGACCGGGTACATGGCCCCGGAGAGGAACAGCATGGGCATGACGAGGAAGTTCATGATGATGTTGAACCCGTCAAAGGACGTGAGGCGCGCGGCAATCAGGATTCCCAGTGACGTGATGCAGAACGAGACCAGCACGGACACGGCCACGACTTCAACGAACTGCATCAGCGTAAGGTGTATGCCGAGGAAAGGGATGAGGACGAGGATGATGACGGCCTGCGCGACGGATATGAATGTGCCTGAGATGGCCTTCCCCACGACGATGGAAAGGCGCGAGATGGGGGCCACGAGCATTTCCTTCATGAACCCGAATTCCCGGTCCCAGACAATCGAGATGGACGAAAAGATCGACGAGAAAAGGATCGTCATGCCGATCATGCCGGGGAAGATGAATTGCAGGTACGAAAAGCCCGCCTGCGGCTTGATGAGAGAGCTCATGCCGTTGCCGACCACGAAGAGCCAGAGGACCGGCCGGGCAAGCGTGCCCAGGAGCCGGCTCTTTTCGCGGAAGAATTTTATGAACTCCCGGAGGCAGATGACGTAGATAGGCCGGAGCAGGATCACCGCTGCGCCCTCCGGTGGCTCCGCACAAACTCGCGCGTCGCTTCCTTATCGTCCGGGAGAACTTCGTCCCTGATGGTCCTGCCGGTGAGTTTCAGGAACACGTCGTTCAGCGTGGGCTTCTTGAGGCTTACGGAGACGGTCCGGACCGGAAGCGAATGGATCATCTTCGGGATGAATTCATCGCCTTTTTCCGTTTCAAGGACCAACCCGCCGTTTTCCTCACGTGCACTGATGTTAAAACTCTTTTGGAGCTCCTCGATCGCGCGTTTATTGTCGGCAGTCACGAGATGAATAACATCGCCCTGCACCATCTGTTTGAGACGCGCGGGCGTGTCCAGCGCAATGATCCTGCCGTGGTCGATGATGGCGATGCGGTCGCAGTTCTCAGCCTCCTCCATGTAATGGGTCGTCATGAAGACGGTGATCTTCTCTTTTTTTCTGAGCGTATTGATGAAATCCCAGATCGTGTTCCGTGTCTGCGGGTCGAGGCCCAGGGTCGGCTCGTCCAGGAACAGCACGCGAGGATAATGGAGGAGCCCCCGGGCGATCTCGAGCCGCCGCTTCATGCCGCCGGAGAAGTTCTTGATCAGGTCGTGCTTGCGTCCCTGGAGCTCGACCACCCCGAGCATCTCGTCGATCCGTTTTTCCGTCAGCCTGCGGTCGAGGTTGTAGAGGTAGGCGTGAAACTTGAGGTTCTCATAGGCGGTCAGGCCGGAGTCCAGGGTCGTGTCCTGGAAGATGATGCCGATGGCCGCACGCACACGGTCGGGGTCCTTCGCGCAATCGAACCCGCCGATCGCCGCCGCTCCCGATGAGGGAGAGAGCAGCGTGCAGAGGATGCTGATGGTCGTGGTCTTGCCCGCGCCGTTAGGCCCGAGGAACCCGAAGACCTCGCCTTCCTCCACGTCGAACGAAATGCCGTCGACGGCCTTGAGCGCTTTGAACTGCTTGGAGAGATTTTGAACGGTGATGATGGACATGATTATTATAGATCGATACTTTTCCGTCATTCCCGAATGCCTCTATCGGGAATCCAGGTTATTCAAGCGAATGAATTCAAAGACACACCCTGCACTCGCGCTGCCGCACTCGTAAACGCTGGGTGCAGGCTGGATTCCGGCTAGAACCATGCCGGAATGACGGCTGATGTGAACTCGGTCTTACCATTCCGTCCTGTTCTTCGGCACATACCACTCCCGGAAGTTGTAGAATATCCCGAGCGGCGCGACCTTGATGCCTTTGAACCGCTTGTGCACGATCGGCGTGGCGTCGGGCACATAGAGGAAAGCGTAGGGCTGCTCCTCGGCCAGGATCGCGTGGATGCGGTAGTAGATTTTTTTCCGTTTTTCTATGTTGAAGGTCCGGCGGCCCTCGACGAGCAGGCGGTCGACCACGGGGTTGCTGTAGCCGATGAAATTGTATTCGCCCTTCCTGGTCTTGCTCGAATGCCAGATATCGTAGAGGTCCGGGTCGCGGCTCATGCTCCAGCCCAGGATGATCGCGTCGAAGGACCGCTTGTCGATCTGTTCGAGGAAGGCCTGCCACTCCATGACCCTGATGTTCACGACGACGCCCACGGCTTTCAGGTTCTGCTGGATGATCTCCGCGGTGCGGATGCGCTCGTTGTTCCCCTGGTTCGTCATGATCGTGAACCTGAAAAGGCGGCCGTTCTTCTCCCGGATGCCGCCGGATTTTTCCTTCCAGCCCGCTTGCTCGAGCATGCGGCGGGCACGCTCAGGGTCGTAGTTGTAGCTCTTCGCGTTGGGGTTGTAAGCCCAGGATACGGTGGAAAAGGGGCCTGTGCAGGGCCGTCCGATGCCGAGGAGAATGCCGTCGATAATGCCCTGACGGTCAATGGCATACGAGAGCGCCTGACGGACCCTCATGTCCTTGAAGAGGGGACTCCGCAGGTTATACCCCATGTAGGTAAAGGCGTTCGCGGGATAGCGGAACTTGCGGTAATTATCCTTGATGCGGGGCGTTTCGCTTTTCCTGAGGTACTGGAGGGGATTCAGCCCCATCATGTCCACGCCGCCGGAGAGCAGTTCCTGGAACATGGTGGAACTGTCGGGGATGACCCGGTAGATGAACTGGTCGATGTTCGGCCTGCCTTCGAAGTACTCGTCGTTCGCGTCGAGCACGATTTTCTGGCCGGAGATCCATTCCTTGAACCTGTACGGCCCCGTGCCGACGGGGTGCCGGTTGAAATCGGCGGTATTGATGTCCTTGCCTTCCAGGAGGTGCCTGGGGATGATTCCCATGGCCCAGCTTTCGAGGGCGGGGGAAAACGGCTCTTTGTATGTCACGCGGAAAACGTATTTGCTCACGACTTCGGCCTTCTTGATGTCCATGTAGGAGCTGCTGTAGGGCGTGGCCACGTTGGGGTCGATGAGTTTCTTGTAGGTAAAGAGGCAGTCCTCGGCCGTGAATGCCACACCGTCATGCCACTTTACTCCCTTGCGGAGATAGAAGGTGACGGTCTTGCCTCCGTTTTCGACGGTCCACCGTTCGGCCAGATCGCCGATGAGCTTGATGTCCTTGTCGTACTTCACGAGCCCATTGAATACTTGGTCGTTGATCTCACCCGATGAGGCGTCGTTCGCGATGACCGGATTCAGCCGTCTGGCGTCCCCGATGGAACTCTCGACGAAGGTATTCGGGTTCCGCTCGACCTTCCGACCGCAGGCGGAGAGAAGGACAGAGGAGAAACGAGAACAAAGAACATAGAGCGGATAACTCGCAGAAGACGCAGAGGAAAGCGAGATTCCTGCTCTTAAGACGAAATCATGAATCCCTCTGCGTTCTCCGCGACCTCGGCGGTAAAAGTCTATTTCCTTACGGTGCTTTGTATACGTCATCATGAAAAAACAAAAGGGTAGGCAAAGCCTACCCGTGCATGCAGCGTTACATCAAACATTCATCAGCAACCTATTTTGCCGGCGCCGGGACCGGCGCTGATTGAGAGGGCGGGGCCATCGGAACAGCCGGGGCCGTCTGGGTCTGCGGCGGCGTCATGTCCTGCATGACCGAGCTCTTTTTCGCCGTCGTCAGCGCAAGGCCGAGCGACGTGAACATGAAAACGATCGCCGCGCCGGTTGTCAGCTTTGCCATGAAGCTTGCCGCCCCCCGGGGGCCGAAAACGGTTTGCGATGCTCCGCCAAAGGCAGCGCCGATGTCCGCACCCTTGCCTTTTTGCAACAGAACCATCCCGATCAGGATGGCCGAGACGATGACATGAAGTGATACCAGAAAAATGCGCATTGTTACCTCCGTGAAGATATATTCTTACCGCAGAGTACACCGAGAAAAATTCAGTATTTAAATCTACTGCGCTCTCTGCGGTGAAAAATCATTTTATTTGAAGTTAACCAGCGCCGCGAACGATTCCGGTTTCAGGCTCGCCCCGCCTACGAGGGCGCCGTCGATGTCGGGCTTGGCCATGAGCGCGGACACGTTATCCGGCGTTACGCTCCCGCCGTATTGGATGCGAAGGCCTTCCGCGATCTCCGCGTTGTACAGGTCCTTCACCTTCTGCCGGATCAGGGCATGGACTTCCTCGGCCTGTTCGGGGGTCGCCGTCTTGCCCGTGCCGATGGCCCAGACCGGTTCGTAGGCGATGACCGCTTTTTTCATGTCCTCGGCGCTGATGTCTTTCAGCCCGCCGGTCACCTGCCTGCTGATGATGTCGTTCAGCTTGCCGGCCTCGCGCTCCGCCAAGGTCTCGCCGATGCACATGATCGGGAGCAATCCCTTCTTAAGCGCCTGCTTCACTTTCCTGTTCACGCCCTCGTCAGTCTCTCCGAAGTACTGCCTGCGTTCGCTGTGGCCAATAATAACATATTTACAGCCCAAATCCAATAGCATTTCCGCGGAAATCTCTCCGGTAAAGGCGCCTTTGTCTTCCCAATGGAGGTTCTGGGCCGCAAGGCTCATGTTCGTTCCCTTGATGGCCCCGGCCACGGTCTGGAGGGCCGTAAAGGTGGGCGCGAGCACGATCTCCCGGTCGTGAACGCCTGAGACAAGCGGCGCAAGCTTGGTCGCAAGGTCCCGTGCCTCGGCTGTTGTCTTGTTCATCTTCCAGTTGCCTGCAATGATCGGTTTACGTTTAGGATTCATAAGAATGACCTCTTTTCAATTTCATCGGTAATACCTGCGAGGAAGCAGGTATCCATATGGCTTCTATCAAATAAACTTCAAAATGGATTCCGGCTTTCGCGGAAATGACAAAAGATTAGCCGTAGGGTTTTTATCCTTTAATCCTTATCGTCTGTCAGGGCCGCAAGGCCCGGCAGTTCCTTGCCTTCGAGAAGTTCGAGCGATGCGCCGCCGCCCGTCGAGATGAAAGTGATGCTGTCTGAAACGCCTGCCTTGTGCACGGCAACGTCGGTGTCGCCGCCGCCCACGATAGTGGTCGCGTATGCATCGGCCACTGCCCGGGCTATCGCAAAGGTGCCCCGGGAGTAGGCGTCCTTTTCGAACATGCCCATGGGCCCGTTCCAGATAATGGTTTTCGCGTCCTGTATCGCCTCGGTGAAGAGCCGGACGGTTGCAGGCCCGATGTCCAGGCCCACCCACCCCTTGGGTATCTCCTGAGACGTGACGATTTTTGTCTCGGCCCCGTCATTCATGTTCTCGGCGACCACGAAGTCCACTGGAAGATAGAATTTGACGCCCTTCTCGCGTGCATTATTTCTAATGCTCATGGCGGTATTGAGCATGTCATGCTCAACGAGGGAGTTGCCTACTTCATCGCCCCAGGCTTTGTTGAAGGTAAAGGCCATGGCGCCGCCCACGATCACCTTGTCTACCTTGTCTTTCAGGTTCTCGATCACCCCGATCTTGCCCGAGACCTTGGCGCCGCCGAGGATCGCCACAAAAGGCCGCACGGGATTTGCGACGGCCTTCTGGAGGTATTCGATTTCCTTTTTCATGAGGAAACCCGCGACGGACTGATTCACGTACCGGGTGATGCCGAAGGTGGAAGCATGGGCGCGGTGCGCCGTACCGAAGGCATCGTTTACGAAGATATCGGCGAAGGCCGCGAGGGCCTTGGAGAAACCCTCGTCGTTTTTTTCCTCTTCCGCATGGAACCTGAGGTTCTCCAGGAGCAGCACATCGCCGGGACGCATTCCCGCGACCAGATGCTCCACGTCAGGGCCTATGCAGTCCTTGGCGAACTTGACCTCTTTGTTGAGGAGACGGTTCAGCCGCAGGGCTACCGGAGCTAAACTGTACTTCGGAGAGGGCTTGCCCTTAGGCCGGCCCAGGTGAGACGCGAGGATGACCTTGGCGCCGGCATCGAGCGCATAGTTGATCGTCGGGAGCGTGGAGCGGATCCTTCCGTCGTCGGTGATGTTGCCGTTCTCGTCGAGCGGCACGTTGAAATCCGCGCGGATAAAGACCCGCTTGCCCTTCAGGTCGACTTTTTCGATGGTCTTTTTATCCATTATGTCTCCTACAACCACAGGCGACTTCGTCGCACACGGTTTAAGAAAAACGCTTTCTGTTCTTTTATCCGTGTTTATCGGTGTGTTCTGCGGAGCAGAACCCGTGGTTGCTTACAAGCCTTTCTTCGCCACCAGGATCGCCAGGTCGCGGAGACGATTGGAATAGCCCCACTCGTTGTCATACCAGGAGACCACCTTCACCATCGTGCCTTCCATGACGCTCGTCAAGGCCGCGTCTATGATGGAGGAATGGGGGTTGCCCTTGAAGTCAATGGAGACAAGCGGTGCTTCCTCGTACTGAAGGATGCCCTTCAGCTTGCCCTCTGCAGCGGTCTTGAGCGCGGCGTTGACCTCTTCTTTCGTGGTTTTCTTCGAGACCACGAAGACCACGTCCACGACCGAGACATCCGGCGTGGGCACGCGGAGCGACATGCCGTCGAGCTTGCCTTTGAGCTCCGGCAGCACGAGCGACACGGCCTTGGCCGCGCCTGTGGTGGTCGGGATGATGGACATCGCCGCCGCCCGGGTGCGTCTCAGGTCCTTATGCGGCAGGTCGAGGAGCTGCTGGTCGTTGGTGTAGGAATGGATCGTGTTCATGAGGCCGTGCACGATACCGAAGTTCTCGTGGATCACCTTGGTCATGGGCGCCAGGCAGTTCGTGGTGCACGAGGCGTTCGAAATGATGTGGTGCTTAGCCGGGTCATAGGTGTGCTCGTTCACGCCGATGACGAAGGTCCCATCGGGATCCTTGGCCGGGGCGGAGATGAGGACCTTCTTGGCGCCTGCGGTGATGTGCTTGCCCGCGTTTGCCTTGTCCAGAAAGAGGCCGGTGCACTCCAGGACGATGTCGACCTTGAGGTCCTTCCAGGGAAGCTCGGCGGGGTCCCTCTTGGCAAAGACCGAGATGTCCTTGCCATCGACAATGATCTTTCCGTCGCCGGCCTTTACGTCATGCGGGAACTCGCCGAAGGTGGAGTCCCATTTCAGCAGGTGCGCAAGCGTTTTTGTGTCCGTGAGGTCGTTAAGGGCCACGATCTCGATGTCCTTGTTGCCCTGCGAAGCGCGGAACACGTTCCTGCCGATACGTCCGAATCCGTTGATTGCGACTCTTACAGCCATGGTAGCCTCCTTGAGAAATGATAGAGTTCAAGTAGCAGAGTGCAAAGTTCAGAAGTAGGTAACGGTCATGAGTCTTCCGGTACCTTTGCACTCTGACCTTTGCACCTGTATTAATCGATCTTATGCATCACCAGCCCGGTCAGGAGCTTGGGGTAGAAGTACGTCGCCTTCTGCGGCATGCGCTCGCCCGCGGCCGCCACTTCCTTCACCTCCTGCACCTTCGTCGGGTTCATGAAGAAGACGATATCGGCGGCGCCGTCATGGACCCGCTTGTCCGCCTCCTCCGCCTCCTTGATATATTCGATGTTGAGGCCGAGCTTGTGGGTCTCCATCTTGACGCCCAGGAGCCGGTCGATGATCAGATGGTGCAGGATCGAAACATCCAGCCTCCGGTACGCCGGCGATTTGTCCGGGAGCAGCGCGTCCATGTCCGCCTCGTTCCGAAGCGTCAGGAGATAATAGCTGTGCTCGCCCCTGACCCGCATTCCGAAGACATGGGCATGGTCCGCCCGGTGCGCCAAGGTGTCCAGGATCGTGCGCCGGTCCTTGGTCTCCGACTTTTTATCGAAATCGATGCGCTCGATGTTGAAATAGCGGTTCAGATCGTCCTCGAAGCGCCGCGGATCGAAGTCCGCGAGGTTGAAGAGCGCGCGGTGCGCCGGGAGGATCGTGAGCCCCGGGTCCTCGATCCGGGCCAGGAACATGGCCGTGTAATTGTAGCCTTCCTCTCCGGTGAACGAGCCTGCGGCCTTGCGCCGCTCGTTGCGGTAATTGAGCGCCGTATCATAGCGGTGATGGCCGTCGGCGATAAAAATGGGTTGGTCCGTCATTGCGCGGGCCACCGTCTCGATGTCATCCTTGTCGGTCAGGGACCAGATACGGTGATGGACTCCGTCGCTGTTTCTCACTTCCATCTCGGGCTTGCCCGCGGTCTTGCCGAGGACGGCGGAGACCGTTCCCTGCGGGTCCGAAAAGAGCGAAAAGATCTGGCTGAAGCTCGCCCTGCAGGCGCGCAGGAGATTGAGCCGGTCGGTCTTGGGACCCGAGAGCGTGGTCTCGTGGGGCTTGACGATCCCCGAGTCGTAGTCCTCGATCCTGACGAGACAGACAAAACCGCGGAGCCTTTTTTTCGACTCGCCGGTCTTGTACTCCATTTCGTAAATATAGAAGGCCGGGTCCTGCCCCTGGCGCAGGATGTCTTTTTCGAACCACTCGTCCAGAAGGGCGGCCAGCGCGGGTATAGCGGTTGTCTTCCTCCGTATCGCCGGGACTCTCGAGGCCGTACTCAAGCCGAACTACATTATACGGGCTTCTCCGGTATAGTTCCTGCTGGGTCTCGTGCGAAATGATATCGTACGGCGGACAGACAAGATCGGCGATAGTGCCCGCTTTTGCCTGGTTGTACGCCATACCCCGGAAGGGGATGATTTTCGCCATTGATTGCGTCCTTGCCGCCCGATTGAGGCCGGGAAAGGCCTCCCAAAAGACTTCTTTTATAGCACAGCCTTCATTTTATTGTCAATATATTATATTTTGGTGCCAGGTACTCTATCGGGACTATCGGACGCGGGTTTGATGTTATAAATTCGATTGATACCGCTTCAGAATCATCGCATAGTCTTTTCGCGTATCCATGTCGAGGAGCACTCCTTCATCCCTGACCGGTGCGAGCCGCACCCGGTCGGGGTCCTTCTTGACGATATCGCGGAGGGTGGCGCCGGAAAAAATATCATCGAGAGCGCTTCTCGGGAAGAGACTCGGATGGCCCCGTTTCCCCTCATATTCCGGGATGATGATGGCGTCGGGAAACGCCCGGTGCTCGCGAAGGATGAGCCTGACTGTTTCCGGCGACACAAGCGGCTGGTCGGATAAACAGACGAGGACGGGAGAGGTATAGTGGCGAAGCTGTTTTAACCCGGTCCTGACCGATTCCGCCATATCGCTGTAAGGCGTTTCATTCACGGCGATTGACACGGGAAGTCCGCGCAGGTGCGGCGCAAGTTTATTCCCGCATGCGCCGACGACGACCAGGATTTCGTTCACCCCCCCATCGACAAGCGAGTCGATGCAGTGCCTGATGACCGTCTTGTCACCGAGCTTGAGAAGCTGCTTGGTCTGCCCCATCCTGCTGGACGATCCCGCCGCAAGCAGCAGGGCCGAGACGGGCTGCTCCATGCTGTCTCCTTTTTTCGATGATCTGCGCCATGATGCTCACGGCTATCTCCTCCGGCGTCACCGAGCCGATGGGGGCCCCCACGGGGATGATGACCCTTTCGATGTCCTGCCGGGAAAACCCGCTGTCGGCCAGAGCACCATACAACAGGCCTTTCTTGCGCCTGCTCCCGAGCAGGCCGAGGTACTGCGAGTCGGTCCTGAGCGCGGCCTTCACCGCGTCCAGGTCGTGATTATGCCCCCGCGTCGCCACGACGATGAAGGTCTTTTTGTCGACCGGCACCTGCTCAAAGGCGCGATCGAATGCATTCACCACAATATCGTTTGCATCGGGGATATTCTCCCGGTTCGCGAATTCCGCACGGTCGTCCACCACGGTAACCCGGAACCCGGAAAACCTTGCGAGCTTGGAGAGGGTCTTTCCCACGTGGCCGGCCCCGAGGATCACGAGGTGGGGCTCGAGCATGACCGGTTCAATGTAAACGAGCACCGCTCCGCCGCAAACGAGCCCGCCCTCGCGCTCCGTAAGCTCGAAGGGCAGGGTCATGGGGTTGCCGTCCTTCATGGCCATGAGCGCCGCCTGCACAACGTCCGCCTCAAGACAGCCGCCGCCCAGGGTCCCCAGGAGGGAGCCGTCGTCCCTGACGAGCATCTTAGCGCCCTGCTTCTGGGGCGCCGAGCCGCGGCACTCGACGATGGTGGCGATGGCGGAGATCCTGCCCAGGCGCTTGAGCCGGATCACTTCTTCGTAGATATGCATGAACACCTCGAAAAATACAAAATATGTTGGACGCAGATTTGCGCAGAAGGAGCGGATTTAACTTCGCAGGAATGACGGTAAAAGCCTTAATCCGCATTTTCCGCGTTCATCTGCGTCCTGAAAATTGCTACGCCTTCTTCATCGCCGCGAGAACCGTCTCCGGCTTCATCGGCAGTTGTCTGATTCTTGCGCCGGTTGCCGTGAAGATGGCGTTCGCGATGGCGGGCGCCACCGGCGGCGTGCCGGGCTCGCCGATGCCTCCAAGCTTCGCGTCGCTCTTCACGATGTGCACATCAACCTCGGGCGCCTCGCTCATGGGAAGGAGCTCGTAGTCGCTGAAATTCTCGGACTTGACGCCCCCGTTCGCGAACTCGATCTTTTCCTTCATGGCCGCGCTCTGGCCCATGATGAGCCCTCCCATTATCTGGGCCGATACAATCGCGGGGTTTACGACAGGGCCGCAGTCCACGGCGCACGTCACCTTGTGGACCTTAACGGCTCCGGTCTGTTTATCAACGGAGACCTCCGCCACCTGGGCCACGTAGCTTTCGAACGAGAGGTGATAGGCGATGCCCCTGGCCTGGCCGCGGGTCAGAGGCTTGCCCCAGCCGGCCTTTTCAGCGGCGACTTCGAGTACCCGCTTGGCCCGGGGATGGTTTTTCAGCATCGCCAGCCGGAATTCGAGGGGGTCCTTCTTCGCCTCATGGGCAAGTTCATCCACAAAGCTCTCGACGGTGAACGCATTGTGCGAGCTTCCCACCGAGCGCCAAAAGCCCACAGGGACGGGCGTATCAATGCGCACCCATTCGACGGCAATGTTCGGGACCTCGTATTCCATATTTTCGAGGCCCTCGACCGCTGCATTGTCGATGCCGTTCTTCATGGCCTTCGGGAACACGCGCGCGAATATCGAGGGACAGACGATCTTATGCGACCATGCAGTCGCACGGCCCGCGGCGTCCACGGCGCCCTGGATCCTGCTCACGTTCGCCGGACGATACAAGTCGTTCTGCATGTCTTCTTCGCGTTTCCAGACGAGTTTTACCGGTTTGCCGGTGGAGATGGAAAGGAGCAGCGCCTCTTCCACGACGTCGGTCTCAAAGCGCCTGCCGAAACCGCCTCCCAGAAACGTTGTATGCACGTGGATCCGTTCCGGCGTCAAACCCGTGAGCTTCTCCGCCAGAGCCAGAACGCCGGTCTGGTTCTGCGTCGGCGCCCAGATGTCGCAGCCGTCGGCGCGCACGTGGGCCGTGCAGTTCATGGGCTCCATGGTCGCGTGCGAAAGGTAGGGCAGGACGTAGACAGCCTCGACCTTCTTCGCAGCCGCGCCAAGGGCCGCATTCACGTCGCCGTCGTTTCGCGCCATGATGCCTTTTGATTCCATGCGGTCGGAGAAATCCTTCTCCAGCGACGCGGTGTTCAAAGCGGGAAAGCGTTCGTTCTTCCAGCTCGGCTTGAGCGCTTCACGGCCCTTCCACGCCGCGTCGATGGTGTCCGCGCAAACCGCCATGCCGCTGTGGATCGGAACCACCGCCTTGACCCCTGAAACTCCCATGGCCGCATCCTTGTTCGAGGAGACGAGGTCGGCTTCGTAGGCGGGAGGCCGGGCAATGGCGGCATAGAGCATGCCCGGCACGAAGGTGTCGATGCCGAAATTCGCGAGCCCGTTCACCTTGTCGTGCATGTCGAGCCGGGGGATGTCCTTGCCGATGTAGCGGAACTGGCTTGCCGTCTTGAGTTTGGGGTTCTGCGGCACGGGCAGCTTCGACGCTTTTCCCGTAAGCTTGCCGTAGGCAAGCGTCTTTTTGCTCTTCTGCAGACGCACCAGGCCGAGGTCGGCAGTACAGTCCGCGACCGGCACCTTCCATTCAGCTGCGGCCGCGGCCACGAGCATCTCGCGGGCTGCGGCGCCTGCCTTCCTGAGCGGTTCATACATGTGGCGGATGCTGGAGCTGCCGCCGGTGGCCTGCATGCCGAACAGGACGTCCTTGAACGCGTCGCCTGCCGGGGCCGGCTTCATCCGAACGTTCTTCCAGTCACAGTCTAGTTCGTCGGCAACGATCATGGGCAGCGCAGTGTACACGCCCTGTCCCATCTCGGACTTGTTCACGCTGATGGTTACGATGCCGTCGGACGCGATATGGAGCCAGACGTTGGGGCTGAAGGCAGAGCCTTCCTTTTCCATCTCCGCGGCGGAGAGGAGGCGGTATCCGCCCTGCGATGAAGCGACGGCGACGGCAAGGCCCGTGCCCGCCATCTTCAGAAACTGTCTTCTGGTGAGGTTGGTCTTCATTTTTTACCTCCTGCCGAGGCGAGGCGTATGGCGCTCTTGATCTTCGGATAAGTGCCGCAGCGGCAGAGGTTGCCGTTCATGTGCTCGACGATCTTTTCCTCCGAGGGGTGGGGATTCTCGGAAAGGAGCGCCGCGGCCTGCATGATCTGGCCGGGCTGGCAGTAACCGCACTGGGGGACCTGCTCCTTGATCCACGCCTGCTTGACGGGATGGTTTTCCGGGAGCCCTTCGATGGTCGTGATCTTCTTCCCTTGCGCGCTTCCCGCGGGCGTCTGGCAGGAACGCTCCGCCTTGCCGTCGATGTGCACCGTGCAGGAGCCGCACATGCCGATGCCGCAGCCGAACTTGGTGCCGGTAAGCTTGAGCCGCTCCCTGATGACCCACAACAGCGGCACATCCGGCGCAACATCCACCTGGTACGCTTTGCCGTTGATATCGAGACTGATCATACAAACACCTCCTGTTCACGATGGGACTGTAGTTTGAATGCCTTCATACTTATTAATTGTGGGGGAAGAAAAAGCGGCGCGCGAGGTTCGGCCGCATGATGAAAGCTTATCATTGATGGGGATATTGTCAAGGATAGGAAGCGAGAGACTTATACGGACTAAAGTATCAGTAATGAAGCTTTCATGCGAAGCCCATTCGTTTGTAGCCGCAGGCTTATCGAGCCTGCGTGTATAGCCTTATTAACAGAGGATGCGGCGCAGAACTGAAGGGTTTGACGGCTAACAAGCATGGCCCGACGTTGGATCCTAAAAATCATTAATCGCATCGATCAGGCTTTTCAGCCTGCCGAAGTCATGTCGGTTGAAGTCGACCTGGAGACGCGGCATGTCGACGACATCGTTGTCTTCGGCTTCAACGGGAAGGGGGCCGGACGGTACGATCTCACCTTGAGGGACAAGGATGTCGCGAAAGCCTCTGTCAGCTTCGAGATGTTCGCCGCGCTGAGCTGCGACGTGAGCCGGAACACGAGCTTGCCGTCCACATAGCGCATGCTGTGGTAGCGGCTGTAAAAGCGGTTGATCCTCGCGACCGCGGCCTCCACGGAATCGAAGCGCTCGAAGAGTGCAAGGTCGGTCTTGCTGATCAGGTTGCGCGTCAGGAGCTCCTCTTCGACGAACTTGATGAGCTCGGTCCAGTACGAGCAGACGGGGTCGTCCACGAGCACGAGCGGAAGGGGATTTCGCTTGCCGGTCTGGACCAGCGTGAGCGTCTCCATGGCCTCATCGAGCGTGCCGAAGCCCGCCGGGAAAGAGCGCCACGGCATCGGCCTCCTTCAGGAAGGCCACTTTGCGGTTGAAGAAATACTTGTACGTGATGAGCCGCGGGTTGCCCTCGAGCACGGGATTGGCCTTCTGCTCAAAGGGCAGCCGGATGTTGACGCCGAAGGAATGTTCGGGTCCGGCGCCTTCGTTGGCGGCCTGCATGATCCCGCCTCCTCCGCCGGTAATGACCATGTAACCCGCCTCGGCGAGTTTCCGCCCGAACATCTGCGCCATCCCGTATATCGGTTCGTCGGGCTGCGTCCTCGCCGAGCCGAAGACCGTGACCTTGCGCTTGTCGCGGTAGGGGCCGAACACCTTGGAGGTGAACCGCATCTCCTTGAGCGTCGTGTTCATGAGCTTGAGGTCCGCGCTCTCGTCGTCTTCCTGTCCCGCCTTGAGCGCCGCGAGGATCATTTCGCGCACGTATTCGGGCCGGCGGATGCCTTCCGCGGTCTGCATCAATCTATCGATGGCCTCGTCAATGGGGCCGTTCGTTTTGGTGAAGTGAAGTTTCATGGTTTGCTGTTCGCTCCTTCGAAAGAGGGGATGCTGCAAGAAGAAATAATAAGACTTTCCGCGCCGTTTGTCGAGGGGAAAGAGGCCGGAATCTCCATGCGGTATGATTCTGCTATACTGATATACTGAATGATACCAATTGCGAAGGAGGAATCCGTCATGAAATACATCGTTGTCCTCGGCAGGTTATTGTACGTAGCGATATTTATCATGGCAGCGCCCGGGCATTTCACGTCAGGCACCATCGCCTACTCGGCGAGCAAGGGCGTGCCCATGGCATCGATCACTCGTTCCCCTGTCCGGAGTGATCGCGCTCCTCGGGGGCCTCAGCATCCTGCTGGGCTACCAGGCGAAGCTCGGCGGCTGGATGCTCGTGCTCTTCCTGGTTCCGGTTACGCTGATCATGCACAACTTCTGGACCGACATCGATCCCATGCAGGCAGGCATGCAGCAGATCATGTTCATGAAGAACGTCTCCATGCTGGGGGCCGCCCTTCTGATCGCCCACTTCGGGTCGGGGCCTCTGAGCCTGGACAACAGAAACAAGTAATAGCCGCTTACTTTGCATATCCCAATCCGTCATTCCCGCAGTGGTTCTGAGCGGGAATCCATTTTATATCACATCACAATGGATCCCCGATGCAAACATCGGCGGATGACAATTTGTTTGCGCGTTCTGCAGGTTTGAGGCAATGCCTCGCTAATATATATTTGACGGGAGGTTCACCATGAAGCGAATACTATTCCTGCTGACGGCTCTTTTTCTTATCGTTATAAGCCCGATGATTTCACGTGCCGCTGAAATGGCTCAACAGTCAAAAGCGGCTGACCCGGCGCAGCAGAAGGAAGAGTACGAGAAGAGCATGGAAGAGCGGCTGAGAATTCTCGGTAAACAGCTCGACGAGCTGAAGGTGAAGGCCGCTGCAAGGACGGAAGAGGCGCGAAAAGATCTGAACCAGTACATGAAAGACGCCGATAAAAAGCAGGAGGCCGCGTCCAGGAAACTCGAGGAGACGAGAAAGGCGTCAGTCAAAAAGTGGAAGAAATTTGTCTCCGATATGGACAATGCCGCCGATGAGTTCGAAACGGCCTATAAAAGGGCCGAGCAGCACTTCAAGGAGTAGCCGTACCGCAGCCTCGCTCTTCATGCTTTCCGCCGTTCCCACGCAACCGCCCTCTCATAATCTTTGAAGAGCCTTTCTCTTTTTCTGAATTCCCTCGAATGGACGCTCCTTCTTTTTCCCTGGAGGAGCAAGCCTATGGCGGCATGGAGCATTTCGTGGTAGACGACGAAGGCGACATAATACCGGGGGACCGTCTTCCTGTCGAGCACCGGGTTGATCCTGATCGTGTTCGACCGTTCGCTGTAGCTCCCGAGGGTCCTCTTCCTGACGGCCCAGCGCGGACTCTTCGCGCCCCAGGTGATGGCCGCGTTAATCATGCCGCCGAAATATTCCTCGTTGATTTCCCGGTACAGTTCGCGAAGGTCAAAGAATTTACCCGAGGGTCTTTTCTGATATCCTGTTCGGCGGCCTTTTGCGGAGCTGCTCCCCGTGATCGCGAACGAACCTCTGGAAATGGGTCATCTTGCTTTTTCTGTTTTTCAGAAACGAGATGATTTCGTCGATCACCTGACGTCCGAGTTGAGAAATATCCGGTGCAGGCGCACGTGCAAAACGCCGTCCCGCACCCGCGCCGAGAGCATGCTCGTCGAATTATCGGTGAGGACGAGGGAAACAGGCCTTCCGAGGTGTACTTCGAGATGACGGCCGAGAGAGGTCTCCGTATGGCCGAAGAGTAAATTTAGTTGGAAGTCCGTTGTAATAGGCGACATGGATTTTGAAGGATGCCCTTGGGAAAGTGTATTGAAATTCGCCAGATACGTCAAGTCATTTTATTATTGACCGAACATAAAACCGCATGATACTCTCTTATTAACGGCATCAGCCTCGCCGATTACATGATGGACCATAAAACAAGGAGGAAGACTATGAAACCCAACTCAAGCTTCGCTTTGGCGTGTGCTGTCACCCTGTTGGCGGCGCTCTGCGTATTCGCCGGCGGCTGCGCCCACTGGCCCGCCACACCGCGGCTGGAGCACGCCGGCGCGCCCGGCTACCGGCTCGCCGAGGTGACCCGCCCCGGCCAGTCCGACGACCTGCTGGTGGTCCTCGCCATCTCCGGCGGCGGCACGCGCGCCGCGGCGCTGGGCTACGGCGTCCTGGAAGAGCTGCGCCGCACCGAGGTGATGGTGAACGGCGTGAAACGCCGACTCCTCGACGAGGTGGACGTGATCTCGGCAGTGTCGGGAGGCACGCTGCCCGCCACCTATTACAGCCCTGCGCGGCGAGAAGACGTTCGAGGAGTTCGAGGCGAAGGTGCTGTCGCGCAATCTCGAGCGCGAGCTGGCGCTGCGCATCTTTACCCCGACCAACTGGTTCCGGCTTCCCTCCGGGACCTTCGGAAAGTCGGATCTCTTCGCCGAGCTCTACGACGAGACGGTGTTCGACCATGCCACCTTCGGCGACCTGAAGCGGGCCAACGGGCCCTTCGTGATCATAAACGGCACCGATGTCACCACCGGCGCCCGGTTCAGCTTTACGCAGGACTACTTCGACGCTATCTGCGGCGATCTCTCGCGGGTGACGCTGGGACGGGCCATTGCCACCTCGACGGCGCTGCCGCCGCTGCTCACGCCCATCACCCTGGAGAACCGCGGCGGGACCTGCGGCAGGAAGGCGCCGGCCTGGCAGGCCGCTGCCGAGGCCGCTATCGGCGAGTCCGAGACGCCAGGCCGCGCCCTGCTCCGCGCCCGCGCGCTCCAGTCCTACGAGGACCCGGCCCGCCCTTACATTCACCTCTTCGACGGCGGTCTCTCCGAAAATCTCGGCCTGACCGAGGTGCTCAGGGCCTTCGAGCTCCTGAAGGTCGACCCGGACGAGACGGTGCTGCCGGCGCTCCGCCGGGCCCGCAAGGTGGTGGTCATCATTGTGAACGCGCTGCGCTTCCCCGAGGTGGACTGGGACCGCTCCCCCGAGCCGCCGAACACCGATACGCTGCGGACCAGATGTGGTCGATCCCGGTCGACCGGATATCCCTCGACGCGGTGGAGCAGGTGCGCGAGAAACTGGCCGCCTGGCAGGCTGACGCTCGCGTGGGCGGCCCGGAGCGGCGCGGGTACCTGGCGCAGGTCACCTTCGACGCCCTGAAGGACCCGTCGGAGCGCCTCTATTTCAAGCGGGTGAAGACCAGCTTGACGCTGCCCAAGGAGCAGGTGGACCGGCTGCGCGAGGTCGCCGGCCGGCTCCTGCGCGAGGCGCCCGCCTACCAGAGACTGCTCGTTGACCTGGAATCGGGACGCTAGAATCTGTTTTCAAAAAGACCAAGCGCTTTGCCTTTTATGTCGGCAAGCGATGCAGCAGCTCGACGATCGGGGATGTCGCCAAGGAGTTCCGGCCAACTTCGTAGAAAAAGCAACACGGCTGCAACGTCCATGATTATTTAGGCTTGCAAACAGCCCCATAATCGGATAAATTTGTCATCAGAGGAGATTAACGTGAAGATAGATATCGAGAAAGAAGAAGACGGACGTTGGATTGCCGAAGTATCCGATCTTCCCGGCGTCTTGGCCTATGGAACAACGCGCGAAGATGCCATTGCCAAAGTTGAAGCACTTGCTCTCCGAGTGATTGCGGATCGAATCGATCATGGTGAGACCATCCCGGAGCTCGATGAACTTTTTGCGGTCACTGCATGAGCCAATGGCCTTCTACGAAAACCCACACGGTTCTTGCCGCACTCCTTCATATCGGCTGGTCCATTAAACGAGAAACTGCCGGTTCCCACCGCATTCTTTCACGGCCTGGGTGGCCTGATTTTGTCTTCGCCTTTCATGATGGTACTGAAATCGGTCCCCGCATGCTTGCTCGCATCGCGAAGAAGACGGGTCTCCATCCTGTCGATTTATAGAATAACCGAATTATTATCCAGCTTGTCGTTCCACGCCGACCGCTTCGCGGCTCGTCGTTAACAATTTATTGCCCTCACTTGACTTCGTCGTTGCGCTGCATCGACCTATGGTTACACTGACATCAGCCATCGCGCCGGTTCTTGTTCTTATCCTGCTTGGTTTCGGCCTGAGGAAGACCCATTTCCTTACGGACGATGCGTGGACGGGTCTGGAGAAGCTGACCTATTTCATATTGTTCCCCGCATTGCTCGTCCGCGAGCTGGCAAATCAAAGGCTGACCGGTGTGCCGTGGCCCCCTATCCTGCTGGTTGTACTGGGAACGCTCCTGACAGCGGCAATCGTGCTCGTCCTTTGGCAAAGGGTCCGGAAGTCGTCATCCGGTCCCGTCTTTACTTCCATATTCCAGGGAGGAGTCCGTTTCAACACCTACATTGCACTTGCCGTTGCCCAGGCAGTGTACGGCGCCGAGGGGCTCGCACTGGCTGCGGTTGCCGCCGGGTTCATGATCGTCGTGATCAACATTCTCTGTATCTCGGTGTTCGCGGTATGGGGAGAGGGCCGGGAGAGTGGGGCAAGACCGGTCATCCGGGAGGTCGTCGGCAATCCGCTGATCATCAGCTGCGCGCTCGGATGGTTGCTGAGCATGAGCCAGATAGGCCTGCCGGGAATATCGAAGGATGTCGTAGATATCGCGGCCCGGGCTGCCCTGCCGCTCGGGCTCCTGGCCGTAGGGGGTGCGCTCCGGCCCGAAGCGGTGAGAGGTCATCTCGGTCCGATCGCCGTGTCGTCGATCGTCCAGTTCGTCATCAAACCGCTTACCGCCGCGTTCATGATCTCTCTGACCGGCGTGACCGGCGTTGCCGCGGGAGCGCTGCTCATCGCGATGACGACGCCCACCGCGCCCTCGGCCGTTATCCTTGCCCGGCAGCTCGGCGGCGACACGGAAACGATGGCCTCGATCATTACGATTCAGACCGGCATGGCGTTCCTTCTCATGCCGATCCTTGGCACTCAGCTTCCGCGATGAATGCAGGGATGAGGGGATGAGGCTTCATGACACCAAAAAGATCAAAGACAAATGCGATCCGAACGACGCTGATCGCCCCCTGTGGAATGAACTGTCGTCTCTGTTGCGCATATACAAGAGACAAGAAGGCATGCCCCGGTTGCCGAGGCGACGACAGCGTCAAACCAAAAACCCGCGTCACCTGCCGAATCAAGAACTGTGAGAAGATAGCGGCAAGGTAAAGTCAGGTACTGCTTCAGCTGTGACAGGTTTCCTTGCGACAGGCTGAACCACCTGGATGAGCGGTATAGAGCCAAGTATGGAATGAGTATGATTGACAATCTCGTGCACATAAAGAAGTTCGGCATAAGACATTTCATTCGAAACGAAAAGGAACGTTGGACCTGTCCCGAGTGCGGTCAGCTGATCTGTGTTCATAAACCGCAATGCCTTATATGCGGCCGCACGTGGCGCTAGAAATATTCCCATGGACGTACCCGTATTGAGCGATATAACTGCAAAAAAAATCTACGATCCTATTTGGAAACAACATCATGGCTGACAAACGATCCAACATCATACTGATCGGAATGCCCGGCTCGGGCAAGAGCACCGTGGGGGTGATCCTGGCAAAGCTTCTGTCGATGGGCTTCATCGATACCGATGTCCTTATCCAGACCGGGCAGGGCCGCACGCTGCAGGACATCGTCGATCATGAAGGCTACATGGTCTTGCGCAAGATCGAGGAGGACGTGCTCATAAAACTCGATTGCCGCAATCACGTTATCGCCACCGGCGGCAGCGCGGTGTACAGCCAAGAAGCCATGGGGCATCTGAAATCGAACGGGACCGCCGTCTTTCTGAACGTGGACCTGGCTACGCTCAAATCGAGAGTTCATGATTACGATACGAGGGGTCTTGCGAAACGGCCGGACCAGAGCGTAGACGACCTCTTCGCGGAGCGGTTCGCCCTGTACCGGCGAGCATGCGGACATCACCATCGATTGCGTGGGCCTCACGCATGAGGAGGTCTGCGCACGGATCATGCAAGAGCTGGAAGCGGGAAGGGGAGTCAAGTGAGAAAAAGCGCTGAGCTTTCGGATCGGAAGCTATAGATATTTTTTACGCGGTTTAGTATAATTATATCTATCCGCGCCCGGAAAGAAGCGGTGTCAAGCCCCGGCTCACGAACAGTCAAAAAGCGGACAGCATAACGGAACGCGGGCCTTGAGGAGCATTGAAAATTCCGGATCAGGAGGTGCTGATATGATGAAAGCGATGCGTTTTCCGGGATTTCCCGCCCTGCTTCTCGCTCTTGCCGCTCTCATTACCGCGGCCGCCTGCCACAGCGGCGGCAGCGCCGCCGATACCGCAGACGCCCCCCTTTTCAGCCAAGCTCGTCAAGGCCTTTGACCCCGGCTGATCTGGAGAAGCGCCTCAAGGCGGAATTGATCCGCCGCTACAGCGGGAGTATGATCCGTTACAGCTATGGCGGGTCGCTTCCCGGTGGGTGGCGGCTGCGGTCATGCCCCCGACAACGTCCCAACCCGATAGCAGCACCCCCACCGCGGCCGGAGGCAATGCCGATACCAGCCACTCCAGACGAATGTGCAGGAAAAGGGAGTTGATGAAGGCGACCTGGTCAAGACGGACGGGGCCTTCATTTACCTGGCCCGCGGCAGCGCACTTTTTCGTGTTACAGGCAAAGCCTGCCGAGCAGACCGCCCTCGTCAGCGACATAGACCTCAAGGAGTCTATCATCGAACTCCACCTTTCCGGTTCCAGGGTAACAGTCATGACAGACTCTCTATGATCATTCCCGATGATCGTATCGGGCGGGACTGCGACCGTCGTCTCCCTTGGTCTGTTCGAACGAGACGACGACGGTCGTTTCTCCTCCGCCCGGCTCGGGCGGGACGCACACACCACGGTGATTTCTCCCACTGTTGCCGGCGCTGCCCACTCATGCGCGTCCCCAGATATCAGCCGGTCACCAAAGTCTATTCCTACGACGTGACCAATCCTGTCTACGCCGGTCCTGTCGGCCAGCATCGAATTTCCCGGCAGCCTGGAGGGAAGCCGCCGCATCAACAACACCATCTATCTCGTACTCAATCATACGATCGATATTCCGAATCCGGTCAGTCCCTGGGACTATTTAACTGCCGGGATGCTCCTATGACCAGTCCGGGTATGAAATGGCAAGCAAACTGGCCCTTGAAGAAAACACCAGGAGGATCAACGAGCTGACGCTTGACGATCTCCTGTCCACCTACACTACCACCCTTTACAGCGGCGGCACCGGAACAGCCATCACGAACCCTGCCGTTTCCGCGGGCGATGTCTACATTCCTGAATTCGGCAACGGAACCGACCTTTCCCTCGTCATGAGCCTCGACCTCGGCAGCCCGGTCCCTGCAGTAGCCTCCTCGGCGGTGCTCAGTTCCTGGTGCCGCGTCTACATGAACCAGGACAGCCTCTACCTCTCCTCGGACAACAACTGGTTGTGGATCGAGCCGATGGTCAATGCCGCCATGCCTCAAGGCAATCCCGAACCACGGACCGCAGTCCATAAATTCGCCATAGACCCCACAACGGGCAAACCTTTCTATCGCGGCAGCGGGATCGTGGACGGCTGGCTCAATGACCGGTTCAGCATGAGCGACTACCAGGGCTATCTGCGCATCGGCACCACCCGCGGCGGGTGGTGGGGCGAGGGGATCAGCAACCAGCTGACCATCCTGGGTGAGGCAGAACGACAACCTCGTATCAACGGGCACCGTCACGGGAATCGCCCCCGGCGAGCGCATCTATTCCATGCGCTTCGACCGGGACCGGGGCTACATGGTAACGTTCCGCCGGACCGATCCGCTCTTTACCTTCGACCTGAGCGACCCCGCGAACCCGCGGCTCGCGGGCGAAATAACGGTAAACGGCTTTGCGACGTACATCCATCTTCTGGGCGCGAGACGAGACTTCTGACCATCGGCCAGTCCGCTGATTCAACCGGCAGGGTGAACGGCAACAAGCTCCAGCTCTTCGACGTGAGCGATTTGTCGGCGCCGACGCTGCTCTGCCGACTATGAACTGGGGCCAGGCTGGTCGGACGCCCTCTACGATCCGCATGCATTCCTCTACTACGAGCCCCTGGGCGTCCCTCCGGGATCCTCACTATCCCGTATTATAGCTATGGGGACTACATTCGACTCATACAGCACCGGCCTGGACGTCTTCGATATCGATCCTGCAGGCAGCATCACCAAGCGGGGGGTCATTTCCGCCCCGACCGTTACGACGAACTACGGCAGCTACCTCGACACGGTGGACCGCTCCGTGATCATCGGCAGCACCATCTTTTCCGTGGCCCACCGTTCCGTTACCGCTGCTGGCGCGGACCTCCTTGATGTAAAAAAGTGGCGATCCTTCCGGAAAGCTATTCCTACGGCGGCACTATCGGCGGAATAGTCCCGATCGGAATTCCGACCCCTTTGCGCGCCTCGACAAGGAAATGATGCGCGTGCATCCTGCTTGGACGAATGTGCTTGCATCTCTATCCCTGCATCCGGCATAATGCCTGATGCTCCTCATCTTCCCTCCTGTTGCAAAACCCTGCGAACCGCCGGCAGGCATCGCGAAGCTTGCCGGCGCGCTTAAAGCCCACGGAATATCCTGCGAACTCCTTGACGCGAATATCGAAGGGCTGCTCCATCTTCTCGGACAAACGCAAACAGCCTCCGATACCTGGACCCGCAGGGCGGTCAAAAACATTTCAGCGAACATCGCCGCGCTCAGAGATCCGAGGACCTATCAATCTCCCGACCGATACGACCGGGCGGTCCGGGACGTGAACCGCGTCCTCTCGGTTTCGGGCGGACACGGCGCGCTCGTCGGCCTGGCGGATTATCAGCACCGAAGTCTCTCGCCCCTGCAGAGCGCTGACCTGCTTTTTTCCGCAGCACATCCCGAACAAAATCCCTTCTATCCGTACTTCAGCAAGCGGCTGCCGGAAATGCTCGATCGCGCGACAACCGGGATGGTCGGTCTTTCCCTGAACTTTCTGAGCCAGGCGCTCACAGCCTTCGCCATGATCGGGTTTATCAGGAAGGAATTCCCGGGAGTGAAGATCATCCTCGGCGGCGGACTGGTCGAGTTCATGGATGAAAAGGCCTGGCTTTCAGAATCCCTTCGGCGATCTCGTGGATCACTTGATCGCCGGCCCGGGAGAGGGGCCCCTGCTCGATTTGCTCGGCGTCAAAAAAGTCACGAGTCATCACTATACGCCGGATTACGCCTCACTCCCGGTCAACGATTATCTTTCACCCGGCTTCATCCTTCCCTACAGCGGGTCGAGCGGGTGCTACTGGAATAAATGCTCCTTCTGCCCCGAGACAGCAGAGGACAATCCCTATGTTTCGGTCCCCGTTCCGCAGGCAATGGCTGATCTAAGGGCACTGGCCGCGAATACGAAGCCGGTCATCATCCATCTCCTGGACAATTCGGTGAGTCCCGCGCTCATGCAGGCGCTCGCGGCCGACCCTGTCGGGGTCCCCTGGTACGGGTTCGCGAGGATCGGCAAGGACCTGTGCGATCTCGATTACTGCATGGCCCTCAGGCGTTCTGGGTGCGTGATGCTCAAGCTCGGACTGGAATCTGGGGACCAGGGAGTTCTCGACCGGTTGAACAAGGGCATCGACCTCGAAACGGCGTCGAAGGTCTTAACGAATCTCTCGAAGGCGGGGATAGCCGCGTACGTCTATCTTCTCTTCGGCACGCCCGCTGAAACAGTGGTCGAAGCGCGGAAGACACTCGAATATGTGGCCGCTCACGCGGAGGCGATCACGTTCCTCAATCTGGCCATCTTCAATTTGCCCGTGTGCGGCGCTGAGGCCGCTCTCTATGAGACCGGTCAGTTCTATGAAGGAGACCTCTCGCTCTACAGCGGTTTCAAGCACCCGCGCGGATGGGACCGGAAGGAGGTGCGCAGATTTCTGGACGCCGAGTTCAAACGCCATCCTGCTGTAGCAGCCATCCTCAAGAACGACCCGCCGTTTTCACCTCCAATCACGCCGCTTTTTTCGCGCCCGCCTCGAGGCCGATGCCTTGAAATTTGTCTTTTTTCAGCTATAGTAAAATGAGTGGCATTACAAAGATCCCTCGTAACAAATCCAGCCGATGCTTCATGACAAGGAGGACAACAATGAATAGCGCAAGAGGCATTACCTCACGGTTTTTTCTTAGGTTCCCGTTGATCTTCGCCGCATTGTGCATCACTCTATTCGTCGCGAGGTCCCTGTTTGCCGCGAGCGCGGATGGAGATCTCATGGACAAGGCCAAGTCGGTCTTCGGGCCGCTCCCCGCCTCCATGCCGTCTCCGGACAATCCCATAACCCCCGCGAAGGTGAAACTGGGGAGGGTGCTTTTCTATGAATCGCGGATTTCCATCGACGGGACCGTGAGCTGCGCCAAATGCCACCCCATGGGCCTGTACGCGGCGGACGGGCTCAAAAAGGCCGATCGGCAACAACTGCAAGGTCCTCCCGCGAAACTCGCCGACCCTCTTCAACGCGGCGGCCCAGATTTCGCAGCACTGGATCGGCAACCGGACGAGCGTCGAAGACCAGGCCAGGCAAGCGGTGACCGGGCCCCCGGCATTCGGCATGCCGTCCAATGAATCCGTTGAGAATATCCTCAAGGGGATGAAGGGGTATGTTGCTCTGTTCAAGGAGGCCTTTCCCGGAGACAAGGACCCCGTAACCATGGAAAATTTCGCAAAGGCGGTCGGGGCGTTTGAGCGGACGCTCGTGACGCCGGCGCCCTTTGACGATTACGCCCGGGGCGATGCCGGCGCGCTGACGGCAGAGCAGAAGCGGGGATTTAAGACTTTTCTGGACACGGGGTGCATGATGTGTCATGCCGGTCCTTACTTCGGCGGCCAGATGTATCAGAAGTTCGGCATGCTGGAGCCGTACGAGAAATACACGAAGAGCCAGCCGGTGGACGAGGGACGGTTCGCGGTCACGAAAGACCCGACCGACAAGTATGTGTTCAAAGTCCCGGTGCTCCGTAACGTTGCCGAAACGCCGCCGTATTTTCACGACGGGTCCGTGGAAAAGCTTGAAGACGCGGTCGTAATCATGGCGAGGATCCAGCTCGGGAAGAACCTGACAAAAGAGCAGGCGGGTGACATTGTCGCTTTTCTTAAGTCATTGACCGGCAAGATTCCCGATGCGGCGCTGACCGTGCCTGTGCTGCCGTCGGAGGAATGAGACGGAGGCTGTCAGAAAAGGCCGTCATTCCCGCAACGTTTCAGAGCGGGAATCCATTTTTATCTCAGAACAATGGATCCCGATAGAGGCATTCGGGGATGACAACTCTGATCGACTTAATGAAAACGTTTTACGAAAATCCGAAGGAGGTCCGGCATGGGCAATCTGATCCAGGGAGACCTGGTGCGGCACGAGCGGTTCGGCATCGGACGCATCGAAGAAATATCGGGTGCGGGGGTAAGCCGGGATTGCGTTGTCTATTTCTCCCGCATGGACAAAAGAACCTCCGTATCGGAAGATGACCTCGTCGTGCTGTCCGAAGCGGAGACAACGGCCTACGAAATGATGAAGCTCGCGGTGTATGAAGTAAATCGCGAGGACCTCCCCAAGATGGAATTGGGTGCGCGCTGGCAGGACGGGGAAATGATTTTGAAGCCCGGCGATCCGAAGCTGGCGGCAAAGAGCGTGCCCATCGAGACCTTTTTCCATAAGATCGTGATGGTCCGCGATCGCCTGCGGGTCATGGAGGCGCAGATCAATTCACACAAGCTCCTTTCGGACGGCGAGAAAGTCGATTTTCAGCAATACATCACGCGCATCTACGGTTCGCTTACCACATTCAATGTCCTGTTCAAGGACAAGGAAGATCACTTCATCGGCCAGAAGGGAGATGTTTGAAGAGCGCGATATTTAGCGGCGTGATACTTTATGATTAGCCGCTTACTCATCCCCTCCGTAACGATCGTCATTATGGTAATTTGCAGTTCTTCGGAATTGTCTTGAAAAGAGCGGTGGAAGAGGGATAAAATCCCATACCTTGGGGGATTAACTATGAAGCGGGTTCTCATACCAGGATTCCTGATCATACTGATCGGATTGGTTACGATCTCCGGTTGCGGGGGTAGCAGCGGCGGAGGATCCGCCCCGCCCCCCGCAGCCGCGTCCGTGCCCTCATCAGCGTCGGCGGCGAAGGCGATAATAACGCTTTCGACCCAGGGCACGCTTACTGCGCCCGCCCTGATCGGCAGTATTGACGGCGTCGTTAACCTGCCGGCGAACGTGACGGTCAAGGCAAGCGCTCAAGACAGTTTGATAACCGACACCAGCGTGGTTTCCGCCGTTGGCGCAGCCGCTGGAGCGGAAAAGGCGCAATATATCTACGGGACATCGGCGACGGGGACTACACACAGCGTCCACGTCTTCATCGCAAAAACCGCCGGTTTTACGACCGGCGACTTTGCGACGGTGATCTGCGATATTGCCCCAGGGAGCAGCCCTCCAACAGCCGACTTCAGCCTTGCCGGTTTCACGGTTGTTGATTCGCTGAGCGGCCTGGCCCTCTCCGGCCTGACGGTAAATTTTAACGTCGTTCTCCAGTAACTCGCCGGGCAAGACTGAAGCGATCATCCTGGTTTCCATAACACGGCATCTTTATACAAGGGATCTGAACGGCGACGGCAAGCAAGACTCCCTCGATTACATCTTCACGGCGAACTTTATCGCCGCGCGACAGAAAAAGTAAAAGTGTCTCCGGCACTATGCAGGTAATGAAGTCGTCCGATTGCGGCGGGAGGCCGCGCTATGAATATCGAGCCCATCAACGTGTTGCTGATAGAAGACAGCCCCGATGACGCCCTTCTTATCAGCAAGTCCCTGGCCGGCGCTATGAAGACGCCCTACGGGTTCAAACATGTCGGGAAACTGACTGACGGCATGGAATGCCTGGCGGGAGGGGGCATCGATATCGTGCTTTTGGACCTTGGGCTGCCGGACGGCCGCGGCATCAGCACCTTTGCCGTGCTGCATAAACACTCGCCCGATGTCCCGGTAATCGTTCTGACCGGCCACGATGATGAAGAACTCGCCATCGAGGCCGTTCAAAAAGGCGCACAGGACTATCTCGTGAAGGGGAAGGTCGACGGTGGGCTCCTGCGGCGCTCCATCCGCTATGCGATCGAACGGCAGAAACTGCGCACCCAACTGAAGCAGTCGATGAAGGAGATCAACACACTGCGGGGCTTCCTGCCCATCTGCGCGAATTGTAAAAAGATCCGTGACGACCACGGCTATTGGACCCAGATCGAAACGTATATCAGCATGCACTCGGAAGCGGAATTCAGCCACGGCCTCTGTCCCGAATGTGTTGTCAAGCTCTACGGAAATGAAATCGGGAAAAAAGAATGACAAAGGCTGTCGGGCACCCGTCTCTCAAATCGACGCCTTTCGAGCGCCCTGCCTCTGGAACACCGTATCATCCAGCCTCCCTCATCGCCGTTCGCTGTCCACGGCGCATGCCCGAAGCGGAAGCGTCACGCCGGCGTCATGATATTTTCTGTTGTATTAGCAAGCCATTTGGAATAAATTACTTTGTCCATGTCTGAATCCTCTGTCCCTTATAAAATTCGTGGCCTGGTGTTGACGGCCCTCTTGATCGTGCTCTGGCTCGTCCTGGGCATGGTCTTCCTGGAACGGTTCATCCCGCCCTTTGACCGGCTCGAGCCGTGGCTCATGCCGTGGAAGGGCCTGATCCCTCAGGAGGCCACTCTCGACCGGCGTCTTTATCTCATGCAGAGCCAGCTCGATGCGTCCAGCAGGGTCGCCCATTACGCGCTGGTCATCATGATCGCGTCCTTTGCCGCGCTCAGCATGTACTTGTCCGTCGTCTACCAGCAAAAGCAGAGGAGGGCGCGCGAGAACATGCTGCTCATGCTGAAAAATCAGGAAATAGCCCGGCGCAACGAATTTATCCGCTATATCTCGGCGACCATCGGGCATGAATTCAAGAACAACCTGGGGAGGATCAAACGGAGGATCGATCTGCTCCCCGATCTTCCGCCGGAGGCGCAGGAGCGCATCGACGACAACCTGGACAAGCTCTTTGCCGATATCGATATCTTCAAAAAGATCTCCGATAAACGCGAAGAGGGCCTCGTGGAGTTCAAGAATATCGACATCCAGGCCATGCTCGGCGATCTGACGCCTCATTACGGCGACCTCGCCGATATCACGACCGTCGAAGGGGCGACCGTGCCCATGATCTATGCCGCCCCGCCGCTCTTAAAGACGGTCTTTGAAAATCTGATCGACAACTCCATCAAGTATAAAAAACCGGACCAGGCCCGCGCGCGCGTGCGCGTCGCGTGCGAGATCGACCGGGACGGAACCAGGCGCTATGTGACGATTTCGTTCCGGGACGAGGGGATCGGCATGGACGAACAGCAGGCGGACCAGTGTTTTTACAAGGGGAGGACCACCGGCGAGGGATGGGGCCAGGGGCTTTACTATGTCAAATACGTCATAGGCCTCCATGCCGGGAAAATCAGGATCGGGAAGGAATATACCGCCCCGGGGGTCGGCACGGAGATAATCATCAAACTCCCCTTCGTAGAGGAGGCGCCGGATGTTTAGGGTGCTGATCGCCGACGACGACTTCGAGGACCGGGAGCTGCTGAAACTCGAAATACAGAAAGCGCTTCAGCGAAGAGGAGCCCGACCTCCGGTTTCAGGAGGCGCCCAGCGTCCGGCAAGCCCTCAAGGTCCTGACGGCGCAGATCGTCGACCTGCTGACGCTCGATATCGAGTTTGACCGGCTGAACGAAGGCATCGACGCCCTGCCCGAGCTTTTCGAAACCTATCCGACGCTGAACATCATCGTCATCAGCGGCAAACTCGATAAAAGCGAGGTGTCGGAACGGCTCTTCCGCTTTACGAAGGACAACGTCCTGAAGGGCAAACGCTGGGCCCGGCATTTCGACGTCCTCGACAAGAAGGACGACAAAACCGAGGCCTTGCGCCGCGCCTATGCCTTTGCCGTCAAGCAGCGGGAGGGCGCGGACAGCATCCGGGAACTGTTTCTCCTTGCCGAATCCTATCTCGAGAAGAACATGCTCGACAAGTGCCTGGAGGTCTATCAGAAAATACAGCGCCTGGCCCCCGGCGAAGTAGAGTCGGGGGAGAACATCCGCATCGTCAAGGGGGACGTATCCGCACAGCAGGCGCTGGACTATTTCCGGGCAGGAGAGAAGGTCGTGGCCGCCCTACTGCTGGGCTATCATCTTGAAAACCGTCTGAGGGCGTTCACCGCAGCGGCGCTCGGCACGGACGCTTCCGACGCTCATTGAAGGGTTGAAGGAGATGGACCAGGGCCGCCGCATCAGCCACTTCAAGAAGGAACTGTTCAGCGACCTGGTAGGCCTGCGAAACAAGGCCATCCACCAGCCGACCAACGTCACTGAGGCGGATTTCCAGGCGGCGGTGAAAAAACTTGCCCTGCTGGAGGAAACAGCGCCATGAACGTCAAGGCCCCATGGAAATACGTTCCGCCGCCGGGCCCGGTCCTCAGCCTCCTGCTGATCGGTTTGGTACTCTTGAGTTCTCTCCTCTATTACCGGTCGGTCAAGATCCAGCGGTTTCTGGAGCCCGCCCTTGCCCTGTCCCAGCCCCGGAACGAGTTCACCAAGAACATCAAGCAAATCATCCAGAAAGAGTTCGGGGCGGGCAAGATCGAGGGCCTCAATGTTAAGACGAGCTCGATTGTCATGGAAACGTCTCTGTTGTTTTCCCCCGACGGCCGCCTCAAGGCCTCGGCGCAGACCGATCTCCAGAAGCTTGCCCGTGTTTTTTTGGCGCTCATGAAGGATGACCACCTGAGGTCTGAGATCAGTCTCGTCCTGATCATCGGCCACTTTCCCGCATCCGGGGCAAGAGAGGCAAGCGTTGCGGAGAGGATGATGGTGGCGCGCATGGTCGCGTTCATACAGGACGCCCTGTTTAAGTTGGAGCCCGGTCTCGGAAAAGGATACTCGACCTATTTTGCGGCCGCTGTCCGGCCGATGGATCCGCGCGAGGGAAACATAGGCGTCGTGGAGTTCCGCATCGTTCCGTCGGAATATCTGCACATCGAGGTGCTGGAGAAATTGGAGAAGTATTCCCGTTGAGCGTCTCATACAGGTCAGCCGGCTTCACTGGAGAAGTAAGATAACCGCACCTAAGCTTGACAAGGGGGGGCGGATTTGTTAGAGTTGCGAAACTATTCCAATGGGGAAAGGAGGTGAAATCAAAATGAAGAAGATCCTTACGTTCATCATTGCTGTTGTGTTCGCCATGACGTTCGGCGTTGCTTTCGCGGAAGACAAGCCGGGCGGCGAGGTCCATAAGGCCGAGAAGACGGAGAAGACCGAGAAGGTCGAGAAGACTGAAAAGGCCGGTGAGACCCATACAAACGCCAAAGGCGAGAAGGCCGAAACGCACAAACACAAGCAAAAGGGCAAGAAGAAGAAGACCGAGGCAGAGACGGCTGGCCATCCGGCTGCAACTCCGGCGACCCCGGCGACACCGGCGAAACCGGCAACCCCGGCAACTCCGGCAACCCCGGCGACTCCGGCAACTCCGGCAGCTCCGGCAGGGAAGTAGTCTCATACCGCAAATTTATTATCCGTCGCGGGAAAATGCATTCGTCACTGTAATGAGGTCCCGCCCCTTCAAGGGGCGGGGCTTTTTTTATTGTATTTGGCAGCCTTTCTCTCTCAAGGCAAAAAAAGGGCGGCCCGAACGGCCGCCCCCGATTTGATACCAGCGTTTATTCTTCCTCGATTTCGATCTTGTTCGCGGCAAGGACGCCGCCGCTGAACGAACCCCGCGCCTTGACGATGGTCCTGTCCAGCACGATCGAGCCGAAGAGGTCGCCAGGCGAGGCTGCATGGTCTTCGATCTCCATTTGGCCTCCCTGCACGCCGGAGATCGTCACGGTGATCCCCGCGATAACGAGCTTCTCCGCGCCGGACGTTGAGTCAAAGGAGCTTACCGGTCCCTGGAGGAGGATCTTGTCCGCATCGATAGGATGCTCTTGTCTCTTCACCCGGGTTGCCGTGATCGTGGACTTGTCCTGGCTCAGAAATCCGCGGATCTTCAGGCCGTCACCGGCCGCGATTCCCGCTATGTCACCGGACAGGTCGATCAGCCTGGTAGCGGAGGTAAGGGCCACGTTCAGGCCCAGGACGTCAGCTGAACCCGCTTTGTCGGCGTTCGCCTCGATCCGGATGGTGTCTTTGAACCTGATTTTATCGGCCAGCAGGACGCCGCCGGTTACATGGCCTTCCGCTTCAACCATCACGTTATTGCCGAGGTCCGTTGCGTCCCCGCCCCGGAACACGACGCTTCCCGCCAGATGCACCGGCTGGTCGCCGACCTTAAAGTCGCCGGCCGCGTCGGTAAATCCGCTGATGAACCCCTCGACCTCAAACTCCTGGCCTTCGGCTGGAATGAACGCCGCATCCTCAGCGCGCTCGACCACGATTCTGACGGCCGCTGTACCGTTCAGATGAACTTCGACGATGTCGCCGTTGCCGAACGTGGCGCCTGGAGGCTCGATCATGGTGTCGGCGGAGAACGTGATGGTCAGGCCGCCGATGTCAAAGGAAGTCGCCGTCATATTGCTCACGATGCCCCTCACTTCATCGGGCGCCAATTCCTTGGGGCCGAGCAGTTCGACGCGGGTGGCCATGATGTTGCCGGCCTCATCCCGTATACCATGGACTTCGACCCGGTCGCCCGTCTTGAGGGCTGCCAGGTCCGCCACGTCAGCAAATGCGGTCATGCCGTTCACCAGGATGGTCTGTCCGAGGACTGAAAACGAATCGGCGCCTACTGCCGTGATCTCGCCCCTCACCTCGGCGATGACCTTGATCATGTCTGCAACGCCGCTTAGCCCGTCGTCGTTGATCCGGCCCCTCAGTTTTACAATCATCCCGTTATCGAGAAAGCCGGGGTCTTTGGCTGTGTTATCGGCCGTGATGCTGGCTCCACTGGTATCGAATGCGACGCCGTTCACTGTTACGCCGCTGTCCTTGAGTACTGCACCCATCATCGTAACAGGCGTTGCCGGCGTAGTGGCGGACGAGGACATCCCGCTGCCGCCGCAACTCGTAAGAACAAGGGCTGCGACTGCCAGTACGAGCAGTCCGCTCACCCTGAATGTGCTTTTGGTTTTCATCTCGCTCACTTCCTTCCTCATCAAATTATTCCTTCTTGCTGTTTGACCATAAGACGGTTACACAGACCGGAAGGTTACAATCGAGGAAATTGCGAATACGACAAAAGGCGTATTTTGCCCGGGCAAGATTGAAACAAAATTGACACTACAGAATTCCTATAAAAATCTCCTTTCTTGGCACCCGCCCGCTTTAGGTGCACACCGGAATATCGCGAAGAAAGAAAGGGCTCGCAAGCTGAAGCTTGCGGCTACCTGATTGTATTGAGATTTTTGCAAGCCTCTCTTCGGAAAACCTTTTCCTTTAGTTCCGCTTCATCGGGAAATAGAGGCTGAATGTCGTACCGACCCCCACTCCGCTGTTGACACGAATGAACCCGCCATGATCCTCGATGACCTTTTTGGTGATGGAGAGACCCAAACCGGTCCCTTTCATCAACAATTTCGTAGTGAAAAAAGGTTCGAAAATCCTGTCGATGTTTTCCTCTGGTATCCCCTGGCCGTTGTCTTTTATTTTCAGCGCTATGTAAGCCTGGTCTCCCACCTGCTCCTTTTCCGTACTGACGGTAAGGACCCCGCCCCGGGGCATCGCGTCGATCGCGTTGGACATCAGATTTTCCAGGGCCTGAAGCACCTGTTCCTTGTTCGCAAGTACAGGAGGCGTCACTCCCGGGCGTCTCTCGATTTCGATCGATTTGTCCCTGCAGATGTCTTCATACATTGTGAGCGCGCTTTCTATCATATCGGAAAGGTTCAGTTCTTCGCGCTGGTGGGCGTCGCGCCGTGAGAACAGGAGGACATTCTGAAGGACGTTTTCCAACCTGATGGCCTCCGAGAAGATCAAGCTTGCATACTTCTTTTCTTTCGTCCCCTCAGGCAATTTATCCATGAGCCTGTTGGCGAACCCTCCGATCGCGGTAAGCGGGTTTTTATCGTATGCGATACATTTGCCGTGATCCGTCCGAGGGCCGCGAGTTTTTCGGTTTCGACGAGCTGCTCCCTGAGCCGTTCCTTTTCCGATTCCGCCTGGCGGCGCTCGATGAGACCGGCAAGTGAATTCGCTATCGCAGAGAGGAACTCCTCTTCTTCCGGAATGCGCTGGTGCTCGTCAGTCACCGCCACATTGATCAATCCCAACGCGCGATTGGCGAACACGATAGGGGCGCAATACTGCCCTGCAGTCCCCCGAGACGGAATATTGGATTTCGTGGTGTTCGTCCAGGCAGTCGGAAGACATGATCTGGCACGCGGACGGGGGAAGAAGCGACGGACCTGTCCGCGCCTACGGGGACGGCGGCGCAGGTCGCGACCTGGGACACGGAGAAACCGTGCATTGCCCTGAGGACGAGCCTTTCCGGTTCGTGCTCGACAAGATAAATGCTGCCCCGCGTGCGCAGCGCAAAGCTCGGCAGGGTGACGATCAGGTCGAGGACGCGGCTGAGCTGTTCGTCGAGCGAAATGGGTTCCAGCGATATTTTCAGGACAGAACTGATGGCCTTTTGTATCTGGTAATTAAGCTCGATCTTGTGCTCGACGTGTTTGCGCTCCGTGATGTCCCTGATCGCCGCTATTGCCACGATCGCGCCTTCGGTCGTCAAGTAGCTTAGACTGATGTCGATCGGAAACTCCGTGCCGTCCTTTTTCAAACCGAACAAATCAAGCCCCGTCCCCATGGGACGCACGCGGGGGTTGGCCATGAACCCCGACGACATTTCTGCGATGGCGGGCGCGAAACCGCTCCGGCATCAGAATTTCGAGGTTTTTCCCCAGCAAGTCCTCTCTTGCGTACCCGAATAGCTCCACCAGTTGGGTGTTGATTTCCACGATCTTTCCCGCTCTGCCGGCTATAACCATCGCATCGGGAAGTGCATCAAGGAGCTTGCCGTACTGCCTTATCGAAAGTTGCAGCACATGTCCCGTGTTTGCCGGTGCTCCCTTCTCTTCATTCAGTTCTTCGGTCTTTGTCGTCACACAGCCCGGTAATGTGCATTGTTCTCTCATACGATTCTCCTTCCCGGGGTAATTATCATTCTAGTCATAATTTACCACCTTTTTTGTCCTGTTTCATCATGGCTTCTTCGCCGGCAGAGGCACGCCGTATGCATGTCCGCGAAATGCGGGGAAGCCGGCCGGACAAAGGCGAAAAATAACCGGGAAAGGGCAGGAGGAGAAGGATCGGAAGAGCCAAAAGAATTAAGCAGGAGTGAAAAGACGGGATAAGGGAGGAGGAGATCTGAAAGGCCTGTCGCGAGGCGTTGATGACTCGGCAGTTGTCTGCGCCTCTCTTGCGCTAAAAAAACGGAGCCGGGAATACACCCGGCTCCGGTCATAGTTATCCGACTGTTATTATCAACAGCCCGAAGCGTTATTTGATTTGACCGCGGACTTCTCCGTTCGGATTTTTCTCCGTGTGGATGTTGACATAGGCGCCCCCGTCCTTGATTATCTTGACGAGGTCCTTGACCGTCTTTCCGGCCAACGGGCCCTTCAGGTCCTTGTCCGTGATCATGCCTTTGGCAAGTTCGCCGCTGAACATTCCCTCTTTCTTCGGTCCCGCAAAGAGACCCGCGAGGGGCCCGCCATTTTCACCCTTCTTCCCTGCGTGGATGTGCGCAGCCGTGGCGTTTTCAATGTCCTTCACGGTCAGGGTGTAGGCGAGTTCCTTGCCGTCTTTGCTCAGCGTGAATGTCGCCTCGCCGGTAGCTTTCGTCTCAACGGCCGGGACGATATCCTTGCCGCTTAACATGGCCTTATAACCGTGTTGAGAGGCCGCCATTCCCAGAGATGCGGTCAAAAAGATAGCGAATACACTGTACAGAACTATTCTTCCGGTCTTCATGTTTTACCCTCCTCGTTGTTTGGCACTCAAAGTAGAAGCCTATTTAAATACTATAGCGCGTGAGAAGGGCATGTCAAGTTGAGGGCCGCTTTTTTAGCTTGCCATTTTTCTAAATTTATACTACGGTATTAAGCACTTTAAGGATCCCCTTACCTTGGCTAATACTTTGATCCGCCTCGACACAGATCGAGGCTGATCATCATTTGAACGGAGGAGAAAAAAATGAAAAAGCTTGCTGCAGTTGTACTGATACTTGTCCTGGCCGCGGTCCTCTGGCCGGGGAACGCATCGGCTGCGAATAGTTTGAAAGCAGGTACGGTTGGGCTCAATGTTGACGTCAATAATAATTTCTTCGGGATGAACGGCGACACCAATAATAATTTCGTCATTACGGGCAAATATTTTATCGCAACGGACCTCGCCGTGCTGGCCGGCTTCGGCTTGGGTTTAAAGGGCGCCGATGCGCACGGCACCGACGTCGGATTATCTGCGGGAATAAGAAAATACCTGAAGGTGGACGACTTCGCCCCCTTCGTCGGGGGTACCGTCTTTTACAGCACTACGCAGGATGGGGACGCGGTAGACTTCAGCCTGCTGGGGGAATTCGGCGCTGAATATTTTCTGCACAAGCAGTTCAGCATTGAGGGAAAAGTCGGCTTCGGTTTCACATCGCAGGAAAGGACAACGACCACTACTATAGCCGGCGGTTTTCTGCAGAACAACCACGGAGAGGCGCAACACGTTCGGCACGGAGAGGCTCGGCATAAGCTTCAATTTCTATTTCTAAGTACTGTTGCCAAGACAGCCTGTTTTCAAGATGGAAATCCCCCGGTGTGCGTCTGCCGGGGGATTTTTTTTCGGGCTCACTTGAGCATACAGAGGCGCTGAAGGGCGTGGGTGGCTGCCCCGCAACTGCACGACTCCCGGGCCTTGCCCGGCGCATTACATCGGCATGTCCATGATGTCCCATACACCCATCATGCCGATGTCTTCATGTTCGATGATATGACAGTGGAACATGGTCATGCCCGGATAATCCATGACCGGGACGAGCATCCGGACGCTGCCCCCCTTCGGGACGATGACCACGTCCTTCCATGCCGGCGTCTTCGTCAGGAACGCGGCGTACGACGCGTCGCCTCCGGTGATCGAGAGCACCTGACAGGCGTTCACGTGCTGGTGGAAGGGGTGGTCCATGTTGCTCTGGTTTACGATCTCCCAAATCTCATACGTCCCAAGTTGCGAGTGAATGGAAAAATAATTTTCCATGGTGAAGGAAATGCCGTTGATGTAGCCCTTGCCCTGTCCCATGGACAAGACGATCCGCTCCGTCTTGGCGGGTGTTGCCGAGATTCGCCCGGCCGCCGGGTTGACGATCGCGGGAATGGCGTCGTTCATCTTCGTGCCCTTGTACGCAAGGGTCATGAGCGTTACTTGCTGGCTGCTCATGTTGCCCTGACGGCTGTAGGGAAGCGACGAGCAGCCGGTAGTTCTTCGATGTCTGGTTTGCCTTTACGAGGATGTCGAGCCGCTCGCCCGGCGAGAGAGCAGGATCGAAGTGACGGCATAGGGCTTGTCAATGAAGTCCGCCTTCGGTACCCGACAATGTACATCGTATGGCCTTCAAGGCTCAGTTTCAGGAACCGGGCGTTGCAGGCGTTCACGACCCTCCAGCGCTGGACCTGTCCAGGTTTTATGCTCAGCACCGGGTTCACCTGTCCGTTCACCATCACGGTATTGCCTTCCTTGCCGTGCATGTAATCCATTTGCGAGGTGTAGGGCTCGGGTGCTGACCCGCTCAGGGTGATGTCCTTGATGACCATAAGGTGCGTCTCGAAGGAGGACAGCGTGCTGATGTCGTCCTCCACGACGAGCGCGCCTGCCATGCCGCCCCAATACTGCTCGGCCACAGTGCCGTGGCTGTGGGGATGGTAGAAGTTGAGAGTGCCGGGATACATCTTGGACAGGTCGTACTCATAATCAAAGGTGTCTCCGGACATTAGCATGAGCATGGCGTTGTCCGATTTTCCCGAAGGCGATACGTGCAACCCGTGTGTGTGCAGGTTCGTCATCTGGCGTTCGTGTCCCAGGATGTTCTTTCCCATCATGTCAAGCGAGTTCTTGAAATGGACCTTCAGGATATCTCCCTTCTTCACGCGGATAGTGGGTGCGGGGTAGGCGCCGTTATAGGTGAGGAGATTCGCCAGCGTACCATTGACGTTCACCCACGACGGTTTCGCCTCCAAGTCCACCTCGACGATGCCGGGAATAGTGCTGAAGTTGTGCATCTCCACAGGGTCGGCGAATGCGTGCCCGGCGGTGGATCGATGACGCTTGTCCCGCCGCCCATGCCTCCGCCTCCCCCACACCATCCCGCCACTACCTCCGCCCATCATCTGGGCGAGGGATGGGGCGGCAGCAAGTCCGATTGTTGCGCCTGCCAGGCCGAGGGAGGCGGTTTTCAGAAACTCTCTCCGGGTAAGCTTTTTCATGGTTGTGTCTCCTCATGGAAATATCCGGAAAAAGAAAGGGGGCTGCGGCCCCTCGATCGTCTGCGATTTTACATGATGTTGGCGTTGCCGCTATGGCTTGCACCCGCCGCCGACGCAGTAGGGCCGCATCATCTCGTTGTCTTCATGCGAGAGGATGTGGCAGTGCCATACGAAAAGGCCGGGGATGTCGAAGTGCGCCTTGACTCTGGTCACCTTGCTCGGGTACACGAGGACCGTGTCCTTGGTCCGGTTTCCCCTGCCTCGGGGCCAGTGATTGTGGTCTGGCCCCAAGCGTCGCAGTCCCGGTGGTCTCATCAATAATGATGTCCTGCCGGTTGATCACCTCGAACTGCACCTGGTGGATGTGGATCGGATGGGCATCTTCCGTGAAGTCGTAGATCTCCCATATCTCTGTGCTGTTGTTATCGACGTTCTCCGTAATAGGCTCCATTACGGCTGTTCATCGGCGAGGAAGGCTACGAGCGGCAGGACAGCTCGACCGCGATCGTGGAGGGGCGGCTCTGGGACGTGGACGGCCAGTCGCGCTACGGCGACTCGCACCTCCGCAGCCTGTTCGGCGACGCGGCGCAGAGCCTGGCGCGCTCGGATGCCGTGGTGCACGCGGTCGACGTGACCGGCTTTGGCGAAGACGAGATGATCTCGCGCGCGACGCCCAAGACCGACCCCGGCTCCGGGGCCACCATGAGCGTGCGAGAGTCGGTGTCCGGCCGCGAGTCGCTCAACTTCATCTCCGCGGAGACCGGCGGCCGCTTCTACAAGGACGCGAACGACCTCAAGCCCGTGCTCGACGAGATGCTGGAGATGACCAGCCGCGACTACGTGCTCGGTTTCCAGCCCAGGGACGAGAAGGGGCCGGGCACGTTTCACAAGGTCAAGGTCCGGCTCGCGCGCAAGGGCGTCAAGCTGTCGCACCGCCCCGGCTACTTCGAGCGCGAGACAGGCCCCGGCGTGCCCATGCTCCAGCGCAAGTTCGACGCGGCGCAGCTCGTCGTCACGGGCCTGGGCCAGAACGACCTCGCCTTCGACGCCCTGTGCCTGCCGTTCCCGCGTCCCGGGGGGCGCCAGGCGCTGAGCGTCGTGCTGCAGGTCCCGAAGGCCTCGCTGGCCTGGCAGGCCGGGAAGGAGCTGGCGGTCGAGGTCTACGGCTACGTCGTGGACGAGAAGGACTCCGTGGTGGACCACCTGGCCCAGCTCGCTCGATCGATCCCGCCAGGGTGGATCCCGAGGCCAGCCGTGAGGGGCTGTCGTTCCAGGGCACGTTCAACGTGCCCCCCGGTCGCTACACGATCCGGCTGCTGCTGCACGACCGCAATAGCGGGGCCCCGGCGTGAAGTTCCTGGACGTGACGTGCCGCCCTACGACGCGAACATCGCGTTCGTCCTGCCGCCGGTCGTGGCCGACGACCCGGACCGCTGGATCGCCCTCGACATGGGAGCGGGCAAGGCCGAGGCGAGCCGGCAGCCCCTTCCGTTCGAGATCGACGGCAAGCCGTTCCTGCCCCGGGCCAGCTTCGCGTACGGCCCGGCGAGCCGGAGCGGCTCGTGCTGATGTCGTTCGAGCCGCGCATCCTCGGCGATCCGGCCGCCGACGTGGAGATCCGCTCGTCGCTCACGGGCAAGGACGGCCGTGTCGAGCCGCCCGGGCGGCTGCGCGTCGAGCGCGTGCAGAGGGACGCCCTGGGCCGGCGGACCTACGTCTTCTCGTACACGCCCGATTCGCTCGAGGCGGGCGACTACACGCTGCGGATCGGCCTGGGCGAGAGCGGCGCGCTCGCCCAGTCCTACGCGCTGCTCCGCGTGCGCACCGGCTCCTGAGCCAGGCTGTCATCCTGAGCCAACCTCTATAATGAAGTGTGTCTGTGTCTGTCGCCGACCTCGAGGCTCGCCTGCATCGTTCCTCGAGGCTGACCCGCGGGGCGCCATCGCGGTCTATCTCTTCGGCAGCGTCGCACGCGGTGAAGCACGGGCCGGAAGCGACATCGACCTGGGCGTCCTGTTGGGCCGCCGCCGGCGAAGCTCGACGCGCCGCAGTTCGCACTGGAGGCGGGACTGGAGCGGCTGCTGCGCGTGCCCGTCAGGTGGTCGTCCTAACCGCGCTCGGCCGACCTCGTGCACAGGGTCCTGCGTGACGGGCGCCTGCTGCTCGACCGTGACCGCGCCGCCCGCATCCGTTTCGAGGTGCAGTCGCGCAACGAGTACTTCGACATGGCGCCGATCCGGGCGCGCTACCGTCGCTACCCGGCACCCACCCGGCCCGGGATCGACCGCGTGGCGGAGCCTCGCGGGTGACCGACTCCAGCTCGTCGCCAAGAAGCTGGCGTTCGTCGAAACCTGTGTTCAGCAGCTTCGCACCCTGGCCCGTCCGGAGCTGCTGGGGAGGATGTCCGCGAGCAGCGCTTCGTCGAGCACACGCTCCAGCTCGCGATTCAGGCGGCGGTCGACGTGGCCTCGCACCTCGTGTCCGACGAGCGCCTGGGGGAACCCGAAACGACCGCGAGGTGTTCCGGCTGCTGGAACGAGCCGGCATCGTTGCAGCGGATCTCGGCGGGCGTCTGGAACAGATGGCGGGCTTCGGAACGTGGTTGTTCACCTCTATCAGGAAGTGGACCTCGGGATCGTCAGGACGCGGGAGAACCGCCTTGACGATCTCCTCGAGTTCGTGGCCGACATCCGCCGGCGCCTTTGAGTTGCTGGTCGCCACGAGCCATTCGATCGACATCCAGAGCAATGGGCCTGCGGCCGGTCTTGGGGGGGAATGGCGGTGTCGGTGGGGAGTAGGGGCTGGCGGCGCTCAGCCGTAGCTGACGAGCTTGAGCCGCGGAACGCGCGACAGGTGCCGCGAGTTACGGCTCACGACCGGGATCGCGTACGCGATGCCCGCCGCGGCGATCCAGAGATCGTTGGCGCCGATCAGCAGGCCATTCGCCTGGAGGCAGCGGAAGGCGTTTCCGTACTCCCAGCACACGTCGCGGCTCAAGGCCAGCACGTGAAAGGGAGCCACGAACGTCTCCCAGCGTCCGCGCTCGGCCATGGAGGCGCCCGCCGCCAGCTCGCCGGCGATCGTGGGAGCGATGTACAGCCTGTCACCAGCGTGGCGCATGAGCACGTCGTGCGCCGCACCCTTGGCTGCCGCGTCTCGCGTCGCGCTCCAGGTCGATCAGGAACGTGGTCTCGAGGATCAGCGCTCCTTCCACTTGTCCTCGGGCGGGCGATCGGCCGCGACGGCAGCCTCGACGGCCTCGAGCTGCTTGTCGGTGAACGAGGCGCCGTGCGTCTCATAGCGTCGCAAGAGCTCGGCGCCGGACAGGGTGTCCTCGGGCCATCGTGCGCGCAGGATGACCTCACTGAAGGACTCGCCGGGAAGCGCCGGGGCCGCCCTGAGGCGCTCATACGCCTCGACTTTCAGGGACACAGTCTTGACAGCCATGTGCGGAGTGTACATCGCACAGAATACTTGTCAAGTAATTGCTGGCGATGAACTTATGTCGGCATGCGATTGTTTGGGCCGCGTGCCAGTGCGGCCGCCGCTACTCCTCCGGCTCGAAGCAGGCGCGGTCGGGCTGGCAGACCTCGGGCTGCAGCAACGTCGTCCGGGCCCAGGACCGTCGTCGGTGCGCGCGCACCAGTACTGCGCGGAGGGAGACGCCTCGCTCAGGTCCACGTGGTCACGGCCGACCACGTAGTACATCTTGGTCCGCAGGCGTCGGCAGACCGGGCGTCGTCGCTGTCGGCGTGTCGGGGTCCGTCGTTGCCATGGCAGCTCCTTACGCGAGAGAGGAGCGTCCGGCGCACGAGCGTCTGCACGAGGCCGACCTTGTAGCCGTTGTCCGAAGCGGCGGCCGCGCCCACCGATGGCGGCCTCGCCGCCGCCTCGGCGGTCGCCGCGTCAGGGCTTGCCGACGAGGGCCTGCTCGGCCCGCGTCGACCGCCACGGGATCGGGGCCACCGCGCCCAGCACGATGCGCGCGTCCCTCACGACGCCGCCGTCGGCTTGAGCGCCGCGGCCACGGCGACGAGCGGCCAGTCGAAGGCCTGCGCGTTCGCGCACCTCGTCGTAGGCCGACCTCCCCGCCGCGGCCGCGGGCACGCGGATCTCGGTCAGCGAGCTCGCCCGGCTCGAGCACGTTCTCGCGCTCGGGTTCTTCGTCGGGCAGGCACGAAGAACTCGGCCGCGGGCACGGTGCGCTCGCCCTTGGCGCCCGTCGAGGACGAAGGAGGCGCCGAAGGCCACGAGGCCACCGCCGCGTTCGACGGGTGAGCCGCGTACGAGGGGCCGCCGCCGAAGATCACGTGGTAGCGGTTCTCGCCCGCCCACCGCGAAGCAGACCTCGCCGCCCTTCTTCAGGCACTTGTAGGACTCGAGCCGGTAGTACCAGCAGCGCGGACGCTGCAGGACGTTGCCGCCGATGCGTGGCGACGTTGCGGATCTGGGGCGAGGCGGCCTCGCCGCAGGCGGGGGCGAGCGCGCGGGTGGGTCTGCCGGACGCCCGGCGTGCGCGGCGACTTCGCGAGCGTCGCGAGCGGCGCCGATCCGCAGCGCGCCGTCCGCCTCGACCGCGATGCTCGTCGAGGCCCGGCACGGACTTGAGGTCGACGACGCGCGGCGGCTCGACGAGGTGCTCCTTGAGGTGGTCGAGGAGGTCGATGCCGCCGGCCTTGAGCACGCTGCCCGGCTTCTCGGCCAGGAGCTCGCGGGCCTGCGGCGAGGGTCGTGGGCCGGGCCAGCTCGAAGCGATTCATGTCAGGCCCTCCTCGTGCCTCGGCGAGCGCGGCCAGCACGCGGTCGGGGGTGATGGGGCAGAGTCGCGGACGCGCGCGCCGGTGGCGTTGAAGACGGCGTTGGCGACCGCGGCGAGGGTCGGGACGATCGGCGGCTCGCCGATGCCGGCGGCCGACGTGTTGTTGCCGACGTTGGCCACGCGGGGTGAGGATCGACACCGCCTCGAACATGTCGTCGGGCGCAAGGACCTTGTACGACTCGAGGTTGGGGTTCACCATCGTGCCGACGTTGCGGTCGAGGATGCGGTTCTCGAAGAGCGCCCACGAGACGCCCTGGATCATCGCGCCGATGACCTGGCTCTCGGTGGTGAGCGGGTTCACGGGAAGCCCGCAGTCGTTGACGGAGACCATCTTGATCGACCCGCACGTCGCCCGTCTCGACGTCGACCTCGACCTCGGCGAACTGCGTGCCCGCGATGTCGCGGCGGTAGGTCTCGTACTGCTTCTTGCGCTCCGCGACGGCCGAGATCGATCTCGCCGGGCATCTTCGCCGCGGCCTGCTTGAAGGCGAGGCCTTGCGCGGGCTGCGCGGCGACGAAGATCTTGCCGTCGCGCGGCGTCCAGCTCGTCCGGCTTGCGCCCGAGCAGCGGCGCCGCGAGCGCGAAGAGCTTCGCCCGGGCCTCGTGCGCCGCGAGCCGGACGACGGGCGCCACCGAGTTGGTCGTGTTGCTGCCGCCCGAGCCGGGGCCCTCGGGCCAGCGGGTGTCGCCGACGTGCATCGTGATGTCGCGCGGGCTGCAGGCCGAGCTCCTCGGCGGCGACGATCGCCATGGCGGTGCGGAAGCCGGTGCCGATGTCCTGGGCGCCGGAGAAGACCTCGACGCAGCCGTCGCGATGGATGCGCACCTCCGCGCCCGACGCCTGCGCCGCGCGCGATCACGTACCAGTTGCCGTTCGCCATGCCGATCCCGCGCTTGCGCGCGTGGCCGTGGCCGCCGCGCCCGGCTCGTCGCCGCCCGCCTTCTTGTTGCGCCGCTCCCAGCCGATGGCCTTGGCGCCGATGTCGTACTGGCATGCGCGCACCGGGCTCGCCTCGTTCTTGCGGCGCAGCTCGAGCGGGTCCATGCCCGAGCTTCTCGGCCAGCTCGTCGACCGCCGACTCGAGGGCGAAGGCGCCCTGCGGATGGCCGGGCGCGCGGAGCGGCGCCGCCGGGCCCGGCGTTGGTGAAGACGTCGTGCTCCTCGATCTTGAGGTTCGGGTGTTGCGCGTAGAGCGTCGCCCGCCGGCCCGCCGGTGCCGGCGCCGCCGGCGATCCCGGCCGAGCCGAAGGAGCGATGGTGGATCGCGGTGAACGTGCCGTCCTTCTTCGCGCCGATGCTTGCACGGTCATGAGCGCGCTCGGCGCGTTGCCGGTGCAGAGGTGCTCCTCTGCCGGTCGAGCATGAGCTTGACCGGGGCGCCCGGCCTTCTTCGCGAGCCGGCAGGCGACGATCGCGAAGGCGCTGCCGAGTGGCCGAGGGCGCCGAGCTTGCTGCCGAAGCCGCCGCCCATGTGCTCGGTGAGCACGCGGACGTTCTTGCGGTCGATGCCGAGCGCCTCGGCGACGCCCGTCGCGCACCGTGAAGACGCCCTGGGTGGAGGCGTAGATCGTGAGCTGGTCGCCCTCCCACGTCGGCGACGACGCCGTGCGTCTCGAGGCGGCGCGTGGGTGTGGACCGGGACGTGGTACGTGGCCTCGATGCACGACGTCGGCCTCGGCGAAGCCCTTGTCGACGTCGCCGCGGTTGGCCGCGGCGCGGGCGCGGGCCGACGACGTTGCCCGTTGCGCGGCCCTGTCGCGGCCGCCGGGCAGCCGCTCGGGGTCGAAGACGCGGCGGCGCGCCGGCCTTCATGGCCTCTTGAGGTCGGTGACTGAAGGGCTTCTCGTCGTAGGTCGACCTCGACGAGGCGCGCCGCGTCCTCGGCGACTCGGGCGTGACGGCCGCGACCGCCGCGATGTCCTGGCCCGCGAAGCGCACCGTCGCGCGAGTCGGTGGTCCACACGGCCTTCACCCCGGGAGCGCCTCGGCCTTCGAGGTGTCGATCTCGACGATCTCGCGCGCGGGAACGAGGCGCCGACCATCCGGCCCCAGAGCATGCCCGGGAGCTTGACGTCGTACGTGTACTTCGCGCGGCCCGGTGACCTTGAGCGGGCCTCGAGGCGCGGGCGCGGCCTTGCCGACGCGCTCGAAGCTTCGACTGTCGAGGTCCCAGGGCTTGAGATCGCCGTCGGCGGCGTGCACCTCGAGCGGCTTGCGGCGAGCCGGCAGTGGCCGGCCTTCACCGTGGACGGTCGGCGGTCGGCTCGCGGCTTCGGCTTCCTGCGGCATGGCTAGCTCCTGCGCCGGCGCGGGCTTCGCCATGCGCCGCGGCCGCTGCACCGCCTCGAAGATGCGGCCGTAGGTGCCGCAGCGGCAGAGGTTGCCGGCGAGGCCGGCCTTGATCTCGTCGAGCGTCGGGCTGCGGGTTCTTGCGCCAGGAGCGCCGTGCACGGCGACGACGAAGCCCGGCGTGCAGAAGCCGCACTGCAGCGCGTCGCACTCCACGAAGGCGGCCTGGACCGGGCTCATCGTCTCCGGCGTGCCGAGGCCCTCGACGGTGGTGATCTCGTGGCCCACGGCGTCGGCGGCCAGCATCAGGCACGAGCACGACCGGCTTGCCGTCGAGCAGGACCGTGCAGGCGCCGCAGCCGCCGCGGTCGCAGACCCTTGGCGCCGGTCAGGTCGAGGTCGTTGCGCAGCGCCTCGAGCAGGGTGACGCGCGGCTCGACGCTCAGTGCGCGCCGCGCCGTTGACCTTGAGGGTGAGGGCCACGGCATCGGGGCCGAGGACCTCGGGGCGGCCTCGCCGCGCTGCCGCCGCGCCCACGAGCGTGGTCGCCGCGGCGCCGACGCCGGCGGTCTTGAGGAAGGTGCGTCGGGAGAAGGCGGGTGACACATCCCCCTCGTCGTCGGGGGGCGGGGGTCTGCGGGCTATTCGGCGCACCTCGCTTCGTCTAGTGAGGCGATTCTGTTTCCGGCTGATTCCCCTCGTCAAGCTGGAATCGCGCAATCCGCTTGGGGCGCGGACACCACGTGCATGGTCCGTCGTGTTCAGGCGGCTGAACTGCGCGCCCGACTGAGTGTCAACAGTTGTGACGGCGGGATCCACCGTGTGAGTCGAGGCGTCATAATGGCCGACATGCCTCAAGCACAACCTGACGCCGGCCTCGTCGGCCGCACGCTCGGCGCCTACCGCGTGCTCGAGGCGCTCGGCTCGGGCGGCATGGGGCAGGTGTACCTCGCCGAGGACCCGCGGCTCGGCC
>CAVUHW010000014.1:0-98669 GCA_963741205.1 Nitrospirota bacterium
TTGAACAGCTCATGGGTCTCGGCGTCGCTGAACTTGAGGTCGCTGCCGGAGAGTTCTCCCACGGCCTGCCTTGCCCGGAGACGGGCGAGTTCAATGTCCGGCTGCGTGCGCGACACGAGCATGAACCGGATGCGCGGCGGTGTGGCTTCGAGGAATACCTTCATCAAGGAGCGAAGTTCCGCGGATGGGGTAGTGTTGTTGAATTCGTCGAAGACGACGAGCAGAGGCTGCGGAATATTTCCCATGACCTGATCGAGCCATCGGGCCACGCCGCTCTGCATGCTGCCGATGCCGAACCGGTTCACCGGCACCGGGGGCAGTTCGGGCACCCACTGGGGAAAGGCGCGCTGCACGGCGTGCCCCAGACAGGAGAGGAATACCGTGGGGTTGTCATCCTCCCGGTCTATGTTATACCAGATTGACGGCGAGCGGAGAGACGCGGCGTAATCGGCAGCGAGCGTACTTTTGCCTTGGCCGGCCTGGGCATGGATGATCACCAGCTTTCGGTCCTCCCATGCCTGCAGCTTGTCGAGGAGCCTTTCGCGTGCCAAGACATGAGACGGTTTGGGTGGGAGAAACTTCGTCAGGTTCATTGTCTACTCCCCTTTTTCCGGAGGGAACTTTCGCAACAAAACTTGCTTTCATCGAAATAAAAAAGGACGGAAAAGATGTGTTTATAGTGACTCTTCTCCAATAAGAATTCACACGGCGGTTTGCGCCGCACAATCCGCACGCATCATGCCTTGTAAGGGATGAACAAATTGTAGCCGTAATCGTAAATAAAATCAACCGCCCGAATTGGTAGATTAAGACTGTAGCAAGAACACCACATCATATGACAGATTACCTGGTAATACCTTCTTCTTCATAAGACGTAAATAGATTTCACTCTCCATGCCGTGACGTATTATCGGCTGGCTGGATCATATCCGTTCTCCCTGAAAAAAGGGCCGCCCGTGAAAACGGACCCGGTCCACCTAAGCCATGGTAATTAATTGCATTTATATTTGAGTTCTTGGAACGAGGAACTGCAGCGGGTCATCAAATCTTCGCGTGAATGATAGAGGTGAGATTCAAGAGGATTGTAGAAAAGGCTGAACGCCGCCGGAATTGTTGAGCGTTTGGCCTAATGATTGTTCTCAACCTTGCTTTGCCGGCGTCCATCCGAACGGGACTCCTTAAGGTCCCTCAATGAGGAAAGTCTTATTCAGTTCCCCACTTGATAGAATGCCCGGGGAGTCAGGCGGGGATTATCCATGGCATATTTCGGTTCCACGTTTGCCCCGAGCTGGGTCAGGATGAGCGTGCTCCTCCACAGGCTGCGCCTCGAGCGCGCGCCGAGGACCGCGGTAAATACAAGGCCTTTCTCCGTATTGATTGCGCAGACGAAGCAATGCCTCGCGGTTCCCGTATAACCCGTTTTCCCGCCGATCATGTTCCCCGTCTGCCAAAGAAGGTCATTGGTACTCTCCAGGAAAAGTTCCCTCCCTTCGGCGGTCTTGACCAGGTATTCTTTCTTGCCCAGGATCTCCCGTATGAGAGGATAGGTGAGCGCGTGCTTCAAGATCAGGACAAGATCGCCGGCCGTGGTGTACTGCGGTTCTCGCCCCTTGGGAAGCCCGGACGCGTTCGCAAAGAGGGTGTTGTTCGCACCGATCTCTTTCGCTTTTTTGTTCATGAGCAGCACGAAATCCTGCTCCGAACCGGAAGTCTCCTCGGCAAGGGCCACGGCCGAGGCATTTATGGATTTTATGAGGGCGAGATGGAGGAGATCGGAAACCGTCATCTCTTCGCCGGGGCGTATTCTTGGCTGGATGGACCGGACTTTGCCGGCATTCCTGCTGATCTTCACTTTTTTCTGGGGGTCCAGGTTGTCGAGTGCCACCATGGCGGTGATAAGTTTGACCGTGCTTGCGGGGGCGAGCCTTGCGCCCGGATGCTTTGCATAGAGCACCGATCCAGAGTCATCCATCACAATGGCTGCCTTTGCGGGGATCGATTTCTGAGACAACGCCGTCGCCGGTGTCACCCAGATGAACGGGATCACCGCGATAAGCACAAGGAATAAGATTCGTTTTTTCATTGCAGCCTCACGTTGAAAGTAGTTCGGTTGTCATAACATTAAGATAAACAACGCTAAAGTCGGCCTAAACAACGTGAATCCGGCGTCTCTCATCGGCCCCCTTGCCTGTCTGGCGCGAAAGAAGCGCCCGGCATGCTTTTCTCTTTTTTAATTTTATAACCTTATTCCCCTCATAAGTCAAGGTAAAGAATCGCTTTTATTGATTTTCTTCCTAAACCTGCTACAATCAAGGATGAACCCCATGAGAGAACAATTGCTCCTGCAGTTAGCCTTACGGCTTTATACCGCGAGTTGGAGGGCATTCTGTCAACCGCCGACAGGTGTCGTCAGTCTTCTCTAACGGGATAACCCCCCTTCTCATATTTTTTGAATCGAAGAAGGAAGCGAAAGGAAGAGGCAGTTCATGAAGGAATATGACGTCATCATAGTCGGCTCCGGCAGCGGGGCGAACCTCATCGAGGATGCCCTCGAGCACAACAAGTCCGTCGCCCTTGTGGATAAGGGTCCTGTGGGAGGCACCTGTCTCAACGTAGGCTGCATACCCACGAAGATGATCGTCTATCCAGCGGACCGGATCATGGAAATCCGGGAGGCGAAGAAGCTCGGCATCGCCGCCGATATCAGGGACATAGACTTTGCGGCCATCATGAAGAGGATGCGGGCATCGGTCAAGAAGAGCCATGACCGGATCCAGGAGGCGTTGGAGAAGGCAGAGGACTTCGACTTTTATTTCGGCGAGGCCCATTTCACCGGTGATTACACGCTGGAAGTTAACCCCGTGGGAGAAGGAAATCCACGGACAAGTTCTCCGAGCGGTAGTCAATCGTCGTCCGATAAAGATCACGGAGGCCGCCAACGCAAATCATCGTCCCGTTCAAATGGGGAAAAAGGCCGGACCATCAAGGGCAAGACCATCATACTCGTCTCCGGCGCGCGGCCGCTCGTCCCGAAGGTCTCGGGCATCGAGGGCATCGAGTACCTCACCAATGAGACGGCGCTCCGTCTCACGGAAAGGCCCGAAAGCATGGTGATCATCGGCGGCGGGTATATCGCCGCGGAGTTCGCCCATTTCTTCGAGGCCATGGGGACGAAGGTCACGATCATCCAGCGGAACAAGCGGCTGGTGCCCGAGGAGGAGCCCGAGGTCTCGGAATTGCTCAAGACCGCCCTCGCCCGCCGCATGACGGTCCTTACCAATACGGAGGCAATCGAGGTCCGCCAGACCGGCAAGATCACGACGGTCGTGGCGCGGGAGCTGGACAGCGGAAAGCAGAGGGAAGTGACGGCGCGGCATGTCCTGATCGCCGCGGGCCGGAAGTCGAACGCCGATGTCCTGATGGTCGGGAACACCGGCGTGAAAACGGACGACAGAGGCTACATCGCCGTGGACGAGTTTTTCGAGACAACGAAGAAGAACATCTGGTCCTTCGGCGACGCCATCGGCAAAAAGATGTTCCGGCACGCTGCCAATCATGAGGCCGATCTCGTCTGGCACAACGCACTCCATGGCAAAAATTCGAGGATGAACTATCTCACCGTGCCGCACGCCGTGTTCTCCTGGCCCGAGATAGCCTCGGTCGGGCTGACGGAAGAAGAGGCCGTTAAACTCATGGGCAAAAAGGACCTGCTCATCGGTAAGGCACTGTATACCGATGTCGCGCGGGGAGAGGCCATGATGGAGGACGAGGGCTTTGCGAAGGCGATCGTTCACCGGAAAACGGGAAAGATCCTGGGATACCACATCATCGGACCGCAGGCGTCCATCCTGATCCAGGAGGTCGTGAACGCCATGGCTGCGGATGGGAACCTCTGGGCAGTAGCCAAGGGCATCCATATCCACCCGGCGCTCTCCGAAGTAGTTTTGAAGCCCTTCGGGAAGTTAAAGGGGGCCGGGTGATATTTTACATGAGCGCCCTGAAAACCGGGACGGCGCGCGTGGCTTGAATTCGCTTTCCGTAATGAAAAATCAGGATCCGAATATCATGTTTCCGTCTTCGGCACATGGATGGCAGCCTTATGAACGTCTGAGGCCGCTTCCATGACGGCCTCAGCCAGCGTCGGGTGAGCATGGATCATCCTGCCAAGCTGTGCGGCTGTTGCGCCCATCTGAAGGGCGAGGGCTCCTTCGTGGACGAGATCAGTGGCATGGGCGCCGCAGATGTGGACCCCCAGCACCTTGTCGGTCGCCTCGTCCGCGATGATCTTCACCAAGCCGGTGATCTCTCCCATGGCGTGCGCCTTGCCGAGCGCGCGGTAGGGGAAGCGTCCGACCCGGTACTTGACGCCCTTCTCGGCCGCCTGCTTCTCGCGAAGCCCCACGCTGCCGATCTCGGGCATGGTGAAGATGCCCGAGGGGACAACGCCGTAGTCCATGCTCTCATTGCCGCCGAGCGCGTTCTCCACGGCCACGAGGCCCTGATGAGACGCCACGTGGGCAAGCATGTTTTTCGCAGTCACGTCTCCGACGGCGTAAATGCCGGGAACACTCGTCTCCATCTTTTCATCAACGATGATCTCGCCGCGCCGGCCTGTCTCCACGCCAACATCGCCCAGACCGAGGCCCCCGGAATTCAGACTGCGGCCGACGGACACAAGGACCGCCTCGGCCCTGACCTCCTGCCCATTGCTGAGTCGGGCGACGAGCAGTCCGTCGTCCTCCCTGCTCACCCCCTCCACTTTGACGTTCGTGAAGAGCTTGATCTTCGCCTTTTTGAACTCGCGTTCGATGATGTCCGCCATGTCCTCGTCCTCCGTGGAAATGGCGCGCGGAAGCATTTCCGCCATCGTCACCTCGGCCCCGAGGGACCGGTAGATGAACGCAAACTCGGAACCGATCACTCCCGCGCCGATGATGAGCAGGCTCTTGGGGATTCGCTTCAGAAGGACCGCGTCATCGCTCGACATGACGCCCTCGCCGTCGAACGGGAGGCCCGGCAGCGCGGCGGGACGGGAACCGGTGGCGATGATCACCTTGTCCGATTTCACGTCCATGGTCATCCCGTCCTGCTGGACCACGCGCACCACGTCGGGCGAAAGCAGTGAGCCGCGTCCCTCGATGAGGTTCACCCCCCAGCTCTTGAACAGGCCCCGGATCCCCTTCACCTGTGTGGAAACGACCTTGTCCTTTCGCTCACGAATCTTCGCGAGGCTGAAGTTTACGGCGCCGGACACCTCGATGCCGTAAGCGCCGGCATTTCGCACGCGCTCGAGCGCCTCGACCGAGGCAATGATGGTCTTCGTTGGGATGCAGCCCTGGTTCAGGCAGGTGCCGCCCACCTCTGCGCTCTCCACCACCGTCACCTGCGCCCCCTTCTGCGCGGCGCGGACCGCGGCCACGTAGCCGCCCGGACCCGCGCCGATGATCGTGAGTTTTATCGTCATAATCACTCCTTGTAATTACTCGGGTCTATCTCACACAAAACCACTAAGGCACAAAGAATGGCTTGATATGTCGCGTCCGTTACTAAATCTTGCGCAATGCTTCATGCGCTTCGTGCCTTCGCGTGAACATGTTTTCCGAAGCTGTTGCTCCTTAAAGAAAAAGGGAGAGTATAAACTCTCCCTTTCGGCAGTTCTTCCGGTCATTCATTCTTCCGCTCGCCTCTACTTTTCCTCTTCTTCCTTCAGGAACTTCTCGTACTCCGACTTGCTCATGAGATCGTTCAGTTCCGAGGCATCGCTCATGTCGAGCACCACGAGCCAGCCGTTGCCGTAGGGGTCTTCGTTGATGATCTCCGGCGAGTCGGCGAGATCCTCATTCACCTCCACCACGGTGCCGGACACCGGGCTGACAACGGGGGAGGTCGCCTTCGTGGACTCGACCTCGGAGAGTTCCGAGTCGGCGTCGATCTCGGTGTCCGGTTCCGGCAGATCGATGTATACGATATCACCCATCTGCTGTTGAGCGTAGTCGGTTATGCCGATGGTCGCCCGCTTTCCTTCCGCGCGCACCCAGGCATGTTCTCTATGGTATTTGATATCGTCGGGGTTCATGTATACCTCCAGGATGTGAACGTGGTTGAAAACAGAATGAGTCTGTTTTTAGCCCAAGCACGGATTTTTGTCAAGAAAAAAAATGGAGAAATTTTTAGCGCTGCGTGTTCACGTTCGAGAATACCATCTCTCTCTTCATTGCCGGATTAATGAGGAGATTATAGCATCTTTTCCCGGGAATTGTTCGCCAGGCAGGTGGATGACAGCGGTTTTCGCGCGCGTAATAAAAAGGGGATGCGCGTTAACGCATCCCCTTCCCTTGACATCGCTCACTGAGACAGGCGGCTAGACCGCGACGGGCGCCTGCGCTTTCGCGGCCTTCTTCACCGCGGCCGCGCCGGAGGCTTCGACCATGGTGATCGCTTTTTTGGGACACCGCGACTCGCACATCCTGCAGCCGATACACTTTTCCTGGTTGACGACGTGGAGCTGACGGACGTCCCCGGAGATGGCGTTCACCGGGCAGACTTTCTCGCACATATCGATACCCACGCACTTCGCGGGATCGATGAAGGCCTTGGGCCGGACCGGAATATAGTCAAAGATCGCATTCGTGGGGCACTTATTGACGCAGAGTCCGCACACGATGCATTTGCTGTGGTCGATCCGCGCGAGATTGTTGTCGATCTTGATGGCGTTCACCGGGCAGGTCCTGACGCAGATGCTGCAGGCGATGCAGCCCACCTGGCACTTTTTCTTGACGTCGATGCCCTTGTCCCTGCTGTGGCAGCTGATCACGACCGCCTTGGAGGCCTGGGCGAGTTCGATGACCTGCTTGGGACAGGCCGCTACGCACTTTCCGCAGGCCGTACACTTGTCCGGGTTTATCTGGGGGAGGTTGTCGGCGCTCATCGTGATCGCGTCAAAGGGGCAGGCGCGCATGCAGGTCGCGTATCCCAGGCACCCGTAGTCGCAGGACTTGTCCCCGCCCGCAGCCAGTACCGCCGCAGTGCAGTCCCTGACGCCGGTGTAGATGAATTTTCGCTGGGAGAGAGACGTTCCGCCCTGGCAGAAGACCCGAGCGATCTTGGGCTCCATCTTCTCGGCCTTCTTGCCGGTGATCACGGCGATCTTCTCCGCGACCGGCGACTTCCCGGGCGCGCACATGTTTGCTGCAACGTCCGGGTTTCCAACGACCGCCTCGGCATAGCCCATGCATCCCGCAAATCCGCAGGCGCCGCAGTTGGCGCCGGGCAGCGTCTCGCGGACCTGCTCCACTTTCGGATCGACTTTCACGACGAAGCGTGCGGCCACGATGGCGAGAGCGACGCCAAAAACAATACCAAGTCCCGCCAGCACAATCAATGTTATATACACAGTAGAAGTGGGTACGAATCCGGTCGCCTCCGTCGAACCGCCGGCCTCGACGAGGGGAACCAGCTTACTGGCGAAGATGCTTACCGCGTGGGAAATAGTTTGAGCGAGAATACTTGTTATTTGTTCATACATGGGTTTGTACCTTCAGCTTAGTTATTAGAAACCACGGACCCTCGGAAGATGGAGGTTTTTTACTCCGCATTCCGCAGTCCGCATTCCGCATTGCTTTTACAGGGTGATCATACCCGAGAAGCCCAGAAACGCCAGGGCGATCAGGCCGGTCAAAACGAAGGATATCGGCAGCCCCTGGAACGACTTGGGTACATCCGCAAGTTCCAGCTTTTCCCGGATGCTCGCCATGATGATGAGGGCCAGGCTGAACCCCAGACCGGAGCCCACCGCCATGGCCATGCTCTCAAACAGGCTGTAATTTTCATCGGCGTTGAGAAGCGGCACCGCCAGGATGACACAGTTCGTCACGATCAGCGCAAGGTAGATGCCCAGCTTGTAGTACAACGCCGGAGCGACTTTCTTCATAATCGTGTCCGCAGCCTGCACGAAGGCGGCGATCACGCCGATGAAAATAACGATCTTTAAGAACCCGAGATGATAGGGAACCATGACGTAGTTATAAATAAGCCAGTTCAGGGACGCGGAAATAAGCATGACTGTGGTAAAGGTAAAGCTCATCCCGATGGATGTTTCCATCTTTTTCGTCACGCCGAAAAATATGCAGAGGCCGAGATAGCGGGAAAAAACGAAGTTATTAATGAGCGCTGATGCGATGAATATGGTCAGAACATGCTGCAACATGATATATCCTCCGAATTCTATTGCGGAATGCGGATTGCGGAATTTAAATCCGAAATCTACAATCCGAAATCCGAAATCCTAATGGTGTCCTCCGCCTCCGCCGCCTGTGCCGCCGAAGAACTTCCGGTCCATCCAGTTGAGCCAACCCATCATGAGACCCATCGCGAAGAACCCCCCTGTCGGCATGATCATGATGAGCAGCGGTTTTGAAGGCAAAATATGGGCGCCCCAGAGCGACCCTTTGCCCAGGAACTCCCGGAACACCCCGAGCAGCACCAGGGCAAACAGAAAGCCCAGCCCCATGCCTACCCCGTCAACGAAGGAAGGCAGAAGCTTGTTCTTGCTCGCGAACATCTCAGCGCGGGAAAGGATAATGGCGAAGGCGACGATGAGCATGATATAGAGGCCCATTTCCTTGTATACCGCCCTCTGGTAGGCCGCCATCACCTGGTCGATCACCGTGACCCAGGTGGCGGTGATGAACACATAGGAGGGGATCCGGACTTTCGGGCTGATAAAGTTCCGCAGCAGGGAAACCGTCACGTTCGTCATGGTCATAACGAAGAGAACCGCGACGCCCATCAGGAAGCCGTTTTTCACGCCGCAGGTCACGGCCACAGCCGGGCAGAGCGAGAGAGCAAGCCTGAAGACCGGGTTTTCGCCGAAGATGCCGTTTTTAAAGAGCGCCCAGTAACTAACGTTATTGCTCATTTCGTCACCTCTTGCATCGCCGACTTGATGCCCGCGCCGTACTTATCGATGAGCAGCTGCGCGGCTTCCTTAACGCCTTTCGTCACCCCGCGGCTCGAATAGGTGGCGCCGGATACGGCCTGGATGTTTTCCTTTGTCTCCACCTTTACCAGTTTGATCTGGTCAAGGGACTTCCCCTTGAACTGGTCCAGAAAGCTCTTGTCCTCGACCTGGTCCCCCAGCCCGGGAGTTTCTTCATGGCCGAGAATCTTAACGTCCCTGATCTTGAGATCAGGATTGAGAGACACGAGCATCTTGATATAACTTGAATAGCCCTTACCCGCGGTGCTTGCGATATACGCCACCGGTTTGCCGCCGGAGGTCGCCTCAAAATATTCATAGGGCTTGTTGTCTGCGGACCAGTTCCCCGCCATCTTAATGGGATCGGCCGCATCGGGGGCCATCTCTTTCAGCGCCTCTTCCTTTTCCTTCTTTTCAGCCTGGAACCGCACCGGGTAGGTATATCGGTAGGTGAGCACCCATGATCAAGCCCGCAACCACGAAGATGGCGACAAGACTCAGGGTTATTTTCAGCATGTCTTTCATTTCTTCACCGCCTTGGCCTCGGCCTTGCCGAAGACGGGGCTGCGCATACCCCGGTCAAGCAGCGGCGCGAAGGCGTTCATGAGGAGGATGGCGAACATCACGCCTTCGGGGTAGCCGCCCTTAAGCCTGATGAGCGTCGTGAGTATTCCGGCGCAGACACCGTACACGATCTGCGCGCGCCTGACCGAGGGTCCGGTCACGTAATCGGTGGCCATGAAGAAAGCCCCGAGGACCAGGCCGCCGGACATCATGTGCAGGAGCGGGTCGCCGGTCATGAGGCCGTCTTTGCCGCCGAAGATCCAGGTGAGAACGCCGACGGTGGCGATAAAGGGAATGGGGATGTGCCAGGTGATGTACCGCTTTGCCATCAAAAACGCCGCGCCGAGCAGGAGCGCGATGATCGACGTCTCGCCGAGAGAGCCGGCCCGGTTTCCTATGAAGAGATCCTGATACAGGGCGGCTTTGGTATGGTACACCTCAAGGAGTTTCGCCATCCCCTCCTCTTTCAGGAGGACAAGCGGCGTGGCCGTGGTCTTGGCATCCACTGCCATGAACGAGGCGGCGGGAGCCACAAAGGTGGTCATGGTTTTGGCGAAACTGACCAGGACGAAGGCGCGGCCGACAAGCGCGGGGTTGAAGATGTTGTAACCGAGACCGCCGAACAGTTGCTTGGCGATCATGATGGCCACGATGGACCCGACGAACGGAATGTAGAGCGGTGCATTGGCGGGAAGGTTCATGGCAAGGAGCAGGCCCGTCAGGAACGCGCTCCCGTCGGAGAGCGTAATGGGCTTCTTTACGACCCACTGCATCCCGGCTTCGGCCGCGAGAGACGTCACGAGACAGACGAGAATGACCATGATGGCCGGCATGCCGAAGTAATAGACCGACATGAGCGTCGCGGGAAGGAGCGCGCCGCTTACGGTCCACATGATCTTCGCCGTGGTCTCCACATCGTGCATGTGAGGACCGATCGATACGATCAGTTTCGGCGGGGCTTTCGGTTGTACCGGTTGTACCTGTGCGGGTGCTTCCATCGAGTGTCCTCTTCTGCTGCAGAGCGCAGGGCGCATAGTGAAATTCGCATGGGGCATGGCGCATGGCGTTAGAACTTGCCTTGCCCTATGCGCTTAGCGCTATGCGTATTCTCTTTGCGCTCTGCTCTAGACCTTGTTAGTTCTTTTTCTTCGCCAGTTCCTTTTTGGCTTTTTTCACCCACTGGACCATGGGCCGGTTGGCTGGGCAGACGAAGGTGCAGGAACCGCATTCAAAACAGTCCATGAGGTTGTAGTCCTTGGCGTCCTGGTAATGCCCCTTCTCGATGTAGAGTCCGATGTAGGAGGGCTGGAGTTTCATGGGGCAGGCGTCGATGCACCGGCCGCAGCGGATGCAGGGTCCGTAGGATCCGGTGCTCACCTCGTTCTTCGGGAGGACCGTGATGCCGGAGGTGCCCTTGATCACCGGCACGTCGAGCGTGTACTGACTCATACCCATCATGGGTCCGCCGGAGATCACCTTCGCCGCCGTGTCGGTGAGGCCGCCCGCTTCCTCGATGAGCTGCGAGAAGGGCGTGCCGATGCGGGCCAGGAAGTTTTTGGGCTCCTTGACGCCCCTGCCGGTCACGGTCACGTAGCGTTCGATGAGCGGCCTGCCGAAACGCACCGCTTCGTAGATGGCCTCGGCCGTGCCCACGTTCTGCACCACCACGCCGACATCCATGGGCAGTCCGCCCGCGGGCACCGTTCTGCCGGCGATGGCCTTGATGAGCATCTTTTCCGCGCCCTGCGGATACTTTACTTTGACGGGCCACACCTTGATCTCGGGTGAACCCGCGGCTGCCTTGGTCATGGCCTCGACGGCATCGGGCTTGTTCGACTCGATGCCGATATAGCCCTTGCTCACATTCAGGATCCGCATGAGGATCTTGAGGCCCTCGACGATTTCCTTCGGACTTCTCGAGCATGAGCCGGTGGTCCGACGTGAGGTAGGGTTCGCACTCGGCTCCGTTCAGGATCACGACGTCGATGGGCTTCTCCTTCGGAGGAGAGAGCTTGACATGCGTGGGGAACGTCGCCCCTCCCATGCCCACGATGCCTGCGTCGGCAACCAACTTCTTGAGTTCGTCGGGGGAGAGCGTCATGTAATCGGAAGTTTCCTTGAGGCCTGCGACCCACTCATCCATACCGTCGTTCTCGATAACGATCGAGGGGAGGTCCGCGCCGAGAATATGCGGGAAATTCCCAAGGGCGACCACTTTCCCGGAGATTGAGGCGTGGACGGGAGCGGAGACGAACCCGGTGGTTTCTCCGATCTTCTCTCCCTTTTTCACTTCCTGTCCGATGACGACGAGGGCCTTGGTGGGTGCTCCGATGTGCTGGCTTAGGGGGATGACTGCTCTTTTGGGGATGGCTGCGGAAACGGTCGGTTTGTGTGCCGTAAGCTGCTTGTTATCAGCAGGATGCACACCTCCGCTGAATGTGTCCTTTGCTTGTACGGTCGTGGCTTCCATAGTCTGTTTCACCTGCCGTTTTATGTAATGAACGCGGGAACTACAGCTTGAGTATTTCTAAAAACCGCAACGTTTATAACAGAAAGGGGGGCGATGTGTCAAGCGAATTTTTCCCGCTTTTCTATTGGCTATAACCCTGTTTGTTTCAAATCGAAACATCGGTCCGGGGATTACTGCTCTTTGGGGGGTCTTGCACACAGTCGGGATAGTCTAAAAGAGCGCTAAACTCAACGGACGGCCCGGATCAGCAAGAAGCCAATACATATTAAGGTAGGTACTTGCCTTCCGGGCTTTCCGTGTTCGCTAAACCTGCCCTTAGAGACGGGGAAAACGCTACGCTACCTGAACAACTTCCTTCACTTCAGGAACATGCTCCTTGAGATACTTCTCCACACCCATCTTAAGCGTCATCGTCGACATGGGGCAGGAGCCGCAGGCGCCTTTGAGACGCACCTTCACGGTGCCGTTTTCTTCAACGCTTACGAGTTCAATGTCTCCGCCGTCACGCTGGAGCATCGGCCGTACCTGTTTGAGCGCTTCTAAGACTTTTTCTTTCATGGCGAAATCTCCTATTGAATAGACCAAGAGTAAGGATATTTAACGGCTCTATTATACACCTTTTTACTCCTCTTAAACAGGAGTTTTTATAATACAGGAGGCGGCGATTCACCTGTCAGCTAAAGGGGACAGTCCCTGTGCCGTATAATCTATGGATTATATATTGCCTTATGACACGAGATTTGCTACAGTTAGCATGCCGTGTTGCTCCTAAACTGCATCTGTGATATCAAGTGGTTCGATAGTCTCTTACTCATGATAGAGTAACAACCTCACGATGTATGAAAGTACGGTATGACATTGCCGTAGCGGCAATGTCTGCTCGTCAACCACGATGAACTTCCTTATTATTGGCATAGGCGGGTTTCTCGGCGCATGCACGCGATATGGTGTCGGGCTTTGGATCGGCCAGCGCTGGGGCAGAAGCTTTCCCTTGGGGACCTTCGTTATCAACGTCACCGGAAGCTTTTTGATCGGCCTTCTCATGACGCTCATGACGGAGAGGATCATTGAAAACCCGCAATGGAGGCTCCTGCTCGTCATTGGTTTTCTCGGGGCCTACACGACGTTCTCCACCTTTGAATACGAAACCGGCGCGCTCCTCAAAGACGGCGAGTGGCTCTTCGCCGGCCTGAACGTGGTCTTGAGCGTGGTCGCGGGATTTGTGGCGTTGAAACTGGGCGAAGTGATCGCAAAAAGCATATAGCTTATGAGCCTGCAAGCCGCAAGCTTGCAAGCTGACAAGCGGAAACGAGGTAAGGGAATGGTCAAAAGCGGACCCGCAAAAAAGCTTACCATCTATATCGACGAAGCGGACAAGTTCCACGGCAAACCGGTCTACGAGGTCCTCCTGGATATCTTCTACAAAAGGAAGATCGCCGGCGCAAGCGTGTTTCGCGGCATCGAGGGCTACGGCAGCGACGGCGTATTTCACACCGCAAAGATACTCGAACTCTCCACGGCCCTTCCGGTGAAGATCGAGGTCGTGGACTCGGAAGAAATGATCAGCGACGTCCTGGACGACATTACCTCGATCGTCGAAAAGGGGCTCATCGAGGTGAGCGACACGAACGTCATCAAGTGCTGCGTGCGGTAATGCTTCTGGTACGATGCGGGAAGCCGGATGCTGGATAACATCACAGAAAAACAAGAAAGCGCAGTAATCATGGAATGGCTTGACCGGCATCCAGTATCCCCAATAATAAATGACTATCCAGTCCCTCGACACCCAGCTCCTTCTCTTTATCAACCATGGCATGGAGAACGCCGCCCTCGATATTCTGATGCCTGCTCTCTCGCTGCGCGGATATCTGCTGATCATCCCCTATCTCCTCGCCATGCTCCTCATAAGCGCGAACAAGAAAAACCAGGAGGGCAAAAACTTACTCGCCATTGCGGTCTGGACCCTTGTGATCGCCTACTGCGCCCAGTATCTGGCCGGATGGGCGGAAGAGGTAATGAAGGTCGCGGTCGCCCGGGAAAGGCCTTGCCGCGCGATCGAGCACATCAGGCTCATCCTTCCCTGTCCCAAGTCCTTCTCCATGCCCTCGGGCCACGCGATCACTTCTTTTGCCTTTGCAACCCCCCTCTTTTACCTTACCCGTGCGTACATCGCGTTCATATGGCGTATGTATCCCGTGATTCTGGCGTCGCTCATCGCCTTTTCCAGGCTGTACCTGGGTGTCCACTATCCAACGGATGTTCTGGCAGGGGCATTTCTGGGGGTGCTTATAGGGATGGCGCTGTCAATACTGTATCAGGTTATTGCAACTGAAGAGATTGTAAGGCGAAGAAAACCTTGAGTGGGGGATAAGGTGTTATTTCACTCTGAACTCTTAATTGTCTTACTCTTTCCACCCGTGGTTGCCGATGAGCGGAACGAAGGTGCAGGGGATGCTCCGCTCCGTTACCGCCCCTGAGGGTGACTTGACTATCGTCAGAAGGACCTGGCCATAGCGCTCCCCCACGGGGATCACCATCCTGCCGCCTTCCCTGAGCTGGTCAACGAGTGGGGCGGGCACATCCGGCGCGCCCGCCGTTACCATGATAGCATCAAAGGGCGCCATCTCCTTCCACCCGTAGGTCCCGTCATAGACCTTGATCGCAACGCTCCGGTAGCCGAGCCGGTCCAGGTTCGCCCGGGCCCGTTCGGCGAGCAGCTTTATACGCTCTACCGAATAGACCTTTTCGCATAGTTCGGACAGGACCGCTGCCTGGTAACCCGAACCGGTCCCGATCTCGAGAACCCTTTCTGACCCTTGGAGGCCGAGTATCTCTGACATGAGCGCCACCATGTAGGGCTGGGACATGGTCTGTCCCTCGCCCAGCGGCAGCGCGCTGTCCTGATACGCCATGCCGCGGATGGCCTCGGGAAGAAACTCATGCCGGGGAACCTTGCGCATTGCGGCGAGAACGCGTTCGTCCTTTACTCCCCTACACAGGACCTGCTCTTCCACCATGCGGCCGCGTTCTTTTTCGTAATTGATCACTCGCCCCTCCGGTGGGCAGAAGCTTCATAGGCCATCGTTTCCATGGAACGCAGCCGTTCAAAGGAAGAGTAGTCCGTCATATCGAGGTGAAGCGGTGTGATAGACACGAATTTCCGGTCAACGGCATCAAGGTCCGTTCCCTCTTCCCGTTCCCAGTCCGGCTCTCCGCCTCCGATCCAGTAATACTTCTTCCCGCGCGGGTCCACGCGTTCCACCGTCATCTGGTGGTAGATTCGCTTGCCAAGCCTGGTGATGCGCGTGCCCTGGATCTCTGTCACCGGAAGGTTGGGGACATTGATATTAAGGAGCGTGCCTTCCGGGAGTCCCGCTGTCAGCACCTGACTCGCGGTCCGAAGCGCAACCTCGGCTGCTTCGGCAAAAAGGAAATTCTCACGCGCGGACAGCGATATGGCAAAGGAAGGGATGCCCAGCAGGATACCTTCGATCGCTCCGGCGACGGTGCCCGAATAGGTGACGTCGTCTCCCAGGTTCGGCCCCTTGTTGATGCCGGAAACGACGAGCCGGGGCGTTTCCGCGAGGAGGCCTTTGACCGCGATGTTCACGCAGTCCGTGGGCGTGCCGTTGACACTGTAGACCGACTCCCTCACCTCTTCGATCAGCAGCGGCCGATGGAGTGTCATGGAATGGCCTGCCGCGCTCCTCTCCCGGTCCGGCGCAACGATCACCACGCCGTCCAGCTCGCGAAGTCTTTTTGCCAGGATCTGGATTCCCGGCGAATACACCCCGTCGTCATTGGTTATAAGGATCATAGAAACAATCTCCTTCGCTGAGTCCACCAATTCATCGGTTGTCCGCTGCAACGCGGCATTGTATATCAGATCCGGGAGGTTTGCAAAGGGTTTTTACAAAACTGTCAACCAGGTCGGCCCTTCCTTTTTCTCTTTGATAGAATAAGCCTCTTCCCTAGGCGATCGCCCGTTCTGCTGCGTTTTGTAAACGCATCCATCTACCATCTCTCAAATGAGAAGAAGTTTGCAAACAATCATAGATCACTCTTACTTTAGTAATATAAAAATTAATGCATAAATCGTTCCATGACAACAGTAAAATGAATTGACATGCGTGATATAATAGTTACAGGATGATTTTAATCCTATTTACGTTGTACAGAAAGAATTAAGAAAAGAGGTGGCTAAAATGAAAAAGATAATGTTTCTTTCAATGATGATGGTAGTTGCCCTCGCCGTCGGGTCGGCATACGCGGATGGGAGCGCAACTTGGGCCTTAACTCAAAGCGGCAACGAGCCGAACAACGGCATCACGGTCTTCAGCGTAGCTCCGGTTGATTTTGACAGTCTTCCCATTGGAGCGGTTGAAATGAGTAGCTCATACGAAGAAGGTGCAGCGGCAGGGGGCTGGCGTGAGGAAGAAGCTGTAATGGAGCCGTATAATGGCGTCACCATTTTCAACGCAAGTGCGGCTGATTTCGACACACTGCCGATGTTAGCAGGTGCGACGAGTGCCTATGAAGAAAGTGCGGCCGCGGGCGGATTACGTGAAGAAGAATCAGGGACGGAACTGCATAACGGCATTACAATTTTCACCACCGACCCAGCAGTATATGACGTTATTCCGACCGGCGCAGGCTGGTAGATCAAGCCCCCGGCAGGCAGCAGTAAAGGAGATAGCAAACAATTAAAGAAATAAGGTAAATCAACTCACAAAAAGCAGGCTGATCTTAAGCCTGCTTTTTGTATTTCGAGCCCCTGGTGAGGATGCTCCCTTACGTCAATCCCGAAATGGCATGTTTGCGCGCAACTTCCTTAAGGGAACATCTCGTTCCTGTCTGAAGGTCATGACCATTAACAGCACCTGGCAGCGCCCCAAACGAACAGTTAGTAGCTTATTTTTGCAAATTTTTACATTATTTTTCATATTTTTCCCGACATTTTCACGACATATAAATATATTTGCCTTTCATTTATTCTCCAGCATGCAGAAGGCAGCAAAATACGCTATACTGTTAATTACTCGGGTTCCGTTACAGTAACCTCATCTCGATGATAAGTTAGGATGATAAGTTAAGCCCGTGCTTAGTTCATCCAGTATATCTATATCACGCGTCCGGTTCTCATCTAGAGATTCATAAATCCAGAAACTTCGCGAGGTATTGTCGCCGAGAACAGTGCTTATTGTAACCTATGCTGAAAAGGATATTTGTCTGGATCTTCATAAGTCTCCTTATTTTATTAGCCTGTCTCGGCGCGATGAGCTATCTGCGCGTTCAGGAAAGTATCGAAAAAGCCCATGAAGAGAGGTTGGCGGCTGCGGAAATGGTAGCAAGCAATATCGACCATATGCTTGAAAACAATTTGGCGCGTCTTTATGATATATCACTTTCCGGCAAAATAGATTTCGAGGACGGCGACTGGGGACCGGAACAGGAGGCGCTGAAAAATGCTTACGAATATTCCATTTTCACGGACGGAATTTTTCTCCTCGACCGTCAAGGAAGCATCGTACAGATGTACCCCTACCAGGCGAGCGGCATGATCAATTTGATGAACATTCCCGCTGTGAATAAGGCCCTCTCGGAGATGAAACCGGTGATCTCAAACATGTACACGATGGAGCCTATCAAAAAAAAGGTCATGCTCGCCATCGTTCCCCTGAAAAACCGGTCGGGAGATATCGTAGGCGCGGCAGGGGGGGAAATCAACCCCGCCAATCATCTGATCGCCCAATCGATAACGGCTGCCCCGCTCAAAAAAAACATCGATATCGAGCTCGTCGATAATCAAGGATTCGTCATTGCGTCAAACAATCAAGGCAGGGTGTCCACCCCTATTGACCATAATAACTTTTTTGCCACTCACATCGCGGAGAAGAAAAGTTATATCGGGACATGCCACCGATGCCATGAAGGAGGAGACAATTTCGACAAAAAAACTATCGATATTATCGTGCTGGCTCCTCTGGTGAATGCGCCGTGGGCGGTATCCATGAAAGAACCCGAGAAAAGCGTCTTGACGCCGACGGCACGGCTAAAAAATGACTTCCTGTTTCTTGCATTTATTGCCCTTGCAATGGCATTCTTACTTGCCCTGGGCATGACCAGGAGAATTGTAAGACCCATCCAGGCGCTCATCGGGGCGGCCCAGCGAATCGGGAAGGGTAACCTGTCAGAGCCGGTAGCGATCCAGAGCAACGACGAGATCGGAACCCTGGCACTGAGTTTAGATGAAACACGGATGCAACTTGCGGCCTCGCTGGGGAGCATCCAGAGGTATAACGAGGACCTGGAAAGACGCGTCTCTGAGCAGTACGCAGCTCCTGGAGGAAAAACAGTTTGCCATCAAAACCCTGCTGAAAAAAGTAATCACCAGCCAGGAGGATGAACGCAAGAGGATTGCGCGGGAACTGCACGACGAGTCGCTCCAGGCCCTTTCGGTCATATTGATGGATGTCGGAGTATGCAAACTCCGTCCGGACCTGGTTAATGCGACAAAAGTTGTGGCAATTTACGACAATATCACCCGGATCATCAATGACATGAACCTTCTGGTTCAGAACCTCAGACCGACCGTACTCGACGATCTCGGTTTCGAAGCGGCGATTGTCTGGATCCTCGATCGCACTCTCCAAGACAGGGGGATCAAGTGCCGACTGAATAGGTGTGGTCTCTCCGTACGGCAGTTCACGTCGGAATTTCAGATAACTGTTTTTCGAATCGTGCAGGAAATATCCATGAACATCGCCCGGCATTCGAATGCACGGAATGTTTTTGTTGATATGAGGGCCAGTGAAAAACCGTTTTCGTTGAGCATTGAAGATGATGGGGATGGCTTCGATCCCGTATCGGTGAAAAAAGATACCAAGAACGGGAGAGGGCTCGGGATTCTTGGGATGAAGGAACGGGCCGCACTGTTGAGGGGACGTCTTACCGTATGTTCGTCGCCGGATGCGGGAACGATGGTCCTCCTCACAATACCCTTAAGGGAGGCATAAATGTCCACGAAAATCAAAATTCTTATCGCCGATGATCATACCCTTGTACGGGCGGGCCTCGCGGCATTCCTCAAAATATCGGATGACTTCGAGGTCGTGGGAGAGGCTGCGGACGGCATGGAGGCCATTGAGGCGGCCCGGAAGCTCAAACCGCATGTTATTCTCATGGATGTCGCCATGCCGAAACTCGGCGGACTGGAGGCGACAGTAGAGATAAAAAAAGTTAACCCCGATATCAAGATCCTCGTCCTTACGCAATACGACGACACGCTGTACGTTCGGCGGTTTCTCAAGGCGGGCGCATCGGGATATATCCTAAAAAAAGCCGTAACCCCCGACCTTATCGCGGCGATCAACGCTATTGCCAACGGGGAAATGTATCTCCATTCCGCGGTAGCCTCCAGCGTCGTGGAAGCATATCTCGGCGGACAAAAAGGCGAACACGCGGAAGATCCCTATGAAAGGCTTTCGGACCGCGAGAAAGGGGTCCTGAAACTGATTGCTGAAGGGTATACCCATAAGGAAATAGCCGATATCCTTAATGTCTCCGTAAGGACCACCGTGGCCCATCAGGAAAATATCAGCGCGAAACTCGGACTCCACTCCCGCTTTGATATCATCAAATTCGCCATCAAACAGGATATTGTTAAAATAGAGCGGGGACAAGCCTGAACCCGACCTGCATTTCTTCGGGAAATAGAGCCGAGCTTGCCGTATGATTGCGCGGTTGGAGTCATAAGCCGCCGAAAGCCCAGGCACACGAAGCTCTCACATAGGGTTGTCTCCCTTGTCACTCCCCTGCTTTCTCATGAAACAGTCTCGGCATGACGCCCCGGCTGTTCATGTACTCCTGCCCCGCGAACCGCGCGTACGACCCGACTACTTTTGACACACGGCAATTTTACCGCAATATCCGACTTCTTCGCTCGACGTACAAAATAGATCAGGTTGTACTTTTATAGCCCGGACCGCAGGACCATGCGTGGATGCTCCTCGTTCTCCTCCGCAAAGCGGAGGAGAACCGTGATATCGGTAAATCCGGACTGGGCGTAGCAACCGCAGGGCGTCATGGATGGACGCGTCCGTCTGAAGGCTCTGCCGCCGGGATATTGCATGTCTTTTATTGGCCTGTTTGAGCAGCTCTTCCAGACTTACGCCTTCAATCGATGCCAGCTCAATGGGATGCTCGTGAAGCATTCGCTCCCGCGATATCTTGCCGGTGAAAATAGCCGTATCCAGCGGATAAACTTCCGGGCTGAATATCGAATTATACACATGCCAGATAACGATTACCAGGAACGCAAGCATGGCCTCATTCGAATGTGCGGCTTTGGATGCGGGAATCAGCTCGCCGGGAAGAAAATGGGTGGAAAAAACCGGAAACCAGAGCATAAAACCCGTGGCGACCATGAGGAATCCGCCGACTACAACACCCCAATACTCAAATTTTTGCCGGTAATCATACCGGTCGCACCGGGCGGTATGTTCGGCAAGATTAAAGTAATAGAGAATATTCACCATTGCATCCTGATAATCCTTTAAATTAACAACCATCGATGGCTGCCATCTTCTGAACATAATTCCGAAGGCGCCCTGGAAACAGTGGACAGCCAGCAGGACGGTGAAAAGAAGGGCTGAATAATGGTGGATCAATCTCACCGTATCGACACCCCCCAGGGTGATAATGAGCCACTGGGAAAACGCCGAAGCATGGAACTTTTGGGACAAGCCGGTTATCACGAGAATCGCAAAGACAATCGCATTCACGTGGTGTTCAACAATGCGGTAAGCGCTGAAACGTTTGATATAGGTGCTATTATCGGTTTTCATCATAAACCTCCTTGCCTATGTCTATCGGAACATCGTGTACCGCCACACGTGCAGCAGAATCTGCAGGACCAGCCCCGTGATCATAAACGGGATCAGTATCTTATAAAGCAGTCTGATCAGGAATACGATCGGCGCATTGGCGAGGGTCGGTTCATAGTGGGAGAGCCACGCGTCGGGAAACTCCTCCGTGGCGCCCGCATGGCACTGCCGGCACTTCTTGACGAGGCGCTCCTTCACCATATTCGTGCCGGGCCCCTTCGTCGTGGTTATATCGTGCACACCATGGCAGTCAACACATGTGGCAATGGACCGTCTCGTCATAGTGGAACGCATGTCTGTCTGCTGCTGGTACAGCTTGAGCGTTACGCCATGAAAATCCTCGAGATAGGAATTAACCACCCCGGCGATAAAGTCCATATTTTTCCATAAGGTTCTTGTTCGCATGACACTGCCCGCATATCTCCGGCACCTTTTCGCGGTAGTCCAGCCTCCGGGCGTCCTGAATCGAATGCGCGGAATGGCAATCGATGCAGACCGGGACATCAGCATTTTTCCCCGTCATCAAAGCCTTGCCGTGGACGCTCGATACATAGGTGCGGTAAACGGTCTCATGGCATTTTTGGCATTTGTTGGCGCTTCCCACTTTGTCTCCCTGCGCTCGGGCAACCGAATGCGCGCCGTGGCAATCGGTGCAGACCGGCGCGTCAAGCCTGCCTTGACTGAGAACGGCATAATGGATGCTGTCGAGGGTCTTGGCATATTTGTCGAAGTGGCAGCGCCTGCACATATCGGCGCTGGCCAAGGAAAATTCCCGTATGCTCCGGAAATTTCTCGCCGGATGCAAGACGGAAGAAAAACCGAAATGGCAATCGAAACAGCTCAGTTTGGCATGCACCGAGGCATTGAGCGCCTCCGGATCCACCTTAAGCGAGGCTTTCTCACTGTTTTTCATCACCATGGTTAGCTCATGAGTGTGACAACGGAGGCAGTACTGCTTTTCACCCGCGACCGTATTCCCGCCTGCCACAGCCGTAATGGCATGGGCGCCGTGACAATGGGTGCAGACCGGCGCACTGCTCTCTTTCAGCAGCAAAGGAGCATGAACCGGCCGTTCTTTCAGCATATCATCGGTATGGCATTGTCTGCACGCCGAAGCGGCTTGCGTCGCATAGTCCTCTTTTGTTTTGAAGGTCCGCTTTGGGTGTTCATTTGCGCTGAATTCCGGATGACATGCCGAGCAACCGAGAGACGCATGAACGGAAGCCTTGAACCCGTCAGTCCCCACATATGCTTCCACGGATCTCTTCGTTCTGAAATGACACCTTCAGCCCGTGTTGCGCATGGCAGACAAGGCAGGAGAGCGTCTCATCCGAGAGTGACTGGCCAGTCGCTGTTCCTCTTCCAGGGTGAGTCAGAAGAAAAAAACAGCTTATCATGAGCACGAACACTTTTTTCTCCCGCTTCCACATTGAACACCTCTCTTCATTTCAGGACCCGTTGCATCAGTGGGCATCGGCGGGGCGGATTCGGGGTTCCCGCCGACGCGCGGCATCACGTTCGCATCAGCAGTACTACGTAAGTCATTTCGGATCCTTCGATTAAGCTGCATCCTTTTCACTTCTTTACCTTTTCCGTTTTCTCGCAAGATATGCTTGGATCGGCCTCCATCCGAAAAAGGCTCTCTTTACCGTCGACATCAGCCATTCGGTGGACGGGCCTTTTCCCCGCATTGGCAATTTTCTTGCCCACGAAACTTATCGTCATGGCAATGCCTGCGAAGGGCAGGAAAATCGCATAGACCAACCCCAGAACCGGTCCGAATAAAAGCATGACGGCGCTCGGCGCCTTGATGTACCTTGTCGATCTTTCACCCGGAAGGATGTCTTGCCCTTCCATCACAACCCTTTCGCCTGTCTGAATATCCCAGTAGGTTCCTGGCCCTGCTTTTTGTTCACCTTTCCATATCAACATTTGAGTCACCTCCCTTTCTGTGAGACGTTCCGTCCTTTTCAGCTTCACGACCTTTCAGTATTCAAGGTAACAGAGAACAAGAAAAAAGTATATTGTATGCAGTTCCCATGAGGAAAAGAATATCGTCCCAGGGATAGAGATTATTGTTTCTATAAGCACTTTATTTTGATCGTAGTGGTGAAGGGGTATTGTTCCGATGAAAGGGGGGTTTATGTTCCTAATACTTTAGTTTTATAATCTCATCAGGAAACACTCGGGATTGGGATATAAGAGCCCAGAGCAGTACGAAAAGAGCCTAAATGCAACTTAACTCGGTGTCCACTTTTTCGGGGGAAGATCAGGTTGTAGTGTGCAGAATGTATTGCATCAGCCGCGCCGACAGAGGGCAAACTACTGAAAACAAAAAGCGCTTATTCGGCGGCGGACTGGATGCGTTCGTTATGTTTGTCTGCATGTTTCTAATCAGTTTCGTTATATTTAGAGCAACCGGTGAATGTGGCTAGATCGGCACTGAGGTACATGCAGAATTTTGTCCAATGGGATTGATTGAAAATATCCTCATAAGTGATGAAACCGAACATATAGAGGACCTTCACCGTGAACTGGACTTTCAGCCGATTTGAGATACACTATCTCGAACGGAGGAAAGTTCATGCGAAAGATGCGACACAATTACACGCCCGAGGAGAAGGTCGCCATACTCAAGCTTCACTTAGTTGAACAGGTCCCTGTATCGGATTTGTGCGACAAGTACAACCTGCAGCCGACGGTCTTCTACCATTGGCAGAAGCAATTCTTCGAAAATGGCACAGCAGCCTTTATCCAGGGCAAGGATCCAAAACGCAAAGAAACACAGCGCATCGAGCAGTTGGAAGATAAGCTTCGGCGCAAACACGAGGTGCTCTCAGAGCTGATGGAGGAGCACGTTAAGCTAAAAAAAGAACTTGGGGAGCTTTAACCGGCGTTTGGGTTCCCCATGATACCAGAGACGCCATCGTTGACTTCACCCGTGAATGGAGCGATAAAGCCGGCATCCCGATCAATCGGTTCGTCAGTTGGCTTGCTGTCGGCAAGAGCAAGTTCTACACCTGGATCGATCGCTACGGCAAAGCCAATGAGCATAACGCCCCCATCCCTCGTGATTTCTGGCTGGAAGAGTGGGAACGGGAGGCCATCATTGGTTTTTATCACGATGATCCCCTTGAGGGCTACCGACGGCTCACCTTCATGATGCTCGATCGGGATATCGTTGCCGTAAGCCTACCAGCACATGGCGCATTTTATCCGAGGCTGGGCTTATGGATCGGTGGAACAAGAAAATCAGCAAAAAGGGAACGGGCTTTGTTCAGCCCCTTCGGCCCCACGAGCATTGGCACGTGGATATCTCGTATCTCAACATCTGTGGCACGTTTTATTATCTCTGCAGCCTTCTCGACGGGTGCAGCCGCTATATCGTTCACTGGGAGATCCGTGAACAGATGCTGGAAGCTGATGTGGAAATCATCATCGAGCGGGCCAAGGAAAAGTTTCCGGAAGCAAGACCCCGGATCATCTCGGACAACGGCCGCAGTTCATTGCCAAGGATTTAAAGAGTTTATCCGGCTGTCGGAATGACGCATGTTCGGACGTCGCCTACTATCGCAGCGAACGGCAAACTGGAACGTTTCACAAAACGCTCAAAGGAGAATGTATCCGCCAAAGACGCCACTTTCCCTTGACGATGCCAGGAGACTGTGGCAGAGTACATTGAACCTGCCACACCGTTCGGCTTCATAGTGCCATCGGCTATATTGCCCGGTGGACAAGCTGAACGGCGAGAGAACGAGATTCAAAGAACGGGATCAAAAGCTTGAAGCTGCCGGGAACAACGAAGAATCAAAAGGCAACAGACTTATCAAATAATCAACAGCTCTGATGGAACTGACTGCCTTAACTCAAGTGGCTGAAAGACTTTTACCGTTGGCAAGGTCATCAATGTCAGCTTTAGAAAAAGGTTTCACAGACACATCTCCGGTGCTAACCATCGAATCATCTGAAGTCTCTACCTGAACATCTGGGAATTTGACATACAAACTATTAAGAGATGACAAGAGCATCAGTTGCGTCCCTGGCTGCATCACTAAATTACTATGTTGAATCGCTGATATTGTCGATCTCAAACTTTGGAGTAAGTTCTTCATCATCCTTAAGAGTAAGCAACGAAACAACACCACGGAGTTTGCGAGCCGGAGTCTTGCCGCTATTGACTATAAGTACTCCACATTTCGGCGGTTGCCCCTCCTTGACGTAACGATTTTTACCTCCCTCCATGTAGACCGCGCCGACGGCTTGCATGGTACCTACCCAAGCTCGATGCTCAACTCTAAAGTTTTTAATGGTATCATTCAAAGCAGCATTGCCTTGCTTCACCGTTTCTTTCATGGAATCAGCACTGTCCTGAAAAGCCCTTGTTTGTTTTTGGATTTCTACGAGCAAAGCATCCTTATTAAAGTCGAACATATCTTTTGAGATTTTCGCGGCAACTTCGGCAGCATCAGCACTCTTTTTAGTGGCTTCGGTAGCTTCATGCATCTTGAAGCTTTGGTATCCGGCGAAGGTAGTATAGAAGATAATGACAATGAGTGTAGCTACGTCAATACGAAATCGCTTCCTTTCTGGATAATTTTTCTGATTCGGACATTCTCTATAACAGATTGTGGAATTTCAAGTTCGGCTCTGAACGGGGGGGGTTGCCGTTGATTTTCAGTGGCATTGGATTCCTGATGTTCGGTTTTTTGAGGTTCTATCTGTCGATCATTTGTCATTTTGGATAATGCGGCTCCTCTTGGTTTAGTGTGATTTTACTCTTAAACATAACCAATTATTAGCTAGTTCAGAACTACTCAACATGCGGATCGTGTATGTTATCGAGTTTCGCCATCAGTATGCCAAACCATTCACAACCTACAGCATAAATATATGCTTGATTCAGGATGATGTCAATAACGGGGCAGCGGTATTTCGTAGGAATGCATTAACAAATACGATGTGAAGTCGTGGTTGTTGCGAGAAATCAGAACTCCAATGTTTCAGGATGCAGGACTGGACGAAAGTTATGACTGGCAATTGTGATTCTTCTGCCCCACCACAAAATTTCCGGTCATTCACTTGTACTGACCCCAGCTATGATGCCAAAAATACTGACGATTATTGATTTAATGTCAATACGGTCCGTGGCCTGCGGCACTTCAAAACCCGGCGTTCATAATTGGGAAAAAGAAAAGTCCTGACTTCGGGAATCTGCTTGTCACAACATTAACTAAACCTATTTGTATGCCTTTTAGCGTATTGCAAACATTCAAGAATCCTATCTGACTACCTGCCACCTCATGGGCGTAATTGATCCCCCCAACTGAACGCCATTCACGACGCCCGACCCCCCAACCCTTGACTGCACCCGAGCTTGCGATATTCAGTGCTCCACCTTGAATCCCGTGCACTCCCTTTGCTGTATTTAAAATGCCGAGCTGAGCGCCATATAGCAAGCCCGTCATATTTCCAGGGGCGACCTGTAAGCCGTTTATCTCACCGGCGCTATTGGAAGGGACGATGTTAATGCTGATCTGGATACCATTGACTATGTACGCCACATTAAATAACCCGATTTGAATTCCGGTGACTTCATCAGAAATATTACCGAGGCCCGCGGCCTGAACACCTGTAAAAGAAGCGTGGCCAACCTTATGCCCAAGAAGGTCCGTCTGCCCACCCCCATTAATGAGACCAATTTGAAGCCCCCACGAGTCTCTTTCAGACGTTCGCGGGCCCCGATTAATTCCGCCGATCTGAATGCCTTGCACTGAATCCGCACCGTTCGCAAGACCAATATCTATTCCCTGCACCGCATTATTGTCCCCCCATATCAGGTCCAGACGAACGCCGCAAATGGTTTTATCCTTTGGGATGAGTTGAACAGGAGAATATAAACTCATCTGAAGAGGATAACATTCCGCGGCAAGAGGCGACGCTGAAAATAAAATTATGGCTAAGCATAGCATGCTTGGGAAGATGATATTTCCATCAGCTTTTCTTGATGGAATTGATTGCCGCCAAGTGATATATCTTGCCATCAAATGAGCTCTCATGTTGGACTCGAACGAACAAACCTTATGCAAATAATACAATATGTACTATACAATTTCCAAAAAATGTACCCGACGTAGGAGGAAGTACTATTCATATAGTTCGAGCTTGGTATGGCTCCCTATGCTGGACTCGAATGGGTATATTAAATTCGAAATGAAGTTCTCGTTTCTGAGACCTGATGTTGACGTTTAGTTCAGGATGCATCAAACGAAGAATGTTACAACAGGAAATAAATACTCGCTGGTCACGCGACCAAATCGCCCTTCTCGAAATAATGCTAAGATACTTATCTATGCTTCCGGAATCTTTGGCAGTCGATTTAGAGAAGGAACGAACCGATGATGATTGAAAGGATCTTGTCGATTTCAGCTTCGAATGTTCCGACAGCAACGGCTTACGCGAAATGAAGTATTCACGCTGTGAAGAGGTGCAACTAATCAATGTTTCAGGATAAACAACTCGATTGAGTGATGTCATTACCAAACACAAGGAAGAATCATCTTCACGCTCGTGCGATACGATTCATACTCCGCCCCGAATGCTTCTTTCAGTACGTTCTCTTCACGAAGGATACGCCTCACGAACGCGAAGGGCAGGATGATCGCGGCCACTCCTGCCGAGAACCAACTGTGCAGAAATACCGTCGTGAACACATACATTAGGAACGCACCCAGGTAACTCGGGTGTCGTATTACAGCGTAAGGACCACTTCGGATAATTCTGTGGCCTTTTTCGACCGAAATATGCATGGTAAAGAAATTACCGAGCGAAAAGACTGCCCAGGTTCTCAAAGCAAGCCCCAGGGCTGCTATAACCAGGGCAATCACCGATATCGCGTCCCATTCTACGCTCCTGGGATACCGCAGATATGCGGCTTCGAGAATTGCAGCAAGTTGGGTGGCGTAGACCGACCAGATGATCTGGGCGCCCGTCCCACTATCCCCCGCACTCAAGGCAATGGTAAATGGATTGTAGCCGGGCTGAAGGATCGACGAAACAATGCCGATAGCCATGAGGATCCAGAGGTGCGGTGCGCGAAGGATGTCTATGTTCCCCAGGACCGGCAGAATCACCAGCATTGCCGAAATAATGACCCCGAGAATCAATCTCTTCAGTATCATAGACGCCTCACATTTCGATCGTGTCTTGCAGGTGCTTTGCATCCAGTTTCGTGATTTCCGGGGCTGTTAAACGCCACTTATATTGGATATCTCTACGCCCGGTTTCCAGAAAATGCCTGCGCACTGTCTCCTCCCAGGATGGGGCCATCACATGAATGCAGGGCGGCAGGAGGCGCTTCGACTTTCTCTTCGAGTCATACTCGATGTTCATTTCACAAAGCGCTTTGTCGATGAAAGGAAGGACCGCGTCTTTCAGGTAACCTTTCGATAGTCCCGGCTCGAAGTAGATAAGAATCGCATAGCGTACCTTCTTGAAGTCGGGCACAACCCGAAACTGTCTCACCGTCACGTTCAGTTCTGCTTGCAGCCTCCGAAACGCCTCGATCAGATGGTTTACGTGAACCTTCTCGCCGGTGATATTGAGCACATCGTCGCCCTTCCGCACGAAAGCCACGACCGGGGTCTCCTTGTAGAAACCACGGACTTCAATGACGTCATCGATGTTGTAGCGGTATAACCCGTTCCAATTGGTCAGGATGATCTTGTATCGTGTTCCCAACTCAAGCTCGTGGCATCGAAGCACCGGTCCGCCCGGTATTCCGCTCTCTCCTTCAGGAATGAACTCGAAGTAGTTGTTGAAGATGGCCAACACACCGGCGGGCGTATTATCCTCGCAAGGCAGCGTCATGGAGCCCTCGCTGGCCAGGTATCCGATGTCTCTCGTCGGGACGTCATCCCCATAGTAGGGGGAAAGCTTTTCTGCCTGGAAACCGACGCTCCCCCCGAGCCAGCACCCGATAAGTTTCAGATGCTTCCAGCAGGCGCGCGGTAGAAGCTTCCCGTGCCGGCGGATGACTGTATCGAGGAAGCGGGCTCTAGGCCTGTCCGGTATCAGGGAAGCGCTTATGGCTTTCAGGATGCCGGCATCCCCGCTGCTGCTGTCGAGGGGCCATGTTCGGGATATCGAGCCGTCATGGATCGATCTGACGATTTCGTCCTGGTGGCAAATGGCGGTTTCGGCGACCCGGATCAGCGTTGTCGGATTTGGGGTAACTATGAAGGAAACCTCCCGGGAGAGGGCGAGAATGGCCGTCAGGTAATATCGCAGGTCGTAGTCCTTGATCTTCGCTAACATGAAAGGCAGCACGAATGAACGGCGCAGTATACGCGGCAGCCCCTCGTACATCATTCCTGAGGCGCTGCCATAGGGGATCCCGGAAGGCGTTGTTCCCTCCGTGGAGGCGCCTGAGATGAGGCAGATCGAATGGTCCAGATAGGACGGATGGGACAGCAGTGCCCGGCTAAGCCACTGATAGGAAAGCCGGTCCGCCGTGTCCCGCCCTTGCCGCGTGATCGGCAGAAACTTCGGGCTGCCGCTTGTCCCGCTCGTAACGCAGAACATCAATGGTGGGTCCGCTGTCAGTATATCCTTCTGCCCGTTCTTCATCTTCTCGACATAGGGCGAAAGATCGGAAAACGCATTCACCGGCACAGCCGTTGCGAAAGAATCTCCATCGTTCACCCGTGAAAAGCCATATTTCCGGCCGTATTCGGTGGCCTGATTGTGCTTGACGATGTTCAGGAGCAGCTTCGCCTGGGCCCGGCGCGGGTCCTTTGCGGCTTGATCAAAAGTCCGCATAATGGCATGGCCCCTGAGCCGTATGAGAGTTTTCAGCAACATCCCCATTCATGCTCCCCTATCTTAGGGAAATGACCTCGGTTGCATGCCTCCGGAGCACATCTTCCCTGACGTCAATCCCGAGACCTGGCCCGGTCAATACCGGCGCTTTCCCGCCGTATCCGAAAGCCACCGCTTCTTGAGCGATGTCCTCAATAAGAAGGTGTGTGCCGTAGGAACCCTCGACGAACCGCACCTCGCCTAAAGAGGCAGCCACATGACGACCTGCGGCCGAAAGGATCGCGGTCTCTCCGACCTGGCAGCCGAGTTGGATGCCGACGCCGGCCGACTCCGCGAGCTTGGCGATGGCGAGCGTGTTGTAGAGCCCGCCGCATTTCGAGATCCGGAGATTGAAAAAATCGCATGCCTTCGCGGCGATCAGTTCCTCAGCATCTCGAAGTGTTACCAGGGATTCGTCAACCATCACCGGCACGGGAGTGCTTGCCCGGAGCGCTGCCAGCTCCACTGGGTCTCCCCGGGGGATGGGCTGCTCAATGCATTCCACATCATATTCTGCAGCGGCAGCGAGGAAGCGTACTGCCGCATCCCGGCCGAACGCGCCGTTCGCGTCCAGCCGCAGAGATACATCAGGCCCCATGATCTCTCTCACGAGGCAGACTAGTTCGATGTCTTCAGGCCTGGTTACCTTGATCTTGATACTACGGAACCCGCGTGCCATGAAGCGCTGCGCAATCTTCTCGATCCTGCCAACCGGGCCCGATGTAATGACGCCGGAATAGGTGACTTGCTGACTTTTGGGGGTCAGCACTGCCGCGAGGGACAAGCCGGCCGCTCGCAAAAGACAGTCGATCATCGCCAATTCAACCGCGCAACGGGAAGCGTGCTGTATGACTGCACGCCCGGTATTCGCTCGGGGAAACAGTCCGTTCACAAAAGACATAACATGGGGGACTTCCGGGACATTCAGATCAGTCCCCAGGAACGCGGGTAGCAGTACATCCCGAACGTGCCCTATACTTGTCTCCCTCGTCTCGCCCGTAACGTAAGGGCGGGGAACTCCCTCTCCGAACCCCGATATCCCTGAATCCGTGGTGACCTTCACGATAACCGAGCCAGAGCGATCGCGCCGGGCCAGACTATGGCTAAAGGCTTCGACGAAGGGGATATCGAGGGCGTAGATGTCTGCTGAAGCGATCTTCACGGTCTGACCTCTGCGTTATTTCACCAGGCTGTATCGCCCGAAACAAGCATGTGATTGGAACACATATGATAGCAGCCGCAATCCCGGACGTAATCGGCCTGACCGCTTTCCATGTCCACTACCTGGAATGTCTTCGTCGTCTGCACAAAAAGCTTCGTCCCATCCGGCGAGGGGGCGATCGTTCCGATCATGGCCGGGTTCGCGGGATTCACTCTCGCTGCGGCCGGGAAGTCGCTCACCTTAATCTTCCGGATGAAGCGCATGTCTACGGCGTCGACAAGGAACACCTCGTCCGGGAAGCCCATGGCTGCTATCACTTTGCGCCCCCCATGGTTGAAAACGTGCATATTCGTAAGCCGGTAGAAATCAGGTTGGGTGAACACGCCGATCTCGCGGGGGCCCTCCGGGGCCAGGCGATACTTGAAGATCGAGGCAGGACCGCGGAATTTCACATTATAGGAAGCCTTCTTCATGAGTTTGAAAAGACCGGAGTGCTCGAACTGGAAGTTATGATTGGAGAAGTAGATTACATGCGGGTCTTCGGGGTCGAACTGAGCATGGGCCGCGACGATGAAGCGGTCCAGCCTCCATTGCCGCGCCTTCTCATCGAGGTCGATGATCAGTACTCTCGATGGGACGATGTTGTTGTCCTCGTCCAGATACATCCCCAGCTCACACGCGACGCAGTACCTCCGGTCCCTGCTGACGGCTGATCTCATGCAGGTAGTCGGACAAGTCGCCGCTCCATATCTCGTCCGCCGCGCTCGAATCGATCTTCTGTTTGTAGATCCTGGAGAAAACCGGCCGTGACAAATCCCCTATCCTTTTGAATGAATCCGGCAGCGAATAGGACATGGCATAGAGTTCACGGGTTTCACGGTCGAACCACTGCTGGGAACCCAGGACATGGTCCCCCTCTGTGTCGTCAAGAGTGTGATAAGTGACGCTCTTCATACGGCAATCCACCTCGAGAAATCCAGCGTAGGACCACAGGCTGATAATGTAGCGGCCCTCTCCGATGTCGGTTGCCGTATGGGGGATGGTCATAAGCATGATCTGTTCGAGGAAACTGAAGCCATAGTGGTATCGGCGGGAGATGCAGTGGAGCGTGGAAGGAGTACGTTCATGCACCGAGAGCGCCCTCTTGAACCGTTTATACCCCGGCAGGATGATATCCCTGTGACGGATGCTTACGCGGAAACCCTTTGACGCCTGGAAGTTCATGAAGTAATAGGCGTGCTCCCCATATTTCAGCTTCCACGTGCTCCTAACTGTCGGAACTACCACGGTGGCGTCCATGGCGGTGGCTACAGGGAGCGAAAACTCCTCGATTCTCGCTGGGATCGTTATGGTCCGCATGGCCTCGTCTCCTTTCCTCTCCCCGGTCTGGCGCTCACACACTGAAAAACCGCGCGGCTTCTATGCCTGGCTTCTCAGTCTCGCTGCGGTAGCCTCGATCTCGATGAGCCATCCCGGTCTGCACACGGGGGCTTTTACATATACAGCCGGGAGGTGTTTCGCATACCGGTCTATATGCGGTCTCACGAAGGCATGGTCAGCAGCATCCCGGAGATATACGATGAAGCTGGACAGGTCCTCCCTTTGAAACCCGCCTGCATCGAGAAGAGCAGAGATGTTCTCAAGCGTACGATCGGTTTGCTTCTCCACATCGCCGGGATGAACGATCTGTCCGTCCTTATCGATACTCGCCGTGCCTGATATGAAAAGGAATTGCAGGTTCCCCATCTCCACGGCAGTGGCCCTTTCGAACGTAACGCCGTAGGCGTGCGTGGGACACAGGTGCTCCGGCGCCTGGATGTACCGGATGGCGCCCCTCCCGTCGCCCGTGAGCGCATAGGCGTCCATAAAAACACGGGCGAACCGGCTGCCCGTTCCTCCCTGGATGCCCGTGCTTGCGATGTAGTGCGTGTCTTTCGTCAGGTTGATAGAATCGAACAGCTCCTTCCTGGCCTTTACGATGCCGGGATAGTCCGCATCCAGATGCGGGGCATAGATCCATGTCCTGAGAACGCCGTCCTTGATGGATGTGCCCAGGGCCGAGAGTTTCTTTCCCAGCAGATTGAAAATATTCGTAGTCTGCGCTTCCGCGCTGGAATGCTCATCAGCGTCCGGGTCGAGCAGGTGTTCAACAAAGATGTGCTTGACTCCCATTTTTGTCTCGAGACAGAAGAAGTTCTCATCTCTGGACTTCGCCGTGATGTGGCTGAGACACATGCCCAAGAGAGCCGCTTTCACACCGGAAGCTGGAGGTTGTTCCGTTACGGAGAAGAAGAAGTCTGTTTTTTGCCGCTTTTTGAAGTTTCGGAATTCATCGTGATGGGTTAGGAGATCGCTTGAGAATAATCTTCTTACGGCCGAGGCATCTCCAGGGATATTGAACGTATTAAAAAGCTCCGCTTCGGCCCTTTCGATCGTTCTTACCTGATCCGCGATCTTTTCAGGCTGGTCCGGGACAATCGAATACCAGAACTCGATCCATCGTCCGTCCCTGTCATTTAAGCGGCTGTATCGGACCTCTGACCCCGCAAGTTTTACAAACCCTGTTTCCATGTGTTTGTCACCTTTCCCAAGGCAGGCGTCGCAAGCACTTACTTCTTTCCTTGGTATGCTTTTACTGCTTCATTGCACGATTCTCGTTGTTCTGCGTGTATACCATGCTTATACCAAAGAGGGATTGCGGCGAACTGAAGGAATGCAGTTTTTTTTGCGTCAGCACAAAATTACTATTGCCGGCACGGCAAGCCACGACAAGTACGGGTTCATACGATGGTGGCGCGGGTGTTGGAATGCATCGAGACAGAGAAGAGCGTATATCCGGATCATTCTCCGATAATGCTCTGGTGCAGTTTCTTTGTCTGTTACTCGGACTTCATGTCCAGGCTGCGCCTAAACCGGCGTTTCGTCAAGTGCCGCCCTGAGCGTTGAACAACATTAGCAACTGACTTCTTGCTTTTTATGGGGTAGGGGCTGCTCGCCCTTGAGCAGGATACGGGCGTCGACAACAGCGCATCCTCTCCCCTTGTCGAAGACCATGAGCGGATTGATCTCCATCTCGGCGATCTCCGCGAAATCGTCGACCAGCGCGGAGAAGCGGAGAAGGACCTCCTTGAGCGCATCGAGGTCCTTCGGGCTGCTTCCCCGCCAGCCGGTCAGGAGCGGAAGGCCCTTCAGTTGCGCAAGCATATAATCGGGGTCCTTATCCATGAGCGGGTGGAGCGAAAAGGCCACGTCCTTGATCAGCTCGACCTGCACGCCGCCGATCCCGACCATGAGGAGCGGCCCGAATACCGGGTCCTGAGACATGCCGACGATCACCTCCTGGCCGCCTTTCATCATCGGCTGAATAAGGACGCCCTGCATCGCCTGTTCAAGGCCCGCGGTCTTCATCCGTTCCTGAATGGCGATGAATTCATGCCGTACGTCCTCCTCGTTGCCCAGATTGAGCGCGATGCCGCCCACGTCCGTTTTATGCGTGAGTGTGGTCGAGCGGAGCTTCATAGCGACCGGGAACCCGATCTCGCGCGCGGCCTGTGCCGCCTCTTCAGAACTGGTGCGGCCCTGGTCTCCGCAACCGGTATTCCATACTTCTGCAGAAGTCCCATTGCAATTTCCGGCGCCAGCCAGCCGCCTGCTTCTTGGAGCGCTCCGTGAGAGCGGAGATAGCTCCTTGCCGCATTCTCGTTTATATCGGAGAACTCGCGGATATGTCCCTCCTCGCGCTGCCGCGAGCGTGCATAGGGCCAGGCAAGCGCGAGGGACTGGACCGCGTCTTCCGGGAACATGTAGACCGGAAGGACCCATGGTCTCCGTAACGAAGATCGATCGAGACCGCGCCTGACATCATAAAACAGGCGAGCACCGGCTTTCTTCCCCGGTAGCTGTCCATGACGCTCCTTATGCCGAAAGCAATCTCCTGAGGGTCCCGCAGCGGGATGTTGATCACGAGGATCGCGTCCAGGGCGGGGTCATCGAGCATGACCCTGAGCGCCTTTTCAAACTGGTCGCCCCTTGCAGAAGCGATAATATCGACGGGGTTCCCGAGGGCCGCTTCCTTTGGCAGGAATGATGCGAGCTTCGTCTTCGTCTCCTCGGAGAGGGCCGGGACCGACAGTCCGCTGTTGATCGCCGCATCGGCGGCAAGCACGCCCGGGTCCGCCCGCGTTCGTCAGGATGCCGATACGCGGCCCCTCCAGCAAGGGCTGGCTGGCCAGGAGCTTGGCGATATTGAACATCTCCGCGATCGTATTCACCCTGATGACGCCCGCCTGCCTGAAGAGCGCGTCCACGGCCGCGTCCGAGGCCGCCAGTGCGCCGGTATGAGAGCTGGCGGCCCGGCCGCCCACATCGCTCCGGCCAGCTTTCACTGCGACGATCGGTTTCTTTCTCGATATGCGCCTGGTTATCCTGCTGAAGCGGCGGGCATTGCCGAAGGTCTCGAGATACAGCAGGATGACCGCGGTATTTTCGTCATCCTCCCAGAATTCGAGCAAATCGTTCGAGGAGACATCCATGCGGTTGCCGATGCTCGCGAAGTGGGCGATACCCAGATTGTTGCTCTTTACATAATCAAGCAGCGCCAAGCCCAAGGCTCCGCTATGGGAGCTGATGCTGAGATTACCCCGCGGCGGCCAGATTTTCGCAAAGGTCGCGTTCAGGTTTACCGCCGGGTCCGTGTTCATGATACCCAGGCAGTTGGGGCCGACGCAGCGCATGCCGTAAGAGAGCACCTTTTCCCGAAGAAGACGCTGACGATCTTTCCCCTCGGGACCGCTCTCGGCAAAGCCCGCGGAAATGACCACGATGCTCCAGACCCCCTTTCGACCGCATTCATCGACCACATCGAGAACACATCTGGGCGGGTACGACGATGACGGCAAGATCAACATCGCCAGGAATGTCGCTGACGGACGGGTAACTCATAACACCGTTGACTGGCAGTTGCCTTCGGGTTCACCGGGAAGGCCGCGCCCCCGAAATTGCCGTAGAGCAGATTGCGGAAAACCTTTCCGCCGACGCTGTCCGGGTCGCGGGAGGCGCCGATGACCGCGATGGTCCGCGGATACATCATCCTGCGCATGCCGATGCGAGCCGGCAATGTGCTCGCGGACCGCCTGCCGCTTCGAGAATTCCTCCTGGTGCTCGAGGTCGAAGGTGAACTCGGTGAATCCTTCATTCATCCGCTTGACGATGTTGAATCCGCTCTCCTCGAAGACGCGGATCATGAGGGTATTCTCGGGAAGGACATTGGCGAACAGTTTTTTGATCCGGTACTTGAGCGCGGTCTCGGCGAGCTTCTCGAGCAGGGCCGTGCCGATGCCCCTGGCCTGGACGTTGTCCTCAACAATAAAGGCTATCTCCGCCGTATTTCCATCCGGCGACAGGAACCAGCGAGCCCACGGCCCGGATCAGCTCCTCGGCTGCGCCCTCGCCGGTAAGCCCGACATACGCATGCGTTTCGGGCGGATGCACGTTGGTATAGTAATCAAGCTCCTGGTCGCTGATATATTCCTTCATATGCCCGAATCGGAAGTAGCGGGTCTGAGGGCTCAGGCGATAGAAAATTTTCCGCAGCTTATCTTTGTCCTCCCGGGTGATCGGCCGGACCTTGAAGGTATGGCCGTCTTTCAGAATGATTCGAATCACTTCGGCTTTTCCGGTTACTGAAACTTTCATGGTAATCACCTCGCATGGACGAATGCCCCGTAAGGAACGCGTCATTTTCCACCTGATTGGTTACAACAACACACTTATCACTCTCTGAAACAGAACTATGAGATTAACCAGGCGTCGAGTGACGACAGTCACCTCGGTGATGACGGCAACATCCGCCTCTGTCTCGTCTCTGATTACGATCTTTTTTTGTCGTCATAAAGCTATCCTATTTCACGAGGGCCCGCTAACACCTCTTTTATGGCCTGAGCCAACTCATGTATAGCGGACTTACCATCACCAACGTAAGCTGAACATGCATTGTCGCAATAGTTCTTGGCTTTAGATCGGCAAGACGGCTTAGAATCTGTCAGTCTTGGTTGTATATGGCAGGGAATAGGCTAACGGTCCTTTCAGATTCTCAATCAGCATATCTCGTGATCGGCTAACAATGTCGGTAGTCAACGCTTCCACGTCGCCGTGCTGATGGAAAAGATCAGAGCATAAAAGCGTGCCACTATTCTCTTCAAATAAATGGCCTGCATCCCAGGCGTGAGGCACATGTGGCGTCTGAAACTTGAAGCGGAGCTTTCCAGTTACAAATACTTCCCCGTCTTCTAGAGCCCTGGCAGGCCTTTCCGCTACGACGTCGTCTACATTTACCCTCTTTGCGACAATGCTGCATATCGCCGTTGCATTCGGTGCAATCCTTTGCCATTCTCTAAGTGCTCCACATTCATCTGCCTCAAAATGATTAAAACCAAGGCATCGTAAAGTAAAGGGATCGATCAACTTGGCAACAGCTTCTTTGACTAAGGGGAAAAGCTGTCTCATCTCAAGATGGTAAAGAAGTGGCTCTTCATCCTTTATAAGAAACTGATTGAATTGAATATTCGCCTCAGAAATGAAAGTAGTGATTTTAAAAAAAACCTTCTGAAATTTCAGTTATCTGGCCCACCTATTTTTCACCCATGTCTTGATTAATTGGCCTAATCCAGGCGGAAAAAGCGGCCAGCCCCGGCGGAGCCGGGTCCAGTCTTGATTTTAGCTGACGAGTTTTCTTTTCTTATCCGCTACCCCGTACAACTCGTAGACGATCTCATCATTTTTTCATCGGTCACGTCGATTTCAGATCCAATCTTCTCGCGCTCTGCACATTCGAGAAGATGCTCCACTTATATTAGCTTATCACGGAAAGTTGATTGTCGAAAGATAGGAACAACATTATTTCAGGATGATTTTTTTTAAGATCTATTTTAGGAATTTAATGCTCAGTGGTTTGCTATGGCTATGAAACACAATTACAAGGTCGTAGATCGCGATCGAGAAAGATTTAACGAATCCTGGTTGATTTATTGGTTGTTGCAACGGATGAAAACTTCAATAGTTCAGCTTGCTATATTGTAGAAGAGTAGAAAAAGTTTGGTTAGAAGGCTATACTCTTTCTTGATTTAAAACCGGCTGGCGAGTTGGTAAATAAATCAGAGAAAGGAGCATAGCCCTTGAAGATGATTAAAACAAAAAAGCAACGGATAGTCAATGGGAAAGCTCTTATCGTGACGGTAGATATTAGCAAAGACAAGCATTTTGGATACTGGCGCTGCCCAGACGGCACTGACGTGAAGCCCTTCTCCTTTCCGAATAACGGGGCCGGCTTGCTTGGAGTTCTGGGAGCGAATATCCACGGCAAAGGAGATTTATCGCCTTGATGAAATTGTTTTTGGGTTTGAGTCCACCGGGCCGTATGGAGAGGCTCTCGTGCATTTCATGAAAGCACGAGGCGTGCGCCTTGTGCAAGTGAACCCCATGCATACCAAAAGAGTCAAGGAGCTTCAGGGGAATTCTCCGAACAAAACCGATCAGAAAGACCCCAAGATCATCGCAGATATCATAGAGCTTGGCCGTGCCCTCACGGTCGTGGTCCCGGAAGGGCCTGCTGCTGAGCTTCGAAGGCTTACTCAGGCCAGGGAAAGAAGCACGGAGCGTCATACGGCGTTGGTGAACCAACTGCAGAGCTTGATCGCGATCATCTTCCCCGAGTTTCTCCAGGTGGTGAAAAATGTTAAGACGGCAACTGCACAATATCTTTTAAAACACTGCCCGACACCTCAGAGTCTTGTTGCATACGGTCTTGATAATCTGACCAAGACCATGTGGAATGTGAGTCGCGGGAGGTTAAGGGAAGACCGAGCCAAGGCGCTCTACGAGGCGGCGGAAGGTTCTATAGGCGTAATTGAGGGCCAAGCGAGCATCCTTCTCGAAACCCAAGCGATTCTTGCTGCCATGGAAGCCTCTGAAAAGTTTACGGAGGGGTTGGAAAAGGAAATGAGTCATCATCTCAAACAGATTCCCTACAGCACTTGTCTTCTTTCGATCAAAGGAATCGGGGAGGTTACCGCTGCCGGCCTCATTGGTGAAGTGGGCGACTTTCGGAGGTACAGCACGCTCGGGGAAATCATGAAACTTGCCGGTCTGGATCTCTTTGAAGTCAGCTCCGGAAAACACCAGGGAACTCGCCATATTTCCAAGCGTGGCCGCCCCTTGATGCGGAAGCTCTTATATTTTGCCGCGATGAACATGGTTCGTCAAGGTTGCGTTATGGAACATCAGTATCAGAGATACCTTGATCGGGGCATGCTAAAGACCAAGGCCTTGATCGCTATCGCACGTAAGCTTCTCCGGATTATATTTGCTATCGTACGAAATAATGGTGTTTTTGATTACTCGAGGACATCATACCAATTCAAGGAGGCTGCATAACACAAAGTCTTGGCGTGTAGGCGGGGAGATTATCACTCCATCCTCTAAGGCGGCCGAGCCGACCTTCAAGTTCAGAATCAATAACCCCCGCTTGCACCTTTGTCTCTATGAAGCAAGGTCAGGGCTCTTTTGAGACCCTCAAATTACCAGGGTTGGACAAGGTGCCGCACAAGATTACTGTTTAAGGGGGGGTATCAGGATATGGGCTGCCCTCAGAGAATCGATCCTGGGGCATTTGTGAGAGAAAATTTTTGCCCTGCGAGGCTGAAAACCCAAGTCTGGCCACTCTAGCCCATACTGCCGTCTCAGGGGTTTGCTCCATTGCAAAGATTAAAATTCAATATGAAAAGCTAAATACTAAAAAATATTTGACAACAATAAACCAGGATGCTAATCGCGCTGAATGTTAAGAGTTGAACTATGCAAATAGTTGGAGTGAATGATGGTTCCCCAAAGATGACAAATAGAGGGTAGAGTAAAACCACTGGCGTAGTAGCTACAGGTTGATATTTGTTTTCGCTGTTTCTCTCCGTTTCCTCTGAGAGTGACACATTATCTCAACCATACCCTATCTCCAACGCCTTCTCGTCAAACCGTACGTGAGGTTTTCCCTCATACGGCTTTCCTGTCACTCTTCACAACAAGGGTTATGTGACCTATCGGTTTGGGGCAGCTTTCGGTTGGATAGTATCGTATATGGTAGTCATTGTATAGACCCCATCGCTGATATACATCCTCCCTTACTCCACCGCTTCCAGCCAAAGCCCTTCAGTTTCTGTCTCTTCATGACAAACTTACGCACTTTCTTCTCAACTGTCATCTCTGACTTTGTTGAAGGTGCTATTGCTGTTGCCTATCCGGAAATAATTCACCCAGCCACGTGATCACTTCATTGACTGAGCGGATTACTTCGTTCATGGGCTTTGTTCAAGTTTGCCTTGAGCACTGCTTTTACCTTCTCGCCGATTTCTTGCGCTTCTTCTGCTTGTGGTGTTTTGCTGACATAGCGTTTTGCCATTGCGGTTCTTGTTAAGCCGGAAGTCGAACCCGAGGAAGCTGAAATATGTCGCCTTCCTTGAGATTCACGACTTTGGTCTTTTCCTGGTTCATTTGGACGTGCAGCTTGTCCAGTTCTTCTTTGAGCCGTTTCTGCACGCTGCGAGAAGCCAGTCTTCATCGGGATGTCAGTGAACAAGGATGACCATGTCGTCAGCGCTTCGAACGAAGTCGATGTTGTCGTAGCCCTTGCGCCGGGTTACCTCACGTGCTCGTTCCATCATCTCATCCACTCGTTGAGGTAGAAGGTTGGACAGCAGGGGTGATATGATCCCGCCCTGCGGCACTCCCTTGTTCCCATTAGCTTTGAGAATGAGTTTTAAGCAGGTGCATGATTTTCGTCGTCTTGCACCCGTCTGGGCGACTTTCTCCGAGCAAGAATGTGATGTCTGATGTTGTCAAAATATCCGCTCAGGTCTACATCTACGACCCGTGTGAGTCCCGTGTAATACCGCTGACGCTCACGTGCTGTACTATTGCCTGATGGGCGTGCCGTTTGGGGCTGATACCCATAAGAGCAGCCCTTGAAGTCCGCTTCGAATATCGGTTCGAGTATGAGCTTCAATGCTCCTTGGACTATCCGGTCTTTGATCGTGGGTATGCCGAGCATTCGGGTCTTGCCATTACCTTTGGGTATCTCGACCCGTCTGATTAGGTATCGGTCTGATATAGTTCGAGCGTGAGAGCTCCTGACTTATCTGTTCAGAAATCCGTCGAACACCTCTGCCTCGATGTCTTTAAAGCTCTTTCCATCGATGCCGGGTGCCCCATCGTTGGCTTTTGCCAACGATAGGATTCTTCAGCACTTGCGCTCTTACAGATATGACAGTAGAGTCCCCAGAACTCCAGTGCTTCTAGCCTTCGACTTTGCATGTATATCTTTCTCCTCAGTTCTTGCAGACTCGATGGAAGCATTTGTCATGCTTCCCTGCCTTACCTTGATGAAAGATATGAGATACGAGCAGAGCTCCTTTGCTCCGGTGAGGTTGTGTTGTCCTTGCCATCATACGCTACGACGGACTCGTCCGCCACCCTCTTGTCCGTCGGCCCACTTCGTCGTGCGACTATAGGGCTTACCGCTGCTCCTTGCTGTTTCCGACAAGGACGAGGAGGGTTTCCCCAGTTGATACGCGCACCTTTCTATCCGTGTCGCCGCTGGCTACCCCGCCACCGCTCCTCTTACTTTGTAGAGCCAGGGTCAGATAAGAGAATTCTGCCTTCGCCACGCATTGTAGAGGCTCGGCCAGTGGAGCTTGTCTCTTACGAGGCTACTTCTACGTTCACGTTAGTTACGACCCGGATAGTCGCTCACCCGGCCTTACAGGACTTTGTCGATGGGCTTCAGAAGAAAGCGTTTCCCATACCTCCTGCCATCCAAGCTACGTGGCTCTGGCTTTTACCATGACGGGACTTTCACCCGCAAGTGTCTGCACTCTCGCTGGGCACACCAATGGAAAGAATTTATATCGCTATAACGCCCTGCATCGCGGCAGTTGCAAAGCGTCGTCCGCTGCATGTCGTTGTTACACCGCTCCTGATTCAAGCGATGACTTGTTGGGCACGAGGACGATCTTGCCCGTCACGCCTCCCTTCCCGAGCAACTCCTGTGCGTGTCTTGCCTCGGCGAGAGGAAATCGCCGCGCGATTAGCGGCTTGATCTTTTTCTTTTGAAGGAGGTCAAACAGGGCGATCAAATCCTGTCGAAACAATGCCGGTTTCAGCCGTTTGAGCGTCTGGATGCTGTAGGGGACGACCCGTTTCCGACCCGGGAGAAGCCAGCCGCCGGCGATGTACAGCACGAAGATCGGGATTCCATGAAGGCGATTACGACGACCTGGACGACCTGAAGCCAATCGCCCCCCACGTAGCGAGGAAGTAAGGCCATAGGCCACTACCCTCCCGCCAGGACGCAGAGCCTTGCGGGAACGCCAGATATGCGTGCCGCCCATGCTGTCAAAGACGACGTCTACGCCCTCGTCCGTGAGTCGGTAAATTTCTTTCACAAAGTCCTGATGCTGGTAATCAATCGGGATACCGCCCAGGGCGGAAACGGCCGGCGCCCCTCGCGATGAACAGGTACCGTACATCTCCAGCCCGGCAAGGCGCCCCAGCTGCAAGAGTGCCGTGCCGACTCCGCCTGCCGCGCCGTGAATCAACACGCGCTGGCCCGGTCTGACCTTAGCGGAACGATGCAGCATCTGGTACGCCGTGATGTAGTTCAGCACGAGACTGACAGCCTCGGCGGCGTCCAGCCCGGATGGCACCGGGACCAGTTCACGCTGTGGCAGGCAGACGAACTCCGCGTACGCGCCGCTGATCGGCAGCGCCGCAACTATCTGGCCTGGTTCGATTCCGGAGATACCGGCGCCGAGCCGATCCACCACGCCGACCAGATCCCACCCCGGTGTGAAAGGCACCCGGGGCGTTTCGGGATGAACGCCCTCGCGCGCCATTATGTCAGGCAAGGAGACGCCTGCGGCCAGCACTCTCACCCGCACTTCACCATGCTTCGGCTCGGGGCACTCTTCTTCAACCACCTGAAGTGCGTCGGGCCCGCCGTAATGAGTGACGACGATGCGCGTGTGTTTCATGGACCTCTTCCTCCCTGGGTTACGGTGATGATCACGATATGAAGTGTTGATCGTTTAAAAGAATGGCAACCCAATAGTTCAGGAAGACATTGTCGCTGAACATTTCGATCAAAATAAGTCAGACTGCCTTATCACGACTGGCATCAGCGACACCTGCAACTTCGCGGCTACACGATTGGTAGAGTGCGAAATATCAGTAGTTACTCTTTGATCTTTTTAAAGAGTTGTTGTTTGCCCTTTGACCACTTAGTGGATTGATCTGCGCCAAGTTCATAAAAACCGAATGCATTATATTCGCCGTCGAGAATCAAACAATATTTCCATGGACTCCAGGTGGAAATTGGTTCATGACGGCAGCAGACATAATCTTGGGTTTCTGTTTTGTACTTACACTCCCACTTGGAGCCTTCTTTGATTGCATAGGCGGGCTGACCCATACCATCAGGCGGTAGATAATTTCTGGTTGCTTCTAATATAAACGGTTCTTCAATTTTCGTTAATACGGAGTTTGAAGCGCAGCCTAACAAGAGGCATGCACTGCATATGATGACAAGAAAGGACTTCATTTCTACCCCCCGCACAAAGGATATTGGCATGGCGCATGCGATGATTATGTCAATTTTTTAGCGTATTATCATCCTGAAAAAACAACCTTACTTGGCTGAACACAACGTTCCCACCGGTTCCCCTGTCTATCGTTTGATCACAAATCCGTCGGCGGCGTGCCCTGCTATCAGATCCTGCCAAGGGGCCCGGAAATACACGAAGATGATTTGTTGGTCAATGTGCACGCTGGGAGTTTATGATACCATAATCAGAAAAAATTGGATAACACTTATCCGTTGAGGGTATTCGATGAATGATTAGCAATAGCTAAACTTCTCCATGGAGCTGATAGTTTAAACGAGATCGCTAGGCGAGAACTTCAGGATGCAGGGCGCGCAAAACATTTCTCAAAGAAGTTTGCGCCAATCGTTTGTGAATTCTTCTATTTCTAAAAAGCTAAAATGACAATCAGTCAGTGGCCGCGTAGGAACGATTTCAGACTTCATTGTTCAAGCGTTATCTATCACTTTTTCACAGACACTGTCAATCTTGTTGTAGTAGACATGGAATGTCTACGGCGAAAAGGAAGGGGCAGGACTGCTACCCTGAAGTGGTGGGTAGTGGCCCCTATTCTGTGCGCAGGAGATTGCGCATCCTATTATCCCCCTTATCCTATCGTTATATTCAATGGATTTTCATGACACAATTTTTTGTGCCGAACTCATTATCCACGCATTCCGTCGCAGGGGTGTATTGGTCCCATTCACCATCCACAAAATACTTGTACTCGTGCCTTCCGGGAGCAATGCTGGTCTTAATTCTCCAGACCCCATGGTCATCTTTTATCATAGGCATAGCTTTCGTGTCCCAGTTGTTGAACGTGCCCGCGATAAAGACTTTCTGTGCCCTCGGAGCATAGAGCGTTAATTCCACTTCGCGCTTTTCGCCTGCGCTGCTTTGCTCGTTTATGACTTCTTTTTTGTTCTTGACCGACTCTCCTGCTGCCATTTTGGACCTCCCGGACAACCAAATTTTGTATTGTTTTAAGTGTATTGGACAAATCAGTGGGTGTCAATACGACTAATGTATTGGGGGGGCAAGGTTTAGTTGATTCGATTTCTAATGCGATGTTCGTCATGTTCTTCTCCAGGGGCTTGTTTAGACCATATCGTTTTCGTTATTGAATAACTCAACTGAATCCAAGCACCGGATGTGGCATATAAGGCTCCTCGAGAGAGGCAATTTCCTCGGGCTTTAAACGTAGTGCGAGCGCCGCAACGGCGTCCTGGAGATGATGGGGTTTGGTTGCGCCCACAATGGGAGCGGTCACCGGCTTGCTCAGGAGCCAGGCGAGAGCAAGCTGCGCGCGGGGAATGCCGCGCTGCTCCGCGACCCGGCCCAGTCGGTCCACAACCGTACGGTCGGCTTCTTCAGTACGCGAGTACAGGCTCTTCCCGAACTGGTCCGTTTCGTAGCGTTTGGTGGGTTCGGCCTGCCACGGACGGGCCAGGCGGCCGCGTGCGAGAGGGCTCCAGGGAATAACGCCAATACCCTCGGACTGACAGAGAGGAATCATCTCGCGCTCCTCTTCGCGGTAAAGCAGGTTGTAATGATTCTGCATGGAGACAAAACGGGGCCAGCCGTGAAGGTCGGCGAGATAGAGGGCCTTCGTGAATTGCCATGCGTGCATGGAGGAGGCGCCGATATAACGCACCTTGCCGGATTTCACCACGTCGTGCAGGGCATCGAGGGTTTCTTCGATCGGCGTTTCGTAATCCCAGCGGTGAATCTGGTAGAGGTCGATATAGTCGGTCTGCAGGCGGCGGAGGCTCTGGTCGAGTTCGTACAAGATGGCTTTGCGCGAGAGGCCCCGGCCGTTGGGTTCGTCGCGCATGACGCCGTGGACCTTGGTGGCGATGACGACGGCTTCGCGGCGGATGTTGGCTTTCAGAAACCGCCCGAGTACCTCTTCGCTGGCCCCGCCCGAGTAGACATTCGCCGTGTCGAAGAAGTTGATCCCGAGATCAAGCGCCTGGCGAAAGAAGGGTTCGCTCTCTCTTTCATTCAGGGTCCAGGCATGCCTGCCGGGTTTCAGTTCGCCGCTGGCAGGCTCTCCATAGCTCATGCAGCCGAGACAAATACGGGAAACTTTGAGCCCGGTCTTGCCAAGATTTACGAAGATCATTGTTCCTCCCGCGAGGCTTAAGATTCAAGCCAATATGATTTCAAACAATCTGGTAATCCGATTTCCACACGCACTTTTAATTATTTGGATCAAGTACATTTTGAGTGGGTAAAAATGAGAAGCAAAACTCATAGAACCCGCTCTGGTTAAGTGTTTTGTTCTTGTCTTTGCTCGGGAAAACGTGCTATGAATCGTGCATGAGAAAGAAGGCACTCAGCGATTCATACCGTTTCCCTGGTTTTACTCCGCAGCGCACCGTTGTTGGCATCTTCGGTGATTCCTACGCTCGAGTGATACGGCTCACTCGGCGGGGGAAAAAACAGTTTGTGGCGTCTGCAGCACGGTTCACCGGACCTTTTACGATCATAAGATCAAGCGGGTCCGTGATCTTTCCTCTGGCGATGCCCGCATCTACCTGGAACTGCCAGTACGACGAGTCCAGTGCCGGAGGTGCGGCAAGGTGAAACAGGAGAAACTGTCGTTTCTGGCAGACAGCCCGTTCTATACCAAGCGCTTTGCCTTCTATATTGGCAAGCGGTGCAGCACCTCAACGATCAAGGATGTTGCCAAAGAGTTTCACCTTGACCGAAGGGCCGTCAAAGAACTCGAAATGCAGTACATGCGGGAGAAACTTCGTCGTGCCGGCAACCCCGGGCCAAAGGTTATCGGTATTGACGAGATCTCGATCCGCAAGGGCCATACCTACCGGATCGTGGTCAGCGATCTGGAGAGGCGTCGGCCCATCTGGTTCGGAGGAGAAGACCGCTCGGAAGAAAGCCTAAACCGCTTCTTCGAGTGGCTCGGAGCCGCAAAAAGGCCAGGAAAATACGGCTTGCGGTCATGGACATGTGGAAGCCGTTTGAAAAGTCCACACGCCAGAAAGCTCCACAGGCGGCCATCCTCTACGATAAGTTCCATGTCATAAGGCACCTGAACGAAGCCTTGGACAAAATTAGAAAGAGCGAATACGCCAGACTGACCGGCAAAAATCGTAAGTTCATCAAGGGTCAGAAATATACGCTTCTCTCCCATCGCGAGAACCTTACTACGGATGGGAGAAGATCGTTAAAAACGCTTTTGGCCGCTAACAAGCGGCTTAATACTGCCTACATCCTCAAGGAGGAGTTTGGGCAGCTCTGGGACTATCAGTCGGAAGCCTGGGCCAGAAAGTTCTTCGACAACTGGAAGGCTTCGTTAAAATGGCAACGTCTCAAGCCCTATGAAAAGTTCGCCAAGATGGTCGAACGTCATTGGGACGGCATCGCCGCCTTCTGCAAACCCGAGAACAAAGTCGCGCTCGGCTTTGTCGAAGGCCTGAACAACAAGATCAGGGTCATTCAGCGTCGTGCCTATGGTCTTCGAGATGAAGAATATCTTCGTCTCAAGGTGTTGACCTGTATGCTTCCTGAAATCTGATTAAAAACGGCTCAAAATTACCCACTCAGTTTGCACTTGATCCAATTATATTAAGCATAACACATTTACATGTCTTGGAATTAAGTTGCAAAGTCAAGGGCAGAGAATACGGTATTTATAAGGGCGTTTTTTTCCATACTGATTGTACTTTGCGAGTTGGGTAAATAAGAATTCAACCGCTTCAGGATAAGCGCGCTCCAAAGGTACAGAAACAGCATTTGATTTTTCCGAATGATTATTTTTGATCCGCGACGCCTACAAGCTTATACCGTGTCGATTAGGCACCGAACAATGCCTGCTACCGTCACATGTCGATGATAATCGGGCGCTAACAATATTTATTCCATACAAATATATGACTGATGCTTACCGATGTCAACGATGTCGATTGGGTATGTACGGATCGGGTAGTTACAGTATTCACAGAATGAGAATGTTTGATACAGGAAGATATATTTGAATATGCCGGAGTGTCGTGAAGAACGTTCTATTTCCATGCTTCCCTTATTCGTTCCGGGGCAACGCAAATCAGCGCTCAATAGTCACAATTCCGATCTTGTTCAAGCCGCTGCATGCGATGTAAACTTCTCCATCCGAAGTTGCCGCCATGTTGCGGATTACTCCGCCTCCTGAGGGGACATTCCATGCGGAAAACTCTTTCGTACGCGGGTCGAAATGGACGACCCTGTTCGGCTGAACTTCTGTTTCGCTGTACCAGACCATCCCGTCCGGAGTTATCGTAATGCCGTACGGCCCGGAACCCCGGCCTCCGGGCGAAGGTCGCTCCTCAACCTTGCCGGTCTTCGGATCCAGCCTTCCGAGATATCCGCGTCCATAATCCGAATAATAGATCACATCATCGTGGGCAATAGCAAGTCGTCGAGGCTTGGCTCCCTTAGGCAGAGAGTATTCGGTGATCTTCATCGTCGCCGGGTCGATGCTCCCGATTTTGTTCGTTCCGAATTCACAGAAGAACGGGACTCCTTTTGAGTTCACGGCAATGCCGTAGGGCCTCGAACTACGAGTAGGTGATGGCTTCAAGGTGATGATGCCGGTCTTTGGATCGAGTCTTCCGACAAAGTTGCTCACCTGCATGGTAAACCAGAGAATACCTGTTTCGTCGAAGGCCAACGAATGCGGGTCCCGGGCCGCTTTGTCGGGCATGAAATATTCCTTCACCTCGCCCGTCTGCGGATTCAGCCTGCCGATGTAGCCCCTGGCGTTCGCGGTGAACCAGATGTCTCCATTCTTGTCCGCTGCGAGACCGTGGGGACCTGAACCTGGAACCTTCAAATGGTACTCTTTGATTGTTCCTGTCTTTCGGTCCAGCCTTCCCAGAACGTTGGCAAACATGCCGGTGTACCACAGCGCTCCATCCAGCCCCACGGCGGGGTCATGGGGAAATGAGTTCGGTGTCGGTACATCCCATTCTTTTATTGACACCCTGCCGATGCCTGCGACGGATATCGAACATAAGGAAGCAACAACAAGTGCTGCTACTATGTATCTGCTTTTTTTCATACTAAACCGTCTTTATAATTTTATTATATACAAACTCCTGGACGTATTATTGGTTGTTGCGAAGAATGGGTTGCAATTAATGGAAACTTCAGCCAGGAATGTTGACTAAGGGGAATATATAGGCGCTCTCGGGACCAAGTAATGCCCCATTTTCGCCCCCAAGTCTTATTTATGGAACTATAATAGAAATGGCAAAAGCCCGTGAATAACGCTATTCACGGGCTTTTTATAATGGTCGGGGCGAGCCGATTTGAACGGCCGACCACTCGCACCCCAAGCGAGTACGCTACCAGGCTGCGCCACGCCCCGATATAGCTGTTGATCTTATTTGAGTATTTCCAGAATCTCTCTCAGTTCACTCTTCGCAGACTCAATCACAGACAAGGTGTTGTCCTGCTCATCTTTCCCGTTCAGTTTCTTTCGGGCCCCGGCAATAGTAAAGCCATCTTTATACAGGAGCTGTTTAACCAGGAGGATATTGTCCAAGTCCTTTTTTGAATAAAGCCGCTGCCCCGATTTGGCCTTGACCGGCTTAATCTGCGGAAATTCCGTCTCCCAGTAGCGAAGCACGTATTGCTCAAGTCCGGTAAGCCGGCTCACTTCGCCGATCCGGTAAAACAGTTTACTCGGCTGTTGCTGTTGGGGTTTCGATGACATGCTCTTTAAAAATCATGCTGGGTCTGAAGCTGACGACTTTTCTCGGCGTGATTTCAATTTCCTGGCCTGTTTTCGGATTGCGGCCTTTCCTTGAATTCTTTTTCCGGACCACAAAGTTTCCGAAACCGGAAAGCTTCACGGTCTCACCGTCTTTCAAGGTCTGCTTAACCAAATCCAGAATCATCTCGACCATCTCTTCTGCGTCTTGTTTCGGCAAGCCGACCTTGTCAAAAACCTCGGAGATGATGTCCGCCTTCGTCATAGCACCCTCCTCATACGGTGCATAATATAGATTATAAGCGCTTCAAAGTCAAGGTAAAATTGCGATAAGCTTCTGAAATTCACTGCTTTCTTAGGGCTCCTCCCGAGCCCCTCCCGTGGTAATGACCAGGATACTATCCGAGACATAAAATTATGATCTGAATCATACAGAATGTCAGGGGAACATATTAGACTCCCGGCGTGATTTTTTCTGAAAACATATTGATAAGATAAACACTGTAAATTTTTTGTGCTACACTAGAAAGCGATGTCTGCGTTTAGTGATGACTCTGTATGAGTCATGCACCGGACTGCAACAAAAAGGATGACCAGTAAGAACAGCTGTTATACATTCTACAATAAGGAGGATATTATGGAACGCAGCAAACAGCTTTGGGCATTACTCGCAGTGCTCGGTATCGGCATCATCTTGTATGCGCCACTGGCAGAGGCCGCGAAGGCAAAGGGGCCGATTTCCAAGGAGGCCAAGCAATGCATCGCCTGCCATGAGGCGCAGTCTCCGTCGTTCGTTCAGGAGTGGCGTCTGAGCAAACATGCGGAGAAGGGCGTCGACTGCTTTACCTGTCATAAGGCTGAGAAGACCGATCCGGACGCGATGCAGCATAACGGGTTTACCATCGCGGTTTTAGTGACTCCCAAGGACTGCTCGCAGTGTCATCCCAAGGAAGTGAAGGAGATGACCGAAAGCCACCACGCAAAAGCGGCAGACATCCTCAATTCCGCGGACAACTATCTCGGAGAAGTCGTCGGCGGACCCGAGGCCGTGGCCGTGGGTTGCCGGCAGTGCCACGGGTCGAATGTGAAGGTCCTGGCGAACGGCAAACTCGACACGGACAGCTGGCCCAATACCGGTATCGGCCGCATCAATCCGGACGGCTCCAAGGGTTCCTGCTCAGCCTGCCATACGCGTCACAGCTTCTCGAAGGCGCAGGCGCGTGAACCCCAGACATGCGGCAAATGCCACCTGGGACCCGACCATCCGCAGATGGAGGTCTACCAGGAATCCAAGCACGGAATCCTCTACGAGGCATTCAAGGACCGCATGAACATGCACAAGGACAAGTGGGTCGTGGGCAAGGACTATACCGCGGCGCCGACCTGCTCAACCTGCCACATCAGCGCCACGCCGAACCAGCCGGTGACGCACGACGTCGGCACGCGCATCAGCTGGACGCTCCGGCCGCCGATTTCCAAGAAAATGGAAAATGCGGACAAGCGGCGCGACAGCATGAAGGATGTCTGCGCAAGCTGCCATTCGGAGCCTTTCATAACGGGCTTCTACAAGCAGTTCGACAACCTCGTCAACATGTATGACGATAAATTCGCGAAGCCGGCAACGGCGATCAGACAGGAACTGATGGACAAGGGCAAGATTACCAAAGCGAACTTCGACGACAAACTGGACTGGATTTACTGGGAACTCTGGCACCATGAAGGCCGCCGGGCGCGCCACGGGGCGGCCATGTCCGGCCCTGATTATGCCTGGTGGCACGGCATTTACGACGTAGCTAAAAACTTCTACACCGAGTTTCTACCCGAAGTGAAGCGGGTTGCGGGACCGGAGCTGTACAGTGAGATCGAAAAGAAATACCTCGAATCCGATGTGCGGCATGAGTGGTACATCAAGGGAATGACCAAGGAGCAGCTCGATAAGATCCAGAAGTTCTACAATGAGCGGTACGGCGGGAGCACGGCAAAGTAGCTCATCGAAAGGCGGGGCCGCAATGCCCCGCCTTTTTTTGTGCAACGGATGATCCTGAGGGTGCGGAAAAAACCACGAAACGCCGGGTTCTTTTTAACGAGGAAACACGGGCTTTCCCCGCCCTAAGAAACAATGAATTCCTTGACTTTCATCCCCCCTGTGATATTCTTTTCTCATGACGGAGCAAATGACGAGCGCTGCATCTCTCTGGCCCCTCGGCGTGTATTTCGCCGCGGTCGTTCTCATGGTGGCGGGTCATGATCGCGCTTTCCTACTATGCTCGGCGAGCGGCACCGGGAAAAGCAGACAGACGAACCCTACGAGTCGGGAATCGTGTCCACGGGCACGGCGCGCGTGCGCTTCGACATCAAGTTCTATCTCATCGCCATGTTCTTCGTTATCTTCGACCTGGAAGCGGTGTTCATCTTCGCCTGGGCCGTGTCGATCCGCGAGACCGGCTGGACCGGCTACTGCGGAAATGCTGATCTTCATCGGCGATCCTGGCGGCCGCGCTGGTATATATATGGAAACTCGGCGCGCTGGAATGGGGGCGTTCGTTAAAACACAGTTCAGAGTCCAGTGTTCAAAGTTCGGAGTACGAAGCATTTTCATCGCTCCAGGCATTTAACTCTGAACTCTGAACGCTGATCTTACTCTACTCACTAACTATGCACTATTCCCTCACCAAACCCGGATCACGACTCCGTCGAAGACGCCGTCCGCAAAAGCCTGGTCCTCACCCGGCTCCAGGACATGCTTGCCTGGGGCAGGAAGAATTCCATCTGGCCCTTCAATTTCGGCCTCTCCTGCTGCTACGTCGAAATGGCCACGAGCATCACGAGCAAGTACGACATCGCCCGGTTCGGCGCCGAGGTGATGCGCGGCACGCCGCGCGAGGCGGACATGATGATCGTCGCCGGGACGGTCTTCATCAAGATGGCGCCGGTCATCAAGCGGCTCTACGAACAGATGATGGAGCCCCGCTGGGTCATCTCCATGGGCTCCTGCGCCAACTCCGGCGGCATGTACGACATCTACAGCGTGGTCCAGGGCGTGGACAAGTTCCTGCCTGTCGACGTCTACGTGCCGGGCTGCCCGCCGCGACCGGACGCCTTCATGGAAGGTCTTCTCATGCTCCGCGAGAAGGTCGGCAAGGAACGGCGGCCGCTGAGCTGGGTTGCGGGCCCGCAGAGCGTGGTGAGGCCGGAGATGCCGTGCATGCGGGACCTGAAGCGCGAAGAGCGCAGAAAGGCGACGATCCTGCGGCCGCCTGATGAAGTATAGCTGCGGCATAGTTTCCCGTAAAGGAGACAGACGCGGCGGGGATTTCAGGAATTTTGTCGAATAGATTTAAGCACAGATACGGTCGCATAATCTCTTTTATTTCGATTTTCCATTTTCTTTGTATTCTGCATCCTCTGCGCCCTCTGCGGTAAAAAAGATTTACATATTCTATGACCCCGAACGACTCGATCATCGACGAATTAAAAAAAACCTTCGGCGAGGCAATCCTCGCTGTCCAGCCCACGCGCGACAATATCCCGACGCTCTGGGTTGCTCAGAACAGCATCCGCGATGTCCTGCGTCATCTGAAAAACGGCATCGACCGTCCGTTTAAAATGCTCTACGATCTCACGGCCATCGACGAACGTGTGCGGAGCCATCGCCCGGGCCAGCCGGAAAGCGACTTCACGGTCGTCTACCATCTCCTCTCCTACGACCGGAACGACGATATCCGGATCAAGGTGCCTCTGAAGGGCGACGCCCCGTCGCTTCCCACCGATCACCGGCATCTGGCAATCGGCCGACTGGTACGAGCGCGAAGTCTGGGACATGTTCGGCATCAGCTTCGACGGCCATCCCCACCTCAACCGGATCTTGATGCCGCCGACCTGGCAGGGCCATCCGCTGCGCAAGGAGCACCCCGCGCGGGCGACCGAGATGGGTCCCTTCCGCCTGCCCGACGAGAAGGAGCTTGCCGAACAAACTGCGCTCCAGTTCAGGCCCGAGGACTGGGGCATGACGCGCGAGTCCGAGGACACGGACTTCATGTTCCTGAACCTCGGTCCGCAGCACCCCGGCACCCACGGCCTTATCCGCTTCATCCTCCAGCTCGACGGCGAAACGATCATGGACGCCGTGCTCGACATCGGCTACCACCACCGCGGCGCGGAGAAGATGGCCGAGCGGCAGACCTGGCACACCTACATCCCCTACACCGACCGCGTCGACTATCTGGGCGGCGTCATGAACAACCTTGCCTACGTGCTGGCCGTGGAGAAGCTTGCGGGCATCGAGGTCCCCGACCGGGCGAAGACGATCCGCGTGATGCTGGCGGAGCTCTTCCGCATCGCCAGCCACCTCGTCTGGTACGGCACCTTTGCCCAGGACGTGGGTGCCATCTCGCCGGTGTTCTACATGTTCACCGACCGCGAGCGCATCTTCGACATCATCGAGGCGGTCTGCGGCGGACGCATGCATCCCGAATGGTTCCGGATCGGCGGCGTGGCGCAGGACCTGCCCAAGGGCTGGGACGGCCTCGTGAGGGACTTCCTCGAGTACCTGCCGCCGCGGCTCAAGGAATACGACTCGATCGTGATGCAGAACAGCATCTTCAAGGCGCGGACCAAGGGCGTCGGCGCCTATACGCTCGATGAGGCGATCGACTGGGGCGTGACCGGACCCGGGCTGCGGGCCTGCGGGTTCGAATGGGACTTCCGCAAGAAGCGGCCCTACTCCGGCTACGAGAACTTCGAGTTCGACATCCCCACGGCAGTCCACGGCGACTGCTACGACCGCGGCGTGGTCCGCGTCGAAGAGATGCGCCAGAGCCTGCGCATCATCGAGCAGTGCGTGGACAACATGCCCGCGGGACCGTACAAGTCCGACCATCCGCTGACGACGCCGCCGCGCAAGGAACGCACGATGCACGACATCGAGACGCTCATCACCCATTTCCTGGGCGTGAGCTGGGGGCCGGTGATCCCGCCGGGCGAGGCGTTCATGGGCATCGAAGCGACCAAGGGGAACAACGGCTACTACCTGATCAGCGACGGCAGCACCGTATCGTACCGCACGCGCATCCGCACGCCTTCGTTCCCGCACCTGCAGATGGTGCCGCAGATTAGCCGAGGGCTGATGATCGCCGATCTGCTGGCGATCCTGGGGAGCATCGATTTCATCCTGGCGGATGTGGACAGATAATAATCCGCAGACAGGGCTGATGACGTGAGAACGCTGTCATCCGCGAAAGCGGAGATTCATTTAACATGGATTCCGGGTCAAGCCCGGAATGACACCTTCGTCAAAATTTCACATGCTGTCAGAAAAAGAAATACAGGAAATCAACGCCGAGCTTGCCCACTGCGCGACGAAGGCTCGGCTTCCGTCGAGGCGCTGAACATCGTCCAGCGCACCGCGGCTGGGTGTCGGACGAGGCGGTGAAGGACGCCGCGGCGCTGCTCGAGATGACGCCGACGAGCTGGATACCGTGGCCACGTTCTACAGCTTCATCTTCCGGAGGCCCGTCGGCAGGCACGTGATCCTGATCTGCGACAGCATCTAGCTGCTGGGTCATGGGATACGACCCCCTGCTGGACGTCCTGAAGACCAGGATCGGCATCGCATTCGGCGAGACGACCGCGGATAAGCGGTTCACCCTGCTGCCGATCTCGTGCCTGGGCGCCTGCGACCGCGCCCCGGCCATGATGGTGGACGAGGACTTGTACGGCCCGGTGACGCCGGAGAAGATGGACGAGATACTGGAGAAATATAAATGAGTCAGTATTTAATTGCCATCACGACAGGATCCGTCATTCCCGCCCCGCTTCAATCATGCTGAGGCAGGCTCCAGCGGGAATCCAGCCTGCACTCAGCGTTTACGAGTGCGGCAGCGCGATGCGAGTGTGGCTCAGAGTCTCTGGATTCCCGATAGAAGCATTCGGGAATGACGGTTAGCAGGTTTTCATGGAACAGACCGCTCACAAAAAACATCCGTCCCGGCCAGGAGCCCCTCTCTCTGAAGGACTACGAGAAGGCCGGCGGCTACCAGGCCGTGCGCAAGGCGCTCGCGATGACGCCGCAGGACGTGCAGAACATCGTGAAGGCATCGAACCTGCGCGGCCGCGGCGGCGCGGGCTTCCCCACCGGCGCCAAGTGGAGCTTCGTGCCGATGGGCCCGGACGCGCGGCGTCCCAAGTACTTTGTCGTGAACGCCGACGAGATGGAGCCCGGCACCTTCAAGGACCGGCTGCTGCTCGAAGGCGACCCGCACCAGATCATCGAAGGGGTGATCGCGAGCGCCTATGCCATCGAGGCGGAGCAGGCCTTCATCTTCCTCCGGTGGGCGTACAAGCTCTGCGGTCAAGCGTCTGGAACAGGCGATCGCCGAAGCCTACGAGAACGGGTATCTCGGCAAGAACATCCTCGGCTCCGGCTACAACCTGGAGCTGCGCCTCCACGGCAGCGCCGGCCGCTACATCTGCGGCGAGGAGACCGCCCTCCTGAACGCGCTCGAAGGCAAGCGCGCCACCCCGCGCGCGAAGCCGCCCTTCCCCCAGGTCTGCGGACTCTTCGGCAAACCCACGATCGTGAACAACGTCGAGACCGTCGCGAACATACCGCACATCGTGAACAACGGCGCCGACTGGTTCAAGGGCCTGAGCAAGAGCGCGGACAGCGGCACCAAGCTCTACGGCGTGAGCGGCCGGGTCAAGAAACCGGGCATCTGGGAACTGCCCATGGGCGTGACGATCCGGGAGCTGCTCGAGGAACACGCGGGCGGAATGCAGGACGGCTACCAGTTCCGCGGCGTCATCCCCGGCGGCGCGTCAACGGACTTTCTCGTTTCCGACCATCTCGACGTGACGATGGACTTCGACTCGGTCATGAAGGCCGGGAGCCGGCTCGGCACCGGGACGATGATCGTGCTCGACGACAGGACCTGCCCGGTCGGCTTCGTGCATAACCTGATCAAGTTCTTCGCCCGGGAGTCCTGCGGCTGGTGCACGCCCTGCCGCGACGGCCTGCCGTGGCTGGCAAAGATCCTCCGCGCGCTCGAGAACGGCCAGGGCGAGCCCGGCGACATCGACATCCTGGCGCAGCAGTGCAGGCTCCTGGGCCCCGGCAATACGTTCTGCGCCCTCGCGCCCGGCGCGGTCGAGCCGCTCCAGAGCGCGATCAAGTACTTCCGGGAGGATTTCGAGAGGCACATTCGAGAGAAAAGGTGCCCGTGGAGATAAGCTGATTGACTCACGATCTACTTGATCGACAACAAGCCCTACCAGGTCAAGGAAGGCCAGAACCTGCTCAAGGCCTGCCTCTCCCTGGGCTTCGACCTTCCCTACTTCTGCTGGCACCCGGCCATGCACTCCGTGGGCGCCTGCCGGCAGTGCGCGGTGAAGAGTTCAAGGACGAGAAGGACACCCGCGGCAGGATCGTCATGTCCTGCATGACGCCGGTGGCCGAGGGCCTGCGCATATCCATCGACGACCCCGAGGCACGGGCCTTCCGGGCGAGCGTGATCGAGTGGCTGATGCTGAACCATCCCCACGACTGCCCGGTCTGCGACGAGGGCGGCGAGTGCCACCTCCAGGACATGACCGTGATGACCGGCCACAACTATCGCCGGACCCGCTTCAAGAAGCGGACGCACCGGAACCAGGACCTCGGGCCCTTCGTCAACCACGAGATGAACCGCTGCATCGCCTGCTACCGCTGCGTCCGGTTCTACCGGGACTACGCCGGCGGCCGGGACCTCGATGCATTCGCCTCGCACGACCACGTCTACTTCGGCCGCCACGAGGACGGCGCGCTCGAAAGCGAGTTCAGCGGCAACCTCGTCGAGGTCTGCCCGACCGGCGTATTCACCGACAAGACGCTCAAGCGTCACTACACGCGCAAGTGGGACCTCCAGACCGCGCCCTCGGTCTGCGTCCACTGCGGCCTCGGCTGCAACACCATTCCCGGCGAGCGGTACGGCACGCTGCGAAGGATCCTGAACCGCTACAACCGCGAGGTGAACGGCTACTTTCTCTGCGACCGCGGCCGGTTCGGCTACGAGTTCGTGAACAGCGGCAGAAGGATCAGAAAGCCGCTGATCAAAGTACCCTCCCCAACCCCTCCCATAGAGGGAGGGGCTACGTCCGGTGGGGCTACACCCTCTCCCCTCGTGGGAGAGGGCTGGGGTGAGGGGGTACATCCTGTCTCTAAAGAAACCGCCCTCCAGCACATCAGCGACATCCTTCCGAAGAGCAAACGCGTTATCGGCATCGGTTCTCCCCGCGCATCGCTTGAATCGAACTTTGCTCTGCGGACGCTCGTCGGCCCGGAGAACTTTTACTCGGGGATGTCGCCGCACGAACACAGGCTCGTCACGCTCATGATCGACATTCTTCAGAAAGGCCCTGCGCGCACGCCTTCCCTCCATGAGGTTGAAATGGCGGACGCGGTGCTCGTTCTCGGCGAAGATCTTACGAACACCGCCCCCCTGCTCGACCTGGCGCTGCGCCAGGCCGTACGAAACAAGCCCAGAGAGTTGACGGAGAAAATGCGCATTCCGGCGTGGGACGACAACGCCGTGCGCAGCGCCCTGCAGGACGACACCGGGCCTCTGTACATCGCATCGGCGATGAACACCAAGCTCGACGAAATCGCAACGAAGGCCTGGCATGCCGCTCCGAATGATCTTGCCAGGCTCGGCTTCGCCGTTGCCCACGAATTGGACCCGCAGGCGCCGGCCGTGCCCGGTCTTCGCGATGAGTATTTCTGAGACGGGCGAAGGAAATCGCCGAGGCGCTCAAGAGCGCAAAACGGCCTCTCATCATCTCCGGCGCAAGCCTCGGCAGCGAGGCTATCATCCAGGCCGCCGCAAACATCGCGTGGTCGCTCTGCGAGGCAGGCAACCCGGCCGAGCTCTGTTTCACGGCCCCTGAATGCAACAGCATCGGCTTGGGGCTCATGGGCGGGGAAAATATGGACGAGCTGCTGACGGCCCCCTCTCCCGCGGGGATGGCAGGGCGAGGTGGACGATACCGTCATCATTCTTGAAAACGATCTTTATCGCAGAGCAGATAAAAAATCAGTCGATGATTTCCTGAACAGGGCGAAAAACGTCATCGTCATCGATCACCTGGTTCATCCGACTTCCGCCAGGGCCGACGTTGCGCTCCCGGCCGGCACCTTTGCCGAAGCCGCGGGCACGCTCGTGAACAATGAAGGCCGGGCGCAGCGCTATTACCAGGTCTTCACGCCCGATCACGATATCCAGGAAAGCTGGAAATGGATCCAGGATATTATGAAATCAGCCGGGAAGCCGGCAGTCGACAGTCGGCAGTCGCTCGATGACCTGATCAACGAAATAGCCGAAACCTTTCCTGTATTCGCCCCTATCAAGGACATCGCACCGTCCGCGGATTTCCGGATATCCGGACAGAAGGTCCCCCGCCAGCCCCACCGGTACAGCGGCAGGACAGCCATGCTTGCGAACGTCGAGCCTGCACGAACCAAAACCGACCGACGACCCTGATTCTCCTTTGTCCTTCTCGATGGAAGGCTATGAACGCCGTCCGCCCGCGCCGCTCATCTCCCGCTACTGGTCGCCTGGGTGGAATTCCGTCCAGGCCCTGAACAAGTTCCAGCAGGAAGTCGGCGGCCCCTTACGCGGAGGCGATCCGGGGAAGAGACTGATCGAACCCCAGAAAATGAAAGCCGTTCCATTTTACTCTGCGGTACCGGATGCCTTTAAGCCAAGAGCAGGCGAATGGCTCATCGTGCCTCTCCATCATATTTTCGGCTCCGAGGAATTGAGCATCCTTTCCCCCGGCATTGCCGAGCGCGCACCGAAACCTTATCTCGCGCTCAATCCCGACGACGCAAAGAGGCTTCAGGTTGCGGAGGGAGACGCGGTGGAGCTGCCGATCGGATACGAAAAGTACCGGGTTGCGAGCGAAAATCGCCGCGGAAATGCCAGCGGGCATGGCCGGTTTGTACTCGAACCAATCCGGGCTGCCGGACTTTTTCTCGCCGGGATATAGTAGAATAGGAAAGACAGGATAGCATGTCGGAAGCTATGCAGACAACTCTTCGTCCTCTTCGGCGTCCTCATCGTGGTCTTGACGATCGGGGGGCTGCTGATCTGGCTCGAGCGCAGGCTCCTGGGCCTGTGGCAGGACCGCTACGGCCCGAACCGCGTAGGGCCGTTCGGGCTCCTGCAGGTCCTCGCGGACATGATCAAGGTCTTCACCAAGGAAGACTGGATACCGCCCTTTGCGGACAAGGCAGTCTTCATCATCGCGCCCGCGGTGATCGTCGTGGTCGTCCTGATGTCCTTCACCGTCATTCCCTTTGCGCCGGGCATCGAGGTCGTGGACCTGAACATCGGGCTCCTGTTCTTCCTCGCCATGTCGTCTCTCGGCGTGTACAGCGTCGCGCTTGCCGGCTGGGCGTCGGGCAGCAAGTACTCCCTGCTGGGCGGACTGCGCGCCTCGGCGCAGATGCTCTCCTACGAGGTCTTCATGGGACTGTCGCTCATGGGCGTGGTCATGCTCGCGGGATCGTTCAACCTCCGCGAGATCGTCGAGGCGCAGCGACACGGCTTGGTTCGTTGCGCCGCAGTTCATCGGCTTCGTGGTCTTCTTCATCGCCGGCATCGCTGAGACGCACCGCCTGCCCTTCGATCTGCCCGAGGCGGAGAGCGAGCTCGTCGCCGGCTACCATTCGGAATACTCGGGCCTCAAGTTCGGCATGTTCTTCGTGGGCGAGTATCTCGGCATCACGCTCATCTCGGCGCTGACGGTTGCGTTGTTCTTCGGCGGTTGGCTGGGGCCGGTTCTTCCGCCGCTTGTCTGGTTCCTGATCAAGACATTCCTCTTCATCTGTTTCTTCGTGCTGCTTCGGGCATCCCTTCCCCGGCCGCGGTACGATCAGCTTATGTCGTTCGGATGGAAAGTGATGCTGCCGGTGTCCTTGGTGAATCTCGTGGTGACAGGGGCTGTGGTACTGATGAAAGGACAGGCATAGATGGACGATTCACGTATGACGTCACACGGCGCTCATGTTCAAGATTCAGATGCGGTGCTCTGCCGGCCTGCCCCGCATTGCGGGAATCGTCCGGAATCGTCTGCGTTGTCCGGTACAATCAATAAACTGGATCCCCGATAGAACCATCGGGAATGACAGCTTTTGTACGAGACCTGGAGATACGGTATGCTCAGTATCCTGAAAACAATCTGGACGGTCTTCCTGACCATGTTCCGCAAGCGGGTGACGATCCAGTACCCCGAGGAGAGGCCCTACATCCCTCCCCGGTGGCGCGGACGGATCATCCTCTCCCGTGACCCGGACGGCGAAGAACGCTGCGTTGCATGCTACCTCTGCGCCGCGGCGTGCCCGGTGGACTGCATCTCGCTCCAGGCGACCGAGGACGAATACGGCAGGCGGTATCCCGAGTTCTTCCGGATCAACTTCTCGCGCTGCATCTTCTGCGGTTATTGCGAGGAGGCGTGCCCGACCTACGCGATCCAGCTCACGACGGATTTTGAGATGAGCGAGTACAAGAGGCAGAACCTCGTCTATGAGAAGGAAGAACTCCTCATCAGCGGACCGGGGAAATACCATGACTACAATTTCTACCGGGTCGCGGGTCTGTCCATAAAAGGAAAAGGCAAGGGCGAGGCGGAGAATGAAGAGACCGCCTGTCGATACGAAGAGCTTGATGCCGTAAACGCAAACACTAACAGAGTTTATCATCCGGGAATGCCTTTATCGGGAATCCACTGTTCACGTATTAAAATGGATTCCCGCTCTGAAGCATGACGGGGATGACATCCTTATAAATTATGAATCTTCTTTTTTATATTTCCGCGCTCGTCGCGGTCATCTCGACCTTCCTGGTCATCACCAGGAAAAGCGCGGTCCATGCGCTCCTGTACCTGGTCGTTTCGCTCCTCGCCGTGGCCATCATCTTCTTTTCCCTGGGAGCGCCCTTCGTTGCGGCACTCGAAGTGATCATCTACGCGGGGGCCATCATGGTGCTTTTTGTATTTGTCATCATGATGCTGAACCTCGGTGCCCAGGCGGCCAAGCAGGAAGCGGAGTGGCTCCGGCCTGGGACATGGACCGGGCCGTCGTTCCTGTGCGCGGTCCTTGCGGGGGAACTTATCTATCTGTTCACTGCCGGGCGGGAGCGCCTCTCCGCCGAGGCCGATGGTGACGCCGAAACAGGTCGGGATCGCGCTCTTCGGGCCTTATGTGATCGGCGTCGAGCTGGCGTCCATGCTGCTCTTGGCCGGACTGATCGGCGCGTACCATTTGGGCAGGCCGCATAAACATTGAATATAAGTGCGATGATTTTCAGTCTTCCGTATGAATTCTGATCGGAATCCACTTTTTAGGCACTGGCCCGTAGATTCATCGGCGACGAACCATGTGATCAATACAGGAGAAGTTCGATGATCGCAAACGTTCCCATGGAACACGGCCTTATGCTCGCCGCGGTCCTCTTCGCGCTCGGGCTGATCGGCGTGCTTACCGCAGGAATCTGGTGTACATGCTCATGAGCGTTGAGATCATGCTGAACGCCGCAGGGCTGGCCTTTATTGTCGCCGGTGCCCGCTGGGGGCAGGTTGACGGCCAGGTCATGTTCATCTTTATCCTGACCATGGCGGCTGCTGAAGTTTCCGTGGGCCTTGCACTCGTGCTCCAGATGCATCACAGCTTCAAGACGCTGGACGCGGACGCTGCGAGCAAAATGAAAGGATAGCTGTTTTCGCTCCGAACTCTGAACCATGAACGACTTACTCTTTTTAATACCCTCCCTGCCCTTCGCCGGGTTCCTTGTCCTGGCATTGCTGGGAGGGCGTCTTTCGAAGACCACCTCCGCCCTCGTCGGCGCCGGTTCCGTGGGCTTGTCCGCGCTTCTCGCCATTCTCATGACGATCGCGTTCATCAGCGACCCGCCGGACGGGAATGCCCTCAACCAGACGCTCTGGACCTGGATGCAGTTCGACGGCTATGCACCGGCGGTCTCATTCACGCTCGACCCTCTGTCGCTGGTCATGGTCCTCGTCATCACGATCGTGGGATTTCTGATCCATCTCTATTCCGCCGAGTTCATGTTCGAGGAAGAAGGCTACAGCCGCTTCTTTGCCTATATGAACCTTTTCGTGGGCTGCCATGCTTACGCTCGTGCTCGCCGACAACCTCGTGCTGCTCTACCTCGGATGGGAAGGCGTGGGGCTCTGCAGTTATCTCCTGATCGGCTTCTGGTACTCCGATCCCGCAAACGGCAGGGCCGCGCGCAAGGCCTTCATCGTGACCCGCATCGGCGACACGGCAATGGCACTCGGCCTTTTTCTTCTGTTTACCAACCTGGGCACGCTCAATATCCGTGAGCTGATGCAGGCCGCGCAAGTAGCGTGGCCCTCAGGTTCCGACACGGCCGTCCTTGCGGCGGCGCTCCTCCTGGGAGGCGCTCTCGGCAAATCCGCGCAGTTACCGCTCCAAACGTGGCTGCCCGACGCCATGGCGGGCCCCACGCCGGTGAGCGCCCTTATCCATGCGGCGACAATGGTCACCGCCGGCGTGTATTTGATCGCACGCACCCACGCGCTCTTTGAGCTGGCGCCCGCTGTCCAGTCCGCCGTTGCCGTGATCGGCGCGGTTACCCTCCTCATGGCCGGCTCCAGCGCCCTGGTCCAGCGTGATATCAAGCGCGTCCTTGCCTATTCCACGATCAGCCAGATCGGATACATGTTCCTCGCGCTGGGCGTCGGCGCCTGGTCAGCGGCCATGTTCCATTTCATGACCCATGCGTTCTTCAAGGCGCTCCTGTTCCTCGGCGCGGGTGTGGTGATCCTGGCCCAGCACCATGAGCACGACATGTTCAAGATGGGCGGTCTGAAGGACAAACTTCCGTCCACGTACTGGACGTTCCTGATCGGCGCCGCTTCCCTGGCTGCGTTGCCGCTCGTAACCGCGGGCTTTTACAGCAAGGACCTGATCCTGTGGCAGGCATGGACCTCGCCGTCCGGGGGCACCGTCCTGTGGCTGGCCGGTCTCGTCGGGGCATTCATCACATCGATCTACACATTCCGCATGGTGTTTGTGACCTTCTTCGGCAAAGCGAACAGGGAAGTGAGTTACAAGCCGGGATCCAGGATGATCATCCCGCTCGTAATCCTCGCCGTCCTCTCGCTTGTCGGCGGTTTCGTGGAACTGCCCGAAACGCTGGGCAATCAGCCCCTGTTCTCCAATTTCATGCGGCCTGTGTTCGGCGAGCAGGCCTCAGGGCATGCCGGTACAAGCACCGAGCTCATGTTCCAGATGATCGCCTCAGTCGTGTCATTCGCGGGCATCTTCGTGGCGTACCTGCTCTACCTCCGGACGCCCCGGTACGCGGAGGACATGTCAGGGGTTTGGATTTTCGAATCGATCCGGAAATTCTGGTTTCAGGGATGGGACTTCGACGCGCTTTATGACCGCCTTTTCGTCCGGCCTTTTCTCTGGATCGCGAAGATCAATAAGGCTGACGTGATCGATTCAGGTTATACGGGAATAGCATACCTGAATCGAGCGGTCCACGGCGTCTTGAGCAAAACGCAGACCGGAAACATTCGCTGGTATGCAATGGGGCTTGCAGCAGGGGCGGTGGTATTTTTGGGGATAATAGTGATGCTTCATTAGAATCAAGACACGTACCGTACTGCCCCTCCCCAACCCCTCCCGTTAAGGGAGGGGCTACACCAAGGAAAACCGGACACCTATGATTCTCGCATGGCTCATCATCATCTTACTGGCTGGCGGGCTGGCAGCCTGGCTCGCGGATCGTCAGGACAGTTCCGCGGCGCGGTGGATATCGCTTTCTGCGCTCGCGTTTGACTGCGTTCTCCTTGCCTTCCTGTGGTCGGACTCCACAACGCGGGTCGCGCTCGATCGCGGGACCTGGCTTGTCGAACTGAACAAGCCATGGATACCCCAGTTGGGGGTCGGTTTCCACCTCGCCCTGGACGGGCTGAGCCTGCTGCTCGTTGCGCTCACGCTATTCCTCGGCATCATCTCCGTGGTCTGCTCCTGGACCGAGGTCCGCGAGCGCGTCGGGTTCTTTCACCTGAACCTCCTCTGGATCCTGGCCGGCATCCTCGGCGTGTTCCTTGCTCTCGACCTGTTCCTGTTCTATTTCTTCTGGGAGCTGATGCTCGTGCCTATGTATTTCCTGATCAACATCTGGGGCCACGAGAACCGCGTGTACGCGTCGCTCAAGTTTTTCATCTTTACGCAGGCAGGCGGCCTCTTCATGCTGCTTTCAATTCTTGCGCTTTACTTCATCCACGGCAGGGGCACCGGCCAATACACCTTTGACTACAGCCTGCTCCTCGGCACACCTCTCTCTCAGGCGGCCGCATTCTGGATCATGGCAGGGTTCCTCCTAGCCTTCCTCGTCAAACTGCCGGCCTTCCCGTTCCATCCCTGGCTGCCTGACGCCCACACCGAGGCCCCCACGGCCGGGAGCGTGATCCTTGCAGGACTACTCTTAAAAACCGGGGCATATGGGATACTGCGCTTCGTCCTGCCGCTTTTCCCCGGCGCCGCCGCTCAGGTCGCGCCCGCCATGCTGGTCCTGTCCGTCATCGGCATCATCTACGGCGCGGTCCTTGCATTCGGCCAGACCGATCTCAAGCGCCTGGTCGCCTACACGAGCGTCAGCCACATGGGCTTCGTGTCCCTGGGCATCTTTGCGGGCAGCGCCACTGCGCTCTCGGGCGCCGTCATGCAGATCCTGGCGCACGGCGTCAGCACCGGCGCGCTCTTCATCATCGTCGGCATGATCCAGGAGCGCATCCACACCCGCGAGATGGACCGGATGGGCGGTTTCTGGACCCTGGCTCCGCGCCTCTCCGGTGTTGGCCTGGTCTTTGCCCTGGCCTCGTTGGGACTCCCCGGCTTCGGCAATTTTGTCGCCGAGTTCCTGGTACTCCTCGGTTCGTTCCGCGCACACGGCCTGGTAACGGTCATCGCCGCCACAGGGCTTGTATTGTCCGCTGTCTACTCGCTCTGGATCGTCCAGCGCGCATTCCACGGAGAAGTAAAAGACGGCGTGAAGCTCCGTGACCTGACGGCGCGCGAGACCGGCGTGATGGCGATCATGATCGTCTCAATACTCTGGCTTGGAATTTTTCCTCGGCCGGTGCTGAACACCGTGGAACCCGTGTTGTCTGCTATTCAAGACGAAGAGCACCCGCCTTTAAGTGGGAGGGGGCCGGGCAAAGGGGGAATCTTTCATCCGTCATTCCCGAATGCCTTAAGCGGGAATCCAGTCATGACAGACAATAGAATGTGGATTCCCGATAGGAACGTTCGGAAATGACTGGCTTTACTTAAAGGAAACCATGACGATAACCGATATCATAGCGCTCCTTCCCTTCATCGCCCTGGCAACCGCGTCCGTCGTGGTAATGCTGGTGATCGCGTTTTACCGCAATCACAAGCTCACAACGGTCCTTACGCTGGCTGGATTTGCACTTTCGGCCGCAAGTCTTCCCTTCGCCGACTCTGTGGTTCCCCGGGAAGTCACGACGCTGCTCATCATCGACCGCTATGCGCTTTATTACGCGATGTTGATCCTGACGGCGGGCATGGCCGTCACCGCCTTATCGTATGGATACCTTGAGCGTCATGACGGGCACCATGAAGAGTTCTATCTCCTCCTGCTTCTGGCTTCGCTCGGATGCATGGTGCTCGCGGCGGCGACGCATTTCGCCGCGTTCTTCCTCGGCATCGAGATCTTGAGCGTGTCGCTGTATGCCCTGGCCGGCTATCTCCGGCACAGCGACCGCAGCGTTGAAGCAGGCGTCAAATATCTCATACTGGCCGCCGTGTCATCTGCATTCATTCTCTTCGGCATGGCGCTGGTCTATGCCGAAACCGGGAGCCTCGCTTTTCAAGAGGTCGCCTCGCGCGCTGCATCCTCCGCCGTCTACGGTCCGCCGTTTTTAGCCGGGCTCGTGATGATCATCGTGGGGCTCGGATTCAAGCTTGCCGTCGTTCCTTTCCACCTGTGGACGCCCGACGTCTATGAGGGGGCGCCCGCGCCGGTCACGGCCTTCATCGCCACCGTGTCGAAGGGCGCAGTGTTCGCCCTTGCACTGCGTTACTTCACCAGGATCGATATCCACGCGCACGCAGCGCTTTTTTTGATCATCACGCTCATTGCCGTCGCCTCCATGTTCGCAGGTAACCTCCTCGCTTTGCTGCAGACAAACGTGAAACGCATCCTGGCTTATTCATCGATATCCCATCTGGGATATCTGCTCGTGACGGTGCTTGCAAGCGGACCGACTGCCGTTACCGCGGCGGCATTCTATCTCGCCGCTTATTTCATCACAACCCTCGGCGCCTTCGGCGTCGTGGCCGTGCTGTCCCGGGCCGATCGGGACGCGGACCGTACTGGAGGACTACCAGGGCCTCGTCTGGAGGCGGCCGTGGCTCGCCGGGGTCTTTACCGCAATGCTTTTTTCGCTCGCGGGTATCCCGCTGACCGCAGGGTTCGTGGGGAAATTTTACGTTGTGGCCGCCGGCGTGGGCTCGGCTCTCTGGCTTGCCGTGATCGCCCTCGCGATCAACAGCGTCATCGGGCTGTTTTATTATCTGCGAATCGTCGTGGCGCTCTTTACTGCCGCCGGGGACGTCCCGCGTCCGGTCGAGGAACTCTCGCGGAGCGGCAGCGCCGTTCTCGCGCTACTCACCCTGCTGCTTGTCTGGCTCGGTGTATACCCGGGCCCGATGATCGAAATCATCAAGACGACGATTCAAAGTCTGATATAGTTAAGAGCATCGTAACTGCTGGGTGCGAGTTATGAGCTGGAGTCGTTACCGCGGTTTACAACTCGCAACGTGACAACCCGATCGCAACTCGCGCCAATCTCATATAGTCGCAAATTCACGGAGGTGAATCATGAACAACCTGGAAGGCATCGCCAAACTCATCCGCTACTACAGCCTCGTCATGTCCACGGAGGCGGGCTCCGGCCACCCCACCTCGTCGCTGTCTGCGGCGGACCTGATGACAGGTCTCTTGTTCGGAGGGACGTTCAGGTATGATCTCAACAACCCGCTTAACCCCAACAACGACCGTCTGATTTTTTCGAAGGGACATGCGTCGCCGCTCTTTTACTCGATCTGGGCCGCGGCCGGCAAGGTCACCGAACAGGAACTCCTTACGTTCAGGAAATTCGGCAGTCCCCTCGAAGGCCACCCGACCCCTTCGTTCCGGTACACCGAGGCCGCCACAGGGTCCCTCGGGCAGGGCCTCTCGATCGGCCTCGGCATGGCGCTCTACGCGAAATATATCGACAAACTCCCCTACCGGACCTATGTGCTTTTGGGCGACAGCGAAATGGCGGAAGGCTCACAGTGGGAGGCCCTGGAACTCGCAGCCTTTTACAAGCTCGACAACCTTACCGGCATCCTGGACGTAAACAGGCTCGGACAGCGAGGCGAAACCATGTACGGCCACGAGCTCTCAATCTACCGGGAAAGGGCCGCCGCATTCGGCTGGGAGCCGGTCGTGATAGACGGCCACGATCTTACGCAGATCCTTTCGGCCTACGAGCAGGCCGCGCGGACGACCGGAAAACCCGTCATGATCATCGCCAAAACGCTGAAGGGGAAAGGGGTGTCCTTCATCGAGGATAAGAACGGATGGCACGGCAAACCGCTCAACAGGGAGGAACTCGCCCGGGCGCTCGCGGAACTCGGTCCCGTGGACAAGACTGCCATCGGCCGGATCGCGACGCCGGAAAACACCGCCCCAGTGGAGAGGAAAACCGGCGATGCGCCGCCGGTTTCATATCCTCCGGACAAGGCAGTGGCCACACGGCGCGCCTACGGGATTGCTCTCGAACGCATCTATCCCGAGTTCCCGCATATGGTCGTGCTCGACGCGGAGGTGAGCAACTCCACCTATGCCGAGATGTTCAAGGCAAAATACCCGGAACGGTTCTTCGAGATGTACATTGCCGAGCAGAACATGGTCGGAACGCGCTCTGGCCTCTCCGCCCGCGGCAAGGTCCCCTTCGTTTCGACCTTTGCCGCCTTTTTGTCCCGCGCCTTCGACCAGATCCGCATGAGCCAGTATTCATTCGCCAACATCAAGTTCTGCGGCTCCCATGCCGGCGTCTCCATCGGCGAGGACGGATCGTCGCAGATGGGACTTGAAGACATCGCCCTGTTCAGGACGCTCCTGAACAGCGTCGTGCTCTACCCTTCCGACGCCGTGTCGGCGGAAAAGCTCGTAGAAGAGATGGCGCGTCACACGGGCATCTGCTATATCCGCACGACCAGGAAAGAGACAGCCGGTGCTCTACCGCAGGGACGAGGTGTTCCGCATCGGCGGATGCAAGATCCTGAAATCGAACAAGGCAGACGTTGCCGCGGTCGTGGCCGCGGGCATAACGCTCCATGAGGCGCTTCGCGCCTACGAGGAACTGAAGCAGGAAGGCATACTCATCCGCGTCATCGATCTCTACAGCATCAAGCCGCTGGACGCCGCCGCGCTTACCGAGGCCGCGCGCGACACCGGCGCGGTCATTACCGTGGAGGACCACTTTGCCGAAGGGGGTTTGGGAGAGGCCGTCATGAGCGCCCTTGCCGCGGAGCGGGTCCCGGTCTACTCGCTCGCGGTGCGGAAAATGCCCCGGAGCGGCAAGCCGGACGAACTGCTGGAATATGAGGGGATATCACATACGGCGATCGTCGGGAAGGTGAAGGAACTTGTTACGAAGCGGTAACTGTCCGGAGACAAAGTCTGCCGTTTCCCGGAAACGGCAGGTCATTGAGGGCTGTTGCAGGTTACCCGGTCCTTCCCTCTCTGTTTGGAGGCGTACATCGCGTCATCGGCCCGCTTGATCAGCGATTCGAAATCCATGTCTCCCGCCTTCAGCTCGGTAACGCCGATGCTCATGGAGAGCCGAATCGGAGTTCCATGGTCGTACGGCAGGTTGGCGCTCCGCACCACGGCGAGTAGTTTGTCGGCAAGACTTTCGGCGCCCTTCGCCGAGGTCAAGGGCAGAATGAGCATGAACTCATCCCCTCCGTAGCGTCCGGCGATGTCGGCCACCCGCAGAACGGTCTTTAACGTTGCCGCGATGACCTGCAGGGCCCGGTCGCCCGTGTTGTGTCCGAAGGTGTCGTTGATCACCTTGAAGCTGTCGATGATCGCAGAGGATCAGGGAAAGTTCGGTGCTGTACCGCTGGGCGCGGTCGACTTCATAGCGGAGCCTGTCCGTCAATGCCCGTCTGTTCATCAACCCCGTGAGACTGTCCGTCTGCGACAGGTATTCGAGTCTCGCGATCAAACGCCCCTTATCCTCTTCCGATTTTTTGCGCTCCGTTATGTCGCGCGTGTACTCGATGACATGGGTTACCTTCCGATCCTCGTCCAGGATGGGATAGGTGTAGATCTCCACCCAGCTCGACGTGCCGTCGTTGGACTTGGTCTGTCTTTCCTTGGCGCAGGGGTCGGAAGACTTAAGGGACCTGTTCCACGACGCACCCCTCGCAAACCCTGTCTCTGCCTTCGAGGACCTCGTAGCACTTCCGCCCGATCAGGTCTTCGACACGTTTGTTCTTCGTCTCCCCATAGGCCGCGTTGGCGCGGATCACCCGGAACTCGCTGTCAAAAATACAGAAAGGGTCGCGGATACTGTTGAATGTCATGTTCAGGAAGTTCTCGGACCGGAGGAGGCGCTCGTCGCTCTTTTTGCGCCAGGTAATATCCCGGATGATGCAGACCCGGCCGCCGTCATCCAGAAGAGTCACCGATGCCTCCTGAACATAGGTGCTGCCGTTCTTCCGTTTCGCGATCAGCTCTCCGCGCCACCGCCCGTCCTTCAACAGCACGGGAAAGAGCACCTGTTCCATCCGCTCAACTTCTTTTTCGTCATAGGCGACCCGGAAAGTCTTGCCGATCAATTCGGCGGGATCACCATAGCCGTTGATCGACGCGTACGCCTGGTTTACATACCTGTATGACCCGGATGCGTCGTAAATGGCTATGCCGTCCATGGAGGATTCGATGGCCGTTGATTGTCTTTTGAGCGCCTGCTCTGCGCGGTTGTGTTTTGACAGGATGTGAGTGATGACGGCCCCGAAGACAAGAAAACAGAGGATCATGAACAGATGGAGATAGGGATCGTGGCTGGTGACGTTCAGGAGCATCCGGAAAAACGACCCGCGCTGCTCGATCCATGCCTCATAAGCGGCGCCGGCGGTCCAGACGAGCAGGATGCCGAGTACGGTGATGGCGATGACTTTATGTTCTTCCTTGATTTTGATGAGGCCCCCGGTCACGACAGATTAGCTCTTCAATGGTTGCGGTGACACTTCTGCCATATAGATAAAATATACCTGAAGTAGTACGAATCTTCAAGCAAATTACTTCAATATAAACAATAAGTTAGTATTTATTAACGAGCCGGAACTTGGCTGCGACTTCCTGCTATAGCCTGTGCGGTCTTCCTAACGTAGGCAATCGATCGGTTGAGGGGATTGGAGGATCTCACTCTAGACGTTCGTCTTGATGCTGTCTTCCTGGATCCCAAGGACCTTGTCCACGATCTCGGCAAGTTCCCGGTCATGGTCGTGGTTCAGGGTGAACACGCGGCACTGGACCACCCGTGCGGGGATGTAATCGAAGAAATCCTTGAGCGGCTCCTTCTCAACTTTGCGGGTCGAGGGGTTGAACACATAGATCTGGCGCTCGCCCATCATGAGCGGGTTGACCGGCCGGGGGTCCTGGCTCGCCATGTCCACGCGGAATGGCAGGTCCTTTGATCTTCTGAGGCAGGTTCCTTCTGATCCGCTTTGCCAGTTCCGCCTCGTCGATGATGGTCTTGCCCTTTTCAAACACGCGCATCGAGAGCGTGACGTCGTACGCCATCTTCCACTTGACCTCCCGGGAGAGGATGGCGGCCCACTCCCGTTCCGAGCGTTGCCAGCGGCCCCTTCTGCGATGCTTCCCCACCGCCTGCACCGCTTCGAGCAGGGACCAGTCGGTCAGGTTGAGATATTCCTTCGGGTTCTCCACAGGGTTGTAGGGGAAGATAGCGGCCATGGTGTCCTTGAACAGCTCCTTCAGGTGCTCGTCGATGGCCCGCGTGGTCCGGTGGTAATACACATTCGTGTACATGTACAGCCGGGCGTTCAGGAACATGTTCAGGGCCGAGAGGCCGGACTTGTGGAGCGTGAGGCCCTTGTCCGTGAAGAACGTATAATACATGAGCCGGTCGATGTCCACGGCGCCGATCGCCACGCCGCACATGTAGGCGTCGCGCATGACATAGTCGAGATTGTCCACCGTATAGATGCCGGAGAGCATGGGCTGGAGAAAGACGACCCACCGGGGCTGCTTCGGGCCGGAGAGACCGTCGGCCCCTTCCCGATAAGAAACGCGACCTGGTCCGGGGTTCAGCCTCTCCCCCTTGGCGAACTCTCCCGTGGGGCTGCGGCGGATGGCCTTGATGATGTCGGCGAGTTCGGTCCTGATGATGTGCTGGCCCACCTTCTCATGGGTCAGATCGAACTGCGCAAGATAATTGTCGTCGAAGAAATGGCCGAAGGGCCCGTGGCCGATGTCGTGGAGCAGCGCCGCGACGCGGAGGAACTCTTCCACGTAATTGGCCGAAGGGCAGTCAGGGACCGCTGCCTTGAGGGAGGGATAGAGATGACGCGCGAACCTTCCGGCCAGGTGCATGGCGCCGAGCACAGTGCTGGAACCTGCTGTGCTCGGCCGAGGGATAGACCCAGCGCGCGCTCTGGAGCTGGTAGATCTGCCGCAGGCGCTGCATCCAGGCGGTGTCGAGCAGGTCCTTCTCGGTCTTTTCCCCCGCCCCGCGCGGCGTGGTGAAGGAGATGTAGCCGTGGACCGGATCACCCAGAAGGGCCGTCCCGTCGTAGAATTCTTCGCCGCTCGCAAGTTCCCGCATGAAACGATTATACCGGGAATTTGAGGTGAGTCAACCGGAAACTGCCGAATTTGCGACTCCCCGCGCCCCGCACACAAGCCGTTCACGCCTAACCAATGGACCGGTGTTTTTGCGGCATGTTTGATTCCGGTTTGTCTGTCGAAGGAATAGTTCACAGAAACAATCCGCGCACTCGAACCTGAGCGCCTGGATCAAGCCACGGAGAGCGGTCTGGTGCGTGGGCTACGCCCGCTGACTTGGGTTTTCCCGCGCAGCCGCGTGAGGTTTTCTGGTTATGAATCCCGATAAAAACAAGCCCAAAAGGACGTATGTCAGGAATAAGTAATAACCCGGTTGAAGAGCAGTGCCATTCGTGGTGAGCATATCCAGTTGCGGACCCGTTTCGTTTAATTGGCCAAGCTGGCTCGCGATAATTCCGTTAAACCCGATATAGGTCATAAACATGGCGATCACCATGACATCGGCCATGGACCATTTCCCGGATTTTAAGACAAAAAACCTGATTAACGAATTTTCCTGCGCATTGCGGTAATTGTAATAATATAAGAACGACGAGGCTATTTTCAGGAGGGGGAAAAAAACACTGAAGCTAATCAACAGGACTCCGACAGCCTTCATCAGGATATCCTTATGCGTAATCATAATCCGGAATACATCCAGAATGCTTTTGCTTTGGAAATACAGGACCTGATTGTCAAAATGGATGGAATGCCCGATCAACACAAAACTCAGGTGTGAGATTTTTGCTTCAATATCAATCATCGGCGTGGTTACCCCGGTTGTCAGAAGAAGGATGAGAGTCAAGAGGAGCAGTATAAAACTGGAGGGGGCCAAAGGCCGCCTGCTGAAACCGGACAGAGAAAAATGGATGACCGACAGGAGGATCAGCAGCATGGCTTCCTTAAAGATCAGATCGTGATTGCTTGAAATCAGTTTACTCAGGCGAATCCTTGCGCTTTCGATATCTTTGCGATCATTCCGCTGAAGGATACGCCTGATTTGGGCTTTGTTTTTTGTACCAAAGGTTGTTTTGAAATATTGATCGAGTTTCTTGACTATACCAGTCTTAAGCTGTTCCTTTGTCTCCGCTTTCTTCATCTCATTAATGACTATATCCGCATATGCCGGAACGCCTTTTTTAATATCTTTCACACTAACAAAAGTATCGAGAAAAGATTGTTTAATCCGGCCCTTCGTGGAACCCGAGTGCCCCTCCCTGACTTTCCTGTCGACCTCATCAATAAGTGAAATCATAACCGTTTCTATATGCTTTCGGAGCGCCTGCTGATTAACCTCCGACAAATCCATGTTATTGATCTCTTCGGCGAGAATTACGGCGATTTGTCGTTTCCATTCGTCAATGCTAAAAAGACCGTATTTGATATGGTTCAGTTCGGCATAATCGTTTTTGTAGTTTTGGTTGGAAATTGAAGTGACAATAAGATCACGGCATAAAATAACCGATAGGGCGAGGATTATTAAAGATAAGAATAGTTTGATCGCTTTCATGGCAATGCCTGCGAAGGCTTACACGTAGGGAAGCTGAGGATATGTTTCTAAATTTTGTCTATTCTTACCTATTTTATCACAAGCATGGTTGTTTATTCTTGGAACCCCTTATCGAGTTTCTTGCTGGAATATATGCCTGATACAAAATCATAGAAATCATGTCGATGGAAATTACGAGGGTATTCGTTGATACAGGTTGCCTCCTCGCCGCAACAGTCCAGGTTCCGGGAAGAACAATACGCTTCCGGACAGCAAGTGTATGCTTAGCTCCCTGATGGAGAATCTGAAGGCGTGGGTGGTGGGCAACTATTGAGACAATTATTATAGGTTTCTTGGCTCTCCCGCAAGCACTGAGCGCGCTCTATAGCAGTATCTTCTCCAGACGGGCAGTTTACGTCCCTTGACGCTTTTTCGTTGGCACAACTTGATTGGCACTCAGCATTCGCATCCGCGGAGCTCACGGTGGGTTGCATCAGCAGAGTTCCGAATACGGCGAGAATGATGATTGATCGCATTGTTCCCTCCTTTTGATTTTGTAGGTGCAAACCATCCTACTTTCAGGACGATTAAAGCTTCCCAATGTCATCGCCTAACAGTCCCAAAATGCCAGTCAGGACAGGCTACTTTTCAAGGACCATGCCCGTTATCGTCTGAAATACCTCCATCATTCTTACGATGCCCACGAGTTTCTTCTTGTTCTCGAGTACGGGCAGCACCTGAATGTTCCGGGACTCCATCAGGCAGGCGGCCTTAATCATGGAATCCTCCGGCGAAACGGATGAATTGACGGGCTCCATGATTTCGCTGATTGGCTTCTCCAGAAGTTTCTTCGATTCGGCACTGCACAGGTTTGCCTCAAGTCCGGCGAGGACACCTTCATCGGCACAGGCTTCTATCCTTCTCACCTCCGATTCCGGCGTGAGAATACCGGGCGTCAGACCGCGAAGAAGGTCCCTCACTGAAAGGGTGCCGATCAGAATGTACTTTTCATCAAATACCAGAATCACCTGCGGATGCACGCATTTCTGTGCTTCGATGACGGTCTTTTTCATGATCCCAATTGCCTGACGTATCGTAAACCAGTACGGCATATGGGGATACTCGAAAACATCTATCATCAACTCCTTGACTGCCTTGCTGTCTGCCATTGGGCCTCCCTGCTGGTTTTTTTAAATCAGGCCTGTTGCGATGCTGATCCGCTTGAATTACTTTTTATTGTCGTCTTTTCCCTTGGTCTGTGTCAAGAGAATTTAGAGGGAAGCAGAATTCTCCTTGCAATCCTGCGCTTTACCATGCTATCTTGTTTATATGGTTCATTTTGCAGGAAATTCTCTCTTTATGAAAGATTTTTTTAATAAATTCAGAAAAAGAGCGTTTCAACGGGCCGAAAATAAAACTGGGCCAAAGGAACAACTTCAACACAAATATCTACTCTTTCAAAATCTGCTCAGGGAGAACAACCGCGTTCTCAGTATCATGGCGGATATGGAAGAAAAGCTCTCCGGCGAGTATCTCTTCGACAGACATTACCTCAACACAAACACCCGGTCCGTTGCTGATGCGGTTTCAGGTATCATTAAGAGCCTCGATACGCTCTCGCAAGGTAAATACAAAGGACTTTATCACCGTTTCGATGAAATCAGCAGAGCTCTTGAAACGAGCCTTATTCAAAAAAAAGAAATCCCCGTCAGTGACCTCACCATTCCCATAAACAATCTCACCAGTGCGATGTCCGATATGGCTGGCGGCAAGGTAGCCAACCTCGGCGAGATACGAAACCACCTGCACCTCCCTGTTCCTGACGGATTTTCCATCACGGCCTACGCATCGAAAAGTTTCCTCAGACATAACCTGCTGAGTGAAAAGATCAATGAGATCCTTAGAGCCATGGATGTCGGCGATGTGAAGGATATTCATGAAATGAGTAAACAGATACAGGACATGGTGATAGGCGCCAAGATTCCTGAGCATATGGCGACCGCAATACAGCAGGCGGTGAGCGAATTAAAGACCGATGTTCACCCTCTCGCAGTTTCCGTCAGAAGCAGTGCGATTCTCGAGGATGGGGAATTCAGTTTTGCCGGCCAGTATGCCACATATCTCAATGTGCCTGAGGAATTGATTATCCAGCGCTATAAAGAAGTTGTTGCCAGCCTTTTTACTCCCCGTGCTATCTTTTACTACAAGACGAAAGGTTTGACTGAAGAAGAACTCATTATGGCAGTAGGCGTTTTGAGGATGCTGGAAGTCAAGGCGGGCGGAGTTCTCTACACAATGGACCCGAACGCCCCGGAGCGAGACATAATGATCATTAATGCCTTGCGGGGGCTCGGCAAGGCTGTCGTCGATGGTTCCGCGCAACCCGATTATTACAGCATCTCGAGAAAAGACGGAGCCATCACCGAGAAACAAGTAACAAGCCAGGCAGTCATGCTTGTTGGTAGTCCTGAAGGAGGAATTACAAGCCGTGATGTCCCTGACGACGTGAAAGGGAAACCCTGTCTTTCGGATGAGCAGATCATGACGCTGTATGAATATGGAGCTGCTTTGGAACGTCACTACGGAAAACCACAGGACATAGAATGGGCTATCGATCGTGATGATAAGATATATATTCTTCAGAGCAGACCTCTGAACATAAGGACCGCCGACAGTGAACCTTTGAAGGTTCCAAGACATGTTGAAGGCCATACCGTTTTGCTGGATCGGGGCATAATCGCCTGCAAGGGTATCGGGTATGGAAAGGCTTTTGTATTAAAAAACGAATCCGATTTGAATAATTTCCCCGATGGTGCCGTTCTTGTCGCTCGACATACGTCCACGAAATTCGTAACCGTCATGGGGAAGGCCTCCGCCATTATTACGGATATAGGAGGCGTTACCGGACATATGGCGTCTCTCTCAAGGGAATACGGGGTCCCCACCATTCTCGATGCGTCGAAAGCAACGACCGTGATCAAGAACGGACAGGAGATCACCGTTGACGCCTATAACTGCAATGTTTACGAAGGGAGGGTAGACACGCTTCTCGAGTACGCTTCAAAAAAGAAAAACGCCTTTCAAGGCACACCGCTTTTAAAAACGCTGGAAAAGGCACTAAAATGGATAGTCCCGCTGAATCTGGTCGATCCTGAGGACATCAACTTCAGACCGGAACGATGTAAGACATTACATGATATAACCCGGTTTGCACACGAAATGGCCATGTCCGAAATGTTTCAGATCGGGGAAGGTCATGACACGAAGGGTGGAACAATCGCGCTGGGAAAGGAAGGGCCCGCTTGACGCTCATTTCATAGACATGGACAACAGTGTTACGGAAGGCGTGACCGTCGCCGCTCCCTCGGATATACACTCGATACCGTTCTCCGCCTTCCTGAAGGGACTACTGAGCTTGCCATGGCCCGAACCAAGACCCGCCGATGTTCGGGGCTTCCTGGGCATGATGCTCCAGAGCGCCACAATTTCTGAGGATGAGACGTATCAAACAGGGCGCCAGAGTTTTGCGTTACTCGCTCGCAATTATATGAATTTCAGCATACGGCTGGGCTACCACTTTTCCATGGTGGAGGCTTATGCCGGAGAAAACAGAAATGATAATTATATAAAATATTTTTTCAAAGGCGGAGGAGCCGCCGTTGACCGGAGATTGAGAAGGGTCAGGGTGATATCGGAAATACTGAAAATGCTCGAGTTCCGCGTATCGATCACCGAAGACGTGATCAATGCAAGCCTCACAAAATACGATGAGTCTGCTATTGCAAATAAATTGCTTGTTTTAGGCAGACTCACCGTCTATACCAAACAACTTGACCTCATCCTGTACAACGATACCCTGTCAGACCAGCACATCATCGAGTTCATAAAGAAACATGCTGACCAGCCGCCATTATGAGCGGCGGAGGCTGGCTAATTGGATCAATGCCTGCCGACCTCCGCCAATGGATTCAACCGCTCCAGAAATTCTTCAGAGCTGCCGGGAACTACGATAACAGGGCAGGGAAGCCCCGAAGCCACATGATTTACAAGCGCATGCGATTTGCTGCCGATAAAAACCCTGGATCCTCGTCCTCTTCCGCTTGCGCCTACCACGATCAAGACGACCTCCTTATCGGATTGAGCAACTTCAGAAAACACGACATCAGGAATACCGACCTCAACCTGTGTTGTTATGGGCACCCCTTCCTTTTCAACGCCGGCCGATACTTCTTTGAGAATTCCCTCTGCCTCTCTCATTAATTTTGAGGAGATGTCCTTGTAATACTCGCTGTAGGAAATCTCATTGATGACGCAAATTCCTACAATCTCCCCGCTTATAAACCGAGCCATTCTTACGGCGAATCTGAGGGCATTCATAGATGCCTGTGAACCGTCAATGCCGACGAGTATTTTTTTCATCTTACACTGCAGCCTTTCCCAGTTTCAGCGACTTTTCAATCTTAATGCCCTGGAGCATTCTCCAAATAATCAGGATGGTGAGTCCCACGGCCGCGCCGAGCATAAGATAACCCGCATAACTGTTCCACATCGTCTCCATTGCCTTGGCCTGCTGTATGGCATCCGCCTGCTGGGCGAACCAGCCCTTAACCGCGCTTTTGTTATTTAATATCCAGTCCCGTACCTGCACCTTGGCAGAGCCGAGAGCATGACCTTCTGTTGTTGACCAACTAATAAAGGCCTGGTTGGTTTTTACCCAGGCGTTCAGGTCCGAGGAGTAAATCGCCTTGTAAGTTCCCGCGATGAATTTGAATATGACTGAGACGCCTGCCAGACCCATGGTAACTGCGAAGTACAACCTGATCTTCAGCCCCTTGACATACTGGGTGGCGAGAGTGCCGAACTGTGCGCCGACCGCCGCTCCCATAAGCATGACGGCTGCCGCTACGATTTCAACCCTGCCCTTCATGGCATAGCTGAATGCCCCGTAGGCCCCGGTAACAACGATCTCGAAGAGGTCTGTACCGACGGCAACCCGGGTCGGGCATCCGATGATATACATAAGAGAGGGCATTCTGATGAAGCCCCCGCCGACTCCTAAAAACCCCGCGACAAAACCGGTTAATGCCGAAACGACGAGGATTACCCATATCGATATGGAAAATCCCGAAACCTTCAGGTGCACCATCGGCGGTATCTTTATCTTTTGCATCTTTAATGCGAGAGCGGATGTACCCGCGTCTGTTACGGGTTTACTCTTATCGGTTTGTCCTCTGGTCAGTTTAAAATACTCGTAGAGCATGTAACTGGTGAGGCCGAACAGGAGCACCATATACGTTATTTGTACTACGAAATCCACCCGCCCTATCTTTTCCAGCCACATAATCATATGAGCGCCGCACTCTATTCCTATCGCGGTGCCGACGATCATTACGAGGCCCAGCCTCATATCCACGTTGCCGTACTTTCTGTGTTTGGCTGTCGCGACGATGGATTTCCCGGCCATGTGCGCCATATCTGTACCAATCGCGTAGGCCATGGGAAATCCGAAAACATTGAGCGCCGGCGTAACCATGAAAGCACCGCCCACACCGAAAAAGCCCCCGATAACTCCGACCGTAAACCCAAGCAGGATCAGTTTCCAAGCCATAATTTCTACGCCAGATATGGGTAAATATATTTCCATTTTATTTTCCTCCTATACCCAATACTTTTCTGATTAACTTCCCTGATGCCCAACCGACTGCCATCGTAAACAACATCATAGAAGCCAATATGGTAGCGGTAATGAGGAACGGAACGAGTTTTGATAAAATGATCGCCATGGATACAACCTCCTTTCTCGTCTTCATTAAATCAAGCTATCGAAACACTCGAGAGTCAGCAGGTCTAGAGCCAAACCAGTTGAAGCAAAGTTTTTTGTCCTACTTGTGGTGAGATTCCAGTCTTTCTCCTTTGATGCCTATGATCTTAAAGAGGACCTCAATGAATGTTGCAATTAACACCCCCAGCCCCGACATGGTTACAACCGTGACTACTCCATACCATACGTGGCTGTTTTTATTCAGATCGATAAGCCAGTGATTAAAACCTTCCATGGTTGCTCACCTCCCTTCTTTTATTACTTATCAGTGCTGTCTTTCCAATTTGGACATGATTGGCATTGGGGGCGAAGACATTCAGAAAAAAATACTCTATTCACCTCCCAATTCGGGATTTCTTTCGAATTCGGTAGAAAATTTGAATCGGTCAGATCGCTTGATAGTACGCATGAACATGATCTGCGAATCTCTCGCGAAAAACTGCTGCTCCTTCACCAACACTGGTGCGCCACTGGAAAGCCCCAGCAGGCTGGCGTCATCATCGGAAAGATAGGCAATATCTATAAAATCAACTACCTTGGTAATTTTAATTGCATGCTTCTTTTCAACAATATCAAAAAGGGAGCCATTTGACAAATCCTCTTCGAGTAGTGACGGGCAGACATGATAAGGTACATATGCTTCTTGTAATAAAACAGGTTCGCCGTTAACCGACCGAAGCCTCTTGATATATATTACATGTCTGTCGATCGGGATATTGAGCTTGAGATCAATATCATCTGTGGGCATTATTACGGTATTGGCCAATACCTCGGTGGTGAAATCCAGGCCTGCCTCAAGCATCATGTCTGCCATGCTCTTGTACATGGTAAACCACTCTGGAATTACTCTTTTGCAAACGAAGGTGCCTTTACCCTGTTGACGTCTGAGGTACCCCTGTCTTGCAAGCTCGAGAACGGCGAGTTTGACTGTTGCCCTGCTCACGTCGTACATTTTACACAGCTCGTCTTCCGTTGGAATTTGGGAGCCTATAACCCACTCACCGCTGCCTATCTTTCCTTTCAGCAGGACATAGAGTTGCACATACAGTTTTTGGTGTTTTTCTCGTTCTATAGTATTATTCATAATTTCCCATGTAATATTTAATATATTGTTATGTCTTTTTGTATATAAAGATATTACATTATGTTTTTTGATTTGTCAAGGTACGGCGTTTATATATTTTTTTTATGATATAATGTATACCATGTTAAAATTTACCAAATTATTCAAAGGGAAAGACAGTTGTTCGGCTGACTCGAAGAATGAGATAAAGCAGCTATTGCAAGCGAAATATTCCTCTTTCCAACATCTACTCGAACAGAACAACGTTGTACTCATGCTCATAGCAGATATCGAAGACAAACTCACGTCTGAATATCTTTTTGATCAACAGTATATTAAAACAAGCATGCAATCCCTGTCAGAGGGCGTCACCAACATCATCAAGAGTCTTAACGATCTCTCTAACAACAAATATGAAAGGCTTTATAGCCAATACAACACCATCACTCATGAGATTGATCAGATACTATCTCCGAAAAAAGACATCCCTTTCAGCGATCTCGTGATTCCCCTTAAAAACATCAGAGGGGACATGTCCACCATTGCAGGTGGAAAGATTGCCCATCTCGGAGAAATAAGGAATAGCATCAATCTTCCGGTACCCGAGGGGTTTTCTATTACGGCCTATGCATTCAAACGATTCCTGGAGCACAACGATCTTGCCGAAAGGATCAATAAAAGTCTGTCTGCGCTATCAATAAGAAGCATGGACGAGATAAATATATTTTGCACGGAGATGCGGAACGCCGTCATGCAAGCGGAGATCCCATCTGAATTGCATGAGGCCATAAGGATCGCGATCGAAAATATAAAATCCCCGGATCAACATACCCCCTTGATGGTTTCTGTGAGAAGCAGCGCGACCCAGGAGGACGGTGAAGTGAGTTTTGCAGGCCAGTATGCCACCTACTTGAACGTTCCTGAGGATTTAGTCACTCTAAAATATAAGGAGGTTATCGCCAGCCTCTTCCGGCCCCGCACCGTATTCTATTACAAGTCGAAGGGCTTTTCACAAGCGGACGTGGTTATGTCCGTCGGCGTGATACGCATGATTGATGCAAAGGCGGCGGGAGTCGTATACACAAGGGATCCGAATGAATCTGACAGCGATGGAATCATCATTAACGCAGCATGGGGTCTTGGAAAATCCGTTGTTGATGGTACCGTAACGCCTCAGACCTATATTGTGTCCCGTCCGAATATGGTGATACAAGAGAAACGTCTGACGGAGCAGAGCAGCATGCTCATTTGTTCTCCTGGTGGTGCTATCGCGGAAGCGCTCGTCCCGGAGGCAGCCAGAAATACATCCTGCCTGAACGATGACCAGATACATACGCTGTCTGGCCATGCAGTTGCCCTGGAACGCTACTACGGAAAGCCGCAGGACATCGAGTGGGCCGTTGATCGGGACGATAGAATATACATCCTCCAAAGTAGAACGCTCAAAACGAGCAAAACCGGGGACTCGCTCCGTAAGATTCCGAGAAGACTTGAAAAATATAACATCCTTATCGATAAGGGTCTCATCGCCAGCAAGGGAGTAGGCTTTGGACGAGCTTTCATTGTCAAGAACAATGCAGACCTGAAAGAGTTTCCGGAAGGCGGTGTGCTCGTGGCAAAAAACATGGATGCGGAGTTCGTGGTCGTGATGGACAAAGCCGCGGCCATGGTAACCGATACCGGCAGTATTACCGGCCATATGGCCTCGCTCGCGAGGGAATATGCTATCCCCACGATCGTCGACACAAACACGGCCTTAACCTGCATCAAAAGCGGGCAGGAAATCACTGTTGACGCCGTCAACTGCAACGTCTATGAGGGCAAAGTCGAAGAGATACTGAATCTCATCCCCCGAGGTTCAGCATTTCGGGATACGCGCGTTTTCAAGACCCTTGAGAGGGTGTTCGAGCATATTGCACCCCTGAACCTTGTTAGTCCCGATTCAGAGAATTTCAGGCCTGAATACTGCAATACCTTTCACGATATAACCAGATTCTCGCATGAGAAGGCGATGTCAGAAATGTTCTCTATCGGCGCGGATCATGATATGGACGAATGCCATGCGGTGCCGCTCAAGGCCTGGATTCCCATGGATGCACATCTTATCGACCTCGGCGGAGGACTAAAGGAAAACATCGTAAAGGCGGCTCCGGAGGACATATGTTCAATCCCGTTTTCCGCCTTTCTAAAAGGGATGATGGGCATGAGATGGCCTGAACCGAGGCCCGCGGACGTGAAGGGATTTTTAGGTATGATCGCCAACACAGCATCCATACCCGAATGTGAGCTGCGTGAGACTGCGGATAGAAGTTATGCCATCATATCGAAAAATTACATGAACTTCAGCATTAGGCTGGGATACCATTTCTCCTCCGTAGAGGCGTATGCAGGTGAAAATAGTAATTGCAACTATATAAAATTTCACTTCAAAGGCGGCGGGGCGACAACTGACAGGAGGCTGAGACGCATCCGGCTGATAACGGAAATACTGCAAAAAATCAATTTTACCGTCAATGTCAAGGAAGATGTTATGGCCGCCGTGCTCCCCAAATTCGAGCTTTCAGACATGGTAAAGAGACTGGAGGTCATGGGCAAGCTCACTGCCTATACCAAACAGCTTGATATGGCAATGTACAATGACGCCGTCACTGATCTTTTTATCGAAGATTTTATCAGGGACCACGTGAAAAACTTATAAGAGCGACGCGATTACCGATGGGTCACATTCAGCCGCCCGCTTTCAGCTTTTCCTTCAACATCCTGTTTTCCTTTTGAAGCGCAACGAACTTCATGGCTTTTTCTATCGTGAAAAGTATCTGTTCTTTCTTGAAGGGTTTCGTGATGAAATCGAATCCCCCCTTCTGCATTGTCTCGACCGCGGATTCCACAGAGCCGTAAGCCGTGATGAAGATCACGGGGATATTTTCATCCCAGCGTCTGATGGCTTCAAGTACCTCTATTCCGTCGAGTCCGGGCATTTTCAGATCTGTAATTACCAGGGTAAATCCGCCTTTTTCTACAAGTTGAACTGCCTCATGCGGATTGACCGTCGTCACAGCCTCATAAGGGGTTTTTTCCCTAATGATCATGCTCAGGAGTTTCAGCATGTCAGGTTCATCATCAACTATCAATAATTTTTCAGGCATATTTTCTCCTCCCCCCTTCGGCGTGCTGCATCCTGTTTTTTTTACATTACAAATAAACTGAGGTTAGAACATTGCTCCGATCGTCCGCTTAATCCTGCGCGACTGGCAAGGATATTGTGAACGTCGTTCCTGTTAACGGCGTTTTGCTATCCGGCGCGTCGATAATGTTCGAGCCATCGTGGACGGCATATGACGTTTCCTCAGCCGTCCTCGTCTCGAAAGTGATCTTCCCCCCGTACTTTGAGATGATGGCATAACACACGGAAAGGCCCAGTCCCGTGCCCTCGCCCACCTCCTTTGTCGTAAACAATGGATCGAATATTTTATTCCTGTGCTCTTTTTTGATGCCATGCCCGGTATCAGATAGCCTAATTACCACATCGCCGTTTGCGGCAGTATCTGTCGCCACCGTCAGTACTCCATGTCCCTTCATGGCATATATGGCGTTATTGATAATGTTTAAGAAGACCTGTTGAATCTCCCGAGAATCACCCTTGATTGCCGGCAGATCATGAGCGAGTTTCTTTTGAACGACAATCTTGCTCAGGCGCAAGGTATTCCCTGCCATCACCAGGACATCCTCGATATTGCTGTTAATTTCTATGAGCTCTTCCCTGCTCTCCCTGCAGCGGGCAAAACTCAGGAGGCTTTCAACGACCCGCTTCGCATTATTGCCCTGTTTTTCGATCGTTTTTAAAATATCATAGGTTTCGGACTCAGGAGGGGTTTTCTCGAGAAGCATGTCCGCAAATCCGAGTATGATCGCCAGGGGATTGTTTATCTCATGCGCGACCCCCGCCGCCAGCGTCCCGAGAGAGGCAAGTTTCTCGGTGTGATACATCTGTTCCTCTCTTCTCTTCCTTTCCGTGACATCCCTCGATATCCCGAGCACGGCGGAAGAGACCCCTGATTTGCCGGCGGCTAAGCTGTAGCTCGTGCTCACCCAGATCTCGGCATTATTGATATTCAGGGGATAGACAATCTGCCGGCTCTCCCCGGTTGAGAATACCTCGTTTATCGCTTGGAACTGCCGTGAGGCACTCTCCTCATTGAAGCAGATTGTTCCTATATTCTGGCCTATTATATCCTTCTTGTCCAGGTTGAAAAACTCGGTACCGGCCTTGTTTATCGTGAGAAAATTGGCGTTTCGATCAACCGTATAGATTATATCGTTCGCATGCTCAACAAGCAAGGCGTATTGGTTCTCTGACTGGAAGAGTTCATCCGTTTTTCTGCGAACCTCTTCTTTGAGGGCGCTTGACCATTTAGCCATTACGGTAAAAGTTATTAAGCTCCCGAAAAGAACAAAGAAGATAATGAGCCCTTCGAGCAAATACTGGCGGATCTGGATTTCCTCAATAGCACCTTTGACTTCGGATATAGGGGCAACGACAGCGACTGACCAAACTAGGTTACTGGGGGAGGCTGCAATGCGGACCGGGCTAAAGGCAATCAGCTTCTTAATGTTACCATGGATGCCGAGATGCCAGCCCGAGGTATACCATCCTGTACCTTCCTCTCCTTTAAGCATCTTTCTTCTTTGAATGTCATTAATCAACCCGAAAGAAATCTTGGGGCTTTTCTCTTTACGAGCTTCGAAAGCATTCTTACCGATGAAGCTGGATTCGTGATGATACAGGAAGTCACCGTCGCTGTCGATCATCCATGCATACCCGGTCTTTCCCGACCTGATATCTCTGAGTGTTCGTTCCGCGACCGTCATCGCGTCCACCACAGATATCAAGACACCCCGCACCCGTGACGCTTCGCGGGAATGATTCGTCGAACCAATGTCGGTATAGACAGGCTTGGCAATATATAAGAGTATCCTTCGGCTCTTGGAATGCACGGTGGATACATGGAAGACGTTATCGTCTTTGAGTTGAAGCGTGGAAGCGAGGAGTTCCCGTTCTTCCGCACTCGGGCTCGTAGTGCTGAATCCGGCGCCAAGGGGGGTGACGCGGTAGGTCCGGTTGGCTGCAGCATCAAAAAAGCGGATCTCTTCCAGCCCCTCATCAGCGAGAAGAGAATAGGAAAGCGGCAGTTGCCATTTCAGGAAAAAAGGGGCAGACGATCGGAGGTATGGATGCTGGCTTAAGAGCAGCATCTCCCGTTCTACGAGCTGGATAAAGTTCTCGGTCTGAAGTGCGGCGTGCTTCGCGAGGACGAGCTGCTGCTGATTGAAATCTTCTACGGCTACTTCCCGGACCTTTTTTGCAGACATCCAGCCCAGCAGAAGAACGACTGAAAGAATGAAGATTGTCAGAGCAGTGAGCCTGAGTTTCCAGCGCTTTTCAGCATACCGAAATAAAACTGCCGAAAAACGATCTGAAAAAAACTCACAGAACCTTTCAATGGGGTTGATCACGGCAGCGATTCCCTCGGGACCTTACCGGCTGATCGAGTGTATGGATATAGCTTATGGTACGACGAATGCTGCACCCTATTCGATTGATATTATACCCCAACCGGCTGCGCTAAGCAAGGTTGTTCCAAAGCGAATTGACTTACCAATTAATGGAAGCTTTGTCAGGTATAGGATAATAATGCGCTTGAGGACAACACGTGAATGTTTAGTTCTCTTGGTGCATCTGGAGGTGCGGGTGGCGGGTAACTGTTGAGGCAACTATTATATGCTTCCTGGCTCTCCCACAAGCACTGAGAGCGCAGCCTGACCATCTTCATAGAAGAGACGATTCCCGGCAAGCCGGAATGACGTCAAAAAAAGTTCCGATTTTTTTTAGATCATTCAATTAACCTTCCTTATTTGATATCGTATCATCGTATAATATTTCTTGGGGTCTCCCGTGAGGAACATTCCCGGACCTCTCAGATATTCTTCTTCATGGTATCCGGTGATTTCGTAGCCTTGCCGTTTTATAAATTGACGCAGTTTTTCGATCGTCTGCGTCTCTTCCGAATACGGCCCAATGTGAAGAATTTCTGCGACATCTCCATATTCCCAGGTTGTCAATTCAGCCTTGTAACCGGGTTCCGAAGCTATCGGCGGAAGCGATGCAATCCCATCAGGAACCGGCATGGCGTAGAAGCCTGTCCAGGACGACTTTACTTGAGGATCACCGGCCCATCGAGCGCGTGGCGCCTGATTGATACTTTTCGGAACACCAGGAATTTTATAATAGGTCTTGAACAGCAACTTAAATGCCTTGCTTCCGACCATATTCGGGTCTCCCTGAGCAGTCACGACGAGCATCTTCTGGTTTGCCATCCTCGTTACGCGCGGCTCTTTCAGGAAGTCGTACTTGCTGAGATTCGGTCCTTGAGAAATAAAATACAGGGCTACAATGATCAAAAACGCCACTATAGCGATGCCGCCGAATAGTGAGTACGATTTCTTGCGCATGCATTTCCTCCTTTAATCTGAACGCCCGTTATTAATCGGGACAGGGACCCCGTCCTCAGTTCTCATGATAAAAAGTCTATCACGGGACCAGGCATCCCGCTGTTCTAATCTGCTAATCATTTGGCCGATGATCGTGACGGAGGGAACAGGTCACCGCACAACGTATGCGAGAGCGCCGTCTTCGACGGCGTAGAAAACCGATAAGAGGTCTTTCCTGGCGAGCGATAGGGAGGGGATGTCCGCCTGCTGCTTTGGGACTGCCGAGAGCTTCCACCTGACGATAAGGGATTTTCCGAATGCCAGCGCATGCCGATCCTTCTTCCCTTCGATCTTCTCCGTCAGCGTCAGCATCCCGGGCCTAAGTGAACGGCTTGGAAAATTCTTCGAGGTCTGAAACCGGAAGTCCTTCAGCACGCGGTTTTTGTAACTGAGATGTCCCGTTTTTTTCTTGATGTCAAGGATCAGATACTTCGAATCGTTTTCGTACATCATCTTCTGGAAAAGCAGATAATCCTGTTCGCGCCGGAGGCTCTCGATCCTCGCATGGAGCGCTCGACGCTGGTCCCTGAGCGCAGCCCGCTCGCCGCGGTCCGGATCGCCCTTGTCGGCACCCGTGAGGAAAATGGACAACAGTAATAACAAGGAGACGACTATACGATTCATTCTACTCTGCGCTCCGGCAAATTCCGCCATTTGCTTACACCGAGGATTGCAAAAAGGAAAAGCCACTGGATTCCCGATAAAGGCGCTCGGGAATGACGGGCATTTCCCCCGCATTCTCTGCATTAGAACAGGTACACCTTCGTTCCGATCTTCACCGATTTGTAGACTAATTCCAGATCGTCGTCGCCGAGGGAGACACATCCGTGGGTGAAGTGGGTGCCCAGGAGTTTGGTGTATTTTGTGCCGTGAATCTTGTAGCCGTTTCCGAGCAAAAGCGCATACTTCCCCATTACGCCGTGAACAAGCCGGTCAGGGTCGTGCGGAGGCGGGACAGGCATGTTCTCCTCCACATACGACCAGTCGGGCCTTATCCAGACGGGGTTTCTCTCTTTCCCCAGCACCGTAAACGACCCCATGGGCGTCTCAAAAAACCAGTTCGTGCCGGTCTCCGCCTCGATAAACTTGCGGCTTCCGGTCCCGCAGACAGCGGTATGGACCACGGCGTCCCCTTGACGCAGTGTCAGCCGGTTGCTCTCGGTGTCCACCACGACATAAAGCTCGTCGTCCTTTTGTTCCACGAGAATTTTCCGGAGGCCCCGGTTTTCCTCTTCGAGCCGCGCCGCTTCCTGCTGCAGGGTCTGGACTTCCGCGCGGAGCTCTTCAACCGAAGGAGCAGCGCGGAAACAGTTCCGGCCCAGGATGATGATCAGGACAGGAATGGCAATAAGCCGGCAATGATGCCGATAACCGTCCAGCTCAGATGATTTTTGTTTTCTATTCCGCATTCCGCACTCCGCATATGTTCCGCATTCAAAAATATCTTCCCCGGGTTCAGGATATTGTTCGGGTCGAGAGCCTGTTTGATCCGCCTCATGGCGGAGAGCGCATCCGGCCCCAGTTCCATCGGGAGGTAGGCTGCCTTTGCCAGGCCGATTCCGTGCTCGCCGGTGATGCTTCCGCCTAAGCGGAGCGTTGCGGCAAAAATCTCCTTGACCGCCTCCCCGGCGCGCGCCATGTCCGCGTCATCGACCAGGATGTTCGTATGGATGTTGCCGTCGCCGGCATGGCCGAAGTTCACGATCATGAGCTCGTATCGTTGGGCGATCTCGCCGATCTCTCTCAGGATGTCCGCGATCTTACTCCGCGGTACCACAATGTCCTCGTTCACTTTTTTCGGTTTGATCGTATAGAGGGCCGGAGATATCGAGCGCCGGGCCTTCCAGAGCCGTTCGCGCTCAGCCTCGGACGCTGCCTCTTGCACGCGGGAGGCGCCCGCCTGGAGCATGAATTCCGAGATCCGGTCGATCTCGACCAATGTGGACGCGGACGTGCCGTCTACCTCCGCGAGGAGCATAGCTGCCGCGCCGCCGGAGAAGTCCTCCTTGAGATAGGCCTCCACCGCCCGGAGGGCCGCCTGGTCAATAAGCTCAAGGGCCCGCGGGAGGATCCTTCCTGCGAGAATATTCGTTGCCGCCCTTGCCGCGTCGCCGATTGTCCCAAAACTTGCTGACAAGGTCCTCACGCTCTCGGGCAGGGGAAGAAGCTTAACGATGATCTTTGTGACCACACCCAGCGTGCCTTCGGAGCCGACGATAAGCTTCGTGAGGTCGTATCCTGCGACGCTCTTTATGGTTTGCGCGCCGGTCTTTATGATCTCGCCCGTGGGCAGGACGACTTCGAGGCCGAGCACGTAGTCCTTGGTGACGCCGTACTTGACGGCCCGGAGCCCGCCGGCGCACTCGGCGACGTTGCCGCCCAGGGTGCAGAACTGGCGGCTCGCGGGATCGGGCGGGTAGAAGAGCCCCCGCTCCTCGACAGCCTTCTGAAGCTCGCCGGTCACAACACCCGGTTCTACGACGGCGATGAAATCCTCCTCGCTGATCTCGAGGACCCTGTTCATCCGCTCCAGCGAAAGGACCAAACCGCCCTCTATCGGCACGGACCCGCCGGACATGCCCGTACCCGCGCCGCGCGGCACGACCGGGAACCCCTCCCGGTTGGCGAGAACGAGTATTCGGGAGATCTCGTCCGCCGACACCGGCCGCGCCACTGCCCACGGGAGCGACTCGCGCTGCGTGGCGTCGTAGGAGTAGACCGTCAGCTCCTCCGGCGAGGTCAGAAGATTGGCCGGACCGACGATGGTTTTCAGTTCTTTGATGACCGATGATTTTAACATAATTGCTGTGCCGCAGGGGTCATGAGAGAGCACTGTGGGGCGTTACGATGGTCGCGGGCATTCAGTTTTTGGAGCGATGACTAAAATTCCTGACCTGACATGCCTCTATGCTGACACATGAGATATTATGATAACACAGCACTGCGGGTTGATCAATAAAAAAGCCCGCCGTTTTTTTTGGGCGGGCCGGTTCTGCAAGACATCCGCGAGCTGCATCACATTCCTACCCTCCCCGCCTATTTTCACGTGCGTTAACTGCGATGCTTTGGCTCCTTCGTCTATTCACTTCCCGGGGAGAGTTTTCGATAGAAAAACAGTCTTAAGTGTAATCTGGGGAGAAGGGAGAATCTGATTATGCGTAGTACCTACAAAGATGCAGTTCTTGTTAAGGGCCATTCGGCGAATTACGGGATCAAATGTGGAACGAAGATTAAAATCTCTATCGTTCTTAATCGACATTCAATTCGCCAATGAGCCTTGACCCGTTTTCCCCTCCTTATTTCACTATAGCATGTACAATCGGTTAGTTCGTACTGCTCGGTGCCGAAGCCGGTGCTGTTGTCAGTGCTGGTGCTACCAATGACGGTTGACTGACTGGGGTAGCAAGGCCAGCCTTATACTCGTCACTGCTGATCTTCTTCACTTGCGAACTCTGAAGCGTGATGATGCTGTCGGTGCGAGTATCTTTCACTACCACTGCTCCACTCGCGAGATGATCGATTTCCTGTGTGTAATACTCCTTGCCCGATTGTAAATCCGTCACTCTGTAAAATGAAGGTGAGGATGCGCATCCATCGAAAAGACTGATGAACAGTCCTACGACAAGCGCTCCATACTGCAACGACTTTTTCATGTTTTTTCCCCTTTCGTACAATCCTGCTCACGTCAGAAGCTCATACCAATACTAACGCCCCATCCGCTCACACCATTTCCAAACCGATACCGGCCCAACAGGCGCCATCTTGTGACGATCCTGTTATAGGCGCTGGTGTCAAGCTCGAGACCGGTACCGATTGAGCTGATCGAAGAGAACCCCAACATATCCCCATCGGGCCCGAAATAATAATCGTAGGCGTACTCCAAGACGTATCGGACCGGGCGGTTCAACGCTTCGAACCCGATAGGCGCACGCCAACGGCTCCAGAGCCCCAAGCTCTGTGCTAATGAAGATCCCTTCACCGCCTCCGACGTGTTGCCGTAACTCTCAAGCCAGATATTAGTCAACCGGACCTCGACATCAATCTCATAGTCTCTGCGATAATGCTCATAGTCGAGCATCAACGATCCGCCATAGCCAAACGCATTGAGATGCCCGTCCTGGAGGAACTGGGCATCATTACCTTTCTGACGGTCAAGAATACCGAAGACGGAAGCAGTGCTCGTCAGACGGCCAAGGGTGACGTTGGCCATCGGACGCAGAACGAGTTCCCTCGCGATCGGGAAATCCCAACCGACCCCTCCTGTACCCGTCAGACTGCTCCACTTCGTCGGTGTCTCTTGCTGTTCGACGCCATTGCCTATGAGAAAATGGGGGTCATAGCGGACGTAGGCCAGAGTGCCCTCCAAATAGAGTGGGAATGACCTGCTCCAAGTAAAGCCGCCGCCTAACGCACTCATAGAAAGTGGAGTTGATCCGCCAGTCCCGCCGCCGATCGAGAGTGACGAGGCCGTAATCTCGGGGGCAAGGTTGTACTGCAGCAGGGATACAACGGCATTTGCGAGCTTCTGAACGTTTTTGTCGGTAACCGTAAAGACCTGGCACATTGCGGGGGAAGAGACCAGCAGTAGTATCCCGAGCACGAACATCGCACCGCGAAATCTCCGTTTCTGGACCTGTGAAGATTCCTTTTCCATTAATTTGTTATCATCAAGGGTTGATGCGCCAGATTTGGCTCCTGAATTCTACATGAAACATTGAATGATGCGAAGAATGGAACTCGTTTGCTACAGGAAGTTATTTTCCGTGAATGGACAGGAACTGCTCTCTCTTTTTCTTGTCCCAACGAGCGCAGAAGGCCGGCTTTCCCTTCATTACGCACTCCAAACAGAGGTTACACGTTGGCAAGCATTTGACTATTGGCTTGTCGATCTTCCCGGCTGCCTTTTTGGGCCACAAAGGGTCAGCAAAGAGTACCCTCGCAAGGCCGATAAGGTCTGCGGTGCCTTCCTGAAGGACTTTCTCGGCCGTCTCTGGTGTTTGAATGCGTCCTGCGGCGATGACAGGCAGTCCGGGTACCGCCTCCCTTATTCTCCTGGCAAAATGGGCCATATACGCCTCTTCTTTCTCTTTTTCCTTGTACGCTGGAAGAAAGAATGAGTCGTAAGTCCCCGCCATGACGGAGAGGTAAGCAACGCCCCTCTTTGCAAGCTCCTTCGCATAGAGTGAAGTCTGGTCAGTGTGCAATCCCTCAGGCAACCATTCATCAGCGAGGAAACGGTACCCTACCGGATAATTGCCCACGCTGTTCATCACTGCTTCGACTACTCTCAGAGGAAACTTCATTCTGTTTTCGAGCGGACCGCCGTAATCGTCTTTTCTTAGGTTCGTGCGCTGGGAAAGAAACTGGACGAGAAGGTACCCCGTGCCTCCGTGGAGCTCGACTCCGTCAAACCCTGCCTCTTTGACCCGTGCTGCGGCGTTAGAATAGGACTTGATGATCGTCTCGATCTCTGCCCTGTTCATTTCCTTCGGCAGTACCTCTCCGGTTTTTACAGGCGAGGGCGCTAACCTCTGCTGCGCAGCATGGGCGTACCTGCCTGCGTGATTGAGCTGGCAAATGGCAACCGCACCTTCTTCGTGAATAGTCTTTGCGATTTTTGCAAGGTCGACGATTGAGCGGTCGTGGTCGGCCAGCAAGGTAAAGGGCGATCCCATACCCGATGGATCAATAGCAACGTTTTCCGTCACGATCATCGCCGCACCTGACGCAGCCATCTCCCGGTAGTAGTCGATGATCAACTCGTTCGCCGTTCCATCGGGATTTGCGTAGGACAGAAAGAGCGGCGCCATCGTTATACGGTTTTTCAGGGTAAGCCCTTTAAGCTGAAACGGGGAAAAGAGTAAAGATTGTTTCATACGATAAATTCCTTATTTATGGATATATGCTGTAAACCACACTTAAATATAAACCAGATCAACAATAAGTTATTTCCGTTATCGTTTTTCTAATGTGTCATAACTCACTGTCATACAAAGATTAAAAAGCCTATATGCAACTTTTCGATTTGAACTCAATTTATCGAGAATCATCTTATATGTCTATCTCATCACTGCATGAGGGGGAACCAGGATGAATTTCGGGAAAACGATCTTCGCTCAACTTATTCGAGCATCTACCATGATACGAGTTCAATCAATGTGTCTCTTTGTTACCAAGGCAATCACAAGGTCAGGATTTTTATTTGTACGGATCAGTTTCTCTGCATGGCCTTTGCTCGACTAATTTATCGAGAAAGCCTACGCGACATCATAACGTGCCTCAATTCCCATCGACCAAAGCTCTACCACATGGGATTCCGAGGTAAGATCGCAAAGTCTACGCTGGCAGACGCCAACGAACTTCGGGACTTCCGCATTTATCAGGACTTCGGTTATATACGCATCTATATCGCCAGCAAGCTCTACCAGAATAAGTAACTTGGCCTCGATCTGAAGCTCGCGGTCTACGCGTTGGACTCAACGGTTATCGATCTCTGCCTGTCCACATTCCCGTGGGCAACGTTTCGAAAAAAGAAAGCAGCCGTCAAGATTCACACTTTGCTCAACGTGCAGGGATCAATCCCGACCTTTATTTTCGTAACTCCCGGCAGCGTTCACGACGTCAATATGATGGATGCCGTTCCATTCGAAGCCGATTCGGTCTATAAGATGGACCGCGCCTATCTTGATTTCTAGCCGTCCGTATTCATATCACTTAGCTTTCGGCGTTCTTCGTTATTCGAAGCAAACACAACACCAGATTGCGCCGCATTGATTCCGCATCAGTGGACAAAACCATCGGCGTACAAGCCGATCAGACAGTTCTGCTCGTCGGCTACAAATCGCGTATGGCCTATCCCGATCCTTTGCGCCGGGTGCGTTATCACGATGCCGAACGAGACAAGCGTCTGGTGTTAAACGACCATACTTTACTCCCAGCCAAAACGGTCGCCGATATTTATCCATCCCGATGGCAGGTCGAGCTGTTCTTCAAATGGATCAAGCAGCATCTTCGCATCAAGTCGTTCTTTGGAACATCACCCAATGCGGTCAAGACTCAATTCTGGACTGCGGTGAGCGTTTATCTGCTCGTGGCGATTGTCAAGAAGCGATTAAACCTTCCTGGCAGTCTCCATACGATTCTACAGATTCTCAAGGTGACTTTTTGAAAATACCATTTTGAGCTGTTAACTACTTAATACGAAATCGAACGTGTGATGATAACAATTGAATTATTACGTAACAACAGTTACCAAATCATTAATTCTGGTTGTATTCTGCACTTCCATGCCTTGCGCCGCCATTTGCAATTTACAGGAAGAACATGTTAACCGGACTTAGCTCACCATAAGAGCGGATATTCGAATTTTTTAAGCGTACACCGAATAATCGATGTCAGGGAAAAGATTGTCTTTGGATTCGATGTCCGCAAGCCATCCTTCGTCAAGTGAGTTTGCCTTGATGTCCTCGTAGAGCTTCGTGAAGTTCAGGACGTGCTCTTTCGTTCTTCGGACGGCGTATTCCACGTGGCTGCCGGTCTTCATGATGAACGCCCAGTCCGAGCTCTGTGCCAAGAGGAGTTCCCGCGCGGCCTGGTTGAGCGCGCGGAGCAGGAGCCCGTCGGCCCCCGGAAAGGCCTGGGCAAGTTCGATCATGCGGTCCGCGGCCTTGTGCAGGTGGGGGTAAATCCAGTCGTTCGAACTGTCGAGCCATACTTCGGCATATCCTTTATATCCCCAGCTCGACCGGGAGGGCGCACCGACCTGACATTTGGGGTTCTCTGCGAGATACTCAGTCGGCGTAATAAGGCGTACGGTCTTCTGGTCGAGAGCGGCCTTGCGGAGCAGGAAGTTGATCCAGTCCGGCCCCTCAAACCACCAGTGGCCGAACAGCTCCGCGTCGTATGGGGCCACGATGACCGGCTTCCGGTCCCCGAATACGCCGGAAAGCCATTCGACCTGCTTCTCCCGGTTGAACAGGAAATTGCCGGCATGCAGGGCTGCGCGTTCGAGCGCACGCGCGCGGTTGTAAGGTTCCTTGTGATTCGACTTCCCCGTGATCCGGTAATACTTGATGCCGAGATTCACGCGAATTCCATCGGGGTGGATGTAAGGTTTGACATAGTCGAAATCGAGATCAAAACCCACATCGCGGTAGAAATCACGGTAGTGGTAGTCGCCGGGATATCCTTCGACTGAGCTCCATACCTGTTTGGAGGATTCCATATCCCTGCCGAAGGCGGCCAGGCCGGACGGGCGGCAGTAAATCGGGGCGTACACCCCGTATTTGGGTCGGGGGGTACCGTGAAACAGGCCGTGCGAGTCGGTGAAAAAGTAGCGGAGGCCGGCTTCGGGGAGGATATTTTCGAGGCCGGGATAGTAACCGCACTCCGGCAGCCAGATGCCCCGGGGCGGCCTGTTGAAATGTTTTTGATAGTGATTGACCGCGACCAGGACCTGCGCCCGCACCGCCTTCTCGTTCTCCATGAGCGGCAGAAAGCCGTGCGTGGCGGCGGAGGTGATGATCTCGATTTTACCCAGGTCCTGGAACTTCCGGAAGGCCGCCACGAGGTTCCTTCCGTACTTTTCTTCGAACACGAACCGGGTGTTGATGAACATGTCACGATACATCCGGGCGAGGGTATGAAAGGGGGGCTCGCGCCTCGTGCGCTCGACCTCCTTTTCGGAAAGTTCGATGAGCCTTCCGAGGTGCCGGAGATAGCGCTGCTGCAGCAGCGGGTCAACAAGCATGGAGACGAGCGTCGGCGTCAGACTCATGGTGAGCCGGAAGTCTATGCCGTCGTCCACCAATCCGTCGAACACGTTGATGAGCGGGATGTACGTCTCGGTGATTGCCTCGTACAGCCAGTCTTCCTCGAGGAACCGGTCGTGCTCCGGGTGCCGCACGAAAGGCAAATGACTGTGCAGCACCAGTGCAAGATACCCTTTTTCCATCCTGCTCTCCGGACTGTCGGCTCGGCCCCTTACGGTCTTCGCCCGGCGCGCCGCTTTAACGGTTTTTTTAACGGTTTTTCTCTTCTGTTCTTTCTTCATTCCATCCCGTTGGAGCCCCGGGACCTTCCGGCGAGGGGCAAAAGAAAAGTCCATCCGTGCAAGGATGGACTTCATAATCTCGGTTCACTCCGAACAGCAATCAGGTACGTTAACGAAGCAGGACAATACCCTACTTCCGCTTGCTCTTGGTCCGCTCCCGCGGGAACAGGCCCGGCGAAGTGACTTCCTGCAGACGCCTGCGCCGCATCATTTCCTGAAGCTCCGGAGACGAAATGCCGCCGCGGAAGCCTTCCGGATAGCCGTAGAGCTTCCAAAACTCCTCGTCCGCAAGCATCCACTCCTCGTCGATCACGTCGGATACCCCAGCGCGCGGCATGTTGACGTAGTTGGAACGCACAAGCGTCAAAAACTTCCCTTCGGGAGAAAGAAGCCCCAGGTCGGCGCAGAACGAATGGCTCGGCCGCCCGAGATCGAAATACCAGGTGCCGGTCTGCTCTAAAACCTCCTGGTCGTAATACCCGATGGCATTCCTGCCGTCAAACTGAACGCCCGTGATATCGTATATCCGGACGGAGAGCTTGCTGCCCCAACCGAACCATGCCTTCTCGCGCTCAAGCCGCTCCTGCGACGTTTCCCAGTAGGCGTGGACTACAAAAGGGTCGCGCGTCATGAGTACGATGCGGTCCTGGCCGTAGGCCAGCGGAAGCTCGCCGCGCTCCGCCACCGTCGGCTGGTTCGCTGGTCCGGTATAATACTTCGAATTCGATACGCGCTCCTGCGCCAGGGAAGGTTCTTCCGTGCTGGGAGGGATCTTCCAGTCATGGACCGCAGCGACCGGTTCCGTCGTTTTCGGTCCAGGAGCCCGCTTCGGAACATGCTGTTTCTTCGGCGCCGACGCCTCGGTACCTGCAGCGGCCTCGGGTGTCCGCACTAAGGTCTTGACCGCCGCCTTCGATGTCTGCACCGCAGTCCTGGCTGCGACCTTCGGTGTCCGCACCCCGGTTTTGACTTCGGTCTTCAGCGCCTTAGCCGCAGTCGCTACAGAGGCCTTATTCGGCGTGGTCTTCTTCTCTTCTGCTTTTTTATTGATTCTGGCGGCGGCCAGAAGTGCTTCAATAATATCGGCCTTTTTCGCCCTTTCAGGCACTTCGATCTTCAGCTTCTTTGCAAGGGCGTTGAGGTCACGTACGAGCATCGACAGCAGTTCGGCCTTTTTCATCTCAAACCCCCTTCATCATGAATTGAATGCCTGCTTACCCCTACACTATATCACAAATAGCTTTATTGTCAAACTGATTCGGCTCCCGAATCCGTCGATAACATTTTGACAAACAAAGGGAAACAACGTATACGCGCGCCGGCCAAGCCAGGAATAGGGTAAAGGCGAGTCCCATTATTTCTCCACGAAGATGCGCTTCACGCCCTTCGGGGGGGCGTCGTCGACATCTCCGGTATGGGCCGCCATGATGTCCTCTTTCTGAAGCGCGGAGATGAGCCGGTCCTTGCGGTCCTGTGGCACGAAGATCAGAAGGCCGCCCGAGGTCTGCGCGTCGTTCAGCAGGACCCGTTCCACGGCCGTGACGTCGGCCGACCATTCGACAAAGGGCTCGTAGCTTTTCTGGTTGGCCCTCGTCCCTCCCGGAATCATGCCCATCCCGGCAATCGTGACGGCCTCCTCGAAAACAGGCACCCGCCGGGCGTGGAGATGCGCGCTACACCTGCTCGCGGTGAGCACTTCGCTCAGATGCCCGATAAGCCCGAATCCTGTGATATCCGTGGCAGTGCTGACGCCCGCCTCAAGCATGATCTCGCCCGCCCGCTTATTGAGCGCAGCCATTGATTTGGTAAAGGCATCTGCGGTGGCCACGCTGCACCTGCCTGCTTTGATCCCGGTCGAAATCACACCCGTTCCGATCGGCTTGGTGAGGACCAGGGCGTCCCCCGGCTTCGCTTTTGAATTATCAAGTATCCTGCCGGGATGAACAACGCCCAGAACGGCGTATCCGAATTTCGGCTCCTTGTCCTTGATCGTATGGCCGCCGATGATGGCCACACCGGCCTCGGTCATCTTATCGATGCCGCCCTGCATGATCCGCCTGTTGATGTCATAAAAATCGGCTCCCGCCGGCAGAGCGGCGATGTTCAAGGCGGCCAGCGGTCTGCCGCCCATTGCGTAGACATCCGAAAGCGAGTTTGCAGCGGAGATCGCGCCGAACCAATAGGGGTCGTCCACGATCGGCGTAAAGAAGTCGGCCGTGAGGACCATGGCGATGTCGTCGGTAATGCGGTAAACGCCGGCGTCGTCGGCGTTCGATAAACCCACCAACACGTTCGGATCCGTGATCGCGGGAAATTGTCCCAGGACCTGGGACAGTTCAGCAGGGCTGAACTTTGATGCTCAACCGGCGCAACTTGAAAGATGTGTGAGCTTGATTTCCACAGTCACCCCTCCCTTCC
>CAVUHW010000015.1:0-201896 GCA_963741205.1 Nitrospirota bacterium
CTCCTTAGTTATAGAAAAATTTCTCGTCAACGTTCATAAAGTGCCGCATCTTCTGGATGCACTTGGCCCTTCTCTGCTGGCGTGCCCTGCGACGTGGCCGCTGCCCGTCACGGAGCAGACATGCAGGCTTGCCCCTTGTCTACGGCATGGAGCCATCCCTCAATCACAATGGGCCGGCCCTGCATCTGTGGATCTTGCAGCGCTGCCAGCGCCTCCTTCTCTGCTAACAAACGCAACCCCAGCTCCGATACCTGCCGTAGCTCGGACTCAGCCGGATATTCCGGGATAACGGGCTCGACACGGGTAAGTGTAAATTGTCCGGTTTTCTCTCCCAACCAGACCGAAAGGAGCGGATACGCTTTGGTTTGGGGTTGCTTCCCCATCTCCAAAATCCCGGTGAGCCGGATCATCCCGTCGACTGGATAATCGATCACGGGATCTTGGGCATGAAGCTTCCGCACCGAGTACCAGGCAAAGCAGTCCAATCACGAATCCAACACAACGATAATACATGTTTCGCCGCTCCTGTTAGTTCTTCTTCATCCTCGAGCACTCTCTCAGCGGTGACTGCTCCCTCTCTGCTCCAAGCGAGACCCAGCAAGAGCGCCACGTTGGCGGGCCCCGTCCCGAAGTTCTCAGGTTTCCCAATCGCTGGTTCCTCATCCCGCTTTCGCTTCTATGCTGTCGGCTTGAAATTCTCAGGGTGAACTTTACTGACCTTTTCTCTCTATAAATCCTTGATTGTGTAGCCCATTTCACCGGAAATCGCGTTATTTACTAGCGGCCGCCGGGCCGCCAGACGGCTGCCAATCGGGGAATCAGCTGCTATCAGAGGCTTCATGGGGTCGAAAAATCGCGTCCGGGAGGTCTATGTCGTAACGGACATTACTTATTTGCTGCTCCGTACTGGTCTTACCCTGCAGATCCTTCATGACGATCCGTATCGGGGTGGGGACGCCGTCAATCGTGGCGACCTCAAAGGTCTCAGTTTCCAGCAGCTCTGCGGCGACGTCATAATAGTCCCGTTGCCACGGCAGCAGAGTAGCTTTGTCTACCCAGGTGACAACCCGAGAGTAATAGGCTCGCTCCTTCGGCACGGTTTCTTCGATCTTGTACGTCTGTTTTCCCCCGTGCGCTTCTTCGCCGAGTAGCTTGTAGTTCGGATGGAGACGAACGAACCCCAAGTCCGCGAAGGTGAAGTCGCTCCCCAGGTAATGCTCGTAAGCATCGACGGGGGTAAATTGGCGGAGGCGGCGCAGAAACAGAACCCACATCCATACGGCGCTGGGTTTATCCTTGGGCTCCCACATGAGATAGTTATTGCCTTTAGGGATCCTGTCGGCTGTAACAAGACCCATGACCATCCGCTTGCCGTCAGGGAATTGTTTGCGTGCCTGGCTGGCGACAAACTGCACCGTTTCTCCCTCGGAGTTCACCGTTAGAGCCACCTGGCGAGTGCTGAGCCAACAAGTAGAAGACTTCCTTCATCTTCTTGACGACATCCAGCGTTGGGTCTTGCGCCCCAGGCGCTGCTCGGCGCACTCACAAACAGACAGGTGAGCAGCAGAACCACGAACTTGACTATGAACATCCTTATCATTCCGCGAGTCTCCATACTTTTCCCCCCTTGTTTTGCCTGTGAGAAGCACTCAGAACTTTCCAGATCAGGGGTGCGATGAAATGGACATAGTTGCTGGAGTAATCTCCTTGTAAGGTGCCGGCGGGATTGCCCACGACGGTCGAGGCATCCTGAGCCAACGCCGCGCGGCCTGCTGCACTTTGAGCCGAGGTCTGGTGTGCCTATTTCATAGAGATACAGTCCCGCTGCCTGCACTGATGAGGCAACTAGGGTCACGCAGAGAGCCAATGCAATGACACACATCACGATACGAAACATTTCCTTTTCCTCTCCTCCCGCACTGCTCGCGATCAACCAAGCGCCGCTCCCGAGGTCCCTGTCAATTCCTGACTATTGTTGAATCGTTTGGCATTGCTGCCGGCGCGTGGCTGTTCAGGCACACCGCGCGATAGTTAAAAGTAGCGTTAGACAACGTTCAGGATCATTGCGATTTGTCATCCAGATGAGGATGACGGATGTGTTCGTTGATGCCAACGGGTTTGCCGGTATCTGCTTTCACTTTCGGTATCTTTGACAATGCCTTCGCGTTGGTGGCAAGGGTGCCGGACTCGTCCCCAATCTTCTGTATTGTTATGCCTGACCCCAATCCCCCATCCGACACCCGCAAAGACGCAGGAGGAAGAACCATCAATCATCTAGACGACAAGAAAGCACCGCTCCCATCTCCCGATGCCGAACCGGCGCGAACGCGGTCTGATCACCTACGACGCGAAGGATCCGGACACGAAGTTCCCGCCCATCGAGCAGCTGCGGCCGCCCAAGGGCGCGCCCAACGTCCTGATCGTCCTCATCGACGACGCCGGGTTCGGCTCGTCGAGCGCCTTCGGCGGACCCTGCCAGACGCCGAACGCGGAGAAGCTGGCGGCGGGCGGCCTGAAGTACAACCGCTTCCACACCACCGCGCTCTGCTCGCCGACGCGGCAGGCGCTGCTGACCGGGCGCAATCACCACTCCGCCGGCATGGGCGGCATCACCGAGATCGCCACCGGCGCGCCGGGCTACTGCTCGGTGCTGCCCAACACCATGTCGCCGCTCGCGCGGACGCTGAAGCTCAACGGCTACTCGACGGCGCAGTTCGGCAAGTGCCACGAGGTGCCGGTCTGGGAGACGAGCCCGGTCGGGCCGTTCGACGCCTGGCCCACGGGCGGCGGCGGCTTCGAGTACTTCTACGGCTTCATCGGCGGCGAGGCGAACCAGTGGTACCCGACGCTCTACGAGGGCACCACGCCGGTCGAGCCGAAGAAGACGCCCGAAGAGGGCTACCACCTCGATGGAGGACATGACCGACAAGGCGATGGCCTGGATCGGCAGCAGAAGGCGCTCGCGCCCGACAAGCCGTTCTTCGTCTACTTCGCGCCGGGCGCGACGCACGCGCCGCACCACGTGCCGAAGGAATGGGCCGACAAGTACAAGGGCAAGTTCGACCAGGGCTGGGACAAGCTGCGCGAGGAGACCTTCGCCCGGCAGAAGAAGCTGGGCGTCATTCCCGCGGACTGCCAGCTCACCGCGCGCCACAAGGAGATCCCGGCGTGGGACGACATGCCGGAGGCGCTCAAGCCCGTGCTGCGCCGGCAGATGGAGGTCTACGCGGGCTTCATGGAGTACACCGACCACCACGTCGGCCGGCTGCTCGACGCGCTGGAGAAGCTGGACATCCTCGACGACACGCTCGTCTACTACATCATCGGCGACAACGGCGCCTCGGCCGAGGGCACGCTCAACGGCACGTTCAACGAGATGCTCAACTTCAACGGCCTGGCCGCCACTCGAGACGCCGGAATTCCTGACGGCCCGGCTCGACAAGCTCGGCGGGCCGGAGTCCTACAACCACTACGCGGTCGGCTGGGCGCACGCGATGGACACGCCCTACCAGTGGACCAAGCAGGTCGCCTCGCACTGGGGCGGCACGCGCAACGGCACCATCGTCCACTGGCCGAAGGGCATCAAGGCGAAGGGCGAGATCCGCTCGCAGTTCCACCACGTCATCGACGTCGCGCCGACGATCCTCGAGGCGGCGGGGCTGCCCCGAGCCGGTCTCGGTGAACGGCGTGCAGCAGCAGCCCATCGAGGGCGTCAGCATGCTCTACTCGTTCAACGACGCCAAGGCGGCGGAGCGGCACGAGACGCAGTACTTCGAGATGTTCGGCAACCGCGGCATCTACCACAAGGGCTGGACCGCGGTGACGCAAGCACAGGACGCCCTGGCTGCTCATCGGCGAGAAGACCGCCCGCCTTCGACGACGACGTCTGGGAGCTCTACGACACGACGAAGGACTGGAGCCAGGCCAACGACCTGTCCAAGCAGATGCCGGAGAAGCTCCACGAACTGCAGCGCCTGTGGCTGATCGAGGCGACGCGCTACAACGTGCTGCCGATCGACGACCGACCTGTGCGAGAAGATGAACCCGAGACACGCCGGCCGGCCGGTGCTGATCAAGGGGAAGACCCAGCTCCTCTTCGGCGGCATGGGGCGCCTGTCGGAGAACTGCGTCGCTGAACATCAAGAACAAGTCGCACTCCGTGACGGCCGAGATCGTGGTGCCGGAGGCGGGCGCCGAAGGCGTGATCATCGCCCAGGGCGCGAACATCGGCGGCTGGAGCCTGTACGCCAAGGGCGGCAAGCTGAAGTACTGCTACAACCTCGGCGGCGTGCAGCACTTCTACGTCGAGGCGGCGAGCCCGATCCCCGCGGGCGAGCACCAGGTGCGCATGGAGTTCGCCTACGCCGGCGGCGGCCTCGGCAAGGGCGGCAAGGTGACCTCTGTACATCGACGGCAAGCAGGTCGGCGAAGGGGACGTCCCGATGACGCTGGCGATGGTCTTCTCCGCCGACGACGGCTGCGACGTCGGCGAGGACACCGGCGCGCCGGTGTCGCCAGGACTACGGCCCGCGCGGCAACGCCTTCAACGGCCGGGTCAAGGGGGTGCAGCTCGCCATCGCCGAGGCCGCGGAGAATGCGGATCACCTGGTCTCGCCGGAGGACGCCATCCGCATCGCGATGGCGCGGCAGTAGCGGTAGGGGCTCTCCCTCGTGTTTCGATTCGTTCTTTCACCTCCGGTCAGCGTGCTGCAGAAGACTTCGTCCATTTTTTGTATGCACGCTCCTTTTCTCTTTCCTGAATTCGCAGTGTACGCTCCCGCAGTGATTCATAGATGGGTGCATCGCGCAGCAGGAGCGGAACGAGCATAGCCGTGAAACACGCGCTGAGCATGGGCAAAAGCAAGGTGAAGCTTGCCGTCATCTCGGTAACCAAGATGATACCGGTAACAGGAGCTCGCACGACGGCGGTGAAAAACGCCGCCATGCCAACTATGCCGAGTGCCGTGGGATAGGGAGCCACGTTGGGTATCCATCGGGAGCAGAGAGTGCCAAAGAGAAGACCGCTCTGAGACCCCAGGACAAGCATGGGCGCAAACAATCCCCCCGGTGTTCCCGCTGCATAAGATAAGGGCCCAAGTCCGAAACGGAGGAGAAAAACAACCGACACCATGGCGACGGACTCTGCACCACCGAGCGTGCGCTGTGTGATCGCGTCACCACCACCGACCAGGCCTGGGGCGACCCATGCCAGCAAACTTACAGTGATGCCGATCAGCGCGGCGCGCAGTTCTACCGGCCAGTGACGGAGTCGGTCCGTGGCCGCAAGTATACCTAGGAGCGTCCGGTTGTACGCAACCCCCAGACAGCCGACAACAACGCCCAGCGCAAGATGGACAGGCACCGTTCCAAAGCTGGGGTAGGGCAGCGCTTCGACATGGAAGTCCGGCGCATCACCGAGGAGCACCCGCGCCACCGCGATCGCGCCCGCCGATCCGCCTAGTGTCACGATCGTGATTCGCGTATCAAACCGGCGCACTAATTCTTCCAGCACGAACACGGCGCCAGCGATCGGGGCGTTGAAGGCCGTCGCAAGACCGGCGCCCGCACCGGCAGCCACCAGCGCCTTGCAGTCCTCCTCGCTGCGGCGGAATACCTTCCCCAAGAGATTTGCCATACTCGCTCCCATCTGGACACTGGGTCCTTCGCGCCCGAGCGCGAGGCCAGAGCCGATGGCGAGCAGGCCGCCAAAGAACTTGACCGGTATGAGGCGGTACGGCGCCTGCGGCAGCTCGCCGCTCACGACCGCCTCGACGTGCGGAATACCGCTCCCGGAGGCGTGGGGTGAGTATCGGCGAACGAGCCAGGCCGCAACGGCGGCCGCGGTGGCAAAAGCAGAGATAACAAGGAGCAAGCCTGCCACCTTCCTGCCATGAGCCCAGACAATAAACAGGTCGCGCAAGTGGTCCGCCTGATCGAGGGAAAGACGGAAGACCGCCCCCACCAGACCCGCTGCCACCCCCACGAGGAGTGCTAAGAGCGCTAGCGTAAGCAGGCCGCCTTGGCCTGCTGTTGGCTCGGCGGTGAACTTAGGTTCAAGATTCATTGACTCCACCCTGGTTAGGAATTGCAGGGCGTCAGCACCGCCCAAGCCGTTTGACGAGCACTTCGGCAACGAGATCCTCCACTACCACCACTTCCGACGCTCCCGCACGCTGAAGCAACGCCCCTCGCGGACTGTTCTGACCGGTCACGGCAATCTTGAGCTGCGGGTTGAGGGTATGTGCCATCAGCGTGATCGCCAGTTTGCGGTCCGCATCCTCGGTTGTCACCACCAGTGCTCTCGCTGTGTCGATCCGCGCCCGGGTAAGTACTTCATCGTCCGCGCCAGCATCCCCTTGGACGACAAAATAACCAAGAGCGGATGCGTCATTAGCCAGCCCTTCATCTCGATCGATGACGAGCACGGTGTCGCCAGCGGCGCGCAGTCGACCGGCGACTAGCCGACCCAACGCCCCGAAGCCGATAACGACGACATGGCTGGCAAACTGGTTGAGGATACGTTCCATTGTTTTGTTCTCCCGATGTACCATCACTGCATCGCTCGATAGGATGCCGGTAAGCGTGGAGACGGCATAGCCGCCGATCATCATATAGATGAGCATCGTCAATATCACGAACGCCTTTTGGCCGTTGGTGAAGTCGGTAAAATCGCCCATCGTCGTGATTAAGTTGACCGCGTTCCATAATGCTATGAAGACTTTGTGGCGGAGCGGCTCGTCCGTGGGTTCGAGGAGGAGCAACCCGGCCGTGCAACCCAAGAGCGTCAGGAACAGCAGACCTAGCGTCCAGACCGCCTGCCGCCGCCATTCCTGCACGCGCGACTGCCCAAGCCCGGTATCGATGACGCGATAGAGGGGCATCGGTTTTCAACCAACTGTCTGTATAGTCCTGCCGCCGGACCTTTGAATCGTCCACGGACTTCCTCTTTGCTTCATATCTTGTCTTTCTCCATCAATCTATACAGTTGACTTGCTGGCTTGAACGAAGCTGGCATCACACTGCGCGATCACATCCTCATCCCTCAGGTGGCAAATCTTGCCAGGCGCTCGAAGAACCATCCCGAGCAGCGTACCTCCGAAGACACACGCGAACATGATCCAACTGATTGCCATGGGGTTCATGATCTACCTCCCTAAGCCTCAGGACAGGCACCGCCATTTGCGTGAGTGTGTCCACCAGAAAACGTCACTATCTATATGCTGCAAGGCCAGCTGCGCTGGCACCCAACACGAGGTGGGCTTACTGGGTATTCTAAGGGGTAAGACTGTTTAGGGACATCGCGCGATAGTTCAAAGTAGCGTTCACCAACGTTCAGGATCGTTCAATTTTGCCGCTTTGCCCCCTTCAGATCGGGCACGGCCTCTACAAGGGACCGTGCAGCCTCCCTAAACTTGAGTAATTGCTGTGATTACGATATGCAACGCAGCCAACGGCGGAAGAGAGTAGCGGCATGCCCTAAGACGAGACGGCGTAGCCAGTCTTGTTATCACCCTGACAGTTGACGGGTGAATAGAGGAAGACGAGGGTGGTATCAGGCCCGGAGAGAGGAGGTGGGGAAGGACACGATTGCACTTCATTCATTTTCTAGCAGACTGAGTCAGTTTTTGTGTAAAACATCAACTCCCGTGGGGGATAGATCCATTATGAGGGAAAGGAAGGAGGACATTATGACGTTCATGATCCGTATGCTGCCAGGTATGGTTTTCACAGCGGCGCTGTGTGTCGGCGCCACTGTGGCGACGGCCCGAGCCGAAACCCCGTCGGCAGCAGTCTCATTTGAGACCGCCGAAGGTTCAAGCACGATGAAAGCTATCTGGATCGGCTGCACCGTCTTCTTTCAAGGCAAGCCGCATGAGTGTTCGGTGAGCGGACTCGAATCGCCTGAGCCAGGCATGAACCGCGTATCAGGGATGGTGTATGATCTGAAGGACCTTTCCAAACTTGCAGGAACGTATAAAGCGGGTGGGCCCTGATGTAGTTTTGGGAGGCGGCTTTCTGAGAGTGAAGAATGAGAAAGGCGTCACAATGACGCTGTGGACGTTTAAGCAGATGCAGGAGCTACAAGTGCCGGACAGCGGCATGAAGCTCGAACTGAAACATTAACGGAGGGAGGGGATTTGCAAATCACACTTTCTGTGATCTAGCAAATGGCCGCCTCTCTCAGGAGATTCAATCAGCAACTCTTACGAGGACTCGCGGACCGTCACCCCGACATACAGGTTGCCGTCCGTCTGCCATGGGTCGCCACCGCCGTTGCGCCCCTCGCGGGTCTTGTGGAAGCCGTCTACGATGTACCTCTCGGCCAAGTCCTTGGTCCGTTCAAGATCCTCGAACAGATGGTCGCGCTCGGCGTCGACGTCCGCGGCAATGTGGTGTGTGATCTCACCGGTCATTCACGTAAGCGTTAGGAGTCCGTTCAGAACCGGTTTTCAACCGAGGCCTCCTCTCACTGCACCTTCATCACGGCTGGCGGCTGCCACGTGCCTTCGACCGGGAGGGAGAATCGAGGGTGGCTCCGTCTTCGGCCAGTAGAGGCGCATAACGAGATAGATCGTGTCATTCGGCGCGGGCAGCCAGTTGGCTTCCTTGTCCGCGCCCGGACTGTCTTTCTGGATGTAGAGCGTGAGCGAGCCGTCCTCGTTCTTCTTCATGTCCGGCAGCATCGGCGAGTTGATGAGGTAGCGATTGATCGGGTTTTTGATCAGGAACTGGCTCTTGCCGTCATACATCGTCACCGACCAGAAGGCATTCACCGGCGGGAGCTGCCCGGCGGGGAAGGTGAGCGTGTAGTTGTGCTTGCTGCCGTCGAGCGCTTCGCCCGCCGCATCCGTGCGGGTATAGGGATACATGGCTTCCACGGCATCGTTCCCGTAGAGACCACCCTTGGCAGCGGCGGCACGCATCAGCCAATCGCCCTTGAAGAAAGCGCGGTCACCAAAGAACGCACCAACGATCCAGCCGTTGATATTTTTCATTCCGCTGGCCAGGAACTTTGTCCACCTTGTCGTCGCCCTCCTTCATGCCCAGCAAAACGGCGGCCTTATGTTCCAGCGAGAGATCCTTGAACTCAAAGGTCTTGCCCGGACCGATGCCGATACTGGCGAGTCTGGCCCGGACATCCTTGTCTTCCGGCGACGGTGGGACGAACTGCAGGGCGGCGTCGAGATACTCGTAAGAAGTTTTTCTTGATCCCCTCAGTGGTGGCCGGGAGGAAATCGATCTTCGGCGCGGCCGGCGGCGCGGGTTGCTTGAGGAACGCGGAAAGCGGCTGCGCCTTGTAGCCTGCCTGCACCTTCTCCACGTTCGGCATGTCCCCGGGATTGAAAAGCTGGGTCCGGAAAAGGGTGAGCGCGAAGGGAGTCGTCGAGGAAAAAACTTTCTTAATCCCTGCGGGCGTCTCGCCTTTCCAGTCTGGGCCGACGACGAGATAGTCGCCCGGCGTCACTCCCCGTGGCGCGGCTGCCGATGTAGCCATAGTTGTAGGTATTGCCGTCGATCAACTGCACCGAGTAGTAGCGCTCCTTCTCCACCGCCGGCACCGAGATCACCATCGGCTCCGCACGCAGATCCAACCAGAGCATCGAGTAAGGCGTGTCGCTGTTCGGTGTGACGACCGCCGTGTCTTCGTAGGTCGCGACGCGGTGCTCGTTGTTGATCTCGTTGAAGGGCGCCTTGTACTGGCTGGACTTCTTGTCCACGGCAAACTCATTCATCACCGCGTAGTTCATCACGATCGGCAGCCCGTAGATGAACGCCTTCCTCGGCGATGGCCTTGGTCTCGGCGATGCCGGGCGCGGCAATGCCCTGGGCCACGTCCTTCTTCTCGGCCTTGGCGATCGGATCGTCCTTCTTGCCGCAGCCGATAAATAGGGTCATAGAGAGAGCGGCAACCAACGCCCAGCTCAGAAGTTCACGTCTCGCTTTCATGTTCCCTTCCTCTCGTACTCAGCATCGAACGACCAGCTCGTGTGCACATGAGTCTGGCCGAAATAGGCCTCCCGCTCGGGATTCTTCTGGGCGAAGGCTGGCGGGGACCTCAGCATCACCGCTGCCCCGACTGAGAATCGGAGTATCAGACGCATGAGGTTTCGTTTCATGAGGCCGCTCCTTCCTCTCCCTTTTGTTCTGGTTTCTCTCTGGTACGCCACAGTATGGCAACCGCGCGTATTCTACGGTGTAAGACTGTTCAGGGACACTGCGCGATAGTTCAAAGTAGCGTTAGACAACGTTCAGGATCGTTCAATTGTGTCGCCTTCTCGTTGGCTTTCTGGCACTTTGTGGTAAAGTGCCGTGCACAACAGGACAGAGAGGGGCATGTAAAACACTGATTGTGATAGTTTTTGTTCTTGGAAAATGAAAGCGCCGTATCACTTCTTCGCCACTCGCTCTTCGTGGAGTTGTAGATCGTTAGCCATATCTCTAGCCATGAATTACCCGACAGTTGCACTAGGAATGTTCTTCCTCTGTCTTCTTCCGTGTCCGGCCTTGGGGTGGGATTTTCGTGTTGCCGATGTGGAAGGGCTGGCGAATGCGACGCTCGCCTACGGACTCCTGACGCGCACCCAAGAACGAGACAAAGACCTCATCGCCATCGCCAATGGCGGGAGAGCCCATACGGCGAATGCGGACGACGGGGATCTCAATCAGGACCCGGGCGTGGTCTCAAACATGCTGAGGACGACGGGGGAAGTAACGCTCCGGTGGCGTAACTTCGGCGCTATGTGCGCGGCTTTGCGCTCTACGATTTCCAGCAGGAGCTGTACGATCCAGCGCGGACGCGGTTGACGAGTAAAGCCCGGGACATCGTTGGCAAAGATATTGGTCTCCTCGAGCATTACCTGAGCGCACGGTTCCATGTCGGCGACGTGCCCGTCCAACTGCGGCTCGGCAACCAGGTGGTCAATTGGGGCGAGTCGTCCTTTCTTCGCTTCGGCGTGGACACCATTAATCCCTTGAATCTGGTGGCGCTGTACCAGCCGGCAAGCACGACTCAGGATCTGCCCATTCCCCAAGGCATGCTCTGGGGGGCGGCGAGTGTAACGGAAAATGTGGCGGTCGAAGGCCTCTACCAGTACGAATGGCAGAAAGTGCGCGTGCCTCCTGTGGGCTGGTTTTTTTCCACGAATGACCTTATTGGCGCAGAGGGGCTCAATTATGCGATGGCCGGCCTCGGCCGTTTTTCCGATCGCGGCACGAATCTGGACACTACATTTGGCTTGCCGCCGGGAACGCTGGGCTTCGATCCCAATTTCATGAAGATCTTTCCCGGGCGAGTCACTCACCGGCAGACGGCGGTCAGTACGGCTTTGCCGTCCGGGCGTTCATTCCACAATTGAACTCCGCCGAGTTGGGCGTGTACTTTCTCAACTATCACAGCCGGTTTGCGCTCATTAATGGGTTCACCGCTGACCAGACGGCCATCGACGCTACCTCGTCGGCAGCCGTGGCGGCCAGAGCCGCTCAGTTGGCGCCGATTTATCAAGCGGAAGGACTCAGTCCCGAGCAAGCCGCGCAGAAAGCGCAGGCGGCCGCGGGAACCCTCACCATCGGCAAGTTTACCAACGCCACGCGCTACTTTGCCTCCTACCCGGAAAACATCAAAATGCTGGGCTTTAGCTTCAATACCGCCATGTTGCGTACGGGCACGTTGTTCTCGGGAGAAATCTCCCATCATCTGGGCTTCCCCGTGCAGCGTCCCGTCGAGGAAGTGCTGGCCGCCTCCCTGTCGCCGATCCAGTTCACACCGGTGTTTCAGCAGACGTCGCTGGGAGCGTTCGGGGCTAATACCGTGGTTCGGGGGTTCGACCGACGGGACAAAACCCAATTCGAACTGGGCCTAAGGCAGTTGTTAGGTCCCCGGCTGTACTCCTCACAGACCATCCTTGGCCTCGACCTCGGCTGGGTCCATATCCACAACCTGCCCTCCAGCTCCCCATTCGACGGGGACTCCTGGGGCTATCGGCTCATAGGCCAGTCGACGTACGACGGCATCCTCGGTGGGGTAACACTCCTACCTCGCGTGGTGTGGGCACAGGACGTGAATGGCGTCACTCCCGGTCCGGGTGGAGCTTTCGTCGCAGGGCGGCGGGCCTATAACGTTGGACTGGAAGGGGATTACGTCAACCGCTGGACAGCTGATCTCAGTTACACCGGGTTTTTTGGCGGGGGGCGCTCAATCAATCGAGGGATCGCGATTTCCTTTCGTTTCAGGTGGCGTATCACTACTAAGCATACGAATGAGACCATGATGTGTCAGAAGTTTTTGATCTGTCCCCTCGTGCCTGGGCTCTGCCTTGGCATGCCCTGCCGGGCAGGCTCTGCCTGGGAACACAAACCTCACGTGTGGCAGAGCCACGACCACCCGGCGTACCCAGGCGGAGCCTGGGTACGAGGAAGCTGCTTTCGGAAGTTGCTGGTCTGCTGCTTGATTTTCTTCGGGGTCACCCTCACGGCGGTTTTGGCCTTCGCTAAGGTGTCCCGAGGGACGTGAATCGTTCTGGGCTTGGTTCTGGGCAGGAGTGCAGATTATTGGCAACGGGATTCTTCAACAAATTGTTTCGATGGAGCTTTTGTTACGGGTGGACGATCCAATGAATATCATGCCATCGCAAATACCGTTTCGCGTTCGTCATGCAATTGAACGCTCTAATGATATTAATTAATATATTAAATTCTCAAAATAGCTTTACTGAAACATTGTTGAAACAGATTTTGCCCAAAAGTTCGAGTCCTCGCCAGATCCCAGAATCGAGATCAGAATAGTCAAGAAATAGTGGGAGCGCCCAAATGGCAGTACAAAAGTTGAATGTTGCTTGTTCTGCCCGAACCACTGCTTGGATTTGCAAATTGCCGATTGAACTTCCGTCAAGCTCAACTTGCATAAAGCCCATTATTAAGCGGTTTTATTTGGTTACGTGTTTCAGTCCAAGATGTATCTGCCCTGTTCATCTTTGTTCACACAGCCCTATTAGTCCTTTATGTTATATTCTTTGCACACATACTGCATCAACTTCAGTGCACTTTCCTTGCTTTCGTTGTAACTGCCCACTAACAGGGTATTAAAATCTTCTATGCTTACCATAGCCGCCCGGAAGTCTTCAAGATCGTCAGGCGATGTCTTTCTCAGTTTTCCGCTGATGTCGGAATGATCGATTCTTAATGCATATAAGTCATCCGCAGTAAAATGCTGTTGCATGAATTTTTCCACGATCTCCTTCACCTGTTGTACCTGGATTGCCTCCGCGGTTTTCACTTGGTTTAGTTGGCCCTCATAATCAGTAATGTAATTACTAATCTCTGAGCCTGAGAATTGTTTTAGGTTCAATTGATTTTTAATAGAAGTGAGCGCTCCTGACGAGGATGTAAACGTGGTTACCCGAAAACATTTCTCAATAAGATGCTCCAATTTTTTTGAATCAATTACACCGGGCGGTTTTCGGAGTATTTTAAATACGCTGTCGGCGTTTTTCTGCAAGTCTGTTTGATAAGCAATAGTTTCATTGAGACTTGCGGTATCTTTTTTTAATTCCTGTACCAGTTGTTCGCTGAGTTGGGTTACCCTTTCGTTATTTGAAAAATATTCTCTTATATTTTCTGCAAAGAAGCCCATTGTTACGGCCAGGAATATCATTAAGAATTCAAGAAAGTATTCCTTGAAACTTTTCTTATCAACATTGGGATGATGATGTACTTCCATATTTTCTAATTTGTGATTTGGGTTAATAGTCTCAATGTCTTTAGTAGGGTTAATCTCGTAAGGAGGATTTTCCGACTGAGTTTTTTGGGGGTTATCCAAATGTTCTTCGTGCGTATTGTCTGGCATTTATTTATTGATAGTTGGTCAAATTATTCCAAAAACGACAAAACCCTTTAAAATCAATGATTCTAAAGGGTTTTGAAAATTGGAGAAGGAACTTTGCGGACCGGACGGGACTCGAACCCGCGACCTCTGCCGTGACAGGGCAGCATTCTAACCAACTGAACTACCGATCCTTGTTTTTTGGGACTGCGAATTTAGCGCAGATGCCGCTTTACCGGCCATCCCGCTCCGTTTTTCGTCCGAAGGAGGGCAAAGATAATAGTTTTTTATTCATTTCATCAAAACTTTCCGTAGGCAGTTTTCTCCGAATTCACTATAAATCAACCGGATGAATATTGGAATTAAACTTTCCTATATTTTACGCATAGCTTAAATTTACAGCATATTCATACGCTATGCCCCTGGATAAAAACCGGCAGTTCCTGGATTTTGAGAAACCGATCAAAGAACTTTTCGACGAAATTGAAAAACTCAGGCTGACGGCAGAAAAAACCAAGGTTGACCTTACAGATTCCATCAATAAACTGTACGACCAGGTTACCGAACGCAGGCGGGACATCACCGCCCATCTCACACCCTGGCAGAAAGTACAGCTGAGCCGTCATCCCGACCGTCCATATACGATGAAGTATATCGAGAAAATGACGGACAATTTTATCGAACTCTTCGGCGACCGGAACGTGAAGGATGATAAAGCCATGGTGGGTGGATTTGCCCAACTCGATGGCCAGACCGTGATGTTCATCGGCCAGCAAAAAGGTACCAATACCAAAATGCGCCAGATGCGCAATTTCGGTATGGCCAATCCGGAAGGTTACCGGAAAGCACTTCGCCTGATGCGACTGGCAGAAAAATTCAATAAACCCATCGTTACACTGATCGATACACCCGGCGCATTTCCCGGTATGGAAGCAGAGGAACGCGGACAGGGAGAAGCCATCGCGCGGAATATTTATGAAATGATCCGGCTGCGCGTACCGGTTATCTGTGTGATCATCGGGGAAGGCGCTTCCGGCGGTGCACTGGGCATCGGCGTGGGAGACAGGGTATTCATGCTCGAGAATTCCTGGTATACGGTGATCTCCCCGGAAAATTGCAGTTCCATTCTCTGGCGCAGTTGGGATCAGAAAGAAAAAGCAGCAGAAGAACTTAGACTTGACACCAGATAATATGTATGGATTCGGACTCATCGACGGGATCGTTCCGGAGCCGCTTGGCGGGGCCCATTGGGATTATAATGAAGCAGCGGCATTACTGAAACCGCGTATTATTCATACGATCCAGGAACTCCAAAAAATACCGGCAGAAGAACGCATCAATAACCGAATAGAGAAATTCAATAAAATGGGATTCTGGGATGAACTGCCCGAACAGCCTGAAGTAATTCATCACGGTGAACCAGAACCTGAAATCAATGAAATCATACCCGTGAACAATGAGTAACCTGATCTCCCTTTTATCCGGAACAGGCGTCGCCCTGGTCACCCCCTTCCAATCCAATTTGGAAATTGATGAACCTGCCCTTGCACGGGTCATAGATCATGTGATTGCAGGTGGCGTAGAATATATCGTTACACTGGGGACAACGGCTGAAACGCCTACCTTATCCCGGGAGGAAAAAATTCGTGTTGCCCGGTTTACCATCGAAGTGGTAAACAACCGGGTTCCGGTAGTGATCGGAGCGGGCGGGAGTGATACCCGCGAAGTGATCCGGGAAATTGAAAAACTTCCAACCGATCATTCAGCAGCCATCCTCAGCGCAAGTCCCTATTATAGCAAACCTTCACAGGAAGGCATCTACCAGCATTATAAAGCGATTGCAGCAGCTTCGCCCAAACCCGTATTATTATACAATGTGCCCGGAAGGACGGCAAGAAATGTAAATGCATCTACTATTTTGCGTCTGGCAGAAGTTCCCAATATTGCGGGCATCAAGGAGGCCGGGGGAGATATGGCCCAATGTGCCATGATACTGAGGGATTGTCCGCCTGATTTCCTGGTGTTAAGTGGTGATGATGCACTCGCATTCCCACAGATCGCCATCGGTATGAAGGGCGTGATCAGCGTTGCGGCCAACAGTTTTCCTCAGGCATTTTCAAATATGGTCCGCGCCGCACTGCAAGGCGATTTGAAAAAAGCAAAGAAACTAAATGACGGATTAATCGAGGGATATGATTTGCTTATTTGTTGAAAATAATCCGGCAGGTGTGAAAGCCGCCCTGGCGGAATTGGGTCTCATCAAAAATGAACTCCGCCTGCCATTGGTTCCCCTGAGTAAAATGTATCATGATCAGTTGAAAAAATACATTTCAGGCTTAAAGCTTAAAACCCAAAGCTTAACACTTAATACATAAAGTACCGGATCCAGGCCTAAAGTAATAATTTAAGTATTAAACTTAATTGTATAAGTGTCATATTTTAATGTCAATGATCTAAATCAAAATTTGAATCCTATCTTCCATTTCCAAATTTCCAAATTTCCAAATTTCCTAATTCCACTTCATGGCTTCATCCATCTTCCGGAGAAAATCGTTAGATAAAATTATCAGGGATGCAGAAGAGGGGTTGGGAGATGCACATGAACATCAGCTCAGAAAAGTGCTTGGTGTGCGGGATCTTACATTCATGGGGATCGCCGCGGTAATCGGTGCGGGAATATTTTCAACGATCGGTATTGCGGCATTTCATGGGGGACCCGGAGTTATATTTTTATTTCTGATCACCGCCGTCACCTGCGGATTTACTGCGCTTTGTTATGCTGAATTTGCTTCCCGTGTTCCGGTAGCCGGCAGCGCCTATACTTATTCTTACGTGAGTTTTGGTGAAGTGATCGCCTGGGTAATCGGGTGGGCCCTGATCCTGGAATATGCCATCGGCAATGTGGTTGTTGCCATTTCCTGGAGTGCCTATTTCAATAATATCCTCCGGAACATGGGCATTCACCTGCCTGACTGGCTTGCTATCGGTTACCTGACAGCGAAAATGGCCTATCAGACAGCGCTGGAAGCACATAAGCCGGTAGCCGATATGGTTTTTCTCAATGCACCGGACAGATCGCCGGTATCAAATTCATCATCAATCTGCCTGCCTTTATCATTGTGGCGTTGATTACTGCCCTCGCCTATGTAGGTATCAACGAAAGCCGCAAGAGCGCAAATTTCATGGTGGGCCTGAAACTGGTCGTCTTGTTTTTCATTGCGGTAATTGGGTTTTGGCTGATTTTTTCAACAGGGACCACGTCTAACTGGAAACCTTTTCTGCCGGAAGGTATGAGCGGAGTAATGCAAAGTGTCTCTTCTGTATTTTTTGCCTATATCGGTTTTGACGCCATTTCCACAACCGCTGAAGAATGCCGCAATCCGCAAAGAGATCTGCCCAAGGGAATGATGAATTCCCTGCTGATCTGTACGATGATCTATGTGATTACGGCCCTGGTCATTACCGGCCTGGTCAATTATAAAGAATTTGAATTCGTTGCCGATCCGCTGGCTTATGTATTTGATAAGATCAATATGCACAAGATCGGGTTCATTATTTCCGTGAGTGCTGTCGTGGCTTCCACTTCGGTATTGCTGGTTTTCCAGATTGGTCAGCCCAGGATCTGGATGAGCATGAGCCGCGACGGCCTGCTGCCACCGGCTTTCGGCCGCATCAGTAAAAGATTCAAAACACCAGGTTTTGCTACGATCATCACCGGAGTTTTTGTTGGCATACCGGTGTTGGTGGTTGATGATAAGCTGATGACGGACCTGACCAGCATCGGAACCCTGTTTGCATTCGTGCTCGTCTGTGGAGGAGTCCTGTATTTACCCAAGCTCATCCGGGTGCCGGGGAAATTCAGCATTCCTTATTTGAATGGAAAATATATTATTCCCATCCTGCTGGCAGTATTTATTTTTTTTGCCAGGCACCGTATTGGGAATGCCTTGTCAAATATGAGCGCAGAATCCTACCAGGAAATACTGTTTCTTTTATTCCTGATCTCAGCTTGCATCATCGCGATCCTGACTTTTGTCCGGGATTATTCCGTGATCCCCGTGCTTGGTGTTTTATTCTGCTTATATCTCATGATTGAAATACCCGCAAAAAGCTGGATGGTGTTTTTCGGCTGGATGAGCCTGGGGCTGGCGATTTATCTGTTGTATGGGAGGAGGAAGAGCAAGTTGGCCGGTAGGCCAACTTAATTTGAAAATTTGGAAATTTGAAAAATTGGAAATGAAATTTGTCAAATTATTTTAAATGGGACAGTTCAGGTTTCAGAATGAATCGTATTATTTCCAATTTTCCAATTTTTCAAATTCCCAAATTATTCAGAGCGCAAGCTCTGAACCGGGTTATTCATCGCTGCTCTCATGGCGAGCAGGCTCACGGTTATCAGCGCAATCATTAATGCGAGCAGACCTGAAAAGAAAAAGACCCACCAGCTCATGGGAATCCGATAAGCATAATTCTGCATCCAGCGGTTAACCGAAAACCAGGCAAGCGGCCAGGCAATGGCATTGGCAATCAGAACCAGTTTGATAAAATGCCCCGACAAAAGAGTAACAATACTGGACATGGAAGCACCCAATACCTTACGCACACCGATTTCCTTCACTCTCCTTTCTGCAGAATACGAGGCCAGCCCAAATAAACCGAGGCAGGAAATCAGGATGGCAAGGAAGGCCAGGATGCCCACCAATTGTGTGATCTGTGCATCCGTCCGGTAAACATCTTTGAAATGATCGTCGAGAAACTGATATTCAAATGGATGATCGGGAAATAAATTTTTCCAGGTTGACTGGACAAAAGAAATCGCTTCTTTCGCTTTGGCACCATTAATTTTCACCGAAACCGTACTAAATCCCCATTCTTTCTGATTGAACATAAACATGGTTTCAATCTTATAATGAAGGGAGTTAAAATTGAAATCCTTCGCAATGCCCACAATATATCCCAGGGAATCAAATCCAAAATGTTTCCCGATCAGCCAGGACATTCGTTTTTTCGGATAATCTTTCAACAATTCTTTTGCAAGCGCTTCATTAATGATATATTCTTTTCCGTTGGCCTGTTTTTCATGGGAAAAATTGCTTCCATAAGCCAGTTTAATTTTATAAAGGTTGAGATAGTCCGGGTCAACAATCAGCCGGGTAGAAGTCAGTTCCCTCAATGGACCATCACCATGAAATTCAATACCTGACTGATCCAGATGGCTGCCCAGCTGATCCTGGGAAGCGGTAACTGCGGAACCAGGGAATTTGCTGACAGTTTTTCCTTCAACAGATCATATTTCCTGTATGTGATACTATCCAGCGGAATGGTCATGATTTGTTCCCGGACAAAACCCGGATCCTGTTTTTGCATAAAATTGAATTGGCGGAACACAAAGATGGTGGCGATGATCAGAAAAATGGCACTTACAAACTGGCCAACTACAAGGATATTTCGGAAGCCGGCTTTCTTATTCCCGGAAATGGCAGATCCTTTCAGTACTTTGGCGGGTTGAAAAGAAGAGAGGTAGAATGCCGGATAAATTCCGGAGATCAATCCGACAACGATGGTCCCCAGAATAATTGAGAAGATCAATCCGGGATGGGCTGTAATAAGTTCATCAGGTTCCGCTGGCTAAGATTGCTGATATAGGGAAGAATGAGAAAGACCATCAGGACGGCAAGCAATAAAGCGATCAAAGACAAAAGCATGGTTTCACCCATAAACTGGATGCCCAGCTGAAATCGTTGTGCGCCGATCGATTTACGGATGCCCACTTCCTTGGCCCTTTCAGCGGAGCGTGCCGTGGACAGGTTCATAAAATTGATACAGGCAATGATCAGGACGATCAGGGCGATGATCATGAAAATACCGTGTAATTCTTGTCAAATTTCTGATAATTGATATAGTCCAGTCCAATATCGGCTGCATTGGCATGAACATCGTTTAATGGAAGCAGGAATAGTTCATAAAATTTCCATCCCTGTTATCTCCCGTCATATGTTTCTTCAGAAAGGCAGGAAATTTTTTCTCCATGGCGGCCATATCTGTATTGGGCGCCAACTCCAAATAGGTATTCAGCCAGTTGCCGCCCCAGTTATTCATCCAATCCGGTTTATAGATGGTATTGAAAGAAAACAAAGCATCAAACTGAAACTGGGAATTATTCGGAATATCTTCAGGAGCCTGTAACGGTATATGATATGGTATCGCCGCCATAATGGGTAATGGTTTTACCAATGGGGTTTTCTGATCCGAATAATTTCCGGGCGGCTGATTCCGTAAGCACGGCGCTGTTTGGTTTCTGTAGGGCTGTCAGCCGGTTGCCTTTAACCATTGGGAAATCAAACATGGAAAGAAATGCCGTGTCAACAAAAAAAATCTGCGGCAGGTAGATACGCTTATCTCCGGAAGTCATTTGATAGTTGGTATTCCAGTTAACCCGGGTGTAATTTAAAACCTCCGGAAAATCCTGCTTCAGCGTGGGTCCCATGGGAAACATGGAAAGCGCTACTTTTTGTGAGGCCACCATACCCGGGAATTTCTGTACTTCATTCAGCCGGTAAATATTTTTGGAGTGTATATTGTCGAAACTTCTTTCATAATAAACAAACAGCATGATCACGATGCAGGCTGCCATGCCGGTGGCAAGTCCGACAATATTAATGCCTGAGTATAATTTGTGTTTACCCAGGTTCCGCCAGGCGATGGTGAGGTAATTTCTTAACATGGAAAGAATTTTTATTTGGAAAATTGGAAATTTGAAAGATTGAAAATGCCTTTTACTTATTTAAGATTTTTATTTATTAGAATATTTATTTCCAATTTTCCGATTTTTCAAATTTCCAAATTATTCAGAACGTAAGCTCTGAACCGGGTTCGCCATTGCCGCTTTAACGGATTGAAAACTGACGGTAATCCCGGTGATTAACACCGCGCCCAGCCCTGAAGACAGGAAAATCCACCAGGACATGCCCGTGCGATATTCGAATTGCTGCAGCCACTGATTCATAAAATAATAAGACACCGGAATGGCGATGCAGAGCGAAATAAATACGAGTACCACAAAGTCTTTCGACAACAATTGCCAGAGGTTCAGGACAGTGGCACCAAGCACTTTTCTCACCCCGATTTCTTTGGTCCGCTGGACAGCGACAAAGGATGCCAGTCCGAATAATCCCAGGCAGGCGATGAGTATGGTCAGACCGGCAAATAGTGCAGCCAGCGTTGCTGTTCGCCGGGTATCATCAAATTTCCGGGCATATTGTTCATCTACAAAATGGTATTCGAAGGGATAATCCGGATTATATTTTTTCAGGATCTGTTCCATCTGTTTCATGTCTTCCTGCGGGTTGGTGCCTGCAGCCAGTTTCACATTGATGACATTCAAACCCGTATTCGAAGCCGCCCCTTCGATGGCCATGGGTGCAACCGGAAAAAACGGGGAGGTGAGGATAAAGTTCTTTACCACGCCGATGACGTGAAAGGTTTTCCGATCATCCGTGATCAGCTGTCCGAGCGGGTTTTTAAAACCCATTGTCTTTACAGCTGTTTCATTCAGAATGGCCGCAGTAGAATCTGTCGGGTATTTGGAAAGATCCATATCACGTCCAAGAATCAGTTTAAGGCCGGCTGTACGAACCAGATTATCATCTGTACTGAACCGGTGAAAATCGGTTTTGTCGTAAGGGGATTTTCCTTGCCAGCCGATATCCCAGGTATCACTCCAGATTTCCGTCAGTGGCCAGCTGGTCCGGTTGACCAGCGACGCGGTTCCGGATTGCAGCAATTCGTTTTTTACCAGTGCATAATGTTTATTCAGGTCTCCTGTTGCGAAATGATAAACCAGGTTATTGCGGTCATAACCGGTATCCCTTTGACGGGCAAACCGGATTTGCTGAACCACGACCAGGGTACTGATGATCAGGATGATGGCAAAACTAAATTGTAATACCACCAGCACCCGGCGTGGAGTCACCAATGCCTGTGAATGTTTAAATCTTCCTTTCAGTACGGATACGGGTTTGAAGGAAGAGAGGAAAAAAGCCGGGTAACTGCCAGCCAACACTCCGGTGATAAAAATAAAAACCAAGCGTATAACCAGAAATAAGGGCTTGAGTAGGGGAGTGAAAGTTCTTTACCGATCAACAGGTTAAAAGCAGGTAAAAATATCTGCACCAGGAATAGTCCCAGTATTCCGGAAATCACGGCAATAAACATGGATTCACCCAGAAACTGCAGGACCAGCGAAGATTTGTAAGCACCGGAAACCTTGCGTATACCAACTTCCCTTGCCCTTTTTTCACTGCGCGCCGTGCTCAGGTTCATGAAGTTGATACAGGCAATCAGCAGGATGAAAGCGGCTATGACCATAAACAGGCGTACGGTATCGATTTCCCCGCCGGCGACTTTGCCGTTTTCGAAACGGGAATACAAGTGCAGTTTGTTCAGGGGATGAAGAAATACTTCTTCCTTTACTTCTCCTTTGGATTGGGTCCTGCTGATGTTTTTTATTTTCGCATTGAGCGATTCGGGGTTGGTTTGTGGTTTTACCAGAACAAAAGTATTAACAGAATTATTTCCCCACTCGCTATCGTCCGCATTCAGTTTTTTCATAATGGTCCAGGGCAGCAGGTATTCGAAACTGAACCGGGTATTCGTGGGCAAATCCTTGATGATAGCGGTAACCGTAAAATTATTACTGTCTATTTTTATTTGTTTATCCATGGGATCTTCCAGGCCAAACATTTTCTTTGCCATTTTTTCGGTGATCACAATAGAGTAAACACTATTCAAAGCTGTTTTGGCATTCCCCTTTTTCAGAGGAAAACTAAACATGTCCAGGAATGCGGGGTCAACGATCAGGTATTCGCTGGAAAATTTTCTATCGCCTACAGATGTAACAAACCATCCCCTGACCGTCCTGGTTATTTCCTGAATTTCGGGATAATCTTTTCTTAACGTAAGACCGAGGATCTTGGGTGTGTTATCCCAGCATTGGACTTTACCATCGAATTTACCCCGGTTCCATGCTTCGTAGATATCATCACCTTTCTGATGAAAACGATCATAGCTGACCTCATTCTGTATCCAGAGCAGGATCAGCAGGGCGCTGGCCATACCGATGGCGAGTCCGCTGATATTTAAAAAAGAAAATGCTTTGTTTTTGTACAGGTTGCGCAGAGCAATTTTGAAATAGTTGCTGATCATAACCGGATATTGCTGAATGTAAACATGGGCATAAAGACTGCATATTCTTAAATGCCAAACCGGTGCCGGGTTTTTAAATAGCTCTTAATCAAAAAACTATCTTTTTTGCCGGCTGTATTATGTTCGTAATCGAACAGCCATTGTACGCTTAAAGCCTAAGGCTTAAACTGAAGTCCCCCGTAAAAGAATCGCATACTTAAATATCGGCCGGTATGCTGATCCGTTTATCCTGAAGTCATATGCTGATTTTTGTTCAGGCATGTTCACCCTGTATGAAGGAAAACTGAGTTAATTTTACATTTATAATGAAAATGCTCTGGGCTTTATACCTTTAGCTTTAAGCCAGAAAAATGAAATTCCAGATCGGTGACAAAGTAACAGTGCTGCATTCCAACGAAGAGGCTGAAGTAGTGGAGATGATCAATGATAAAATGGTGTTGGTTGATGTCCGGGGAGTGAAATTTCCCGCCTACATTGACCAGTTGGATTTTCCCTATTTCAAGCGGTTTACAGAAAAGAAAACCCAGCCGCAAAAAAAAGGAAAAACTTTTGTCGACCAGCTGCCTGTTGATAAATCAAAAAAGCCGGCAAATCCCCTGGATGGTTTCTGGCTACGGATTTTACCTGTATCGGATACAGATGAATTTGGTGATGAAGTGGTGGAAAGCCTGAAGATTTATCTTGTGAATAATACAGACCGTGGAATACATTTTCAATATAAAATCAATTATTCCGGCAAAACGGATTTTGAACTTTCCAATGAGATCCCGGCATCAAAAGATTTTTACCTGCACGATATTCCTTTCGAAAACCTGAATGATGGGCCGCTTTTTGAATTTGATTTCACTTTGTTGCATCCGGAAAAGACAAAAGCGCCACATTTTGAAACTTCCCTCAAACCCAGGGCTAAACAGGTTTTTACCAGAATTGACGAGATTCGAAAAAAAGGAGAAGCGAGTTTTGCGTATAAATTATTTGACCAGTATCCGGATAAGGCATTTGAAGAAGAAAAACCGGAATATGCAGCCCCGGACAAAAAGGGCAACAGAATCTATAATGCCAAACAGGGTCGTCAGCATCTGGAACCGGCAAAATATGAAGTGGATCTGCATATTGAAAAACTGACGCCGGAATGGAAACACCTGAATAATTTTGAAATCCTGACTCTGCAGCTGAATACTTTTGAAAAATATCTGGACCTGGCCATTGCCCATCACCAGCATAACCTGATTGCCATTCATGGAGTCGGAACGGGAAAATTAAAAGACGAGATTCACGAAATTCTGAAAACAAGGCGTGAGGTCCGGTCCTTCATCAATCAATACGATCCGCGATACGGATACGGCGCTACCGAGATATTTCTTTAATTTTGCACAGGCTACCGGCCGGGCCATCGCTATCCGTCATCCGTCGGGTGGAGGAAAGTCCGGACAGCAAAGGGCAATGTACCGGTTAAGCGCCGGGGTCATCTTGGCATGGGCCCATGATACAGACAGTGCCACAGAAAATAACCACTTGTTCGTCGAATCAATAGTGAGGCCCGACTTCGCTAAAGCTTCGGCGGGCGAGAAAGGGTGAAAACGTAGGGTAAAAGCCTACGGCTTCATGTAGTAATGCATGTCGCGGGTAAACCTTGCATGCTGAAATGCCATGTAAATCGCGGTTCCTGGTGCAAACCCGGAGATGAGCGGCTCGTTCATCAGGGCAGTAATGTCTTACGCGATGGGTAGGCAGCTAGATCCTTTCAGTAATGAAAGGGCCAGATAAATGATGGCAGAAGAACAGAATCCGGCTTATGAGCCGGTAGCCTATTTTTTTACATTCGCTTTTGCAATTAAGCTTTAAACGCCGAGCTAACTTTTTCCAGCAAATTCGTTTCGATCATTTTCTGCGCGAGGAGCAGCATGTTTTTATATGCTTTTGCGCGGGAGATACCGTGACCGATAATCACGGGTTTGTTTACACCAAGCACCGGAGTGCCGCCATAGTCTTCAAAGTTGAACCGGTCGAAGTATTCCGTATGGACATTCTGCCTTTCCATAATGCCATGCAGGGACTCAGCAAGTTTCAGGATCACATTACCGGTAAATCCTTCACAGACCAGCACATCGGCATGGTCCAGGAAAATGTCCCTTCCTTCCACATTGCCAATAAAATTGATTCTGTTCGTTGGCCTTCATCAGGGGATAAGTGGTTTGTGCCAGCACATTGCCCTTGCCTTCTTCTTCACCAATATTAACCAGGCCCACCCGCGGATTTTCGATTCCGAGGATATTTTTAGCATATAGGGAACCCAGCGTGGCAAACTGGTTAAGGTGCTCTGCCTTGCAGTCAGCATTGGCGCCAACATCCAGCAGGAGGCCGGTTGACCCATTTTCCATGGGAACGATAGTGCCGATTGTCGGTCTCAACACCCCCTCAATGGGTTTGATGGTATACAGGGAGCCGATGAGCATGGCTCCGGTATTACCTGCACTGATAAAAGCATCTGTTTTGCCGGATGCCAGCAGGCCGAAACCAATGGCAATGGATGAATTGGGTTTTTCCTTCAGGGCTTTCAGCGGATGCTCGTGCATGCCGATGACTTCCGTTGAAGGAATAATCCGGTATGTATCGGCAGGGACCTGGTGCCGGGCTATCAGCGGTTTCAACTGTTGCTCATCACCAATCAGCGATATGATTGCCGGGGTTTTTTCTGATATGTAATCACGTACGCCTTTCACCAGTTCTTCCGGTGCAAAGTCGCCGCCCATCATATCCAATGCAATATTCATCTGTAAACTACATTATAAGCGGTGAAAAATTATCCTAAGGCGCTTTTTCTGCAACTACTTTGCCCTTGTAAAATAATTTTCCTTCGCTTACATGTGCGCGGTGACGCACGTGCAGTTCGCCTGTAGCAGAATCCTTGCTCAGGGTCAGCTTAGAAGCCTTATAATGCGTTCTTCTTTTTGCACTCCGTTGCTGTGAGTGTCTCCTTTTGGGATTTGGCATGACTCTTCAAATTTTAAAATCTATAAACTATTCCGGGTTGCGGAATTTTTCAAGTCCTTTCCATAATGGGTTCTCTGCATTGTTTGCACTGGCATCCATTTTCTTCAGCATGGCCAGCACTTCCGGATTACAATTCGGTCCCCCAATTTCATCTTCCTTGCACATCCGCTGAACCGGAATACTGAGGTTGATGAATTCATAAATCCAGTCGGCCAGGTGAAGATGACTTTCTGTCCTGGATATATAATATACATCCGGATCTTCTTCTTCCTGGTTCATGATCTCCGGATCTTCCACCAGTTTCACGATCACCTGGAACTCATCCCAGAGATCCAGGGGTAGCGGATTTCCGCATCGGTCACAAAACACGTTCACGGTTCCCGTCACTTCAAACCGAAGCAACATGAAACCCTGGTTTTTTTCCAGGAAGAGTTTTACTTCTGCATCGCAGTTCGTAAAATCCTGCTGCTGGTATGCCTCAAAGAACCTGTCCGTAATTTTATAATCATACGCATGAATACCGGGCTTTAGTCCCACAAACGCAAGATCATATTCTCTGCGGCTGTTCATGAGCACTTTTTTAAATAGTCGGCAAAGGTAGTGTGTTTTAAGCACATTTTGCCTATCTTTTTTCCAGTTTTATGAGTTTATTTCCACTGTCTGTGAACAACTTAAGGAAATATACCCCCGGTGAAAAAGAGGTTATGGAAAGCTGTTGAATATAACCCTGACACCGCCTTATCCAGCAGTTTTCTGCCCAGCACATCAAATATCTGTATTTCCCGGCAGGCTGGAAGGGGTTTTTATGGTAATATCTCCGATTAGTCGGATTCGGATATACCTGTACGAAGTCGGTATTGTTTCATAAAAAAGTTTAACGTACCGGCGAAACCACGCTGTCCCCATTTTGAAAATAAAGCACCAGGCGGTAGTAATTATTTCCAACCGAAAACTGAGGATCCGTAAAATGATAGGACTGCAGCGAATCGATATGGGGGATGGCAGGAACTTCCCCGATACGGTTGAACTGCAGGCTGTCCGCACTGCTTTCAATAATATATCTTACCGAACCGATTTCCTGCCAGCTCGTCCAATCCAATAACCCACTTGCATTCGACCGGACCGCGGTAAAATCTTTTAACCAGGCAGCCAGCGGATGATACGGCTTTTTTCCGCCGTTATTGATCCAGAATTCTGAAAATCCCATTACCGTTGTCTCTGCATAATATCCGTTGTCATAGGGAATGACCCGCACATCCTCCTGGGGTTTATGGAATATATAATTGCCCACCCGGTTATTTTTCAGACTGCTGTCTTCCTCTGAAATGTTCATGCTGCTGTATTGGGTAATACCCGAAACATAAGCGTCTTCTGCATTTAGACAGGAGGCACATCCGCTGGCAAGAATCAGTCTGTTTGCTTCCCCGTCAGTAAAATAATAACGGACACCCACAGCCGCAGATGGTTGTTTTGCCGTTTGAACGACCCAGTTCCTGTTTCCATAGTACTGGCCTGCCGTATCCCTTATTGCAGCTGTATCCCGGTATACGGTCATCCGGGTGGTACCCAGGTCCTGGCCGTTTGGATTGATGGAAAAAATCCGCTGACCGTTTAATTCATAGTCAATCCAGCTGGATCCACTTACCGGCAGGGAGATTGTCGTCACCAGACTATCCGTAAACACCGGAGCTTTTTCGAAAATATGTACATCATCAATACCGATACCCTCATAGTTTGTTCCCGGGTCAGAGAACATCACAAACCGGAACCTGATTTTACTGGTGATCACCGGAATATCATAGCTGGACACATGCCAGCGGGAATTCGACTTTTGCCAGGCATTTACACCGGCATTGTCATACCAGTTCACACCGGTTGTCCCATTTCCCAAACGGGTCCAGGATGAATCGTCCACGCTGTATTCGACCCAGTGATAATCACAATTGCATTCTTCTTCTGTCTGGAAAATATGGCTGAACGATAACACGGGTTTATTCAGTCCGGTAAGGTCAAAACAGGGTGAATACAAAAACGAAAACTCATTATCATTATAATTTGCATTCAGGCTCGTAACCCAGGCATTGGTTCCGTTAGCGGCTTTATGGATTATGGTTTTATTGGTTTGCCCCATTGCCAACTGTTGTTTTGTCCTGAACTAAACCAGTACCCGTTATTATTTTCAAATCCCTCCAGGTACGGGTACTGGTGGATCAGCGGAGTGGTTTGTATCGTATAATCCGAAGAACTATCGTTATTATGATAGTTATCCGTCGGATTGCTTACCCATGTTTTGATGTGATAGGTCTGATAAGCCGACATATCCGCAGTCTTCATAAAAGTATACTGGAGACTGTCCCTGGGTATCAGCCGGGGGATGGATTTCGGTAACTGTATCCTGGTTTATGGCATAGCTTACCGGAATATTGTACAGGGTATCGGTTCCGTAATTGCGGATCAACACAGTAATTTTTTCTGCATTTCCCTTGGCGCAGATATTTTTTAATGAAGGTTCAATAAGCGAGCGCAAGGCTACATCATGCTGCGAACGGGTAATGATGAAATCATCAAAACTAATTCCTCCGCCAGGCAGACCCAAAGGATCAGAAGAGGCTGCCGGAGTTTTTCCCTCCGAACCGCAACGAATCTGGAAACTACTGCTGATGGTTTGCGCAGGGGAAGCCGCTGCCAGAAGACCAGTCAGATCCAGGTTTAGTTTGATGTATACACCCGGCAGGTCCAGCGGATCGCTTAGGTCTTTTACCGGAATCCACGCCGCCTGGTCATTGCCACGGATCCAGACCTGGTTACCCGGAAACCCGGAGATAACAGATTGTTTTTTGAAGTAGAGATCCAGCCATATCTGGTCAGCCGACGAATTATTTGAGAGATTGAAGGTATTGGTGAGCGAATCCGCGGCAAAAGTTCCCTGCCTGTTTACATCCAGCAGCATGCTTCGTTTGCCTGTCCTGGCAAAACCAGTGTTGAAAAAAGAATTGAGTCTGCCATTGGATGAAGAGGTGGAAAAATCAGCACGGTCCAGACTGTCCAGTCCCATTTGTGGCCTGGTGTAGGTCTGGTTGGTGGCCTCTTCAAAACCTTCTGTAAAAGAAGGGTTCAGGACCAGCGGATCGTTGCGCAGGGTTTTAATGACAGAGACGATCGTATCATTGGCCGGAATGGTATCCGAAGCATAGTGGATCCAGGTTTTAATGTTATAATTTCCGGCTGTAGAAAAATCATAACTGTTTGCCGGGGAGAAATGTAAACACCGTGGATGAACCAGCTGGTATGACCGCCGGGTCAGTTTCAGTAACGGGTGTGCCGCCATTTACCTGGTAGGTATAACTCAATGGGGAAGAAGTCGGCAGGCTGCCCGGGTTTCTAACGCGGATGCTTATGCGCTGAATACCCGGTTGGGAACTCGTGAATTGCCTGCCACCCACGGGAGACAATACGGAATCCGTGAACAGGTCATTATTCAGTACGGCTGCAGAGCAGGCTCCGCCATTGGGGATGATTTGCTGCCCGATAGATCGCCGGCCGGGCACGCTGTTGTGAATGGCCCTGACAGAAAACCAGTAACTGTTGTTTGGATTCAGGGGAGTGACCAGGAAACTGGTATCGGTGGTGTTTGCGATCAGCTGCATGGTATCACCCGATAATTTCATGATATCGTAAGTGTCCCCGCCATTTACTTTGTTCCACATTAATTGCGCATAACCCGGGCAGGGATTGGTGACCGTTAGGATGGGCTGACCGAGGATGGTAAAAGGATAATCACTCCTGTCTGAATACCCTGCACTATTGCGTGTTATCCGGATCAGGGCATTATTGGTAACCAGTGCGGGTACAAGCCAGGCATAGGACCGGCTGGTCGAAGGAATGGCATTGTTTATTACAGTCCAACTGCCTCCGCCGTCCATTGAATATTCCAGGGTAAAGGGGTTTGGATCACCACCATATGCGCTCCACCGGATATTTTCGGTTTGCCCGGGCACCCAGGTTTCCCCACCAAAAGGATATTCAACTGTTACAGAAGGCTGGATCACCTGGTAGGCTATATTAAAAGGCTGGGCACCTGCCGGAAGTGAACTACCTGTTACATTCAGGGTGAAGTCTCCTGCTGGTGGATTGTTTACCACCACTTGTTCCACATTATTGGTATGATCAACTCCTTCAATAGCATTATTATTTAAATTCCCTGCAGTGGGATCCAGGACCATGGGCAGGTGAACGGTGCCACCTGGTTCGGTAACTGTCAGGTCAAGGTCGTTGACCAGCGTGGTGGCAGCAAAGGGCTGGGCGGGAGCATCGGGCCAATATAACAATACTTTTAACTGGTAAGCGCCTGAAGGAAGGGAAGGAATGGTGAATGACTGACTGCCACCCCCTGAAACGGTCCCGGTGAAATAATGGTTTTGTTCCAGAGCTTCTACGGTTGTGCGCGCACTGATCATACCAAATCCGTAAGTAAAATCAGGCCCTGGATTACCCAGATCGACCGCACTGTTCAAAACAAGGGTCTTCAATAATGCACCATCGGGAAAATCACCACCATGCAATTGCCTCCACCTTTCTGTAATCAGCGCCAGGATTCCCGTTGCCGTGGGGCAGGCCATACTGGTCCCTGTCATACCACTATACAGGTTACCCGGAATCGTGGAAGTAATAACCACCCCGCCCGCAACCAGTTCCGGTTTAATGCGACCATCAGCTGTGGGTCCCCGGCTGGATCCGGCGCCAATCGTGTATACCACATTATTCATCGAACCTATGGTCAGGATATTTTTGGCTGTCTGAAATCCCGATTTTATGGTGCCAAAAGAAGGCGGTAAAGGAGAACAGGTAATAAAGCCATCATTGCCGGCAGCAAAAACATGCAGGAGTTTGGGGAAAGCCAGCATCTGCGCATCCACATAATAACTTAAGGGATTATAGTCTCCGTCACCCGGACAATTGGAAGCACCATTAAAATATGAATTACTCGTCAGAGGCATATCATAATCAGCAACATATACCGGACTATTTACCATAATATTGCTGAAATCATTTACCACAAGATGACTACGGGGTGCCATTCCGGTGAAGAGGGGGTTTGCAATGCCACCACCGGCAATCGTTCCACTGGTATGTGTTCCATGTAAATCCACCGGTTCATCCGTACGCAGGATCAGTTTACCGGCCAGGTCAATATGGGCTGAAGGATCTGCATTGTCACCAATTCCAATAGTAAGATTTTTTCCGCTCAGATTTCTACCGACGGGGGTTGAAAGTGAGGAGACGCCATGGATTGCATGATTATTATAATTCAGCGGAACGTCTTCCAGGTGGATGGGACTGATCGAACTGACGAAGGGGAGAAGGGACAGTTTTTCGACAGTTTCCAAGGAGCATTTGACAAACCAGGTATTGGCCGGTTTTATTTTAGTTTCCGTGATCCTCGCACCGGCTTCCCGCAAACTTTTTTCTATTTGATTTTGGTCTCCGGGAAAGCAGGTAACGGCAATAAAATCCAGGGGTCCTCCCTGCAGACCGGCCCAATCATTTCTCAATCCGGCCCTGACTTTCAATTCCGGTGGAATGGCATAAATATTTTTGATTCCGACCCTGCCGGGGTTTTGAAGTCCGGATCCTTCGCTGCAGATGGCCAGGTAACTGTTTCCGGAAATATATTGCTCCAGCCTGATTCCCCGGCTGGCCAGATCGGCTTTCTGGCCTGAATTCGCAACACGGTCCAACTGAACTACGACATAATACCCCGATCCAAAACGGGCGGACTGCCAGAGGGGATGACTGATTTTATAGCGCAGGAGGCTGTTGGCAGGGGTTAACAACCCATTTTTAAAAATCGGGGAGGGCCGACCCTGACCATATACTTCCGGATTTAACAATATAACTAGAAGAAAAAAGTATAGGACTCCTAATAATACTCGTAATAATACTCGTAGCAATATGGGCATGGTCGGGCCGGTTTCAATAAGAATATACGGGAAATAGCTTTTCAGTGGTCCAGAAACTAAACGTGGGCAGGGCATGATTATTACATGTTTTACGTACGGATCGCGGTACAGGTAGCGTAGATGTTCAAATTAATTTTTTTGAGAATCGACAGATTTCCATTTATTTCGGATGAATTTCCATTGCCACAGGCATTGAATTACCTTCCTGTCGAAAATGCTGACCAATGTGTATATGGATTATTTAGCGTAGTGCGTTGAAATTTTGAATACTTTTTTGCATATCATTTACCGAATTGTCTTGTTTTTATGTCTCACTGGCTTTATTTCCACCCTGAAAGCTGGGAATTGTACAGATATTCCCCAAATTTCCGATACAATTCCAAAAACACAGGATACAATACCCAAAACCGGGCCACCAAAAAAGCGCAGCAATATTACCCGGTATTTCAATATCATTACCGATCAGCAGCAGAGGGATTCCCTGTTTCTGCAACTTGGCCGGACCAATGTTCCCGCACCCCCTGCAGACAGCGCCGTTTGGAAATCCAGGGAAAATACATTCAGTGTTTACCGGGGAAAACAAATCCGGTATATCTACTATAACCAGCTGAGAGTTTTTGGAACAACCATTGAAGACACCGCCGTAGTGCCTTCCAATTTGGTTCGGTTTGCTAACCGGCTTCACTTCGACACCAGGACATGGGTGATACGCCAGTCCCTGTTCTTCAGGGAAGGAGATACGGTGAATGCCTATAAACTGGTTGATAATGAAAGATATCTCCGCAGACTTCCCTTTATCCAGGATGCGCGTATCTATGTGATAAATAGTTTCGAGACGAATGATTCGATCGATATTGTTGTGCTGACTAAAGACGTATTTGAATATGGTGGCACTATTTCCCAGTTCAACAATACACAGGCATCGGCTACTGTTTTCAATAATAACCTGCTCGGTGCGGGACAAAAAGTAGCCCTGGGATTCAGCTGGGACAATGCTTATAATCCAAAGTGGCGTACCGGGGCCAGTTATACAAAATATAATGTTGAAGGAACTTTTGCTGATGTCGCTGTGGGTTATACCATGCTGAGATTTAAAGATTTTCCTTTGCGTCTTTGCGAGAAATGTTCTTGCCATTGTGTGGTTGAGGAAGACACCATGGGATTAAAGGAATACGCATCGAAACGGGAATTCGAGAAAACGCCTGAACCGAAACCGGGCGTTGAGCCGCAGGGGAACCGTCTCATGTTTGTCGTTCATAAGCATGCAGCCCGGGCCCTTCATTATGATCTCAGGCTTGAGCTGGAAGGGGTGCTGAAGAGCTGGGCCGTGCCGAGGGGGCCCTCGCTGGACCCTTCCTTGAAAAGGCTGGCCGTCATGGTCGAAGACCACCCGCTTGACTACAAGGATTTTGAGGGCGTCATCCCGGAGGGCAATTACGGCGCGGGAAGCGTTATCATCTGGGACAAAGGCTTTTATCATCACCCTTCCACGCGGGATGAAAAGGAAAGTGAAAAGCTACTTCGCGACGGTCTGGAAAAAGGGGATATGAAGTTCGTCCTTGAAGGGGAAAAGCTTCACGGCGAATTCGCGCTGGTAAAAACAAGAAAAGACGGGAAGTCGTGGCTGCTTCTGAAGAAAAAAGATCGAAACGTTGCCAAGGGGGACGTTCTCAAGGAGAACCGTTCCGTCGTGTCCCATAAGACGTTAGAAGAGCTGCTTGAAACTGATGCGCGGAAATCCTTCAAACAAAAAAAAGTAAACCAGATCAGAATCTACGAAGCAGGTGAGGGCGAAGACCTGAAGGATGCGGGCGTTACACCGATGCCGCATGATATAAAACCGATGCTCGCAACCCCGGTCGAGGAACCCTTCGATCATCCTGACTGGATCTTCGAGGTGAAGTGGGACGGATACCGGGCTGTTGCCGAAATCCGGGCTGACGGTGTTTCGCTGTATTCCCGGAACGGGATCTCGTTTAACAAAAAGTTTTCCCCGGTCGTGGACGCGCTTCGAAAATTCGGGTTTGACACTGTTCTGGACGGCGAAATCGTCGTCGTGGATGACCAGGGCCGCCCTGATTTTGAGGCGCTGCAGCATTACCAGAAATCCGGGAGCGGTCATTTGCTCTACTACGTTTTCGATCTCCTCTACTTCCGGGGGCATGATCTGACGGGCCTGCCCCTGGTGAGGAGAAAAGAACTCCTGAAAAAAATTCTGCCCGCTTCCCCGAAGATAAGATTCAGCGATCACGTAGGGAAAGACGGCGTTCTGTTTTATCGCGTCTCCAAAGAAAAGGGACTGGAAGGGATCATCGCCAAGCATTCTCAAAGCGTGTACGAGACGGGCAGAAGGAGCCGGCAGTGGCTGAAGGTGAAGACGCGGCTCACGCAGGAGGCCGTGATCGCGGGATTCACGGAGCCGGGAGGCGGAAGAAAATATTTCGGCGCCCTCGTCCTGGGGCTCTACGAAGGAGACGAGTTGATATACATCGGTCATTCGGGAGGCGGATTTACGGCGAACGATTTAAAGGATATCCGCGGGAAATTGGAACCACTGGTCCAAAAAGAATGCCCGTTTACGGTCCAGCCGGAGACCAATGCCCGCGTTACCTGGGTAAAGCCGGAGCTGGTCTGCGAGGTTACATTGTCCGGTTGGACTGAAGACGCCATCATGAGGCAGCCCACGTTCCTGCGTATGCGCGAGGATAAGGCAGCCCGCGAAGTGGTGCGGGAAGGCGAGTCATTTCGCAGCTAAAATGGGCTTCCGCCTCGGTGTCATACCTGCGAAAGCAGGTATCCATTGGCTTTTATGACCAACTTCAAAATGGATTCCTCGATTAAATCGGGCAAGCCCGCTGGAGTTTATCCCGACTCCGTCGGGGCGGGAATGACAAAAAAGTGTAGATGAAGCGATAGGAGGAAGCAAATTATGAAAATCCATGTCGGTACAAGCGGGTTTGCACATAAGGAATGGAAGGGAACGTTCTATCCTGAAAAGATCTCACCCAAGGAAATGCTTCGCTTCTATGCCGAACGCCTCAACACGGTAGAGATCAATAATACCTTTTATCACATGCCCAAAGAGAGCGTGCTCTCGTCCTGGGCGGACCAGGTCCCCGATGATTTCGTTTTCGCACTCAAAGCGCCCCAGGTCATAACACATATCAAGCAGCTGCGGAATGTATTCGAGGAGACCGAGTATCTGTTCAAGACGCTGTCAATTATGGGCAACAAACTGGGGCCGGTCCTTTTTCAGTTTCCCAAGAGTTTTCGCGCGAACCTGCCCACGCTGCAGGATTTTCTTCCGCTGATACCCGGCACTGTTTCATGTGCATTCGATTTCCGCAGTCCATCCTGGCTCGATGCTGGAACTCCAAACCTCCTTCGTGAAAAGGGATGCAGCTGGTGCATCGAGGATACTGACGAAAACCCGGTGAAGGAGATCATCAGTACGGCGGCCTGGGGGTACCTGCGCCTGCGCCGTTCCGATTACACGGATGCCGATCTGTCACGATGGTTGGAAAGAATCCTTTCGCAAAAATGGGAAAGGACCTTTGTTTATTTTAAACACGAGGATGAGGCCAAAGGGGCTGAAATGGCGATGCGCTTTCAGGAGCTTATCGATGCAAGAACATCAGCTCCCAGAAAAAAGGCTCGATCCTGAATACACCGTTGCTCACGGGCAATACAAGCGCGCACGGTAATCATTTCCGGTGACGTAGTTCTCGAGTGTTTGGATCGTGGAGTCCTGCTCGCAAACGACCGTTTTGACGACGTCGCCGAGGCTCACGAGACCGACGATCACGCCTTTCTCCATGATGGGCAGATGGCGGATATGGTTAATCGTCATGAGCGCCATGCAATCCCTGATCGTAAGCGCCGGGTCCCCGCAGATCGGCGGAGAGCTCATCAGCTCCCCGACAGTCGTGCTCTTGGAGGATTTCCCTTTCAAGATTACCTTCCGCGCATAATCCCGCTCCGAGAAAACGCCGGCCAGCCTTCCGTCATCAACGACCAGGAGCGCCCCGATGTTCTTCTCCGCCATAAACTCCAGGGCCTCATATGCGGTCGCGTTCGGCTTGATGGCGAAGTAGTCGTGTCCCTTCGCGCGCAGCACCTGTTCGATCGTAATCGTCGAATTCATGTCTACTACCTCCTCCTTGCACGATGCCTCAATAAAAAAAGCCGGGCATACCGAAGGTTTTTCCTTCGGCAGCTCGGCCATCTTCTTTCAAGACCCGCGGCGTTCCTTCCCCTTCTCGCGAAAGGGTCGGCTTTGTCGGGAAATATATTTCGTGAACTATATGATACTCAATACCACCGCGTCTCTTTCAAGTCAAAGTCTATTTCTAAATGCAGATAGTCTACAGTCATCTGTTGGTACGAAATAAGTAATACCGGAAGATGGGGATAGAGGATGTCCCGCCGGCCCACGGTGATGGAGATGCGATCAGTGCCGGCTCAATTCTCACAAATAGCGGCATCCTACGGCACCGCTGTAGGGTCCCAGGAACTGCGAAAGCCTTCATCGAGGCTGTCGAGTATTGAAACGTCTTCGGGGGTGAGTTCGAAGTCGAAGATCCGTGCATTCTCCGCGATCCTGTCGGAATGCCTGGACTTGGGGATAGCGACGACCTCGTGCTGGATCACCCATCGAAGCAGGACTTGCGCGGTCGTGCGGCCGAGCTTCTTTGCGATCGCGGTTATCCGTGGGTCATGGAGCCGGTTGCCCGCGGTCAGCGGGGCGTAGGCTTCGAGCTGGATCCCGGTTTTTCTGCAGAACTCGAGCAGCTCGCGCTGATAGAGAAAGGGGCTGAACTCGACCTGGTTCACGGCCGGGATGGCGCCCGATTGGCCGAGCAGCTCCTGAAGATGCCGAACCGTATAGTTGCTCACCCCGATCGCGCGGACTCTGCCGCCTTCCAGGATTTTCTCCAATGCGCGCCAGCTCTCTTTGCGAAGGTCGGGGACCGGATAATGGATCAGGTAGAGATCGATGTAGCCGAGGCCCAGGCGCTCGAGGGAAGCGTCGAAGGCCCGCATCGCGGCGTCATACCCGTGGTCGTCATTCCAGAGTTTCGTTGTGATGAAGACTTCTTCCCGCCGGAGGCCGCTGTCCCGGACCGCACCGCCAACATCCTCTTCATTCTTGTAGATGCGGGCTGTGTCCACAAGACGATAACCGGTTTCGAGAGCGGTCTTCACCGCCTCATAGGTCTCCCTGCCGGGACGCATAAGGTAAACGCCAAGTCCGAGCAGGGGCATGGAGATGCCGGTATTCAGTTTGACGGTCGACTGCAGAGTGAATTGCATGCCCCTCCCTTTTTACCCGTCGCCTTCCTGTATCCCGGGTGAAGAGCTTAATTCCAGTATACCAGTAAGGCAAGGCTTGCATCCGGCATTCCCTGTGAAAATAAAAACTTGTACTTCAACTCATCTTAAAATTTGAGTCAAGTCATGAGTTTAACCCAAAATCAAAGACATTTCAGCGCACAAGGCGCAAACCCGCAGTGGTCAGAGCGGGAATCCAGTCTTAGTTTTGAAAGAAATTGGATCCCCGGATAGAGGCATTCGGGGATGCCGGTCAGTGGCTATTAACAGCAATTATGAGTCCATTGATAAGTCAGGCTTTCCTTTGCGCCCTCTGCGTCTTTGCGAGAGATCGCTTTTGATTTTGAATTCATGCTTTATTGGTCTGAGGCGTTGTCTCGTTAGAATTTCGTGACACTCTGTTCCGTCATGACCGGTCTTCTTTTGCTAAACTAGAACCATTATGAAGAATCTGCGAAGACAGCTTGCGCTCGGAATTGTCCTGGTCATGCTTTCAGCACTGATGTATTTTCTCGAGATAAGAATCTTCCACGCCGAGCGCGACACCTTTTTTTACCTGCTCCAGGACCTTGCCTTCGTCCCGATCCAGGTACTGCTCGTGACCGTAATCGTCGATCAGGTGCTGCGGCTGCGGGAAAAGGCGGCGATGCTGAACAAACTGAACATGGTTATCGGCACTTTTTTCAGCGAAGCCGGCACCCGGATGCTCAAGTCGTTCTCAGGTTTCGATCATCATATCGACCGCATCAGGCCGGAACTGCTCGTGAAGGGGGACTGGATCGACCGGCGGTTTGACCAGGTCATGACGGATCTTAAGCAGTACGATTACGATATCGACGTGCGGAAGAACGACCTGGGAGGGCTTAAGCTCTTCCTGAGCGGGAAACGTGATTTTCTCCTGAGGCTTCTGGAAAACCAGAACCTGCTCGAACACGAGACGTTTACGGAATTGCTCTGGGCGATTTTTCACCTGACCGAAGAGCTTGAGGCAAGGGCCGATCTGGCGAAGCTTTCTGTCGCCGACCAGGAACATCTCGCGATCGACATCAGGAGGGCTTATATAATTCTGATCAGTGAATGGCTCAGCTATATGAAGCATCTCAAAAAGGAATATCCGTACCTGTTCTCGCTTGCCGTAAGGACCAATCCGTTTGACGAGCATGCCTCAGCCTCATTTCAATGAGGTCGACGGTACGATCTTGCGAGTCCGGTTTCGAATACCGGGGAGAAATTACCCCTTTCGGTTTCCGGCTGCGTGCTCGAGGACCTGCTGGATGTGAACATCCACCTGCCGGAGGACCGAAGGCGATACCGCGTAGCCGTCGCTCTCGTAGGTCAGGATGGGCATCCCTTGCCGGATACAGAGGGGTTTCAGGATCGACTCCGAAATCCGGAACGGGAGACAGTTAAACGGCCCGATGTTGATGATCCCGTCATAGCCATCGGTCTCGGCCTCCAGTCCCCGGCCCACGGTCGGGAGGATTTCGCCGTAGATTTCCGGCGAAACATGCACGGAGGCCTTCTCAAACAGGGACTCGGCGTTATTGGGGCCGGCCACGAGCAGGCCGGTCTTCCCGAATAACTTCCGGTAGTCTCCCTCGTACCATCTCTCCAGCTGATAGGCGAGCCAGTTCTGCAGATACTGCTTTCCGTCGCTTGCGAGGACCCTCGTGCAGGCCTTGGCGAATGCAAGACTGCCGGGCTTCAGGTCCCATCCCTGAGCGGTTTCGGATACCGCGTTATAGAGGTGATAGAGAAGGAGATCGCTCAGATCAACCGGCTTCAGGATAATGCCCCGGTCGGTATAAAGGTCGCGTACGCCTTCTATGAAAAAAGGATTGAACCGGGTGAAAAAATCGCCGATCACTACCACCCGCGGGCAGGTCTGCGGTTTCCGGGTGCGGGGAAGCGTTGCCAGCCGCTCGACGAGGCCGGGCAAATCGACCTGGAACCTGGTCGGGCGAGCTTGTCGCGGCGACGAACTGCTCCCATTGCCGCCGAAGCCGGTCCACAGCTGTCTTCGGATCCCACCACACGAAGAACGTGCTCGATCTCCACGACGATGTCCGCTACCAGCAGCGTGAGCGCCGTGTTTTTTGCGAGGGTCAGCTTGTCGAACCCGAGTTCTACGCTTTTTTCTTTCGGGCTGAACACGAAGATGTCGGGCAGCTGCTGCTCGGCGATGAAACGCTCGAGGTACCCCATGTAGGAGTCTATCACGCAGGGAGCGCCGCCCTGCAGCATGAAGAACCCGCAGATCTCGCCGGGTTGGCGCTGCTCGTGGATCCTGAGCAGTTGCCCGACGCAGAGCGGCAGGGGGAGGCACTCCCGTCCCGAAGTGTATTGGAGGCCCCGTTCAAGCTGGCTCCGGTCCAGGGGAAGCGAGTCGCCGGCATGCAGGCCCGACCAGCGGACAGCCATGGCCAGGGCCTCTGAATGGAATTCGGAGAAGTTGGGAAAGTAGAGCTTTACCCGGGGATCGGTCAGCGGTACGCTTTCTCCCCGGGAGCTGATGACGTGGCCGCCGTCGACAAGCCGGCACGGGGAGAACTGATGCGTATTCACGGCCGGCACGGGCTGATAGGTCCGGATGATGTCAAGGAACGCCTCGATGCGGGTTTGGACCCCGGCGTCAGCGGTGTGCGCATCGATCTCGAGGGTCAGATACGGAGTGGAGCCCATCTTGGATGCAATCAGGGCATGGGTGAACGCATCCACGGTGCAACTGTAATTGCTGACGCACAGGAGGAACAAATTGGGGTGCCGCTTGGCAAGGGCCACGGCGTTCAAGACCTGGTTGGAGAAGTACCACGACGTGGGCCCCTCTTCGATCGGCGCCAGGCAATCAGCAGGGATTGCCGTCACGCCCATGCTGGAGAGCTTCTTTCCCACCGATTGGGAAGCCTCCGGCGAGTAGGCATTGTAGCTGTGGCCCGCAAGCAGAATCGCGGGCCTCCCTTGCGATATCGCGTGATCCAGCGCCTGCTGCCCAAGCTCCCGCATGGCGCGCTCCACTCCGGTTTGAGCGTTCTTTGCCGCATCCCATGCTTGCAAGACGCGTTCGCGGCCGACTCCCAGTTCCTCTGTTGCCATCTCCACCAGTCCGGAACCGATCTCGTAGCCACGCGTGAAATCCAGGAGCGGAGAGAGAAAACGGACTTCGGGAAATGCCTTGGCCAGGAAATAGGGGCTGGCCTGAGTGATGGGGCACAAGTAGGAGTCGCGGCACCCCCTGGGTTGCGGCATGCGCGCTATATGGGGCAGAAAGACCAGGTTGACGCCTTGTCGCGCAAGGTCCAACACCGCCCCGTGCGCTGTTTGCACGGGGAAGCAAAAGCCGGAATAGGATTTCAGCTCGCCGTGCGGGTCCACTTTTGACAACACCACGTCCAGTCCCAGAGACGAGAAGAAGGTTGAGTAGAGAGGGTAGAGCGAGTAGGTGATCAACGCCCTCGGAATGCCGATGCGCAGCTTACCCTTATCATGCTCACGGCCTCGTTCGTAAGTGGACGGCTGAGGGGCATCGTGCGTCGGCTCGACCGGCCGGTCCGTGGGCTTTCCAAAGATCAATCCGGCCCGCTGCTCGACCAGGTCCGGAGCCGCGGAGGTGCGGGCCTTCCTCTTCCATACGCTTTCATACAGGCTGCAGCGGCCGCCGAAAGGAAATTTTCGGCCGGCCACTTCGAAACGGTCGATGCTGCAGCGCATCGGGCATGCCCCGCAGGTGAAGCGGCCGGGAGACTCCATCTCAGGCGCGGCCAGGGAAAGCAGGTCCGTCGCGGAAGCGAACAGGCCTTCCGACCGCTCGAGGGCCAGCAGCGCGACACCCAGCGCCCCCATGAGCTCAGGGCTGGGGGGGATGACCACGGTGCGGTCCACGCTCTGAGCAAAGGCGTGGCCTATCGCGCGGTTCAGGGCAACGCCGCCCTGCAGAAACACCTTCCTGCCCACGACACGCGGTCCCTTGACCTTGGTGAGATAGTTGGCGGCGATGGCATGGACCAGCCCGGCAACGATGTTCTCCCGCGACTGACCTTGCTGGAATGCGATGCGAATGTCGGAATTGATGAACGCCGCGCACGTTGCCTTTAACTGCACCGGGGAGGGTGCGGCCAGCGCGATCTCGGCGATGTCGTTCACCGAGATGCCGAGGTCGCCTTGCGCGCTCTCTTCCAGAAAGGAGCCCGTGCCGGCGGAGCAGGCATTGTTCATCACATAATCGACGGGCACGCCGTTGCGGAGGTAAATATACTTGGAGTCCTGGCCGCCGATCTCGAAGATGGTGTCCACGTCGGCGTCGAAATGAGTCGCGCCCCTGGCATGGGCCGAGATCTCATTGTACACGTGGGCCGTGCCCGCGTAGGCCCCTACGAGTTCCCGGGCCGAGCCGGTGGTTGCGACAAGCCCGACCCGGAGGTTTCCGGCCCCCTGCGCAATGGCCCGGAGGCACTCCCGCGTTGCCGCTATGGGATCGCTTCGTGTGCGCGTATAATGAGATGCGACCACGCCCTTGCTTGCAGGATCGAGCAGGACTGCCTTTGTCGTTGTCGAACCCGCATCAATGCCGAGGACAAGCGGACCTTCCGGAGGGGCATGCGGGGAAGGCGAAGCGATGATCCGGACCCGGTCCGCATAGCGAACGAGCGGCGGAAAACTGGCGAGGCTTGGCTGGGGCGAGATCTTCGGCGAGGTATGGCGCGGGTCGTCCCGGGTGAGCAGGGCGCACCCCCAAGCCTCGAAGAAGTGACTCTGCGGCGAGACGACGAACTCCGTGGAGGGACGCTTCTCCCGGAGGGCCGCCAGCATGGCGGCGTTTCGGGACACGCCGCCGATTACGAGCACGCGGCTGAGCGGGCATTGTCCCTTCTCCAGGAGAGAGATCACCTTGTCGGCCATGCTGTCATGGAGCGTGTGCAGGATGTCCTCGGGGCCCGCCTCTTTCCGGTTGAGCTTGTGAGTGATGTCCGACTTGCAGTGAACCGAGCACCGGCATGCCAGCGGCACGACCTTGCCGCGTTGTGAGCACTCGGATCGCTTCCTCGATGCCGAGACCCATCCTGCCGATCTGCTGCACAAAGAACTCACCGCTGCCGGCGGCGCACTTGTTGTGCGAAAGGACATTGACGATCTTCCCGTCAGACAGGATGTACACCAGGAAGGACTCGCCGCCGAGCGATACGACGGCGTCAAAATCGCCCTGCATCTCGGCGAGCGCCCGCTGAATGGCCGCAACTTCGGATATATGGCCCCGGCGGCCGGACACTCCGAAATATCGCGCCTCTCTGAACGTGGGCCGGGCGAGGATTTCTTCGAGTACTTCCAGGGGACGTCCCTGATGGGTCACAATTTCGGAGTATATCTCATCCCCTTGCAGCACGACCGCCTTTACCGCAATGGCGCCGATGTTCACGCCCACGAAGGACGATGGGGATAGGCTATTATGCGAGAATGCCTTCTGCTTCACGGGTGGATCGTTTCGTAAGTCTCCCACAGGTCCTCTCTTGGGATGTGCGACCCATCCGCCTCGGTATGTCCTGGTATTATCGCAGGAGCGTGCTTTCATCTGTTTCAATTCCGGATGTTCTGCCGTGCCTTGAGTTAAGTATAGCGCGGATCAATGCATCGGGTGAGTGATCCGGGGAGGTAGAAAAGGATGTCGGATTTCCCGTCCCGGCGTACACTTTGGGGCCAATAATCTTATTCCCGCCTTCTTCCGCAGGATGTATAATTAAACGAAGAGATGTTTTGTCCTGATCCGGAGCAAAGGAGAGTGTGATCCATGAGACTGCTTGAAAAGTACGAAGACCACACTTATGCATTGATGCGCATCGTGGCGGGATTTATGTTCTCGTTCCACGGCGCCCAGAAGATCCTGGGTGTTCTTTCCCAGTTCCAGCCGCCGATGGGGTCCCAGCTCTGGTTCGGCGGGATCATCGAGCTGGTGTGCGGGCTGGCGGTGATGCTGGGGTTACAGACCCGTTTGGCTGCCTTCCTCGCGAGCGGCGAGATGGCCGTGGCTTATTTCCAGTTCCATTGGAAGCTCCAGCTCGGACCCCTGTTCTTCCCCGCAGTGAATAAAGGTGAGTTGGCCGCCCTCTACTGCTTTGTGTTCCTCTACATTGCCTGCCGGGGAGGGGTCAAGTGGAGCCTGGACAAAACGGGCTGAAAAGAAGAACGCCGCGGAGAAATCTTTGAGTCCGGCCCGGAGACGCCTGAAGGAGGGTGGCCATGAGGAAATTATTCGTATTCAACCTGGTAACGCTTGACGGCTACTTTGAGGGGCCGAGCAGGGATATCAGCTGGCATAACGTGGATGCGGAATTCAATGAATATGCAGTCGAAATGCTCGATTCCGTGGATACGCTTCTCTTCGGCCGTGTGACGTATGACCTCATGGCAAGTTTCTGGCCGACCCCGGACGCGGTGAAGAACGATCCTCTCGTCGCCGGAAGAATGAACAGTCTGCCCAAGATCGTTTTTTCAAGGACGCTGGATAAAGTCGAATGGAACAATACCAGGCTGGTAAAAAACAATATCGAGGAAGAAATAAGGAAAATGAAAGCGCAGCCAGGCAAGGATATGGCGCTTTTGGGAAGCGGCGTCATGATGTCGGAATTTGCGCAGGCCGGACTGATTGATGAATACCGGATCATGGTGAATCCTGTTGTCCTGGGTAACGGCAACCCGTTATTCAAAGGCATCAAGGACAGACTCAACCTGAAACTGGTAAACACAAAGATCTTTAAGTCAGGGAACGTTTTGCTGTATTACCAACCGGTGAAATTGAACTAAAGTCCGCGCATTCCCCCTGCTAGGGGCGAAGCGCCAGGAGGGGGTCAAGCGGACTGTTTTGGATGTGGATTGGTGAGTTGTCTGTGCTACAAAACGATATGCAATCTTATAATATAGTGCCGATGGCTGCAGCGTATTATTGAGTTGCACTATCAGGATTCATCACCTATATTAGAGATGTGGCGATTTTAAGCGGCATAAAATTCCATTGCTACCCGACAATGGAGCAGTCCGATATTCTCGCGCAGTGGATGGGCTGCCAGCGATTTATCTACAACGCCAAGGTTGCCGAAGAACGTTATTTCCGAACATTCCGGAATCATTCGCTGTCACTAACCGGACTACAGACGCCGATCGACCAGCAGTACTCCCAGTTTAAGGACAAGGATCTCACTCCGTTTTTATACAATGTGCCGTCTCAGATCCTAAGGAATGGCGCAACCAGGTTCATGGGCTCCTACAAGAGGTACCTGACGGGACTGTCGGGTCGCCCTGCTTATAAAAAGAAGGCTGGACGGCAGTCCGTCTGGATTACCAGCGAGCTATTCAGGTTCGTTCCTACTGGAGGCTCAAAACAGCGGCGGGACAAAACAATATATGAGCACCGGCTGATGCTTGGCACAAAGTCGGTCGATCTGGGCGAACTTAAGTTCAAGGCTCACGATGAGTACGAAATTCCGGCGGCTATCACCATTACCCGGGAGTCCGGGAAATGGTATGTCTCCTTCTCCTATGAGAAGCAAGGCACAGTTTTGAGCGAGCAGGAACTTCTCGAGCTTTACGGCGGCATGTCATCAGAGAGTCTTAATACCGTTACACTGGGAATGGACCGCGGGATTGTAATCCCGCTGGCAACGAGCGACGGCTCGGTGCATGACTTCTCCGGCATCCAAAAAGAGCGACTGTTAAAAAAGGATGCCCGGAAGAAGAGATATCAGAGGCAAATGGCGAGGCGGATCAAAGGATCCGGCCGATTTAGGCAATCAGTTGCGAAATCAGCCCGCTGCCAGGCTTATGCTGCAAACGTAAGGCATGATTTCGCGCATAAGGCCAGCCGCAAGCTCGTGGATTCACCCGCGGAGGTGTTCGTCTTCGAGGACCTCAAGGTCAAGAACATGACCAGAGCGCCAAAGCCTAAGAAGTCGGCCGGCGGGACGTATATTGCGAACGGGTCAAAGGCCAAGGCCGGTTTCAACAAGTCCATACTCGAATCAGCGTGGGGCAAGGTAAAACTCTTTACGACGTACAAAGCCTCGCGACGCAACAAGCTCGTAATCGCCATACCGCCGCACGGCACCTCACAGGAGTGTTCGAAGTGTTCGCACACTCACCCGGATAATCGCCAGTCACAGGCGGTGTTCGATTGCCAAAGCTGTGGCTTTACGGAAAACGCCGATACCAATGCGTCTCTCGTTATCAAGAGGCGCGGCATAGAAATGCTTGTGTCCGGCGTAATTGCCGTAAAGCATCACAAACGCGCCATGCGGTTAAGGAAGAAGGAAACACTAGGCCGGGAACCGGCCGAAGTTACGCGCGGGGAGAAGCAGATAAGTCACGCCTTGGGAACTACTCAGGGACTGCACGCTTCTATGATCCGCGAAACCCCCACTGCAACCATGTAATTGGTTCAGTGGCGGGTAGTTCATTCTCAAGCTTGCAAGGACCAAGGCTTTTCCTTCCGGTGTCGTTTTACTTTGTTACCAGCCTGACAGAAAATGATTCATACCGCCTTCAGTGCCCTCTTTCCCGCTTAAATCCGAGAAATGATTTGACAGAGAGATGCGATTGCTCTTATATTGTGCAAACAGAAACAAGGAGATAACCTTATACGCTAGGAGCACGCATGCTTATCGTACTGCACCATTCAGCAAGCGAAAAGGACGTTGAAAACATCAAAAAGACCATCACGAAGATGGGCCTCAAACCCGTCGCCATCCCCGGCGCCGAGCGGACGGCCATCGGCGTGATCGGCAACCAGGGCTGGGTAGACGACGCGCCGCTCAAGGGCAACAAGGCTATCATGGAGATCATCCATGTTACGAAGCCCTACAAACTCGTGAGCCGCGATTTCCATCCGAAGGACTCCGAGGTGAAGCTCGGCGGCAAGGTCAAGGTGGGAGGGAAATCGCCGTTTCTCGTGATCGCCGGGCCTTGCGCCGTCGAGAGCAGGGGACAGCTGATGAAGACGGCGAAGTTCCTGAAGCAGGCGGGCGTGCCCGTGCTGCGCGGCGGGGCCTACAAGCCCAGGACGAGTCCGCACAGCTTCCAGGGACTCCGTGAAGGCGGGCTCGATCTGCTCGATGAGGTTCGGAAGGAGACCGGGCTTCTGGTCGTCACCGAGATCGTGAGTCCCGAGCACGTGGAACTCGTTGCCGGGAAGGTCGATATCCTCCAGATCGGCGCTCGGAACATGCAGAACTTCGACCTTCTGACCGAGGTGGGCAGGACCCGAAAACCCGTCATCCTGAAGCGGGGACTGTCGGCAACGATCGAAGAATGGCTCGGCTCGGCGGAGTATATCCTGCTCGGCGGCAATTCCGACGTCGTCCTGTGCGAACGGGGCATCCGGACCTTCGAAACTGCGACCAGGAATACCGCAGACCTGGCGATCATCCCGCTGGTCAAACAAATGAGCCATCTGCCCGTGATCTTCGATCCGAGCCACGCGACCGGCAAGCGTGAGTTGGTGGCGCCTGCGGCCCTGGCATCGGTCGTCGTGGGCGCGCACGGGGCCATGATCGAGGTCCACCCGGACCCGGACCGCGCCCTGTCCGACGGCCCCCAGTCACTTCGCTTCAAGGAGTTCGAGAGGCTGCTGGCGCGGATTAGGGGTTTGAGCGCGTTTTCGCGGCAGAAGCTTTTTTAACACGGGATTCGTCCCGGAGTAGCCGTCCCAAGGGCGTTTTCATAGGCTTTTTCGCTTGCATTTTGAGAGCGCAGGGCATATCTTTTTTATATCAGATGAGCTCATGATATTCCGAGACTTTGTGGCCGGTGCAAGTGGAAGCGCTGTAATTATGGCGCGTAAAGCGTAAGGAGACGGTATGACGGTCATGGATAAAATAGTGCAGCACATTAAAGGTCTGCCGGAAGCGCTGCAGGCGGAAGTGCTCGACTTCGTCGAATATCTTGAGGCAAAAAAGGGAAAGAGCGAGGCCGATTGGACGGCCTTCTCGCTGTCATCCGCCATGCGCGGCATGGAAGACGAGCCCCCGCTCTAATCGGCTCAAGACCTTAAAGAAAGCTTTAAATGATCCAGGAAGGCCAAATAATCCTCTTCAAATTTCCGCAAACAGACCTGCCCTCTGGCAAACTCCGTTTCGCGCTTGTTATTCGAAAACTCCCCGGCCGGTTTGACGACTGGCTCATCTGCATGATTTCGTCACAACTGTCGCAACTGCTGGAAGATTTCGACGTGATTGTCGATGGGAACGATGCCGATTTCGAAACGTCCGGCCTCAAAACGGACAGCGTCATCAGGATCAGCCGCCTTGCCGTCGTCAGCAGCGCCATCCTTCTCGGCTCCATCGGTACGATCAGTGAAAATCGTCTCTCCCTCATTCGAAACAGAATAGTGGAATGGATTCAGGGCGCGTAGAGCCGATAGCAGAAAAAAGGGGATGACCATCTTCGTGCACAGCAAGGTTGAGGCGTTTGTGCATGAAGAGTTGTTTGACCGACCGGTGGAACTGGAAGATCCCAACATATTACGCAATATACCAGAACTGGCCGCTACCAAGACACTGCTTGAGACCTTCAAAAAGGCTATCAACGCGCTGAATGTCCGGGATAAAGGCGACGCAGAGATCCGGGACACGATCAAATTGCGCCAGACCCGGCCTTTTGTGGCCAAGAATCAAGCTACCTTGTTCCGAAGAAAAGAGTTTTCAACCGCATCATTGGTGAAAGCAATCTGGAGCTTCGGTTTGCCGCATTTCTGGAGAACTGTCGCGACGAAGAGGTCTCTTACGCGAAGAACTACTTGGCTGCTAATTTTAAGCTCGAGTACGTGAAGGCGGACGGCGACATTTCCAACTACTACCCGGATTTTATAGTCAAGTAGTCCGAAAAGCGGATTGTCATCGTAGAAACGAAAGGGCAGGAAGACTTGGATGTGCCGCTGAAGATGGCACGGTTGCGGCAATGGTGTGAAGACATCAACCGGGTGCAGAAAGACGTGGAATACGACTTCGTTTAGGTGGACGAAGAGGGCTTTGAGAAATTCAAACTAACATCATTCCGGGACTTGCTGGATGGCTTCAAGGAATATAAAGGGGAAACATGACAAGGCGCTCCGCACCGGGCCGTTTTCTGCTGAGTTCCAAAGCCGCCAGTGAGCTTCAGTGACCGTATAGCGTCTTAAACTCGACCAGATTGATGATGTCGCTGTTCTTCATGGTTCACGAAATATTTTATGTGGAGCAGCGGAAACAGGAAAATAGCCCAAAGTATGGGGGGGAATTGACTGGTGAAGAAGATTTCCTGCAGAGCAGGATGCGGAGCATGCTGCATCGCCCCGTCGCTTTCATCTGCGATACCCGGCATGGCCTGCGGCAAGCCGGCTGGCGTCAGGTGCGGGCAACTGACAAAGGACAACCGATGCCGCATGTACGGCAAGCCCGGCCGTCCCGCAGTATGCAGCTCCTACCAGGCAACAGAGGAATTCTGCGGGGCGACGCGGGAAGATGCGCTCCGCTTCCTGACCGAACTCGAGCGTGACACGGCCGCAGATCGTCCTTGATTCTTACCGCTCGGATCGGACGCAGAAAATTTTATTTGTTTTCGATCACTCTTTTCACGATTATTGACCCCGGCCAGGAACATCCACGGCCGGGGTTTTTATGTTCTGACTGGTTATGGGGCGGGTTGCGTGGAGGGCACGGCCTCGGCGGGCTTGGTGCGGGTCGGCGTGAAGTTGGGGTCGATCTCGTAGGCTTTTTCGAAGTTTTCGCGAGACAGGTCGCGGTTTTCACCGTCCCCCTTCCTGCCCTTGAGGTAATAGGCATAACCCAGGTAGTAATAGGCCTCCGCTTCCGGAGAGATCGTGGCGGATTCCTCGAATTCCGCGATGGCGGCATCGTAGTCCTTGGCGTTCAAATGAGCGATGCCCTGCTCGATGTGCTGCACGGCGGCCTTGGTGTCGAAGAGTTCCTCTTCCGCCCGCCCCGTCAGGGGCGCTGAACCCAGACCGATTAACAGGATGATCATCAATACCCGCTTCATTCCCATGCGAGCCTCCTCTCTAATCGACGCTACCATAGCACAACGTCCGAGTTGCTGTCAACAATCATGAGCCTGAAGCGAAGGGTGGCCGGGATAACAGGATGAAATCAGATTTGATCCATGTCCAAATTGTCGTTCCCGGCATAAGGCGCAGGTCTTCAGGGCCACCACACATACAGGAACCGGGCGCCTGGTTCCGCCAGCGCGCCCATGTCTATGTTGATGAGCTTCAGGGAATAGATGTTCGCGCGGTATTCGCCGGGACGGAAGTAGGTCACGACTGAGGCTTGCTTGAGGTTCGCCAGCTTTTTGGCCTGTTCGATGACGTCGTCGAGATAGCCGATGCCGTCGATAAGACCCGCCTCCTCCGCCTCACGGCTCGAATAGATGCGGCCGTCGGCGAGCTGCCGCACCTTCTCGGGCGCGAGCCTCCGCGATTCGGCCACGGTATTCACGAATCTTCCCTGGAGACTGTCGATCAGGTTCTGGAACAGTGCCCTTTCCTCGGGCGAGAGGGGGCGAAAGGGAGAGCCCATCCCCTTGCGGTCTCCCGAGGAGATCTCCACGCTCTGGAGCCCGATCTTCTGCATGAGGCCCGTTGCATCGAGCCGGTACATGATAACGCCGATGCTTCCCGTCACACTCGTGGGCTGGGCCGTTATCCGGTCGGCGGCGAGCGCCGCATAGTATGCGCCCGAGGTCCCGATGTCCATGATGTGGGCCAGGACCTTCACGCCTGTTTCATTCTTGAATTTTTTGATCTCGTGGTAGAGCATGTCCGAGGCGGTCACCCCGCCGCCGGGGCTGTTGATCCGGAGCACGACGGCCTTTACCGCGCGGTCATTTCTGGCGTGGTCCAGCGCTTCCCGGACGCGGGCCAGAAGGCCGGGCCCCTTCCCGCCGGCCGGCAGCAGACGGTCACTGTCCCGGGTCGAAATGAAACCCGAGATGTCGAGGAGCAGGATCTTGTCCCGGCCGCTGCCCTCGATCACCTGCTCGGTGAGGGGCTGCACTTCTTCGGTCAACGAAACCTTGAGAAACGTGCAGCCGGATGCGGCAAGCAGCAGAAGCAGCAGGGAAAGTGCGGGAACGAACTTTTTCACAGGCCTCCTTAAAGAATGTTCTATTTTTGCACATCTTGAATTTTTAATTCACGTCCTTAAATCAGAAAACCGGAACCTAGAAAATTTTGGCATATTGCGGCTTTGCGAGAATCTCGCCTTTGATTTTGCAGATGCATGCTTTATTGGTCTGAGGCGATGCTTCTCTAGTTGATTGACCCGGATGTCGGCCTTGCTCCGCAGGTCCGCCACATACTGGTCGAGCTGCTGCCCGACCTTCCGGTCCATCAGGAGCGCCACGATGCTCTTCTGAACGTCCTGAAACCGCTGTCCCGGGTACTCGGCGGCATGTTCGTTGAAATAAGCCTCGGCCTCCTCGCGGGTCACCCGCACGAAGAGGCCGACTTTCTTCTCGACGAACTTTTCCACCAGGAGCCGCTCTCCGAGCATGCGGCAAGCTCCTGCTCTGTCAAGTCCATCTCTCCCAAGAAAGCGGAGAAGGCCGCGTCGGACCCGAAACGCGCCCTGATCTTCTCGACCTCTGCGCTCTTCTCCTGGTCCGAGACCTCCACGAACCGGAGCCGACGCGCCTCCTGGACCAGCAGCCGGCGCGTGATGAGCCCTTCGAGCGTGTCGGTTTCAGCGTCCGGCCGCTCCTGCCGGATGTGCCGAGACGTTCGTTCAGCGCAACGGCCTGGGCCAGCTCGCTCGCCGTAATCACCTCACTGTTCACGGCCGCTGCGATGTGGTCCACGAATTCGGCCGCGAGCGGCAGGAACGGGAGCAGGACGGCGGCAACGATGACGAGTGCAAGAGAAGATCGCTGAACGAGTATTCGCATGGATTCCAATTCCTCCGGGCTACTCCTGTTTCAGGTCCGTCATCGTGACGCCCCGGACGTACTCCACGACCTTGTCCCGCTTGATGGCCTGGAGCTGCTTCACGATCTCGGCGATCCGGAGCGCGTTGTTTAAGACGGCCTCAAGCCGCGACGCAAGGTCCTTGTCCATGCCTCCGTAGCGCTCGATCAGCAGCTCGATGTTGCCGATGACGGTCGTCAGCGGGTTGTTGATCTCGTGCCGCACGGCGATCACGATCTCTCCGATCGCGCCGAGCCGCTCCGCCCGCAGGAGTTTTTCCCTGATCAGTCTTCTGCTCCGTCATGTCCCGCGCGGATACCTGGTAGCCCGCGGGCGCCCGCTGCTGGGAGAGCCTTCGAACGCTCAACTCGATGAAGGCGCGGCCCCCGTCGCGTTTGGTCACCTCAAACTCGATCACCTGGCGGGCGGTGACGCCTTCACCGCGGAGCATCCGCTTCGCCGTCTCGGCGCCTTCGGGCGTCAGAAAGTCGAGCACGCTCTTTCCGACGAGTTCGGTCTTATCGTATCCGGAAAATTTTTCGGCCTCCCTGTTCACCGCCGTCAAAATGCCGGAGCCGTCCATGGTAAAGAGGATGTCGCGGGAGTTCTCGAACAGGTCCCAGAACTTCTCGCTCGACTCCTTCACTTCGGCGTAGAACCGGAGGTTCTCGACGGCCATGCCGAGCTGGGTGCCGATGGTGTCCAGCATCTGGAGGTCCGAGGGCTTTGGGGAGAACTCTTTTTGAGGATAGAGAAAAATGACGCCGAGTACCATGCCGCGCGACTTGATCGGAATGATGATGTGCGAATGGGAAGGGGTGTTCTCGCCGCGCGTGCGGCGGAGGTCGACGCACCCTTTTGCCGAGAAGAGGATCTCCCCGCTCTGGGCCACCATGCCGCAGAGACACTCTCCCATCCTGATCGTTTCCTCCTGTTCGATGAACTGCGGCGGAAGGCCCTTGTGCGCCACGAGACGCAGGGTTTCGCCGCTCGGGCTCGCAGAGGAACACGCCCCCCCGCGGCTCCAGGCCCGCCATGCTTTCCATGATCCGGTCAAGGGACCGCGACAGCATGTCGCTCAGATTGCCCGCCTTGCTCAGGGTCAGCGCGACGGCGTCAATCGCGGCCAGTTCGTTCGTCCGGTCAAGCAGCTTTTTCTCGAGGTCGGTGTAGGATGCTTTGAGTTTCGTGGCCATTTCGTTGAACCGCTCCGCCAGCTGGGCCACGTCGCTCGTCCCCGACAGCCGCATCTGGTAGTCGAGATTTCCCCGGCTGATTTCAGCGGCGCCCTTCCACAAATCGCTCAGGGGGGCGGCGATCTTCCGGTGAAGATAGACGCCGAAGGCCGAGGAGGAAACCGACGGTCATGATCAAAAGCGCGGAAGAGAAGAAAAAGACCTTTTTTTTCTGGAGCGAGGTGTAGTCGGGGAGTTTGGCGATCTGGAGCGTCTGCTCGTCCCGGACGTGCTTTTCGATTGCCCGGCTCATCCTCTCCACGAGACCGTCGGCTTCTTTCATGAGGCCTTCGGCCAATCGCCGGTCCTTCCCGAGGGGGTCTTTGAGCGCGAGCAGCCCTCCTGCCTTGTCCTCGAATGCGGCGATGTCGGCGCGAAGGGAAACAAGCAGGCGCCGGTCCTCCGCCTTGATAGTGAGCCTCTGAAAGTCGTCCAGGAGCCTGTGGAGCGCGGTTTGGTCGGCTTCATAATCCTGCCGGTAGCGCTCGTCCCTGACCGAGACGGCATTGCGGAGCGTTGGCGCTCAAACGGGTCACCGCTGCCGCGATGTCATCTATTTGCCGCAGCTCACGCGAGGTCTGCTCTACTTCGTCCGTTATCGAGAAAAAAGCCGTGAGGATGTTCAATTCCGACAGTACGACGGCCGTCATGATCACCATCATGCCGGCTCCCACAATAAATATGATTTTTTTGTGTATGGGCATTCGCTGTAAGACCTTTCACGCGCGCCGGGAGTCGCGCCCGGCCCGTGATCTGAATTCTTTTAAGGGAACTATACCATGGCCGGCATAAAGAGTACAGAGTAGAGCGTTAAAGGTTCAGGGTTCAAAGTTCAGAGTTTGGAGTGAAATCATGGGGGCAGAGCACATTTTTTACGCTTAATACTTTGAACTTTGTGCCTTGAACGATGAACTCTGTTTTTTAGAACGTGTTGCCGATATTAAAATGTATCTCCCCGGGACTTTCGCCGGGGAGACGGTGGACCTTCTGGCCGTAATCGATCCGTAAGGGGCCGACGGGCGTTCCGTACCGGATGCCGGCTCCGTAGGAAGCGCGGAGGTCGCTGATGTTGATCTCCTGGCCGGACCAGACATTGCCGGCGTCGGTAAAGAGCACGAACCCCAGCCCTTCGCCCGGGTTCAGCACGGAGTTCGAGGTTGAAGATGGCCATGCTCGCGCCGCCCTGCGGAACCACGGTGCCGGTCGGGTCCTTGGCGACGGGACCGACGGAGTCCTGGGTATATCCGCGAACCGTCGTGCTGCCGCCCGCGTAGAACCGTTCATGGAGCGGGACCTCAAGCGTGTCCTTATAGGGCCAGGCCATGCCTGCCCTCACGGAAAAGGCGACGACGTCGGTGTCGACCGGCACGAACCAGTTGGCCTGCACCGTCAGTTTCGTGAAGTCGGCCTCCGAGAAAAGCAAGCTTATCGCCTCCTTCAGGACGATCCCGTAAAGAGCCCCCTTGTGCGGATTGAAAACATCGTCGCGGAGGTCCCAGACGAGGCGCGGGGCTCAGGCTGCTGACGAGCACGCGGCCGCTGTCCTCAGGGGAGATCTGGGCCGCTTGCAATACGTCATAATTGACGACGTTCTCGAACTGGTAGGTGAGCGACGGTTTAATGTTCTTAAAGGCCTTCTCGACGCCGAAGGAGGCGCGCGGTCTTGCGCGTCTTGTAGTAGATGTCCCGCGTATCGGAGTTCAGGCGCGTCGAATCGGACCACACCAGGCTGAACTTCGCAGTCGAGCCTGCGGTTCAGGAACCAGGGCTCCTGATAATTGAAGATCCCCCGCTTCAGGATCTCGCTCTGCTCGTACCGCACGCTCGAGTACTGCGCCAGTGCCGAAGAGGTTGCGGTGCGAAAGCTCCACGGACCACCGGAACCGGTCCAGGTCGCCGTACCCGACGCCCACTTCCATGGCCCCCGCGGGGCGTTCTTCCACCGTAAACATCATGTCCTCGGTATATTCCCTTTCACCGGATCGGACGGGCTCGAACTTGGCGAGCCTGAAGTAGCCCAGGTGGTAGATCTGCTGCTGGCTTTCGAGGATGGCGCCGTAGTTATAGACGTCGCCGGGTTTTACGAGGAGCTGGCGCATGATCACGTAATCCTTCGTGTGCGCGTTCCCCCTCAGGATGATCTTGCCGATCCGGACCTGCCGGTCCTCGGTGATCCGGTAGAGGACGTCCTCGGTCCCGTCCCGGGAGGTTTTGTCCGCGTCCACGCGGCTGTAGAGATAGCCCTTGTTCGCGTAGGCCGTCAGGATGCGGTATTTGTCCTCTTCGACGAGCCGTTCATTGAACGGGGCTCCCGGCTTGAGGACGATCTTGTCCAGGAGCTCGGCCGAGGAAAAGACCGTGTTTCCGTCGAACGTTACGCTTCCGGTCAAGGTCCGGGGCCCTTCGGTTATTTCAATGATCACATCGGCCTCGCGGCCGTCCGCGCTGAAGTCCACCTTTTTTTTGATGACCGTGGACAGATAGCCGGCTTCGAGATAGCGGGCCTCCAGGTTGTCCACGTCCTTGTTCAGGAGGGCAGCCTGGTAAGGAAACGGCCGGTACCAGTAGAAGGGGAAGGACCAGGACAACGACCAGCCGGGCTCGCGCAGCGCCATACCGTTCTTGATTTGCTTGGACGTGAACGCGGTGTTTCCCCGCAGCTCGATGCGCCTGACCACGACGCGGGGCCCTTCGTTGATGATGAAATCCAGGTCAAGCCTGCCCGGCCCCGCCGTTTTCTTCGTCTCTACCGTCACGTCGGCGTATCCCTGTTCCCGGTACAACGTCTTGATCTGGTCGGCGCTGCCGTCGATCGCGACGTCCGATACGTCGTGCTCCGGCCAGATGAGAAGGGCTTGTCTTCAGTTTTTTCGACCCGAATTCCTTGTTTCCCGTGAAACGGACGGTTACGCGCGGCCCTTCGGTAATGTCGATGCGGACGTATGCCTTGTGGTCGCGAAAGCTCATGCTCACGGGGCCCACCTTCGCTGCAGGATAGGCTGCGTCGGCATATTTCTCCACGACCGCTTCCTTGTCCGTATCGAGGAGCCGGTCGCGGTTCAGCGGCGATCCCACACGGCTTTTTATCGCCGCGAGCAGCTTCTTTTCCGTGAACACGGTGTTGCCGACAAAGGTGATTTCCTCTATGAGCGTCGGTTCGCCTTCGCTGATGTCGACATGGAGGACGGCCTGGTGAGGACCCAGCTTGTCGTTGAACGTGACCGGCAGGGCCGGTTGTCCCGCGCCTGTCTCTCCCTGCGGCGTTTCCCCCTTGGGAAGAGGTCCGGACTCCAGGCGGAAGGAAACGCCGGCATCAAAATAACCCGCGGCCTGGTAGAGGGCCAGGATATCCTCCCGGTAGCGGGGCAGCCTGCCCTGGCGGAGCTCTTTTCCTTCGAGACCGGAGAGCGCGTCCATGATCTGATCTTTCTTCAGGGCGTGTCTGCCGTTGACCACGACCTTCGTAACGACGGTGACCGGGACAAAGGTGTATTCGAGCCGCACGCCGCCGTTTTCCGGAAATCCTTCAACGATGATGTCCCTGAATGTACCCTTGAGATACAAAAGCGCGAGGCCCTCCCGGACCGAGGAGCCGGTGAACATGTCGCCGGCCTTGACACCGATAAGCTCCGCGATCTGGTCCGGCTGCGACCAGGGATTGCCGAAATCGTCTTTTAAGACGACCCGGGTTATCGTGAGGCCCGAGAAGGCCGAAGGGGCGGATTGGGCGGGCAGAGCTACCAAAAGAAGGCAGAAGACGATCGCGATGGAACGAAGCAATTGCATGAAGGATTTTTAGCACATCAAGGTGGGAATGTAAAGCAGGATCGAAGGCGGGTGAGGACCGGATTCGGGGACGGCGGCGCGGGTCTGGTAAGGGGCGGATTATGTATGGATGCGGGAAGGGAATGGAGGTCGCGCCGGTGATGGTCATGGGGGTGACGAGCCGGCTGCTTGCTTTTGTCCCATCGGGTTGACATTGCTGCGCGCTGTGATACTTTTAGAAAAGAGGTTTTTCAAGAATCCGATGCGCAAACCTTCTTGCGGAAACCGGGGAAGGTCATGGACAAACACCATGTAGTCATAACCTATAGGGTCAGCGAGGCGAAAAGGACGGTGTTCAACGCAGTTTTCGGAAAGGACACGCGGCTGACCTACCTTGCGGACATGCCGGCCGGGTTGAGGCAGCAGGCGCTGATCGACGCCGAGGTGCTCATTTCCTGGAACCTGCCCAGGGACCTGGGCCAGAGCGAGATAGGACTGCTTCAGAACGCCAGACTGATCCAGCTCCTTACCGCCGGCGCGGATTCCGTCCCCTATGCAGGGCTTCGGGAAGACATCATCATCGCGTGCAACGCGGGCGCCTATGCCGAACCCATGGCCGAACATGTTCTTGCCATGACCCTTGCCCTGGCCAAGAACCTGCTTCGGGAGCATCAACACCTTGCGCGCGGCGAATTCAACCAGACGAAGCTCAACCGCATGCTGCGCGGCGCGGCGTGCGGGATCCTGGGCTTCGGCGGTATCGGAAGGGCCTCGGCCGGGCTGATGCGCGGTCTCGGGATGCGCATCCTCGCCGTGAACACAACGGGCAGGACCGATGAGCCCGTGGAATTCATCGGAACGCTTGCGGACCTCAGGCGCGTACTTTCCTCGTCGGACGTAGTGGTCGTCTCGTTGCCGCTCACCAAGGCTACGCGCGGCCTCATTGGCGAGCGTGAGCTCGAATGGATGAAGCCCGATGCGATATTGATCAACGTGGCACGCGGGGAAATCATCGACGAGGCGGCGCTCTATGCCCATCTGGCGGACCATCCCGACTTCAAGGCGGGCATCGATGCATGGTGGGTCGAGCCCTTTACGCACGGTGAGTTCACAACCCGCTACCCATTCCTCGCGATGCCCAATGTGCTTGGCTCGCCGCACAATTCGGCGATGACGCCGGGAGTGAACGACGAGGGCGCCAGGCGGGCCGCCGAAAACGTGAAACGATTCCTGATTGGAGAGCCGCTCACCGGCGTTGTGCGGAGGAACGAGTATGTGTAACACCGGAAAATGCGGCGCCGGCAGGAGCAGCGTTTTCAATCCTCAGGCCCGCATGAGTGGAGAGGCGATCAAGCTTGCGGCCTGCTGCGTCAGGGGGGAGGGAGGAGACAAACCGTGGATGACATCAAACACATTCTCGTGGTGAGCAGAATGACGAAAGTCGACAGGAAGGCTTTTCAGTACGGCGTTTCTCTGGCCAGGGCCACGGGTGCGGGGCTCTCCCTCCTCTCTCTTGTCCCCGGATTTTTCGGGGACGAGAGCCGCAAGACGTTCTCGCAGTCCCGCGAGCTGGACTATCACCCGGGACTCACCAGCTTGAAAAGAAGGCTTGATGACCTCGTAGAGCTCGAGCGCTCCCGGGGACTGAGAGTCAAGAAACTGACAAAAGAGGGGCCGCCCGCGGAAGTGATCGTGAAAACAGCAGTGGAAGAGCTTATCGATCTCCTGATCTTGCCGGCGCACGAAGAGGGGAAGATGGAACATTACCTCTTTTGCCGCGGCACCGATGACATCATTAAAAAATTGCCGTGCTCGATCCTGCTCGTGCAGGAGGATGTCCGGAGCAATACATAAAAGCCGCCGTCCTCCTTAAGATGTGAAGCACGGCGCCTCTGTTGCGACGGTCAAGCATGCGACGGTCAAAGCCTGTTGACAAGCGCGGGATGGTATGCTATCTTCATTGAGAATTTTGGCTCGTCATTTCCTGCGTTCACTGTCCGAAACGATAACCTTCGAACACGGAGTGCAGCATAAGGGAGGTTGATGTCATGAAGAGAAGAAGCCTTGTGCAGATCATGATTTTGTTGTCAATGAGCGTGTTGCTGTTGTGGGGCTGTCCCAAAAAGGCGGCGGTGACCAGCGCGCCTGAAACCCCGCCGGAGGTCCGCAAAGAAGCCGCGCCCGCAGAGGACGCTGCGAAGGCGGAGGAGGCGCGAAGGGCCGCCGAGGCCGCAGCAGCGAAGGCCGCCGAGGAGGCGGCAGCGGCGAGGGCCGCGGAGGAGGCGAGAGAGCGGGCCGCGACCGCGGCGAGTGGCCTCCAGCCGATCCATTTTGATTTCGATCAGTCCTTTATCCGCGACGACGCAAGGGCGGTGCTGAAGGCCAACGCCGATTGGCTCAAGTCCCACCCCAAGGTGAAAGTCAGAATCGAAGGCAACTGCGACGAGCGGGGAACGAAGGAGTACAACCAGGCCCTCGGTCAGCGGCGTGCCGCGAGCGCCAAGAAGTATCTTACCGATCTCGGCGTCTCCGCCCAGCGGATCTCGCTTATCAGCTACGGTAAGGAAAAACCCGTCTGCGGCGAGAGCAGCGAGGACTGCATGCTAAAGAACCGCCGTGACGATTTCATCGCGGCGGAGTAGGCGCGGAAGAAAATGAATCGGGGGGAGTCGGAGAACCGGCGAAGGTGATCGCGGCTCTTCTTCTCCCCCGGTCTTCGTTTCCCCGTGTCGCCAATTCATAAACACCATCCGACATCATGGCATCCAAAGAGAACAGATGAAAAGAATTCTCGCTTTGCTCATCACGCTCCTGCTCGCGGCGGCGTGCGCCCCGCAGTCGGAACTCGTCAAAACGAGGTCCGACATGGGCGACTTGCGGGAAGACGTGAAGACGCTGAAGGCGCGCAATCTTGAACTGCAGAAACGACTCGACCATGACATGCAGAACATGCAAAAGCGCCTCGATGTCCTCGACGCGAATGCCAAGGGGGGCGGCGATACGCAGAAGATGATCGCCGACTACGGCGCGAAGACCGACCAGATCACCACGGACATCCAGCTTCTCCAGGGCAGGCTTGAAGAAAATAATTTTCGTCTCGCGGAACTCGCGCAGAAAATGGACGATCGGTCCGTCAAGATCTCCGAACTAACGGCGAGGATGGACGAGGCCGATGCAAAGCTCAAGCTGCTGAGCTCGGGGCCGTTGCTTTCGGTGATATCCGCTACCGCGTCTCCGCAGGACAAGCAGCCCCAACCCAAGACGATCGAGCCGTCCGATGCCTACCGCCAGGCGAAAAGCGATTACGATAAGGGCAATTTCGACCTCGCACTTGCCGGGTTCCAGAATTATCTTGCCCAGTTTCCCAATGCCAGCCAGGCGGACAATGCACAGTACTGGGTCGGCGAATGTTATTATTCCCTGAAGGACTACAACAAGGCGATAGATGCCTTTTCCAAGGTCATCAAGAACCATCCCAAAAGCGACAAGGCGGCCGGCGCCAAGCTCAAGATCGGCCTGACCTACCTGAACGAAAAAAATAACGTCAAGGCGAAAGAGTACCTCACCAGGGTCGTCAAGGAACATCCGGGAACGAACGAAGCGGCAATCGCCAAAGAACGCCTCGCCAAGATAGGCAAGTAAGGTTTCATGCCGCGTCAACTATTTCGCGCCGACAGCGGAGAGCATTTCTTATCTACCCTCCGCGCGCTCATCGATTTTACCTAGATCCTTTTATCCTGGAAAAAACACTTGGACGCTGATTTGCGCAGATGCACGCAGATATTTAAGAGCGTGAGTAAAATCTCAAGTCGCCTTTTTTTGTGAATACCGACTTGCGATTATTTTTTTACCTGCGAAAATCTGCGTTCATCTGCGTCCAACTGCCATTTTTTTTTAGACATCCTCTTCGCTTTTTTATTGGATTGTGAACACCCTGATTCTCATTCCTCCCTGCCCCGGCGCGCTCTGGGTGTTTCACTGTATCATATACTACATCCTCTTCAGCAGCCGCTTCAAAAGGAAAGCTGCCCCGCTATCGGCCGATTCATAAACGTTTGATATATAATTGTAGTCAATGATCATCGTGATGGCCTGGACATTGCATCAGCATCAAGCCAGGAGGTACGCAATGCGGATAAAGCTGCTCGTTTTTCTGGTTTATTCTCTCGTACTCATCCATCCTGCTCAAGCCGAACAGCAGGTCATAAACCTCAAGGACCTCGAGCAGGAAGCGATCCGGAACAACCCCGAAATCCTCACGGCCCAGCAGAGGACCGAATCTACACGGGAGAGGGCGTCCTTTGCCGCGGCGATGCCGGACCCGATGATCGGTTACATGGTCCAGAACGTTGGATCGCCTTTCGCCTGGAGCGTGGGGCAAGAGGACATGAGCATGCAGGGGGTGGTTTTCTCGCAGGAGATACCCTTTCCTGGCAAACTGAGCGCGAAAGGGAGGGCGGCGGAAAAGGAGTCCGAACGCACGTCGGAGGCGGCCCGTGAAACCAAGCTCAGGGTCCTCTCGAACCTGCGGACCGCGTATTACGACTATTACCTCGCCTTCAAATCCGTCGAAATATTGGACAAGACAAAAGAGCTGATGAAAAATTTCCAGCGCATTGCCGAAACGCGGTACGCGACGGGTCAGGGCATGCAGCAGGACGTCTTGCGCGCGCAGGTCGAGGTCTCAATGCTCCTCGACAAGATCGCCGAGCAGGAACAGAAAAAAGAGGCCCAGGCCGCCACGATCAACAGGCTCGCGGGACGCGACCCGCTGGCGCCTCTCGGCAGGCCCGCAGAGCTGACCGCCGCAACCTTTGGCCGGAGCCAGGAAGAGGTCGCCGCCATGGCCCTGAAGCACTCCCCCGTGCTTGAAGAGCGGCGACACATGGTCGAGCAGAGCAGGGAGGAACTGTCGCTCAGCAAGAAGGAGTTTCTGCCCGATATGGTTGTTTCCGGCGGATGGTTCTCGAGGGGCGAGAAGCAGGATGTATGGTCTGCGAGCGTCATGTTCAAAGTCCCCCTCTATTTCTGGAACAAGTCCACGGCGGTCCGGGCCGCATCGGCGGACGTCCTCTCGACCGAGCACGATTACGATGCGGCCAGGCTTGATGCGCTCGCGCGCGTCAAGGACCTCTATACCACGATCAAGACGTCGGAGCACCATATCCACCTTTACGAGGAGGGCATTATTCCCCAGGTGCGGCTCGCCCTGCAGTCGGCTGCCACGAATTATCAAGTGGGCAAAACGGACTTTCTGACGCTCCTCGACAGCGAAAGCCTCCTGCTCAAATATCAATTGATGCAGCAGGAAGAGCTGGTGAACTGGAACAAGAATCTTTCCATGATCGGGGAACTGACGGGAGAAGAGCATGAATAACAGAAAATGCGGAAAACGGAAAGCACCCTGCACTCGCGATGCCACTCGTAAGCGCTGGGCACGGGCGGAGTGCGGAACGGGGAAGGGCCCTTCCTTCCTCCTCGTATGGTGCGCCGCGATTGCTGTCTCGTTGTCAGGACTGCCGCTCCTGGCCCAGGAACACGCGGGCCACGGGGCCCCGACGAAGAGTGCAGCCCCGCCAAAACAGGCTGAAACCCCGCCTCCCATCACGCTCTCCCCCGACAAGGTCCAGTTGATCGGCGTGCGCACGGCGGCAGCCGAATACCGTCCGCTTGACAAGCAGATCCGCACGGTGGGCAAGGTGGAGACCGACGAGACCCGCCTGGCCTATGTGAACACCAAGATCGCCGGCTGGGTGAAGAAGCTTTACGTCAACTATACCGGCAAACAGGTAGAAAAGGGCGAGCCCCTCCTGTCGATTTACAGCCCCGACCTTGTCACGGCCCAGGAGGAATATCTGAACGCCCTGCGATCTGCAAGCTATGCTCCGCACGAGGCGGGCGCAATGCCGGAGGTGGAGTCCTCGCACAAGGAGCTCCTTGAATCGGCAAGAAGACGGCTGCAGCTCTGGGACATCACGGACGCGCAGATCGCCGAGCTCGAGAAGACCGGCAAGCCGCAGACGGAGATGGTCATTGCGGCGCCGCTGACCGGCACCGTGCTCGAAAAGATGGTGCTCGAAGGCGCCTACATCACGCCGGGCATGAACCTGTACAGGATCGCAGACCTCTCGTCCGTCTGGATCATGGCGGACATCTATGAATACGAGGTGCCCCTGGTCAAGGTCGGCCAGGTTGCGCGGGTGACCCTGCCGTACCAGTCCGGAGAGGTTCACAGCGCGACGGTGAACTATATCTACCCGACGCTCGATCCGGTGAGCCGGACCGTCAAGGTGCGGCTGGCCATGAAGAACCCGGGGCACTTGCTGAAGCCCGAGATGTTCGCAAACGTCGAGATCATGGTTTCCTCGGGCCCACGGCTGGTGATCCCCCGCGAAGCAGTGCTGGACTCGGGTATGCGCAAGATCGTCTACGTGGAGAAGAAGCCCGGCGTGTACGAAATGCGCAGCGTGACCCTCGGCCAGCGCGGCGAGGAATACGTAGAAGTTTTAAAGGGGATCAATAAAGGGGAACGCGTCGTTACCTCAGGGAACTTTCTCATTGATTCCGAGAGCCAGCTGAGGACGGGGCAGTAAAATTTCGGATTGCACCCTGCACTCGCGTTACCACTCGTAAGCGCTGGGCACAGGCGGAATGCGGATTGCCGGTTCAGAAAGGCAGCGCCGAATATGCTTTTCCAATCCGAAATCCGAAATCAGTAATCCGCAATGAGGTAATTCATGCTAGCCAGAATCATCGAGCTTTCAGCGCGCAATAAATTTCTTGTCTTTCTCCTCGTGGGCTTTCTCACGCTCTGGGGGGTCTGGGCGCTTTACCATACGCCGCTCGACGCCATCCCCGACCTTTCCGACGTCCAGGTGATCGTGTTCACCGAGTGGCCGGGACGGAGCCCGGACCTGGTCGAGGACCAGATCACCTATCCCATCGTCTCGACCCTGCTTGCGGCCCCCCGGGTGCGCGCGGTGCGCGGCAAGTCCTTCCTCGGCATCTCGTTCGTGTACGCCATCTTCGAGGACGGAACGGACATCTACTGGGCCAGGAGCCGCGTGCTCGAATACCTCCAGGGCGTTCAGGGAAAACTTCCCGCCGGCGTTACGCCGCAACTCGGGCCGGATGCCACCGGCGTGGGCTGGGGCTTTCAGTACGCGCTGGTCGATGAAAGCGGCGCGCACGATCTGGCCCAGCTCCGCTCCCTGCAGGACTGGACCCTCAAGTATGCCTTCGAATCGGTGCCGGGCGTATCGCAGGTTGCCTCCGTGGGCGGGTTCGTGAAGCAGTACCAGATCACCGTCGATCCGAACAGGCTCAACGTGTATAAACTGCCGCTCATGAAGATCATGGAGGCGGTCAGGAGGAGCAACCGGGACGTGGAGGGCCGGGTCGTGGAGTGGTCCGGCAGGGAGTACATGGTCCGCGGCCGCGGATATATCAAGGACCGGACGGACATTGAGAAGATCGCCGTGGGCACCGACGGCAGGGGGACCCCCATTCTCATCCGCGATATAGCCTCGGTCCAATTGGGCCCCGAGATCCGGCGCGGCGCTGCGGACCTGGACGGCAAAGGTGAGACCGTGGGCGGCATCGTGGTCGTCCGCTTCGGCGAGAACGTGCTCGACGTGATCGAACGGGTGAAGGCGAAGATCGACGAGATCCGGCCGTCCCTGCCCGAAGGCGTCAAGATCGTCACCACCTACGACCGGTCCGAGCTGATCCGCCGCTCCGTCGACACGCTCCGCGAAGAGGTGATCAAGCTGGGGCTTGCCGTAAGCGTGGTCTGCATCGTGTTCCTCTTTCATCTTCCGAGCGCCTTCGTCGTGATCGTCACGCTGCCGGTTGCGATCCTCATCTCCTTCGTCTGCATGTACTATCTCAGGATCAGCTCGAACATCATGAGTCTCTCCGGCATCGCGATCGCCATCGGCGCCATGGTGGACGCCTCGATCATCATGGTCGAGAACGCCCACAAAAAGCTGGAAGACTGGGAAAAGGGAGGCATGGTCCACGGCTCCCGCGTGGACGTGATCATCAATGCGGCCCAGGAGGTGGGGCCGTCGCTCTTCTTCTCGCTTCTCGTGATCACCGTCGGGTTTCTTCCGGTCTTCACGCTTGAGGAGCAGGCGGGACGGCTGTTCAAGCCCCTCGCGTATACGAAGACCTTTTCCATGCTGTTCGCGAGTTTTCTCGCGATCACGCTGACGCCGGTCCTGATGACGCTGTTCATCAAGGGAAAGATCAGGCACGAGGACAGGAACCCGCTCAGCCGCTTTCTCGCGGCGCTCTATCACCCCGTCGCCGAGTTCGCGCTCCGCTTCCGGAAGGTCGTGATTATCGCGGCGGTCCTCGTCGTCCTGGTCACGGCGTATCCCTTTTCGAAACTGGGTTCCGAGTTCATGCCGCCCCTGTATGAAGGAACGCTCCTGTTCATGCCGTCGGCCCTGCCCGCGGCCTCCATCACGACCATGAGCGAGGTCCTCCAGGCCGAGGACCGGATCATGAAGCAGTTCCCTGAAGTGGACCGCGTCTTCGGCAAGGCGGGCAGGGCAGAAACGCCGACCGACCCGGCGCCGCTCGAAATGGTCGAGACGACCGTGACCTTGAAGCCCATGAGTCAGTGGCGGCCGCAGTTCAAAAAAGTGGAGGACCTGCGCGATGAGATGGACACCGCCCTCTCCATGCCCGGCGTGGCCAACACCTGGACCATGCCGATCATCGGCAGGATCGACATGCTCTCGACGGGCATCAGGACCCCGCTGGGGATCAAGATCTTCGGCCCGCATCTGGACGAGATCGAACGCATCGGACTCGATCTTGAGAAGGCCCTGCGCGAGGTGCCCGGTACGCGCAGCGTCTATGCCGAGCGTGCGAACACGGGGTATTTTCTGGATTTCACGATCAATCGCGATGAGATCGCGCGCTACGGGCTCAGGATCGAGGACGTTCAGGAAGTGATCGAGTCCGCCATCGGCGGCATGAACATGACGACGACGGTCGAGGGACGGGAGCGCTATCCGGTAAACATCCGTTACGGCCGGGAGCTCCGCGACGATATCGAAAAGCTGAAGCGCGTGCTGGTGCCGGTCATGGACAATGCCCAGGTGCCGCTGGGACAGCTTGCCGACATTCGCGTGACCCGGGGTCCCGGCATGATCCAGAGCGAAGGCGGCAGGCTCACGGCAGCGGTCACGCTGTCGATATCGGGGAGCGACTTCGGCGGCTACGTGGAGCAGGCAAAGAAAGCGATTGCCGGGAAGGTGAAGATCCCGACAGGCTACCGGCTCCAGTGGAGCGGGCAGTACGAGTACATGGAGAACGTCAAGGCCAAGCTCTTCTACGTCATCCCGCTTACGCTTCTCCTTATCATCGTGCTGATCTATCTCAATACGGAGTCGTGGCTCAAGACGGCGATCGTGCTCCTCGCCGTCCCGTTCTCGCTGGTCGGCACGGTCTGGCTCCTGTACCTGCTCGGCTACCATATGAGCACCGCGGTCTGGGTCGGCGTGATCGCCCTCGCGGGCCTTGACGCCGAGACCGGCATCGTGATGCTCCTCTACCTCGACCTTTCGTACAACCGGTGGCACCAGGAGGGCAGGATCAACTCGCTCAGGGACATCGAGGATTCCGTAATGGAAGGCGCGGTCAAGCGCATCAGGCCCAAGATCATGACGGTGTCCGTGATCCTCGCCGGCCTGGTGCCGATCATGTTTTCTTCGGGAACGGGCGCGGACGTGATGAAACGGATCGCCGCGCCCATGGTCGGCGGCGTCGTCACCTCGACGATCCTGGAACTGGTCATCTACCCCGCGATCTATGTGATCTGGAAGGAACGGGAGCTGCACAAGACCGGACCGCGGGGGGCGTGAGGGAGAAGGGTGCCGTGCCCCGCCGCAGTTCAGGTCCAACCGCCATATGCGCAAAGCAGAACTGAAAAAGATCCTCAAGACCATCGATGACGAAATGACCAGGGAGCAGGTCCCCGTCGAAGGCCGGCAGACGCACGCCTTATTGCGCCTGTCCCAGCGCCTAAAGACGAAGATAGCCTCACATCCCGACGACGAACTGTATACGTTCGTCATATCCTGGTACGAGAAGAAATACGGGGGCAAGGTGAAGGCGGCCGGAACGATCGGCGTCATGGCCATCCTTATCCGGGGTGAGCTCTATAAGATGACGATACCGCTGCTTCGCGGCCATGCCCAAATCGTCGTGGATCCGAATGTCGATACGCGAAAGAGGGTGCAGAAAAGCACGGCCCCGGACCCTGACGTGGTCTACGTGCTGAACTGCATCGAGACGCTGACGCTTGAGCACGCCAGGAAATTATCTTCCCTCGAACTCAAGGAGTTGATGCTCTATTTCAGCTGGGGCCTGGGCGCCTTTCAATCGATCAACCTGTTCTCCGGCAGGCCTGTTACCCGGGAAGCCCTGGAAGACCTGCGAAGAGCCGTCGATCACCTGTTTGGAAAGCCCCGGGCATGCGGAAAATCAAAATGGGCAAGCCTTCAGGCAACGGAGAAATTCGTCAAAGGATATATTGCGGAGAGGGGCGGCGTCGCGGACAAACAGCATGGTCTCCCGGAGCTTGTCGCGGATGCGTACGGCCTGGGTCTTCGTCCCCTGAATCCCGATAACATACAGATACTGCTGTGCGATCCGGGAGTCCGCTCCGGCGAATCGGCCGTCACGGTCGAGGAGGCCGTGGAGGCGCACCACGCATCGATCGATATCTGCGCAAATGTAGCGAGCAGCGCCAGGCGGTAGTCCTGTTTTTGACCTTCCCGTTGTTTCCCTTGCCACGACCCGAAAATTCGGCTACAGTTACCGTATCGTCCTCATTGAACCTGAAAACGGTAGTTGGACGCGGATCATCGCAGATTTACGCAGATAAAACCAGTCAGCACGATTGAAAATCCAATCACCGTTTGTGCAAAGTTTTTTATTACGAAAAGATGTTTTTGTTTTCATCCGCGTTTATCCGATTTTATCTGCGTCCAAATGCTCTTCATGGGTTGTAGGACCCGCAAAGGGGGGACATGATGACCAAGAAGATACCGCCAAACAGGCTCCTTATCATCGCCCTCATTGCCGCGTTCCTCCTTCTGGCCGGCTCGCGCGAGTTCATCGCCTACCTGGCGGACTGGCTCTTTTTCCGCGAGGTCGGTTACAGCGCGGTCTTCACCAAGACCTTCCTGGCAAAGCTCCTGACCGGGCTCGCGTTCGGCGCAACCGCTTTTCTCATGCTCTTCATCAACCTCGGCCTTGCGCGCAGGCGCACGTTCCCGCTCGCGGGCCTGAATCCCCTGTGGGAGCAGGTGCCGCAGCTGCAGCGCCTCGACCTGAACCGGCTCGTCGAATGGATCTCGTTCGCCGTGGCGCTCGTCGCTTTCGTGCTCGCCTTCCCCATCGGCGCGCAGTACTGGGAGCAGGCGCTCCTTTTCCTGAACAGCCGGCCGGCCGGTCTTGTCGATCCGCTCTTCGGGAAGGACATCTCGTTCTTTCTCTTCCAATATCCCTTCATCGACGCCGTGAACACGCTGGTGCGCGGCCTGATCGTGATTTCCGCGCTTCTGACGGCTGCTGGTCTATCTTCATCCGGGGCGGCATCGTGCTCATGGGAAAGCTCTTCACGATAGAACGCGTCGTGAAACTCCACCTCGGCGTCCTGGCGTCGCTCTTTCTCGCTGAGCCTCTCGTTCAGCTTTTTCCTCGACCGCTACGGCCTGCTCCTGACCGAGCACGGCGTTCTGTACGGCGCCTCGTACACCGACGCGCACGTCCGCCTGTTGATGCTCTCGGTCATGGCGGCGCTGACGGCCGCCGCGGCGGTCGATCGTACCCATCTCTGCGGCGAGACGATCCCTTCTGGTGCCGCTTCTCACGCTCGTGGCGCTCGTCGGCCGCTGTACGTCCTGGGGCTGAAGGTCTATCCCCAGGCGATCCAGAGCTTCCAGGTCTCGCCGAACGAGAGCGTGCTCGAGAAGCCCTACATCGCGGACCATATCCGGTTCACCCGGTACGGCTACGGCCTGGAGAACATGGAACTCCAGCCCTTTGCCGCGAACAAAGAGCTCTCCTTCGCCGATATCAGAAAGAACCTGTCCACGATCCAGAACATCCGGCTCTGGGACGAGGAGCCGCTGCTCAAGACCTACAGCCAGCTGCAGCAGATCAGGACCTACTACCATTTCAACGACGTGGACAACGACCGCTATACGGTGAACGGCAATTATCTCCAGGTCATGCTGTCCCCGCGGGAGCTGTCCTACGCCGACCTGCCGAACAAGTCGTGGATCAACGAGCGGCTCGTCTTTACGCACGGCTTCGGCCTGGCCCTGGGGCCGGTGAGCGGCATTACGAAGGAAGGCCTGCCGGAGTTTTATGTCAAGGACATCCCGCCCGTCACCAGCGCGGGGCCCAAGGTGACCCGCCCCGAGATCTACTACGGCGAAAGCCCGAACGACTACGTGATCGTGAACACCAAGACAAGGGAGTTCAGCTATCCCACGACGAACGAGAACGTCTATACCGACTACTCGGGACGAGGGGGCGTCCGGCTTCAGTCGTTCCTGACGCGGCTCCTCTATGCAGCCTGGTTCGGGAACTTCAAAATCTTCCTTTCGAGCGACGTGACCGACGAAAGCCGGATCCTCTATAACCGCAGGATCATGAAACGGGTGTCTGAAATCGCGCCGTTCCTGTCCTTTGATCCCGATCCGTACCTGGTCGTGGGCGACGACGGCAGGTTGTCCTGGATCATCGACGCCTACACGCATTCGCGACAACCTTCCTTATTCGAAGCCTCTCGCGGGAGGGACCAATTATATCCGCAACTCCGTCAAGGTCGGTCGTCGACGCCTATGACGGCAGCGTCCTGTTCTACGTCGTGGACCAGAAGGACATCCTGGCGAAGACCTATGCGGCTATCTTCCCGACGCTCTTCAGGCCGGTCGCGCGAAATGCCGCGCGGACCTCCGGAGGCATCATCCGCTATCCCCGGGCGCTGCTCCAGATCCAGGCGCGGATGTTCAGCACCTTCCACATGACCGATCCCTCGGTGTTCTACAACAAGGAAGACCTCTGGGAGATCCCGTCGTACCGCCAAAAGACCATGGACCCCTATTACCTCATCACGAAGCTCCCCGGCCATTCGGAGGAAGAGTTCATCCTGCTGTTGCCCTTCACGCCGTCGAAGCGGGACAACCTGGCCGCCTGGATGGCGGCGCGGTGCGACGGTGAGAACTACGGCAAGGTCATCGTGTACACCTTCCCGCGGGACCGGCTGGTCTTCGGGCCGCGCCAGATCGACGCGCGCATCGACCAGGACGCCTACATCTCGCAGCAGCTCACGCTCTGGGGCCAGCACGGCTCCGACGTGATCCGGGGGAGCCTCCTGATCATCCCCATCGAGGACTCGCTCATCTACGTGCAGCCGCTGTATCTCGTGGCCACGGACAAGGGCGGCCTGCCGGAGCTTCGCAGGGTCATCGTCGCCTACGGGAACAACGTGGTCATGGAAGAGACGCTCGAGGCCGCGATCCAGCGGCTGTTCACCGGCTCGCTGCCGAGCATGCGGATGATGGAGGGCAAGGCGCCGAGCGCTGTTAAGCCGGCGCGGGAACTGGGCTCCCGGGCGCTGGAGCAGCTCAGGAAGGCGCGGGAGGCGCTCCGGAAAGAGGACTGGGCCGGGTACGGGAAATACCTGAAAGAGCTGGAAGACACGCTTCGGGAGATGACGAAGTGAGGACGCGTTTGTGTTATGACTCTTCTGAAAATTCCCCTCACCCCAGCCCTCTCCCGCCCCCGATAGGATCATTCGAGGGCAGGCTCCGGGGAGAGGGAGCAAGCCGTAGCCCCTCCCTCGATGGGAGGGGTTGGGGAGGGTGATGAGCAGATAGCTGATAAAAGAACTATTTTCATACTCCCTCAAGGAGGAAAGGCTAATGGATAAAACGCTCCAGGCGAAATTCAGCGATTCATGGAACAAATACTTTAACGCCGCCGAGCTTCCCCTGGCCTTTTACTACACCGAAGACGCAGGCAACGCGGAACGGGTCCCTGCGCCTTCGGCCCATATGTGCATGATCGGGGTTTTGGCAAGGGCAAGGAAGGGAGCTACTCTCTGTTTCGAGTCCGGCACAATCGGATGCGCAGGCGGCAGAAGATATACCGGTTTCAGCGATGAATTGAGGCAGGGGTTCGAATATCGCAACATCGTCAATGATATTTATCGCTGATCAAGATGCAGATTCTATCTCCTAGCCCAGAGCTCATGAGAAATTCGTTAGCTTATTCTAAGTCGTCGACCTCTGTGCTCTCTGTGTGCTCTGTGGCAAATCTAGACTTATTTCAATTTCATCAAAGCTACCGAACGAGGTAAATGCCATGGGATTTTTTCGAAGCCCGTTTCACAGGGAGGACCGCGTCTGCCCGTGGTGGCTGGCGTGGACGTTCGACAATCCCCTCCGCCGTTTTTTCCAGGAGCCTGAAAAAATCGTCGGCCCCTTCCTTCGGGAGGGAATGACGGTCGCCGATATCGGGTGCGGAATGGGGTACTTCACGATCGCCATGGCGAAAATGATGGGCGGGAACGGAACGGTCATTGCCGTGGATATCCAGCAAAAGATGCTTGACCTCACGCGGAAGCGGGCGGAGAGGGCCGGCGTGGCAGACCGCATCCGACCTCTTCGCGCCTCAGAGGACGACATCGGCATCAGGGAGCCTGTTGACTTTGTCCTGGCCTTCTGGATGGTGCACGAGGTCAAGGACATCCCCCGGTTCTTCAGACAGGTATCGTCCGTCTTGAAAGAAGGAGGAAAGGTCCTGTACGCGGAACCGCTTTTCCACGTGACGGAGCGGCGGTTTCGGGAGATCCTCGCTCTCGCGCGGGCCGCGGGCCTTCGGATCGGCGACGCCCCTCACATCGCTTTAAGCCGCGCGGCGCTTTTGTCGAAGACGGGTTAGACTGGAGCGACGCCTGCATATCCGGAGATATTATTACTTCAACTATACTGTTTTGTCGATTCCCGAAACTGCTATCTATCGGGAATCCAGGTTCTTCAAGCTACAAAGCGAAAATCAAAACTCTACTGGATTCCTGGCTATGTGTCATGCCGGAATGACGGTTAAGGGTGTTATAACAGATAGCAGTCCCTTGATAAGGAGTTTACCATGATCATCAAAGCCCTCAACATCGGTCTTCCGAAAAAGGAAATCTTCCACGGAAAGACATTCATCACCGGCATGTGCAAGAAACCGGTCAACGGCCCGCTCCTGCTCACGAGGCAGGGGTTCGAAGGGGACGGAGTAGGCGACCGCAAGCACCACGGCGGGACCGACAAGGCCGTCTGCGTATATAGCCTCGACCATTACGCTCACTGGGAAAAAGTCCTCGGGATACCGATGCCGGAAGCGGCGTTCGGAGAAAACTTTTCCGTAATGGGCCTTCAAGAGGGCGATATCCATATCGGCGATATCTTCAAGGCCGGCTCCGCCCTGGTGCAGGTAAGCCAGCCGCGCCAGCCGTGCTCGACGCTTGCCGCCCGGTACGGCAGGAGCGACTTCGTGAAGGTCGTCTCGGATTCAGGACGCACGGGTTTCTATTTCAAGGCGCTCGAGGAGGGAAGGGTGAAGGCCGGAGACGGCCTCGATCTGGTTGAACAGGACAGCCGTCAGGTCTCAGTCTCCTTTGCCAATCATATCTGGTATCATGACCGGAAAAACCGCGAGGCTATCGAAAAGGTCCTCTCCGTGCCCGCCCTTTCGGAAGCGTGGCGGAAGTCGTTTTCGGAGTTAAAGGAAAAAGCGTGACGATTTTTCTGCCTTGAGGGATTTATGAAAAAGAACATTCTCTTTATCGTTGCTGCCGCCGCGGTCCTGCTCTTTCTCTTCTTTCTTTCCTCAAGAAATAAAGTGCCTTTCCTCCCGGCTGATGATCTGCACAAGATCGTAACAACGAACGAAGCATGCGAGGACTGCCATGCCCCCGGCAAACGCGCACCCCTGAAAGAGGGACACCCTCCGAAGGAACAGTGCCTGGTCTGCCACAAAGCGCAGAAACGATAGGGTCATAACTTCCCTGATCTGGGCATGACTGAATCAATTATTCCACGAAGTCGCGAAGGAAAGTTAAGATTCATGAATTCCAGCTATAAGCGGCCAATTCCGGTACTCTTCATCACCCAGACTTGAGTATCCAGACCCCTCCTGTCCTCATTTTCCATGATGTCCGCATAGGTCGCGGGGTTTTAAATCATCATTTTTTTTCACCGTGGTTTCATGCCCCTGGGACGTGCCTTTTTTCATAAAACCTCCGTCAAATATGACTAAATATGGTATGAGAATCGTCTTGACAGCACAAGATGTTGTGGGTATACTTCCTAACAGTTTTTGCATCTGCATAACCATTTTCTTCTGGCATTATGCTTTTCCAGGCATCACGCAAAAAACCTCAATAGGCTTCATCCAAGAGAACCACATCATAGGCAGGGCCATATGAGAACGTCGGCAAAATCCTGTTTTATTCATCTGGCAAGTCAGTCGCGCAAGTTGTAATATTAACGCCGGGGCGGTCATCATGCCGCCCCGGCTTTGATTTCAATTCATAATTTTTTTATCGTCTAGGGAGGGGAATCGTATGAAGAGCGCGGCGTCTGTTTCAGCAACAGCTTCCGGCAAGGGACTCAATCTTTCCGAGAACTGCCTCAAGGTCCTCGAAAAACGCTACCTCAAACGGAACGAGGACGGAACTGTTGTCGAAACAGCGGTCGACATGTTCACGCGCGTGGCGCGGACCATTGCCGAGGGCGACCGGGCCTACGGCAAGTCCGACGCCGACGTGGAGCGGACCGCGACCGAGTTCTACCGCCTTATGACCTCCCTCGAGTTCCTGCCGAACAGCCCCACGCTCATGAACGCGGGGCGCGAGCTCGGCCAGCTGTCGGCCTGCTTCGTGCTTGCCCGTGGGCGACTCCATGGACGAGATCTTCGAGTCCGTGAAGAACGCGGCCCTGATCCACAAGTCCGGCGGCGGCACGGGCTTCTCCTTCTCCCGCATCCGGCCGAAGAACGACGTGGTGAAGTCCACGAAGGGCGTTTCGTCCGGCCCCATTTCGTTCATGACCGTGTTCGACGCGGCCACGGAGACGGTGAAGCAGGGCGGCACGCGGCGGGGGGCCAACATGGGCATCCTCTCGGTGGACCATCCGGACATCCTCGATTTCGTCACCTGCAAGCAGCAGAGCGACCGGCTGAATAACTTCAACATCTCCGTGGCCATGACCGACACATTCATGGATGCGGTGGAGAAGGACGGCGAGTACGACCTTGTCTCCCCGCGCGGCAAGGCCGTGGTCAAGAGGCTCCAGGCCCGCAAGGTATTCGACACCATCGTGAACATGGCCTGGAAGAACGGCGACCCGGGCATCATCTTCCTGGACCGCATCAACCAGTACAACCCCACACCTCACGTGGGCATGGTGGAGTCCACCAACCCCTGCGGCGAGCAGCCGCTCCTCCCCTATGAGTCCTGCAACCTGGGCTCGATCAACCTGGCGAAGATGCTCGCGCCGAACGGCAAGGCGATCGATTTCGACAGGCTTCGCCACACGGTGCGGCAGGCGGTCCACTTCCTGGACAACGTGATCGACGTGAACCGCTATCCCATCGAAAAGATCAGTGAGATGACCCGGGCGAACCGCAAGATCGGCCTGGGCGTCATGGGATTCGCCGATATGCTCCTGGAGATGGGCATTCCCTACAGCTCCGACGAGGCGGTGCGGACCGGTGAAAAGGTCATGAAGTTCATCACCGACGAGGGCCGGAGGATGAGCGAGGAACTCGCCAGGGAGCGCGGGGCCTTCCCGAACTTCAAAGGGAGCATCTACGACAGGCCCGGCGCAGCCGCCGATCAGGAACGCGACGGTCACTACTATCGCGCCTACGGGCACCCTTTCGATCATCGCCGGGTGCTCCAGCGGCATCGAACCGCTCTTCGGGCTCACCTTCGTCCGGAAGGTCCTGGACGGCGCCGAACTGCTCGAAGTGAACCCCGTGTTCGAACGGATGGCGAAGGACCGGGGCTTCCATTCCGATGAACTCATGAAGGAGATCGCCGAGCACGGCGGGTGCACGAACATCCAGACAGGTCCCCGAGGACGTGCAGCGCGTGTTCGTCACGGCCCATGACATCACCCCGGAGTGGCACATCCGCATGCAGGCTGCTTTCCAGAAGCATACCGACAACGCGGTTTCCAAGACCGTGAATTTTCCGCACAGCGCCACGCAGAAGGACGTGGAGAAGGTCTATCTGCTCGCCTACAAGACGGGCTGCAAGGGCGTCACGATCTACCGCGACGGCTCCCGCGACGAGCAGGTGCTTTCACCGGCGCCACGGAAAAGGCGCGCAAGGCCGCTGCAGCGGCCGGTCACGGTTGCTTCGGCCTCGCCGGAGCTGGCCGAGGAGAAGAAGCCGCGAAACCGTCCGGTCTTGACCCACGGCGTTACCCAGAAGATCCCCACGGGCTGCGGCAATCTCTACATCACGATCAACGAGGACGAAGAGGGCATCTGCGAGGTCTTTTCGACCATGGGCAAGTCCGGCGGGTGCGCCGCGAGCCAGTCCGAGGCCGTCTCCCGCATGGTCTCCCTGGCGCTCCGGTCGGGCGTGTCCATCGACTCGATCATCAAGCAGGTGAAGGGCATCCGCTGCCCGTCTCCGGCCTGGGGCGAGGGCGGCTCGATCCTGTCCTGCCCCGATGCCATTGGCCGGGCCCTCGAACGCTATGCCAAGGAGGCTGTGAACCACCACAATCACCACAAGGCCCGGGCCGTAGCCGCGCCGATGCCCACGGTCGCCTACACGTCGTCAGACTGCGCCAAGGGCGGGAGCAAGAACCACCTGGGCCTTTGCCCCGAATGCCCCGACTGCGGCGGGCTCCTGGAGTTCGGCGAAGGCTGCGCCTTCTGCCGGGGCTGCGGGTTCTCGAAGTGCGGGTAACGGAACGAGATTCGAATTGCGGATGCAGAATGTTACATCGAGATGCACGAAGAGCAATTCATTGTACCTTGAAGCAGGACGCAGTCTGGCTGACAGCCGGGAATTTCTTCCGGTATTCTTTATGCTGACGTTCTATCGAGCTTCAATCTGCATTCCATAACATTTGATTAAAGGAGGTTTTATGGACCTTGATGATGTGATTCTGGAACTTTACCGGCTTGCGGAGACGAAGGCCTGGGAGGGAATGGCGACCGATGAAGCACTCTCGGCGGCGATCGAGGGTATGGAGCAGATCTGGGAGCTGAGGCAGGCCGACAAGAGAAGGGTCGCGATGGTCAATGCAAACAAGAAGCAGCCGCGGATATGGTGCTAGAATTCAACGTACAAAAAACTTGACATTTGATGGATATGACTTTACAGTAGCAGTGTAAGAATGTTTACGAGTACGGTTGACCGCAGATCTCGCAGCATCGGCCGGCCCGATCAGCATTCCCAGGCCGTACGCGTTATTCCGCCCGCGGACACAGCGGGTCATCAGCTTATCAAGGAGGGCAACACGTATGGCTATTGAGAGGATCATGCAGTACGAGTGCAGGGTTTGCGGAAGAAAGATCGACGTGACGAGGACAGGAGACGTGTACGAGGAGCCTGTGTATTGCTGCGGTCTGGAAGCGACTGAAATCAACGCGCCGCAAGCGCCTTCCGCTCCGGTAGCCATACCCGTGAGGAAACCGGCGGCAAAGAAGGCGAAGAAAAAGGCAGCGACAAAGAAAGCAGCGAAGAAAAAAGCGGTGACGAAGAAAGCGGCGAAGAAAAAGGTGACCAAGAAAAAAGCCGCCAAGAAGAAGGCTGCCAAAAAGGCTGTAAAAAAGAAGGCGGCAAAGAAAAGAAGGTAATATTCTCCTCGTTTCCCGAAGGGCTTCCGGCGCAATCCGGAGGCCCTTTTCTGTTTGTTCTGCCATTTCCGAATTAATATCTTGACTAATGATTCTCCGGGCTTTAGGATTCAGCCCATGCAGAACCTGGACCGGATGGAGCACGACATACGGCGGCTTGCGGGCAGGGCCATCGGTGATTATGGCCTGGTCGAGGACGGCGACCGCATACTCGTCGCGCTGTCAGGCGGCAAGGACAGCTTTACGCTGCTCCGCATTCTCCAAAGCCTTCAAAAGCGGGCGCCGGTGGCATTCTCCCTCATCGCCGTAACGGTCCATCCGGGGTTCCCCGGCTTTCAGACGCAACGTATCGAGGATTATCTCGAAACACGCGGCGTCGAGCACCGGGTCGTCCATGCCCCGATCCACAAGCTCATGATCGAGAAGCTGACGCCGGATGATACTCCCTGCGCCCTCTGCGCCCGGCTGAAGCGCGGCGTGCTGTATACTCAGGCGCGCGAGCTGGGCTGCACCAAGATCGCCCTCGGACATCACCGGGACGATTTCATCGAGACGCTCCTTTTAAACCAGTTCTACAACGGCAAGATCAAGGCCATGGCCCCGCTGCTCCGGGCCGACGACGGGAGGAACGTCGTGATCCGGCCGCTCGTATACGTTCCGGAGGACGATATTATCCGCTTCGCCGTTCTTGCGGGCTTTCCCGTAACTTGCTGCGCCTGTCCGGCATGCGGGGACCAGGACCTGAAACGGTCCAGGATCAAGGGCCTGCTCGCGGCGCTGGAGCAGGAGCAGCCCGGGGTCAAGGCAAGCCTCCTGGCCGCGCTTGCCGACGTGGACTGCCGCCATCTCCTCGTGAAAGCGGATGAGGTAGGAAGTAGGAAGTAAGAAGTAGGAAGAAGAAGTAAGAAGTAGAGAAGGGTGGAGACACCTGTATTGCATCGAGGGCGGTTTTTGCTTATAATAACGCCATGGTTTACAAAGTCGTAGAAACGAGCACGGTAACGGACGAAGAGCTCGAGAGGATACTGAACGAGTGGACGGACAAGGGATTCGCCTTCGAGAGCATCCAGTTCGTCACCTCGGTCTCCTCCAAGCGGCCGACGATGGCCTTTGTTTTTTTCACGAAGACTTGAGTCCCGATCAGTTACCGCAAAGACCGCACCATTTGAAAATTTCCCCCTGCCAACGGTCAAATCCCGAATAAATCTCCGGTCCAAAATTCTTCTATCCCCATTGCAAGCAAGGGTGAGTCGCGGGTCCTCTCGGGACGCAGAAGACGTCCGAAAAACGGATAAAAATCCTTTTCTCTCAAGATGTTCGTAATTGACAACAGTTGCGGTAAAGAGTATAATTTTTTTGGAAGAGCCTCAAGGGGCGCTACTGCGACATAAGGACCATGAAAGAAGAAAAAACAATATATACATTGGCGCTTGTCGCGTTTCTCACCGTGTCGGCGTATTTTCTGGCAGATACCATCGACGCCATGATCGGTCGGAGTCTCTCTGCCGCGCCGATGTACACTTCGCCGGCTGAGGGCAGCCGCTCCGTTTTGCAGCCGCGGCGCGAACTCTCCGACTACTCGTCCATTCTTGAGCGCGGACTCTTCGGCGAAGGCAAGGGCCCGTCAAGCGGACCCGCTGCCGCGGAATCGACGTCCTATAAACTCATCGGCACTGTTGAAGGGGCGGCATTCTCCGGCGCCGTGCTCGAGGACAGCACCGGCCAGGCCTTCTACCGCATCAACCAGAAGCTGCCCGACGGATCGGCCATCGTGAAGGTCATGCGCGACAAGGTCACCCTGAAGAGGTCTGACGGCGTGAGCGTGAACCTGGAACTCGTCGACGACACGAAAATCGTCACCATGAAGCCGAACGGCGCGGGAAGCGACAGTGTGAAGAAACTTTCGAGCGGCAAGTTCATGGTCGACCAGAAAGAGGTGCTCGCGAGCACCGAGAACATGAACCAGATCCTGACGCAGGCCAGGGCAGTGCCTTTCCAGGAGCAGGGGAAGACCGTCGGGTTCAAGATCAGCGAGATCGTGCCCGGCAGCATCTACGAGAAAATCGGGCTCGTGAACGGCGACGTCATCCAACGGGTCAATTCGCAGGATGTGGACGATCCGGCCAAGTTCTTCCAGCTCTACCAGGGGCTCCGGAACGAGAGGAACATTTCGATAGACCTGATCCGGAGCGGCCAACGCACGACCCTGAACTACGAAATTCGGTAAGCAAAGCAGAACCGGGGAACCGGGGAGAATAAAAACCGACGGAGAGAATCTGAGAAACGGAGAAAAAGTTTTACTCATGCCTACCCTTCTCCCGTTCGCCGATTCCCCATTCGGCTCAGATGTCCTTTCAGCGGTTTGTATTTCCCGATCAATTCAAATCACGGAGGCAATGAGTGAAAAATAAAGCGGCCCTGCTGCTCCTGATAGGGCTTGTGTGCGCGCCTTTCGTATATGCCCAGGACCAGGAACCTCAAGCGCCTGCGGCCACTGCTTCCCCTGAAGGCCGGACCAAAACCAAAAAGACCAAATCGGGGGACGACTTCGTCACCCTCAATTTCACGAACATCGATATCAGCGCCCTCGTCAAGGTGATGAGCGAACTGACGCGGAGAAACTTCATCCTCGACGAGCGGGTGGCGGGCAAGGTCACGCTCATGACTCCGACGAAGATCTCGCCCGACGAGGCCTACCAGGTTTTTCTCTCGGCACTCGAGATCAAGGGCTTCACCGCGGTGGAGGACGGCAAGGTCATCCGTATCATTCCGGCGGCCACGGCCCGCCAGAGCGGCCTCAAGGTGTTACAGGACGGCGAGATGAGGGGCGAGGGATTCGTGACCAAGCTCATCCGGATGAACTTCGTCAACCCCCAGGAGATCGTCCGCACCATCACGCCGCTCGTTACGAAGGACGGCAGCCTTATCGCCTATCCCACCACCAACTCGGTCATCATCACCGATTCGGTGTCCAATATCAGGAAGATCGAAAGTCTGATCCACGCGATGGATGTGGCCGCGCCCGAGGGCAAGGGCAAGATCAACGTCTACTACCTCAGGAACGCCAGCTCCGAGGACATCGCCAAGCTGATGCAGGCCCTGGTGTCGCGGCTGCCCGTGCCGCCCGCGGGCGGGGCGGCCGCTCCCGCCGGGCCCTCGACGATCCTGGAGGGGAGCCGTCACCATCACGTCGGACAAGGCGACCAATTCGCTCATCATCGTCGGCTCGCCCGGCGATTTCGAGATCATGAAGGACGTGATCCAGAAACTCGACATCAGGCGCCGCCAGGTCTACGTCGAGGTCGCTATTATCGAAATGAGCTTGTCGAAGTCGCGCGAACTCGGGTTCGAGTTCCAGGCGCCGGTAAAAACGAGCAGCCTGGCCGAAAATGCCACATCAGCACAGCGCTGTGGGCGGCACCAACTTCGGCAACATAGGCCCCGCGATCGCAGGGGGACCTGCTGCTTTTGCACAGATAAACGGCCTGGCCGTGGGCGCGATCAAGGGCACCTTCACCTTCAAGGGCCAGCAGTTTTTGAGCGTAGGCGCACTTCTTCATGCTCTCCAGACAGACTCTGATGTCAATGTGCTGTCAACGCCGAATATCCTCACCATGGATAACCAGAAGGCCGAGATCATGGTGGGACAGAATGTTCCCTTTATCACGGGCCAGACGCAGAATGCGGTAACCGGCAGCCAGACCCTGTTTAACTCGGTCAACCGGCAGGACGTAGGCATCAAATTGTCGCTCACGCCGCAAATCGCCTCCGATGATAATGTCCGGCTCGATGTCAATCAGGAAATCTCCGATGTGATTGCTTCCACCAGCGCAAATGCCGCGGGCCCCACGACCAGCAAACGTTCCGCGAGCACGACCGTTGTTGTGAAAGACCGCCAGACCATGGTCATCGGCGGCTTGATCCGCGACAACGTCACATCGTCTGAGTCGAAGGTGCCGTTCCTGGGCGATATCCCTCTCCTGGGCTGGCTTTTCAAGACCAAAACAACCACCATTGACAAAGCCAATCTCATGATCTTCATTACGCCCTATATCATCAAAAGCGAGGGTGAGGGCACGGATCTGACCACGAGGACAAACGAGAAACTCGAAGATTTCCGGAAGGAATACCACATCGAGAAAAAAAGGTACCTCCCTCCGCCATCCCGCCGAAAACGGGCGGAGCATCAGAACCGCCTGCTGTTGTCGTGCCGGGCTTGATGGAGAGGATGCCCCTTCCGGGACTGAAGTCGCAGCCCCGTGACAACCGCGCCTGCCAATATCCAGGAAAAGCCTGCGTCGGAACTGAAGACCGATACCTCCGTTACCGTCCCACAAAACAACAGTCCGTCTCAGGACGGAAGCCTCCCTCCTCCTGAGATAAAGACTGAGGTGACCCCTACGGCCCAGTCCCCTGTGAAATCCGAAACTCCCCAGGAGGGCGTGCGGTGAGACGCCTGCTCGGCGAGATACTCGTTGAGTCCGGGCTTTCTTCGGAGCGGCTCAAGAAGGCGCTCGACCTCCAGAAGAAGCGGGGCGGACGGATCGGCACGCTCCTCATGCGCCTTACCTTCGTGACCGAGGAGGACGTGCTCAAGGCGCTCGGGGTCGCAGCTCGGTCTTCCCTACCAATCAGACCTGGGCGAGATCGACCGCGAACTCGCGCTCAAGGTGCCGATCACGTATGCCAAGAAGGCCGTGGTCCTTCCGCTCCGGCGGGAGAACGGCACGGTCATTGCGGCCACATCTGAACCGCTCAACCTTTCCACGGTCGACGATCTCGCGGCGCTCCTGGGCGCCGACATCTCGCTCTGCCTGGCCCCCACCGAACAAATCCTCGACACCGTCAACCGCCTCCACAGCGAAGGGCATGAACCGGGCCGAGGACACGGTGCAGGAGATGGAGGAAGAGGACCTGTCGTTCCTCGCCGCCGAGCTCGACGAGCCCACGGACCTGCTGGAGGCCACCGACGACGCGCCGATCATCAGGCTGGTGAACTCGCTCCTGTCGCAGGCCATCCGCGAGCGCGCGAGCGACATCCACATCGAGCCCTTCGAGAAGGAAATGATCGCCCGCTTCCGCATCGACGGTATCCTGTACAACATCCTGACCATCCAGAAGCGCTTCCAGGCGAGCATCGCGTCGCGCGTCAAGATCATGTCGGGCCTGAACATCGCGGAAAAGCGGCTCCCGCAGGACGGCGGCATGCGGATCAAGATCGGCGGAAAGGACGTGGACATCCGCGTCTCCATCGTGCCCACGGCCTTCGGCGAGCGAATCGTGCTCCGGCTCCTGTATCGCGAGAGCGCACTGTTGCCGCTCGATCAGATCGGCTTTACCGGCGACACGCTGACCCGGTTCAATGAGATTGATCAACGCGGCCCCACGGGATCATCCTCGTGACGGGCCCCACGGGCAGCGGCAAGACCACGACGCTCTACGCGGCGCTCTCGAAAATCAACTCGCCGGACAAGAACATCATCACCATCGAGGACCCTATCGAGTACCAGCTCAAGGGCATCGGCCAGATCCAGGTGAACCCCAAGATCCAACTGACCTTCGCGGCGGGGCTGCGCTCCGTGCTCCGTCAGGACCCGGACGTGATCCTCGTGGGCGAGGTCCGGGACTCGGAGACCGCCGAGATCGCGATCCAGGCGGCGCTCACGGGACATCTTGTGTTCTCCACGCTTCACACGAATGACGCGGCCGGGGCCGTGACGAGGTTGATCGACATGAAGATCGAGCCGTTCCTCATCTCCTCCTCGGTCATGGCGATCCTCGCCCAGCGGCTGGTGCGCGTGCTCTGTAAACACTGCCGGGAACCCTACCCGATCACGGCCGCCGAGATAGCGGAGCTCGAGATCAAGACGGGCGCGCAGGGGGCGACTGTGTACCGCGCGAAGGGCTGCGAGGCCTGCTTTCACACCGGCTACCTCGGCAGGAGCGCGATCTACGAGCTCTTGACCGTGGACGATGACATCCGCCAGTTCATCATGAAAAATACCGACGCAGCCACGATCAAGGCGCAGGCCATGAACAGGGGCATGCACACGCTGCGGCAGGACGGCGCGGAAAGGGTCCTCGCCGGAGTCACGTCCGTGGATGAAGTGGTGCGGGTGACGCAGAAAGAAGCGTAGGTCAGAAGACAGAAGTCAGAGATCAGAGCGAAGAGACCAGGAGACGACATGGTGTTCACCTTTGTCTATCTTCTGGCAACTCTGACACTCTGTACTTCGTGATTGCAATCCATGCCCGTTTACGAATATAAAGGCGTGACCGCTGCGGGGAAAAAGGTCTCCGGCGTCCAGGATGCCGAGAGCCTGAAGGCGGTAAGGTCGAGGCTTAAAAAAGACGGCGTCACCGTCCTCGATATCCACGAGGGCGCGACTTTGCGTTCCGCCCGGCTTGGCTCGCCGGCAATGAAGCTTCGGCGCCCGGGTGAAGCTCGGCGATCTTGCCAACGCGACGCGCCAACTTGCCACGCTCCTGTCATCGGGTCTTCCGCTGATGGAGGCCCTGTCGGTGCTCGTGGAGCAGGAGGAAAACGAGCGCCTGAAGGCGGCCATGTCGTCGGTGCGGGACTCGGTGCGCGAGGGCGCATCACTTGCCGACGCCCTCCATGGAGAACCCCACGCGTCTTCTCGCAGCTCTACGTCAACATGGTCTCAGCCGGGGAGACGAGCGGGACCCTCGATATCACACTGGACCGGCTCGCGGATTTTCTGGACGAACAGGTCCGGTTTCGCGGCAGGATTTCCGCCGCCCTGGCTTATCCGGCCTTCATGACGGTCATTGGGGCGAGCATGCTCTTTTTTATCTTCAGCTTCGTGATGCCCCGCGTGGTTGGCATGTTCCAGGACATGAAGCAGCAGCTCCCGCTGATCACGCTCATTCTCCTCGCCACGGTGCGGTTTCTTTCGAACTTCTGGTGGGCGATCCTGCTGGTCATTGCCGGGGGCGTCTATTATGTCCGCCGGTATCTGCGCACGCAGGCGGGCAGGGAGGCCTTCGACGCGCGCATCCTCAGGATGCCGGTCTTCGGGAGCCTCATCCGCATGATCGCCGTGTCGCGGTTCACTCGCACCCTCGGGACACTGCTTGAGAGCGGCGTGCCGGCGCTCACCGCCCTTGACATCGTGAAGAGCGTCGTAGGTAACACCGTCCTCGCGAACGCCATCCAGAAGGCTCGGGAAAACGTGCGGGAAGGCGAGCCCATCGCAGACCCCTTGAAGAGAAGCGGACTGTTCCCGCCCGTGGTGGTGCAGATGGTCGCCGTGGGCGAGAAGAGCGGGGAGCTCGAGAAGATGCTGCTCAAGATCTCCGACTCCTTCGACCGCACCGTCGAGACGCGGATCACGGCCCTCATGGCGCTCATGGAGCCGGTGATCATCCTCGCCATGGGCCTGATCATCGGGTTCATCGTGATCGCCATCATGCTGCCGATGCTCGAGATGAGCTCGGGGGTGCGGTGAAAATAAGTTCATTAACCACAGATGAACACAGATGGGCACTGTTTAAGACTTAAGAAATGAAAAATTATTAATCTTTAAACCTGTGTTAATCTGTGTTCATCTGTGGTTTCAATTTTCTGAGGAGGTTTTGCATGAAGAATCGGAAGGGTTTCACCCTCATTGAAATCATGGTCGTCATCATCATCCTGGGTCTCTTGGCGGGCCTGGTGCTCCCCAAATTCCTCGGGCAGGAGGAGAAGGCCAAGGTCGAGGTGGCGAAGACGCAGATCCGCGCTCTTGAGGGGGCGCTGGACGCGTACAAGCTCGACAACGGGTTCTACCCCACGACCGACCAGGGACTGGACGCCCTGATCAAAAAGCCGGAAACGGGACGCATACCGGATAAGTGGCGGGAGGGCGGGTATCTGAAACCCGCGAGGATCCCGAAGGACCCCTGGGGCAAGGATTACGTCTACATCGCCCCGGGCAGCGAGAACAGGGAGTACGAGATCATTTCCTACGGCGCGGACGGCGAGCCCGGCGGCGAGGGCAACAACGCGGACATCGAGAGCTGGAAGATGCAATAATGCGGAATGCGGAATGGATGCGCACCCCTCACCGCGTCCCTCTCCCCAGTGGGGAGAGGGGGGAAAAGAGAGTCCTCTCCCCCGCGGGGAGAGGATTAAGGTGAGGGGGGACTTATCGCATTCGAAAGGCTTCACCCTCATCGAGCTCACGGTCATCATCGTGATTCTGGGCGTCATGCTCTCGCTCATCATCCCCCGGCTCGGTGAGCTGGGCGAAGCGAACCTGAAGCGGAGCGCCAGGCACCTTACCGGGATGATCCGCTTCCTTCGGGACGAGGCGCAGGCGAAGAAATCCAGTTTCCGGCTGCGCTTCGACGTTGCGGAGGGACGATACTGGACCGAGGTTTTGACATTGAACCTCAGCGAGAAGACCGCCGAGTTCAGGCGGTATTCATCGGAAATGGGAACAGAGGGCAGTCTTTCAGGCCAGACGACATTGCGCGATGTCAAGGTTGCGAGCCATCCCGACGATCCGTATATCGAATTCTCGCCCACCGGATGGGTGGAGCACTCCTTGATCCATCTTCGTGACGGCGACGGACGGGATTTCACGCTCTTGGTCAATCCGCTCACCGGCAACACCGAACTCCGCGAGGGATATATCGAGGAGCGATGATGAAGAATTGCGGATTGCGATGGAAGTGCGGAAGGCAGGACTGATTCCGAATTCGGATTAGCTTGAATCGTTTACATTCCGCAATCCGCAATCCGCAATCCGCAATCGAAGGGTTTCACTCTCCTCGAGGTCATGGTCGCCGTCTCGATCATGGCCATGGTGCTGGTGACCCTCATGGGGCTCAAAAACAGGTCCATGCAGGACGTGGCGCTGGACGAGCATATCACCACGGCGACGATGCTGGCTGATGGGAAGATGCTGGAGACGATAAAATCACGGAACTTCGATGCAGTAGAAGAAGAGGGAGAATATCCAGCCGGGGAAAATCTTACGGAGTACACCTGGAAGAGAACAATCTCTAAAATACCGCTTCCCAACGGTACGTTGCTCACGGAGATTCGTATTGCCACGCTGTGGAAAGAAGGCACGCGCCCGGAGATGGTGGAACTGGTGGACTATGAATTGTGAAATTTCGGATTTCGGATTTCGGATTTCGGAATGGAGAATGCTGAGGTTCCAAAAGAACTCAAATCCGCAATCCGCATTCCGCAATCCGCAATCGAACGGGTTCACGCTTCTTGAAGTGCTTATCGCCGTGGCGATCATGGCGGGAATCATTACCGTTATCTATCAGAGTTTTTTTACCGCAAGCAGAAACGTTGAACAGGCGGAAGCAATACGGGATTCGTCTGACATGGCGCGCACCCTGGTGGCGAAAATCTCCGATGATATATCCAATGCATATTATAATCAGGCAATGAACAGGTCCGCAGTCATTACGATTTTCAACGGTAAGAAGGAACAGGCTGATTCGACTGGACGAGAAAAGCAGGCTTGACAGCATTACCCTGACAACACTTACGAACTGGAGACGGCCGAACACGAAAGAGACCGATCTCTGGGAAGTCGGTTATTTTTTCAGGCAAAAGCCGGATGGCTCGGGTTATGTCATGATGCGCAGGGAAAAGCGGGAACTCAGCAAGGATGTACCGGCAGGCGAGGGCGGCAATCGAGTATGAGATCACGGACCGCGTGAAGTTTTTGCAGCTGCGGTATAACACGGGTGGAGACACCTGGTACGATGAATGGAACAGCACGAGCCGGAACGGGCTCCCAAAACTGGTGGAGATAGCGCTGACACTCGACAGCGGGTTGACCTACTCAACATACGTTGAAGTTCAAAAATATTAGCCGACGCGTCAGGGAGTGCGGGGTGCGGAAGGGTCATCATTGGGTGCGCAACAGTCGCGGGGTGGCGCTTATCATCGTTCTTTTGGTTACGGCGCTTTTGATCGCGTTGATTTTTGAGTTTGCCTACGGAACGCGGGTGAGCCTCCGTGCCGCCGTAAACTTCCGCAACAGTGAGAGGGCATATTTTCTCGCACGCTCGGGTTTCGGGGTATTCGCCAGGTTTCCCGAAGTGCGGGATTATTATCATCAAGGGGAATTGAGTGACCCCCTTCCTTTCGTGAGTGAAGCCGACAAGGAACTGAGAGTCCTATGGGAAGATGAGCGCGGAAAAATCAATGTGACAAACATATCCAGGGGGAATGTCGCTTTCAACCGTCTCACGAATCTATTTTCCATTCTCCAGATCGACCAGGGCATTCTTGACCAGATCAGTTCATGGATGACCAATGAGCAAAGAGGCTTCTATTTGCTTACCGAGCTTCACCTGTTCCTGAGCGACGACGACTACCGGAAAGTCGAGCACTTTCTGACGGTAAACAACAATACGGACGAGAAGATCAACATAAACACCGCACCGTCCCAAGTTCTTCAAAGTCTCGGGTTAAGCGCCCCGGATGCAGACCGTATTGTTGATTCAGCAAAACAAGAACCCTTTGATCCAGGCAAAAAACCTGATCAATACCGCACCCGGTATGACCGCGATGATCGCCGGACAATTGGTCACGTCAAGCAACGTGTTCAAAGTCAGCTCAATCGCAACGGTAGGCGGTTACACAAAGCACATTGATGCTATCATGACGATGAACGGTCCTCAATACACCATAAACTACTGGAGAGCGCTTTGAAGATCGTCGGTTTGAAGATCGAGCAGGGAAGGGTCGCCGCGTCGGTCGTCGAGCAGGGCCTGCGCCAGACGGAGCTCGCGGGCTCCTTCAGCCTTCCTTTCACATCGGACGCCGAACTCGCGGACATCCTGCGTGAGAGAGTCGCGGGAGTGGGCCGGCGCGCGCATCGTCTCGTCCATGCCCGGGGCGCGGTTCAGCCAGCGAACCGTGACGTTCCCCTTTGCCGACCGCAAGCGCGTGGAAAAAGCCCTGCCGTTCGAACTGGAAGACAGCATTCCCTTTCCCCTGGACGACGTTGAGATCGATCACCTCGTGCTGGACCGGCCCGGGACAGCGGCGGACAAAAAGAAAGAACACGTGATCGTCGGCATCATGGTCTCGAAACCCGCCCTGAGGCAGCATCTCGAACTCCTCGCCGCGGCCGGCATCGACCCGCAGGTCGTCGTCCCTTCCTACGTCGGTCTCTGGTGTGTCGCGAAAAGAATACCGTCGGAGGGCATCTCCGTCTTCATCGACGGCAGCGACATCTGCCTCAAGGATGGAAATGCGGTTTTGTCCTGCCGAAGTTTTTCAACCGCGCAGTCCACCGGCGGCATCCGCCAAACACTCAAGGCGATGGAGACCGAGCACGCGGTCCAGATCGAGCAGGCCTTCCTCCTCTCCGAAGACAGCAGGATGCGCGCGGAGCTTGCGGAGCTGGGGCTCACGGTCGATCAGGCCGCATTCGACTTGCACGGCAAGAAGGCGGAAGACCCCGGAAGCCTCGGCCTTGCCCTGTGCGAGCAGACGAATTTCCGCAAAGGGGAATTCGCGTACCGGCGCGCCGACGTGGGCGTGCGCAAGCGGAGGCTCACGCTCGTCATCGCGGGGGTCGTTGCCGCGGTCCTTGCAGCCGCGAACCTGGGCGTGAAGTTTTATCTGGTCGAGTCCAGTTACGGCAAGCTGGACCGGGAGATCAAGGAAGTCTACCGGAAAACGTTTCCGGAGGCCAAAATCGTGGCCGATCCGGTCCGTCAGCTCCGGTCCCGGCTCGATGAAGCGCAGAAAAAATTCGGGGTCCTCGGCTCCGGTTCGTCCGTCCTCGACGTTATGAAGGCGGTGACCGACGGGATCCCCAAGGAAGTGCGCGTCAGTTTTCAGGAGTTCATCCTTGAAGGCGACCGGCTGAAGCTTTCGGGCGATGCGGCCTCCTTTGAATCCGTGGACAAGATGAAAGCCGAGCTTCAGAAGGCGGAGCCCTTCTCCGACGTCCAGGTCCTGGACACGCGGATGGGCGTGGACAACAAGGTGAAGTTCCGGTTCGAGATGAAGCTGAAGCAGTCGATGTAGACCACGAGGAATGTGTAACCACAGATGAACACAGATGGACACGGTAAAGACAGAGACAATGACCCTGAAAAGGATTCTTTATAAAGAATTAACAAAGGATAATCTGGACTCGGCTTTTAAAATACATAATGCCTGGGTTGCGGCTGCTGGAAAAAGTTTATGGCAATGCTCTGATATGGGATCTGGAACTAAAAAAGAAAAAAGTTTCAATGCAGCAACAATACAGCTGTTTGGTACTGATATCGTCGAAGAAAATCGTGGAAAAAATCTGTAACGGCGAGTTGCTCAATTATTTAAGGATTCTGGGTCGTGTTGGTCCTAATGGACCGAAAGAGTATGTTTGTTTAACGTGTTCATCCGTGGTTACAACAGGAGCATTTCGTGAAACTTGAAGAACGGGACAAAAAGGTGCTCATCTTCGGCGGCGCGGCGGCGGTGCTCATCCTGCTCTACGCCCTTGTCCTTTCCCCGCTTACTGCGGACCTCTCCCTCAAACGGGAATTGATCCCGAAGAAGGAGAAGGACCTCGCGGAGATCAAGACGCTCAGGACGCAGTATCTCGACATCCAAAAGCGGCTCCAGGAGGCCCAGGCCGCGGCTGCGCAGCGGGGGCCTCTGCTCACGGACATCGAAAGCATCTCCAAACGGGCGAACCTCTCGAGCAAGATAGTCTCGCTCAAGCCGCAGGCGGGCGTCCAGACCGCGGGCTTCACGGAGAGCATCGTCGAGGTCAAGCTGGAGAACATAACGCTCTACGACGTCGTGACCTACGTCTATATGCTCGAGAAGGACACCCTGCGGATCAGGAAGCTCCAGTTCAAGCCGCGGTACGACAATCCCAAACTGCTGAACGCGACCATCCTTGTATCGAGCGCCGGGTAGGACATGATCGACAAAAAAAAACTTATCCGACGATTGTCCTTCGCCGCGTACTTCGTCGCGGCCTTTCTGTTTTTTCTCTTCGCGCTTTTCCCCTTTGACCGCGTCAAATTAAAGCTGGAGTCCGAGGTCCGTCAGCGCGCGCCAGTTCAGCTCTCCATTGCCCGCATCGCTCCGCGGTTCATTAACCGTTTCGCGCTGACCGATGTGGTCGTATCCGATCAGAAGGGGAAGGTCCTGTTCGAAAGCCCGTCCGTGACGGCCGCGGTCTCGCTCATAGGCCTCCTCCGCGGAACGCTCTCGCTCGACATGAAGGCAAAGGCCTACGGCGGGGACCTCTTGGTGAAGACGCAGCAGGGCCGGGGCAGGCAATATTTCCTCATCGACGCGAACGGTCTGGATGTGGGCTCCTACCGGCTGTTGAAGGACGCTGGCCTCAAGCTCTCGGGCAAGCTCGGCGGAAACATAGAAATGACCGGCGACGCGGGCAAAGGAAGGCTGTGGCTCAAGGGACTGACCTCACGCGAGCTCACGATAAAAGGCTTTCCCCTGCCCGACCTCGATTTCGAACAGTGCTGGCTCGAGGCGGAAATCAAGGGTGACCGGCTGACGATCAGGAAACTGGAGCTTGACGGCAAGGAGCTCACGGTCCGGTGTCTCGGAGACATGGTGCTTCGCGAGCGCGGGACCATCAACCTGACGATCAAGCTCAAGCCGTCGGAGCGGCTCGCGCGGGAGCAGGCCGGCGTTCTGTCCCTCTTAAAGAACAGGGACGCCGAAGGCTTCTATCAGTTCAGCCTCGGCGGCACGCTGTCGGAACCGGTGCCTCGGTTGTAAAGGAAAGGTCTCCGCAAGAATACTTCGACCTTCTCCGCTTACCATAAATATGTGTTGATTATACGGCTCCGGATCAACTAGTTCTACGTCCGGGAGTGTATGCGGGCGCCCCGTGGTAGCCGAGGACTAATTAAAAGACAAAGATCGTCAGAACAGCATTAGAAAGCCTGCCAGATAGTTTACTCCTGGCAGGCTTTTTATTGGATATCCAGAAAATATCCCACTAACATTTAAGTTTTACATATTTTCGGATATGAATGGTATTACTATGGTGCAATTTACAGATTTGGCATGGAGCGCTACAATTGAGGCAAACGATAATAAAGGGAAGGAAGGGAAAGGGGTATCCCTACGGCTCAAATTGCACCATCTGATGGTGTCAATAGAGAAGTCGACAATCAGTTTCCCGGTTGAACGATCGGGAATGATTTTGCATCGTTTCATTTGGTGGCATCCCCGAATATCTTTCTCGGGGATAGGGTTCTGCAGAGAGCGATTACCTGAGCTAAAGGGATACACCCTTCAAAAGGTGATCTGCCATGTGGAAACTGAATTGGTCAATAATTCCGATCAAGAAAGTCGTTTATTTCTTCATCGGTGCAACATTTTTGGTTTTACTCAACGCATCTCACGCACAGGCGCAGGCGCTCGACTTCTTCGGGCCGCCGCCGGCGGGAGATCCTTCCGCATTCACCGGGCCTTTCATCGGGCTGGGCTTTGCCGGCGATATTCTGAAGACACTTCCACCAGCCAATGACGGGGCCTTCGTGGGAGGGATTACGGGCACATTCGCTGGACCCAGGAGCGAACAACGTCCTGCCGCCCGCCCTGCAACCGGCAACAAACGTGCCGACCGGCGGGTTCCCAAGCCCACTCTTCGGCGCTAAGGCGTTTACCCAGAAGCTGCTGCTCTTTGAGGAATTCGGGAGAGAGGCTCTTGACGCCAACACACCAGCCCTGGCAAGTCCATTTCCGCGGCCCATGAATGCGCAGAGCGGCCCGATGCCCGCGGTCCTTGGAGGCATTCCTGGCCCAGCCAGGGATCTCGCCTTTCCCCATGCGGCTCTCTGACACCCGGGACTTGAACCCGTGGAAAGCGGACATCGAAGCCTTCCTTGGCCGGCCGCTTAAAGCACCTCCCGCAGAAGGACGACCACCGGGAGAAGGCTGGTCCCACCAGAGGTGGAACGAATTCCTTCCGAGGGTCTTCTTCAAGACCGCCCAGGCCGGCGCTCGTGTGAACGGGGGCTTCCGCGACAGCATGCAGTTGCACAACTATAGTGTCGGGGAATTCGGCCCCGGCGGGCTCTATCACAACACTGCGGGAGTTCCGGAGACCGAGGGTACGACGAGGGGCATCGCAATCCGGTTCCATCCGAATATGCCCTTACAGGACCCGAAGGCCCTCTTCACCTTTGACGGGACATTACCGCCCAAGCTCGCCATGGCGCGCTACGGGGAACCAATCCTGATGCGCCATTACAATGCGCTGCCGATCGACCCGGCCGCGAACAGGGGCTTCGGGCTTCACACCATCACAACCCATGAGCACAACGGTCACTCCGGGTCGGAAAGCGACGGCTACACCAACGCCTTCTTCTTCCCGGGGCAGTTCTATGACTATCGCTGGCCCATGGAGCTCGCGGGCTACGACACGATCAACACCAATGCGACCGACCCCAGGGCTGCATTTCCTTGCGTTCTTGGTGAAACGCTCTTCGTCAACGATGTTGACGCGGGCCTTAAAACTTGCGTAAACGGTTCCATCAAGATCCGCGGAGACTTTCGCGAGACCATGAGCACGCACTGGTTCCATGACCACATGCTCGACTTCACGGCCCAGAACGTTTACAAGGGCAACGCCGCGATGATCAACTTCTACAGCGCGCTCGACCGCGGCAATGAGGCAGTGGACGACGGAATCAACCTGCGTCTGCCGAGCGGCACGGCCCTGCCGTGGGGCAACCGCGACTATGACGTAAATTTACTGATAGCGGACAAGGCCTGGGACCGGGAAGGCCAGCTCTGGTTCAATATCTTCAACCTCGACGGCTTCATCGGCGACGAGGTGCTGGTGAACTGGCAGTGGAGACCATACCTTGATGTACGCGCGCGCCGCTACCGCTTCCGCATCCTGAACGGCTCGGTGTCCCGCGTCTTCAAGTTCGCGCTGGTGCGGCAGATCGCGGGCGATGGCGGAGAGTTCCCCGGGCCTGCGGGCTCAGGAGTATCCTATGACCGGGTGCCTTTCCACATGATCGCCAACGACGGCAACATCATGGAGCACGCAGTGGCCTTCGACAGCAGGATGGATCCCGGCCATAACGCCATACTCCCTGATCAAGGCGTCGCGGAGCGCTATGACATCGTCGTAGACTTCGCCAAAAACGGCGTAATGCCGGGTGACAAGCTCTACTTCGTGAACGTGCAGGAACACACGAACGGAAGGCGCCCCGGCGCAATAATCCCGCTCGCGGCGGTCCTGTCCGAGCAGTACAAACCCGTGATGGAGTTCGACGCGAACGGCGTGCCTGTCCGCTGGGTAGGCGGCGACCCGGCAGTCGGACGGTTCATGGAAATCAGGGTCCATGCCTATTCGGGCCAGGACCTCTCCATGGATCCGGCTGCCTTCGAACCGGGTAAAAGAACCATGATCCCGCTGCCCATTCATCGCGACGATCCGGCCGATCAGGCGATTCTCGCCGCGGCCCGTCACCGCAGCTTCAATTTCGCCCGCTCGAGCCCCACCGATCAAGTCCGGTGGACCATCAATACGGACGGAGGAGGCGCGTTCGGCATGGATCCCAGGCGAATCTCGGCCGCGCCCCAGCTCTCGACCGGACCCACGCAAGCGGGCTTCAATGGTAAAGGGACGCTTGAGATCTGGCATATTACCGGTTCGAACGGCTGGTCACATCCTGTCCACATCCACTTCGAGGAAGGGGTCATCCTGACGCGGGGCGGGGTAGCACCTCCCCCATGGGAAACATGGGCAAGGAAGGACATGTACCGGATCGGCGCAGAGGCTGAAGCGACCGAGAGCATCGAGGTGGCTGTCCGGTTCCGGGAGTTCGCCGGGACCTACATGGAGCACTGCCACAACACCCAGCACGAGGACCACTCCATGCTGATGCGCTTCGACGTTGAGCATCCGGGACAGATCAAGCTGATGCCGGCGCCCATGCCGACGTGGGACGGGGTCGAATTCGTGGACTCCGCCGCTCTGCCGACATTCAGGACCGGCGACGGGATCGGACCGGCGGTTGCAACTTCCATAAGGAAAGCCGACAATCGCGAGGGGCCGCCAAAAACGGCCCCTTTTTTTGTATACTTGGAATAGCCGAGCAAAGGGATTCGTTTTGGTAGACGCAGGCTTTAGCCTGCGTTTGAAACGCCGCAAAAAACGAAAAAAACACGCAAGCTGAAGCTTGCGGCTACAATATTTCATTAAGGCTTATAAAAAAACCGAGGAAGGAGATATCATGCAGCGTTTTCACCGATTATCAATACCTGTGCTCACGGCTCTTTTCTTGCTCATCGGAACCATGCTGACTCTCCAGTCAGCCACCGTCATGGCCGCCGAAACAGGGGGCACGATCTGGGGCGCGGACTACTTCCCCGACGTCCCGCTCATCACTCATGAAGGAAAGACGGTGCGGTTCTTCAGCGACGTAATAAAAGGCAAGGTGGTGGCGCTCAATTTCATTTACACCAATTGTCCGGATGCGTGCGCGCTGGAGACGGCGAGGCTTCGCGAGGTCCAGAGGATCCTCGGTGACCGTGTCGGCCGAGACGTGTTCATGTATTCGATTACCATCGATCCGGAACATGATACGCCGAAGGTGCTGAAGCAATATGCGGAAAAATTTCAGATAGGTCCTGGCTGGTTGTTTCTGACAGGGAAAGAGGCCGACATCACGCTTATCCGCGAGAAGCTCGGCCTGTACGGCGAGGAGGACAAAGGCGAAAGCCTTAAGGAGCACAACCTGAGTTTCATTATCGGCAATCAGGCAACGGGACAGTGGATGAAGATGTCGCCCTTTGAAAATCCCTATGTCCTGGCTACGCAGCTCGGAAGCTGGCTGCAGAACTGGAAGATGCCGCCGAAAGAAAAAAGAGATTATGCCGAGGCCCCGCAGGTGCGCAATATCTCGAAGGGAGAAGAGCTCTTCCGCACGCGCTGCGCTTCCTGCCACACGATCGGGATGAAGGATGCCGAGAGGGCGGAGAAGCGGCCCTTAGGACCGGACCTCCTGGGTGTGACCCATAAGCGCGACCGGGCCTGGCTCAACCGCTGGATGGCTGAGCCGGACAAGATGCTGGCGGAGAAGGACCCGCTGGCCATAAAGCTTTTAGCCGAATACCACAACCTGCCTATGCCCAATCTGGGGTTAAACAGCGACGAGATCCAGAACGTGCTGAGCTATATCGATGAAGAGAGCCACAGAATGGGGTATCACCATTGAAGCGAATTGCGGAATTGCGGAATCGAAAATGAAGAAATGGCTCATTGCCGTTTAATCCGCAATCCGAAATCCGCAATCCGAAATCGCAACTCACCTCAATCCTTCAATTTCTTGATCCGTTCCTCAATATCATCGGGAATGAGGGAGTTCTTGTAGCGTACGACTCCTTTGGAATCGATCAGAAAGACGGTCGGCACCCCGCGGACCTTGAATGCCTGTCCAATTTCAAAGGAATGATCGAAACCGACGGGAATCACGTAACCGTATTTCTTCCAGTAGGCCCGGGCTTTACTCTCGCTGTCGTTTAAGCCGGTATTGACGGCGATGATTTCCACTTCCGTCTGACCAAACCGCAGGGCCAACCTGTTAATTTTTGGAAGCTCCCTCATGCAGTCGGGACACCACGTATTCCAGAAAACGAGCATGACCGGCCTTCCCGCAAGGGCCTGACGCGAGAGGTTTTTACCGTCAAAGGTCTGCACGGCAAAGTCCGGCATTGGCTCGCCCACTTCGACAGCCCACCCGGTGGAAGCCTTGACCATAAGGAGCAAGAGCGCCAACCATAAAATTTTAGAGATTTTTTTCATATCCGCCGCCTCTACAACCACACCTGTCCGGCCTTGATGAGATAATATTCCGCAAACCCCAGCATCAAAACGGCGATGACCTTTTTCACACCAGCCATCCAACCTCCGGGTTTGGGGAGTGCCGCGGCCAGCCCCGAAAATGTGCCGGCGACAATGAGAAGAATCCCCATACCCATGGAAAAGGCGAACAGCAGGATGCCTCCGAACAGAACGCTCCGGCTCGTTGCAACATAGGTAAGCAGGGCGAAAAGCATCGGTGAAGTACACGGCGATGCCACCAAACCCGAGGCGGCCCCGACCAGGAACGCTCCGATGACTCCTCCCATGACCGGTTTCCTCGATCGGCCCTGAAACCACGCGGGAAACGGAACAACTTCCAGGAGGTTCAGGGCAAACAGAATGAACACGTTGGCGACAATAAGAAGGGCCCAGGGGCTGGTGCTGATCCTGCCGAATAAATCGCCGGTCAGCGCCGCAATCATGCCGAGCAGCGAATAGACCGTCGCCATCCCCGCGACATAGCAGAGGGAAAGTAAAAAATATCTCGCCCGCACGCTCCCTCCGGAGGATCCGGCGACAACCGATTCAATATTTGTTACCGGACTGCAGTGTTCGCACAGTGCTCTTTCTTTGACCGACCTGCCGCTGACATATGCCGAGACAATGGGGATCATGGGGTAGATGCAGGGGGAAAGACCGGCGAGAATCCCCCCCACAAAGGCTGCTCCGACCGCAGCCACTGGCGCTCCCGCAAGATACGTTTCCATTGAGATCATGTTAATTTCACCTCGATGGTCAGCACACTACACATGCACTCATGTAAATTATAACTCGTTGACGGTCATTTGAGCCACTCGACGGTGGGACCGGTGGATTTAAAGGCCGCCTTCAGCCGCTTGTCGGTCTGTCCGAGTGAGTGTACCGGTTTTGCGCATGTTTTCGGAAAGCAGAAGCCGGTAACGCCGTCTAAGTCCGCCCGAAAAACATTTCAAACTTGAAGAGGATGCCGAAGGTGGCGTCGAAGTTTGCATCCCTCGGAAACCGGACCTGGGGGGCTGCCTCGAAGAAGAGCCAGTCCCGCAGGTAGCTGTGGCGGTACCGGATCCGGAAGGCGATTTCCGTAAACTCGCCGACAGGTCTGGTGTTCCAGCTGTTGATCCACTCGTAGTCTATCGCGTGGGTCGGGGCAAGAGGCTGGCGCAGCGCGAAACTCAAGCCGTAGGCGAAACCGTTCGCTTGTGCGACCCATACCCCGTCAACCGTCGTGCGGAAAAAAAGTTCATGAGGAAGCTGGCGCTCGAAATCGAACCGGGTGTCTGTTTGCCAGCTTCCCTTCGACCTCCAGATTGCTTCCTGGGTAAACCTGACAGCCCAGATTTCGTAGGGCATGAGGACCTGGTACCGCGGGGCAATGAGGATGACGGGGCTGAATTTTGAGAATTGCAGCCCCGTCCTCACAACGGAGCTCACTTGGGGGTCCGAACGGAAAACATACTGGAGCCCCGTCGTAAGGGTGTTCTGCGGCGTGGTCCCAAAGCGCTCCGCGGGGGTGTGGACCGCGGCTGATGCGCCGGTGGGCGGTACGGCGGGTTCCGCAGCGATGACGAGATGTGTTTTTTCCTCAAGCGCCGGAAGGGCCAGCCGCAGATCGAAGGCAGGTTTGAAGGTTGGCGCCGGACCGCTCTTCCTTGAATATCTCGTAGCGGAACCGCGTGAACGAGCGGTTTTCTTCCCTCACATATCCCGGATCGGCAAAAAAGGAATCCATCCACACGGCAGACGCCAGAAAACGGCGGACGATCTCGCTATGAAGCATATCCACATACTTCAGCTCCTTTTCCAGTACAGGCCTGGTCTGCTTCGGCTGCACCGGGAGAGTAGTGAAGGAGGGCGCCGTGAGCAGGTTGTCGGGCGCGGTCTGCTCCATCTCCGGTTGCGGAGGGAGAGAGGTGAAGGAGGGCGCCGTGATCAGCGACTCGGGCGGTTCTTGCCCCATCTCCGGTTGCGGAGGGAGAGAGGTGAAGGAGGGCGCCGTGAGCAGCGACTCGGGCGGTTCTTGCCCCTTCTCCGACGCCCGGGCAGCGGAGGCTCCGTTAAAGGCGAAAAGAAAGATCAGCGCGACGAACGGCAGGCATCGGACTGCTGTCCTGGCGGATTTCTGCAGGTATGTTTTGACTGAAGCTGACAAGTGAGATAGTGCTCCTGATTCCACGCTGGTCAACCGGTGAGCGGATCGCCGTGGCGATCCATCGCGGCTTTTCAGCGCAGTCCGCCCTTCAAAGAATAGGCAAACAAGAAGTGATTGTCAAGTGCCAAAGATCGATAAAACAACGGGGTGATGAGCATCGGAGTAGAAGTGAGGCGACTTTTTCCCTGTTGCAACTTCAGTCTACTTGCGTTATAGTAACCAACTAATTATCGGGGAAAGGAGTCTCGTCGATGTTCGTCGTGGAGCTTGTAATGCAAGGCGTCCGCGGAATCAGGGAACTGGCCCGCCTGAGATTCCAGAGCGGGTTCAACCTTGTTTCCGCCGGGAATGAATCGGGAAAAACCACGGCAGTCGACACGATACAGCGCCTCCTGTTTCCCAACAGCCAGGCGGGGGCCATGCAGCCGCTCGTGTCGAGGCACACACCCGACGCCTCGCGCGGCGCACTGGTAATATGCTCCGATGACGGCACGTACTACCGTGTGATCCAGGATTTCCGCAAACAGGCCGTTAACCTTTCCCGCTATAACGCCTCCTCGAAGGAATTCAATCTGCTGCACAAGGACTGGGACGGCTCGACGCAATTTATGGCCGGGCTTACGACCGGGGTGGCTGAAGATGATTTCGCGCAGGTTTTCGTGTTCAGGCCCGAGCATGCTTTCGGCCGTCCCGCGCCACGCGCCACGGCCGCAAGCCCTGCGTTGGACGACAAACCCCCAAGCTCCGCTGCCGCGGAAACGACGAGTACGACGCAGCTCGCAGAACTCCGTGATGCCCTTCGCAAGGCGGAAGAGGCCGCTGATGCCGAATACCGTTACCAGTCCGCCAAGCTCGCCCTCGATGAGCTCCAGAAAAAACTGGCCTCCCTCGACGAAATGGAGCGGAAAAAAGTCGAAATCGAATCGACGCTGGGAGAACTCAAGGGGTGCGAGGCCCTTCCTGAGAACCTGAAAGAGCTGATCGAGTCGCATGAGCGGCGCGAGGCCCAGAAAATAGCCGATGCCGACAGCCTGAACGAGGAATTGCAGCGGTTGAAGATGCGATTCGACGCAATTCCACCGGCCAACTTTCTGACCGACAAGCTGTTCATCGCCGGCGCCGTCCTCGGCCTCCTCTCGATTCTGGCGGGCGTGTTCGTCCTGACCGCGGAATACGAACAGTATTTTCCGATCGGCATCATTCTGTCGCTGATCCTGATTGCCGTTGCCTCGTATAACGCGTCGCGCAAGAGCGCGCAGCGCAGGGCGGTCCGGAAGGGCATAGAAGCGTTGGAACAGGAATTTATCGATTTGGAGCGGAAATTCGTCCATGAGAGCGCTCCGATTGCGGCCTATCTGCGCGCCGTGGGGGCGGGTTCGACGGCGGAGCTCAGGGAAAAGACCGACAATTACCGGCATTTTTGCTCGCTCCGGCAAGACTTGGAAGAGGGCCGGCAGCGGATCCTCGGTGATTCGTCGCCCGAGCTTCTGCGGCAGCACTATGAAAGGCAGCAGGAAGAGGTCCGAGAACTGGAGAAGGCGGCCAGAGAGGTTGCCGCCTTCGCCGTGGACACCTACAGCATCAGGCAGGACATCGAGCGGCTGGAGGGCGAGTCCGTTCGCCGCTCCGGACCAGGATTTCGGGGCCGAGGTCTTCGATCCGGCGCGCGACGTTGCGTCGACGGCCGCGGGCCCGCTGGGCGGCGGGTTCCTCGGCGAGCTTCGCGCCGCGAGCCGGATCGGACGGCATCGAAATGGAGACGCTGATTCCCGCCGTCGAGGCCGCGGCGCAGAGGAATTTGTCCGCAGTCAGCGGCGGCAAGTACGTCCGCATCGAAGTCCGATCATGACGGATCGCCTGTCGTGCGCGCGAAGGACGATGCGGTCGTGGGTGTTGCGGAACTCAGCCACGGTACGAAGGCCCTCGTCTACTTCTGCTTCAGAACGGGGCTCGATCGAGGCCCTTGCCGGAAAGCGGCTGCTGCCGTTCATTCTGGACGACCCGTTCTCCGGTTTCGACCCGGCTCGGCAACAGGCGGCGTGCCAGGTCCTGCGCGCCCTCGGCAAGAAGACCCAGGTGGTCCTCTTCACCGCGAATCCCGCGCTGAGAATGGCGGGCGAACCCGCCGCGGAGCTCAAGTAAATGCGGGGTGCGTTCATCTCCTTCGAGGGAATCGAGGGGTCCGGTAAAACCACCCAGATTGCGCTCCTTGCGGATTCTCTCTCCGCGCGCGGCAGGTCCGTTCAGCTCACCCGGGAACCCGGTGGGACGCCCATCGGAGACCAGGTAAGAAAGATCCTGCTCGACCCGGCAAATGCCGCGCTCGATCCCAAGGCGGAACTGCTTCTCTATGCGGCCGGCAGGGCGCAGCACCTTGCGGAACTCATCCGGCCCGCCCTCGAAGCGGGAACGATCGTTCTCTGCGACCGGTTTTCAGACGCCACGCTCGCCTACCAGGGTTATGGACGGGGGCTTGACCTGGACCTGATCGGGGACCTGGACCGGATCGTGACTGCCGGCATGCGGCCCGACCTGACGATCCTCCTCGACATTGATGCGGCTGCGGGGCTTGCGCGCGCGCGGGGGAGAAACAGCCGCAACGGACTCGAGGCTGAGGCGCGGTTCGAGAATGAGCTCCTGTCGTTTCACGAGCGCGTGAGGCGGGGATATCTCGAGCTGGCTCAGCGGGAGCCCGGCCGCATCCGCGTCGTCGATGCGGCGCGGCCGCCGGAGAGCATCCACCTTGAAGTCCGGAAGATCGTGGACGGGATGCTGAGCACGGGAAATTGAAGATCATGAATTGGAAATTATAATTTCGTCTGTCATACCTGCGAAAGCAGGCATCCATTGGCTTCTTTCAAACAAACTTCAAAATGGATTCGCCCGCTTTCGCGGGAATGACAAAAAAGCGCCAGAGCACAGCATGAATTTCTCAGATATTGTCGGCCACGAACGGCCGGTCACGATACTCAAACGGACGCTCGCGAACGGGACGCTTGCCCATGCCTATCTCTTTTCAGGCGAGGAGGGGATCGGCAAGAAGATGACGGCCCTCGCGCTTGCCGCCGCCGTGAACTGCGCGCACCAGGGGCCGGACGGCGGCTGCGGTGAGTGTCCGTCCTGCCGCAAGGTCGCTTCGGGCGGGCATCCGGACGTTCATCTCCTTGCCCCGGACGGCGAAGAGATCAAGATCGACCAGGTCCGGCAGATGCAGGCGGACCTCTCGCTAAGGCCTTTCGAGGGGACTAAGAAGACCCTGATCGTCGACTTTGCCGAACGCATGAACGCCGCGTCTTCGAACGCCTTTTTGAAGACGCTCGAAGAGCCGCCGGGAGACACGCTCATCATCCTGGTCACCGCGATGCCGCAGAGCTTGCTGCCGACCATCCGTTCGCGATGCCAGGAGATGCGGTTCCAGCCGCTTCCCCGCCATACGCTGGCGCGGGCGCTCGCGAGGAAACGCGGAATTTCGGAAGAGGACGCATGGTTTCTCGCGGCGCTTGCGCAGGGGAGCATGGGACGGGGACTCGAGATGGACGCGGAGCAGGAGAAGGCCGAGCGGGACCGGCTCATGGACCTCTGGGACGGGCTTTCCCGCCTGAGTGTCGGCGAGGCGCTTGCGCTGGCGGAAGGCTACGCGAAAGACCGTGAACGGTTGGACCGCCTGATCGAGATCGGTGTCGAGTGTCTCCGCGACGCGCTGGTCTACCGGGAGACGGGCGACGACCGGCTGCTCGTGCAGAGCGGCGCCGGAGAACGGTACCGAATCTGGGGTGAGCGGTTCGCCGTCCCCGGAATGCTTGCGGACCTTGAGCTGCTCACCCGGAGCAGGGGCCTGCTCGACCGCCGCGTGAGCGCGCAGCTCGTGGCCGAGAACCTGTTGTTTCAACTGGGGAGAGGATGATTCGATTGCGGATTGCGGATTGCGGAATGAAAAATTCCAAATCCGCAATCCGCAATCCGAAATTGATACAGACATGACTGACAAAATGATCAAAATAGCCGGGGTGCGGTTCCGGGAGAATTGGAAGGTCTATGATTTCGACGCCACCGACGTGGAGGTGGCCATCGGCGACCGGGTAATCGTGGACACCGAGCGGGGGCAGGGATTCGCCTCGGTAGTGCGAGTGAAAAAGCTGCAGGAACCGCCTCCGCTTCCCGCGCCCGCTCCGGTCAGAATGGAGCAGGGCCTGCAGGTGGAAGAAGAGGCGGAGAATGGCGCGCCGAAGGCCGCAGGCGCCGACAAGCAGGAGCCCAAGACGCTCAGAAAGGTCCTGCGCAAAGCGACGGAGGAGGACCTCCTCCGGGAAGAAAAGAACAGGGAGCGCGAGGCCGAGGCTTTCAAGACCGCGCAGGACATGATCACCGAGCGGGAACTGCCGATGAAGCTGATCCGCGTGGAATATTCCTTTGACGCTTCGCGGGCCACTTTTTTCTTTTTTTCCGAGACGCGGATCGATTTCCGCGAACTTGTGAAGGACCTGGCCTACAAGCTCAGGAGCAGGATCGAGATGCGCCAGATCGGCGTTCGCGACGTGGCGCGGATGATCGGAGGGTTCGGCCCCTGCGGCAGGGAACTCTGCTGCTGCGTCATTCCTGAAAAACTTCGAGCCCGTCTCGATCCGCATGGCCAAGAAGCAGGACATGGTGCTCAACCCTGCGAAGATTTCCGGGGTCTGCGGCCGCCTGCTTTGCTGCCTCTCCTACGAATACGAGATGTACGATGAGATCAAGAAAGACCTTGCCGGCATGCGCGAGGCCGCCGTCAAGGAAAAGAAGGAAGTGGAAGAACGCCGTATGGCAGAGGAGCAGAAAGAAGCGGAAGAACGCCGCCTCGACGAAGAGAAGAGGCGACAGGAAGACCGCAAACAGCAGGAGCAGCGGCGGGAGAAGCAGAAGGGATCAGGACAGCGCGGCGGCAAGCCGGAGAGAAAGAAGGAAGTCCAGCAGGAAAAGAAAGGCCAGCCACCCGCCGAACGTCAGCGGCCGCGACATCGACAGCAGCCGCAGCAGCAGGAGAAGCCTCAACCCCAGGAGAACCCCCAACCCCAGGAGAAGCCCCAGCCTCAGGAACAGGCGACTCAGCAGCAGCCGCACGAGGGCGAGAAGACGGGTAAGAAGAGAAAGCGGCATTTCTGGCGCAGGAAGAAGAAAGGCCAGCAGCAGGGCGGCAAGGCGCAGAGGACCGGCCGCAGGGACCGGAAAGGGAAGTCGAGATTGATGATGCCCTAAATGTCCTGACCAGATCGATGAATAGGCATGAAGAGCAAACACCTCCGGATCGCCTATATGAGGTTCCGCAGGATGCGCTTGCATCCATCGTATTGATATTATGCCGAAAAAATTCTACATCACCACCCCCATCTACTACGTCAATGACGTCCCGCACATCGGACACGCCTACACCACGATCGCGGCGGACACGCTGGCGCGCTACCACCGGCTCAAGGGCGACGCCGTCTTCTTCCTCACCGGCACCGATGAGCACGGCCAGAAGGTGGAAAAAGCCGCCCAGGAGCGGGGCCGCACGCCCCAAGCCCACGCGGACCTTCTGTCCGAGAACTTCAAGCGGCTCTGGAAAAAGCTCGAGATCTCGAACGACGCCTTTATCCGCACGACGGACAAAGAGCACCTCTCCGTGGTGCAGGAACTGCTCCAGAAACTGTATGATGCCGGCGAGATCGAGCGCCGGACATACGAAGGCTGGTACTGCACGCCAGATGAGCGGTTCTGGACCGAGAAGGAGATCGTGGAAGGCAAGTGCCCGGACTGCGGCAGGCCGGTCGAACGGATCACGGAAGACAATTACTTCTTCCTGATGAGCAAATATCAAAACCGACTCATCGAGCACATCGAGAAGAACCCGGACTATATCCGGCCCGAAAGCCGGCGCAACGAAGTGCTGGGCTTCCTACGGACCCAGGCGCTCGGCGACCTCTGCATCTCCCGTCCCAAAGCGCGCCTGTCCTGGGGCATCGAGCTTCCCTTTGACCGTGACATTCGTGACCTACGTCTGGTTCGACGCACTCGTGAACTATATCTCCGCCACGCGGTATCTGAGTCCTCCGGCGCAGGGATCGACTGATCCGTCAAATCGAGAAAAATTCTGGTGGCCGGCCGAGCACCATCTTGTGGGCAAGGACATTCTGACCACCCATAGCGTGTACTGGTCCACCATGCTCATGGCCCTCGGGCTCCCGCTGCCGGGAAATATCTTCGCCCACGGCTGGTGGACGCAGGACGGCAAGAAGATGTCCAAGTCGCTCGGCAACGTGATCGACCCGAACGATGTTGCCGACGCTTACGGCGCTGATGCGTTCCGTTACTTCGTCCTGCGCGAGGTGCCCTTCGGGCTCGACGGCGATTTTTCGATCGAGACCTACACGACGAGGTTCAACACCGAACTGGCGAACGACCTCGGCAACCTCCTCTCGCGCGTTGTCACCATGATCAACAAATATTTCGACGGGAAAATTCCCCCGCCAGGACCGGAACAGGCTTCCGATCGGGAACTGCGCGAGACCGCTGCTTCGATACCCGCGAAAATCGAAGAAGATCTTTGCGCCCTTGCCTTCACGAAATACCTCCACGACGTCTGGACGCTGGTTACGCGGGCGAACCGTTACGTGGAGGAGAATGCGCCCTGGACCTTAGCGAAGAAGAACGATATGATCCGGCTCGGCAGCGTGCTGTACAATCTCTCGGAATCACTCCGTATGACCGGGCTCTATCTTTATCCGGTGATCCCGTCGACGAGCCAGAAGATCTGGGACGCCCTCGGTCTGGAGCGGCAGATCGCGTCATGCCGGCTGCACGAAGAACAAGCGTGGGGTAAAACGGCCGTGGGAACGGCGATCAAGGCGGGGGCGCAGCTCTTCCCCCGGATCGAAAAAGAAGCGCGCGACCACGGATCAGCATCCGGATAAAACGTTCGGGGACAGGCTTATGGACAGATAAAGGAAATACAAAGGAGAAGAAGGTGGAACAGACGCCAGCATCTCAGAATCCGGCAGGTCAACAAACCATACCGTCCGCCGGAGCCGTCTTTGAACCGATCGGGATCGAAGACTTCATGAAGGTTGACCTCAGGGTGGGCAAGATTGTGTCCGCCGAGCGGGTCGCAAAGTCCGAGAAGCTCGTGAAGATCCAGGTGGACATCGGCACGGAGACGCGCCAGGTCGTTGCCGGAATCGGGAAGAGCTACACGCCGGAAGAGCTCACGGGCAAATCGATCGTCATCGTCGCGAACCTGAAGCCGGCCAAGCTGATGGGCGTCGAATCCCAGGGGATGCTCCTGGCCGCGTCGAGCGGAGAGCTTTTGGCCGTGGCCACGTTCGACCGGGAGACGAAGCCGGGAGCGAGAGTAAAGTGAGGCAAGGAAGAAGTAAGAGTTAAGAATTAAGAGTGAAGAACAATGAGGAAGGGGAAGTGGAGAACAATGGGTAGGAGACAGGGAAAGAGTTTTTTTGTTCCCAACTTCTTACTTCATACTTCTTACTTCTCACTTGGTTTTTTATGCTGATCGACACCCATGCGCATCTGGAGATGCGCGAGTTCAACGACGACCGCGAGGACGTGATCAAACGGGCACGGGAAGCGGGCGTCGAATATATCGTCACCATCGGGACCACGGTCGAATCGAGCCGCGACGCGGTGCTGCTCGCGGACAAGTACGACTTCATCTACGCGGCCATCGGCATCCATCCTCATGAAGTGAAGGACATCCTCCATCCCGCCTACGATATCCTCAGGCATTTCGCGCAGCACAAGAAGGTCGTGGCCTACGGAGAGATCGGGCTCGACTATTTCTACGAACATTCTCCGCGGACCGACCAGAAGAGGAAGTTCCGCGACATGCTCAGGGAGGCGCGGGAGCTCGACCTGCCGGTCATCATCCACGACCGCGACGCCCACGACGACACGCTCCAGATCATCTCCGAGGAATGGTCCCCGGACCTGGGCGGGGTCATGCACTGCTTCTCCGGAGACGCCGCGATGGCAAGAAAGCTCGTCGAGCTGGGCTTCTCCCTCGGGGTCGCGGGACCGGTTACGTTTCCGAAAGCCGAGGCCCTGCGCGAGGTCATCCGCCAGGTCCCGATTGAGCATCTCCTGGTCGAAACGGATGCGCCGTACCTCGCGCCCCAGCCCATGCGCGGAAAACGGAACGAACCGGCCTTTGTCCGCCATACGACAGAGATGATCGCGAAGATCAAGGGCCTTACCTTCGATGATGTCTCCCGGATCACGAGCTTTAACGCAATGCAGCTCTTCGGCATCGGCCAGATCCCGGACCGCGGACAGATAACCTATCCGATAAGAAATTCCCTCTACCTCAACATCACGAATCGCTGCACCGCCGCCTGCACCTTCTGCGTCCGCTATACTACCGATTTCGTGAAAGGCCACAACCTGAGGCTTGCCGGGGAGCCCACTGCCGAGGCCGTCATCAACGAGATCGGCGACCCCAAGCGGTACGCCGAGATCGTGTTCTGCGGGTACGGCGAACCGCTCCTTCGGCTTGACGTGGTCAAGGCCGTTTCCGCTGAAGTGAAGCGGCAAGGCGGCAAGGTGCGCATCGACACGAACGGTCATGCGAACCTCATCCACAAACGGAACGTCCTGCCGGAGCTTGCCGGGCTCGTGGACGCCGTATCCGTGAGTCTCAATGCCCAGAACTCGGAAATCTACGAGAAACTGACCCAGCCGAAGTTCGGATCAATAACCTATGAAACGGTCAAGGAATTCATCCGCGAGGCGAAGAAGTACATCCCCGAGGTGACCGCCACGGTCGTGTCCGCTCCGGGCGTGGACATCGAGGCATGCCGCAAAATCGCCGAGGAGCTCGGCGCGAAATTCCGGGTGCGGGAGTACAACGTAGTCGGGTAAAGAGGTAGATTCTTTTTTTTTTGTCTCCGTTTCCGCTCTCTATTCAAATTGACTTTCCCCCCTGTTTCGGTTAATATTCCCCTTGTCTTTACAGCAGAATCTCTCACCAGGAGGTCCCTTCCGTGGCCAAGGTTCAGCGCGCGCTCATCAGTGTATCGAACAAGGACGGCATTCTCGATTTTGCCAGGGAGATCTCGAAGCTCGGCATCGAGATCCTTTCGACGGGAGGAACGGCGAAGATGCTCCGCGACGCCGGCGTTAAGGTCAAGGACGTGTCGGAATTCACGGGTTTTCCGGAGATGCTCGACGGCAGGGTCAAGACCCTGCATCCCAAGGTCCACGGCGGGCTCCTCGGCAGGCGCAGCAACCCCGAGCACGTAAGACAGATGAAGCAGCACGGGATCGAGCCCATCGACCTCGTGGTGGTGAACCTCTATCCCTTCGAGCAGACCGTGGCAAAGCCGGGCTGCACCTTCGAGGACGCCATCGAGAACATCGACATCGGCGGGCCGACAATGCTTCGGTCCGCGGCAAAGAACCACACCGACGTGGCCGTGGTGGTCTCCCCCCGCGATTACGCGAGGGTGCTCGAGGAACTCCGGAAGACCGGCGAGGTTTCGGCAAAGACCCGCTTCGAGCTCTGCCGCACCGTGTTCCTGCACACCGCCCGCTACGACAGCGCAATCTCCGCGTGGCTCGACAGCCAGGTCCCGGCCGAGGAGAAGACGCGCTTCCCCAACATCCTGACGCTCCAGTTCGAGAAGGCGCAGAACCTCCGGTACGGCGAGAACCCGCACCAGGAGGGCGCATTCTACCGGGAGTTCGGGCGGAAGGAGCCGTCCGTCGCTCATGCAAAACAGCTCCAGGGCAAGGAGATGTCGTTCAATAATTTTCTGGACGCGAACAGCGCCCTCGAACTTGCGAAAGAGTTCGACGAGACTGTGGCCGTAATCGTGAAGCACAACAACCCCTGCGGCGTGGCCGTGGGGGCGACCCTTGCCGAGGCATACCGCAAGGCGCGCGACTGCGACCCCGTCTCTGCCTTCGGCGGCGTGATCGCCTTCAACCGGATGGTGGACATCGAGACCGCGAAGGAGCTGACGGCGACCTTCGTGGAAGTGGTCGTGGCGCCGGAGTTCGCACCCGACGCGCTCGATGAACTGAAGAAGAAAAAAGACGTGCGGCTTTTGGACATCGGGCCGTCCCTCAAGGGCGCGCCCGAGGGCATGGACATGAAAAAAGTCGTCGGGGGCCTCATCTATCAGGACCGCGATCTCGGCAGGCTCTCCGATGTCCGCGCCCTGCGCGTGGCCACGAAGCGGAAACCCACGGACGAAGAGTACGAGGGGCTTGCCTTCGCCTGGAAGGTGTGCAAGCACGTCAAGTCCAATGCCATCGTGTTCGCCGCGAAGGACCGGACTGTCGGCATCGGGGCGGGCCAGATGAGCCGTCTCGACTCGGTCAAGATCGCAAAGATCAAGGCCCAGTCTCCGCTCACGGGGACCGTGCTCGCGTCGGACGCCTTCTTTCCCTTCCGGGACGGACTCGAAGAGGCGGCCAAGGCGGGAGTAACGGCAGTGATCCAGCCCGGCGGGTCGCTCAAGGACGACGAGGTGATCCAGGCCGCGGATGAACACGGAGTCGCGATGGTCATGACGAGCATGAGGCATTTCAGGCATTAGTTCATGATGATGCAAAAACTACTTGCAGTAGCGGTCCTTTTACTTGCGCTGCCCACGGGGTGCGGCAGGTCCCAGGACAAAAAGCACTCACCCGCTTCCCACTCTCGGGAGCAGGCAGCGAGGCCCGAGGAAGCCAAGACCCCCTATTACTTCGGCTTGATCGAAGAATACCGGACGGTTCTCGCCGAAGACCCGTATAATCTGGCAGCCCTGATCGGGATCGGGAACGCCTATTACGACAGCGGAGAGTGGAGGCAGGCGATCACGATGTACGAACAGGCTCTCGCGATCGACCCGCGGAACGCCGATGTGCGGACCGACATGGGGACCGCCTACCGGAACCTGGGAATGCCGGAACGCGCGCTCGCCGAGTACCGCATAGCCTTGCAGCTCGAACCCGGCCATTTGAACGCCCGCTATAATTTGGGGATTGTGTATGCCGGCGACAAGAAGAATTATGCCGCCGCGATTCAAGCCTGGGAAGAGATCCTGAGAATCGCGCCGAACTATCCGAACGCCGATCAAATCAGGTCCATGATTGCCGCCTTGAAAGCGGGAAAGAAGAAGGCTGCCCGATGATACGCGCCCTTCTGTTTGTTGCCTTCCTGTCCCTGCTCTATTACGCCCTCAAGACAGTGCTCCGCGCCGCGGTCCGGGGATACCAGGGTGAGGACAACAGGCGCACTCGTCTCATGGGCGAGGATATGGTGCTCGATCCCGAATGCCGCACCTACGTCTTGAAGGAGCGTGCGATCACCCGGCGCATTGGCGGGGAAAACCACTCTTTCTGCAGCGAGGCATGCGCAAAGCAGTACGAAGAAAAGAAGCGGACCTGAACGAGTAAACAGCGCATGGCAAGGAACCCCCGAAATAGTCTGCCCCTTCTCCGGCTGTTCGCTTTTATCCTGCTTTCCGGCTGCCTGTCTCAAGCGCCAAATCCTCCTGCCCCGGCCCCCGGCGTCTCTTCCGGCATGCCTTCAGACGCCGGCAGGTACCGGATCGTCATCAGAAAATCGAACCATTCCCTCACGCTCCTAAGGGACGACCGGGCGGTCAAGACCTGCCCGGCGGTGTTCGGGAGAGGCTACCGCGATGGCGATAAACGAAGCCTGGGTGACAAGCGCACGCCGGAAGGAGAATTCTATATCTGCACCATGAACGACAGCAAGCGGTTTTACAAGTTCCTCGGCCTGAGCTACCCCAGTCTGAAGCATGCCGAGTACGGCCGCCGTACCGGAATGATCACCGACGCGGAGTATGTCGCGATCAAAAATGCGCTGGTGGAACGGCGGCAGCCGCCTTGGGACACGAGTCTCGGCGGGGCCGTCGGCATCCATGGGAGGACGGCCGCTTCGGCGGGCGGCATGCCGTCTCCCGATGAAATGAACTGGACGTACGGCTGCATCGCACTGGACAACGCCGACTTGGATGAAGTCTATAGCGTCGTTTCCCTCGGTACGGCAGTAACGATACTGCCGTGAGACATCCGGTTCTGAGTCATGAGTTCAGAGTTTCTTGTTCTCCATGAGCGGGAAACTAATTTGGATACGACATGAAACCGAAGAAGGTTTACAAAGGAAGTTTGCTTGAACGATACCGGGTGGATGTTTCCCGCTGCGTGAAGTGCGGGGCATGCAGGGCGGTCTGCCCCAGCTTCCTCCGGGACCGGGCAGAATCCCGGTCCGCACGGGGAAGGATGGCCCTCGTAAAGGCGATTCTGGACAACAGACTCACGGTGTCCGGGGTTTACCAGGACCGCCTCGCCTCCTGCACGGGGTGCCTCGCATGCGAGGCTTCCTGCCCGAGCGGCGTGCCGGTCACGGAAATCATCCAGGCTGCGAAGGAACAGGCTGTCGCGGAAGCGGGCAGGGGAATCATCGGGGCGGTGCTCTCCGGCGTGCTCATGCGTCCCGGCCTCTTCCGCTCCGCCGCGTGGCTCGCCCCGGTGGTGCTGCACTATGCGAAAGGGCGGGGGGCCAGGGTCCAGGGGACAGGGTACAGGGGCAGGGGGGCAAGGGGCGAAGAAAGAAGCAAGGGGACGATCGCGTTTTTCCCGGGGTGCGCGGTCGACTATTTTCAGCCCGAGATCGGGACGGCGACGATCAACGTCCTGAACAAGCTCGGATACGACGTGGTCGTTCCGAACGACCTGAAATGCTGCGGAAGGCCGCTGCTTACCCTGGGCGACCGTGAAGCGGCGGAAAAACTCGCCGCTCATAATACGGGGCTTCTTGCAAGACTTGACGCGGACGCAGTCGTTACCGCCTGCGCTTCCTGCAGCTTGACTTTTAAAAAGGAATACCCTAAACTGCTTCGGTCCGGAACAAAACCGCCGGAAGTCCTCGACATCCATGAATTTCTCGCCAGCCGCATTTCGGGACTCAACCTCGGTCCGATCAACAAACGCATCACCTGGCATGATCCGTGCCACCTCGGGAGGGGGCAGGGGTTGTCCGGCGCCGCCCGCGACATCCTGCGTTCCGTACCCGGGCTCACGCTCACGGAGATGAGCGGCGCCGACCGCTGCTGCGGGTTCGGAGGCGTGATGAGGATCACGCACCCGGGACTTTCCGACGGTATCGCGAAAGAAAAGGCCAGGGCAGTCATCGCCACGGAGGCATCGGCCGTCGTCACGGGTTGTCCCGCCTGCCGCATGCAGATCGCAAACGCCCTGAAGCATGCGGGTGCGGAAATCGAAGTGCTCCATACGGTGCAGGTGCTGGAAGAAGCGCTTTCGAATGCGGAATTCGGAATTGGAAGTCGCACGACCTCGAAGGTCGGCGCAAGTTTAGCATGCGTGTCGGACTGGAAGAAACTGGAAAAGAAATAAATACACGGTAACCACAGATGAACACGGTTAAAGACAAATCAGAAAATCTAAAGTTCCGCTTTTATCCGTGTCTATCCGTGTTCATCTGTGGTTAAAAAGGTTTTCCATGCCTATTTACGAATATCAATGCACGAAATGCAACTGCTGTTTTGAGAAGCTCGTTTTCGGGTCCAGCCCGGAAGTCACGTGCCCGAATTGCGGTTCGAAGGAGACGCAGAAAAAACTCTCGAAGTTCGGCATGGGCAAGTCTTCGAGCGCTTCGGCTTCAACATTCATCGAGCGGCTCAGGCTGCAGCGGCTGTTCATCGTCGTCTTGTGCAGGCTGCCATTAGAGGCGCCCTATCATTGGAAGGACCGGTAACGGTCCGCAGGATCAGGGGTTTTTCTGATGACTTTAGTGTTGACGAGAGGCTGCGGAAGTTGTATTATGATGCAGTTTTATTCATCAGCGAAGTATTTTAATTATTTCGCGCAGTCATAAAGAACTCATGTCATTTATTTTACTTCTTGCAGCCGGGTTCATCTTCATACCTTCTTTTGCCTTTGCATGGGGTCCCATGACCCACATGTATCTCGGCAATGAACTGCTCTCCTGCGCTCCGCTTCTCCCCGCCGGAATCTACGCCCTTTTGAAAAAACACAAGCAGGATTTCCTCTACGGCAATATCATGGCCGACATGATCCTCGGGAAAAAATACCTTCCCGACGACAAGAGCTCCCACTCCTGGGATGTTGGCCTGAAGCTCCTCGACCAGGCAAAGACCTGGCCCGAACGGGCCTTCTCGTACGGCTACCTCGCCCATCTTGCGGCGGACACCGTGGCCCACGAGACGCTCACGGACGACCTGGGGAACATGGGGCACACCTGGTTGGAGCTCAAGGCGGACAGCATCATCGACAAGTCCTACTGGCTGCAGACGGTCATGATCAGCAAGGCTGTGCGCAAACGGAGCGACCTCCTGCTCGAGAACTCGCTCGACAGCTATATCTTTTCCTTCAAGACCAACAAGCGGATTTACAAGAGCATGGTGTTCCTCATGTTCCTGAACAAGAAAAGACGGCGCGGCGTTGACCGGCAGCTCATCTACGACCTCCACGAAGAGTCCATAGCGCGCATGCTCGACCTGCTCCGGAACGGCACCGAATCCGAAGTCCTGCACAAGAACCCGCTCTGAACCTGTTTAGAATCCCCGCGATCATTGACCCCTTCCTCCAACCTGAAAATCTGTTATAGTTATCCCTGTAGTAATGCTCCGTACCGGTTATGCGTATCTTTTTAGTTGCGAGTTCCGGGTTTAACCCACAACCCGTGACGTTTGCAGTGTTGTAAGAACCCCGACAAGGAGGCAGAGCCATGGAACTCCATACCGTTCGCGTTGAAATCCCCGAAGGCTGCAACATCGTCCTCGGCCAGACCCATTTCATCAAGACCGCGGAAGACCTTTACGAGATCATCGCCACAACCGTGCCGCAGGCGAAATTCGGCGTCGCCTTCACCGAGGCCTCCGGTCCCTGCCTGGTCCGAACGGAGGGGAACGACGAAGGCCTGATCGCTGCATGTGTCAAAACTCTGAACGATATCGGCGCAGGCCATGTGTTCTGCATTTACTTGAAAAACGCGTTTCCTATCAACATCCTCACCCAGATCAAAAACTGCCCGGAGGTCTGCCGTATCTTCTGCGCTACGGCCAACCCGCTCGAGGTTGTGGTAGCAGAGACAGCGCAGGGCAAGGGGATCATGGGCGTCATCGATGGGTCTTCACCAAAGGGAGTGGAGACTGCCGCGGACAGGGAGCAAAGGAAGGGGTTCCTCCGAAAGATTGGGTACAAGCTGTGAGTCAGGAGTCAGGAGTATAACGAACCATCTTAGTCGCTCTTCGCGGGTGTTCACCAAGGTTGAACCGTTCCGTGCGAATCCCCCCGATATTTGAAAATCTGTCTTGCTAATTTACCCCAAAAGCAGTAAACTTCGTGATCGTTATAATAATGATTCGACGTCAGTCCCAGATCAAATCAACCCAAAAGGGAGCACGAAAATGAAACGAATTTTTAACGTTGCAGCAGCAGGGTCGCTGTTTCTCCTGGTGATATTCGCCGCGGCGGCCTCTTTCGCGGCGCAGGAAAAGACCGCGCCGAAGCCCAAGCAGGAGGCCATGGAAGCGGCGGATGAATCGGCCGTGTCATCATCTCTCTCGGGCAAGGTCGCCGAGACCATGAATGCCGGAGGGTATACCTACGTTTTACTGGATAAGAACGGGAAAAAGACCTGGGTCGCCGTGCCGCAGATGACGGTAAAGGTGGGACAGGAGCTCGTGCTGCAGCCCGGCCAGGAGATGCAAAACTTTACGAGCAAGTCGCTGAACAGGACCTTCGACAGAATCATCTTCTCCGGGGGCCCCGCGGCTCCCAAGGGTTCGCAAGCCGGCACCGGCCACGGGGCCGCAGGGAACGCGGCATCGGGCGGCAAGGCGGCGGTGGCTGCCGTTGACAAGAACCTCAAAGTGGAGAAGGCGACCGGGCCCGACGCATACACCGTAAACGACATGTTCGCGAAACGGGAGCGGAACTCGACAAGAAGACCGCCGTGGTTCGGGGCAAGGTCGTCAAGGTATCCGCGGGGATCATGGGCGCGAACTGGATCCACCTGCAGGACGGCACCGGTGACGCGGAAAAGATGACGCATGATCTCGTCGTGACGACGCAGGACCTGCCGAAGGTCGGGGAGATCATGACCGTGAGCGGAACCGTCTCGAAAGACAAGGATTTCGGGGCCGGCTATAAATACAACGTCCTCATCGAGAAGGCGAGCATTCAGCGCTGAACCGGCTAATCAAAACGATCTTGCGAACCCCGTGCAGTGCACGGGGTTTTTTTTACTCTTTTTGATAAAACAGTGCTTGACAATTTCCCCGTTTTAAGAAAATATTGGTGCTCTACGGAGTCGGCAGACGTTCCGGGAAAGGTGCTATTCCCCGATGAGCAAGTACTATCCAGAAGCTATTGATCGCAAACCGGGGCGTTCCGGCCGTCCGGGTCATGCACACCTGCAGGGACCGGAAGATACCGACCGTCGCGGTCTACAGCGACCCCGACCGGCTGGCCCACCACGTCTTCATGGCGGACGAGGCCGTGCACATCGGCGCCGCTCCGCCGGCCGAGTCCTATCTCAACATGGACAAGATGATCGATGCGGCCCTCCGGAGCAGGGCCGACGCGATTCATCCGGGCTGGGGATTTCTTGCCGAGAACGAGGCTTTCGCGCGGAAGGTGATCGACGCCGGGCTCACCTGGATCGGGCCTTCCCCCGAGGTCATCAGCATGCTGGGAGACAAGATCGAGGCCAAGGCCCTGGCAAAGAAGGCCAACGTGCCGACCATCCCGGGCATCGATGCGGTCACGGACATCGGACAGATCAAGGCCTGGATGCAGAAGGACGGCGTGGCCTATCCCATCATGATCAAGGCGGCCTCGGGCGGAGGCGGCAAGGGCATGGTGAAGGTCGAAAGCGACGGCGAGCTTTCCCAGGCCCTGGCACGCGCCCGGTCCGAGGCCAGGAAGTCCTTCGGCGACGACACCATCCTGGTCGAGAAGTACATCGAACGGGGCGGCACATCGAGGTCCAGATCGTGGCGGACAGCCACGGGAACGTCGTCCACCTCTACGAACGGGAATGCACGCATCCAGCGCCGGAACCAGAAGATCATCGAGGAGGCGCCGTCGCCGAGCCTCGACGAAAATCTCCGGAACGAGATCTGCTACACCGCGACCAGGCTGATGCGCGAGATCGGCTACACGACCGCGGGAACGGTGGAGTACATCTTCGATTCCGCCACGCGGAAGTTCTATTTCCTCGAGGTGAACACCCGGCTCCAGGTGGAGCACGGCATCACCGAGCTGATCACCGGCCTCGACATCGTCGGCATCATGATCGACGACGGCGCTGGGCAAGAAGCTGCCCTTCAAGCAGTCCGCGATCCGTCCGAACCGGTGGGCGCTCGAGGTCCGGCTGAACGCCGAGGACCCCAAGACCTTCAGCCCCTCCTTCGGCCCGATCACGCGGCTCCAGATCCCCATGGGGCCGAACGTGCGGGTGGCCTCGGGCGTGTACGAGGGCGGCGACATCCCGCCCTATTACGATTCGCTGTTCATGCTGCTCATGACCGCCGGCGCGGACCGGAACCACGCTATCAGCGTTATGGACCGGTCGCCTGGGAAGGAACCTCCGGGTCGAGGGCGTCAAGACGCTGCAGCCGCTGTTGCTCTCCATCATCAGGCACCCGTCGTTCATCTCGGGCGAGTTTTCCACGCGGTTCATCGAAGAGCACATGGATGAGCTGATCTCCATGTTCCAGGAAAAGAACAGCGAGGACGAAGTGCTCAAGATCGCGCGGTACGTGGCGGAGATATCGGCCCTCGGGCCGCAGAAGTGGATGTGAGGAGTAGCGAAGTAAGAAGTCAGAAGTAGAAGTAAGAAGTAAGCAGAGGGAAAAGATTTCACCGCGAAGGCGCGAAGGACGCAGGAAAGCAAACTCATGAATCCTGGTTCAGACAACAGATATTGACGTATGGTTTACTTCGCGCTCTTCGCGCCTTCGCGGTAATCGCATTTTGTTATCTGAAGTTTGATAATGAGGAGATGTAATGGCAGAATACTGTTTTCGTCAAACCCGGCATGTCGCCCCGGGAGATCGTCTCCGCGGTCCGCGCGCTCAAGGGCGTCTGCCTGACCTCCGTGGGCATGCGGGACGCCGGGCAGTCGGACTTCAAGAACCGGCACCGGATCTACGACCTGAAGACCCTCGCGCCCTACTACAACGGCATGGGCCTTTTCTCCGCGGAGACCCACGGCGGGGCGCGCTGGCACGTCGGCATCATGAACCGGAAGGAGAGCCCCTTCGAGGAGGTCGCCATCCTCCGGGAACTCATGCCGAACGTGCTGCAGCAGACCCTCATCCGCGAGACGAACCTCTGGGGGTACCGGCCCTATCCCAAGAACGTGATCGAATACGCCGTCTCCCGGGTGGACATCGACGTCTGGCGGTGTTTCTCTTTCCTGAACGACGTGAGAAACATGCGCACCGTGGCGGAAACGGTCATGAAGCGGGGGAGGCTGTTCGAACCGACCATTTCCTTTACCGTGGCCGACTGGGCCACGAACGACTACTACCTGGGCGTGGTCCGCGACATGGTGGACCTGTGCGGCGGGACCGACGAGATCGTGCTGTGCATGAAGGACATGGCGGGCGTGGGCGACGTGTCCCGGATCGGCAATCTCGTCGACGCCATCAAGCAGAAATATCCCGGCGCTCGTCCTCAACTATCACCGCCATATCACCGACGGGCTCGCCATGCCCGCCTTCCTCTCGGCGGCAAAGGCGGGGGCCACGATCTTCGACGTGGAGGAGGATTCGCTCGTCCGGTTCTACGGCCATTCGCCGATCCTCGCGGTCCAGGCGATATTCGAGGAATCGGGCATACCCGTGCATCTCGACCGGCCCCAGGCGGAGGCCGCCGTGCAGAAGGTGCGGGAATGGATCGGCCAGTACGACTGGGCCGAGTCGCCCTTCAAGGGGCTGGACCACATGGTCACGCTCCACCGGATGCCCGGGGGCGCGTTCCCCAGCTCCTTCGAACAGGCGGACAAGGGCGAGTTCCTTCATCTCATGCCCGCGATCCTCACGGTGATGTCGCTCTTCAACAGGATCGTGAAGTATTTCGACGTGACGCCCGGCTCCCAGATCACCTGGGTCACCTGCAGCGGGATCGTGAACCGGTACGCAAAGGAGCAGGGAGACCGCGGGCGTCAAGCAGGTCATCGGGCTCCTGACGAAGTTCGTCACGGACAAGGACCAGGACTTCGAGGCCATGGACAAAGCCGAGCAGGAGGAACTTCTGAGCCTGTTCCGGGGCGCTCCCGGCGATTTCAAGAACCTCTGCTCGGCAACTACGGCAAACTCCCCGTGGGATGGCCCGCGGAATGGGTGTACCGGAGCACGTTCGGAGAGGAATGGGAGGCAGAAGCTCAGGGAGCGGAAAGAGGTTTCGCCGCTCGACTCGATGCCGGCCGGACGACCTCGAAAAGATCCGGAAGGAGCTCCAGGAGAACGTGGGCCGGGCTGTCACGGAGGAGGAGTTCATCCTCTCTCTCATGCACCCGAAGGACGCACTGGAATTCATCGAGTTCCGCGCAAAGTTCGGCGAAGCGCCGCTCGTCGCTGCCGACGGACGTCTGGAGAAAAGGGCTTACCAGGCCCGGGGACCGGGTGGATTTCGAGCACTGGGGCAAGCCCTATTCCATCGAGCTGGTGTCCGTCGGCGCCGAGCACGAAGGCGTCATCCACGTCGTGATGCGGGTCAACAACAAGACGCGGGTGTACTCCGTTGTGACGCCGCGGGCCAAGAAGGCGGAGATCAGGATGGCCAAGGGCCCGAACGCCGTCGGCGCTCCGATCAACGGGAACCTCTGGCGGATCGGCAATCCCGCGCGCGGACCGGTCAAGGCGGGCGACATCGTGCACAAGGGCGAGGAGATCGCCAACCTCGAGGCGATGAAGATGGAGAACGCGATCCTGGCGCCCATGGACGGCCAGATCGCCGAGGTCTGCGTCAAGCTGAACGAAACTGTCCAGGAAGGCCAGCTCCTGTTCGTGATCGAAAAGTCGTAGCCCGGCCCAGGGAAGACGCATTGGCCGTCCAGCCGCGTAAATGCCCCTTTACTTTTCCGCACCCATTGTGCATAATATTTTGCGCCAAACCCGGCAACAATACGAATGCTGAGGTCCGAATTTCAACTCTCCGCCATCTCGCGGGCCAAGGAGATTCCATCATGAGGAACGGTTCGAAAAACGAAAAATTGAACAGCTGGGTGAAGGAGGTCGTTGAGCTCTGCCGGCCTGACAGCGTGTACTGGTGCGACGGCTCGAAGGCGGAGTACGACCGGCTGATGGCGCAGATGCGCGGGCGCGGCATGGCGATCCCGCTCAAGAAGCGGCCGCAACAGCTATCTCTTCCGCACCGACCCGAGCGACGTGGCCCGCGTGGAGGACCGCACCTACATCAGCACGACGCGCGCAGGACGAGGCAGGTCCCACGAACAACTGGGTCCACACGGACGAGCTCAAGAAGACGATGAGGGGTCTGTACCAGGGCTGCATGAAGGGGCGCACGATGTATGTCATCCCCTTCTCCATGGGTCCCATCGGCTCGCCCATCTCCAAGATCGGCGTGGAGCTGACCGACAGCCCCTACGTGGTCTGCAACATGCACATCATGACGCGGGTCGGTGAAAAGGTGCTGGACGTGCTCGGCGAGAACGGGCGAGTTCATCCCCTGCCTGCACTCCATCGGCGCTCCGCTCGCTCCCGGGCAGAAGGATTCCGCCTGGCCCTGCGCGCCGATCGAGAAGAAATATATCAGCCATTTCCCGGAGGAGAACCTGATCTGGTCCTACGGCTCGGGCTACGGCGGCAACGCCCTTCTGGGCAAGAAGTGCCTGGCGCTCCGCATCGCGTCGAACATGGCGCGGAAGGAAGGCTGGATGGCCGAGCACATGCTGATCCTGCGCCTGACGAACCCCGAGGGAAAGCGCTATCACATCGCGGCCGCGTTCCCGTCGGCCTGCGGCAAGACGAACCTCGCCATGATGCAGCCGTCGATCAAGGGCTGGAAGTGCGAGTGCATCGGCGACGACATCGCCTGGATGAAGATCCGGGGCGACGGCCGGCTCCACGCCATCAATCCCGAGAGCGGTTTCTTCGGCGTGGCGCCGGGCACGTCCTACAATACGAACCCCATGGCCATGGACACGCTCAAGGAGAACATCATCTTCACGAACTGCGCCCTCGACCGACGACGGGGACGTCTGGTGGGAGGGGATGACCGAGGACCTGCCGCCCGCACGTAATCGACTGGAAAGGCCGGGACTGGCCGCCCGGAAAGCCGCGAGGACGCCGCCCACCCGAACGCGCGCTTCACCGCGCCGGCAAGGCAGTGCCCGGTCATCTGCCCGGACTGGGAGGACCCCGAGGGGGTCCCGATCGACATCTTCATCTTCGGCGGCCGGAGGTCGAGCGTCGTGCCCCTTGTGACCGAGGCGTATTCGTGGGACCACGGGGTGTTCCTGGGCGCTACCGCCGCATCGGAGACCACGTCGGCGAACATCGGCGCCGTGGGGAACCTGCGGCGCGATCCCTTTGCCATGAGGCCCTTCTGCGGCTACCACATGGGCGATTATTTCCAGCACTGGTTCGCCATGGGCGACCGGCTGGGGCAGAAGGCGCCGAGGATCTTCTACGTCAACTGGTTCAGGAAGAGCGCGGAGGGCAGGTTCCTCTGGCCCGGCTTCAGCGACAACAGCCGCGTGCTCAAGTGGATGTGCGAGCGGGTTGACGGCAAGACCGGCGCCAGGGAGACCCCGATCGGCCTCATGCCGAAGGACGGGGACCTTGACATGGCCGGCCTGGACCTTTCGCCGGAGAACATAAAGGCGCTCATGGCCGTGGACCTCGCCGCATGGAAGGCCGAGGTGCCCGACATCGAGACAGCACTTCGCGCTCTTCGGAAGCCGGCTGCCCGAGCGGCTCAGGAAACAGCTTCGAGGAGTTCAGGAAACGGCTGGGGTAAGGTTTCCCGCACGCAATTCCAGCGATAATGTTTTTGATCCCATGCCCTCTTCCGTTTCTAAGCGGGAGAGGGCATGGTCGTTTGGCGGGCTGTCGTGAATCCGATAGACAATCATGCATTAATGAAATAATGCATAATGCACCTTGCCTGACGCCTTTCCTTTGGTGAGGAGTTGAATCGAGTAGACGCAGTGTCTCACCTGGGTGCCCTCCTCCCTGAACGGAAGAAGGCATAGTTATTGCAGACAGGAAACGCGGAGAAATCGGTGGTGCAGATTATTAGGTTCTGGTATTACCTCCTATCAAGACGTCATAATGAGAGTCGGTATTTGAATCATTCGTGATCGTCATGCCGGACATAATCAGGCATCCAGAGGGTCTTTGAAAGATTGGATTCCAGCTTTCGTTGGAGTCCGAGGTTGATACGTCCTGCTCGGCCCTCGCATAGGGCGCGGCCGAACCTAGCATCTTTCGCTCGATTGGAGCCGCATGCCAATGATTGACAAAGGCTAATCGATATGACTGATAATGGTCATATTGATGTAGCCATGGAGGGCAGATATGGGAAGACAGCCGCAGTTTCCGAACTCAAGGCGCTTTTGAGTAAATACCTGTCAAAGGTAAAAGCCGGAGAGGAAGTTATCGTAACGGACCGTGGGAAGGCTATCGCTAAAATTGTTCCCATTAAAAGAGGCGAGATGGAAATTCCATCCCATCTTCTTACGCTTGAGCGGGCCGGTTTGGCGCGCATCGGGAAATCCAGCCTGCCGCCGGGTTTCTGGAGTCTGCCGCGTCCTAAAGACAGGAAAGGCGCTGTACTCAAGGCATTGCTGAAGGAACGTGAGGAGGGCAGATGAAATTCTGGGATGCATCGGCAATTGTCCCTCTCTGCATTGATGAGGCGCAAACGGAAACAGCTCGGAGCATCGCAAAAGATGATGGAGCGCTCGTTGCATGGTGGGGAAGCATCGTCGAATCGTATTCCGCCCTGGCTCGGCTGAGACGTGATAAAATTCTTTCTTCCGAAAACGAGGCGGAAGCCCTGGCCGTTCTTTCTGTACTGGCCGATGCATGGACTGAGATCGAACCGAGCGATGACATCCGGGAAATTACGAGACGGCTTCTCCAGAACTATCCGCTCCGGGCCGCGGACAGCCTTCAACTGGCCGCTGCCGTCGTTTGGTCAGGCAAAACGCCGAAAGGACACCACTTCGTCTGCCTTGACGCAAGACTGCGGGAAGCGGCGGTTAAAGAAGGGTTTACCGTTCTTCCTCAAAAACTGTAATCATCCTCATGTTTATTAAAAAGGAATAGTTGTAACCCGGAGGTCGGCAGAGCAACGCGAAGCCCGATGCCTCAAATTTGAACGATCTTCACGAATAATTGAATCTCATGACGCAAACTACCTCCCATAGCAAGGCCCTCGTGAACGTGCTGGGCGTGGTCTACCTCCACAGTAAAACGGAGGACGGGGGGGACCTCTACCTTACCCGGCACGCCGAGTCCCACCAGGGGCACCTCGAGATCGAGAACTGGTACGAAGAGAAATGGTTCACCGAGCAAACCGGGTGCGGCTGCTGGGGACCAGCTCGGTGTACCTCGTCCCGACCAAGCCGGTGGACGGCACGAGTCTCGACCTGGTGGTCAAGCACAACCGCGTGGGGGAGGACGTTCCCCTGAACACCCACACCCTGCAGGAATTCATGAGTACCGAGTTCAACAGCCCCTGGGAGGAGTTCTCCCTGGTCATGGAGATGGGAGACAAGCACGTCGGCCAGCGGCTGCAGTGGATCAGGGTCCAGCGGCCCCTGGCGATCTATGTGCCGCCCCAGCGGATGCAGATATGGCAGAGCGGCAGGTCCCGGGCAAAGATCAACCGCATCCGCGCGCGCCATCCCGGCGTCGACCTGGACATCCTCAAACAGTACAAGCTCATCTACGAATGGATCCGCGGCAAGAACCTGGTCGAGATCTTCGAACACATCAGAGCTCGACCTCCCCGACATCGTGCATCATCTGCAGGCCATGCAGAAGATGGCGCTCGAGGACCTGAGGAAAAAAGAGTACCTCATGGCGGACATGAAGCCCGAGCACGTGATCCTCGACGACGAGGACTGCCAGCGGATCGAGAAGGCGGGCGACGAGCGGGGGCGCCGAAGCGGCGGAGAAGCAGGTGGACATGGTCTACAAGCTCCTGCACGCGGGAAAGTACTCGGTGATCGACTATGAACTGCTCTTCCGGACGCCCGAGCACGAGGACCGGGTCAAGGCATCGAGGCGCCATTCCTACCTGGACGACATGCGGGACCGGTTTACGCCCACGCCCCTGCCCTCGCACCTGAGCCGCACGGAGATCTTCAAGGTGCCGTACATCTTCGGCTACGCGGAAAGCACCGGCGGCCGGATGTGGGTCGTGGGAAGGAACGCGCGCCTGTTCGATTACTTCCTCCCCGAGCGCTGGCGGAAGACCCCCTCCCTGAGCCTGTCCGATACGAACGAGGTGTTCTACACGGTAACCAAGGACAACATCCATCTCGTCTGGAAAACGTCGCGGGTGGGCGAGATCCCCACGGACGCCGAATACGGCCCCGACGAGATCGAGAAGATCAGGCACTACGGGATCAACAGCCCCTTCGAGGAGTTCGCCATTTCCCAGGAGCTCAACGGACTGGGCATCCACGCCGTGTACGTGCGGGCGATCTACATGACCGGCAGCTTGAAGGTGGAAATATCGATCGATTCCCGGAAGTATCAGTCGCACAAGGACGATCGTCGACATCGACGGCAGTCCTGTTTTGGCGCCGGAGCACAACTACATCACGATCCGCGGCTACTACAACGGCCCGGACGAATGGGTGTCGCGGCACGAGGAGGCGTCCCTGCTCACGCCCATGGATCTCGCCAGGGCGGTGCGGAGAAAGATCATCGACGAAGCGCAATGCCGGATGTACCTGGAAAGGGTGAAGGAGCGGCTGCGCAGCGCGGGCTTCGACGGCTCGCTGCTCAAGGCGCATGATCTTCTCCTGGCCCTGGACTCCAAAGGGCGGATCATGAATGACGCAACCGGCGAGCCGGACATCATCATCTGCAATTTCGAGACGATCTGGAAGGTGTCCGGAGCGGCGTGATCAGCGGCCCCTGCCCGCAGGGAAAAGGGACGGGCGATAGGGGTCCAATAAAGAGGATGACAACGGGCGGTCTTGATTTTCGAGACCGTCTGTTTTTTTGCGAGCAGGCAGGTGCTCCGGAACATCCGGGGAAGAATCAAATCCTCGACGGATATCTCCCTTGACAATCAATGTTACATGTGTTACATTAATATCAAAAGTTACATAAGGAGGTGCCCTATGAAACGGATTCTACAAAATCTTTCGGACATGCTGGCGGATGCGGCCCTGCTCGAAATGGGCGTGGACGCGGTGACGGCCGCGAGCGCGACGCTTCCTCCGGGACTCGGAAACCCTCGAGGAGAACCTTATCGAAGTGGCCTTTGCCGAGGCCGCGGACTATGACGACATCCATGAAGCGATCCTGCGAGAGCACAGACAGGAACGGGATGTTGCCCGCCCCGACGACTGCCAGTATGGCGACAACGACCCGTGCTTCGCGTAAGCGGCGCTTCTTCTCAAAATGGTATAAAGAATTAAACGAAAACATTAAACTCGTCTCTCGCAAAGACGCAAAGCGCGCAAAGAAATACCTGCACGTCTTGAATTTAAACAATAAACCTTTTTGTTTTTGCCGTTCTTTGCGGCCTTCGCGTCCTTGCGAGAAAATGCTTTGCTCCGGCTTGTCCGGGTCAGGAATCAGAGGAGAATCATAGTCATGCCGAAGGCAGCGATCCAGGAGTGGCTTTTGATCTTTTATAGTGTCCCGTCCCAACCAGTAAGCAACCGCATGAAGATCTGGAGAAAACTCTCGAAGGCGGGGGCGGTGCAACTCAAGGGCGCGGTCTACATCCTGCCGGCAACGGAGGAGCACGAGGAGTTCCTGCAGTGGCTCATCGGGGAGGTAAAGTCCATGGGCGGTGACGGCGCGTTCGTCAGGACCGCCGAGGTCAAAACCATGACCGAGGCCGACATCCGCGAGCTTTTCCTGCGCCAGGCGGAAGAGGGATACCGGGGTTTTGAGAAGAACCTCGACGCGCTTGAGCGGAAGGTGCAGAGCTTCAGAAAAGGCGCGCAGGGCGATGAAGGCGGCAAACTTGCGGACCTCGCCAATAAACTCGCCAAGGAACTGGACGAACATCACAAGCGGGATTTCTTCTCCTCACCCCTCGGCGTCGTTATGCAGAAACGCATGCAGGCCCTTGACAGCCGGACTCCGGGGGATCGGCAGGGCGGCCGCGGAAACACCGGCAGCGATAAAATCGAAAAGCGTCGAAGACTACCAGGGCCGCGTCTGGGCCACTCGGAAGAAACCCTTTATCGATCGCATGGCATCGGCCTGGCTCATCAAACGGTTCATCGACCCGAAGGCCTCATTCCTCTTCATCGAGGAGCATGAAATCGCAGGGCTCGACGGAAGGGTAGTGGCCTTCGACGTACGCGGCGCCGAATTTACCCACGTCGGCGAGCTCTGCACCTTCGAGGTGCTCATAAAATCCTTCGGGATCAGGGACAAGGCGGTCCGGAAGATCGCCGAGATCGTGCACGATCTCGACGTAAAGGATGAGAAGTACGGAAATCCCGAAGCCGCGGGCGTGGAGGGCATCCTGTCCGGTATTCGTAAAACCGCGAAGAAACGACGCCGACGCCCTGGAGCGGGGTATGGCGGTGTTCGAGATGCTGTACCAATCCAAGTCGTGACACTAAGACTATCGTTCGTAAAGCATCATATCCACACGTCGTCATTCCGGGCTCGACCCGGAATCCATTTGCTTTTCGATACAAACATGGATTCCTGCATCCGCAGGAATGACAAAAAGTGGTTTTATTTCAGAAGGACTTAGTAAACAGGAAGCAGGGGGAACGCGCATGACAGGCGAAAAGATCAGCTTCCGTGAGGCCTTGAGTTACTGGCTCAAACTCGGGTTCATCAGCTTCGGCGGTCCTACCGGTCAGATCGCCATGATGCACAAGGAAGTGGTGGAGAATAAGAAGTGGATGCCCGAAGACCACTTCCTTCACGCCCTGAATTTCTGCATGCTCCTGCCCGGCCCGGAGGCGCAGCAGCTTGCGACCTACATCGGCTGGCTTCTCCATGGGACGCGGGGGGCGCTCGCCGCGGGCATTCTTTTCGTACTCCCTTCCGTCTTCATCCTCTGGGGTTTGAGCTGGATCTATGTTGCGCTGGGGACCATTCCCTCTGTTGCCGCGCTTTTCTTCGGCCTCAAACCCGCCGTCGCGGCCATTGTTGCGGAAGCGGTGATCCGCATCGGCAAAAAGTCGCTCAAGAATAAAGCGCTGATGTCTCTCGCCGCCCTGTCGTTCATCTCGATATATTTCTTTAATGTCCCGTTTCCGGCGATCGTCCTTTCGGCCGGCATCATCGGCTATGTGCTGAATGAGCGCTTGACCGGAGCTCCGGCAGCCATCCCTGTGCCGAAGGATAGGGATGACCTCAAAGCCGGGGTGACGAATGGCTGGCTTCGTGCTCTCAAGATCGGCGCGCTCGGCCTCCTGCTCTGGTTCCTGCCTCTTCTGCTGATCGGCCTCTGGCGCGGCTGGGATGACATTCTCGTGGATATCGGCATCCTCTTCACCAAGGCGGCGATCGTGACCTTCGGAGGGGCCTATGCCGTTCTCGGCTATATCGGCCAGCAGGCCGTGGGTCATTACGGCTGGCTTATTGCCCGAGCAGATGATGGACGGCCTCGGCCTGGCCGAGACCACGCCGGGTCCGCTGATCATGGTGAACCAGTTCGTGGCCTATGTCGCGGCCTACACGCACGCGCCGGGGCTCCCTCCCGCGCTCGCGGGTGCGATCGGAGGGCTGCTAGCGACCTGGGTCACCTTCACGCCGTCCATGCTCTGGATCTTCATCGGCGCGCCGTACATCGAGGCGCTGCGGCGAAACGTGAAGCTCGCCTCCGCCCTGGTTGCCATCACCGCGGCCGTCGTAGGCGTGGTGCTGAATCTCGGCGTGACCTTCACCCGCCATACCTTGTTCCCGGATGCCGGGGGATTCGAATGGTACTCTCTTGCGGCATCGCTGATCGCCTTTATCGGAATGCAGTACGGGAAGTGGCCGATGATACCGGTGATCGCCGGTTCCGCCGTCGCAGGATATATCTGGAAAATGATCGTTTGAACGTCAGTGCTGAAACCTTAAGGAGGACTAATTATGCCGCCAATAGCAAGTCATACGAAAGCAAGCCAGGAAAGAACGGGGAAAAATTACCAGGACATTCACGAATGGCTCGATCTGGACCCGGCCACAAAAGCGGAACGTCACGATATCACCAAAATCTTTGAATTCGGTCAGATGATTGAAGAAAAGTACGGGAAGGAAGGCCGCGAGGAATACATCCGTCATCTACATGACGACGTAAAGGCAAAGTTTAGTCATTTGCAGCACGATTTCGAAAAGCAGATCGCGGACACGCTCGCTTATTTCGGAGTAAAGTGACCGGACGGAAGGAGCAAATACCATGGGATACACAATACAGAAATCCGATGTTGCCATACTCCGCACGGCCGGAGTTTCTGAAGACGACATCACGCACAGTGTGAAGGTTGCTGAAAAGGCGCTTGAAATCGTGCGGCGCATCAACGGGAACGGCATTGACCAGGAGCTTGTTGGAAGAGGGGGTTTGTTCCATGACCTGGGAAAGGCAAAGACGCATGAAATGGAACACGGCAAGATCGGGGCGGAACTCGGCAGACAGCTCGGCCTGCCGGAGGAGATCACTGCTATCATGGAGAAACACATCCGGGGAGGACTTACGGAGCCCGAAGCGAAGGAACTGGGACTTCCGGTGAAGGACTACACCCTCCGGAGGCTGGAAGAGCGAATCGTGATCTACGCGGACCGGCTGGTGGACATCATCAATGATGGGATCGTGACGATAAAATCAGAAAGAGAGGCCGAGGAGCGGTTCGAAGAAATCCTCAGGACCTATCCTAAGTACGGCAAGAACGCCATCACCCTGGAGCGCTATCTCGGGTACCACCGGGAGATCCAGGGGCTGATGCAAAAGCGCTGAAGAGGAGAATAATCATGAAATGGATTACGCGAGAGAAAGTAAAGGTTGACCGCGTGGCTTGTCCCTGGCTCATCAAGAAGTTCGTGGACAAGGATGCGGAATTCTTTTTCGTTCCCGCCGATAAGGTGCAGGCCGAGGCACTACGCCTGGGCGCGATACCGTTTGACGTTCCGGGGGCGGAGCTTGGCCACCACGGCAGGGAGTGCTCCTTTGAGGCTATCGTGAAGAAATACAAGCTGACCGGAGACCCGGCACTCTCGCTTCTCGCCAGGATCGTAAACGGAGCCGACACGGATAACAGCCTGTACGAGCAGGCCGAAGGCCCGGGCCTGAACGCCATCGCCGAGGGGTTCCGGCACATGAATTTTGCCGACGACCACGAGATCAATGCAGCTGAATGGATCGTGTACGACGCTCTCTATGCCTATTGCATGGAGATGTTCAGGCAGGGAAAGCCCCATGGCGCATATCGCACGTGACGTTGTCCTTCTCTTCACAGCCAGGAGCTTCCGCCTCTTCGCCTACGGCGCGCTCTCGGTGGTCCTGGCCCTTTACCTCCATGAGGCCGGGCTTTCCGGGGCCGAGATCGGGCTTCTCTTCACGCTGACGCTCGCCGGAGACGCCGGCATCTCTCTCTGGATCACGACCAGCGCGGACCGGATAGGGCGAAAGAAGATGCTCCTTGTGGGCGCCGGGCTTATGGTCATGGCCGGGGTGGTGTTCAGCCTGACCGGAAACCCGGTCCTGCTCATGATCGCGGGCGTCATCGGCGTGATCAGCCCAAGCGGCCACGAGATCGGGCCTTTTCTCTCGCTGGAGCAGGCGGCCCTTTCGCAGCTTCTCCCTGCCGAAGAACGGACAAGGGCCTTTGCCCGGTACAACCTCGCCGGTTCGCTCGCAGGCGCGGCAGGCGCCCTTGCAGGCGGCTTTCTGTCCAAATTTTTGATGAATGCAGGATTTTCCGAGCTTATCTCCTACCGCGCGGTGATCATCGGCTACGCTGCCTGCGGTATCGTACTCGTTTTCCTGTTCCTGAATCTATCGGAAGCCGTCGAGGCTGGCGAAGTCGCCCCTGCGGCAACCTGCTGCAAAGCGAGTGCTCGGGCTACACAAGTCAAAGGGAGTAGTACTGAAGCTCTCCGGACTCTTCGCACTCGACGCCTTTGCCGGCGGGTTCGTGATCCAGAGCATGGTGGCCTACTGGTTTCACATCAAGTTCGGCGCGGACGCCGGGCTCCTGGGAAGCATCTTCTTCGGCGCCAATATCCTGGCGGGCGTCTCGGCCCTGCTCGCTGCGCGAATCGCCTCGCGCATCGGCCTGATCAACACCATGGTCTTCACGCACATCCCTTCGAACGTGCTCCTGTGCTTAGTACCACTCATGCCGAGCCTGCCCTGGGCCATCGCCGTTCTGATGCTGCGCTTCAGCATCTCGCAGATGGACGTGCCCACCCGCCAGTCCTACACCATGGCCGTGGTCGCGCCCGACGAGCGTTCCGCAGCCTCAGGCGTCACGACCATCGCCCGCTCCGTGGGCGCTGCGATCTCGCCCGCCCTCGCCGGGACAATGCTTGCTATCCCGTCTCTCCTGAGCGCACCTTTCCTCGTAGCCGGCGGGCTCAAGATCGTCTACGACCTGCTCCTGTACCGGAGCTTCCGGAAGGCCGACGTAGCGTGATCGGCAGGAGGCCCGCCAATCGTCTTGACAAATAGACCTACTTCCTTAATAATCAGCAGTGCCACCAATCTACCGGAGTCTTGTGAAGTTCAGGCGCAACTGCCGCGTTAGAAGCAATAAATGATCGAAATTGCTCGCGGAATGCCCAATATTGAGGCATTCCGAGGCTTTTCACCTGTATGGCCGCGCTCGTTTTAATTGGGATGATTCCGCCACGATGTGCGGCCGAATTCGCACACTCGCCATATAAGCATGAGGGCACGTTCAGAGCCGAAGAGGCAATTTAAGAGAGGTCTTCGCGGGACAGCGCCAGCTGCTGCGGTCGCATCTCTATTTATTCTGCTTCGTTGGCGGCAAGTGGGTGATCAAGTATCGTTTCACACACCCCAGATTTTTAGATGCAACGAACGAAATCGATGAGTTCATGAGGGACTTATCATGGACTTTTATTTGATTCTATGAATACATCTCCTTCCTACACCATTCTCATCACCGGCCTCGGCGCGCTGGGCACCGTGTTCGCGACGCTCATGAAGAAGGCGGGCCACAGGGTCTTCGCCCTCGCGAGGGAGAACTGCCGCTGCGCGGTTGCGGACGGGCAGCTCCGGGTCACGGGCATCTGGGGAGAGCACGAGGCAAGGCTTGACGGCATTTACAGCGACGTTGATCCGCTTAAAAAAGAAAAGTTCGACCTGATCATCCTGACGGTCAAGTCCTACGACACGGAAGCGGCCGTCAGGCAGGTCGCGCCGCTCGCGGGCAGGGACACCCTGGTGATCACGGCCCAGAACGGATACGGTAATTACGAGCTCGTGTGCGACGCTGTCGGGAAAGAGCGTGCGCTCCTGGCCAGGATCATTTTCGGCGCGAAACTGCATTCGGCCGGCAGGGCCGAGGTCACGGTCATTGCAGACGACGTCCGCATCGGACAACCGCACGGCGCGGTTCCCCGCGAGCGGATCGAGGATATTGCAGAGGCGTTCCGGGCCGCGGGCATCCCGACCGCGTACGCCGGAAACGTGGAGGCTATCCTGTGGGACAAGATCCTCTACAACTGCGCGCTCAACCCTCTGGGAGCAGTCCTCGAGTGTACGTACGGGCAGCTCGCGGAGAACGCCGAAACGCGGCGGATCATGGACGCCGTCATCGATGAAATCTTCCAGGTCGCCCGGGCGCACGGGATAACCCTGAACTGGGCCTCGCCGGAAACGTACCGGGAGCATTTCTATACCCGTCTCATCCCGCCCACGGCTGCCCACTTTCCCTCGATGTATTACGACGTCAAGTGTTGCAAGCGGCTAGAAATCGATGCGATGAACGGATCTATCGTACGGCTCGCGCGGGAAAAGGGGATTTCCGTACCCGTGAACGAGACTATTACAAGCATCATCAAGGCGAAAGAGGCGCTGGCGCGGCATTCGTGACCCGGTTTTACGATTCCCGGCCCGGACAAGCCCCGATGAAATCGGGGCAGGCCGGCAGAGTCCCGCAACGCGGGAAACCAAAACCTTGGAAACCGCAAAGACGCAAAGTTCGCAAAGAAGGGCACGGCTTACTTCTGATTTTAAAACCCAAGAATTGAAGCTTTTGTTTTAGTCAGGTTTTCCTCTGCGCCCTCTGCGTCTTTGCGAGAAAATTTCTTGCCATTTTGAGTAGAATTTGATTCCTTGGTTACTAATGCGAACGAAATAAATAATGTTACATCCCGGCAAGTCCCCCCTCACCCAACCCTCTCCCCTCTAGGGAGAGGACAAAGGAGAGGGGCAAAGCAGGAACGAATCTGAATGCGTTTGTATTAATCCGGACAAACTGGAATAAAAAAACTTCAACAGGATTACAGGATAAAATCCGATGAAAGCATTTCATCTTGAAAATCCCGTCAATTCTGATATTCTGTCACAAAGGTCCGGATTTTTCTCAGTCCTTTTTGCGCAGAATCCGGGTCCTTGTTCACTTGCTTGCCAGCCGGAGGGTTTATGGACGAGTTCATGGCAGCCGCGATGGCGGAGGCCGCGGCCGGGAAGGCGGAGGGCGGCATCCCGACCGGTTCGGTGCTGGTGTACGGCGGCCAGATCATCGGGCGCGGACATAACCGGCGCGTGCAGAAGGAAAGCGCCATCCTGCACGCCGTGATGGACGTGCTCGAAAACGCGGGACGGCTGTCGCCTGCGATCTACCGCGCCTCGACCATCTATACGACCCTGTCGCCCTGCGTCATGTGCGCCGGGGCGATCCTCCTCTTCGGCATCCCGCGCGTGGTCATCGGGGAGAACCTGTCGTTCAAGGGAGAAGCGGACCTGCTCAAAAGCCGCGGCGTCAAGGTCGAGGTGCTGCAGGAGCCGCAATGCATGATGCGCATGATGCAGTTCATCCAGGCGGAGCCGGAGCTCTGGTCCGAAGACATCGGCGAGGAGCGGCCGTAAGAAGAGAAGCGGAAAGCATGCCCGCCTTGTTCTGCTTTTTACGACTTCAGTAATTTTGTTGCTCAGAAAAGGAGGGGCTATGCAACAGGACAAACATACGCCGTCCGAACCTGAGGAGCCCGGGGAAGGGGAGGGTCATTCTCTTCTGAACATCGGGAAAACCGTGCTCCTCGTCGTGGTCCTGGTCGCAGCGTGGTACATTCTGGAGTGGCTGATGGGCGGCAAGTAGGAACATGCCGGAGAAGGTCCTGATACGATGTCCAACCTCATTGAAGAATTAAAAAGAGAACACAAGATTATCCTCGATATTCTCAGCCAGGTTAGAACTCTGGGAATTTCGTCGAAGTCCGGGCAGGAAAAACTCATTTCAGCGCGAGACCTGTTGATGGCCCATATGGAGAAAGAGGATGAACAGTATTATCCCGAGCTGCGAAGGGCGGCAGAGCACAACAGGGATCTGAAGAGAATGTTGGATTACTTCATAAACGACATGGATGCGGTCAGCAAAAAGGCGGTTCATCTCTTCGACAAGTATGCGTACGGCGGGGATGAAGCTGAATTTGCCGGCGAGATCAAGATGCTTTATATGACGCTGAAAGACAGGATCCGGATAGAGGAAGAAACTCTTTTTGAGAAATTCAATGCGATCTGAATTCCCGGGGCCTCTTCAAGCGGTTTGAATAATAATCGAGGACGCGGAAAACCGGGCGCACACCGGAGAAAAAAATATCCAACGGAATTTCCCCAAATTTATCAGGAGGCCTCTACATGAATAAGCCGTCCCGCATTGTTCCTTTCATCTTTGGATTGGTACTGGGTATCCTGGCCACGATCTTTCTCCCCAACTATGCCCGGCCCTACATCCCCGAATGGCTCATGGGAAAAGAAACCGTGGTCAAAGGTATTGTTGCGGCAAAGCAGAAGAAGGAGAACGCTCTTCTTTTGACTGTAAATACGCCCGAAGGCGCGCTCTTGGCCGCCTTCAGGAAGAAGGTCGACGAGATCAGCCTTCTGGTCAACGAAAAAGACGTGATCGAATTTACCCTGCCGAAGTACACGCCCTTCATCGACGACCCGAAGATCATACGGATTGTAAAAGAACAGCAGGCAGCTCCTGTGCCGCCCCCTGCCATCCAGCCTGCGGAGAAAAGTACGAAGGAAGTAAAACCCCAGCGGCAGGAGAAACCGCAGGACCGGAAGTAAGGAGAAGCCAAGCGATTTGAGCAGGCCGGCGAGACCCTCCTACGGATGGCGCTTTTCGCTGTCCGGTTTCGCGCCGGGCATGGTCAACGTCTCATCATAGCCGGTGATGCGGTTTTTGCCTGTCATTTTGGAACGGTAGAGCGCGACATCGGCTTCATGAATCAGTTCCGTGACGGTCTTTTGGTCCCCCCTGCGCATGGTCGAAACCCCGAGGCTCACGGTCAGGACCTCCGACGGATGGGCCGCCTTCAGGCTAAAGGGGAACTCTTCGATCATTCGCCGCACGCGTTCCGCAACCTGCATGGCCGTATCGAAGCCCGTTTCACCCAGAAGGATCGAGAACTCCTCGCCGCCGTACCGGAAACACGTATCCGTGCTTACCGTCCTGAACGCGTCACGCAGGAGCGCCCCCAACTGGGCGAGAACCCTGCTTCCCTCCAGGTGGCCATAGCGGTCATTGACACGTTTGAAGTCGTCGATATCGATCATGATGAAAGAAAACACCCTTCCCGTACGGACCTGTCTGGCGGCCTCTTCGTCGAGCTTCTCCAGAAGCAGGCGGTAGTTGTACAGGCCGGTCAGCTCGTCCTTGCGCGCGAGCTCGATCGTTTTTCTCAAGAGCTCCGCCTTCTCGAGGCCGGCGGCGATCGTGTACGACAGCATCCGCAGGATGTCAAGGTCTTCCACGCGGAACGAACCCGGTTTACCGCGGCTGAAACCCATGACCCCGACTACGCGGTCGTCGTTCTGGAGTGGTATGCCGATATAACTGCCCGGTTTTTTCGGATCGTCGGGATGATGGATAAAACTCTCATAGAACATGACGTCGTTCAACAGGAGCGGCTCGCCGTTTGCCGCGATCCAGCCAGGCGCGCCGTTGTCGAAATAGATTGGATGGGACATCTTGTCCTGCAGCAGGGAACTGGAAAAATAGACCGGCATCAGGCCTGTAAGGTCTTCCTTGACGACATAGACCGATGCTTCATCAAAGCCGACCGTCTTGAGGATGGAGGAGATGATCTTCTGGATAAGCTCCGAGGGTTCCAGCCTTGAAGCGATGATCCTTCCCACTTCGCAGAACAGATGGATCTCGGCAAGCTTGCTATGGAAGAAGAGCTTGAGATCGCGGGCAGGAACGGCTGGGGGAGCCGTTTCCTTCTCGTCGGCAGTTGCTTTCGCCATCATCAGCCTCCCGGTTCGCAGAAACTCATGTGAACACGTTTCAATCATACCATATAAATTAGATCAGCACAATTAAAAAGTGGCACGGAAAAAACCCGTGCCCCGGGACCTTCGAATATTTTCTCCCCTTGACAAACGATCTCGACCCTCTATAATTTCACGATCATGTCTTCCGATCTTCATGAAACGACACCGCCTTCGCCCCGCGAGGTTCGGACCGTATTCGCCGGTCTGATGCTGGCGCTCGCCCTGGCGTCGCTCGACCAGAACATCGTGGGTGTGGCCCTGCCGCGGATCGTCAGTGACCTGGGCGGTCTCCGTCATCTCTCGTGGGTCGTTACGTCCTTTCTCGTGACGTCCACGGCCACGACGCCCCTCTACGGGAAACTCTCCGACATGTACGGCAGGAAACCGCTCTTTATCATCGCAATCACAATCTTCCTCGCCGGCTCCTGCCTCTGCGGCCTGTCCCGCTCCATGACCGAGCTCGTGGTCTACCGGGGCATCCAGGGCCTGGGCGCGGGCGGCCTTATGGTGCTCGCCCAGACCACGATCGCGGACCTGGTGGCCCCCCGCGAGCGCGGCCGCTATCAGGGGCTCTTCGGTGCGGTCTTCGCATTCTCAAGCGTGGCCGGACCGCTTCTGGGAGGGTTCATCACGAGCGCCTTGTCGTGGCGCTGGATCTTCTACGTGAACGTGCCCGTGGGCATTCCGGCCCTGGCCATGATCGCCTTCGGGTTCCACCGGCCCCATCACAAGGTCCCGCACCGCATCGATTATACGGCAGTCGCGCTCCTCACTTCTGCCACCGTGGCCCTGCTCCTGGTCCTCTCCTGGGGCGGCGTGCAGTACCCGTGGTCGTCCCCGCTCATTGTCGGGCTGGCCATGGCGTCCGTCGTGCTCACCGCCCTCCTCATCCGTACGGAGCGGCGCTCCGCGGAGCCGGTGCTTTCGCCGCACATCTTCCACAACAGGACCGTGGTGATCGCTTCCGCCGTGATGGGGCTTGCCTTCATGGGGATCTTCGGCGCGTTCGTGTTCCTGCCCCTCTTCTTCCAGCTCGTCATGGGCATGGACCCGGCGAAGGCCGGGCTCATGCTCGCGCCCATGACCGGCGGAATGATCGCGACGTCCTTTATCGGCGGCCGGCTCGTTTCCCGGACCGGCAGGTACAAAATATTCCCCGTCGTCGGCCTGGGCTGCGCCACGCTTTCCTTTATCGCCGTGATGTGGGCGGCTGCGGCGAACGGCGGCATGGGCGTGATCGAAGCAGCGCTCATCGTCCTCGGCTGCGGCTTCGGCCTGGTCATGCCCAATCTCGTCGTCGCCCTTCAAAACGCCGTGGGCAGCCGCGAGCTTGGCGCGGCAACAGCGACCGCGGCGTTCTTCAGGCAGCTCGGCGGCACCCTCGGCGTGGCCATGTCCGGCGCCATCATGACGGCCCGGCTTCAGGGCCTGCACGCGGAAAACTGGACCGGCCCGCTCAAGGGCGGCCGTGCGCTCATGGACCGCGGGATCCAGGAGATCGCGGCAGCTTCCCGCTGCCCAGCGGGAGATCGTGACCGGGGCCTACCGCCACGCGATCAGCACCACGTTTCTTGTCGGCGCCGTCATCACGGCCCTGGCCTTCGCGGTCGTGCTCTTCCTCCCCGAGCATCCGCTGAAATCCGGACATTCAGGCGATTCCTGAGGCCCCGGGTCCGGTTTTGCGGCTTGACATTGTTCACTCCGGGGAGTTACTGTTGGTTGGCCCAAGGAAGGAGTTTTTTTGACGACCATGCGATCGAACGGTCCGAAAAATAACCGCAAGAAGTCGTGGCCGCAGCATCGGCGCAGCAGCGTAGAGGTCGACGTTGAGTCGCTCCTGTCGCTGGAGAACCGCTGCAACGGCTGTGCGGGGGGCGAGCGGTGCTGCTGTTCGTCGTACGAGGTCTGCGTCACCACCGCCGAGCTGAAGAGGATCATCAAGGTCCTGCCCGAGGCGGCCAGGTTCTGCCCTCATCTGCTGACTACGCGGGGATACGACAACGTGTTCGAGGAAGAGGAACCCGGGCTTTTTTCCATCGACACGACCGAGGACGGCCTTTGCCTCTTCGCCTACCGGTCCCATCACCGGATCCACTGCTCCCTGCATACTGTCGCCGTGACGCTCGGCCTTCCCCTGGCCGAGGTGAAGCCGAAGGTCTGCCTGCTCTGGCCCATGCACTTCTCGGAAGGCGATGAGGTCCTGGCCATGATCAACGATGCATTTCGGTTCACCTGCAACACCAAAAAAGCGCCGGGTTCCCGGAGTCTTTGCCCCGGCTTTGTAGAGGCGATCGAGTTGGTTTACGGTGAGGGCTGCGGGACCCAGGTGGAGAGCGCGGCGAAGAACGGGGAGCGGCGCACGCTGCTGATTGCGAGGCGGTGAGCAGGATTGAGACGGGTCCGGTCTCTGCGTGAACCATAAGAGGCCGGTTCCCGTACTTGTTATTTATGCTCGATTAAGTTATAGTCCCTTTACTTGTATCAGAACGCTGACAGTTCCCCCGCATGAATTGAAGCCTCCCGGAGCAAACTCCGGGAATCTTCGATTCTCAAGGTGAGAAAATTATCGTATTCGCTCACTGCGCTCACTCCAGAATTCATGCTGAAAGCATCATGCCGACACTCCGAAAGCCGATTCAGATCCGCGATCTTGTGATCGATCCGCCGCTTTTCCTGGCGCCCATGGCGGGCCTGACCCACTCCGCCCTCCGCCAGGTCATGTCCGGCTTTGGCGGGATCGGTCTCCTGTCAACGGAGATGCTCTCGTCAAGGAGCCTGCCCGCTGAAAGTCCCCGGCTCTCTCCCTACCTGGTCCGGACTGCCGCGGAAAAGCCGCTTTCCTATCAGCTCCTGGTATCCGCGGCCAAAGAGATCGGCCCTGCCCTCGAGGCGCTTCATAAACTCGAGGCCGATGCCGTTGATCTGAATCTGGGCTGCCCGGCTCCCACGGTCGCCAAACGTGGCGGGGGCATCAGTCTGATGGAACAGCCGGAGAATGTCCGAAGCATCGTGGCCGAGGCGCGGAGACGCACTTCGCTTCCTCTTACGGCAAAGATCCGGCTCGGGACCGACCTGGACGAAGAGAAACTGGAGGGCTTTTGTTCCCTGCTCGAGGACGAGGGCATCGATATGCTCTCGATCCACGCACGGCTCAAGCATGAGTCCTTTGCCAGAAAGCCGCGATGGGAGCGCATTGCGGGAATAAAGAAGCGGCTCAAAATCCCCGTTATCGCCAACGGAGGAATCTTCTCGGTGCAGGATGCAAAAGACTGCCTGCGCCTATCGGGCGCCGACGGTCTCATGCTCGGCCGCGGTGCGGTAATCCGGCCCTGGCTCTTTGCCGGGATCGCCCGCGACGTGTATGGCTTCGCGGTCGCTGATCCGGCGGTGTCGCTGCCCGCTGTCTACGGGACGTTTATCGATCTTCTGAACGAGCATTTCCGGCCCGAGCACCGTCTGGGCAGGCTGAAGCAGTTCACCCCTTACTTTGCGAAAAACTATCAATTCGGACACCACCTGGCGTCAAAGGTCCAGACCAGCATGAGCCTGGACGAAGCACGGGAAAGGGCCGTCATTTTCCTTGCATCACAGCAGGCCGTGAACACCTCAGGACCAGGTTGCTGTTGATATTCCGGCCTTCCATCATCCAAAGCATTTCTCCATCCTCAAGAGGACATCATTTCGCATAAGGTCAGCCGCGCCTTCCTACGCCGAACTTGACAGGAGCTCTGCGCCTGTCAGGTCTAAATGCACCGTGTCCGCTTCATCAGTCACCCATATCTGTTGCTCTTGTATGGTGAATTGCAGCTTCATGCCGCGCTTCGCCATCCCGGCAAGCGCAGACAGGGCAGGGGCAGGCAGCGCTGTCACGGTCAGGTTCCCGAAGCGTTCGAGGTTTTGACGGGTCTGGTCCCACCACGCATCGACGCCGTGGCCGCCGTACGTATAAATGAATACCCGGCCCGCGCGTCCGCACGCTTTGCGGATCCTTTTTTCATCAGGCTGGCCCACATCGATCCAGACCCGGATTGCGCCCGTGAGGTCCCTTTGCCAGAGCGAAGGCTCATCCTCGTTTCCGATACTGTCGCCGAAGACCAGCGCCTCGTCGGCGTGCAGGGCAAAGGCCAAAAGCCGCGCCATCATGCGCTCGTCGTTCTCGGATGGATGGCGGGCGATGGTGAGGCTGTGATCATGATAGTAGCCGCGGGACATGTCGGCTATCTGCAGCTCTGCCTTGAATATGGTCGATTTGAGAGCCATGGAGTCCTTTCACGAAACGGTTATAATTCCTTGGGCCGTTGAGAAGCCGTATGAGAGTGCTGCCGGAAAATGCCGGAAGATGAAATATAACGCTTGACATTCCAGCGTGAAAAGTGCATTATGATTAAAGAAGTTCCGGATGTTCTTGTAGGGAAACCGCAAAGACAGATAGACTTTGCGGTATTTTTTTTGTCCTTTTCCGTCGCTTCAATTTCATAAGAAGGAGGTAGCTCATCATGGAGACAGGTACTGTAAAGTGGTTCAATGATGCCAAAGGTTTCGGCTTCATTACCCGTGAAAAAGGCGGCGATGTGTTCGTTCATTTCGGCGACATTCAGGACAGCGGCTTCAAGTCGTTGGCTGAAGGCCAGCAAGTGCAGTTCGACGTTGTCGACTCACCCAAGGGCCCCAAGGCATCCAATGTCGTAAAGCTCTAAGCAAAAGCTTAATCCTTTGAAACTGGCTCTGATTATTCAGCGCCAGTTTTTTTATTTTTTCCCGCTGTCCTTCTATCCGGAAACATCCGCCGCCCTCAGCGGCTTTTTTCTTTCTCTTTCGACAAACACCTGTTGCTATTCCGTCGGTAAAGTGCGATTATATTGTATAGTTGGTCGCAAGGATTGAACCAGGTAAAGCCACAAGGCTCGGCGTCTTTGTGGCTTTTGTATTTTTATTTCAACGAAGGCGATTCCGGAGGAGAGCGATGCGCTACAGACAGAACTATAAGGAAAAGCTGCGACAGGATATGGCCGCCAAGGTCGCTTCCGGCCTGGTATCAGAGCATTATACGGGGGTTTCGAACATCGAACTCCGCATGACCTACTACCACCGCAGCCTGAACCCGGTTCTCATGGAGCGTACGCTCAGTTTTTTACCTGCCAGCTACGCGATTTTTCACCTGAAATGCATGCATGATGGGTGCGCGGACGGCGGCTACGATCTTGCTCCGGTCGTTGCAGCAATGGTGAAAGCCGGCAAGAAGTCTACCAATGGAAAGATCTTTTGTCACGGAACGAATGATACCGTGGGCCATGCGAGTATCGCCTACGAAGTCAGCATTCGGTACCGCAGGCAGGTTGAATAGCGTTCTTCCCGATCTTGCATCCTCCTCGGCCCGGCAAAGATTGTTTGCAGTGCGTCGTAGGAAACCATAACGATGTTACTTCTTTTTGCTCTTCGGTTTTTTTACTTCCTTTTTTGCGCCTTGCCGTGAAGCTGCCATGCCCCCATCACCTCCTTTTGCGAGAGTCCCTGCTGATTCCCGCGTCAGACGACGTTTATAGTGTCCTGCCCGTCTTCGGCGCGCGGGGTCTGATCCTCAGCAGGCTTCAGTGAATTTTTATCAAGTTTGCGCTGCCTTTTTTCCTCGTTCTTCTTTTGCTTCGCAAGTTCCTTCTGACGCTTTTGGAAATTAAAGTTCGGTTTTCCCAATGGATACCTCCTGAGGAAGAAAAGTACGTACTGAGCCGGGCCTTGATGAGGGGTGGCCGGCCACTTCGGCTCTGGCTGGGCTCCTGAGGCACGGCCAGACGAAAGGGGCGGCTACAGATAGTCCGGACCTGAAGCGGCAGCAACCGTCTCTCTACGCTGCCTCAACGGATCTTTCGAGGCAACGGCCGTCACTTGCTTTCCGGGTTAGGTCCGGATATTGATGCGATTTTATTGAACGGAGCGATCATGTCCACGGCGGGCGGTTCATTTGAGCCCCCCGATCGAACGCCCCGCTATTTGGGATCAGGTTGTTCGGTGCGGCGGGCGCGCCGCATCGCCGCTTGCCGGCCTCGGCGACGAGCCACCCGGGCGCGATCGCTTGAGAAGCTTCCGTTTCCGCTTCTGCGCCTCCAACTGCTTCCTCTTTTTTTTCACCGAGGGCTTTTCGTAAAAGCGCCGCTTCTTCAGCTCCCCAAATACCCCGTCCAGCTGAAGTTTCTTTTTCAGGAACCGCAGCGCCTTTTCGATGTCCTGGGACTGGACCCTTACCTCCACGACCGGCCCCCTCCGCCGCCGTATCCGCCGCCGCGATTACCGCCTCTGCCACCGCCGCCGCCGGACCCGGAGCGCCCGCCCTCTGTCTTCGGCCGGGCTTCGTTCACGGTGATCGTACGCTCCATGAACGATGTGCCGTTCATCGTTGCGATCGCCTTGGCCGCATCCTCGTCCGACGCCATCTCCACGAAACCGAACCCCTTGGACCTGCCGTTCGTCTGATCGACGATCAGCGTAGCGGACAGGACCTCGCCGATCTTCGAAAATGCCTCGCGCAAATCCTCCTCGTGGGTGTTGTACGACAGATTGCCTACATACAGTTTCTTCGCCATGTTACCTCCTGTGTGATTTCAATTTCGCGCTGACGGTCGTCCCGCACAGCGCGTTTACTTCCTCCGCCGGGTCGCGCAGCGTCCCCCCTCTCATTATAAGGGGAGTGCAGGCCTGCGTGCGTTACCTGCCGCAGCCGCATCGTTCGCCAACCGTGCATGCCGTCGCTTTTTTTGAAGGTGCGAAAAGGTGAGAGCAGGAGGAGTCAGTGATCGATGATAAGGCGCGGACGACAGCTCGTTCCAAAAAACGAGTGTTCCTTGCACCGCTAATGGTGTATAGGTACATTATACCTATTTTGGCGGCAGTTGCAAGGGTTTTCCGATGGACAAGGCCAAGCGGAATTTGGAATGCGAATTTTATCGCAAAAGACAGCGTGTACGGACCTCCTCGCCAGCCTAGTTTCCAATCTTCTTGATAATAAACGGGCCGTGTATTATAATTGTTCGCAATCAACCCGCGAAAAAGCCGCCTTCCTCGCAGCGTGACAGGGCCTGGAGCGGGATCCCGAAAGACACCGCAGGAAAATATATTGCCCCCGTTGCGTCGTTCAAGAATCCGAAGTTGATACGCGGCCGCATGGCGGGAAGAATCTAATGTACGGAGAATAACGTGCCGGGAAAAGAATTCGTGATCCATCCGGAAAGCAGCGAAGAACAGCGCAGGGCCATTTATGAGAATTCCCCGATCGGCATAGAGATCTATGACGCCGACGGGACGCTCATCGACGCGAACAGGGCCTGCTTGGAAATATTCGGCATCGATGACGTTTCGGCGGTCAAGGGGTTTCGGCTCTTCGAGGACCCGAACTTGAGCGAGGAGCACAAAAAAGCGCTCCGCGAGGGGAAGCCTGTCTCCCAGGAGGTTATTTTTGATTTTGAGGAGGTACGGAAGCACAACCTCTATCCCACTTCCAGACAGGGGACCATCTATCTCGACCTGTTCCTATCGCCTCTGTTATCACCCGACGGGAAGACAAATTCAGGCTACATCGTCCATGTCCGCGACATCACCAAGAGAAAGCTTGTCGAGGAGATGCTCCGGGAGCAAAAAATATTTGCGGAGAACGTCATCGATAATTCCGCGGTGGCCATGTTCGTGCTGGACCCGGGCCACAGAGTTGTTTTTTGGAACAAGGCGTGCGAAGAACTCAGCGGGGTCAGCGCCCATGACATGCGCGGCACCAGCAATCACTGGCGGCCGTTTTACGCAGAGCGGAGGCCGACGCTGGCGGATATCGTTATCGACAAAGAATACGGGAAACTCGGTTCGCTGTATGAGAAAAGCAGGCGGTCCGAGTTCGTTCCGGACGGCATTCACGCCGAGGGCTGGTTCGCGGACATGAACGGAAAAGACCGGTATATCGTTTTTGACGCCGCTCCCATCTACGACAGCACACAGCGTCTGATCGTCGCGATCGAGACCCTGCAGGACATGACCGAATTCAAGCGGACCGGCGAGGACCTGGAAAAAAAGACGCGGGAGCTCAGCCGGTCGAACGCGGAGCTTGAGCGCTTTGCTTATGTCGCTTCGCACGATCTGAAGGAGCCGCTCCTGTCCATCGGCGGGTTTGCGGAAGTGTTGCAGGAAAAATACGGCGACAAGCTCGATGCCAAGGGCATGACGTTTCTCTCCTACATCGTGGAGGGAACGGTCCGCATGAAGCACCTGATCGACGATCTCCTGTCCTACGCCCGGGTGACCACGCGGGCCAGGCCCTTCGAACCCGTAGACTGCAATGCCGTCCTGGGCGCGGTCCTTTCCAGCCTCAAGTCGGCCATCGACGAAAGCGGCGCCGTGATCACGCTTGACGAACTCCCGACTGTTACGGGAGACGAAACACAGCTCGTCCAGATCTTCCAAAACCTGATCGGCAACGCACTGAAATACCGGCGCGCCGCTCCCCCGGTCATTCACGTCTCGGCGAAGCCGGTTTCGGAACCGCCGGAGCCGGGGCATGCGGACGAAGGCAAAGAAGCTCCTGTTCGAGGATCTCGGGCCGGACTCGGAAAGGGCTGGCTTTTTGCCGTCTCCGACAACGGCATCGGCATTGCCCTGCGTGATTTCGACAAGCTCTTCCAGATATTTCAGCGCCTCCATTCCGACGAAGGAGAATATCCCGGCACGGGCATCGGCCTCGCGATATGTTCCAAAATCGCGGAGCGGCACGGCGGCAGCATCTGGGTCGAGTCCGAGCCCGGCAAGGGCTCGACGTTCTTTTTTACAATCCGGGGCATGAAGGCCGCGTCGAGCTTCTCTTTACTGCCCAAACCGGTTTTCCGCTTCAATCCCATTAACCGTAGACGCAAAAATCGACGCAGTCACCTGAAAGCCCTGCCATCCCTTGGCGTTTACCTACCATTATAATGATCTCGCAGCTTCCTAATCCTGTTGATCTGTTCGTAAGACCCTTGAGCCTTGCAAATCCCATAAACTTGTGATAGTGTAGCGCCTCGTTCCTGAAGCAAGGGCTCTGGATACCTGCCCTCCCGTTTGTACGGGGGCAAGTTTATCCGTGCGGAAGCGGGGGCAGGAATGACGAACAAATATGGAAATCGTTCTCGCCACGCGGAATAAAAAAAAGATCGAAGAGATCAAGCGGATCACTGCCGGCCTGCCGATCACCATTCTCTCGCTTGATAATTTTCCTGACTGCCCCGAGACCGTGGAGGACAAGGACACCTTCGAAGGGAATGCGGTGAAGAAAGCGGTCGAGGTCTGCCGATGCACGGGCAAGCCTGCTCTTGCCGACGACTCGGGACTCGAAGTGGATGCGCTGGGCGGGGCGCCCGGGGTGTACTCCGCGCGGTATGCGGGCGGGACAAGCGGCGGGAACGACGTCCGCAATTATGAAAAACTTCTTGCCGAACTTGACAGCGTCTCCGACGAAAAACGCGGGGCTCAGTTCGTTTGCTGCATGGCTTTGGCTTTTCCGGACGGATCGATAAAGACATTTTTCGGGTATTCAGAAGGCAGCATTTCCCGTGCGCCCAAGGGGAATTCGGGGTTTGGATACGACCCGGTATTCATTCCAAAGGGCTACAAAAGGACCTTTGCGGAGATGGCCGGAGAAGAGAAAGATAAGCTCAGCCATAGGGGTAAAGCTCTTGAAAAACTAGCTGAATTCTTTCATTCTAAACTGCATTTATAAACAAAACTAATATTCAAATTATAATTTTTAACTTGAAAAATAACTCGTTTTCAACCATTATAGGCCGGTTAAAAACTTGAGAAGGGTTTCTTTCGCCTTTCACGTTCTCTTCTGGAAAAAATCTCAAATCTACGGAGGGCAGTCCCCATGGCCAAGAGAGTAGTATTGCTCGGAGCTCCCGGCGCCGGCAAAGGCACGCAGGCGAAGATGCTGATTGAGAAGTACAAGATCCCCCAGATCTCCACGGGAGACATCCTCCGCAAGGCCGTGGCCGACGGCACGCCGCTCGGCAAGGAAGCGAAGGTGATCATGGACTCGGGCGGGCTCGTGTCCGACAAGATCGTGCTCGGCCTCGTGGAAGAGCGCATCAAACAGCCCGACTGCAAGGCCGGATTCATCCTCGACGGGTTCCCGCGCAACACGGCCCAGGCCGAGGCCCTCGACAAGATCCTCTCGGGCATGGGCATGCCTCTTACCATCGCCCTCAATATCGACGTGGACATGAACGACCTCCTCAAGCGCCTCACCGGCCGAAGGACCTGCAAAGGCTGCCAGCAGATGTACAACATCTATTTCTCGGCCCCGAAGAAGGAAGGCGTCTGCGACAAGTGCGGCGGAGCGCTCTTCCAGCGCGACGACGACAAGGAAGCGACCATCAAGAAGCGGCTCGACGTATACACGCAGCAGACCGCGCCGCTCATCGACTACTATTCCAAAAAGAACATCATGAAGACCGTCATGGGCGTGGGCAGCATCAGCGACATCTTCAACAAGGTGACCGCCGTCCTGGGGTAAAGGACCATCGATAGGTCCTCGACGGTGGACCTATTTAGTAATTTAAATTCTTTTAAGGAGGAAACAACTATGGCACTGGTAAAGCCTCACGGTAAAAAGAAGAAGCTCATGCCGCTTCTTCTGGCAGGAACGGCCCTGCAGAAAGAGCTCAAGAAGGCCAAGACCCTGAAGCAGCTCAAGATCTCCTCGCGCGAGACCGCAGACCTCGTGATGATGGGCATCGGCGCGTTCACCCCGCTCACCGGCTTCATGACGAAGAAGGACTGGAAGGGCGTGTGCGACAAGTACAAGATGGCGGACGGCACGTTCTGGCCGGTCCCGGTGACGCTCTCGGCGACCCCGGAGTTCGCCGAATTCGCTCAAGAAGAACGAAGAGATCACCCTCGTGGACGAAGAATCGGGCACGATCATGGCCACCATGAAGGTGGCCGAGAAGTACGCCATGTCCAAGTCCGACAAGGAGCACGAGTGCAAGCAGATCTTCCGGACAGTCGATGTTGCAGGTCACCCGGGCGTGCAGAAGGTCATGGGCCAGCCTGATTTCAACCTGGCCGGTCCGGTGAAGGTCCTCTCCGAGGCCCACTTCCCCGAGACCTTCAAGGGCATCTACATGACCCCGGTCCAGACCCGCAAGATGTTCGAGGAGAAGGGCTGGAGCACGATCGCGGCGTTCCAGACCCGGAACCCCATGCACCGCTCGCATGAGTACCTTGCCAAGATCGCCATCGAGACCATGGACGGCGTGCTGATCCACCAGATCCTGGGCAAGCTCAAAGAAGGCGATATCCCGGCCGATGTCCGCGCCGATGCCATCAACACCCTCATGGAGAAGTACTTCGTGAAGGACTCCGCCATCCAGTGCGGCTATCCCATGGAAATGCGCTATGCCGGGCCGCGCGAGGCGCTGCTCCATGCGCTCTTCCGGCAGAACTTCGGCTGCAGCCACCTGATCGTCGGCCGCGACCATGCCGGCGTGGGCGACTACTACGGCCCGTTCGATGCCCAGAAGATCTTCGACGATATCCCGAAGGGCGCGCTCGAGACCCAGCCCCTGAAGATCGACCATACGTTCTACTGCTTCAAGTGCGACGGCATGGCCTCCATGAGGACCTGCCCCCACAGCAAGGAAGACCGGCTCATGCTGTCCGGCACCAAGCTCCGGAAGATGCTCTCCGAGGGCGAGAACGTGCCCGATCATTTCAGCCGCCCCGAAGTGCTCGAGATCCTCAAGAAATACTATGCCGGCCTCACCGAGAAGGTGGAGATCAAGCTGCACGCCCACGCCGAGGGCACGCATACGGAGAAGAAGGTAACGCACGGCACAACGACTGCAAGATGCAGTTTACTACATTCTATAGATAGGAGGTTACAGAAACATGCCGAGTTATGTGATTACAGAGAAGTGTGACGGCTGCAAGGCGCAAGATAAGACTGCTTGCCAGTATATCTGCCCGAACGACCTCATGACCCTGAACAGGGATCTCATGAAGGCCTTCAACCAGGAGCCGGAGCAGTGCTGGGAGTGCTACAACTGCGTGAAGATCTGCCCGCAGCAGGCGATCGAGGTCCGGGCCTACCAGGATTTCGCCCCCCTGGGCGCGAACGTGATCCCGATGAGGGGCACGGACTCCATCATGTGGACCATCAAGTTCCGGAACGGGATCCTCAAGCGGTTCAAGTTCCCGATCAGGACCACTGCCGAAGGCTCGGTCGATCCCTACAAGGGCAAGCCTGAAGCGGATTTTGCGAAAATCAAACAGCCGGGCTTCTTCACTACGTCGAAGCCGATGCCGGTAATCAAGAAATAAGGAGGAACTACAAATGGAAAAAGAAACCTGTACGTTTTCGTTCTGCAAGAAGCCGGCGATCGAAGACGGTCGAGACCGATCTCCTCCTCATCGGCGGCGGTATGGCGTGCTGCGGCGCGGCGTTCGAAGGCGCCCGCTGGGCAAACCCCAAGAAGATGAAAATCACCATGGTGGACAAGGCCGCGACCGACCGGTCCGGCGCCGTTGCCATGGGTCTGTCGGCCATCAACACCTACATGGGTGAGAACGATCCGGCGGACTATGTAAAGATGGTACGGAACGACCTCATGGGCATCATCCGCGAAGACCTGGTCTATGACCTCGGCCGTCACGTTGATGATTCCGTGCAGCTCTTCGAGGAGTGGGGACTTCCGATCTGGAAAATGGGCGACGACGGCTTCTCCCTCGACGGCTTCCAGGCAAAGGAAGCAGGCAAGGCCATGCTGAAGGACGGCGGCAAGCCGGTCCGCTCCGGCAAGTGGCAGATCATGATCAACGGCGAGTCCTACAAGGTCATCGTTGCCGAAGCCGCGAAGAAGGCCCTCGAGACCAACAGGGCGGCGACGGGCGTAAAGCAGAACCACTACGAGCGCGTGTTCATCGTGAAGCTCTACAATGATGCAAAGGAGCCGAATCGCGTTGCAGCAGCGGCCGGCTTCAGCGTTCGTGAGAACAAGATCTACATATTCAAGGCAAAGGCCATGGTCCTGGCAGCCGGCGGCGCGGTGAACGTGTTCCGTCCCCGGTCGACCCAGGAAGGCCAGGGCCGCGCCTGGTACCCGGTATGGAACTCCGGTTCCGGCTACGCTCTCGGCCTCCAGGCCGGCGCAGAGCTCACCATGATGGAAAACCGCTTCGTGCCCGCCCGCTTCAAGGACGGCTACGGACCGGTGGGCGCCTGGTTCCTGTTCTTCAAGGCCAAGGCGACCAACAGCCTCGGCGAAGACTATTGCGCCAAGCCCGAAGCCCTGGCGGAAGCCAAGGCGAAGTACGGCAAGTATGTCGACAACCTCGGCACGGCCATCCGCAACCACCTCATGATGCGCGACATGAAGCTCGGCAAAGGCCCGATCCTCATGAGGACCGATGAGGCAATGGCAGCGATCAACAAGAACTTCAAGGAAAAGCTCGGCGACAAAGAGGGCGCCAAGAAGGTGAAGCACCTCGAGGCAGAGGCATGGGAAGACTTCCTCGATATGGCCATCGGCCAGGCCGGCCTCTGGGCCGCGCAAGAACGTCGAGCCGGACAAGGTTCCGTCCGAAATCATGCCGACCGAGCCTTATCTCCTCGGCTCGCATGCGGGCTGCGCAGGCTTCTGGTGCTGCGGTCCCGATGATCTCGGCGCGCCGGAAGAATGGAACAAGAAGTGGCCGGCCGGCAACTACAACCGCCAGTCGACCGTGAAGGGCCTCTTTATGTGCGGCGACATCTGCGGCGCTTCGGGCCACAAGTTCTCCTCGGGTTCGCACGCGGAAGGCCGTATCGCGGCGAAGAACGCGATCTGCGTTCATCCTCGACAACCCGAACTACACGCCGACCATCAAGGAGACGGAGGACCACCTGGCGGCCGAGCTCTATCTGCCGTTCGAGGTCTACGAGAAGCACAAGACCTACACCACGGATCCACGAACACCAACCCGAACTACATCAAGCCGAAGATGCTCCAGACCCGTCTGCAGAAGATCTCCGACGAGTACTTTGGCGGCATCGGGACCTGGTACATGACCTCCAAGACCATGCTGGATGCAGGCCTCCAGAAGCTCCAGGTGCTGAAGGAAGACACCTCCAAGATGGCCGCAAGCAACCTGCACGAACTGATGCGCTGCTGGGAGAACTACCACCGCATCCTCTCCGTGGAAGCCCATGCCCGCCACATCCTGTTCCGGGAAGAGTCGCGGTATCCCGGCTACTACTATCGCGGCGACTTCGACAAGATGGACGACACCAACTGGAAGTGCTTCGTCAACTCCAAGTACGACCTCGAGAAGGACACTTGGGAAGTCAAGAAGGTCCCCTACGTACAGCTGGTTGAGGATGCAGCTCCTGTAAAACATTAAGAACATTCACAACTCCGGGGAGGGCATTGCCCTTCCCGGAGATTTTATTGAAAATTGAAAATTGGAAATTTCAAATTGAAATCGAGGGAAAAGGATCTACCGTTCTTTTCTTCAAATTTAAAATTTCCAATCTTCAATTTCCAATCTCCAACTTTCACGGTTATACTGCCTTAAGGAGGAATAGGATATCATGGCGGAAAATAAGGTGTTGGTTGTCGGCGGGGGCTTTTCCGGCCTCACGGCGGCGGTAGAAGCCGCGGAGGCGGGTTCCGATGTGATCATCGTGGAAAAGAACGCCTATCTCGGCGGCCGGGTGACGCAGCTGAACAAGTACTTCTGGAAACTCTGCCCGCCGAACTGCGGCCTCGAGATCCAGTACAAGCGCATCAAGAACAACGGCCAGGTCAAGATCTATACCCTGGCCGAGGTGGAGAAGATCTCCGGCACCGAGGGCAACTTCGACGTGACCATCAAGATACAGCCCCGGTTCGTGAACGAAAAGTGCACGGGCTGCAACAAGTGCGCGGAGGCCTGCGAGATCGAGCGGCCGAACGACTTCGATTTCGGCATGAGCAAGACCAAGGCCGCCTACCTCCCTCACAACCAGGCCTTCCCGCTCCAGTACGTCATCGACAGCAAGGTCTGCAAGGGCGCGGCCTGCGCCAAGTGCGCCGAGGCCTGCAAGTACGACGCGATCCACCTCGACATGAAGCCCGAGACCGTGAACGTGAAGGTCGGCGCCGTGGTCATGGCCACGGGCTGGAACCCCTACGATGCGACGAAGATGGACAACCTCGGGTTCGGCAAGGTCCAGAACGTGATCACGAACATGATGATGGAGCGGCTGGCCGCACCCAACGGCCCCACGGCCGGGCAAGGTCGTGCGTCCCTCGGACGGCAAAGAAGTGAAGAACATCGCCTTCGTGCAGTGCGCGGGCTCCCGCGACGAGAACCATCTGGCCCATTGCTCCTATATCTGCTGCCTGGCGTCCATCAAGCAGGCGACCTATGTTCGCGAGCTCTATCCCGATTCCAAGGCAAAGATCTTCTATATCGACATGCGGACCCCCGGTCTCTACGAGAACCGGTTCTATACCAAGATCAAGGAAGACCAGAACGTGTCCTTCCTCAAGGGCAAGGTAGCCAAGATCGAGCAGGCGGAGAACGGCGACGTGAAGGTCACCGCCGAGGACATCCACGGCGGCGGCAAGGTCACCGAGACCTTCGACATGGTCGTCCTGGCAACGGGCATGCAGCCCTCGACAGAGTCCCTCAAGGGTGCGGGAATTACACCGACCGACGACGGGTTTGTGGACCAGGCAACGCTGCCCGCGGGCATCTATGCGACCGGGACGCTCAAGACCCCCGTTGACGTGGCGCGGTCCGCGCAGGATGCCACCGGCGTGGTCATGAAGAGCATCCAGAGCTTGAGGAGGAAATAAGGATGGAGAAGAAATTCGGCGTATATATCTGCAAGGGATGCGGCATCAAGGACGCGATGGACGTTGAGAAGGTCGCCGGCGCGGCCAAGAAGGTCCAGAACTACAAGTTCCACGACGTCCTGTGCAGCCCCGAGGGCGTTCAGCTGATAAAAGACGATATGGCGAAGGAAGGCGTGAATACGATCATCATCGCCGCCTGCTCTCCCCGCGTCAAATATCGAAGAATTCGATTTTCCCGGCGCCATCGTCGAGCGCGTCAACATCCGCGAGTTCGTGGCCTGGACCATGGAGCCGAACACGGACGCGACGAACGATGCGGCCTACGATTACCTTACCATGGGCATCGTGAAAACCCAGAAAGGCGACCTGCCGGAGCCGAACATCCTCCCGGACCTGAACAACACGATCCTGGTGATCGGCGGCGGCATCGCCGGCATGACCGCCGCGCTCTCGGCCGCCGGGGCGGGCGAGAAGGTCGTTCTCGTCGAGAAGGACGCCCAGCTCGGCGGCTTCGTGAACAAGCTCTACAAGAAGATCCCGACCGGTTCCTACTTCAATAAGCCGCTCATCGTGGACACCGACATCGACAAGACCGTGGCCGAGGTCGAGACCAACCCGAACATCAAGGTCTACAAGTCAACGACCGTGACAAAGACCGACGGTCAGCCCGGCCTCTACGACGTGACGCTCTCGAACGGCGAGACCATGAAGATCGGGGCCATCGTCATGGCCTCTGGCTGGAAGCCCTACGACGCGACCAAGCTCGATTACCTGGGCTACGGCAAGTTCAAGAACGTCGTCACGAACCTCGAGCTCGAGGAGATCGCCAGGAAGAACAACGGGAAGCTCCTTCGTCCCTCGGACGGAAAGCCGGCCCTCAAGGTCGCCTTTATCCAGTGCGCGGGCCAGCGCGATCCGAACCATCTTCCCTACTGCTCGTCCATGTGCTGCGCCACGTCGCTCAAGCAGGCCCAGTATGTCCGGCAGAACGAGGACGCCCTTGCCATGATCTTCTACAAGGACATCAGGACGCCGGGCAGGACCGAGCTTTATTACAAAGAGGCCCAGAACAATCCCGGCGTGATGCTCACCAAGGCGGACGTGACCGGCGTGTCCGACGCGGGGAACGGCAACATGTTCGTTGAGATGGAGAACACCCTTTTCGGCCTGAAGACCGGCGAGAAGGTCAAGGTGGAGGCGGACCTCGTGGTCCTTGCCACGGGCATGGTCCCGACCACGCGCTGGCCCCAGGAATACGCTGACGGCCTGACCAAGGCGGCGGGTCGGCGGCGACGAAGCCAAAAAGAATTACCTCGAGCAGACGCCCAAGCCGGATTACATCCTGAACCTCGGCTATCGCCAGGGACCGGAAATCCCGACCCTCGAAGGGGCGTCAGGTTTCGCCGACTCGAACTTCATCTGCTTCCAGTATGAGACGCGCCGGACCGGCATCTACGCCGCAGGCGGCGTGCACCAGCCCATGAACATGGCCGAGGCGCAGGAGGACGGGGCCGGCGCGGCGTTCAAGGCCATCCAGGCCATGGACCACGTGGCGCGCGGCGTCGCGGTCCATCCCCGCGCCTGGGACGTCACGTTCCCCGATCCGATGCTCATCAAATGCACGGCCTGCAAGCGCTGCACGGAAGAGTGCCCCTTCGGCGCCATCGACGAGGACGAGAAGGGCATCCCCAAGTACAACCTCAACCGGTGCCGCCGGTGCGGCACCTGCATGGGCGCCTGCCCCGAGCGCATCGTGTCCTTCAAGGACTACAGCGTGGACATCGTCGGCTCCATGCTCAAGTCGATCGAATACTCCGATGATGAGGACAAGTCCGACGATCATCTGCCTCGTCTGCGAGAACGACTCCTACCCGGCGCTCGACACGGCGGCCATTGCCGGAAAGAAGATCGATCCGGCATTCCGGTTCATTTCCATGCGCTGCCTGGGCGGCATGAACCTAGTGTGGGTTGCCGACGCGCTGTCCAAGGGCGCCGACGGCATGCTGCTTCTCGGCTGCAAGTTCGGCGAGAACTATCAGTGCCACTTCGTCAAGGGCAGCGAACTTGCGAACACCCGCTTCAGCAAGGTCAGCGAGACCTTGAACCGGCTCCAGCTCGAATCCGAGCGCGTCCAGCTGATGCAGATCGCCATCAACGAGTACGATAAACTGCCGGACATGCTCAATGAGTTTGCTGCCAGGATCAAAGAGATCGGACCGAATCCGTTCAGGACCATGTAAACAGAATGCGGATTGCGGAGTGCGGAATTAGAAGAAATAAAATCACTCCTAACACTGTAATTGGAGGATGAGATATATGTCAGAAGCAACGGTTATCAAACCTGACTTGCAGTTCGTGAACGAGATCATCAAGGGCGGCGGCGAGTCGCTGAAGAAGTGCTACCAGTGCGCCACCTGCTCGGTGGTCTGCAACGTGACCCCCGAGGGGAACCCCTTCCCGCGCAAGGAGATGGTCCTCGCCCAGTGGGGCCAGAAGGACAAGCTCATCACGAGCGCCGACGTGTGGCTCTGCCACCAGTGCAGCGACTGCACGGCCTACTGCCCGCGCGGCGCCAAGCCCGGCGAAGTGCTGAACGCCATCAGGAAGCAGAGCATCAAGCACGTGGCGATGATGCCCTTCTTCGCGAAGATCGCGACCGGACGCGAAGCTCCTGCCGATCCTCTTCGCCATCCCCATGGCGCTTTTCTACGTCATCCTGATGGTGCTCGGGAACTACGGACATTACGAACATCCCAAGGGCGGAAGGCGGCATCATGGCCTACCACAAGTTCGTTCCCGTGCCGGTGATCGACACTGTGTTCATCCTGACGGCGATCTTCGCCGCCGTGTCGGCCTTCGTGGGGATCAAGCGCCTCTGGAACGGCATGAAGGCCCAGGCTGGCCTCGATGCCGTCCAGCGGCAGTCTCGTCGGGAGACATCATCGCCTCCGTCACCCAGATCCTGGCCCATTCGAAGTTCGCCGACTGCAACGTGAACCGGACGCGTCAGTGGGGCCACATGCTCCTCTTCTACGCCTTTGCCGGGCTTGCGGTCGTCACGACCTGGGCGATCATCTACCTCTATGGCTTTGAACTCCTCGGCATTCAGCCGTTCGGGCCCTTCCATTTCGGAGAATCGCCGTACCCGAACAGCGATCCCGTGAAGATCCTTGCCCTCGCGAGTTCCATCGCCTTCGCCGCCGGCGTCGTGATCCTCCTCATGAACCGGTTTGCCCAGGCCGGAAAGGCGGGCATGGGTTCCTATTTCGACTGGATCTTCCTCACGATCGTGATCGGCGTCGGCGCAACGGGCATGCTCGCCTGGGCGCTCCGGCTGGCCGACATGAACGCCGGCTACCTGGTGTACTATTTCCACCTGGTGTTCATCTGGTCGCTTGTTCGCCTATGCGCCGTACTCGAAGTTCGCGCACCTGTTCTACCGCACGACCGCGATGGTGTTCGCGAAACGCAGGTACCGGCAGCGAGTAGCGCGATGAAGAAGCTAAAAGACCTCGCTTTCGCACCATTATTTACGGAGTCGAAGCCATGAAAGTCAAAGAACTGTTAAGCATCAAGGGAATTGAGTGCTTCAGCATCACGAGCGACCAGTCGCTGCTCGACGCGGCAAAGCAGATGACGGAGTGCAACATCGGCGCGCTCCTGGTCATGGACCGGGGATCTCTCGTCGGCATCATCACCGAGCGCGACATCGTCAAGAACACCGCGAATGAAGCGACGCAGTGCAGGGACGTGAAGATCAAGGACGTCATGAGCACGAACCTGCTGGTGGTCAAGCCCGGCGACGACCTCGATTACGTCATGGCCATCATGATCCAGAACAACATCCGCCATACGCCGGTCATCGAGGAGAGCGGGCTGGTCGGGCCTTCTTTCCATGCGGGATGTGGTCCGGGTGCTGGTAAAGAACCTGAAGGCCGAAAACCATTACCTGAAAGACATGATCGGCGGCAAGTTCGGCGAAGTGGGCGATTAAGGACGCGGCGTTTCTAAAACGTTCACGGAGGGAGGGATGCCGGGAGGAAGGACGACAGGCTGTCATGTAGCAGTGCCTGCCTCATCGCGTTCAAGCGATGACCGGGAATCATTAAATCTGAGAGACGTTATTTTCTTATAGAATCTTAATTTAAAAGGAGGAGCAATAATGAGTAACACGATTCTTTTTGCCCTGGTATGCGGCGTTGCCGGCGTCATCTACGGCATCATAACCGCGATCTGGGTGAACAAGCAGGATGCAGGCAATCAGAAAATGATCGACATTTCCAACGCAGTGAAGGAAGGCGCTAATGCGTTCCTGGCGCGCGAGTACAAGACAGTTGCAATGGTTGCAGTTGATTCTGGTCCTTATCCTGGCGTTCGTTCCCGCCCTCGGTATGTGGGCAGCCGCCGGATTTATCATCGGTACCGTGGGTTCCGCCCTTGCCGGCTTCATCGGCATGTGGGTGTCGCTCCGTGCCAACGTTCGTACGGCAGCGGCAGCGAGCAAAGGCCTCCAGGCCGCGCTCAGCCTTGCGTTCAAGGGCGGCTCCGTGACCGGCATCATGGTCGTGGGCCTCGGCATCATCGGCCTTGCAGGTTTTTACCTCATCGCCAAAACGTTTGCTCCGGCTGAGCAGGTATCCACCGCGCTCATCGGGCTCGGCTTCGGCTGCTCGCTCATGAGCGTGTTCGCCCGTATCGCGGGCGGCATCTACACCAAGGCCGCTGACGTGGGCGCCGACCTCGTGGGTAAGGTTGAGAAGAACATCCCCGAAGACGATCCGCGCAACCCGGCCGTGATCGCCGACAACGTGGGCGACAACGTGGGCGACTGTGCCGGTATGGCCGCCGACCTCTATGAGACCTACACGGTGACCCTCGTGGCCGCCATGCTCCTCGCCAAGACCGTGTTCGGCGCAAGCAGCCCCTGGATCGAGTTCCCGCTCATGCTCGGCGGCGTTTCGATCATCGCTTCCATCGTGGGCACCTACTTCGTAAGACTCGGCAAGAACAACTACATCATGGGCGCCCTGTACAAGGGCCTTGCCGTTGCAGGCGTTATCGCGGCAGTTGCGTTCTACTTCGTGGCCAAGAGCTTCATCGACGGCCTCGGCGCCAATGCCGGCGTATTCACGGCGAACACCGTGTTCTTCATCTCCCTCATCGGCCTTGCCCTCACCGGCCTGATCGTGTGGATCACCGAGTATTTCACCGCTAAAGAGTATTCCCCGGTGCAGCACATTGCACAGGCGAGCCTGACCGGCCACGGCACGAACGTGATCGCCGGACTCGCAGTCAGCATGAAGTCCACCTCAGCGCCGGTGCTCGTGATCGTTGCCTCGATCCTCGGCGCTTACTGGCTTGGCGGCGGATTCTCCGGCCAGGCGAACGCAGCATCCGGCGGCATCTTTGCCATCGCGCTGGCAGCGGTGTCCATGCTCTCCATGACCGGTATCGTTGTGGCCATCGACTCCTACGGCCCGATCACGGACAATGCGGGCGGCGTCGCTGAAATGGCCGGGCTCCCGAAAGAGATCCGCGATATCACGGATCCCCTCGATGCGGTCGGCAACACCACCAAGGCAGTGACCAAGGGCTATGCCATCGGCTCCGCGGCCCTTGCCGCTTTGGTGCTGTTCTCGGAATATTCACGCTCCTTCGGCACAACGATCCTGTTCGACCTTTCGAACCCCATGGTTCTTTGCGGCCTGTTCATCGGCGGCCTGCTCCCCTACTACTTCGGCGCGCTCCTTATGGAGTCCGTGGCTAAGGCAGCAGGCGGCGTGGTGGAGGAAGTTCGCAGACAGTTCCGCGAGATCAAGGGCATCATGGAAGGCACCGGCAAGCCGGAGTACGGCAAGTGCGTTGACATCGTGACCAAGAGCGCCATCCATGAGATGATGCTCCCGGCGCTCCTTCCGGTGGTCGTACCGGTCGCTGGTGGGTCTCCTCCTGGGCAAAGAAGCCCTGGGCGGCGTGCTCATCGGCGCCATTGTGACCGGTCTGTTCCAGGCCATCGCCATGACCTCCGGCGGCGGCGCATGGGACAATGCCAAGAAGTCCTTTGAAGACGGCGTCACGGACAGCAAGGGCGTCGTGCACAAGAAGGGCAGCGACGGCCACAAGGCCTCGGTAACCGGCGACACGGTCGGCGATCCTTACAAGGATACCGCGGGCCCGGCCATCAACCCGATGATCAAGGTCATCAACATCGTTGCGCTTCTGATCGTTCCGTTGATCAAGTTAATACGCAGCATATCGTATACCAGCAAGGCTGCCCCACTCGATGGGGCAGCCTTTTTTTATCGCTGCCGCGCCGCATTCGCTGCTTGAAATTTAAGCGTAAAGTGGTATTATTCACAGGTTTATGCGCGATGTTGAGGTATTAATCAAGGCCGGTTGCTCCCCTGATGTCGTGGCCCACTGCAGATGGTTTCCCGCACGGCGTTATCGATTGCCGAACGTATGACGGTTTCGGTCGACCGGGAACTGGTACGGTTGGGCGGCCTCTTCCACGACATCGGCAGGTCGAGGACGCACGGGATCGAACATGCTGTGGCAGGGGCGGAGATCGCACGGAGTCTCGGCTTTTCAGACGGCGCTCGTCAATATCATCGAACGTCACATCGGAGCAGGCATAACCGCCGCAGAGGCAGAGCGGCTCGGGCTTCCCAAAAAGGATTATCTGCCGCTGACACCGGAGGAGAAAGATCGTGTCCTACGCCGATAATCTGTCAGCGGGGTGCGGGAAATGCCGTTTTATGAAGCGCTCGACCGGTTCAAGGACATCCTCGGACCGGACCATGAAGGCGTCGAGCTTTTCATAAAGCAGCATCATGAGATACAGGGGTGGATGAAGTGAACCAATATTCGGCATTGCGGAATGCGGAATAAAAGACGAGGAATAAGACAAAGCAATAAGGATCAGAAGAGGATGTCATGAAAGACAAAAAGACAAAATGGTAGCGGAAGATTTTATGTCGAACCGCTCAAAAAAAGCAGCTCCGACAAGGTCGTGCCCGTGAAACTGACGGAGAACAGCAGGTTCAAATTCCGCTGCCACAAGGGGGTCAGGTGTTTTACCGCCTGCTGCAGCAACATCAACATCGTGCTGCCGCCCTACGACCTGCTGCGCCTCAGGAAGACGGCTCGGCATGACGCTCCGAGGACTTCATCAACGAATACTGCGAGATCGAGATCCTTGCCAAGACCCTGCTGCCGGTGATCACGCTCAGGATGCGGGACGACGAGAAAAAGAGTTGCCCCTTCCTGACGCCCGACGGCTGTACGGTATACGAGGACCGTCCGAACATCTGCCGGTATTATCCCGTGGGCATGGCGACCTTGAGAAAGAAGGACGCGGAGGGCGGCAAGGACGAGTTCTACTTCATGACCAAGGAGGACCACTGCAAGGGTTTCGAGGAGGACAAGGAGTGGACCATCGACGAGTGGCGCAAGGACCAGGAGGCGGACCTGCTACGATGAAATGAACCGCGGCTGGATGGACATCCTGATCAAGAAGAAGTCCTTCGGCGAGAAGGAGTTTCCGGACATCAAGAACCAGATGTTCTTCATGGTCAGCACGAACACCGACTATTTCCGCGAGTTCGTTTTCGGAAGCAGCTTCCTTGAGACCTACGACATCCCTGCCGGAGCGGATCGAGAAGGTGCGGACAGACGATGCGGAACTCCTGAAGCTTGCCTACGAGTGGCTCCGGTCGTCGATGTTCGCGGAGGAGACCCTGAAGTTCCGGGAAGGGGTCCTCGAGGCGCGCAAGGACCGGGCCGATGCAACCATGAGGAAGGTGTACGGGAAGAAAGAGAAGGGGCAGATCGGAGATATGATTGGACGTCAGGAAGTGTCACGCCCCTATGTGCCATCTTGCAACATTAAGCTCATTTCATCATAGATCGCATTGCCTATCGTAATGCCCTGATCGATAAATTCCGGGCCGTATCGCTTGCCGGTATCGGTCCGGAACGTTTCCTTGATTTTTTCGATGCCTTTCATTTTTTCCTTAAAGATCCGGTGAAGCGCTTCCGGACGGCGTGTTGTGCGCATCCACCATGAGCCAGAGCGTGGTTGTGAAATTCTCCGGCCCCCACCTGAACTTGTCGGCATCGTAGAGCGCGTCGCTCACGAGCTGTCCCGCCGCGTCGTCGCGATCAAACGTTTCCTGAAACGCTTCATGGTTCCTGATGGCATCCGCGATGTACTGCCGGTCCCGGAGACCCATGCCAAGACTCGCCAGAATTTTTTCCGCTTCGATGCTGCCCCGCACCGCGTGGTCCTGCTCTTTTCGCTTGATGTCGTGGAGCAGTCCGGCGATGATCGCCGCCGTGAAAAGGGTATCGACGTCCGAATTCACGAGCCCGTTTTCCCGCGCTTCAATGAGGACGATGGCCCCCGCGTCGCGCGCAACCGATTCGCAGTGGCAGAGACCGTGAGCGCATTCCAGTTCAGACGCGTCAAGGTGCTCCCTGCACCTGCTGACGGTCTCGTTCGACAGGAGCGTTTCATTTGCACGGCGTACGGCGGCTTCATGCCTTTCGTAGAACGGTGGTTTCGGCAGGGTACCCGCGACCCGGTGCGCCGTGGCGCGCAGTTTTTGATAGAGCGGCAGGCTCATGGGCATCTATATTAGACGTTCTCCACGAACCTTGTCAAGACGAGTTTTTTGACCATATCTTCAGATTGACAGGTCTTCGCTACATAGGGTAATATGGCCGTACTTTTTCGGGTTTTGAAAGGAGTCTTCCGTGTCCGACATCCACAGCGAACGAATATTGATTCTCGACTTCGGGTCCCAGTATACCCAGCTCATCGCTCGGCGCGTGCGCGAGTCAAAGGTCTACTGCGAAATCTATCCTTACAACGCCGGGCTCGATAAGATCAAGGTCCTTCCGGCCGAAGGGGCTGATCCTTTCCGGCGGCCCGTCGAGCGTCTATGATCCCGGCGCGCCGCTCATCGACAAACCGCACCTTGAACTGGGCGTACCAGTACTCGGCATCTGTTACGGCATGCAGCTTTTGACCCACGTGCTGGGAGGCGCCGTTGCCAAGTCGGCAAAGCGCGAGTACGGCAGGGCGGAGTTGAACATCGACGACTCAGCCGGTCTATTTGAAGGTCTCGGCTCCCAACCCGCAGCCCGCAACCCGCAACCCGGAACCGTTGTCTGGATGAGCCACGGCGACCGTATCGAGAAGATGCCGGAAGGGTTCCACGCGATCGCCCACACGAATAATTCCCCGACTGCCGCAATGGCCGATGAGAAGCGGAAGTTTTACGGCGTTCAGTTCCATCCCGAAGTCGCGCATACGCCCCAGGGCGTACAGATCCTCAGGAACTTCGTCTACACGATCTGCGGGTGCAAACCGTCGTGGACCATGGCCTCATTCGTTGACTATTCCGTCGAGGAGATACGAAAGGCCGTGGGAAGCAAACAGGCGGTGTGCGGCCTCTCGGGCGGCGTCGATTCCTCGGTCGCCGCCGTTCTCGTGCACAAGGCCATCGGCAAGCAGCTTACCTGTATCTTCGTGAACAACGGCGTGCTCAGGAAGGACGAGGCGGAGAAGGTGCAGCATTCCTTTAAAGACATGGGGCTGAACCTCAAGTACGTGGACGCCTCGCAGGAGTTTCTCACCCGCCTGAGCGGGGTCGAGGACCCTGAGAAAAAACGGAAGATCATCGGCAACACCTTCATCGAGGTCTTCGAGCGGGAAGCTCATGCCGTGGGCGGGGCCGAGTTTCTCGTCCAGGGCACGCTGTACCCGGACGTGATCGAGAGCGTCTCGTTTAAAGGTCCTTCTGCGGTCATCAAGTCCCACCACAACGTCGGAGGCCTGCCGGAAAAGATGAAGCTGAAGCTCGTGGAGCCGCTCAGGGAGCTGTTCAAGGATGAGGTCAGGGCCATCGGACGCGAGATGAAGATGCCCGACGACATCATCGACCGGCAGCCCTTCCCCGGACCGGGTCTCGCCATCCGCATCCTGGGAGAGGTGACCGAACCGAGGCTCGCCATCCTGCGCGAGGCCGACGCCATCGTGATCGAGGAGATCAAGAAGGCGGGTTTGTACAAGCAGATCTGGCAGTCCTTTGCCGTGCTGCTCCCGATCAAGACCGTGGGCGTAATGGGCGACGAGAGGACCTATGAGAACGTCGTCGCCATCCGCGCAGTCACGAGCCAGGACGGCATGACCGCGGACTGGGCGAAGATCCCCTATGATCTTCTGGGCGTCATGTCGAACCGGATCATCAATGAAGTAAAAGGCGTGAACCGCGTGGTCTTCGACATCTCGTCCAAGCCGCCGAGCACGATCGAGTGGGAATGAGCTAAGCAGGCGCGGAAACAGCGGGACCAGGAGACGCCTCGATCAAAAATGTTTTTACGGCACATCGCCGCGTCAGATTCTCGGCAACAAATTCATGCAGGACAAGATGCAAAAGCTTAAGAGCTGTCTGAACATAGGGCTGGTCCTCCTGTCGTCGGACTTCCGCGTCATCGGCATGAACGATTATGCGAAGATGCTCCTCGCTCCGGCCATGGGGGAAGGGCTGGGAAAAAATCTTCTGGACTACCATCCCCGCAAGACCCAGGAAAAGATCAAGGGTCTCCTGCAGGAACTGAGCGAGGCCGAGGCCGACACGCCTTTTGCCATGGTCATCGACGTGCTGAACAAGGTGCTGATGATCAACCTCTCCCGGTTCGAGATCGTCATACCTGTGCCGCGGCCCCATTGGGCCATGACCTTCATCGATGTGAGCGAACAGACTGGCGCCGCCATGAACACGAGCAGCGGCAGAGTGGAGCTCAAAAAGTTCCCGGTCTACGACAACGGTGTTTGCCGTTTTCTCGACGCCGATTCGGTCTATTGCTTCCGGGCCGACGGTAATTATTGCAAGGTATTTACCGTTGACCGGTCCTATTACCTGCACCTGAGCTTGAAGGTCATCCTCCAGCGGTATACAGGGCCGAACTTTTTCCGGGTCCACAAGAGCGCTGTCGTGAACCTGAAGCACGTGCGGGGAATTTCCGTGTCTTCCGACGGACAGGCCATGATCACCTTTGACCGCGAAACCATCCCGTCCGTCCCCATCGCCCGCCGTAAACTGGCCGAGTTCAAGGAGGCCCTTGCCATTCTATAGACCGTTCATCACCGTCTATCTGCCGTTCGTCACGAACTGTCTAAACCCCTTGCCCGCTCATCACCATTTTTTTACCGTTTGTCAACGATTTCTTGAACCCTCTTCCCCTCCGATGTAATCTCAGTACAGGCAAAGCCCGCATTGTCGAAGAACGACGGGCTCTGCGAAAACAGGTCTCGACAGGAGGGCAAAGCTATGTCGATCAAGGAAGCGAAGGAAAAGGAATTTGACGCGCAGAAGCAGTCGATCCATCCCGATGCCTGGGCAATGCTCGACAAAGCAAGGAAGGATGGCGTGGAAACGGCCTGGGACCGGCTGCAGACGCAGACCCCCCACTGTACGTTCTGCGACCTCGGCCTGACGTGCAAAAACTGTATCATGGGGCCCTGCCGCATAAGTCCCAAAAAGGACGGCAAAATGCAGCGGGGCGTGTGCGGGGCCGATGCTGATGTCATTGTTGCACGGAATCTCGGCAGGTTCATCGCCGGAGGGGCAGCAGGCCACTCCGATCACGGCCGCGACCTGATTGAGACCCTCGAGGCTGTTGTCGAGGGCCATGCGGAAGGCTACACGATCCGCGATGAGCCGAAGCTGCGGCGGCTTGCCCAAGAGTTGGGGATCAAAACGGAAGGCAGGGGATTGATGGCTGTGGCCGAGGACTTCGTGGAAGAATGCTTCAAGGACTTCGGCAGCAGGAGAAAAGAAGTCGCTTTTCTGAAGCGGGCCCCGGAAAAGCGAAGGGAGATATGGAAGAAGCTCGGCATGACCCCCCGCGGCGTTGACCGCGAGATCGCCGAAATGATGCACCGCACCCACATGGGCTGCGACAACGACGCAACAAACACCCTTGTCCACGCGGCGCGAACGGCCTTGTCCGACGGCTGGTCGGGTTCCATGATCGGCACCGAACTTTCGGACTGCCTCTTCGGTACCCCGACCCTCCGCAAGGCGCAGGTCAATCTCGGCGTAATTAAAAAAGACCAGGTCAATATTCTCGTGCACGGCCACAACCCGGTGGTGTCGGAGATGATTCTGATGGCGGTGAACGACGTCGACCTGATCGCCCTGGCCGCTGAAAAAGGCGCTGTGGGCATCAACCTCGCGGGTCTGTGCTGCACAGGCAATGAACTGCTGATGCGCCAGGGCATTCCCATTGCGGGCAACCACCTGATGACCGAACTTGCCATTGTGACCGGCGCGGTGGAGGCCGTGGTGGTGGACTACCAGTGCATCATGCCGAGCCTGGTCCAAGTCTCCGCCTGCTATCATACCAAGTTTATCACCACCTCGGAAAAGGCGCGGTTTACCGGCGCTGTCCACTACGAGGTTAAGCCGCACAACGCGCGTGAACAGGCCCGAGCCATCGTCCGGCTGGCGATCGAGGGCTTCGAGAAGCGCGACCAGTCGCGCGTCGAGATCCCCGGCGAGCCCGTGGATATTATGACCGGGTTTTCCAACGAGGCGATCCTCGCGGCCCTCGGTGGCACGCTGACCCCGATCATCGATGCGGTCAAAGCGGGCAAGGTCCGCGGCATCGTCGGCGTGGTGGGCTGCAACAATCCAAAGATCAAGCAGGACTCGGCCAACGTCACCCTTATCAAGGAGCTGATCAAAAAAGACATCCTTGTCCTGGTGACCGGATGCTGCACCCCGGCGGCAGGCAAGGCAGGACTCCTCGTTCCAGAAGGCATCGAGATGGCCGGGCCTGGGCTCAAAGAAATTTGCGGCGCCCTCGGCATACCGCCGGTGCTTCACGTCGGGAGCTGCGTGGACAATTCAAGGATATTGCAGCTCTGCGGTCTTGTGGCAAACGAACTGGGCGTTGATATCTCCGATTTGCCAGTCGGAGCATCGTCGCCGGAATGGTACTCGGAAAAGGCGGCAGCCATCGGCACCTATGCCGTGGCGTCGGGCATCTACACCCATCTCGGCCTGCCGCCCAACGTCCTGGGCTCGAAGACCGTTACCGATATCCTCCTGAACGGGCTCGAAGGCCTGGTCGGAGCGTCCTTTGTCGTTGAACCGGACCCGGTCAAGGGCGCGGTCCTTCTCGATGCGCGGATAGCGAAAAAGAGGGTCGCCCTCGGTCTCACGCCGTAGCATTTAATCCGGAGATTGAATGCAGGGTCCGCCCGTCATATTGCGGGAGGTGAACCGGGAGGTGTTCGACATCTCTTGCAAGTCGCCGAGTACGATCGAGTGGGAGTAATTTTTTACCGCAGAGAGCACAGAGAAAATCGAAGAGCAAAATAAGATTAAACCGCTGGGGCGCAAGGGTCGCGAAGTAGTTTCTTGAAAAAGAACCTGCTTCCCTTTGCGCTCTTTGCGTTTTTGCGGTAAAATTTTATTTTCATTGGCAACGCAGGGCCGGGAAAGGTAAACAAACACGATGACCGCCGTTGATTTCATTCTTATAGGTCTTGCCGCAGTCGCAGGCGGTATGGTGAACGCGCTCGCGGGCGGAGGCACGCTGATCACGTTCCCCATGCTTACCGCGGTCGGCGTTCCGCCGGTTGCGGCGAACGTGACGAACACGGTCGGCCGCCATCTACTTTGTGCGTTGAACTGATTGAGGGTATAATTATAAGGAGCGGGCGGAAGGGCCGGCGTTATCTTTACCGAGGGAGGGGCTGTCATGAAACGTGTCTTTTTTGCAATTATGGCGGCATTGCTGCTGAGCATGTTGAGTGGAGGTGCACTGGCCCAGGAAAAGGCGGGGGTGGAAGTGGGGCTCAAGATGTTTCTGAACCAGTGGACAGTGAGCGCCCCGGGCGCGTCGGACGTCTCATCGGATAGCACGATGCTTCTCGGGCCGGCTGTCGAAATCAAGTTCAACAATCCTTTTTTTGCGGCAGCACAGTACCTTGTTTCCACCTCCGATTATAGATTCAACGACCCGAATTTCAAGTCCAACCGGCAGGATGCGGAAATCGCAATCGGCTACTTTGTCATTCCCGGTTTCGGACTTGTGGCGGGATACAAGAACTCATCGGCGCAGAACAGGGTATCAGGATCGAGATCGACTCTGGACGGACCGCTTCTCGGGATACTGGGAATAGCGCAGGCTGACCAGTTCCTTTCATTCTACGGCAAGCTCGACTATCTCTTCACCCGGTTTAAGGGGTCGGATGCCTTGGGCGAATTTCGGGAAGACAGCCCGGGATGGATATTCGAATTCGGCCTCAGGTATGCTTTTACCAAGGCATTCCTGGGCGATATAGGCTATCGGTACGAAACGAACAAAGGAGTCGATACAGGTTTCCGGGACACCTTTTCGGGGTTGACCTTAAGCGGGATGCTCACGTTTTAGCAGTTGAAGTGTCCCCGAAGCGGAGAAGGTGAAAAGGTCTAGTCGTTCGTCTTCGGCGTTAAGGAGTCGAACTCCGCTCCGAACTGGCTCGCCGCGGAGACGCCGACTTCCTGCAGCATGCGCGCGTGGGTTTTCTTGACGAGGTCGACCGAGACGGCGAGCCCCTTGGCCACATCTTCAAGGCTCTGTCTCTTCTCGAAGTGGCGTTCGGCGATCATGATCTTCAGGAAATCCACCTGGATCATCGATTTTAATTCGGGGTCTTCGATGGCATAGCTTTCATAGGCCTGCTGGAGCGTTTTGCCGGAGGCCACGGCCTCGCGAAAGCTTTTCACCGCCTCTTCGTAGATCCGGTTCTCCTCGGGCGTGAACTCTTTGAAGCTGAACTCGGGCATGTCTGTTTTTTTCTTCTGCTTGTCTCTCTTTTTCATCTTTCGATTTCCTTATGCTTGATACCAGTATCCAGAATCTTTCTACCCTCACATCACCCGCTTTTCCCTCGGCCTCCGCTCGGGCACCTGAACGTGTTCGACGGCCCCTTCGTTCCACGCGGCGGATACGTAGAGACCGCAGAAGCAGCTTCCGAATTCCTTGATATCGGGGTCCCGGTACACGCAGGGGCAGACGATGTCCTTGTCCTTTTCTTTGACGCCCCAGGCCAGGCGGCAGGGGCAGGAACGGTAACCGTACCTCGCCTCGTTCGCGAGCAGTCCCTGCAGGATGTCCATAACGAAGGGCTTGTCCTTGTTCAGGCGAATACCCTGGGACTCGGCATACTTCGAAAGGATGTCATGAAGTTTATCGGGGGTCACGGGAGGTCCAATGCCTTTTTGATCTTTTCTTCGTTAAAACCGACGATGACGGCGTCGCCGATGCAGATGGTCGGAAAACTGCAATCAGGGTTCAGCTTTCTCACCTCGTCCATGATCGCAGCCCGTTCCGCGCCGTCCAACAGGTCTACGTCGGTGAACTCCACGATGATCCCCATGTCCTTAAAAAATCGCTTCGTCCTGTGGCAATGAGAACAGGTGCTTAAGGTAAAGCATCTTATTGAAGGTTTGGCTGATGGCATAACAACATTCTCCTTAGGGAAAGTGTCTGACAATATACCATGACAAAGCTCTCCATGCAATCGATTTTGACACAATCAGTACAGGCCCGCCTTGACTCTCTCTCGGCATCCATGGGATAATAATTCCATGAAGCAATTCTTCTGTATAATGAGCGTTGCGCTTCTCATCACCGCCTGCTCGCCGGTGTTGAGCCGCGAGTTGATGCGTCAAGGCTCGCTCGACGTCCCTCTGAACCAGCTCCGGGAGACGCCCGACAACTACAAGGGCAGGCTTTATATTCTCGGCGGCGTGATCGTGAACACCCGGCTGACGGACAGGGAGTCCCAGATCGAGGCGCTGTACTATCCGGTGGACTCCTACGGGTATCTGAAAGAAGGGGCGCGCGCGGAGGGCAGGTTTGTTGCCGTCTACCCGAGGTCACGAGGAATGCTCGACCCCGAAGTTTTCAAGAGAGGCAGGGAGATAACCCTCGCGGGCGAGTTCCTCGAAACGATAAAGGGAAAGATCGATGAGATGGAATACGCCTATCCGGTTTTCGAGATCAGGCAAATCTATCTCTGGGACGAGGAGAGGTACAGACCGTATTCTTCGTACTACTACCCCTACTACCCTTACTACAACAACTATCCGTTTCTCTACGACCCCTGGGGGCGGCCCTATCCGAACCCGTTCTGGACCATGCCGCCGTGGTGAGGAGCCCTCGCTTGCCATAAGGAGCACGAAGCAGGGATAGGAAGGTGCGCGTCGTAAACGCTGTGTAATCCCTTCATGATTTCCGGCATGGGAGCCGGCGTTACTCCACCTGCTACTTCACCATCACGGTTCTTTTCTTCCAGTTCCTTCCCTTGGCTGGGAAGTCGCTCCTGAAGTGCGCGCCCACGCTTCCTTTGCGCCGGAGGGCTGACCGGGTGATCAGCGTGGCCGCGGTGATCATATTCCTGAGTTCGAAGAAGTTCCGGCCCGGTCCGAAGTCCTTCATCGCCCGGTCCCATTCGCTGAGTTGCTTGAGCGCACCGGTAAGGTCCTTTGCGTTTCTCACGATCCCGACTTTTTCCCACATGAGCTTTTTCAGCGAAGCCCTGACTTCGACCGCCAGCGCCGAAGCCTGCTTGGACCCTGGTTCCATGCCCTTTCTCCGCCCCGTCAACCGCGGCTCCGGTGCAATGCGCCGGGGCTGTTTCCGGGCATATCGGGCAGCAGCGAGTCCCGCCCGCTCTCCGAATACCAGTCCTTCCAGGAGCGAGTTGCTCGCCAGGCGGTTCGCGCCGTGGACGCCCGTGCAGGCCGTTTCGCCCGCTGTAAAGAGGCCGGGGATGCTGGTGGCGCCCCAGAGGTCGGTCTTGACGCCGCCCATGAAGTAGTGGGCGGCGGGAGAGACCGGGATGGGCTCGCGGGCAATGTCGATGCCGAGGTCTTTGCAGGTCCGGTAGATGCGGGGAAAGCGCCGGATTATGTAGCCGGCGTTCAGGTGCGTCACATCGAGATAGACGTGGTTCGATTTTGTCTCGACCATCTCGGACTGGATTGCGCGGGTGACCACGTCGCGCGGCGCGAGCTCCCTTGCCGGGTGGTAGCGGTCCATGAACCGCTCGCCGCTCGCGTTCCGGAGCATGCCGCCTTCGCCGCGCATGGCCTCGGAGAGCAGGAACTGCGGCGCGCCCTGGCGAAAGAGCGCCGTGGGATGGAACTGGACGAACTCCATGTCGATGAGCGCCGCGCCCGCCCGGTACGCCATCGCGATGCCGTCGGCGGTCGCGACGGCCGGGTTCGTGGTCCGCTCGTAGAGCTGGCCCGCGCCGCCCGTGGCCAGGAGCACGGCGCGCGCCGAGATGACAAGGACCTTCTTGAGCGCCTGCTGGCACACGACCGCGCCGATGCATCGTCCGTCCCGGATGATCAGGTCTCGCGTAAAGGCGAAGTCGATCTTCGATACCGTGCCCGAGGAGCGCACCTTGTCGATCAAGACCCGCATGATCTCATGTCCCGTCGAGTCTCCCTGGGCATGGAGGATCCTTCGCTTCGAATGCGCCGCCTCCTGCGTGAAGGCGAGTTTCGTGCCCTCCCGGTCGAACTCGGCGCCCCACAGGATGAGCTCGCGGATGCGGGTGGGCCCCTCTTCTACGAGCGTGCTGACCGCTTTCCGGAGGCAGAGCCCGTCGCCAGCCTTGATCGTGTCTTCAAAATGGATCGATATCTCGTCCTCGTCCGAGAGCGCGACGGCCACGCCGCCCTGGGCGTACTCGCTGCTGCTCTCGGACGGCGCGTCCTTGGTCACCACGAGGACCTCGCCGCTGCGCGCGAGTTCCACTGCCGCGCGGAGACCCGCAACACCCCCGCCGATGATCAGGAAATCAGTTTGTATGTGCTCTTCGGTGTAGTTCATGTCTATGGGTTATGAGTTTCACCCTGCACTCGCGCGAAGCACTCGTAAGCGCTGGGCGCAGGCGGGTTGCGGGCTGCGGGTTTTAACTCGCAACTCGTAACCCGCAACTCGCAACATTGAACTTGAACTCTGAACTATGGTTTATGCTCCGGCGTCTCTCCCGGCTGGGCGGGGAAGGGGTTTTTCCCGTCGATGGAAATCAGCTTAAAACTGCCCGGATCGAAGACCAGTGTCACCCTGCCGCCGTCCTTCAGGGCGCCTCCCTTCGAGGACAGCCATTCCGCGTCCCAGGTAAACGTCGTCCTGATCGGCCCCTTGTCTTCGATCAGGATGAGCATCTTGGCGTACTGGATGTTGAAATGAATGGTCTCGTACTTCGCGAAGACCTCGGTGAGGGATTTTGTGAACGTCGTCCTGTTGGGAAAGCTTGCGGACACATCGGACATGAAGGTGTCGAGGTCTTTCTGCTCGTAAGCTTTATTCATTCCTCTCAGGACGGAAAGGACGTTCTTGCTTTTTACGGCGGCCTGCTCGGGCGGCTTTTTGCTGCTGCAGGCCGGAAAAGAGATGAGCATGGCGAAGACGGCAGCAAGAGCAAGAATGCGGTTCATGGGGCCTCCGGATGATTCGGATTGAGAGTCTCAAGTTGCGAGTCTCAAGTTTCAAGTTAAGAATGCAGTATTAGAACTAGCCTTTTGAATGTCGTTTTTTGCATTTCAGCTTGAGACTTGAAACTTGAGATCAGGATTCGTTTATAGTATTTTCTTCAGAAACTGCCCGGTGTACGATTCTTTCGACTTGGCAACGTCCTCGGGCGCGCCCTGGATGACGATCTGGCCGCCGCGGTCTCCCCCTTCGGGGCCCAGGTCGATGATCCAGTCCGCTGTCTTAATGACATCGAGATTGTGCTCGATCACGACGACCGTGTTGCCTGCGTTCACCAGTTGGTTCAGCATGTCCAGGAGTTTCTGCGTGTCGGCGAAGTGAAGGCCCGTCGTGGGCTCGTCCAGGATATAAAAAGTGCGGCCCGTTGCGCGGCGCGAGAGTTCCTTCGAGAGCTTCACGCGCTGCGACTCGCCGCCCGAGAGGGTCGTGGCGGACTGGCCAAGGGTTATATAGCCCAGCCCCACGTCCAGGAGCGTCTGGAGCTTGGACTTCACCGGAGGAACGTTCTGAAAGAATTCATGGGCCTGCTCCACGGTCATGGCGAGCACGTCTGCGATGCTCTTCCCCTTGAACTTGATGTCGAGGGTCTCGCGGTTATAGCGGCTGCCGTGGCAAACGTCGCAGGTTACGTACACGTCGGGAAGGAAGTGCATCTCGATCTTGATGAGCCCGTCGCCCTCGCAGGCCTCGCACCTGCCGCCCTTGACGTTGAAGCTGTAGCGGCCGGGCTTGTACCCGCGCATGCGCGAGTCCGGAAGCTGCGCAAAGAGGTCGCGCACGGGCCCGAACACGCCGGTGTAGGTCGCGGGATTGGAGCGGGGCGTCCTGCCGATGGGGGACTGGTCGATGTCGATCACCTTGTCGATGTGCTCCAGGCCCTTGATGTCCTTGTGCCTGCCGGCGCGCTCCGTGGAGCGGTAGAGGCGCTGCGCGAGGGCGCGGTACAGGATGTCCACGACCAGCGTGCTCTTGCCCGACCCCGACACGCCCGTCACGCAGGTGAAAACGCCCAGGGGGAACTTGACCGTAATATTCTTGAGGTTGTTCTCGGACGCCTCGACGACGCTGATGGATTTCTCGGAGTTCCTGCGGAGCGGCGGCACCTCGATGAAGGCCTTTCCCGAAAGGTACTGCCCGGTGAGCGAATGTTCGATCCGCTGGACCTCTTCCGGCGTGCCCTGGGCCACGATCTCCCCGCCGTGCACGCCGGCCCCCGGGCCCATGTCGATCACGTGGTCGGCGGAGCGGATGGTCTCCTCGTCGTGCTCCACCACGAGCACGGTATTGCCGAGGTCGCGGAGGCGGAACAGGGTGTCGAGGAGCCTGCGGTTGTCCCGCTGGTGCAGGCCGATCGAGGGCTCGTCCAGAATGTACAAGACGCCGACCAGGGACGATCCGATCTGCGTGGCGAGGCGGATGCGCTGGCCTTCGCCCCCGGAGAGGGTGGCCGAACCGCGGTCCAGGGTGAGGTAATCGAGGCCCACGTGCACCATGAACCCGAGACGCTCCCGGATCTCCTTCAGGATCCGCTGGGCGATGGCGGTGTCCTTTTCCGTGAGCGTGATACCACCGAAGAAGGCGAGCGCCTGCTTGATGCTCATGCGCGTCACCTCGTCGATGCCGAGGCCCGCCACCTTGATTGAAAGCGATTCTTTCCTCAAGCGGCTCCCGCCGCAGTCCGGGCAGGTCTGGTAGCTCATGTACTGTTCGAGCTCCCACTGGGTGGCGAAGGAGTCGGTCTCGTCGTACCGCCTGCTTCAGGATTTGAAGGATACCCTCGAAGGGTTCGCAAGCCGCGGCCTTCCCGGTCCGTCCTGACACCGATTTCACGACCGCCCTCGTCCATGCCGAAAAGGAGGGCCTTCTGCTGGGCCGGCTTCAGCTCCTTCCACGGCCGGTTCACGTCAAAGCCGCAGCCCTGCGCGAGCGAATCGAGCATCTGGAAATACTGGAACGACGTGCGCTTGGCCCAGGGCTTGATCGCCCCTTCCCGGAGCGAGAGGTTGGGGTTCGGGACGATAAGGTCGGGATCGAACTCCAGGAGTCCGCCGAGACCGTCGCAGGTCTGGCACGCCCCCTGGGGGCTGTTGAAGGAGAAGCTGTTCGGTGCGATCTCGGGGTAGCTGATCCCGTCCACGATGCAGGAGAGCTTCTCGCTGTAGAGCAGGTCCTTCTTCTGGTCCACCAGGTTCACGAGCACGATGCCGTCGGCCTGGCGGAGCGCGGTCTCGATGGACTCGGCGAGCCTTCGCTCCACGCCGGCCTTCACCACGAGCCGGTCGATCACGATCTCGATGTCGTGCTTCTTTTTCTTGTCCATCGGGACCGGCTCGGAAAGCTCCTTGATCACGCCGTCGATCCGCGCACGAACATAGCCCGAGGCGCCCGCGGCCATGAGCTCCTTCTTATATTCTCCCTTCCTGCCCCGCACGATCGGCGCAAGTACCTGGATGCGGCTGCCCTCGGGCAGGGCCATGACGCTGTCCGTGATCTGCTGCACGGTCTGGGCGGCGATCTCCCTTCCGCATTTGTAACAGTAGGGCTTGCCGATCCTCGCGTACAGCAGGCGCAGGTAATCGTACACCTCGGTCACCGTGCCCACGGTGGAACGGGGGTTCTTGCTCGTCGTCTTCTGCTCGATGGCGATGGCGGGAGAGAGACCGTCGATGGAATCCACGTCCGGCTTGTCCATCTGGCCCAGGAACTGGCGGGCGTAGGCAGAGAGGCTCTCGACGTACCGGCGCTGTCCTTCGGCATAGATGGTGTCGAAGGCCAGCGACGATTTGCCGGAGCCCGAAAGACCGGTGATCACGACGAGCCTGTCCCGCGGGATTTCAAGGTCTATATTCTTGAGGTTGTGCTGACGGCAGCCTTTTAATACGATTTTGTCCATGAGAATTCGGAAACCTCGGAGGAAAATGTCATTGTACCACCGCCTGTTGCTTGAGTAAAGGACTTTGTCATTCTCAAGGTCCGGACGGATGATGCGGGTGCTAAGCGTCCCGGATCGTTCCCGCCCGGTCTTGCCGCTCTATTCTATAATTAAAAACCCTGCGCTCATTTATATTATTTATATGCAAAAATCTTGACAATATTTTTTCATTGTGTTAATTTTTTTCGACGTGGGAGCAGAACGGACGTTTCTCTTTTCCCTCAAGGGGCCATCGCGATATGATCGATATAACCAACGCACTCTTTTTCCAGCTCGTCAACTTCCTCGTGCTGCTCATCGTGCTGAACTTCATCCTTTTCAAGCCTATCAGACAGATCATGCAGGAGCGCGAATTGGGCATCAGCTCGGCGTTCGAGGACGCCAAGTCCGCACAGGATCGCATGCAGCAGCTCCTCGACGGATATAACACCTCCCTGTCCGAGGCCAAGCAGAAGGCAACGACGACGTTCAACACGATTTACCAGCAGGGTCTCGATGCCCAGCGCGACATGATCGCCGCCGAGCGCGCAAAGGCCGGCGAGATGCTCGATAAGGCGCGGGCCGAGATAGCCGCCGCGTCCGCTACGGCTAAAACCGACCTCAAGAAAGAGGCGGAGCGGCTCTCGCAGGACATTACCTCCAAGCTGCTCGGAAGGGCTGTTTAGAATCAGTTCAGAGTTCAAAGTCCGGAGCTCAGAGAAGAAGCCAAATGATGAAAAGCCTGAAAAGAATTTTAGAGACAATATTCTGCCTGGCGGGAACCGGCATGTTCGCGGCAATGGCGTTCGCAGAGGAAGCGGGCCACGAGGGACATGAGGAAATAACCTTCCTCGGAGACTGGCTGCCGAGGATCGTCAACTTCGCGATCATCGCCGCAATCGTGATCTATTTCGGGAGAAAGCCGGTCCGGGATTTCTTCAAAAACCGTTCGGCCGAAATAGCGAAGGCGATGCAGGAATCGAAGGAAGCACGCGAGCGCGCCGAGGCCGCCCTTGCCGAAATGGAGCGCAAGATCAAGGAACTCGAGGCAGAGACGGCAAGGATGGTCGCCGACGCGAAAGAGCGGGGCGAGAAAGACCGGCAAGCGCTCATTGACGAGGGCAAGAAGGTGGCCCAGGACGTTCAGGTCCAGGTGAAGCAGGGCATCGATATCGAAGTTCAAAAAGCGAAGGCAGCACTCGCAGTAGAGGCATCGCTCCTCTCCATCGACCTCGCGGAAGGCAGGATCAAGAAAACGATCAGCAGCCAGGACCAGGAGCGGATCGTGAAGGAATACATCACCAAAGTGGGAGGCAAGGGTTGATTCGGATCATCGCCAAACGATACGCCAAGGCCCTCGTTCAGCTCGCCGAGGAAAAGAAGACCGTCGACCAGACCAGGGCCGACCTGGCCGCCTTTGTCGGCGCCGTGGAAACGCTGCCGGCCTTACAAAAGCTCTTCACCAGTCCCGTATTCACGTCCGAGAACAAGAGAGCGGTTATCAGGGAGCTGGCGGGGAATCTCAATCTGCAGCAGTCGACGCAGCGGTTCGTGGAGCACCTGGCGGAAACAGGCAGGATCAGATACGTCAAAGACGTGCATGAGGCGTTTCTGGACATTCTTGCCGAGCGCCTAAACCGCGCCAGCGTGCGGCTTACCACTGCGGCGGCCATTAACCCGGCCGACCTTGCGGACATCAAGAAAAAGCTTGAGATGCTCACCGGCAAGCAGGTGGACATCGACTCCAGCATCGATGCGACCCTGATCGGCGGGGCGAAGGCCCAGATAGGGAGCACCATTTACGACGGGACAATCAAGAACCAGCTCAACAAGATGCGCATGAAACTGGTGAACTAGTTTCTCATAAGTCCTTTCTTTTTGCGGTCATTCCGGGCTTGACCCGGAATCCATTTTCCCAATTGGCTTCCCGCTTTCGCGGGAATGACAGCATAAGAAAGATTGTCATAGCCAGCTAATCCTCTGGAAAGAGAAGGAGCACAGAGATGCAGATCAAGGCACAGGAAATCAGCGAGATCATAAAAAAGAAGATATCCGATTTTGAGAAGACCGTCGAGGTCGCCGAAGTCGGCACCGTGATCACGGTCGGTGACGGTATCGCCAAGGTCTTCGGCCTTGACAACGTCATGTCCGGCGAGCTGCTGGAGTTCCCCGGAGGCCTGATGGGGATGGCGCTCAACCTCGAGGAGGAGAACGTCGGCGTTGTGCTCATGGGCGACGACTCGAAGATCCGCGAAGGCGACATCGTCAAGCGTACCAAGAGGATCGCCGAGGTTCCCGTGGGAGATGCCATCATCGGCCGCGTCGTGGACGGCATCGGCCTGCCCATCGACGGCAAAGGCCCCATCGCCTCTAAGGAGTTCAGGAAAATCGAAGTGATCGCGCCGGGCATCGTGAAGCGCCAGTCGGTGCGTGAGTCGCTCCAGACCGGCATCAAGGCTATCGACGCCATGATTCCGATCGGCCGCGGCCAGCGCGAGCTGATCATCGGCGACCGCCAGACGGGCAAGACGGCCGTTGCCATTGACACCATCATCAACCAGAAGGGTCAGAACGTTACCTGCATCTACGTCGCCATTGGGCAGAAGCGCTCCACCGTGGCGCAGGTGGTCAAGACCCTCTCGGAACACGGCGCCATGGACTACACCATCATCGTGTCTGCAACTGCATCGGACCCGGCGCCGCTCCAGTTCATCGCACCCTACACGGGCGCCACCATCGGAGAATACTTCCGCGACAAAGGCGGCCACGCCCTGATCGTGTATGACGATCTGTCGAAGCAGGCCACGGCCTACCGCCAGCTCTCGCTGCTCCTCCGCAGGCCCCCGGGCCGCGAGGCGTACCCCGGCGACGTGTTCTATCTCCACTCCCGTCTGCTTGAGCGCGCGGCAAAGCTGTCGGACAAGATGGGCGGCGGATCGCTGACGGCGCTCCCGATCATCGAGACCCAGGCCGGCGACGTGTCCGCCTATATCCCGACGAACGTGATCTCCATCACCGATGGACAGATGTTCCTCGAATCAGACCTGTTCTACTCCGGTGTGCGGCCGGCCATCAACGTGGGCATTTCGGTGTCGCGTGTGGGCGGCAGCGCCCAGATCAAGGCCATGAAGCAGGTGGCCGGAACGCTCCGCCTCGACCTGGCGCAGTACCGAGAGCTTGCCGCTTTCGCCCAGTTCGGAAGCGACCTCGACAAACAAACGCTGGCCCAGTTGAACCGCGGTCAGCGCATGGTTGAACTCCTGAAACAGGACCAGTATGTGCCTATGCTGGTCGAGCACCAGATCCTCGTGATCTTCGCGGGAACCAATGGCTATGTGGACGAAGTCCCGGTCAATGCGGTGAAAAAGTTCGAGCAGGAGCTCTTGCGGTTCATGGCGAGCAAGCACCAGGCTGTGCTCGACGACATCAAGAGCAAGAAACAGATCGACGACGACCTCAAGTCGCGCATCAAGAGCGCCATTGAGGAATTCAAGAAAACGTTTACCGCGTAATCAGTTTAGAGTTTGTTGTTTATGGTTTGTAGGTAACGATAAACACGAAACTTAAAGGTCAACATGCCTAGCTTACGAGATATTAAAAGAAAGATCACGAGCGTCAAGAAGACCCAGCAAATCACCAAGGCCATGAAGATGGTGGCTGCGGCGAAGCTGCGGAGGGCTCAGGAGCGCGTGATCTCGGCGCGGCCCTATTCGCGCAAGATGCTCGCAGTGATCGCAAACCTGGCGGGCCGCGTGGAGCGCGCACAGCACCCGCTCCTCGCAAAGCGCGTGCCCAAGCAGGTAAAGCTAATGGTCCTCACCTCGGACCGGGGACTGTGCGGCGCCTACAATACGAATATTTTACGCAAGGCCGTCGAGACGGTCAGGCAGTTCAAGGCCGACGGCAAGGAAGTAAAGGTGAATGTCGTCGGACGTAAGGGACGCGACTTCTTCCGGAAACGTTCGGCGTACACGCTCGGTAAGGTGTGGTCGGAACTCGGCACGATCGACTACGACAAGGCTGCCGACGTCGGCAAGAACATCGTCGAGCGTTTTACCGCGGGCGAGACCGACGAGGTGTACCTGCTCTATAACGAGTTCAAGAGCGTCATGCAGCAGAAAGTCACTCTCGAGAAACTCCTGCCGGTGGAGCCGCCCGAGGAGGCGGACCCCTTCATGGCGGCCGTAGACTACCTCTATGAACCGACGCCGGAGGCGATCCTGGATTCCATTCTGCCGAAGCATATCGAGGTGCAGGTGTACCGCGCGATGCTGGAGAGCCAGGCGAGCGAGATGGGGGCGCGCATGACGGCGATGGACTCTGCTACCCGGAACGCCAAGGACATGATCGAGCGGCTCACGCTGAAGTTCAACAAGCAGCGCCAGGCCGCGATTACCAAGGAAATCTCCGAGATCGTCGGCGGCGCGGAAGCGTTGAAATAAACCCGAAACGGAGAAACGGTGAATCGGTGAATCGGGGACTTTGATCCCCCTCTCCGTTTCTCCGTTTCCCCGTTTCGTCGTACTTACTCACAGGGGGTTACAATGAGCATAGGGAAAATAGTACAGGTTATGGGCGCGGTGGTGGACTGCGAGTTCCCCGTCGGAAACCTGCCTCAACTGATGAACGCGCTTAGGATCGATCAGGCCGAGGACAAGAACTTCGGCACGCCCGAGACCCATCTGACGCTCGAGGTTGCGCTCCACCTCGGAGAGAACCGGGTGCGTACGGTGGCCATGTCGTCCACCGACGGCCTCATGCGCGGCATGAAGGTCAATGACACGGGCAAGCCCATTTCCATGCCTTGCGGCAAGGAAGTGCTCGGCCGCATCATGAACGTGATCGGAGAGCCCGTGGATGAGCTGGGGCCGATCAACACCAAGGATTACCTCCCCATCCACCGGTCCGCTCCCATGCTCGAGGAACTGGACCCCTCGAAAGTGCTTTTCGAAACAGGCATCAAGGTGGTCGACCTCCTGGCGCCCTATACGAAGGGCGGGAAAACAGGTCTTTTCGGCGGCGCGGGCGTGGGCAAGACCGTGATCATCATGGAACTGATCAACAACGTGGCCAAGCAGCACGGCGGCTACTCCGTGTTCGCAGGCGTGGGCGAGCGTACCCGTGAAGGCAACGACCTCTGGGCCGAAATGAAGGAGTCGGGCGTTATCAGCAAGGCGGCACTGGTGTACGGTCAGATGAACGAGCCGCCGGGAGCCCGTCTCCGGGTCGGCCTCTCGGCCCTCACCGTCGCAGAGTATTTCCGCGATACGATGGGACAGGACGTGCTCCTGTTCGTCGACAATATATTCCGGTTCACGCAGGCGGGTTCCGAGGTGTCGGCTCTCCTCGGCCGTATGCCGTCGGCCGTGGGTTATCAGCCAACCCTCGGTACTGAAATGGGCGCGCTGCAGGAGCGCATCACCTCCACGAAAAAGGGGTCCATCACGTCGGTGCAGGCCATCTATGTGCCTGCCGACGACCTGACCGACCCGGCGCCGGCAACGGCGTTCGCGCACCTGGACGCCACGACGGTGCTTTCCCGTCAGATCGCGGAACTCGGCATCTACCCTGCCGTGGATCCCCTCGATTCGACGTCCCGCATCATGGACCCCCATGTGGTCGGAGAAGAGCATTACTCCGTAGCGCAACGGGTGCAGCTCGTGCTTCAGCGGTACAAGGAGCTTCAGGACATCATCGCCATCCTGGGTATGGACGAGCTCTCTGACGAAGACAAGCTTGCCGTGTCCCGCGCGCGGAAAATTCAGCGCTTCCTCTCTCAGCCCTTCCAGGTGGCGGAAGCTTTTACGGGCACACCGGGTAAGTATGTGCCGCTTAAGGAGACCATCAAGGGATTCAAGGAACTCGTCGACGGCAAGATGGACGACATCCCCGAGCAGGCCTTCTACATGGTCGGACCCATCGAGGAAGTTTTTGAGAAGGCTGAAAAGCTCGGGTACAAGCGGTAAAATCCGAAAAGCCTTCAGCCACGAAGGCACGAAGACGCTAAGAACGTCATGTGCCGGATGAACTACTTCGTGTCTTGGTGCCTTCGTGGTAGAGGTCGTTGATAACGAAATTGAGCGCAGAGGAACGGAAAAATATCATGGTCGCTGAAAAAGGGAAAATGCTCCTTGAGATTGTTGCGCCGAGCCGTCAGGTGGTCAGGTCGGAGCGCGTGGACGAGGTGATCGCCCCGGGGAGCGAGGGCGAGTTCGGCGTGCTGCCGGGCCACACACCGTTTCTGACCACGCTCAAGGTCGGCATGCTTTCTTACCGCGAGGGCGCCGAATGGCATCACCTTGCGGTCGAGTGGGGATATGCCGAGGTTGGCGCCGACCGGGTCGTCATCCTTGCCGAAGGCGCTGACCGGGCGTCGGAAATAGACCTTACCGAGGCGAGGCTCGCCAAGGAGCGCGCGGAAAAGGCGCTCGCCGAGAAACTGGAACATACGGATTATGAAAAGGCACGCATCGATCTCTTGAGGGCGATGATCCGGATCCAGGTGGCCGAGAAGCACGGCCAGAAGTAAGCTTGAGCAATCAGGACAGAAGCGTTTCGTGAAAGGCAGCCCTCCAGGGTCTGCCTTTTTTTATCCGTGTCGTATGAGGCATGGCAGGCGGAAAAGTCTTGACATCCGCGCTGTATTACTTTATAATCATTCCAAACAAAATGCTAACAACGAAGACAAAACAGGCGCGGCAGCAGGACAAGGCAGTGTGCTTCAAGCGGACCCCTCAGCGGCTTGCCATCCTCGAGTATCTTAAGGGAAACACCTCTCATCCCTCGGCCGAGGAAATCTACCGTGCCGTGGGGAAGAAATACGAGTCCATGTCGTTCGCGACCGTGTATAATACTCTTCACGCGCTGACGCGGGCGGGGGCGCTTCGGGAACTCACCATCGATCCCGAGAGAAAACGGTACGACCCCGATACCAGCCGGCACCATCATCTGATCTGCATCGCCTGCGGAAAAATATTCGATGTCCCGGACGAGCTTCGCGTGGACCTGCCGAAGTCCATGGAGGGGGATTTTACCGTGATCGGGAACCACGTTGAATTTTACGGTCACTGCTCTCTCTGCGGAATGAAACGGAAAGCGCCGTGAAGATACAGCGCTGAATTCTCAGTTCGAAATCCTCACTACTATCAAATTTCAAAGTTCAATTTCAATTATCATCAGGAGTCTGCCATGCGCGCGATAGAAATCAAACCGGATATTTACTGGGTGGGGGCGATCGACTGGGCGGTCCGCGATTTTCACGGGTATATCACGCCCAACGGGACGACCTACAACAACTATCTCATCCTCGACCAGCACGTGACGCTCATTGACACGGTGAAGCACGATTTCGGCGAGTATACCGTCGACAACATCAAAAGCCTGGTGGACCCCGGGAAGATCGAAAACGTCGTCATCAACCACATCGAAAACGATCATGCCTCAAGCCTCGACCGCATCATGGCGCTCTGCCCGAATGCCACGATCTTTATCTCTGATCGGGGTAAAAAGGCCCTGGACCGGTTTTTCGACACTGCACGCTGGAAGTTCCAGATCGTGAAGACCGGACACACCCTCTCGACCGGATCGAAGACGATCACCTTTCTCGAAACGCCGATGCTTCACTGGCCGGACTCCATGATGAGCTACGTGAAGGAAGACAAGCTCCTCATAAGCCAGGACGCGTTCGGCCAGCACCTCGCCTCATCAGCCCGCTTCGACGACGAATACTGCGACCAGTACTCGGTTACGGCGCTGGAGCACGCGGTCAGGGACTACTACGCGAACATCCTGATGCCCTTCGGCGCACTCATCAAGGCAAAGCTCGCCGAGGTCAAGAAACTGGGCCTGGAGATCGACATGATTGCTCCGGACCACGGCATCATCTGGAGGAGGGACCCTGCCAAGATCCTGCAGATGTACCTCGACATGGCGAACGACAAGGCCGACCTTCGGATCGTGATCGTGTACGACACCATGTGGCACTCCACCGAGCACATGACCATCCCCCTCATGCAGGGCATCAAGTCGGCAGGGGTCGATGTGGATGTTCTCAAGCTCAGGTCCACTCCCATGAGCGTCGCTATTAAGCGGGTGTGGGAGTCGCGGGCCATGCTCGTCGGGACGCCGACCTTGAACAATATCATGTTCCCGACCGTTGCCGAGTTTTTGACCCACCTCCGGGGGCTCCGGCCCAAGAACCGGATGGCCGCGGCCTTCGGAAGCTTCGGATGGGGCGGCGGCGCGGTGAAGGAGGCCTACGAAGCGTTCAAGAAAATGGGGCTTGAGGTCGTCGAACCCGGCGTCGAGGTTCTCTACCGGCCGAGCGAGGACGATGACCGCAAGTGCTACGAATTCGGCAGGCAGTTCGCGGAAAAGGTGAAGGAGTATCAGAAGAAGTTCGACGGCAGCCTGTCGGGCGAATGCAGGTCTTAGCCTGCGGAACGAAATACTTTCCCAAAGAGCATCGAACGGAGGACGGAAATATGTGGAGATGCACCATATGCGGTTACATCTATGACGATGCCCAGGAGGGGAAGAAGTTTGAGGACCTTCCCGACGACTGGTACTGTCCGGTCTGCAACGCCCCCAAAGACGCTTTTGTGCAGATGTAACGAGCCGGTTTTTATCACCGAAAGGCGGCCGCACGGCCGCCTTTTCTGTTACGGTTATCCTCAATTCTCACGGCAATTGCTTTAACTCTTGCCTTTTCCCCTCGTTTATACTATTCTTTTTTCCGGCGGCCCTGATCCACAACTTCCCTCGCGGTTATGATCGGTCCTTGGGATCAGCAGGCCGGAGCGTGTTTACCGAGGAGCAGACTAATGCCTGACGAACGGAAAAAGAGCGTCAAGGAATGGCCCGAAGATGAACAACCGAGGGAACGGCTGATGAAATACGGCGCCGGCACCCTTTCTGACGCGCAGCTTCTTGCAATTATAATCCGGAACGGCAGGGATGGGCGCTCTTCGGTGGATCTGGGTATTGAACTGCTTGACAAATTCGAGAGCCTTGAAGGGATTGCGCAGGCAGGCTTCGATGAGATTTGCGGGAAGCATGGCGTCAAGGGCATCGGTAAAGCGAAAGCCACGGAGATCAAGGCCGCAATCGAACTGGGAAGGCGGCACCAGAAGCCAAGCCTGGCCGGCGCGTCGTTCTGCTCGAGCGGGGACGTCGTCTCGTACTATCAGCCGCGGATGAAGGACCTCAAGAAAGAGATGTTCCGGTGCGCGCTGCTCGACACGAAGAACAAGATCATCAGGGACGAGGTCGTCTCGATCGGCAGCCTGACCGCTTCCATTGTCCACCCCCGCGATACCTTCAAGGCCGCGATCCGCGAGTCGGCCGCGGCCGTCATCTTCATCCACAACCACCCGAGCGGAGACATCAAGCCGAGCCAGGAGGACATCCTCCTGACCCGGCGACTGGTCCAGGCCGGAGAGGTGCTCGGCATTCAGGTGCTCGACCACATCATCATCGGCGACGGGAGCCACTTCAGCTTCCGGGACAACGGGCTGATGCAGCGACCCTGATCTCATCTGAAAAAGAAGCCGCAAACTTCAGCTTGCGCGGTTTATTTACGCGTTACCGGCGCCCCGCGAAGCGGGTCGGCTGCCGAGACGGGACAATTGCAATGAGCTCCAGATTATGCCTATGCGCGAACAAAAGGTCATTATAATCGTCGTTGTCAGCGCCGCGCTTCTGCTGTCAATCACGGTCCTGTTTCTTGCCAGTGTCGTGAGGAGGGTCCACCACAAGGAGAAGTACCGGCGCCTGGACCGCCTGCGGACCTTCTTCGAAAGAAAGCTCATTGCCGACCTCTCTGCGGGCGGCGCGGATCTCGTCACCGAGGATTACCGGACGCATCCCGGGTCCCTCGAGTGGCAGGCCTTGGAAGACGTTCTTTTCCTGCTGATTGACGAAGAACGATACCGGGGCGAGGTCAAGAGGCTGTTCCTCGGTCTCGGCTACGTTGCGTATTATGAAGACGGGCTTGCGAGCAGGAACCGGATCGTGAAGGAGTCCGCCATCGACAAGCTCGGAAGGATGGAGAACGAATCGTCGGCGCTCAAGCTTTTCCCTCTCCTGGATGATACGGACCCCGGCATCCTGTCCGTTACCGTGCGCGCGTTGAGCAAGATAGGCTCCCGGGAAGCCCTTCGGAGGGTCGTGGAAAAACTGCCCCGTTTGCTGGGGCAGTCCCTCGTAGCCGGGAAGGCGATGGAAACCGCGCTCCTGAATTTCGATGCAGCCGCCGTGCCCGTCCTGATCGAACAGCTTGGCGAGCATCGCGAGCCGCTGGTTGTTTCCACCGTGCTCGAAATTCTTTCCCGCTTCCCTCCCGAATCGCGGGCGGTTTTTCTGGCTATCGAGCACCTGAACGACGCGGACCCCGAGGTCAGGAGCAGGGCGCTGAAGGTGGTGGGCCGTGCTGAAAAGAACCTTCCGCAGCATCTGCCTTCGCTCATCATTCCGCTCCTCTCCGACCCGGTGTGGTTCGTGCGGCTCCAGGCAATCAAGGCGGCAAGGGCGCTCGGTTGCGAACAGGCGGCCGGGCCGCTCGGCAAGCTGCTCTTCGACGAAAACTGGCAGGTGAGAAGCGGGGCGGCCCTGGCCCTGACGGGACTCGGCGACTGCGCCGTCGAGGTCTTCCTCGACGCGCTCACGATGTATGCCGCTGAGACCAAAGAGGACGTCTGCGAGGAGATCGAGAAGACGGGTTTCACCCGCAGGCTGATCGAAAACCTGGTCAGCCGCGACGTTACGGTGCGCATGAAATCCCGCGAGATCCTTTCTCTCATGATCGCCCACGGGTTCTCGGCGCCCCTCGTCGAGTATCTCAAAAACGGAGAGGATGAGCAATCCAGGCAGGTCATACGGGAAATCCTGGCGGAAGGAGACGCGCGATGAAGAGCGCGGTGATCCTGTTCATCCTGGGGTTCAACTATTTTGTCGGGGTCTATTTCGCGGTCATCAACGCCTTCTATACGATGCTCCTGGGCGTCTCGCTCATCGTCATCCTGCGGCACATCCGCCGGATCAAGTACGCGCCGGTCAGGGATTACCGCGCCTCCCCCGAGACCCCTCCCGTGTCCATCATCATCCCCGTTTTTAACGAAGAGCACGTCGTCATCAAGAGCATCCGCTCGGCCCTGGCCGCGAATTACCCGTCGTTCGAAGTGATCGTGGTGAACGACGGGTCCACGGACAAGACGCTCCTGACCGTGATTGACGCCTTCGGGATGACCAGGGTCGACCGGGTGAACCGCGGCTCTCTCGGGACCCGGACCGTCAGGGGTTACTATGCCGGCGCGGGCACGCCGAACCTCCTCGTGATCGACAAGGAGAACGGCGGGAAGTCCGATGCCATGAACTGCGGGATCAACGCGTCGAGCTGCCCCTACTTCTGCTCCGTAGACGCCGATTCCCTGATCGAGCGCGACGCGCTCATGAGGCTCATGGTCCCGGTGATCGAAAGCAACGTTCCGGTGATCGCCTGCGGAGGGGTCGTGCGCGTGCTGAACGGGGTGCGGGTGCGGGACGGGATCGAGATCGAGGAGATAGATCTCCCGAAAAAAGCCCTGGTGCTCTTCCAGATCGTGGAGTATTTGCGGGGCTTCCTGTTCGGGCGGGTGGGGTTCGATGCCCTGAATTCCGTGCTTATCCTTTCCGGGGCCTTTACGCTCTTCCACAAGCCGGCGGTCCTGGAGGCGGGCGGATTCAAGGTCGGGAACGTGGCTGAAGACATGGAGATCGTCATGCGGCTGCACAAACTCCGGCTGAGCCAGGGGAAACCGTACCGGATACGATTCGTCTCGGACCCCGTCTGCTGGACCGAGGCCCCGGACAAGATAAAAATGCTCGCCAGGCAGCGCAGACGCTGGCACCTCGGGCTGATCCAGACCATCTGCCAGTACCGGGAAATGCTCTTAAACCGGCGCTACGGCAGGATCGGCCTGTTCACCATGCCCTACTATGTGTTCTTCGAGATCCTGGGCCCTGTCGTCGAGATGACCGGGTACGTCGTGGTGCCCTGCTCCTATTTCCTGGGGCTGCTCGATCTCCAGTTTCTTCTGCTCTTTATCGTCCTTGCCCTGTTCTACGGCGTGTTCCTGTCCACGGCCGGAATTTTTCTCGAAGAGCTCACGTTCCGGCGGTATCCGCGCTGGAAACACCTGTTCCGTCTGCTGATCTACGGCGTGCTGGAGAACTTCGGCTATCGCCAGATGAACGCCTTCTGGAGGATCCAGGCGCTGGTTCAATATTTCATCGGAAAGAGGAAGTGGGAGCAGGTGCAGGAAAAAGGGACGTCCGGCGTGGAAAACGGCATGAGTTGACAGGTCGGCCGCCGGCGCCGCAAGGTAGTACGGTCAAGAGCAGTCACAAGTTGTTGAGTACTGCCGAACGATCATGTCCAACTGCCGAGTCGACGCGCATGTACATATCCGGAGCTTAGACGCCCTCGGCGACGCAGCCGCTGCGGGGGTCACCGCCCTTCGAGACGCGGGCACGAAGAGGGGCGCGGGCCTCTCCGCATGCCGGGAGCGCGATACGAGGGCTTTCAAAGCCTGCATTTCGGCCGGGTGGGCGCTTTATAAAAAGGGAGGCTACGGGTCGTCCTTCGGCGTTTGCGTGGAAGGTCGCGGCGAGATTGCGGCGGAAATTCACAAGCTCTCGCGGGCCGGCGCAGGTATAATAAAAGTCAATGGCCTCCGGGATCGTGAGTCTTCGCAGTCCGGCCAGCATAACGCCGGGAGGATTTACGACGGATGAGCTTGCGTTCATCGTGGAAGAGGCGCGTCGCGCGGGCCTCGGAGTAATGGCCCACGCGAACGGCGAGCAGGCGATCATCGGCGCGGCGCAAGCGGGGGTTCGCTCGGTAGAGCACGGCTTTTTCATGACGAAGCGGGCGCTCGAGGAGATGGCGGCACAAGGTGTGTTCTGGACGCCGACGGTAGGGGCGCTGGCCCGGGCCGCGCATAAAGGCGCGGCATCCGACGAGATGAAGGCATATCTAGCAGGAGTGATCGTTTCCCACTTGGAAATGATACATTACGCCCACGGCATCGGCGTCGCTCTCGCAATCGGCACGGATTGCGTCTTACCCGATCCTCGATATCAGGAAGCCTATGAGGCTGAGCTTCTGTACTTTGAACAAGCGGGGCTCTCCCGCGACAAGGTGCAAGCGATCGCCGGCGACGGCGGGGCGAGGCTGTTAAATATAGGGTCAAGTAGCAAGTAGCAAGGTTCTGTCTTCCTTGGGGCTTGACCCTTGCTACTTGACCCTTGACTTTGTCTTACTTCGGAGGGTCTTATGCGAATCGGTGTCCTTTCGGGCGGAGGCGACGCGCCCGGTCTTAACGCGGTCATCAGGGCGGTGGTCAAGACAGCGGTCTACAAGTACGGCTGGGAGGTGACGGGAATCATCGACGGGTTCGAGGGGCTTCTTACTCCCACGAAGACCCGTCAACTGACATCGTGGAACACCCGCGGGATCCTTTCTGTCGGCGGCACCATTCTCGGGACCACGAACCGCGGCAATCCTTTTGCCCACAAAACCGTGGTGGGAGGCAAGGAGGTCGTCGAGGACATGTCGTCCGAGGTTTTAGACAATATCAGGGAACTGGGCCTCGACGTCCTCGTCGTGATCGGCGGAGACGGCTCGCTCAAGATCGGGTACGGACTCCATAAGCTGGGCATTCCCATGATCGGCGTTCCGAAGACCATCGACAACGATCTCATGGCAACCTATGTGACATTCGGATTCCAAACCGCTGTTGACACCGCGACCGAGGCCCTCGACAAACTCCACACGACGGCGGAGAGCCATCAGCGGGTCATCGTTCTTGAAGTGATGGGGAGATATGCGGGCTGGATCGCCCTCGAAGCCGGCATGGCGGGAAGCGCCGATGTCATCCTGATTCCCGAGATACCTTTCGACATGGATAAGGTGGCGGAGAGGCTGCGCGAACGAAAAAAGGCGGGCAGCAAGTCCAGCATCGTCGTGGTGGCCGAGGGGGCGAAACCCGCGGGCGGAGAGATGTCGGTCAAGGAATGCGCCACGGATGGCTACGTGCTCAGGCTCGGCGGCATGGGCGAGATCGTGGCGAACGAGATCAGCAAACGCACAAGCTTCGAGACGCGCGTGACCGTGCTCGGCCACGTGCAGCGGGGAGGCAGCCCCTGTCCCTTCGACCGTCTTCTGGCTACGCGGTATGGGGCCGCCGCGGTCGAACTCATTGCGCAAAAGAAATACGGCGAGATGGTTTCCTATCAGCCCCCGGTCATAACATCAGTGCCTCTCGAAAAGGCGATCAGCAGCCTCAAACTCGTCGAGCCCGACAGCGAGTACGTGAACATCGCCGAGGGCATGGGAGTCAGTTTCGGCAGATGAGCCTGTTCTTTCTATTCATTTTCGTTGTCTACGGCGGCGTGCACGTCTACGCGTTCCTGCGCGCGAGGAGCGCCTTTGCCTTGGGCCCGGCTGCGGGCGCGGCGCTCGCCCTCTTCATGCTCCTCATGATCTTCGCCCTCTTCCTGATCCGGGCGCTCGAACAGCATGATTATGAAGTCTCGGCGAGGGCACTGGCGTACCTCGCCTACTTCTGGATGGCGGCCCTCTTTCTCTTTTTTTGCAGCGCCCTTGTCCTCGACCTTGCAGGCCTTATCATACGCGCCGCGGGGTGGATGACCCGTTCCGACGTCTCCGCTTATCTCGTATCCGCAAGGACGTCATTTCTCGTGAGCCTCGGTCTTTCCCTCGCCCTCTGCGCGTACGGCTATTTTGAGGCGTTCGATATCCGGACGGAGAAGGTCAGGATCGAGACCGCAAAACTTCCCGCCGGCGTCGACAGGATCACGATCGCGCAGATATCGGACGTCCACCTCGGCCTGATCGTAAGAGCCGAGAGGCTGGCGAAGATGCTCGACATCGTGAGGAACGCCAGGCCCGATATCTTCATCTCCACCGGGGACCTCGTCGACGCGCAGATCAATCACCTGTCCGGTCTTGCCGAACAGCTTCGCGGGATAAAAGCGAAATATGGAAATTACGCCATCACGGGAAACCACGAGTATTACGCGGGACTTGCCAAGGCGCTGGACTTCACCAGGGAGGCGGGTTTCAGGGTGCTTCGCAACGAGGCGGTTTCTGCCGGGCCGATCACGATAGCCGGGGTGGACGACCGTACGGCGGTACTGTTTAAAATGGAAAAAGCGGTTTCCGAGAAGGAACTCCTGGAAAGTCTTCCCCGGGACAGATTTACGCTCTTTCTGAAACACCAGCCGAGGATGGAAAAATCATCAATCGGACTGTTTGACTTGCAACTGTCCGGCCATACCCATAAGGGCCAGATATTTCCCTTCACCCTCCTGGTCCGACGTATCTTTCCGACGATCGCCGGCGACTACGACCTCGGAAATGGGTCCCGGCTTCACGTCAGCCGCGGCACCGGCACGTGGGGACCGCCCATACGCTTTCTCGCTCCGCCGGAGGTGACGGTCATCGAACTGGTGCGCACGGGCGTGTGACGCCTTCAATGGGAGTCACCGATTGCCGCAACGGTGCGCGCCTGCGTAGGGGCCGCCGAGAACAACCTGCTGAAGTGGCTTTATTGACTACCTTCCTGGCAAGCAAATGGCGACCGACATATCTTGGATTTACAACCTTCATCGACAATTCTGGTATTTCAAGAAGTGTAAACCATCAATATCAACATCCTGTAAGTCGCAGCCGTTTGCATTTATCGAAATTATAAGTTTCCCGCCGAATTTATTAATCCCATAACAACAAATATCATGTTTACCGGTATCGACGTTGGCAACTGGCCTGCACGTTGATGTTTATTATTGCCGTCTCTCTCAATTACCATGGACGGTAAAGTGTTACCCAATTTCCACAGATTTTTGGTATCATTAACTGCTGGCGTGCACAAGTTTATCCGGCCAGGAAAGCCGGTTAACAATTGTTTCATGGAGAGCTTTAATAGCAGATTCCGCGATGAAGCCTGAACGAGAACCGGTTCATGAGCCTCGATCAGGCAAGAAAGATCATCGAGGTACTCGTTTCTTTTTATCAGGAGGGGTGAAAATATTTGAACATTCTGCTGTGGGTTCTTCGAATCTTGCTGGCTTTGTGGAATATGATAGGTGGTATCGACATGGTCAATAATTATCAACAATCGCCAATAGGTGGGCTTTGAACGTTTACCAAAACCTGTCTGGATGGCCCTTGGAGTGCTCCAGGTTCTGTTCGCATTAGGTTTAGTCTTGCCTGGTGTGAAGGGGTCGTTGCGCAAACTAACCCCCATTTCGGCAGCCTGTCTTGCCGTGATATCGCTATTAGGCATTGCTCTTTCGGTCGTGTTCGTTGCAGTCGGACTTCCATTCACACCGCTTGGCAGGTACTTCGGTTTCGTGCCCCCGCCATTGTCATTCTATGCGATCCTGGTCGGGCTGGTGGTTCTCTATCTCCTTGCGGTGGAGGGGAGCAAACAGTGGTTTTTTCATCGATTCGTGGAAAAATGAAAGGGAACATGCTTCTTCTAACCAATATTATTCAAGGTAAATTGTAACCTTCCTCCGTTTGAAGTATTCATTCTTTCAGACTTGCCCATGGCTGAAGTTCCTCGCGAGGGCGCATGGTCGCATTGCTTTATTCTCCGCGTTCAATGTATAATGTTCAATTCCTTGAAACTCGCGTGCTCGTAGATGAAAGCCGAATAGTAAAGTTTTCGGTCATGCCTGAATATTTCCATCGGTGGCCGTGACGAGGCGAAACGGGGAAGTGGCAAAAAGGAAGAACCAATTCGATTCTTATTCAGCGGCTGCCCGAGAGGCCCCCGGGAATGACAAACCGTTCGCGGATGATCCGCCGAAACCTCGGCGAATAAACAAGCTCAAACACGGTTTCCTTGTCCGGGAAAAGGTTCAGCACCGCCTTCTTGGTGTTCGTCAGGATCTCAAAGGCCTCCCGCAGCGTCAGATCAGACTGCTGCATGAGGACCGCCTGGTTTACATCAACAATAAACCGCAACATCCGCATTCTTTTTTCTTCTTCCTTCAGCGCTTCGCTCATGAGCCCCCCAAAGGTAAACGCGTTAGAATCCTTACCGACTGTGGCTTTGTACCATAATCTATCTGGCAGCTGTCGACCTCCACAGGGGTCGGTTGCTTACTCTAACGGGGTAAACTAAAACTAAGATATGATACTGCGGTGAAGCGATTTTTTCAAGGGGGAGGGGGGCTTACGGCGTAGTCTTTTCGTACCGGTCGACGACGGCCGTGTATTTCGCATGAATCATCTTTCTATCGGATTCCTCGAATTCCCGAAGCATGGCATCCTGTTCCCGTTCGGTCAAATACTCCATGGACGCCGGGAAAAAAACCTGCTCTTCTTTTCGTATATGCGCGTAGTAGAAGTCGATGAGCGTTCCGCATTCATGCACGATGGCTTTCAAGGCTTCACGGGAGCCTTGAAGATATTTGTCCCGCGCCTCGACCAGCCGGCCGACGGTCCTCCTGCCGGTATTATGGTCATCAAGCAGTTCGCGAAGCAAATCTCTATGCGCCGGGGCCATTTGCTTTTTGGCCACATCTCTGAAAAGGATGGCCTCTTCCTTACCGTGATGGGTCTTATCCGCGTACCATCGGATGAAATCTACGGTCGCGTCTATGAACGCCGGGTCGATCCGGTCGTTTTCTCGCGCGAGCCGCATTTCTGTCCGGACCACTTCGAGCATTTTCACAATGAGGCCGTGTTCGGTCATTAAAGGGTCTATCGGTTGCATGGCGCATCTCCTTTGAGGATCAGGTTCCCGGCTCGCGTTCAAAGGTCCCACTCTTCCCGCCTGTTTTTTTCATCAGACGGACGTCGGTAATCGTCATGGACCGGTCAGCCGCTTTGCACATATCATAGATAGCGAGACCGGCCGCGGACACCGCGGTCAACGCCTCCATCTCAACGCCCGTTCTGTCTGTTGTTCTCGCAACGGCCCGAATATGCACGTACGATCCGGAAAGGTCCGGCTCAAAGGCGATTTCGACGGAGGTGAGCTCGATCGGATGGCACAGGGGGATCAGTTCGGCGGTCTTCTTGGCTGCCATGATGCCCGCGATCCGGGCCACCGCAAAGACGTCGCCCTTCGCGACCTTCTTGTCGAGAATGAGCGAGAGTGTTTCGGGCAGCATGGTGACCCGTCCCTCGGCGACGGCCTCCCGCGGAGTTTTATCTTTTCCCGACACGTCAACCATGCGCGCGGCGCCCTGGTCGTCAAGATGAGTGAGTTTGGACATAGGATTGTAAATTCCAAATTCAAAAATGCAAATTCCAAATAAATTCCAAGACTCCAGATTTCGAAATCCCGAAACGTTTCGGTCATTAGCGCTTTGAATTTGAATATTATTTCGAATTTGCTAATTCGGATGCTTGGTAATTGCTCTAAGTCATCCTCCGATCCTCGACATCGTCCTTTGGAAGCACTCTGTTCCTCTCTCCTCGATATGATGCCGCTCCGGTTTGTTTTCGAGCGCGAGTCTGAGCAGACGCTCCAGTTCACTGTCGTCGCATCCTCCGCGCAGGGACGACTTGACGTCGATCTCCGCGTCCGACAGCAGGCACGGCCGTATCTTGCCGTCCGCGGTCAGACGCAGGCGCCTGCAGGAGCCGCAGAAGTGCCTGGAGATGGGGCTGATGAACCCGATTACGCCTTGTGCGCCCGGCACCTGGAAGTTGTCCGAAGGGCCGCCGGAAGGGGATGCGGTGAAGGGGACGAGCGGGCCCAGTTCCCGCTCGATGGCGGTGCGAATCGAGTCCGACGAGACGCAGACATCCCGGCTCCAGCGGTCGTTTGCCCCGATGGGCATGAACTCGATGAAACGGACCTGGACCCGGCGGTCGAGCGTGAGACGGGCGAAGTCGGCCACCTCGTCGTCGTTTATGCCCCGTACCGGGACCATGTTGATCTTGAGCGGGAAGAAGCCAAGCTTCTCGGCGAGGTTGATGCCGCGCCACACCGCCTCCCAGCGATCGTGACCGGTGATCTCCCGAAACCTGCGGGCCTTCAGGGAGTCGAGGCTGATGTTGAGGCGCGGCTTGCCTGCTTTCACAAGGGCCTCGGCCATGTCCTCGAGGAGCACGCCGTTCGTCGTGAGGCTGATGTCCTCGATCCCGTCGAAACGGCCGAGGGACGCGATGAAGTCGATGATACCCCGCCTGACCAGCGGTTCACCGCCGGTGATCCGGACGCGGGAGATGCCGAGCGGCACCGCAACGTCCACGAGCCTCAGGATCTCCTCGTAGGTGAGGATCTCGCGGTGCGCCAGCGTCTTCATGTCCGAGCGGGGTTTGCAGTAGACGCAGGAGAGGTTGCACCGGTCAGTGACGGAAATGCGCAGATAGTCGATGAGACGGTGATGATGGTCGATAAGGGCCATGTCGAAACTCTACCACAGCAGTACCCCGTTCTTCAAGGGAAAACCATCGGCAACTAAGGCCTTGACCCGTTATTCATTTGCCAGTATAATCATAGTGATCTTGTATTGCCGGGTAACCGCGGGACCCTATCGACCATTGTTTCCAATCGCACTGTACGAAGGACCTCATGCCAAAATCGGGGAAGAGATATTTTTTAGGAAGCAGGGGCAAGGGTTACCTGCAGGCGTCTGGAATGCAGTCCCGGTTCATCATCTTTCTTATCTTTCTCCTGATAGCCTATTCGGTCCTTCTTCGGGTTTTCCAGAAGCTCGCTGAAATCGTTCAATTTCCCCTCTTTCTTCCCATCACGCTGGTGACGCTTTTGATCTTTATCGGGATCGTCGGCATCATCTATTCCCATACCTTCGTCGGTCCCATCATCCGGATACGCAAAGCCCTGGAGCTGCTGGCCGAGGGAGAAAGGGATGTTGCCCTGCGGCTCCGTGAGGCGGACGATCCTACCCTGAAGGATCTGGTAAGAACGATCGGACGCTTGTGCGAAAACAGCAGAGGATCCCAAGTCCTGATTCAGGAAATGGCGGATGATATCTTCAAGGATATTGCGGCTCTTCAGGAAAGTATCCAGCGGGGCGCGGAGAAATCCGAAATCCAGAAGCAGCTTGAAGACCTGCAGCGGGACCAGGAGCTTCTGGACAAGGCCATCAAATCATTCGGCAAGATCTAGGAGCTGCAATGGCTGAGAGCGGGTTCAGGGGCAAGAGCATGAGGGCGGTCGCCGTCGATGTGGCTGAAGGCTACGTTTCGGTCAATCCGCTGCTCATCAAGAAATTCGACCAGGATATGGTCAAGGACCTCTACGAAAATCTGAACAAGACGCTGACGGCCACGAGGAACGAAAAGATCGTCCTGAGCGATCACACCGCGCTCCGGACGCGGAACATGAAACTCCAGCGGCTGCACAATGCTATGATCGTCCTCAGAAACATCGCGCGGGAGAAGCGCATCGCGCTGTAGCGGAACCCCGACAGGGGAATGGGAGAGGGGGTGACGGGGTGACAAGGCGTTGCCTTTTCGCCGATTCTCCGTTTCCCCATTCCCCCCGTTGGTTCTGCCTTATCCCACCGCCACGCTGAACCTCTTTTTGAAATCCTCGGGCTGCATCTTCGCTGCAGCGGCGACTTTCTTGAGCGCCTCGCCTTCCATATCTTCCTTCTCAAGCCTGATCATATACCGCCGCGCCATATGGTAATCATCCGAGTTGATGTCAACGGTGCGGATCTTCGTCCTTCCTGTCTTGGGGTCGAGCAGGTCCGCGAACTTGATCGGCATGCAAACGCCGTCCTTGAGCATGATCATGGCGCCCGAACCGCCCGCAGTGAGGAAATTCACTGCGCTGTAGCCCAGATACCGCGTGTACTCGCGGTCAAAGGGAATAGGCGGATGGCAGCGCAACTCATAGCCGATGTCCTTGGCAATGATCGTGGTCTTAAGACCGATGGATTCGAGGTCCGCGGTCACGCGCTGCTTCAGTATATCACCGATCGGTATTTCGGCGAGGCGGATGTTGCCGTGTTCGTCCCGGGGCACGTCCTTGAGGAAAGTCAGTTCCTCGGGGTCGAACCGCGTTGCCACGCCCTCGGCAATGACCGCAACACCGTGGTTCCTTCCGTAGGAGAGGCGCTTGATGATGGCGCCTCCGAGGACGGACACGACCTTCGTGAGCGAAATTTTGCTCCCGAACTCCTCGGGGATGAGCGTGAGCGTGGCGCCCGCGCCCATGCCCATGCCGAGCGCCAGGTGGCCGGCCGAGCGGCCCATGGCAATAATGAAGTACCAACGGCCCGCGGTGCGCGCGTCTTCCATGAGGTTTTCGACGAGCTGGGTTCCGACGGTCCGAGCTGTTTCGAAGCCGAAGGTCGGCACGCCGTGGGGGAGCGGCAGATCATTGTCGATGGTCTTGGGCACATGGCAGACCGCGATTGTTCCGCCCGCTTCCTGTTCAAGGCGGGTCGCGGTGTAGGCCGTGTCGTCGCCGCCGATGGTAACGAGATATTTTACGCCGAGACCCGCCAGGGCCTTGATGACGTTGGCCATCTTCTCCGGGCTTTTCGTGGGATTCTCGCGCGAGGTACCGATGATCGATCCGCCGCGCAGGTGGATGCGCGAGATCTGGTCGTTTCCCATATTGGTGGTATGGTGCGTATCGCCCTTGGATAGCCACTTGAACCCGTCATGCACGCCTACAACATCAAGGCCCTGCTTGATCGCCTCGAACGTCACGGCGCTGATCACGCCGTTGATTCCCGGGGCCGGGCCGCCGCCGACCACAATCGCTAGTTTGTTTCCCATGACCGCCTCCTGATCATTTCATATTTTCCGAATTGCATACTCTTAGTGCTGTTAGCACGGCGCAACTCTAACAAATCAAGACGGAAATGTCAATACGGATCAGGGCATGTGTCAACACGAAAGGAGAAAGGTTCTGAACCTGTTGCACGAACACAGGATCGGCTCAGTTTGTCATTCTGAGGCGAAGCCGAAGAATCTCATATCCAATCGCTCGGCCTATAAACTCAGTGAAGAATCTTGTTCTTTACGACCAGTTGCCGAGCCCATCGCTTCACTCATGGTGACAAAAAAGGTATTAGTGCAAAGGCACTTCCGCGAAGAAAGGCTGTACTTAGGCCTGTTTTTCAAGGTTATACTTATATCAGGAAGAGATAAGCACATGGTCATGAGTCCGCCAAAAGGCCCCATCGCATCTTACCGCCGCTACTGGCTTCCCGAGCTTGTGGTTCTGGCAGGGGTAGCCCTCTGCGCGATCGTCCTGTTCGCCGTGACCGACCTTGACATCACAACCATGCGGCCCTTCTACCATCCCGGGCAGGCCGATCCCTGGCCCGTGGCGAACCGTCCTGTCTGGTTCCAGTTTTACCGGTCTGCACCCTGGGTGACGGCGTCGCTGGCCGTGGTGGGCGTTGCCCTGTCCATCATTGGTTCTCTTCGCGAGCGCTCGAAACGGCTTCGGCTGTACGGGCTCTTCATTCTTCTGTGCGTAGCCGTCGGGCCCGGACTGATCATCAACGTGGTGCTGAAGGACCACTGGGGCCGCGCGCGGCCCCGGCAGATCGTCGAGTTCGGGGGGCGGCTCGAATATACGCAGCCCTTCGTCCCGACCAGTACGTACGGCAAGTCTTTTCCCTGCGGCCACTGCTCGGTGGGGTATCTCTACGCGGCCGGCTGGTGGGTGTGGAGGCGCCGCCGTCCGCGACTGGCAGTCGTTTCTCTCGCGTTTGGCCTTCTCATCGGCACTATGCTCGGAATCGGCCGCATGGCCGCGGGCGCTCACTTTTTGTCCGATGCCGTATGGTCAGCGCTCCTGGCTTACGGCATTGCCCACGTCCTCTACTACTACGCGCTCCGGATCCCGGCGCGCGAAGACGGCCATCCCGCCCTCTACCCGCTCATCCTTGGCAGCAAGCGGCTGAAAACGGCCATGATTGCCGGCTCGGTCCTCACCGGCCTTTTGATCATCGGAGGCGGCATGCTTGCGAACCCTTATTACGAAGAACTACGGCCCTGCAAGCAGCCGGCGGGCTTTCCGGCGCCGCAGGACCTGGAAGTGCTCGTGGACCAGCTCGATGTGGAACTCGATCTGGTAACGGGCCCGAAAGGCGATATCTCATGCTCAGGCAGCATCCACGGCTTCGGCCTGCCCGGCAACGAGATCAACTCGTCGGCGGAGTTCCTGAAGGGACCCGTTCCGATCCTGCGGTATCGCGTCTCCCTTGAGGGTTGGTTCACGGACATCGACGGGGTAGTGCGTTTTCGCGTTCCGGCCCGGGACATGAAGACGATCACGGTGCGCGCCGGCCGCGGGGACATCAGTATCATAGACGAGACGGGCGGCTCCCTCGCGGCGACGGGAAGTCCCGCGCTGGACCTTCACACGGCAAGGGGACGGGTGCAATACCGGTAAACCCGAAAACGGCAAAGTAGACCACGGATGAACACAGACGGTCACGGATACATAGAGGGGCCGGGGATTCGATATCATCGGGCCTCCGGCGGCCGGGAAAAAAGCAAAACCGGAATTTATGGTAAAGTTGATGGAGACACCTGGATCGAGTCCACGATCGCAGATGCAGCATGACCATCGAGGGAGGAAAGCGTTGGAGAAAGGCATTTTCGGATGAAGAGACAGCGCGTTATCATCATGGGCGCCGCGGGAAGGGACTTTCATAATTTCAACATGGTCTATCGGGACGACCCGGACTTCGAGGTCGTGGCCTTCACCGCCGCCCAGATACCCATGATCGGCGGAAGGCCCTATCCTCCCGAACTTTCGGGCCCCCTCTATCCGCGCGGCATCCCCATCAGGCCTGAAGACGAGCTTCCGGACCTCATCAAAAAATACCGCGCGGACCAGGTAGTGTTTTCTTACAGCGATGTGTCTCACGAATATGTCATGCACAAGGCCTCCCTCTGCATCGCCCTCGGCGCGGATTTCATCCTCCTCGGTCCTGAAAAGACCATGATTGAATCATCCCGGCCGGTAATCTCGATCTGCGCTGTCCGGACAGGCGCAGGCAAAAGCGGCGTCACGAGATACATCGCGGGCGTGCTCAAGGGGGCCGGGAGAAAACCGGTCGCCATCAGGCACCCCATGCCTTATACCGACCTGGTCAAAAACAGGGTGCAGAGGTACGGCAGCGTGAGCGACGTGCGGGCCTGCGGCTGCACGATCGAGGAGAGGGAGGAATATGAACCGCTGGTAGGCGCCGGGGTGGTCGTCTATGCCGGCGTGGACTATAAGGCCATAGTCGAACAGGCGGAGAGGGAGGCGGACATCCTGCTCTGGGACGGGGGCAATAACGACCTGCCGTTCATCCGGCCGGGTCTTGAGGTGGTCGTCCTTGATCCCCTTCGGGCGGGGCATGAGCTTTTATATCATCCGGGCGAGGCCAATCTCCGCAGGGCCGGCATTGCCGTGATCAACAAGGTCAATACCGCCGGCACGGAAGCAGTGGCGGAAGTAGAAGGGAACATCCGGAAGCTCAACCCGAAGGCAAGGATAGTCCACACGGCCTCCCGGGTCCATGTTGACGGCCCCGGGAGGATACGGGGAAAGCGTGTGCTCGTCGTAGAGGACGGCCCCACGCTCACTCACGGCGGCATGGCCTACGGGGCAGGGGTCATAGCTGCTCGGGAAGCCGGAGCTGCGGAGCTTATGGACCCGAGGCCCTATGCGATAGGCTCGATACGGGAAACCTTCAAGGAGTATCCTCACATCGGGAAACTCCTTCCTGCCATGGGCTACTCGGACCTGCAGATGAGGGAACTCAAGGAGACCATCGAGTCTACACCCTGCGAGCTTGTGCTGATCGCGACGCCTGTGGACCTGCAGGAGCTTTTGAAACTCAAAAAGGAGACCATACGGGTCACGTATGACATAGAGGAGACCGAGGGCGCTCCGCTGAAGAACGCGATCGAGGAATTCATTCTGAAAAGGTGACTACTCAGGTCGTCATTCCCGCCCCTGCTTCAATCATGCTGGGGCAGGCTCCAGCGGGAATCCATCGGCTTTTCTAAGGGGCTAAATTCAAAATGGATTCGTCCCCGAATGAATCTATCGGGGATAGAACCATTCGGGAATGACAAGCGTGTTTGGTGCGGGCCTGCGCAGCAGTTACTTGAAAAGCGCTATGGAAAACAAGATCACCATAATCACCCTGGGCGGCAACGCCATCATCCGGCGCGGCGAGAAGGGCACCGTGGAGGAGCAGTTCGCCCATGCCGACGCCTGCATGGCCGAGGTCGCGAAGATGCTCGCGGCGGGGCGCAGGGTGATCATAACCCACGGCAACGGGCCGATCGTGGGCAATATCGTCATCAGGAACGAGTGCGCGAGAAATACCATTCCCCCTATGCCGCTTTTCATGAACGACGCCGACTCGGAAGGGGGCATCGGGTTCATGATCCAGCAGACCCTGTATAACAGCATGCGGAAGGTCCGGTTGATCCGGGACGTGGCCACGATCATCACCCAGGTGGTCGTCGATGAGGACGATCCGGCTTTTTTGAACCCGACGAAGCCCATCGGCCCCTACTACCGCGAAGACGAGGCGGAGGCCCTGCGGAAGGAGAAAGGATGGGCGATGGTCAAGGTGACAGGCGGTTATCGCAGGGTCGTGCCATCGCCGAGGCCGGTGCGGATCATCGAAAAGGACGTCATCAAGAGGCTCGCCCTCGAAGGCGTCGTGGTGATAGCCGCGGGCGGGGGCGGCGTGCCCGTCGTGGAGAGCCGCCGAGGGGACGCTTCGGGGCATTGACGCCGTGGTCGACAAGGACCTTTCAACCTCCGCCCTCGCGAGAGAGACAGGGGCGGAAAGCATCATCAATCTGACGGAGGTGGACAGGGTCTATCTCAACTTCGGCCAGGCGGGACAGAAGGGCCTTCACGAGGTCGGCCTCGCGGAAATGAAGCGCTACTACGCGGAAGGGCATTTCCCCGCGGGGAGCATGGGCCCGAAGATAGAGGCCGCGATCGAGTTTCTCGAGGCGGGAGGCAAGGAGGTCGTCATTACGAGGCCCGAGCTCATGGCAGCGGCCCTCAAGGGACAAGCGGGCACGAGGATAAGCGCCTGATGCGTTCTGCCGGAAACCGAGATCCACGCGGTTGTGTAAAAGTCGCCTTTTGAACGTCATTCCCGAATGCTTCTATCGGGAATCCAGAGTTCTCAAAGATACATCCTGCACTCGCGCTTCCACACTCGAACTATTGGGTGTAGGCTGGGTCCCCGATAGAGTCATTCGGGGACGACGAACTCAGGGGACTGCGTTATTACATAATCGTTAATGGGAACCTGATGAGATGAAGGAAGATATCGTGCGCGATCTCCACGATGTTATTGTATCCCTGTGTACAAGACTATACGGCAAGCGCTCGGCAAAGAACCGGGCCAAACGCGCAGTTGAGGCCGCCACCGGAGTCAAAGAATGAGGGAGCATCGTACCTACCAGTGCCGCATCGCCGCGGACAGCGGCACCGATGCCGCTCTTACGGCCTATGCAGCGCTTTACAGCAAGGCGGAGAGAACGCTTTTTGCCAGGCTGCGGGCTGGCGGCGATCTCAAGGATCTTAAACGGGAATTCATACCGAAGTTCGGGATAACCGCCAGGCAGTTTAATGCAACGTCAGCGGAGCTTCAGGGCAAGATCGCATCAATTAAGGAGCGAAGGACCGGACTAATTCAGGAGATGGAGAAAAGGATCGGGAAGGCGAAGAACGTGCTTTCCGAAATCACCGATCCCGCCAAGAGGCATCAGAAAAAGCGTCGTATCGCAAACCTGGTCACCCGGCTCGATCAACTCAAAGCCGATAAAGAGGCAGACAATGTCCGCCTCTGCTTTGGAAGCAGGAAGCTGTTCAGATCACAATTTAGACTTAAGGCAAATGAATACGTTTCCCGTATCGACTGGAAGAAGGACTGGCAGCAGGCCCGGAGCAGTCAGTTCTTTGTAATCGGATCAAAGGACGAGACGGCGGGATGTCAGGGTTGTGTTGCCACTGCGCAGAAAAGCGGCAGTATTTCACTCAAGCTTCGGATGCCGAATGCTCTGGCGGGGGAGGGCAAATACCTGGATATTCCTGGGCTCCGTTTCAGCCACGGCCATAATGCTGTAGTTGCCGCCATTGGCAGAAGATTGTCCGATGATAGGTCCCAATGGCAGGCGATCAACTACCGCTTCGTGAAAGACGCCAAGGGATGGCGGGTGTTCGTCACGGCGTCTCTGCCTGAAATCCCCTGTGTCTCGCAAAAAGGCATCGGGGTGGTCGGCATCGACATAAACGCCGACCATCTGGCTGTTACCGAGACGGACAGATTCGGCAACCCGGCGGGGTATTTCACGATTCCCTGCGTTACCTACGGTAAGACCTCGAAGCAGCGGCTTGCCGTAATCGGTGATGCCGTAAAGCAAGTCGTTGAATTCGCGTTCCTGAAACAAAAACCGCTTGTCATCGAGAAGCTGAATTTTGCCGCAAAGAAGGCGGCCCTTGAGAAAGAATCCCGTAAATATGCACGGATGCTGTCCTCGTTCGCGTATACCGGGATTCAGACAATCTTAAGGGCCAGGGCGTTCGATTCCGGGATAGAGGTTCATGAGATCAACGCCGCGTATACGTCGGTAATCGGAAGATTCAAGTTCAGCGCCCGGTACGGGATATCTGTGCATCACAGCGCGGCGCTCGTAATCGGACGGAGGTTCATGGGACTTCGGGAGACGCTACCAAATCAGCTTCACGGCACCCTGCCGCTATCCGTGAGAAATCGCGGCAAGCATGTGTGGAGCAAGTGGGCGGCCGTCTCTAGAATCTCTCAAGCAGCGCTTGCAGCGCACGGACGGTCCCGTATTCGTCGGGATCCTCGCCGTCACCTGGACTCCCCGCAGGGATCCAAGGCACGGCTTGCGACCACACCGTCTGTCGCCGGTGGAATTCCGGCGGGCGAATCGTCACCAGCACTGTTCGGGTGACGTTATGGACACCAGGAATATTTGTCCATAGATTAAGGAACGGTTGACTTGCCCTTCGTTCCACGCTATTATTTCCTTCAGAAATCATCCGCAGTCCAATACCTGCGGGATCATTCTACTCATACGGAACAGGGGAGACCACGATGAACAAGTATTCGATCGACGAAATCATGGAGATGGCGGTGCAGACGGAGGTGCTCGGCCAGCAGTTCTATACGGGGATGGCGGAGAAGTTCAAGAAGGACGACGGACTGGTAAAGCTCTTTACCGAGCTGGCGAGAAAGGAAAAGCAGCACGAGAAGACCTTCAAGGGCCTCAAGGATGAGGTCGCGAAGAGCGGCGCCGAGCCGGTCCAGTGGGAAGAGGTGAGCAATTACATGCGGGCCTTCGTCGAGTCCGAGTTCTTCCTCGGCAAGGGAAAATCCCTGCCGTCCCTGGACCACATCAGGACGGTGAACGACGCGGTGAAATTCGCGATCGGGTTCGAAAAAGAGACGCTGCTTTATTTCATCGAGCTTCGGACGATGGTAAAGGAAAAAGAGGCCATCGACGAGGTCATCAACGAGGAGAAGAGCCACATCCGCTGGCTCGATACGTTCCGGGTGGGGTTGGCGAAGTAAGCACCGAACACCAAATCCCAAATAAATTCCCAATACGAAATCACAAAATGATGTTCAAATCCGTTTGAAATTTTGGATCTTGGTTATTGGTAATTATTTGGGATTTGCTGTTTGGGAGTTGGAATTTCCCCCTTCAGCATTTCCCCCACCGTCACCAGCGTAAATCCCTTCTTCCTGAGCCCCTCGATGATCCGGGGCAAGACCTCCGCGGTGTGTACGCCTTTACGGTTCATGTGAAAGACAATAATGCTGCCGCCCTTCGCGTCGCGCAGAACAACGCGCACGATTCTTTCCGGCGAGAGCAAGGGGTCGGGATCGCCCGAAGCGATGTCGTACTGTATGGTCGTGAGCCCCATAGATTTCGCCAGTGTCGCCACCCGCTCGTCCGCCTCGCCGTAGGGCGGCCGGAAATACTGCGGCGTCCTGCCGGTGACCTTTTTGATGATCGCCTGGGTCCTTCTCAGCTCCCGGAGGACGCGGCTGTCGTCCTTTTCCAGCAGGTGGGGGTGATAGAAACTATGCTCCCCGAGCTCGAACTGCGGAATCGTGGCCAGGAACTTCGCCTTATCGGGGTTTTTCTCCACCCATCGTCCGCTCAAAAAAAGTGTGGCCGGCGCCTGTTCGTGAAGCAGGACGTCGATGACCTTCTCGTCATATTCGTCGGACAGGTCCGTGGGGCACGCGTCGAAGGTGAGGGCGATGCTGCGGGTCGTCCTCGGTGCCGTGCTCGATGATGAGGCCGTCGGTCGTTGCTGCGGGAAGAAGCGCGGGCGTACAGAGAAAGAGAAAAAAAAACAGAGGAGAGCATGGCGCGCTGAGGCTGTGTCCTTTTCATGACGACGGTTCCTCCACGCCGTACTTTTTCAGTTTGTCCTGCAGCGTCGAACGGGCGATGCCGAGGACCCTTGCCGTGACCGACCGGTTGCCCTCGTGCGCGTCCAGCACGTCCAGGATGTAGTCCCGTTCCATTTCGTCCAGTCGCTGGACGGTCCTGCGGGCTGTTTTCAAAGCGCCGTCTTCCGAGCTGAACGCGGACCGTCTGCCGGCGATCTCCGGCGGCAGCAGGTGGGCGTCCAGAAAAGCGTCCTGGGAAAGGACCATCGCGCGTTCTACGATGTTCTTCAGCTCCCGCACGATTCCCGGGCCACGCATAGCCTTTCAGGAGGTCCATGGCCGTGGAGCGTGAAGCCGCGGCTGTTTTTCTTCAGCTTGCCGTTGTAGAGGTTAACGAAGTGGTCGACGAGAAGCGGGACGTCGCTCATCCGATCACGCAGCGGGGGGATGTCTATCGGAAATACCTTGAGGCGGTAGTAGAGGTCCTCGCGGAAGCGCTTCTCGTCGACCGCCCGGGCGAGGTCCCTGTTGGTGGCCGCGATGACGCGAACGTTCACCCGGATCTCGCGGGTGCCTCCGAGGCGCGTAAAGGTCCGCGTTTCCAGGACCCTCAGCAGTTTGGGCTGGACGGTCAAAGGCATCTCGCCGATCTCGTCGAGGAAGACCGTGCCGCCGTCGGCGACTTCCAAAAGCCCCGGCTTGCGTTCGCGGGCGTCCGTGAATGCGCCGCGTTCGTGGCCGAAGATTTCGCTCTCCAGGAGCGTCTCTGACAGCACCGCGCAGTTGATGTCGAGGAAGGGCCGTTCGCGGCGCGGGCTCCGCCGGTGGATCTCGCGGGCCACGAGCTCCTTGCCTGTCCCGCTCTCGCCCAAGAGGAGCGTCGTCGTATCGGCGTTCTCGGCCATCAGGTCGATCATGTGGCGGAGTTGGTGGGTCTCTGTTGAGGTCCCGACGATAGGGTGGTCCATGCGCTGCTGGTAATAAACGTTCTCGATCCTAAGCTTTCTCGTCTCGGCGATCCGGTCCGTGAGCGTGGAAAGCTCGACGAGATCGACCGGCTTGGTGAGATACTGTTCGGCGCCGAGTTTGACCGCTTCGACCGCGTTCCCGATGCTTCCCCATCCCGTCATGACGATGACGGATGACGGGCATTGCCGGGCCTTGAGCCGCTTCAGGACCTCCATCCCGTCCATGTCCTGGAGCTTCATGTCCAGAAGGATGATGTCAGGGACGGTCTGGTCGGCAAGCTCGACCCCCTTTTCACCGGTTTGCGCCACGGAGGCGTCCCAGCCGCTGGATTGGAAAAAATGCTGGAGCGCCATCGTTATGGTTTGTCGTCGTCAATAATCAGAATGCTTCGCATAGGATTTCATCAAAGCCCGTAATTTCCGAGTGCTTCGATCGGGGAGCCGGCGCCCTGTTTTTTACTAAGCACCGGCCTCTGCCCCCGCGGTAAGGGCAGCTTAACCGTTACGGCGGTGCCTTTGCCTTCTTCGCTCTCGATCATGATGTCCCCATCGTGGTCCTGGACGATTTTCTTGCAAATGGCAAGGCCGAGCCCGGTCCCTTTCGGTTTGGTCGTGAAGAAAAGATCGAAGATCTTGTCCAGATTCTGCTGCGGGATGCCGATGCCGGTATCCGCGATTTTAACAACCAAGTAGCGGTCTTCGAGCTTCAGCCGGACCGTTATCTCGCCGCCGGGATGTGTGGCATCGATGGCGTTCCTGAGCAGATTCAGGAACACTTGCCGGATCTGGGCGGAGTCGAGCATTGCCTTCATCCGCAACGAACGCGAATCGCCGCTGATCCGGATACCCCTTTGATCGAGCTCTCCGCGGTTCAGGCCGATCACTTCCTCCCATATCTTCGCCAGGTCGCAGCGCTCCAGGGTGAGTTGCATCGGACGTCCGTACAGGAGGAGTTCCTCCACCATCTGATTCATCCGTTTCGTTTCCGCAGCAGCGCGCGGACCAGTTCCTGATGCTGGGGGGTCCACAAGCTCCCGCTCAAGGATCTGCCCGACCGAGCTGATCCCGAAGAGTGGGTTCCTGATCTCATGAGCGACGCCCGCCACGACCTGGCCCATGGCCGCGAACCGCTCCCTGTTCAGGAGCTTGGCCTGTAGCTCCTTGAACTCCGATGATTCCCGATAACTTCTTCGAGGCGGCCCGCCATGGCATTGAACGCCAGCGCCAGGTCCTCAAACTCGTCCCCGGTGGCAAGGATGATCGGGCGCGTAAAGTCGCCCCTGTCGAGGCGTCCAGCCCCTTCAGAGAGCGTTTTCAGCGGCCTCAACACCATTCTCCTGACTGCGAGATACAGGACCCCGCCGATCAGCGCAATAAGGGCAA
>CAVUHW010000016.1:0-31318 GCA_963741205.1 Nitrospirota bacterium
TAAGGAGAGGGTAGTGGTCAATCCGCAATCCGAAATCCAAAATTTGTCTACTTTCCCCCTACCCTCTTTGAGCCCTGCAGCTTGATCATGGCCTCAAGCGGCGTCATGCGGTCGAGGCCATGTCCTGCAGTTCCTTGAACACGAGTCCCGCCTCGCTCGCGGAGAGCCCGAGCTGCGGCTCAATGAGTCTTCCGCTCTCTCCAAGACCCTCGCCGTCCCCGTCGCCCCCTCGCCGTTCTCCCCTCCCCCTCCCCGTCTCCGGTCTTGGGCGCGGCCACGGCTCGCCCAGTTCGTTGAACTCGGCCTTTTCCAGGTTCGCAGGATCTCCTTGGCCCGCTCGATCACCGCCTGGGCAGGCCGGCCAGCCGCGCCACCTGGATGCCGTAGGACTGGTCCGCCCCGCCCGCGATGACGCTGCGCAGGAAGATGATCTGGTCGTTCCATTCCCTGACGGCCACGGTGTAGTTCTTGACCCGGTCCTGGTCACGGCGAGCTCGGTCAGCTCGTGGTAGTGGGTGGCGAAGAGGGTCCTCGCCTGAGCTTCGTCGTGGATGTATTCGGCCACCGCCCAGGCGATGCTGATGCCGTCGAAGGTGGAGGTGCCCCGGCCGATCTCGTCCAGGATGATGAGGCTCTTGGCCGTGGCGTTGTTCAGGATGTTGGCGGTCTCCATCATCTCCACCATGAAGGTGCACTGGCCGCGGGCGATGTGTCCGAGGCGCCGACGCGGGTGAAGATGCGGTCGACGATGCCGATGCGCGCCTCCCGCGCCGGCACGAAGCTGCCCATCTGGGCCATGAGCGTGATCAGGGCGACCTGGCGCATGTAGGTGGATTTCCCGGCCATGTTGGGGCCGGTGATGATGAGGAGCTGGTTCTCCTCGCAGTCGAGGAGGGTGTCGTTGGGGACGAAGCGCTCCTCCGCTGCAAGCTGCTCGATGACCGGGTGCCGGCCCTCGACGATCCTGAGCGGTGTCGCCGTCCGGATCGCCGGCCTCGCGTAGTTGCCCTTCGCCGCGGCCTCGGCGAGCGAGCGAGACAGTCCAGGGCGGCGAGCCTCCGCGCCAGTCCTGGATGCGTACGGTCTGCGGCCGCGACCGCTTCGCGGACCTCCTGGAACAGGGGGTATTCCAGCTCGCGGATCTGCTCCTCGGCCCCCAGCACCTTCTCCTCGTATTCCTTCAGCTCCGGCGTGATGAAGCGCTCGGCGTTGGCGAGCGTCTGGTTGCGGATATAGTCCTGCGGGACGTTCGCGAGGTTCGCCTTGGTGACCTCGATGTAGTAGCCGAAGACCTTGTTGTAGCTGACCTTGAGCGAGCTGATGCCGGTGCGCTCCCGCTCGCGCTGCTCGATGCCCGCGATCCAGCCCTTGCCTTCGGAGCTGATGGAGCGCAGTTCGTCAAGCTCGGCGTCATGGCCTTTCTTGATCAGCCTGCCTTCCCGCAGCGTAAGGGCGGATCGTCGTGAATGGCCTTGTCGATGAGTTGGAAGACGTCCCTGAGGTCGTCCCAGTTCGATGCGAGATCGTATATCAGCTTCGCCTCGGAGGCCGCGAGCAGCCCTGATGTCCGGCAGAGAGGTAAAGGATTGCTTCAGCGCCAGAAGGTCCCGCGCGTTCGCCGCGCCGAGCGATACGCGGCTGATCAGCCGCTCCAGGTCGTAGACCTCGCCGAGCGAGCGTCCTGAGGTCGGAGCGGAGCCGGTGGTCGTCCTTCAGCCCGGCGACGGCGTCGAGCCGGCGTTCGATCTCCGCCGCATCCATGAGCGGGTTCAGGAGCCACTCGCGCAGCTTTCTGCCCCCCATGGAGGTGACGGTGAAATCGAGGACCGAAAGGAGCGTGCCGCGGGACGATCCGTCGTAGATGTTCCTCACCAGTTCGAGGTTGCGCTGGCACGACGCGTCGAGGACCAGGTATTCCCGGGCAGGAACGGTTTCATGCGGCGGATGTTCGCGAGGCCGGTCTTCTGCGTTTCTTCCATGTACCGGAGCGCGGCGCCCGCTGCCGAGATCCCCTTCTTCATGCCGCCGACGCCGAAACCTTCCAGCGACGCGGTCTTGAAGTGGTCGAGAAGAGCGCGGTATGCGGTCTCGTGGTCGAAGGTCCAGTCGTCGCAGGTATTGATCGCCTGCGTATACTGCCGGAGCAGTTCCGAAAGGCCCGGTGCGGGCTGGTGTCCCTTCGGCAGGACGATCTCCCGCGGCGTGAACCGGGAGAGCACGGTATCGAGTTCGGCGAGGTTGCCGGATCCCGCGACCTCGGCCAGGAAGAAATCGCCGGTCGAGATGTCGAGAAAGGCAAGGCCGTACCCGTCCTTTGCCGGGAGCGAGGGCGGCGAGGTAATTGTTGTCCTTGGCATCGAGCAGGTTCGAGTCCAGCACCGTGCCGGGCGTCACCACGCGGATGACCTCGCGCTTCACGATGCCTTTGGCGAGCTTGGGGTCCTCCACCTGCTCGCACACGGCGACCTTGAACCCGCGGCGGATGAGCTTGGCGATGTAGCCGTCGACCGCGTGATAGGGGAACCCGCAGAGCGGCGTCTCGATGCCTTTGGATTTGTTCCGGGCCGTGAGCGTGATCTCGAGGACCTTCGAAGCCGTCACGGCGTCCTGGTCGAACATCTCGTAGAAGTCGCCCATGCGGAAGAGCAGGATCGCGTCAAGGTGCTGCCGCTTGATCTCGCGGTATTGCTTCATTAAAGGGGTTAAATCGGACATTGATTAAATACTAGGGCCGCAGGGAGAATTTATCGGCCAATTTTGCAATAACTCTTCTTAGCCCTTCGTTCCCGTGAAGTCGGAAGTCCATGCATTTGATGAGGGAAACAAGATTCAAAGACATGGATTCCCGATAGAACCATCGGCACTGACGAAGAAAAACATTTTAGTTGACTTCCCTCTCCTTCTTTATGCTTCACCTTCATTCCCAGCTTCTCCATCACCTGCTGAATGTCTTCCCAAACGAGTTTTTTGTCCCGGGGATTTCTGAGCAGGTAAGCGGGATGGAACGTGGGCATGAGCGGAATGCCGTTGTAGGCGCGCCATTTCCCGCGGAGCGAGGTTATCCCCTCGCCGGTCTTGAGCAGCGTTTTAACGGCGACATTGCCGAGCGCAACGATCACGCCGGGATTGATGGCCTGAAGCTGCTTTTTGAGGAACGGCTCGCATGCCTCGATTTCATCCGGTTCCGGGTTCCTGTTCCCCGGGGGCCTGCACTTCACGATATTGCAGATGTAAACGTCCTCCCGCGCGAGCTTCATCCCCTTGACGATGATGTCCGTCAGAAGCTGGCCCGCGGCGCCGACAAAAGGCCTTCCCTGCTCGTCTTCTTCCTGCCCGGGGCCCTCGCCGACAAAGACGAGGACCGCTTTCGGGTCGCCCTCGCCGAACACGATGTTCGATCTGCCTTTGAACAGTTTGCAGCGCGTGCAGTTGCCGAGTTCCTGCGCGCACGGCTGCCAGACCGCCTGCCGGGCCTGCCGCTGCCGGGGATGTTTCGAAGTTCAACCTCCGGCGGGAAGGGGGCAGCCTTATTCGACCGCGCGCGAGCCTGAAGCCGTTTCAACATGACGCACCCCGAGCGCCTTTTGATACTCAAGGTGCGTCCTGACCTGGGTCACGATATCAAGAAACTCTTGTACGTATTTCATCCATGGTAATGCTAACAGCGTTGTGTACCTCGAACCGCGCTCTCAATCTCCCCTTGAAGGGGGCTCAGCAGAATATGTCACCCTGCCCCTTCAAGGGCAGTGTTTTGGACTGCACCCTGTGATTACGAGTGCGTAAGCGCGAATGCAGGGTTTAAAAATGGGTAAATGTTTTGAACTCTGAACTTTATATTTAATTCCCCCACTTGAGTTTCGTCCGGAGGATCTCGTAGTAGCTCTTTACGGGATGCTTGATCAGTTTCATCTTGAAGCGGGACTTTTTGATCTCCACAACATCATGCTGCACGAGAGGAAATCCGATCTGTCCGTCGAGCGTGATGGACACGTCTTCGCTGGGCGAGGTAAGACAAACCTCGACAACGACCGTGTCGGGCAGGGCGATCGGCCTGTTTGACAGCGTGTGAGGGCATATGGGCGTCACGACGAAGCAGTGGACCGTCGGATGGATGATGGGCCCGCCCGCGGAAAGCGAATAGGCGGTCGAGCCCGTCGGCGTCGCCACGATCAGCCCGTCGGCCCGCAGGGTCGTCAGATGACCGTCGCTCACCGAGATCTTGAGCTCCATCATGCGCGCGAGCGCGCCCTTGTTGATCACCGCGTCGTTCAGCACCCGGTACCGCGCCAGGCGCCTGCCCTCGCGGATGACGCTCGCGGACAGCATCATCCGGTCCTCGGTCTCCAGTTTTCCGGCCATCGCCTTTTCGAGGTTGCCGTAGAGCTCGTCAAGAGACACCTCGGCCATGAACCCGAGGCTCCCGAGATTGACGCCGAAAATAGGGACGTCCGTGTGGGCGTCGGCAACGTGTCTGGCCGCGGACAGGAGCGTCCCGTCGCCGCCCAGGACGATCAGCATGTCCACGAGCGCCGGGATCTCCGCACGGTCATAGCCCCGCACCTTGATGCGCCGCGGCGGTCTCGTTGTCGATATAGACCTTCATGCCGCGCCGTTCAAGCCAGGCCGTCAGCTTCTTCGCCGCCTTCCGCGCCGCGGGGATGTTTTTTGCGATGATGCCGATTTTTTTCATAATCGATTAAGGCGACGCTGATTTACGCAGACTGCAGTTCGCAGATCAGGCTTAATGCCTTCGTAAACGCCCTAAACTCTATGGATTGCATGAAGCCGCAGGTTTCAGCATCAAAATACGTGCCGATTCTTCTAATGTTAATCTTGGTTCATCTGCGTCAATCTGCGTCCATAAGATCGTTTACGCCTTCAGGTTCCTGCCGCAGCTCTTCCAGCAGTTTCTGGTACCGCTCCCCTTCCGCGAGAAAACCGATCTCCCGGCTCTTGTCGTCGACATAGGTGAGATACACGCTGAGACGCTCCACGGGCAGGGCATCTTCCGCCCGGTCGGCCCACTCGATCACGGTAACTCCGTCGCCGCCGATATAATGTTCGAACCCGATATTCTCCAGTTCGTCGGGGTCCTTGATGCGGTAGAGGTCGATGTGGTAAAACGGCGTCCTTCCCTTGTATTCGTTCACAAAGGCGAAGGTCGGGCTCGTGATATATTGCGCGTCCACTTCGAGACCCAGCGCGATGCCGTAGGAGAAGTTCGTTTTGCCCGCGCCCAGGTCGCCGTAGAGGCAGACGGTGTCTCCGGGACCGAGCGCGCGGCCGAGCAGCTCGCCGATCCGCCAGGTCTGTTCCGGCGTCGCGGTGATCACGCTGAACATCATTCCGTCTGCCGCGCGCGGCCTTCACCATGTCGCGTTTTCCCACAATGCCCAGGACCTTGCCGTTCCTGACGACCGGAAGCAGGTAGACCTTTTTCTCGTCCATGATCGTGGCGATGTCCACGATCGGAGGCGTCTTCCGTGATGGTGACCACCTTGCGCGTGCAGATCTCGCCGACCTTCGTGGCTGTCAGGCGCTTCACTTCCTGCTCGAATTTCTTCGAACTTTCGAGATAAATGGCGGCGTCAAGAAAGCTGACCACCGTTGGGATGTGGAGCCGCTTGTTCCGGCTGATAAGATCGTTTTCCGTCACGATGCCGTAGAGATTGCCGGAATCGTCCACCACCGGCGCTCCGCTGATCTCGTTCTCGACCAGGAGGGAGGCCAGTTCCTCGATGGAGGTGTCGGGTTTCACGGTGATGACGTCTTTGGTCATGATGTCTTTCGCGGTAAGCATAGTAACACCTCGATAGATAAGCTACTATAACCACGGATGAACACGTGGACAAGATTAAAAATAATGATAGAAAATGCTTAAATTTCACTATCCTAGTCAACATTTATCCAGCAATCAAACACGTGACTTTAACCGTGTTCATCCGTGCGTTATCACTATCGTTTCTTTCATCGCTTCCGGTATCTTCTCGATCAGGTCCCCGGCAATCATGGCCGCCTCGCCCTTTTCCTTTGCCGCAAGATCGCCCGCGAGCCCGTGGAGATACACGCCGAGGCAAGCGGCCTGCGCGGCAGGATGGCCCTGCGCCAGGAGCCCGCCGATCATGCCGGTGAGCACATCGCCGGTCCCGCCCGTGGCCATGCCGGGGTTGCCGGTCGAATTGATGAACATCTGTCCGTCCGGAAGCGCGACCACGGTCCCCGCGCCCTTGAGGACCACGATGACCTTGTGCTCCTTCGCGAACCGCGACGCGACGTCGAGGCGGTCCTTCTGCACGTCGGACGATGACATGCTGACAAGCCTGCCCATCTCGCCCGGGTGGGGCGTCAGGATCACGGGCGCCTTTGCCTTTTTCAGGATGCCGGTGTAGCCGGCAAAAGCGTTCAAACCGTCGGCGTCGACGACCATGGGGACCGTCAGCCGCTGGACCATGTCTCGCACGACCTGTGCGGTCTCAAAGTGGGTCGAAAGCCCGGGGCCCAGCGCGACGGCGCTCATATGCTCCGCGGCCTTGAGCAGTTCCTCTTCGGACCCGACGCCCAGGGTGCCCTCGATGCTTTCCGCCGCGGGAACGCACATGGCTTCGGCGAGCTGCGACTGGATCACCGGGACGAGACCGTTCGGCGTTGCGACGCTCACGAGGCCGGCGCCGGCGCGGAGGGCGCCCCTGGCGGCCATGATCGCCGCGCCTGCCTTGCCGGGCGACCCGGCAATGACCATCAGATGGCCGTAGTCTCCCTTGTGGCTGTCCCGCTTCCTCCGGTCTGCGGCGCCCCAGGCGGAGCCGCGGTCCAGCAGCCTGACCGCGATCTTTTCCTGCTCGATCACTTCCGGGGGGATCCCGATGTCCGCGACGCGGACCGTACCGGCGTACTCCGCCCCCGGATAAAGCACCAGCCCGCGCTTCAGGAGCGCCATCGTTACCGTGAGATCGGCCTTGATCGCCGCGCCCATGACCGCGCCGGTATCGGCGTCGATGCCCGTCGGGATATCGACGCTGACAACAGGCCTGCCCGATGCGTTCACCATGGCGACGGCCCGGGCATAGGCGCCCCTCAAGGGGGATGCGAGACCCACGCCGAGCAGGGCGTCCACCAGGACATCGGACCATGAGATGATGTCGGCAAGAGACCGGGCCGCGGCGTTTTCCCTGATTTCGACATCCGTCTTGCGAAGGATGGACAGATTGACTTTTGCTTCGCCGGTTACCGCGGAAAAGGGTGCCAGGAGCGCCACGCGGACCGGCACGCCGCGGATCTTGAGCCTCCGGGCGAGCGCCAGGCCGTCGCCGCCGTTGTTGCCCTTGCCGCAGAGGATGCCGACCCTGACGCCGCCGAGACCGTCGAAGAACTTTTCCATCTCCGCCATGATCGCGGAAGCGGCGTTCTCCATCAAAACCGGGCCCGGGATGCCGAAACCCCTGATCGCCCTGCGGTCGATGTTTTTCATCTGCTGTGCGGTAACGATTTTCATAGAATTTATGCTCCTGGCTCAAGCCTGCCGCTTACGTGTTCTCTGAACTTTGAGACTCCTATCCCACCAGCACCACCTGCGCCACGGCATACCCTTCGTCGTGCGAGTAGCTCAGGAGGATCTGTTTCACGCCTTTTAAGTCCATGAGGTCCTTCACCCTCCCCGAGATGTTCACGATCGGGCCCCCGCCCTCTCCGTGGAGCACTTCCATGTCCGTCCACTTGACGCCCGCGCTCCAGCCCGTGCCGATGGCCTTGAGCACCGCTTCCTTTGCGGCGAACCTCCCCGCGTAGTGCTGGGCGGGAAATTTCTGCTCTGGCGCAGTACTCCCGTTCCCTCTGTGTAAACACCCGTTCAAGAAAGCCGGGATGGTCCTTTCCCGCTTTGTCGATGCGGCTGATCTTCACCAGGTCAACGCCGATGCCGACGATCATGATCTCCCCCTCGGTAAAACAAATTCCCAATTCCACTCGCAGAGATGCTGAAACGTGGAAAATCAAAACACGAATGAAATGGAAACGAATCTTCGCTTTGCGAACTCCGCGTCTCGGCGGTTAGTATCGTTTCATTACGGTCTTATCAAGCCCTCATATCCCTGACCGCCCGGTCCATACCCACCAGCGAGGCGCGCGAGATGATGCTGTGCCCGATGTTCAGCTCTTCCACTTCGGGAATGGCCGCGATCCTCGAAACGTTCACATAGTTCAGACCGTGGCCCGCGCCCACGCGCAGCCCCAGGCCCGCGGCGAGCGTCGCAGCTTCGGCGAGTTTCGCGAACTCCCGTTCGCGGTCCTTCCCTTCCGGCGCGTTCGCATAAGAACCGGTGTGGAGCTCGACCCAGTCGGCGCCCGCCTTCCTGGCCGCGGCGATCTGTTTCTCATCGGGGTCGACGAAGAGGCTGACGGTTATGCCGGCCTCTTTGAGGCGGCCGATGTAGGACTTCATGAAATCGATCCGCGAGGCGACTTCCAGACCGCCTTCGGTCGTGAGCTCTTCCCGTTTTTCCGGCACCAGCGTCGAAAAATCGGGCTTGACCTCCCGGGCGATCCGCTGCATCTCATCGGTCGCCGCCATCTCCATGTTCAGCAGGGTCTGGACGACGTCGCGCAGGAGGCGCAGGTCGCGGTCCTGCACGTGCCTGCGGTCTTCGCGGAGATGGGCGATGATGCCCCGGGCCCCGGCAAGCTCCGCAAGCGCGGCGGCGGCAACGGGATCGGGCTCGACGCCTCTCCTCGCCTGGCGGATCGTGGCAATATGATCGATGTTAACGGACAAGCCGGGCACGCGGCAATTCCTCCTGACGATGTTCACATAACGATGAGGACGATTTTATCATCTCTCCGTCAAAATATCCAGAAGAATGAACTACCCGCCACTGAACCATTTACATGGTTGCAGTGGGGGTTTCACGGATCATAGAAGCATGCAGTCCCTGGGTAGTTCCCAAGGCGTGTCTTATCTGCTTCTCCCCGTGCGTAACTTCGGCCGGTTCCCGGCCTAGTGTTTCCTTCTTCCTTAGCCGCATGGCGCGTTTCTGATGCTTTACGGCAATTACGCCGGACACAAGCATTTCTATGCCGCGCTTCTTGATAACGAGAGACGCATTGGTATCGGCGTTTTCCGTAAAGCCACAGCTTTGGCAATCGAACACCGCCTGTGAGAAGGAGACATACCATTTCCCGGACTCCCGGGTAATGGTGATAGCCGCCGGAACCTCGTACTCGTCGTGAGCCTTGAACTTAAGTTCGCCCAGATCGACCGACTTTGTGCCAAGCATCAGCCGGTGCTCATATATTGTTTTGTCCTGCCGCTGTTTTGAACCTCCAGTAGGAACGAACCTGAATAGCTCGCTGGTAATCCAGACGGACTGCCGACCCGCCTTCTTTTGATAGAGCAGGGCGACCAGACAGTCCTGTCAGGTACCTCTTGTAGGCGCCCATGAACCTGGTTGCGCCGTTTCTTAGCATCTTGAGATGGCACATCTAGAAACGGAGTGAGTTCCTTGTCCTTGAACTGGGCGTATTGCTGATCAATCGGCGGCTGTAGTCCGGTCAGCGACAGCGAATGATTCCGGAAAGTACGGAAATAACGCTCTTCGGCAACCTTGGCGTTGTAGATAAGCCGCTGGCAGCCCATCCACTGCGCGAGAATATCGGACTGCTCCGTTGTCGGGTAGCAACGGAATTTTATGCCGCTTGAAATGGCCATGATCATAATATAGGTGAGGCTGCATGAAAGCGCAACTAAATAAAACGTTGCCGCCCTCAGCCTATATTGTGAGGCTAAATATCGTTTTCCGTAGCACAAGCATGGCACAAATCCATGCCCAAATCAGTCCGCTTGACCCCCTCCTGGCGCTTCGCCCCTAGCAGAGGGAATGCGCGGACTTTAGGTCATGCCGAAAAGTTTTTCATGGTTGACCAACAGCGCGACCTCTGGTATCATTTCAGCATTCTCAACCCATACAGCGGTTCCAGGCCGCAAACAAATAAACCGTCATCCCCGAACGATTCTATCGGGGATCCAGATTATGAAGAATTGGATTCCCGATCGAGGTACTCCGGAATGACAACCAGTGATAATACGCAAATGATAAAAAAAGCTCCAACGTGTCTCGTTAATTCGAAGCAAAATTCCATCAGGAGGTGGGATATTATGTTTCGTTCCCTGAAAGCACTCGCTCTAGTGTTCGGTATCATGGCCGCCGTGGCCGCCCTCGCCCTTGCGCAGGAAACAAGGTCCGTTTCCGCCGAAGGCGTGGCCGCTATCCAGGGCAACGCGAAAGACATCGCGCGCGACGCGGCGATCGAGGACGCGCAGAAGCGGGCCGTCGAACAGGCGATCGGCATTCTCATCGACTCGCAGACCCAGGTGGAAAACTACCAGTTGATCAGCGACAAGATCCTCTCGCAGACCAAGGGGTACATCACACACTACAGCATCGCGAAAGAGTCCGTGGACAGCGGGCTCCTGCGCGTCCTCATCAACGCCGATGTCTCCTTGGGCAAGCTGACGGACGACCTCTCGGGCATCGGAATCCTTCTGGGCCAGATGCACAAGCCCCGGACCATGATCATGATCGCGGAGCAGAATATCGGCCATGACTGGCACGCGTGGTGGTGGGGAACTCAGCACGAGCAGACCGACATGGGCGTCGTGGAAAACACCTTCGTCGATATCTTTACTCAGAAGGGGTTCGAATTCATCGATCATGCGGCCGCGGCGAAAGAAATCGCGGTGACACCCGCCTACAAGACTCAAGACCTGAACGCCCAGCAGGCGCAGATCTTGGGCGGCCAGGCGGACGCCGAGGTGGTGATCGTGGGCAAGGCGCTGGCAAAGCTCTATGGGGACATCGGCGGCGGAATGAAGTCCGTCCAGGCCGACCTGTCGGCCAAGGCCGTCCGCACCGATACGGGACAGGTCATCGCGGCGGCGACCACCCATGCGGCCGCCGTGAATATTACTCCCGAAACGGCGGGGATCGAGGCGCTGAAAAAAGCGTCACAAAGCGCGGCCGATCAGATGATGCAAAAGATCCTCGCGGTCTATTCCAAAGAAGCAGGGGGCACGCGGTCCGTCAATATCACCATAAACGGACTGAACAAGACCCAGTTTGCACAATTCAAGGATGTTCTGAAGAACCAGATGAGAGGCATCAAGGACCTTCACGAGAGGAGCTTCACCGGGACCACGGCGAAGATATCAGTGGACTCCAAGGTCAGCGCGCAGACCCTTTCCGACGACCTGGTGCTCAAGGACTTCGGGACCTTTGCCGTGGAAGTCGTGGGCTCGACGGCCAATTCGCTCGAGCTGAAGGTAACGCCGAAACAATAAAAATCAGGAGTCAGGAGACAGAATACAGAAGCCAGAAGAAAATCGCAGTCAGGGAAGCGTTCTCCTGACTCCTGACGGATGCCAGTCCCGACGAAGTCGGGAATTCCTGTCTACTGTCTCCTGACTCCTGTTCTTTCACCCCACCCCCACCATTCTCTTCGCCGAGATCACCGTGTTCTTAAGCAGGATAGCGATGGTGACCGGCCCCACGCCGCCCGGCACCGGCGTGATCAGAGACGCCCTGCGGGAGACCGATTCAAAATCAACATCACCGACGGTCGCCCCGTCCGCGAGCACATTGATCCCGATGTCCACCACAACAGCCCCCTCTTTCACCATGTCGGCCTTGATCAGGCCCGGGCGCCCCGTCGCCGTGCAGAGGATGTCGGCCTGCCTCGTCTCCGCGCCGAGGTCCGCGGTCTCACGGTGACAGACCGTGACCGTGGCCTCCCGCATCAGCATCATCATGGCAAGCGGCTTGCCCACGGCGAGGCTCTTGCCCACGATGACGACCTTTTTACCCTTCGGATCTATGGTGTAGTGCTCCAGCATCCGCATCACACCGTAAGGCGTACAGGGCAGGAACGTTGACCGGACCGAAAGCGTGAAGCCCGGTTCGAAAAGCTGGGTCGTGGATTCATCGGCCGAGAGCCTGCCCACGGAAAAGGCGCCCTGGCCGTCTATGTCCTTTTCCGGCGCTATTGCATTCACGACCTTGCGGGTGTCGATATGGCGGGGAAGCGGCATAAAAACCAGGATGCCGGTTGCGCGTTCGTCATGATTGAGGTTTTTGATTAGGTTCAGAAGTTCATTCAGGGATGCCGCGGCCGGTATGGCATGGTTGAAGACATCGATTCCGGCCCGGACCGCCGCGCTCTGGATGGCCTGGTAATACATGCGGGACGACCGGTCGTCGCCCACCAGCAGAAGGGCAAGTCCGGCCCTGATGCCGTGTTTTGCCAGGCGGGAGGTTTCCTCCTTGACCGCCGCAATGATCTTCGCAGACAGCTCGTGTCCTTTCATCAACTGCATGGTTGAACCTCCCCAATATTTTTTATGCGCACAGAAATGCGCCGTGAAACATTTCGGTCCTTACCCACGTTTTTGAAACGATGCAAGGGAGTACTCAGGCCTGCCTTCACTCCCGAAGGCACTCGAGCTCTTTTTGCACGGTCTTCCTGAACTCCTTGACCTGACGCCGCCGTTCGTCCTCATCCCATTGAAGCTCAATCCCGGCTGCCTCGGCGATCTTTTCCGCTTGTCCCAGGCCGCGGGAGCCAGTCGTGCCGATATGCATCCTGCGCAGGATGATGTCCGAAAGCGTCCTGGCGCCCTCTTCCCGGACACTGTAAACGACCTGGGCGTATACGTCCGCGCTTTCAGGGGAGATCGTTTCACCCATCCCCCGCTTCGCAGCCGCGAGCCCAAGCACCCTGTCCGCGCGGGACCCGTAAAGGCCGATCAGGTGGCGCACGAGCTCGGGCCGCGCCTTATAGCGAGCCGACCACTCGGGCGTCGCCTCTCGAAGGAAAAGCTCATAGTCCATGGAAAGATGCCCGGCCAGCGGCTTCCGGGCGGTAACGCATGCGGCCCTTACACCCAGGGCCTTGCAAGCCATGTCGACCGCGTCCTGAGCCATTCCGCGGTAGGTCGTCAGTTTCCCGCCCGCGATGGTGATGATCCGGCCCGATCTTCCCTCCCTGACGACCCGGTGCTTTCGGGATATCCTGGACTCGTCGTCGCCGGCGAACGCCAGGGGCCGTATGCCCGCGTAGGTGTAGAGGATCGCCTCGCGGTTCAGGGCGAGTCCCGGCAGGACCCGTCTGCTTTCCGTCAGCAAATAGTTTACCTCGTCCGCGTAGGCATGGACCTCGTCCAGATCGCCGCCATACTTCGTGTCCGTGGTGCCGATCAGCGAGCAGGCGCCGAAGGGAATGATGAAGAACATCCTGCCGTCGCGCGAGGCGACGAAGAGCGCCTGCTCCGTGAGCTTCGGCAGCACGAGGTGGATGCCTTTCGTCGGGTTAATGATCCGGGCATGGTCGAGCGAGGCGGCCTTTCGTACGTCGTCGATCCAGGGACCCGCCGCATTGATCAGCACTTTGGACCGGAAGGTATGCGAAACGCCCGTGAGCGCGTCCCGCGCCAGGACCTCCACACCGCCATCCGTCTCCTCGATTTTTTCCGCCCGGATATGGTTCAGAAGCGCGGCCCCGGCTTCCCTCGCCGACAGGACGTTTTCGATAACAAGCCGTTCGGGCATCGGCATCTGATGGTCGTAGAAAAGCGCGCTGCCTGCAAGGCCGTCCCGGTTCAGCCGCGGTTCGAACCCGAGCGTCTTTTCCCTGTTCGAGGTGAAGTAATGAGGGATGTCCTTTTCGCGCGACAAAAGATCGTAGAGGCGTATCCCGATGGAGATCACGGCCCTGCCGTGCGGATCATCCCGGTAAATAGGGATCAGGATCGGCATGGGCCGGACAAGATAGGGGACCTGATCGCGGAGGACGGCCCGCTCGCGAAGCGATTCCGCGACCAGGTCCAGCTCGAAGTTGGCGAGATACCGGAGGCCGCCGTGGATCAAGCGGGTCGATTTGGACGAACTGCCGGAGGCGAAATCTCCCTTTTCAAGCAGCAGGCACGACAGCCCGCGAAGGGCCGCGTCCCGCGCGGCCCCCGCGCCGGTTATCCCGCCGCCGATGACGATGAGGTCGTAGATGTGATCTTGGTGTATTCGTCTCGTTTGCTCATGCGCCAATCGTTGTTTACGGCTTCTCTGGCCAGTCCGGCAGCCAAAAGACAGCGTTCCACGTACAGATGAAGTCCGCTACCTGGGGAATATGATCGATCCACTGAAAGTCGCGTGGTGCTCATCCAATACGCGGTATGTGATCTCGTGGGCCAGCCGGGTACAGAAAAAAACAACTATTGATGCTATGGACAGAAATCCCTGCCAGGTCTGTCGGGAAAATAGTCTCCGCGGTATGAATGAGCGGACCTACGTGACACTCCATTGCCCAATTCCTTCCGCAAGCCTTTCGCTGAGCCGTCTCGCGCATCATTTCCGGCCTTTTGCAGTACCCTCCCGCCGGGCAGCCCACCATCGGCCCTGCAGGCGGATTTTCCGCTCAGTACCAGAAGATGACCGATCCCCTGAGCCACGAACGGCGATATCGACGCATCGCAATGGGAACATTTTCGAGGATTTGATGGTACAACTCTGTCCGGAATAAATCGTATCGACATAGATGAGATTCCTTTGCCTTGTTCAATCATCTTGATTCGAACCGAAAGCGTTAATGGAAACTGGTTTCCCGATAGAAGCATTGTCGCTTATTACTCGGGTTCTGTTCTCGCACAAGATTGATCCGAGAGCCTGCGGCTACCTGCCCATTTCATCAACCACCTTTTTCAATACCCCCGGCCTGTTCGAATAGATCCCGTCCGCTCCCCAGGAGGTGAGCTTTTTCATCTCCTCTTCCTCATCCACGGTCCATACATACACCTGAATGCCCCGTTCATGGCAGGCCTCGATAAGCCTCTCGCTGACTGTCATCTTCCTGAGACTGATGATCCGGTAGCCTTTATCCGCGTAGGCCGGGATATCCCGCGCCGTGAAAACGTCGAAAATCAGCGATACGGGCAACCTCGGCAGTATATGCCGGACGGCGAGCACCTCTTCTTCCTTGAATGATGAAACGAGCACGTAGCCCTTGTAATCCGACGAGGCGAGGTATTCAGCAGTCGACAATCCCGAGCCTTCACTCTTAAGTTCCAGGTTCAGGCCCGCCTTGCCTGCAACGGCCTTAATGGCATCCGTCAGCGTCGGGACCGGCTCTCCGTTATTAAGCGACACGCCGGCGATCTCCGCGGATGTCGAACGTTCGAGGTCGATATTTTTCCCGGCGGTCCGGTGTGTCGTCCGGTCGTGCATGACATAAAGCACGTTGTCTCGGCTCTTCCGTATGTCGAGCTCGATCATGTCCACGGGATATGAAGCGCGCGATGAATGGCTTCAAGCGAATTTTCGAGGGCGTTGGACGGATCTCCGCGGTGGGCAATCACGAGGGGAATTGTCATGAAGGAAGTATACCAGATGATAAGAACAGCGTCTTACAAAGGCGACTTGAACGGAAGGGATTAAATCTCCTGACTCCTGACTGGATGCCTACTTCTGACGTAGTCTGTAACTTCTGTACTTCTACTGCTTCCCCCCCGTCACCTTTTCCATGATCTTGTCCTTGATCGACCGGATCTGATCGACGAGCCCTTTCTCCGGCGCGGCGGTCCTGTGAAGGATGGTCCGGATGGTGATCAACTTTGCGTGGGCGGCCGTCTCTCCCTGCTTGTAGAGCTCCCGGGGGTTGCTGAAATCGGCCCAATGGATCTCGCCCACATCGGGGTGAATAACGAGGTCGGCGTCACGGGCCAGAAGTTCGTTCAGATAGATCCTCGATACCGCATCTGCGCGAAGGATGATGTCGAGCCCCGACTTGTCGTCAACAAAGGGCGCCACGTCGCTCGACACATCCACGGCGATCACGATGTCGGCGCCCATTTCGCGGGCGCAGATGACGGGCACGCGCTCGACCCAGCCCCCGTCGATCAGGAGCATGCCGTTATGCTCGACCGGGGGGAATATCCCGGGCAGGGCGCAGCTCGCGCTGACCGCGGTCCTGAGACGCCCTGACGTGAACGCGATGCGCTTGCCATTCCTGATGTCCGTGGCCACGCAGGAGAAGGGTATTGAGGTTTCCTCGATGGCGATGTCCGGGATCAGGGGGTAGATGAGGTTCCGGTACTCCTCTTCGCCGATGAAGGCGGACTTTGTGGCCGTGACCCCCCAGAAATACCCCTTGCGGATCAGGGCCGCCGCGTCGCTGAAAAAACCGTGGCCGTTCGAGACCGGCTCTTCGAGCCTGCGGACAAACTCGAGGCGGGTCCTGCGGGAGCGGAAGCTTCGGAGAAAAATCTCCACCCGGTCCATCCAGTAGGAGGCGTCCGGCCGGGACGCATATTGAGCGCCGATCAGGGCCCCCAGGCTCGTGCCCGCGATCATGTGGACCGGGATCTTGGCGTCTTCGAAAACCTTTAATACGCCGAGATGGGCAAGCCCCCTTGCCGCCCCTCCTCCCAGTGCAAGACAAATCTTCGGCTCCATCAACTCCTCCGTCTGAGAAACCACCGGTTTGTGCCGCGTACCAGAGTTATTCAACAGCCTGTCACATCGCTCGCACGGACCTGCTCGGATACGGCAGAAATGCTGTCAAGGGACGGGGCTATGCTCCAGCAAACCTCTTCAACGAATGCATGATATCATCGGTGTCAAGGTTGCCTTTGATGCCGTGCTCGGAAAACAGTTGCAGCGTCTCTATCTGGTTGAGGCCAAGCAGTCTCGATGCGGCGGCAAGAGATACCTTGCCCGCTCTGTATCTCTCCGCCATATAGGTCTCGAAACCAATGGCGATCAATTTTCGTATCGCCGTCGTTTCCTCGATCTTCTCTTCTTTTTCAACAAGGGCCACGGCATCGAGGAGTTCGATCGGCATTCGTATCGACTTCGTTTTCATCTGGCGCTCCCCTTCTCGATGAATAATTTAACGGTATGGTACTCGCTTTCACTGATATGCACGGCAAGGTCGTCAAGACCCTTCAATGCCTCAATTGATTTCAATGAGCCCAGCTTATGCATGACCGCAATACAGGTAGCCGGCGTCAGATAGGGAATGCCGAACAGTTTCAATTGCCGGATGAATTGTTTGTCATCGCTGCCAACGGCGTCGAAGCCCCCGGCCCGGAACAAAACCACTGCCTCTTGCTCCCCGTCGGCTTTTTTCGGTCCCTGCACTGCAAGGACCTTGATGCGGCCGCGCTCGATGTTGTCATCGATGATGACCGCATCGGGAAGCTCCTTCGCTTTCCCGTTATCAACGACTTCCTCTTTTACGCGACGCGGGATGCAAAGTGAAAAAGCCTGGCACACACGCTCCTTGAGGCCCGCCTTGGTCAGCTTGATGAGGCAGTCCGCATCCATGATAAGCTTCATGTATTACATTGTAACTTATAGATGACAAATGTCAAGGAATTTTACAACGGCAAAGGGAGGAATCGTCGTAGCCCTCCGTGACAAAAAGGGGCTGGGGAGACGCTTAACCTCGGGGTGCGCCGTAGCGAAATTCGGACACCGGCTATTACAAAAAATGACCTCGCCAATGAAAAACCATTGACAATACAACGTCCTCATGGTATGTTCATTCCATGAACAATGACCGCACCGCCCCTCCCGGGGCGGACCAGCACCGGTCCCTGCAGATACTCGACGAGCTCGCAAACAACGATTCCCTCACCCAGCGCGACTTGAGCGGCAAGCTGGGCATCGCCCTCGGCCTGGTCAATTCCTATATCAAGAACCTCGTGGCCAAGGGATACATCACGGTCAAGGCCATTCCCCGAAACGGTACGCGTATTATCTCACGCCCAAGGGATTCACCGAGAAGACCCGCCTTACCTACGATCTTCTCCATGACTACACCCGGATCTACCGCGAGGCGCGAAAGAACCTGAAACAGCTCTTCCATGACATGCAGAAAAGCGGCATAAAGCGGATCGTCTTCGCCGGGGCGGACGAGGTGGCCGAGATTGCGTACATCACGCTGCAGGAAACGACGCTGGAACTTGCCGGCGTCGTTGATGGAGAGCATGCCGGCGAGAAATTCTTCGGCAGGGGGATACAGCCCCTCTCGGCCGTTAAACAGATGCAGTACGACAGCATTGTCGTTACGACCTATCTCAAACGGGATGCCGTTACCGCGGAGTTGATCGCGCACGGCGTGGCCAAGGAAACCCTGCGGGGGATCTTTAGCGCGCATGTAGATGTGATGGTTCTCGTATAGTGAGCAAGTAGAACACCATGGGATATGCAACAGTGTAGAATTCCTTAATGCATTTGCCCTGCAGTTGATCCGCCCCAGGTGAGGTTAATATATCCCTGCAGCAACAGAATTTCATATGACTACCCGAAGACTGACCTTGTGTATTGCCACGTCATTGTTTTAAAGAGGAAGTTGGATGTCTGAGCTTAAGAAAAGAACGGCGGTAAATATAGGAATTACCGGCATGACGGTACTTTCTACCTCCGCCGTTCAATTTTTTTCAAGTATCATCCTTGCGAGGCATCTTCTACCCACGGACTACGGCATCGCAGGGTTCTCTCTCATATTCATCAATTTTATGGCCCAATTCAGCGATTTCGGCATGGCGAACGCCCTCATTCAAAAAACGGATGCTGATGATGATCTACTGTACACGGGCTTTACGCTCAAGATCCTGTTCAGTGTGCTTACCTTTGTGTTTCTGGTTACTCTTGCACCTATATCCCAATTTTTTACTGACATCCCGGAGATTATCTCGGCAGTCCAACTGCTCTCTTTGGAATTTGCTCATCTCTGTGTTTACCTTTCTTCCACAGGTGACTCTCACGAAGGAAACTGGGATCTATAGAACTCTCCTACCCGCAAATTATAGGCGCGACAGGAGGCGCCTTTTGTGCCATCGTTATGGCTTACGCGGGGTTTGGCTTCTGGAGCATCATCGCAGGCTCTCTCATTAACAGCCTGGGCATCACGATGGCGTTGAATCTCATACGGCGACTCGAAATTTCATCTTCGCTTTGCAAAAGATCGTGCTCGTCACCTGCTTTCGTTCGGCAGCCATCTTTTTATACCAGGCGTCATAGCATTTTTCATCTTCAATGCTGACAATTTCGCCATCGGCGCCCTCAAAGGGTGCGGAACAGCTCGGCTACTATGCCATAGCTTTCAATTGGGGTTCGCTCATTTGTGTCCTTCTTGCAGGTATTGTTCATCAGGTGCTTTTCCCTACGTTCTCTAAGTTTCAGCACGACCTATTAGCAATGAAAGGGGCATACCTCGAATCGCTGAAATATGTTGCCTTCATCGCGGTGCCCTTCAATCTCTTTCTCGCCGTATTGGGCAGGGAGTTCCTCTATCATATCCTCGGCGGTAATACTGAGAGGTGGCTTCCGGCTCTGCAGCGCTGCAGATACTATGCCTGTATGGAGTTTTTCGGGCATTGCTTGAGCCGTTGGCGAACGTAATCACCGGGATCGGAAAACCCAGCCTATTCATCAAGACTTCCCTTCTCGTTGCGGTGCTTCAACTGACACTCCTCTATGCGCGGCCAGTCCGATAATGTTGCCGGCGCCGTTGAACACTGGAGAGACGCCGTGTAGAGGCCGCCCTCGACAACGGCTATGCCGGGCTCGGCGGACGGCACCAGCGCCGGGCCTTGAACGAGATCAGCCCATCGCCGGGTACCGGAGCCCGGTCGCCCGGCCTGGCTGTCGAAGATTCCAGCGTGGGGTCGTCGGTGAGCTGGACCGCAATGAGGGTGTCATCACGCTGGCGAAGACTTCTCTTCTCTGGTCCGTTTCGATAGTCCTGGCCGGTGATACGCGTCGGACCTGACAAACCAGACGGTGGTTGTATGCGCAGCGGCCTGCTCGGAATCGCCAGCACTGCGACATACCCTCCGATCACGATCAGAGTTTTGTTGCCGCCGTCGGAGTTCATCGTGGTCGTAGTGGCTATCAGCGACCAAGGGCCGACGTGGTGATGAGTCCGCCGCCGGTATTTGGGGCTGAGATGCACCTGGCACGGCGGCCAGCCCGGCGAATAGAACTAGAACTGATAGGAATTTGCTTTTTAGGCTTCGCGGAAGATAGGTGACGAGTGGGGGAAAGAGCTGCTCCGAGCAGGTGGTTGATGCTTTTTTTCATTGGTTTTGGTTTGGTTGCGAATATCGCCAAGCCCGGCCCCGGCCGGTGGCACAGCGTTGGATCGGATCATTTACTGGAGACAGATTCGTGAGGCGCGCGGAAATCTTTCAGGAAAAGTGACAGGAAGCCCGTAACGCCGACTTTCCAGTCAGCGAGATGTGCGGTTTTACGCCAGGGTATCCGACCAAAACTCGCCGGTTCGAAACCAGCGTTAATCGGCTAGTCAGCGCTATCAGGAGGGGATCGCGCTCTGGTGGTCATCGATGAAATTAATGCTCCAGACAGATTCAGCGGTTGGTGCCCCTCTGCCCGCTGCCGGAGCGCGTTGGTGCGAAGCCACGCGAGGTCGGTCTTGGTTCGCAGTGGCGGTTGAGGACTTCGTCGAAAGCGTCTTTAGCTTCCTAGCCAGCGTTCCTTCGAAACGAGGGCCTTCGCGACAGGGGGCAAGCCAGAGTGATCGCATTATCTCCTGCCTCCCGCCCGGTAGTCCCCCTCCCTCCAGTAACCACGATTCACGCAAAGGATGGCGCATCGTCCACCAGGAAACCTACCTCGTCATCGTCCACCCGCCGAAGCCACGCGCAATCCCGGCCATCGGGCGAGAACTCCAGCCAGAAGTAGGGCCTCTGTCCTGCATACGGTAACTGGGATTGCAATAGTTCACGCTCGTGGCGATCTGGAGGGCCGGACCGTGCGGTCGTCCCGATGCTGGCCAGGGTCCGCCCGTCGGGACTGAAGCGCGAGGCGAGGCGCCTTTACTCGTATGCCCCTTGAGCACCGCGGGTCACCGTGGCCGAGGGTAGATGCCCAGACCGTAATGTCACCCATTCCGAAGGCGGCCAGCAGACGCCCATCGGATGAAATCACCTTGTCGTTGGGGTATCCATCAGTGGTTCGGAATCGTCTGAGAAGAGTTTGAGGTTCTCACCTTCGATGCGCCACAGTTGCAGATGAGTTGCCATCCTCACGTGAGCAGATGTTCGCCATCGGCTGCGAAGAAATGGAGCGGTCAGGCGGTTAACGTTCGTAAGCACCCATTTGGCGACGCCCGTAGGCAACTGCCAGACGGTAGTGGCTTGTAAAACGCCGGCTGAATCTTTGGTGAGCGCGAGCGACCAGTTCGCACAGGGAGTCAAAGGAAAACAGGGAAAAGTGGGATGAACGACGGCCCGCAATGCAGGCTGGGATGGAGCAAAGCAATCGTTCAGAACGTCGATCCCAAATTTCCAGTCCTTGCTCGTCAACTCGCCCAGAGTCCCTGAAACTGTCCGTATAATCGAAACGCTGCCTAACCGGAGTGGATAGGTGATTCCTCTGGCGGGCAGATTGGCACTTGCGCTACGGTCGTCTCCAGACTAAGATAGAGCACGGCCGGGCCGCATGCAACGCGCCAGATAAAAGTCACCAATCCTCCGACCGGAGCAGCCCACCGACCGGGACAGAGCCCACGGGGATGCGCGGATTGCGAACCGCTTCGCGCCGCGGTTGGCGTCGGATCCCACAACTTGACCATCCCATCGTAACCCCCAAGCGAGAGACAGCCGCTTCCCATCGGGGGAGAAGGCCACGTGAACACCTCGTCTGCCTGCCCTCGGAACGTGTTGAGCAGTTCCCCGGTATCCACTTTCCACATCATGGTCGTCTGATCTGGACTGCAGGTGGCCAGCATCGCGCCGTCCGGTGAGAATGCGCCGCGATGACCATGTCGGTGTGCCCGGTCCAGCACGTGGAGTTCCTTCTTGGTGTTGAATCCAGAGCCGAATCTCCAATCCGCGCTGACCGGGAATCGCCAAGGTGCGGTTGTCGGACGACAGCGCGATGAACGGTCGGGAATACCGCTTAATGGGAATCTTGTCGGGAAGCATGCCGATTTCCCGCAAATCTGGAAGCTTGAGCAGCCGGATCGTGTCGCCAACCAGCACGGCCAGCCGGCTGGGATCGTCCCGAAGGCAAGCTGCAGATACAAGTCCCTGCGCACACTCGGCGGCCCCGACAAAGGGAATTTCAGCCGGTTACCGACCAATTTGAGATATCCCATACCATCAACGTCTGTTCCGCTTCCCACGGAGTTCTCCAACTCGGCAGCTCGGCGGCTGCTTTCCAGTCAGGAGAACTTCCGTCGGGAGAGAAGATACCGGGGGCGGCGGCCTCTGGCAACCGGCGCAATTCGGTGAAGGAGCGGGCGTCCCACACGCGAACTTCGGTCAGGTAGCCGGCGGCCAGGAGATCGCCAGTGCGTGAAAACGACAGGGAAGAACTCGGTGGCATCTGAAGGACGCGACCTCGCGGCGGAGTTGGAGGTCCAACATCTTGGTGATCCCCTTTTCCCCGCCTACCACAACGTTCCGGGCATCCGGAGCGAGCGCAAGGACCCAGAGCCATATTTGTGTGGCCCTGCATGCTGAACAGCTCTTCGCTCCAGCATTGTTCCGAGAGGTGGCGCCATTCGAAACCCCGCAGGTCTGGTTGGCCGGGCTGAGGAACGTGATTCTGAGCAGGGAGCGCGCGAGTCGAAGGTTGTCCGTCTTCAAGGCCTGGTGGGCGAGGTTGATGTCCGCGGCGTAAAGCCGCTCCCGCGCGGTTGCCTCATTGTTCTGCGCGAGCGTGGCATTGGCATCCGCCCGCTGGGCCAAAGTCAGGTTCTCGGTGGCGAGCTCGCGCACGATTTTCGTCTGGCGCGCCTGCCAGAGATAAAGCCCGGCGGCGAGCGCAGCGATGCGGTGACCACGGCACCGGCGCGCTGGACGAAACGAAGCCGGCGCTCGAGCGCGCATCCGGGCCACGGACTTGCCGCTTTGCAGCAGCGCCAGGTCGGCGTGCATTTCGGCGGCGGATTCGTAGCGCTGTTTCACGTCCGGCGCGCAGGCGCGGAGGAGGACTTCGTTGAACTCGGCCAGCGCGGCGCGGTCGGGCAGTTCGGTGATGCCCGTGGGCAACTCGGGAAACTGCTGGCGGTCGTGGCCGGTGCTGATTTCGTAGAGCACCTTGCCCAGGCTGAAGAGGTCGGCCTGCACCGTGCCCGGGCCTTCCGGCGGCAGGTAGCCTTCGGTGCCGACGAACGACATGGTGGCTTCCGCCAGCGCGACGAGGCCGATGTCGGCGAGCTTGGGAATGCCGTTCACGAAGACGATGTTCGAGGGCTTGATGTCGCGGTGGACGAGGCCGTGGCGGTGGAGGTGCTCGAGCGCCGTGGTGAGGGCGAGGCCGAGGCGGAGGCATTCGTCCACCGGCAGGCGGCCGCGGAGGAGGAGTTCGCTGCGGAGATTGCGCGGGGTGTAGCTGGCTTCGTCAATCGCCTGCGCCGCGGCCCATGTCGTCGGCCAGTTCCATGACGTAGTAGAAGCAGTCCGGGCCGCGGCCGACGTGGAGGATGTTGAGCTGGCTCTCGTGGCTGCGCGAAACCGGCTCGAAGCGCTGCATGCCGGCGAACTCGCGCTCGAACGGGCGGTCGTCGTCGAAGGCGCTGCCGGTGGACGATCTTCACCGCGCGGTAAACGCCGAGGACGTTGCGGGCGAGCCAGACCTCGCCATAGCTGCCCTTGCCGATGCGGCGGATGAGCGTGTGATCGGGGACGGGAATGGGCGGGACGTCGCCGGCGCTGCGCCGGAGGGGGCGTGGCGGAGCCCCACGGGGTCTTGATCGACGGGCAATGGATCGGGCTCAGGCATGATGGTCAAAGCGTGGTGCCACGGCGCGGCGCGGGATCCGACGCGGAGCCGGAGCGGCGCAGTTCGCGGCGGATCGAGCGCGAACAGTTCACGACGGAGCGCGGCAGCGTTCGCGCGCTGGCGTGACGCGATAGCGTCGCCAGCGGCGTCCGCAGCGGCCAACGCGCGCGGAGCCAGCCCAACCAAGCGTTCGCGGAAAGGAGTCGTTCACGATTTGACCTCGGTTTTCTCCGCCTGCGCTTCGAGGCGTTTGACCTCCTTCTTGATCAGCGCGCCGACCCGGTGGCGGGCGAGATAAACCTGGGCGGCGTTGACTTTGAGCAGCTGCGTCACTTCCGCCACGGGCAGTTCACGCAAGCACGGAGAGATCGAAGATCTGAAACTGCTTCGGCGCGACCTGCTGCTTCACGCGCTCGATGGCGGCGTCGAGCAGGTTCTTCTGCCATTCTTCCTCCCACACGGAGTCGAGTTCGAGGCTGGCCGGGTCGGGCACGCGGGCGATGGTGTCCGTGCGGCTGGTGTCGTCGCGAGCTCGCGGCGACGGGCGCAGCTTGGGTCGGTGCGTTTGCGGAAATGATCAATGATGCGCCGGCGGGTGATGAGGCAGAGCCAGTTCTTGAAGGAGCTCTTGGTGCGGTCGTAGCCGCCGTCGCGCATCTGTTTCGCCACGGCGACGACGGTTTCCTGCACCACGTCCGGGCCTCGGCTTCGGACAGCCCGGCCTTGATGGCGACGGCGTAGATCAGCTTCCAGTAGGTGTCGAAAAAATCCTGCCAACTGCCGTGGTCGTCCCAATTGCGCAGGCGCTTCACCAGACTGGACCGCGTGGCGGCCGGGTCTTCGGCGCCGAGCACCGGCACATCGGATTTGCGCACAGACACAGATTCGCAGCAGCGGGAGATTTCTTTCAAGCTTTTCGAGGTCTGGAAGAGATGACTTAAAACATGCCAGCCGCTGCGGGGCAGTCGGACACGGTTTGCAATAGTCCAACTTGCTCGCAGGCTGCGAGGAAATCCCCTGCGGCATCGGAGCGCGGGATTTATCCCGCAGGACCGTCCGCATGGCTGGCACGCACCGGAAAAGACTGTCGCCGGTTTGCCATCCGACGTTCCTGCGGACTAAAGTCCGCGCTCCTCGGTTGCGGCTTCGCCGCGCTGCGTCCACGTCGCCTCTGCGTTAAGATCCGCCCGCGTCAATCTGCCGGGTTCGGCTACGGAGCAAACGCGCTAAACAGCGCCTGCATTTCCTCCGCGACGTGTGCCGGATCGCTCAACGTCTGGGCAATTTCGTCGCGCAGCAGTTCGCGATAACGCCTCCGCAGCCGATGCACCGCCGTGCGCACCGCGCCTTCGGAAACGCCCAGATCGGCGGCGGCCTGGGGATACGGGATTGCGCTCTTGCCGACCGTGAGAAACGGCTTCAACAGCTCGAACAACCGGTCATTGCCTTCCGCCGCGCACTCGGCGCGCAATCGTTCGATCACGCATGCCAGCAAGGCCAGCGCCCATTCGCGGTCGAAGGCCTTGTCCGGACTCGGCTCGGTCGGTGGCGGCGATTTGAAATTGCGTGTCCGCCGTCTGCCAGTCGAGCGACAGATGCGTCGCGCCGCCGCCGCGTTTCTGGCGCTGCGACTTGTCCCATTCGTTGGCGAGAAAATGTTTCAGCGACGCCAGCAGGAACGCGCGAAACCGTCCGCGCTCGGCGCTCAAGCCTTCCAGATAATTCTTCTCCAGAAATCGCGCGAAGAAAGCCTGCGTCAGGTCCTCGGCGTCCTCCTTCGAGTGGCCGCGCCGCCGGACGTAGGCGTAGAGCGGAAACCAGTAAGTGCGGCAAAGCTCCTCCAGCGCGTGATCCGATTGCGGCGTGGACGTTTGCCCGCCGCGAGCACGACCGTCCAATGCGTCGTGGCGAAGACATCGCCGGGCGCGTGTGAGGTTCGCTGCGTCGAGGTCATCGCAGATTGTCTGTTTTCATTGCAAATGCAATCACTTCTCCGGATGGGCGGGAGCGGTTGTGAGCGCTGCGGCCCTGCCAGGCTTGTCACTTTCGCAACGCGGTTTCGGGTGCGGCGCGACCGGCGGCGGGTTGGTTTCAATACCAAAAATCAACCCCGATACCTGAGGTGCGCCGGGTCATCTGTTTGAATTTGCGCCAGCCCACGTGGCCGTCGAGGAAGAGGAGGTTGCCTCCCGCCGGGCGACTGCCTTCCAGGTGCGGGGCCCGCGCCGGCTTGTCCCAGTTCACAGGGATCTGTGCGAAGTTGTTATTAAGCGAGATCGTCGCGTCTGCGGCCAATTCCCGTTCGGACACACTGGGCGTGTAACGGTTCGTGGCCGTCACGATGGAAGTCGGCAGCAGGCTGACATTGAAGTTGGAACTGGCCAGCCCCGGTGCCTGATTGAGGGCTAACACGCAACCCAGCACTTTGTAGGTGGTGCTGTTCCGGACATCGAAGTCCCAGATGTATTGCGTATTATTGAATTCATTGAAGGACGGACAATAAAGAATATCCCGGCTGAATCCCTGCTGCAGCAGGGGCGTGACGACCGTGCGGAGGTCGGCGTCCCATGGCCAGTAACCGGAGGCGCAGACGGGCAACCGCTCCCGGTTGTCGTTGGCGTACATGTGGAGGGCGAGACCCACCTGCCGGAGATTGCTGGAGCACTTGACCCGCCGGGCTTTCTCCTTGGCGCGGCTGAGCGCCGGCAACAGCAGGGCGGCAAGAATCGCGATGATCGCCACGACCACCAATAACTCGATCAAGGTGAAACCCAATCGTCCGGCGCGCGTGGAAGAAGTGCGGGTTGGTTTCATCACAAGTCAGTCAACTCAGGCTTTGGCGGTCAGTTTAGAACTCCTTCCGCGCGCCACGCAAGGTTGACCATTGATGAATGTCGCCGACGTTTGGGACGAAGAATAAGACCCATGAACCCGCCGCCGAGCTGATCAATCACATGCCATATTCGTCGCCCGGGAACTGGAAGTGAATCAACGAACCGAAGACCCACAGCGTCGGGACGTGAAGCAGGTAGAACCAATGATTTGTTTTCATTGCGCTTTGCCTGCAAGCACCATCTTGTAGCGAAGCTTCACGCCGCGGGGCTTTTCGGTGAAGCCGGTGATCTGCAGCAGGCCCAGTCCGCCTTCGCGCGTGCGAAAAACCCAGGTGCTTGGCAGTTTCCCCCAGGTCTGAAGCGCGGGGGCATCCAGCTTTTCGACGTCTTGCAACCGACCGGCGATCGCGGTTGCTGGCAGGCGGTCCCAGTCCGTGAGCGAGGCGTCGGCAGCCGTCATGCCGGGGCACTCCAATCCGTCCTGCCGCCACATCAAAGCGTCGAAACCCCGCTCTGCCATCCAATCATACTTGAGGGCATAATTGCCTTCCAAACCGCTCGGAAGATCACCCACTTCTCCCCGGTCGAAGTCAATGCAGTCGGATTGTCCGCTGGTGACGGTGTAAATCACCCGCTCAGCCACGTGGGCCGAAGGCAATCTTTGGAGGAACGATCGCCGCGGGAGGTGTGGCATTTTGCACCAGTTTGTAGCGCACCCTGACACCGCGCGGATTGTCGGTGAACCCGGTGACTTGCAGGAGACCGAGCCGGCCATCCCGATTTTTGAAGCCGAAAGTGTAGAGCGTGGGATTGTCTTTTCCGAACTTCACCCGCAAATCGGGGGTGTTGTCGCGTAATGCTTCCACCAGTGCCTGCGGCTGGTAATTTCCCACTCGCTCCGCGGCAACGTGATCATGTTCTGCGCCAGTCCATAAAGCCAGCCGTCATCGGCATACGAGAAGTCCGCCCTGTGGCGTGGACCTTCAATCCAAGTGAATATTCTGTCTTCGGTTTGGACCGCTTGGTCGGGCTTGGTCAACGGAGTCCGGCAGTACTTCCACCTGTCCGGAAACCAGTATCCATCGCGCTGAAAATTGGGTATGGGTTCCGCTCGATCACCGGGCCGAATGATAATGCCGGCTCTCCGATTTCAGCTGGGGATTTCGCCGTTGGCGCTGTCAACGCAGCACCCATCGGAAACACCTGGCTGGGATAAATCGCGGCTGGCTTCCTGGTCGAGAAGCTCCACGCCGTCAGAAGCAAGGCAACCGCCATCAGCAGACCAAGGATCAGGGTGGGTAACACCCAGCTCTGTCTCCGGTTCGGGTATCCGGCCGCCTTGCGTTTCGCTGAGACGACCTGTAGGGCGGCGATCAAGGTGGCATTGATCAAGGCGAGCGCAAGAGCACCACGCAGCGGCACCCTCCCGCCCGTCAGCGCGGAAATAAAGAGGATCACGACGGCCATGAACCCGAATAGAATCGCCCAGAGGGTGAACGCTCCCGGCCAGAAAGTTGCGAGCCGCCCGTTTTTCTCTTCGACGAGTTGAATGGTTTGCCACGGCCGACGATTCTGATTTGCCTCCGCCTCGCCCATTGTCGGCGGGGTGCCGGCGGTGCTGCGCTGTTTGCCCCATGCGAGCCAGCCCGTGAGGAGGCCCGCGACGCCGCCGAGGAACAAGCCAGCCACTGCGCCCAGCGCCAGGTTCAACGGTTTGTTCGGTCGCACCGGCCGGCTGCCCGGCTGCGCGTGCTCGACAATCTCGATCATCGAGGTCTTCGGCAAAGCCCGGTCAATCCGTTCCGCTTCGAGCTTCATGTTTAGAATCCGACCAAAGGTGATCAACTCTTCCAATTCGCGTTTCTTGTCGAGCGAGTACGGGCGGCTCTTTTCCGAATTCTCCCGGTCCCATTTCTGCGCGTCCGGGACCGATTTCTTAAGTTCGTCCACTTGCGCCTGCGTCATGGTCACTTCAACCTCCAGCGCTGTCATAATGCCCTGGATATTTTCCTCCAATGTCCGACTTCAATTTTTCGATCTGCCCTTTTAACCCTCATATACGTGGGATGCGTGGGGGCGAAATCTTTCTCCAGACCTAGCATGGTCCACTCCGCCGAGCTTATCTGGTTTAGCAATTCCGTGAGGCGGGAGTCTTGTCGGGACCGAGGCAGCGCCTGCCGCAGTTCGTCCTTGGAGAGTTTCTTCAATTGGGCGAGTTCCGCTTGGAGCGAGACGAGGCGTGCCTCGTTCTCGATTTTCATCGCTGTGATCCTTCGCAGCGCCTCACCGTTCATCAACCGGGTCGGCCCGTTCCCGTCGGCATCCACGTCGCTGATATTCAACGCATCGCGCAGTGCTTCTAATTCCTTCCGGGCCTCGAGAATCTTGTCCTGCTGTTCCTGGTAACGAGCTGATCCCGCCGGAGCTTAGTTTGGCCGCTGCTGCGTCTGCTAATCGGAAGTCTTTGTAGGTTTCCGCAACCGCATTGGCAATTTTCGCCGCCTCCGCCCGGTCTTCACTGTAAACCGTGATTTCAATCAAACTGGTGTTACGAATCGGGCGCAGCGTCATGCGCCCCTTGAGCATCCCGATGTCGCGTTTGAGTTTTGACCCGGCCTCAATCTGGCGCCCGACAGGTTTTTCAAGTCAAGCTGTTCAACGACGTTGCTGAGGACCATCTGGGATCGAATGGCTTCAAACTCGGTCTGGATGAAAAACGGGTCGTAACCGGAACCATGCGGCTGCCTGCCAAGCTTTCAAGTCGGTGGTGGCGTGTTCGATCTTGATGCGAGCCGTGCTGGCGAAAGACTCAGGCATGAGGAACGTCACGAGCGCCGCAACCAGAAAAATCAACAGCCAGACCAAGACTGCGACCACCGCAGCACTCCGGAATGGAAACGCCCTTGTCACCATTGGCGGTTTCGCGGCGAGCAGTGGTGGATGGCCTTCCGAAGTTCGCGCGGCGTCGAGCGTTGCCCCACTTGATGCGTTTGGCGGGAAACAGTGGGCCCGGCTGGTTCCCGGGCACTCCGCAAGTCTGTCGCAATCGTCTCCACCTGCGTCTTGAGCATCGCTGGCTTGCTGGTAGCGGAGTTCCGGTTTCTTCTCCAACGCGCGCAACACGACTTCATCGAGGCGCACGTCAATCTGGACTTTCTTCGACGGCGGCTCGAGGCGTTTGCCGGGCAGTTCGCCGGTGAGCATCTGGTAGAACACCACGCCCAGCGCGTAGATGTCCGCGCGATGATCCACCTCGGCGGGATGCGCGACCTGCTCGGGCGCCATGTATTGCGGCGTGCCCATGACCTTGCCGGCGTCGGTGAGCGCGGCGGTCGCGCCCGTCACCCGGCTGTCGCCTCTCCCCATCCGATGGGCAGAGGGTGTCCGACGGACGGTGCGCGGTCCGCTCGCCACCATCTTCGCCAGGCCGAAATCCGCCACCTTCACCCGGCCCGGCGGTCCAGCAGGATGTTCTCCGGCTTGATGTCGCGATGGACGATGCCCTGGTCGTGGGCGAATTGCAGCGCGTCGCAAATCTGCGGCACGATGGCCAGCGCCTCGCGCGGCGAGACGCGGCCGGCGTGCAGCAGCTGCCGCAGGTTCACGCCGTCCACGAACTCCATGAGGAAGTAGTAGAGTGGGACAGGCTTCGCAGCCTGTCTCTGATCGACTGGCTGCCAGGCGTCTCAGCCAAGACAGGCTGGAAGCCTGTCCGCACCTTGCACCTGCCCGAATTCGTAGAGCGTCACGATGCCGGGATGATTCAGCTTGGCCAGCGCCTTGGCTTCGCGGGCGAAGCGTTCGGCAAACGCCGGATCGTCGCCGATGCCCGGCGGCAGGATCTTCAGCGCGACGATGCGGTCGAGTTGCTTCTGGCGCGCCTTGTAGACCGCGCCCATGCCGCCTTTGCCGATGAGTTCGAGGATTTCCAGTTGCGGGAACAGCGGCGCGAGTTCGGCCACGGGCGGCGGGCTGAAGGCGGCTTGCTGCGCCGCCGGTGACGGTGTCGGCCGCCGCGCCTTGCTGAGCAGGCAGGCCGGGCAAAGGCCGGCGAGCGCGCCGGTAGGCAGCGGCGTGCCGCATTGCGGGCATTTCCGGGCGTCGGGCGGGGGCGGATTCACTTCGCGGTCATTCATACACCAACCTCAGAAGCGAAACCGAGGATTTGTTACACACTATTTTCGGCAAGGAAGCATTGCGCAGCTGGTCGCAGCGGCAGGAGCGCGGACAGCTTTGTCCGCGCGATGCCTCTACGGTTCATGGAACTCGCGGACAAGAATGTCCGCGCTCCGAAAACCAGACGGGCCGGGACATTTGCTTGACTGACTCCGGCGTCGAGGAAGAATCTCGGTCGAAGGATGACCTCATGAGGTTTCGATGAAAACAACCATTTCCCTTCTCATCACTTGCCTGCTCGACGTGCGCGGGCACCGCGGTCGAACCGGCGCTCACGATTTACAACCAGAACTTTGCCGTCGTGCGCGAGACCATTCCGCTCGACCTCAAAGCGGGCGTCAACCAGGTGCGCTTTGCGGGCGCGACCACTTACCTCGAACCCAGTTCAGTGATCCTGCGCGACCCGGCGGGCAAGCGCCGCCTGCAAATCCTCGAACAGAATTTTCGCGGCGATCCCGTTTCGCAGGAGTTGCTGCTCGATTTGAACGAGGGGAAGACAATCGAGTTTGAGCGCGT
>CAVUHW010000017.1:0-17004 GCA_963741205.1 Nitrospirota bacterium
GCGCTGTTGGTCAACCATGAAAAACTTTTCGGCATAACCTAAAGTCCACGCATTCCCCCTGCTAGGGGCGAAGCGCCAGGAGGGGGTCAAGCGGACTGTTTTGGGCATGGATTTGTGCCATGCTTGTGCTACGGAAAACGATATTTAGCCTCACAATATAGGCTGAGGGCGGCAACGTTTTATTTAGTTGCGCTTTCATGCAGCCTCACCTATATTATGAAATCATGGCCATTTTCAAGCGGCATAAAATTCCGTTGCTACCCGACAACGGAACAGTCCGATATTCTCGCCCAGTGGATGGCTTGCCAGCGGTTTATCTACAACGCCAAGGTTGCCGAAGAGCGTTATTTCCGTACTTTCCGGAATCATTCGCTGTCGCTGACCGGACTACAGCCGCCGATTGATCAGCAGTACGCCCAGTTTAAGGACAAGGAACTCACTCCGTTTCTCTACGATGTGCCATCTCAGATCCTAAGGAATGGCGCAACCAGGTTCATGGGCGCCTGCAAGAGTTACCTGACAGGGCTGGCCGGCCGCCCTGTCTATAAAAGAAGGCGGGACGGCAGTCCGTCTGGATTACCAGCGAGCTATTTAGGTTCGTTCCTACTGGAGGCTCAAAAACAGCGGCAAGACAAAACAATATATGAGCACCGGCTGATGCTTGGCACAAAGTCGGTCGATCTGGGCGAACTTAAGTTCAAGGCTCACGACGAGTACGAGGTTCCGGCGGCTATCACCATTACCCGGGAGTCCGGGAAGTGGTATGTCTCCTTCTCCTATGAGAAGCAAGGCGCAGTTTTAAGCGAGCAGGAACTTCTCGAGCTTTACGGCGGCATGTCTTCAGAGAGTCTTAATACCGTTGCCCTGGGAATGAACCGAGGGGTTGTAATCCCGCTGGCAACAAGCGACGGATTTATGTATGACTTCTCCGGAATACAAAAAGAGCGTCTGGCAAAAAAGGATGCCCGGAAGAAGAGATATCAGAGACAAATGGCGAGGCGGATCAAAGGATCCGGCCGATTTAGGCAATCAGCAGCGAAATCAGCCCGGTGCCAGGCGTATGCTGCAAATGTGAGGCATGATTTCGCGCATAAGGCCAGCCGCAAGCTCGTGGATTCACCCGCGGAGGTGTTCGTCTTCGAGGACCTCAAGGTCAAGAACATGACCAGAGCGCCAAAACCTGAGAAGTCGGCCGGCGGGACGTATATGGCGAACGGGTCAAAGGCCAAGGCCGGTCTCAACAAGTCCATACTCGAATCAGCGTGGGGCAAGGTAAAACTCTTTACGACGTACAAAGCCTCGCGACGCAACAAGCTAGTAATCGCCATACCGCCGCACGGCACCTCACAGGAGTGTTCGAAGTGTTCGCACACTCACCCGGACAACCGCCAATCACAGGCGGTGTTCGATTGCCAGAGCTGTGGCTTTACGGAAAACGCCGATACCAATGCGTCTCTCGTTATCAAGAAGCGCGGCATAAAAATGCTTGTGTCTGGCGAAATTACCGTAAAGCATCACAAACGCGCCATGCGGTTAAGGAAGAAGGAAACACTAGGCCGGGAACCGGCCGAAGTTACGCACGGGGAGAAGCAGATAAGACAGGACTTGGGAACTACCCAGGGACTGCACGCTTCTATGATCCGTGAAACCCCCATTGCAACCATGTAAATGGTTCAGTGGCGGGTAGTTCATTCTTCTGGATATTTTGACGGAGAGATGATAAAATCGTCCTCATCGTTATGTGAACATCGTCAGGAGGAATTGCCGCGTGCCCGGCTTGTCCGTTAACATCGATCATATCGCCACGATCCGCCAGGCGAGGAGAGGCGTCGAGCCCGATCCCGTTGCCGCCGCCGCGCTTGCGGAGCTTGCCGGGGCCCGGGGCATCATCGCCCATCTCCGCGAAGACCGCCGGCACGTACAGGACCGCGACCTGCGCCTCCTGCGGGACGTCGTCCAGACCCTGCTGAACATGGAGATGGCGGCGACCGATGAGATGCAGCGGATCGCCCGGGAGGTCAAGCCCGATTTTTCGACGCTGGTGCCTGAAAAACGGGAAGAGCTTACGACCGAAGGCGGTCTGGAAGTCGCCTCGCGGATAGATTTCATGAAGTCCTACATCGGCCGCCTCAAAGAGGCCGGCATAACCGTCAGCCTCTTCGTCGACCCCGATGAGAAACAGATCGCCGCGGCCCGGAAGGCGGGCGCCGACTGGGTCGAGCTCCACACCGGTTCTTACGCGAACGCGCCGGAAGGGAAGGACCGCGAACGGGAGTTCGCGAAACTCGCCGAAGCTGCGACGCTCGCCGCGGGCTTGGGGCTGCGCGTGGGCGCGGGCCACGGTCTAAACTATGTGAACGTTTCGAGGATCGCGGCCATTCCCGAAGTGCAAGAGCTGAACATCGGGCACAGCATCATCTCGCGCGCCTCGCTGGTGGGTATGGACCGGGCGGTAAGGGATATGAGGGCGATTGATAAGTACCATAATGAAACAGATACTAATCCCAAGCGACCGAACGGCAAATTCGCAGAGAACGTTCTGGTTCCATGACATTCGGTGCTTTGGTTTTTCTCGATTTACTTAGAATTTCTACGATGTGAAATTGGAAATTTGTATTACTGGGGGGAGATATGATCGTCGGCATCGGCGTTGACCTGGTGAAGATCAGCCGCATCGACAAAGCGGGAAAGGACCATCCCAGCTTTCTTGAACGGGTGTTTACACAGGGGGAGCGGGAGTACTGCGCCAAGCAGAAATTTCCCGCCCAGCACTACGCAGGGAGGTTCGCCGCAAAGGAAGCGGTGCTCAAGGCCATCGGCACGGGCTGGAGCGCGGGCGTCAAATGGACGGACATGGAAGTTCTCCATGGAGAGGGCGGGGGCCCGATCGTGAACATCTCGGGGAGGGTGAAGGACCTCATGGACTTAAAAGGCGTGAAACAGATCCACCTGAGCTACTCGCACGACGAGGGGTATGCCGTGGCGCAGGTGGTGCTCGTAGGTTAGGAGTTCAAAGTTCAGAGAACAGTAGTCGCAGGCTTTAGCCTGCGTATAAATTTATGAAAATTGTTACCGCACAACAGATGAAAAACATCGACCGCCGGGCGATCAGGGGTTTCGGCATTCCGGGGCCGGTTTTGATGGAGAACGCCGCTTCCGCGATCATGACGGAGATGGATAAGTTCTTTGACGGTCTCGCTGGCATCAGGGTCGGCATCTTGTGCGGCAAGGGCAATAACGGCGGCGACGGCCTGGCGCTCGCCAGGAGACTCAAGATCCGCGGCGTGCCGGTCCGCGTGGCGCTCCTTGCACCCTTTTCCGCGGTAACCGGCGAAGCAAAAGTCAATTTGTCCATCCTCCGCAAGACGGATGTCGAAATCAGGGAAAACGCCGCGGCCCGGTCTCTTGCCGACATCATCTCGTGGTCCGATGTCCTGGTGGACGCCCTGCTCGGCGTGGGTCTCGCATCCCCCTTGAGGGGCGCCTACGCCCGGGCCGTCGCCATGGTGAACGCATCAGGCAGGCCTGTTGTCAGCGTCGATATCCCGACGGGCATCGACGCCGATACCGGGGCGGTCATGGGCTCGGCGATCAAGGCCGATCTCACGGTCACGATGGCGCTCCTTAAGCGCGGGCTGGCTCTTTATCCGGGGGCGGAGTACTGCGGTACGGTCCGCGTCGCGGACATCGGGATTCCCCCGGAAGTCATAGAACAAGAAAAGATCGCGGTGAGGCTGCTGGACCGCAGCTCCGCCTGGGGCGCCGCAGACCGGAGGAAGCGGGACAGCCACAAGGGAGACTACGGCCATCTGATGGTCGTTGCCGGCTCGCCCGGCAAGGCAGGCGCGGCGATCATGGCCGCGCGGGGCGCCCTTCGCGCCGGCGTCGGCCTGGTAAGCGTCGCAACGCCGAACGGTCTCGTCCCGGTGGTCCAGTCGCAGCTTGCCGAAGCCATGTGCGTTCCCGCTGCGGAAAGCATTGAGGGCACCCTCGGCGCCGGGTCCGACGAGGAGTTGCTCAAGGCCGCGGAGCATATGAGCGCCGTCGCGCTGGGCCCCGGGCTTTCGACTCACTTTGAAACCGTACAGGTGGTGAGACATATGGTCCAGCGGCTGAAGGTCCCCATGGTCGTCGACGCCGACGGTTTGAACGCATTTGCCGGGTACACCGGCATCCTGAAAAAGGCAAAGGCGCCCGTGATCCTGACGCCCCACCCGGGCGAGATGGGCAGGCTTGTAAGCATGTCATCGTCCGACGTGCAGAAAGACCGCCTTGGCGTCGCCTCGCGGTTCGCGATGGAGCACAAGGTCATCCTGGTCCTCAAGGGCGCCGGAACCGTGGTCGCGCTGCCGGACGGACAGATGTTCATCAATACGACCGGCAACCCCGGCATGGCCACGGGCGGGACCGGCGACGCGCTCACCGGCATGATCGGCGGGCTCCTGGCGCAGGGCCATCCCGCGGCGCAGGCCGCTTGCCTCGGCGTATACCTTCACGGGCTCGCGGGCGATCTCGCGGCAAAAGAAAAGGGCGAGGCGTCAATGATTGCCGGGGACCTGATCGAGAAGATACCGGAAGCGATGAAAACATGTAAAACGCAGAGCACATAGATGGCATAGCGTTAATTGACTACAAAGTGGTTTACATCTACCATGTTTAGTCTTCATGCGCTCTGCGCTATGCGCACTTTACCGAGGTACTCAATGCTTACTGCCAAAGACATCATGACCAGAGACGTCGTCTGTGTAAAACCCGAAACCTCCATCGAGGAACTGGCCACTATCCTGGTGCAGAACGAGATCAGCGGCGCGCCGGTGTTGGACGATTCCGGCGGCCTCTACGGCATCGTGACGGAAAACGATCTCATCAGCCGAAACAAACGGCTCCATATCCCCACGGTCGTCAGCTTTCTCGACGCGGCCATCTATCTCGAAAGCTCGAAGAAATTCGAGCAAGAGGTGAAGCGCCTGACAGCCACGAAGGTCGGCGAGATCTGCACGCGCAAGGTCATCACGATCCCGGAAGACGCTTCCGTCGTGGACATCGCCACGATCATGTCCGATAAGAAGGTATACCTGCTTCCCGTCGTCAGGCACGGCAAGGTCCTGGGCATCGTGGGAAAACGCGACCTGCTGAAGGCGGCGAGTCTGGCTGAATGATGTTCAGCGTGATTGCCGCGACGCCGGAGCAGACCTGGCGGATAGGCGAGCTGCTCGGCCGGGCGCTCGGTCCCGGAGACACCGTCTGCCTCTACGGCGACCTGGGCGCGGGCAAAACGAACTTCTCCTACGGCATCGCGCTGGGCCTCGAAGTGGACGCGCGCTACATCACGAGCCCGACGTTCTCCTTCGTGAACGAGTACAAGGGAAGGACGCCGTTTTACCACATCGACCTCTACCGCATCAAGGACCCCGACGAACTGGAGAATATCGGATTCGAAGATTATATCGGCGGAGACGGAGTGACCGTGATCGAGTGGGCCGACCGGGCGGATGAGGCCCTGCCCGCGGAGCGGCTCAGCGTGTATCTCACCTATGTCGACGACAAGAGCCGGGAGATCGGTTTTCTCGCCGAAGGGGAGCGGTACAAGAACCTGCTGGAAGCGCTGAGGCGGGAACTGAAGGCGTAAGATCTAATGGCGTAGGTTGGACGGTCCATGGTTCAAGATTCACATTAGAAGGCGCATCGGCACGTTATTTACGCAGGTGAACCTGCGGCTACAACGGAATCGAGAAGAACTTTGACCTTGAGCGCATGGGGAATAAGCCAAAACTGCGAACTGAAGTTTGCGGCTACAACCTGCGTCGAATAAAATCAATTATGAAAAAAATCGGCATCATCGCAAAAGACATCCCCGCTGCCCGGACGGCGGCAAGAAAGCTGACGGCCTGGCTTGAACGGCGCGGCAAGAAAGTTTATCCTGGACAGTGAAACCGCCGCCGCGCTCAAGACGCGGGGCTATGGCCGGGCGGAGATCCCGCCGCTCGTGGAAATGCTGATCGTCCTGGGCGGCGACGGGACGCTTCTGTCCGCGGCCAGGCACGTGGCCGACGCCCACACGAACGTCCCGATTTTCGGCGTCAACCTCGGGAGCCTCGGGTTCATGGCGGAGGTGTCTTACGACGAACTCTATGACAACCTCGAAAAGGCCATGGCCGGAAAGCTGGAGACCGAGGACCGGATGATGCTGTCCGCGTCCGTCATACGAGACGGCCGGCGCCGGGCGCAGTACCGGGTGCTGAACGACGTCGTCATCAACAAGGGCGCCCTGGCGCGCATGATGGAGCTCAGGGTCTCGGTGAGCGACGGTCATCTGACGACCTTGCGGGCCGACGGCCTGATCGTGGCGACGCCGACGGGCTCGACCGCGTATTCGCTTTCTGCGGGAGGACCCATCATCCATCCGACTGTCCAGTGCTTCGTCGTGACGCCCATATGTCCTCACACGCTGTCGAACAGGCCGATCGCCCTGCCCGACACGGTAGTTGTCGAGGTTTGCCTGACCTCGCCAAGCGAGGACGTGTCCATCACGCTCGACGGCCAGATCGGATTTCCTCTCGTGCAGCACGACGTCGTGGAGATCAAAAAGTCCCGCTACAAGATGAGACTGATCAAGCATCCCGTCAAAAGCTACTACGAGATCCTCCGGACGAAACTCAAGTGGGGAAATTAAATGTAGCAAGTTCAGAGTTCAAAACATTAACCCATCCCCACACCCTGCACTCGCGCTAACGCACTCGTAAGCACTGGGTGCAGGCCCTAACCCTCCCCTTGAAGGGGAGGGGACATTTCCGGCTGCTCCCCCTTCAAGGGGGAGATTGAGAGGGGGATGGGTCATTACGCTTAGAAGATCATGGATGAAATCCGTCAAGAGTTTCTGGATATCGTGACCCAGGTCAGGGCGCACCTTGAATATCAAAAGGCGCTCGGGGTGCGTCATGTTGAAACGGTTTCTGCTGCGGCGGTCGAAAAAGCGCCTCTTCCCGCTGTTTTTCAAACATCCCCTGCACCGGCAGGCTCCGCAGACGGTTTGGCAACCGTGCGCGAGGAACTCGGCAACTGCACCCGCTGTAAACTGCACAAGGGCAGGATCGAACATCGTGTTCGGAGAAGGCGACCCGAAGGCGGTCCTTGTCTTCGTCGGCGAGGGGCCCGGGCAGGAGGAAGATGCAGCAGGGAAGGCCCTTCGTGGGCGCGGCGGGCCAGCTCCTGACGGATATCATCGTCAAGGGGATGAAGCTCAGGCGGGAGGACGTCTACATCTGCAATATCATAAAGTGCCGGCCCCCCGACAACAGGAACCCGGAACCGGACGAAATCGAGGCATGCGAGCCGTTCCTCAAAAAGCAGCTCCAGGCGATCAATCCCGGCGTGATCGTGGCGCTCGGCAACGTCGCCGTTAAAACGCTCCTCAAGACCGGCGAGGGCATAACCTCGCTCCGCGGGAAATGGCGCGCCTATAACGGCATCCCGCTCATGCCCACGTTCCATCCCGCTTACCTGCTCAGAAATCCCAGGGACAAAAAACTGGTCTGGGAAGATATTCAAAAGGTGATGGAGAAGTTGGGGATGAAGGTGAAACCATAAATAAGCAGAGGGAATTCAACCAAAAAGTTTTTTTATTCGTCATTCCCGAATGGTTCTATCGGGAATCCAGTGTCTTTGAATCTTGTTTCCCTCATGAAAATGCATGGATTCCCGCCGGAGCCTGCCCACATGACTAAAGCAGGGGCGGGAATGACGGGCTAAGAAGCGTTACTGCAAAATTGTCCGATAAATTCTACCAGCGGCCATAGCATTCAAACAATGTCCGATCTAACTCCTTTAATGAAGCAGTACCGCGAGATCAAGCGGCAGCACCTTGACGCGATCCTGCTCTTCCGCATGGGCGACTTCTACGAGATGTTCGACCAGGACGCGGTGACGGCTTCGAAGGTCCTCGAGATCACGCTCACCGCCCGGAACAAATCAAAAGGCATCGAGACGCCGCTCTGCGGGTTTCCCTATCACGCGGTCGACGGGTACATCGCCAAACTGATCCGCCGCGGGTTCAAGGTCGCGGTGTGCGAGCAGGTGGAGGACCCCAAACTCGCGAAGGGCATCGTGAAGCGCGAGGTCATCCGCGTGGTGACGCCCGGAACGGTATTGGACTCGAACCTCCTGGACGCCAAGGACAATAATTACCTCGCCGCGCTCTTTCCCGCAAAGGACGGGTACGGCCTTGCCTTTCTCGACATCTCGACCGGCGATTTCTTCCTTGCCGAGGTCGCGGGCTCCGGCAACCTCGCCGAGCTCGACACCGTGCTTGCGAGGTTCACCCCCCGGGAGATCGTCCTGCCGAAGGGGCATCAGCCCGCACCGGGCCTTTCCGAACTCATCCGTCAGTATACGCAGGCGATCAATACCTGCGACGACTGGACCTTTGACCGCGAGACGGCATACCGCGCTCTCCTGGACCACTTCAAGACCGCATCGCTGGAGGGCTTCGGCGTCGGCGCCATGAAGCAGGGGATCTGCGCCGCGGGCGCCGCCCTCCGGTACATCGAAGAAACGCAGAAGACCGGCCTCGCCAACATCCGGCGCGTAAAACCGTACCATGCGCGGGAATACCTGTCGCTCGACGCGTCGTGCCAGCGCAACCTCGAACTGGTGCGGAACATCTACGACGGATCGTCCCGCGGCACGCTCCTTTCGGTCCTCGATTTCACCGTCACTTCGATGGGGGGCAGAAAACTGCGCGAGTGGCTCCTGAACCCGCTCATGGACGCGGCGGAGATCGAACGCCGGCTCGACGCCGTCGCCTGGCTGAAGGACGATCACCGGCTTCGCGCAGACCTCAGGACCTCGCTCGGCGAGGTCTACGACCTGGAGAGGCTGATAAGCCGCGTATCGCTCGGCGCGGCGAACGCGCGGGACCTGCTGGCGCTGAAGCAATCCTTTACCTCCCTGCCGAAGATACACGGTCTGCTCGCGGTCTCCGAGGCGAAGCTGATCTTCGAACTCGCGTCGAACTGGGACGACCTCAGAGACGTCTTCGAACTCATCGAAAAGGCCGTCTACGACGATCCGCCCTATTCGCTCCGCGAAGGCAGACTGATCAAAAAAGGGCATGACGCCGGGCTCGACGAACTGCGGTCCATCAGCTCCGAAGGCAAGGGTTTTATCGCGGGCATCGAACAGCGCGAGCGGGCACGCACGGGCATCAGCTCTCTCAAGGTGAGCTACAACAAGGTCTTCGGCTACTATATCGAAGTGACCAAGGCGAACAGCGGGAACGTGCCGCAGGATTTCATCCGCAAGCAGACGCTTGCGAACGCGGAACGGTTCATCACGCCGGAGCTGAAGGAATACGAGGAGAAGGTGCTGGGGGCGGAGGAGAAGATCCTCGACATGGAATACCGGCTGTTCCAGGAGGTTCGGGAAGCGGTCGCGGCCCAGACCGTCCGCATCCAGGACATGGCGAGAAGGCTCGCCGTCCTCGACTGTCTCGCGTCGCTCGCCGAGGCAGCGGCGAAGGGCAGCTATGCGAGGCCGTCGATCGTAGACGGCGACACCCTCAGGATCGTCGAGGGACGGCACCCGGTGATTGAACAGCTTGTCGCGGACGAGCGCTTTATCCCGAACGACGCGCTCCTCGACTGCGAGGATAACCAGCTCATCATCCTCACGGGGCCGAACATGGCCGGGAAATCCACATACATGCGCCAGGTCGCGGTGATCGCCCTCATGGCGCAGATGGGGAGCTTCGTGCCGGCGCGGGAGGCGCAAATCGGCCTCATCGACCGGATCTTCACACGCGTCGGGGCCTCGGACTTCATCACCCGGGGCCAGAGCACCTTCATGGTCGAGATGAACGAGACCGCCAACATCCTGAACAACGCCACGGACAAAAGCCTCATCATCCTGGACGAGATCGGCAGGGGCACCTCCACCTTCGACGGCATCAGCATCGCCTGGGCGGTGGCGGAATACATCCACACGAAGCTCAGATCGAGGACCCTCTTCGCCACGCATTACCACGAACTCACGGAGCTCGCGCTTACCATGGACCGGGTGAAGAATTACACCGTTGCCATCAAGGAATGGAACGACCAGATCATTTTCCTCCGCCGCGTTATCGAGGGCGGGGCGGACAAGTCCTACGGCATCCAGGTCGCGAGGCTCGCTGGCCTCCCCCAGGCGGTGATCAACCGGGCCAAGGAAGTGCTCGCGAACCTGGAAAAGGCCGAGTTCAATGAAATGGGACAGCCCGTTGCCGCGCCAAAGGCCGGAAACGGGGAGGGGGAGAGGCGGAGAAGCGGCGAGGGGGCGACCGGGGGAATCGGAGAAGGGCCTTGGAGAGGAGCGGAAGAGGCGGCAGAGCCGCAGCTCGGGCTCTTCGCGAGCGAGGCGGGGCTCGTCTTTAAGGAGCTCCAGGACATGGACCTGGACCGCATGACGCCGCTTGAGGCCATGATCAAGCTGCAGGAGCTTAAGAAGAGGGTAGGGGGAAAGTAGACAAATTTCGGATTTCGGATTGCGGATTGACCACCACCCTCTCCTTAGTCCTCTCCCCAGGGGGTCAAGCGGACTGTTTTGGATGTGGATTGGTGCGTTGTCTGTGCTACGAAACGATATGCAATCTTATAATATAGTACTGATGGCTGCAGCGTATTATTGAGTTGCACTATCAGGATTCATCACCTATATTAGAAATATGGCGATTTTAAGCGGCATAAAATTCCGTTGCTACCCGACAACGGAGCATTCCGATATTCTCGCGCAGTGGATGGGCTGCCAGCGGCTTATCTACAACGCCAAGGTTGCCGAAGAGCGTTATTTCCGTACTTTCCGGAATCATTCGCTGTCGCTGACCGGACTACAGCCGCCGATTGATCAGCAATACGCCCAGTTTAAGGACAAGGAACTCACTCCGTTTCTATACGATGTGCCGTCTCAGATCCTAAGGAATGGCGCAACCAGGTTGATGGGCGCCTACAAGAGGTACCTGACAGGACTGGCTGGTCGCCCTGCTTATAAAAAGAAGGCGGGACGGCAGTCCGTCTGGATTACCAGCGAGCTATTCAGGTTCGTTCCTACTGGAGGCTCAAAACAGCGGCAAGACAAAACAATATATGAGCACCGGCTGATGCTTGGCACAAAGTCGGTCGATCTGGGCGAACTTAAGTTCAAGGCTCATGACGAGTACGAAATTCCGGCGGCTATCACCATTACCCGGGAGTCCGGGAAATGGTATGTCTCCTTCTCCTATGAGAAGCAAGGCGCAGTTTTAAGCGAGCAGGAACTTCTCGAGCTTTACGGCGGCATGTCTTCAGAGAGTCTTAATACCGTTACACTGGGAATGGACCGAGGGGTTGTAATCCCGCTGGCAACAAGCGACGGCTAGATGCATGACTTCTCCGGCATACAAAAAGAGCGACTGGCAAAAAAGGATGCCCGGAAGAAGAGATATCAGAGGCAAATGGCGAGGCGGATCAAAGGATCCGGCCGCTTTAAGCAATCAGCAGCGAAATCAGCCCGGTGCCAGGTGTATGCTGCCAATGTGAGGCATGATTTCGCGCATAAGGCCAGCCGCAAGCTCGTGGATTCACCGCGGAGGTGTTCGTCTTCGAGGACCTCAAGGTCAAGAACATGACCAGAGCGCCAAAACCTAAGAAGTCAGCCGGCGGGACGTATATTGCGAACGGGGCAAAGGCCAAGGCCGGTCTCAACAAGTCCATACTCGAATCAGCGTGGGGCAAGGTAAAACTCTTTACGACGTACAAAGCCTCGCGACGCAACAAGCTCGTTATCGCCATACCGCCGCACGGCACCTCACAGGAGTGTTCGAAGTGTTCGCACACTCACCCGGACAATCGCCAGTCACAGGCGGTGTTCGATTGCCAAAGCTGTGGCTTTACGGAAAACGCCGATACCAATGCGTCTCTCGTTATCAAGAAGCGCGGCATAAAAATGCTCGTATCTGGCGAAATCACCGTAAAGCATAGGAAGCGCGCCATGCGGTTAAGGAAGAAGGAAACACTAGGCCGGGAACCGGCCGAAGTTACGCACGGGGAGAAGCAGATAAGACAGGACTTGGGAACTACTCAGGGACTGCATGCTTCTATGATCCGTGAAACCCCCACTGCAACCATGTAATTGGTTCAGTGGCGGGTAGTTCATTTTCTCATTGACACCTTGCCCCCCTTTCTGGTAGTATCGCGCACCAATACGCGTTCGAAAGGAGCAGTCTCTGCAATGCAGGTTATATTACGGGAAGATATTGAAAAATTAGGCAAGATCGGCGACATGGTAAAGGTGGCCGACGGCTATGCCAGAAACTACCTCGTGCCGGCGAAAAAGGCCATTGAGGCCACGCCGAAGAATGTCCATGCGATGGACCACGCGAAGAAAATGGTCTCCGACCGTATCCGGAAGTTGAAAAAGGAAGCGGTTGCCGATGCGGAAAATATAAAGGCGCTCGCCATCACGATCAGGGCCAAGTCCGGGGAAGAGGGCAAGCTGTTCGGTTCCGTCACCTCCATGGACATCGCCGAGGCCGCGAAGGCCCAGGGTGTCGCCCTCGACAAGAGGAAGATCGTGCTCGAGGAGCCTATCAAGCGGCTGGGAGACTATACCGTAACCGTTAAGCTGCATGCCGACATCACCGCCGAGTTCAAGGTGTCGGTCATCTCAGCAGAGTAGCGCACGAAACAGCAGGAGCAAGAAATCAGGAGCCAGCAGCCAGGAGCCGGTAAGCAGGATTTTCATTCTGACTTCTGACTCCTGGCTTCTGGCTCCTTTATTTTCTGTAATTGAGGTTCAAACCATGTCCGTCGAAACCGAAATCTCCCTGCAGAAGCTTCCCCCTCAAAACATCGACGCCGAGCAGATGGTGCTCGGCGCCGTCCTGATCGAGAACGACAGCATCAATAACGTCGCGACGCTCCTCTCACCCGACGACTTTTACAAGGACATCCACCGTCGCATCTTCACCGCCATGCTCGAAATGTTCGAGCGCCGGGAGGCGATCGACCTCGTGACGCTCACGGATTGCCTCCGCGGCAAGGTCGCGCTCGAATCGGTCGGCGGCGCGTCCTACCTGGCAAGTCTCGTGAGTCTCGTGCCCACGGCGGCCAATATCAAGTATCATGCAAGAATCATCCGGGAAAAGTCCGTCCTCAGAAGACTTATTCACGCCTCCACCGACATCATCACGCAATGTTACGACGACTCGCGGACCGTGGAAAGCATCGACGAACTGCTGAATACGGCTGAACGCTCCATCTTCGACATCGCCCAGAAGAAGATCGGCGAGGCGTTCTCTCCCATGAAGAACATCGTCGGCCACAGCTTCAAGATGGTCGAGGACCTCTATGAGCGGAAGGAGATGATCACCGGCATCCCGACCGGCTTCGTCGACCTGGATCATCTCACCTCCGGGCTCCAGCCGAGCGACCTCATTATCATCGCCGGACGTCCTTCCATGGGAAAGACCGCGTTCTGCCTGAACATCGCGTCCTACGCGGCTATCGACAAGGGAAAGGTCGTCGCCCTCTTCAGTCTCGAAATGTCCAAGGAAGCGCTGGGGCTCCGGCTTTTGGGATCCGAGGCGCGGGTGGACGCGCATAGACTTCGGACGGGCCACTTGTCGGAACGCGACTGGACGCCGCTGGCGACCGCGGCGGGAAGGCTTGCCGAAGCGCCGATCTATATCGACGATACGGCGGCCCTGTCGGTGCTCGAGATGCAGGCGAAGTCCAGGAGACTCAAGGCCGAGCACGGCCTCGACCTCGTCATCGTGGACTACCTGCAGCTCATGCGGGGCCGCGGCAGCGAACAGAGCAGGGAACAGGAAATATCGAACATCTCCCGGTCCCTGAAGATGCTGGCAAAGGACCTGAAGGTGCCGGTGATCGCGCTCTCGCAGCTGAACCGCGCCGTTGAAACGCGACCCGGGCAAGGAAAAGAGGCCCATGCTCGCCGATCTGCGCGAATCCGGCGCCATCGAACAGGACGCCGACGTGATATTATTCATTTACCGCGACGAGGTCTACAACAAGTGTGAATGCCCCCATGACGGCGAATGCCTGTGCGGGCGGAGGGGCGTGGCGGAGGTCATCGTCAGGAAAGCAGCGGAACGGCCCGGTCGGGAAGGTGGATTTGACGTATATCAACAGGTTCACGCGCTTCGAGAACGCGGAGAAGAAGGGATACTGATGGAGTCGAGTTGTGAGTTGCGTGGTGCGAGTTGGAGCCTGTGATCCCAACCCGAACCCGCAACCCGCAACTCAAGAGGAGAACACTTGGCTTCGCCAAAAGCGCGAATTCTGGAGAACGTCCAGAACTGTCTCGGCAAGTCAGACTGGAAATCCGCCGTCGCGGAGATGGAAAAGCTGTTCGCCATCGACCAGGACCCCATCATCCGGGTGCGGATCGGCGACGCCCGCCAGAAATTGGGCCAGAAGGCCGAAGCGGTAAAGGAATATATCCATGCCGCCGATCTGTACGCGGAAAAAGGGTTCGTGGTCAAGGCGCTGGCGCAGTACAAACTGGCGCTCCGGCTCGATCCGGCGAACAAGGACGCCTCGGGAAAGATGGAACTGCTCCATGCCAACAAAACAGTCTCGGAATTGAAGCTCGAGCCGATCGAGGACGGAGCGATGCAGCCGACCCGAAGCGTCATTCCCCTTTTCTCGGACTTCACCCAGGAAGAGTTCAACGAGTTCACCAAGCGGATGATCATCCATACGATCCCGCCGGGCAAGGCTATCATCAAGGAAGGGGACACGGGGAGATCGGTCTTCATCCTTACCCGCGGGTCCGTCCGGGTCTTTCGAACCTGAGGGGCAAGAAAGTGGAACTGGCCGATCTCCAGGCCAGCGACTTCTTCGGCGAGATCGCGTTCCTGACCGGCAAGCCCAGGACGGCGACGGTGGAAACCATCGAGGAATCCGATGTGCTCGAAGTGGCGGAACAAGACCTCAACAACATGATCGCGAAGAGCCCCCGGATCAGGGAAGTCATGCATAACTACCATGAAGCGCGGGTCAAAGCACGCTCGAAAAGGTAAAAGACGCCATATAACAGCGCGGGACGTCGTTCCGGGACGCACGCGCTGTGCATCTGAACGGAGATCGCTCGATGGCATCCGAAAAAGCGCGTTTGATCGAAAGTATTCAGAAATATCTGAGCACAAGTCGAACTGGAAAGCCGCCATCGCGGACATGGAAAAGCTGTTCGTCCTCGATCCCGATCCCCTCATCAGGGTGCGCATCGGCGATGCCTACCAGAAAATTGGACCGGAAGTCCGATGCCGTGCGGGAATACATGAGCGCCGCCGACCTCTACGCGGAAAGGGCGACGTGGTCAAGGCGCTGGCGCAGTACAAGCTGGCGCTCCGGCTCGATCCGGGAAACAGACTGGCGCAGGAGCAGCTCGAGGCGCTCCACTCGAACAGAACGGTGAAGGAAAACAAGCGTAGAGCCCGCGGAGCACGGAAGTCAAAACGTCGACGGCAGCGTCATCCCGCTTTTTGCCGGGTTCTCCCAGGAAGAGTTCAACGCTTTTACCCGGATGATGAACGTCCATCCCCTGCCGGCGGGACTGCCCATCGTCGAACAGCACGACGCGGGAAAGTCGGTTTACATGATCGCGAACGGGTCCGTGAAAGTCTATACCACCATGCTGTCGGGCGAGCGGGTGGACCTTGCCGTGCTGCATTCCGGCGATTTCTTCGGTGAGATGTCGTTTCTTACAGGGAAGCCCCGGACCGCGACGGTGGAGACAGCGGAGGACTCGGTGATCCTGGAGGTGACGGAGGACAAACTCCGCGAAGTCATTGCCCAGCGGCCCCGCATGCTGGACGTCCTCCGGCAATATTCCGAAATGCGGGAGAAGGGCACGACGGCCAGGATCCTGGAGTCGGACAAGTAAAAAAAGTATGAAGTGAGAAGTGAGAAGTTACGAAGATTAGAAATTAGTTCCATCGTCCATCACAGTCAGTCGTTCATTCCGCCCGGAGGTGAACCGTGCTCCGTCATCCGGCAGTCGCGGGACAGTTTTATAAAGGTTCTCCGGAGGACCCTTAAGAAACAGGTCGAGGCGTTCATCGATCTCAGCTGCCGGGCGATCGAAGGCCATCGGCATCCTCTCCCCCCATGCCGGTCTCATTTATTCCGGTTCCGTGGCCGGCGCTGTTTATTCCCGCATGGATCTCCCGGACACGGTCGTCCTTATCGGACCCAACCACACCGGCCTTGGCGCGGCCGTGTCTCTCATGGCGAGAGGCGACTGGGAAACGCCCCTCGGTACGGTAACGATCGACGAGCGGCTGGCCGCCGCCATCCTGTCGAAGTCCCCGCGCATTCGCGAAGACACACTCGCCCATCTTCATGAACATTCCCTCGAAGTCCAGCTTCCCTTTATCCAGTATTTCAAAAGCGATTTCAAGATCGTCCCGATCCAGATGCTCGACACGCAGGCTCGAAACCTGTTTAGAGGTGGGGAGGGCGGTGGGAGAGGCGATAAAAGACGGCTGAGGAGCAGGGGAGGGGCCAGAGGGAAGAAAGAACGAGGATGTTCTCATTGTCGCGAGCTCGGACATGAGTCATTACGAGCGTGCCTCCGTTGCGAAGGAAAAAGATTTCAAGGCCATCGATAAAATCCTGAAGCTCGACCCCGAGGGCCTGTACCGAACCGTCAAGGATAACGGCATCACCATGTGCGGCTACGGCCCGGCCGTAGCCATGCTGGTGGCCTCCAAGATGCTGGGAGCGACGAAGGCAGAACTCGTAAAGTATACGAATTCCGGAGAGGTGAGCGGTGATTACGATCAGGTCGTCGGATATGCAGGGATCGTGGTGCGGTGAATGGTTTCTCCCTTGCCGAACAAGGCAAATTCTTACTAACCGGCAGCCTCTCCGAAAAAGAAATTGTAAAATCCCCCCTTATAATCGACTTTGAAATCACGTTGGAAGAGATTTTCCTCGCTTGATTTTGTTATCCTCCGTTTCTCATCGTCCG
>CAVUHW010000018.1:0-196183 GCA_963741205.1 Nitrospirota bacterium
CAATCGGAATAGTTAATCGGGTTTCGAATGTGTATCGTCGATTCCGACCGCGATTCCGATGCCGATCCCGAACATTACGGATATGTATGTATTTTCGCAGCCGCAAAACCGTTGCTGGTGTAGAATGCGGCATCCGGATCAGCGGCAGGTTACCGAAACTTCCGGCGATGTCCAGCCGGGGATTCTCCAATGTGCAAGCGCAGCACAATCACCAAGGCCGCGTTCCCTCATCAGACTTTATAGAAAGGTGGATACACTATGCGGAACTCCTTGACACTTGTGGCATCGGTTCTCCTGCTGATCGCGCTCGGGGGAGGTTACCTCCGCGCTCAAAGCGCGTCCGGCCCCTGCGATCGGGCTTGTCTGGAAGGACTCGTGGATAAGTACTTGGACGCTGCGATCGCGCACGATCCCAAGCTATTGCCGCTGGCGCCGAACGTGAAGTTCACGGAAAACGGACAAAGACTGAATCTGCCCGACGCCCATTGGAAAACGATGACCGGCAAAGGGAACTACAAGTTGTTCGTCACCGATCCGGAAGCCGGGCAAGTCGCCTTTATCGGAACCATCCGCGAGGAGGCACGAACCGGCGAAGGGACCGCTGCGCCCATTGCCATTCGCCTGAAGGTCCAGAACCGGCAGATCACGGAAATAGAAACCCTGGTGATTCGCCCGAACACGCCGCCCGGTGCGGGGGCCGCACGCGGCGGCGTTCCCGCTGCCCCGCCTCCGCCCGGCCCGGCGGCGAACCTGGAGAAGTTGGGGGTGCCCCATCATCTGTTGACGGATGTCATTCCGCCGGCTGAACGCATGTCGCGGGCAGATCTGATCAAGATCTCCAATATGTACTTCTCCGGCATGGAGAAAAATGACGGCAAGGGCGAGTATCCTTTCACCGACGATTGCGTGCGGTTCGAAAACGGCAGCCAGACCACCAGTGTTTGCGCGAGGGACAGACCCGGCCGGATCCCAAAACCGCTACCACGTACTCATCGGCCTGGGGCTGCAAGGAACAGTTCGCATCGGGATTGATCCACTTCGTGTGGCGAATTCGCGACCGCCGGTTTGTCGCGGTCGACCAGGAGCGGGGCCTTGCTTTCAGCTTCGCCTTCTTTGACCACGCCCTCGGCGCCGACAGAACCTTCAAGACGCCGGATGGCCGAACGGTGACCGGCGGGCCGCCGGATCCCTACACGTGGGAGCTTGCCGAAATGTTCAGGGTCGAGAAGGGCCAGATCCGTCGAATTGAAGCCATTCTCACGCGCGCACCCTATGGAATGAATTCCGGGTGGAGCAGTTACGAGGACGGTATGTCCAGCGCGGCAAGGGACCTGACCAAACCCGGCGCCAAATAGACTCACAATCAAGAGGAAAGGGAGAAACATCGATGCGGAAATCCATAGTCGTGCTATTGGGCGCTGTGGCGCTTTTGTTTACGGCACTCGCAGCTAAGTCCGGCTACGCCGCCGACAGCTACGCCGAAGATCGCGCTCAGATCGAGGACCTTCAGGCCCGCTACATGTTCGCGCTCGATTTTCGGGATGCCGATGCCTATGCGTCCACCTTTTCGGAAGATGGTGTGCTTGATTACGGTGCCGGCGAATTGCGCGGCCGAGCCGCCATCCGGGATTTCATTCTCAACGGGCGCAAGAACGCTGAGGCCGAAGCGGCCAAGGATACTTCGGGACTCCGTCCCGCGGCCGGGCGTCACAACATTACGAACATCGTCGTTAAAATCGACGGCAATAAGGCGGTGGGGCGAGCCTATTGGTTTCACATGGGAAACAACAACCCCAAACGGACCGCTACCCTCGACTCATTCGGCCATTATGATGATGAAATGGTCAAGGTGAACGGGAAGTGGTTGTTCGGCAAAAGGAAGATTTACAACGAGCAGGTCGCAAACTGGGCTGCCAAGGGCAAAAACCCGGCCTGGTAAGCTTCAGCCTGATGCTGATCCGCAGCTCAACAGGGGAAAGAGGTGCCTGACACCATCTCTTCAGATTGTGGCGGGCCGGCTGTTTTCTTCGGCCGTACGTTCGTAGGCACGCAACCCGAGTCTCAGGGATAGCACACCCAGCAAGGACGACACGATGCCGACGATGACGGCTGATGACCGCACCGCTTTGTCGTCCGCAAAATAGTAGGTCGTCAGCCCTCCTACAGCCGCGGCACCGACCGTGCCTGCCATAAAGCCCAAGATGAGGAAACAGATGGCCGTGACCTGTCCGCGCATCTCGTTGGGCGTGATCGTCTGCAGGGATGCCGGACCAAGCCCGGCGGAGAACCCGCCGAAGAAAATCGTGCCGCCTACGCAGCCGAGCACCCAGTACGGGTTATCAATGGTATGCGCGAGAACAAGAGGAATCAGAACGAGGCACTCAGCCGCAATCATCAGCTTAATATGGACCGCTTTCTTGCCGGCTCGGATGTATCGACCCGCGAGGACGCCGGCAAGTGCGAGACCCGCCGTGCCGAAAAGGAAGTTGGTGCACCCCAAATAGGGCCCGATCTGGGCATTGCTCCATGCATACCTGCGGGTAAACCATACCGGCACCCACCCTAACATGGCGCCGTTGGTCATCGCCCCGAAGCTGGTGCCCCCAATCAGCGACACATAAGTCGCCCAATGCTTTTTGAGATATCGAAACGTCGCCGCACTGTCAGCCTTGCCGCGCCTTTCCCTGCGAATGGGCTCCTTGATCGTCGCTATCCCCAGGACGAAGATTATTCCCGGCAATCCGACCAGGACAAAGGCCAGCTGCCAGGGTTGCAAATAGCCCAACAAGGGTACGCTCCTGGGGCCGCCCTTGAGCGCATACTGTGCCACCAGGCCCCCGCAGACATTGGAGAGGCCGGAGCCGAGCATGATGGCGGCGGCGAACATGTTGAGCGGCAGGCTCCGTTTCTCCCGCGGAAAGTAATCGGCGATCAGGGAGTAGGCGCAAGGCGCAAGAACGGCTTCGCCGATCCCGACACCCATCCGCGCAAAAAATAATTCCCAGTAGTTGGAGGCCTTGCCGCAGAGGATCGTCATGATGCTCCAGATGGGCCACGCCGAGCATGAGCATGCCTCGCCGGCTGCGGCTGTCGGCCAGCCGCCCAAGTGGTATGCCCATCGTGGCATTGCAGAGGGCAAAGGCCAGACCTTGAATCAGACTGAACTGGAAATCGTTGATATGAAAACTGCTTCGGATCGGACCAACAAGATAGAGAATGATGGCTCGATCTACGAAGGAGAAGGTGTAGGACAGGTACAGAACGGTTACCACGTACCATGCATAGCCGGCTCGTGGATACTCAGGCGCTGCTACGACCTGCGCGGCCGGCAACGAATTTGCAAGACTTCTCATCAATAAAGACCTCGACGTCGACCGCATTCGCAATGAGTGCGGCACGCGGCAATGGCGTTTTGACGGCCAGATTATCCCTGTGGATGCTGCGCCTATCCTGACCCAACAGCGCCTCCATAATCAAGTATCTTCGTCGGCAAAAGCTACGCCATGGTGTCAGGAGGAAAGGCCACTGCGCCGTCCGCTTTTTATCTCGACCCGATTCCGAACTCAAAATGCAGCGCTGTGGCGAAGCTGGGAATCAATATACTTTGCGATGTGCCGCTGCGGCTGGGATTCGGAGTCGAAAGGAAGAACTGGAGCGACGAGTTATCGCGAGGCTCAGGAAGCCGGTGGCGCAGATTACCGGAGAACGGCGATGCCTACCGGCGCGCCTATCTGCTCCTGAAGCGTCACGGCGAGGAGTTGTGCAAGGCCGCGCGTCCCCGCTGCCCTGAGTGTCTGTCGCAAGGGAGTGCGCCTATTACAGGAAGATTAGGTAAACCATAATTATCGACAGTCGTGGTCCGTGTGGTTGACAAGTCAAACTCTCCGGACCGATACTCGCGAGTTGTGGGCGCCGGCCGGCGGATGGCGCCCGTCTTATTTCCAGGAAGACGCAGGGTCGCGTCTGGCAGCCGCGACCCGCTCCTTAGGATGTGGGAATGAAAAGGGACCCCTCGGTCAGAACAATTCTGGAGCCGGCCCGAGAAATCAAGGTGTGCCGCGAGGCGGATGTGGTCGTCGTGGGGGGCGGTCCCGGCGGCATCGGAGCCGCGGTTTCAGCGGCGCGGAGCGGCGCCAGTACGGTCCTCATCGAAAGATACGGGCACCTGGGGGGCATGGCCAGCGGAGGGCTGGTCAACATTATCCCCAACCTCAGTGACATCAGCGGGAAGCAACGGATAGCCGGACTCACTCAGGAATTGATCGACCGGTTGCACGCTCGGGGAGGAGCGTCACATCCCGGGAAGGAGCACTGGGGCACGACCGACAGAAAGATCGTCGACTACTACCTTGACGCGAATCTCGGCTGGTTCTTCATACGCAAGGATCCGAACATCGGGAACCAGGAGCGTGTGCTGTACACGAGTGTCGTGGACCCGGAACTGCTCAAGGCGGAAGCAAACGATATGGTGGTCGAGGCAGGCGTAGACCTGTGGCTTCATGCCTGGGGCACCATGCCTCTGATGGAAGGCAACCGAGTCAAGGGTGTGATCTTTGAGAGTAAATCGGGCAGGCAGGCAGTTTTGGCGAAAGTCGTCATCGATTCCACCGGGGACGGAGACATCTTTGTGGCCGCCGGAGCCGAGTTTGACGGGCAATTGGACCCCAAGCGAAGAACGGCGTGGCTGGCTACCGTGTTCTGGGTCGCCAACGTGGACCTGAAACGACTGGACGAGTTTAGGGCGATCCATTCAGACAAGTACACGGAATTGATGCAGGAACTCCAGAGGCTGGGCGGCCATCCAAGGCTCTTCAAGAGTGTGCTGGCGAGTCAGGAGAACGTCGTCTGGTATCACTTCTTTCAGCCGCGTTCGGATGGGAAGACCTTCTGATGCAAAGGACGTTCAAGAGTTGAGCCGGGTCGACGTGAGCGCTCGCAGGAGGGCTGTCACCACGTTCGAGTTCATGAAGAAGTACGTCCCGGGGTTTGAGAAGAGCTTCATTATGCTGACGGCTCCGCAGCTGGGCATTCAGGGTGGCCGGCGAGTGATCGGGGAATATACCCTGACTGGAAAAGGATATGGAGTCGGATGAGGACTTCGAGGATACCATCGCTGTTCTGGCGAATAACGATAACGGCTCGATCTCAGCCAGGCATCCGACGATCTGCATACCCTTATCGCTGTCTCGTGCCCCGACAGGTCGATGGGTTGCTTGTGGCTTGCCGGGCGTTTTCATCGGCGGATAGCATTAACGAATACTTCAATATCATCCCGCACTGTGTATGCTACGGACAGGCGGCCGGCACGGCCGCAGCCATGGCGGCGGATGCGGGCATCGAACCCAGAAAGATCGATTACAAAGCCTTGCGTGCGAATCTCGTCAAGCAAGGCGTCACAGCCGCTCTTCTCACCGGGTTTCGTAGCGAAGCGGCGCAGACGGGCATGGATACAAGGCGCGCGACCGAGGGCTCCGCAGGCGTACTCGACAGTACGTCGAGGAGCCCGACGAGCGCAACGCAGTAGGCAGGCCAGGATAGCCGCTGCAGTAGAAAGCCGGTGAGAAATGCGGGCTAGCAGTCGTCACAAGCTTGAATGCCAGACGACGGTTTACCGCGGTTGCAAGGTTCTGTCGATCAGATTGGCGGAGAAACCGGCAGGAGGGTCCCCGACAGCTGCGTAGCGGTAGAGCGCGACCGTGAAGATTCCTTTGGCGGCCGATGTGATTGCGGCCAGTATTGCCACATACCAGACTCCGATGATGATGGCGAGGGCGCGATCGAGGCGAAAGATCAACGCCACGATTAAGAGTCCCGGCAGAAGCAGCAACAGGGTGGACGAGTCCGAAGCCGAAGCTTCCCGCCACCTCCTCGCCAGCGCTTCTTAAAGAGATCGGCCGATCTTTGAATCGCTCTGATGCGCCCCGCTCTTCCAGGATGATTACCGGGACGATCAAGATGTGACCAGAGTCCATGCCAGCCAAGGCCGGGAGCCAGCAATCTTCCAGCAGGTTCCTGCGCCCCCGCAATGTGCTCAGAATCATCCCGGCCGTCGCAGCTACCAGGGCCCATGAGGCTATACTGCTCATGTGCCGCGCCGCGATGCGCAGCCGTCGCGCACTCTGGGGTTACCCCCTAGGAGGCGGATATTGGCACATCCCACCAGGGCACTGTTGAAGAAGATCACAATAAAGTAATTCAGATAATACCAACCGAAGACAACAATATAGTCATCCCAGTTCCCGGATGGTGGGCCATGGCCGCGAGACTTCCGTCTCGATAGAACGGAATCAAGAAACTGGCTGCGAGGAGGACCACTGAAATCGCGCTCAGGACAGGAAGCAGCACGATCTCAACGTCGGCGTTCAGAACGGCAAAGCTCTGTTTGTAAAGTTCCCAGGTCCTGGCCAATGTACCCATCGCAGACGACCTCCGACTTGATGCTACCTCTTTGCCCGGTTTTTTATTCGAAAAAGAAAAAAGGACGACCGGATTCTGGCTCTCTCCCGCTCGTTAGTGCTATCATCGCACATTCGCGAGGATCCTATGGACCACATATGCGACCAGCCTGTTTGTGATCAGTCAATCGACGGCATGGACCGCCGTCAGTTATTGCGCAGCGTTACATGTGCAGCTGGTGGAATTTTCGCGGCCCATACCTTAGCGGGACTCCACGCGGTTGCGGCCGGGATCGTGGGCGACCCCATCGTGGAGACGGCAAACGGGAAAGTTCGCGGCTTCATCAATAACGGCATTAACACATTTCGAGGCGTCCGTTACGGAGCCTCGACCGCAGGGAAAGAGCCGATTCATGGCGCCCGCGGAAGCCCGAATCTTGGGCCGGGAGTGCGGGATGCAACCGCCTATGGTTACAGCGCGCCTCAAACGAATCCGGCGAGCCCGGAGCGGAGCGGTCCACGGAAAGCCCGGTGTCGTCCATTTTGGCTGCGTCGGACGGTTATCGAATCGCACCGGCGGAAAGTGAGGATTGCTTGTTTTTGAATGTATGGACCCGAGGGATTGGGAGCTCAGCGGAAACGGCCCGTCATGGTCTGGCTGCATGGTGGGAGGCTTCACCTCGGGCTCTGCTTCGTCTTTGCTCTACGACGGCACGAATCTCGCCCGGCGTGGTGAAGTGGTGGTCGTTGGTGTCAATCACCGTCTGAATGTGTTCGGATACACTAATCTTGGCGACATCGGAGGGCCGGAGTATGCGCACTCCGGAAACGCGGGCCAGTTGGACATCGTTGCTGCACTGGAGTGGGTGCGCGAAAATATCGACCGCTTCGGAGGCGACCCCAAACGGGTGATGATTTTCGGCGAATCAGGCGGCGGGGCCAAAGTTTCGATGCTCCTGGCTAGTCCTCCCGCGAAGGGCTTGTTCCACGCAGCGGTCGTGGAGAGCGGTCCCGGCGTACGCATGGGCGAGCGCAAGCAGGCAACGGAAGCGGCTGAGATTCTTGCTGGGGGAATTGGGGCTCAATGGAAGCCGGCTGAGCGAGATACATGGCATCCCAACGGAGAAGATTCTCGCTGCCTATTTTGCGGCATGGGCTAAGCTGTCCGGGCGTGGCGGGCTGGGCAGCGGTCCGTTTGGCCCGGTGCTCGATCCGGAGGTCTTGCCGCAGCACCCGTTTGATCCTGCGGCGACCCGGGTATCGGAGAATGTGCCCCTCCTTATCGGTTATAACCGGACCGAGGCGACCTTGTTCTCGTTGGGGAATCCCAGCTTTTCTGCTCGACGAAGCCGGGATGCGAAAACAGATCGAGCAGGTGGCGGGGAATCAGGCTGACCAGCTCATTCAGGCCTACCGCGCCGAGAATCCGAAGTTTTCCCCCTCGGAGCTATATTTTAACGTGGCCAGCTACTCGATGATGGGAGCTGGATCAGTCAAGATCGCCGAGCGCAAGGCGGCGCTTGGAAAGGCGCCGGTGTATTGTTATCGCTTTGACTGGCGCACGCCGGTCATGGATGGGAAATTGATCTCGCCCCACGGTCTCGAAATGCCGTTTGTCTTCGATAACATCGATCGCGGCGGGGAAGGCTTAACAGGCGGCGGAGAGGCCGCCAACAGGTTGGCCGCAAGAGTGAGCGAAGCCTGGATAGCGTTTGCCTCCACCGGCAACCCCAACACCCGGAAGAGCGGCCTGCCGGCCTGGGAGCCTTACAGCGCAGCCAGGCGAGCGGTGATGATCCTGGATAACCAGCCCCGTGTCGCCCTTGACCCGAGGAGGGAGCAGCGGGAGATTTTCGCCAACCGTTAGGCGCCGCCTCGACTGATCATACAGAATTGCATCCCGCAGACGTCGTTTCTTCTGCTATTATGGACCTTGGTTCAATTCCCCGTGTGTGAGCTCGGTGAAATCCGGAGCGCCGAATGAGTTGCCGTTCCCCCCTCAGAAGCTGAAGGTTGCGTTGGATTAAGTGACGATGTATCGGCCGATGCCTGAGCTAGGGACCTTGGAAACCACGACTACAGAAGAGAGGGTGATCTCTGTCATGAGGATTGCCCTTGCATTCTCTGCCCAGTTGTTCCTCATTATCAACCCGACGAAGTCGGTCGTTCTATCCGGGCGGGTTTCTGCAGTGCTCGCGTTGTACACTATTTACAGCCTCTTTCTTCATTACTTTGCAAAGCGTCGTCTCCAGGTCAAACAATTCTCCAAAGTATGGGCCCACTGGGTCGACGTTGTCTGGATTGCGGTTCTGGCCCTTCTTAGCAATCCGCTCGGCAGCATCTTTGTTATCGGATTCCTATTCCCTATATCGGTGGCATCCATGCGCTGGGGATTCGCCGCGGGATTGCGCGTCACGATCGCCTCCGCGCTGTCATTTGCGGCGATCTGCTTCGTTCCGCAGCAACCACCGGCGAGGCTGCAACTGGACCAGATGAAGTCGATCTGGCTGCTCGGATTTGGCTACTTGATCGCGCATTGGGGAGAATCGGAGATCACCGTCAAGCGCCGCCTCCAGCTGCTCGATGATGTCACCGAGTACTCCAATCCGCGTTTTGGAATCCGCCATACCGTCGGCACCATCCTGCAGCGCCTACAGGTCTATTATCGCGCCCAGTCATGCATGATGATCTTCAATGACTCCGGCGGCGGTGGATTCCGCCTGCAAAGAACGAATGACCGTAATCCGGAGGCAGTGGTACACGCCGAGCCTATCGAGCGCGAATTGGCGCTGCGCCTGCTCGAAATTTCACCTGACATTGCCGCGGTTTACAGGGCAAGGCCGGAGGGATGGTGGCGCCTGGGCAGTATCTGTCAGACGCTGGACTTCTCGTTGACGAGGTGGACAAAGGTGGCGCGCTCAACATTCTCGAGCCTGGCCTCCGTGCTCGATGCACAATACTTCGTGACCGTGCCGCTTCAGTACCGAAACGAAAACCTGGGGCGCCTCTACGTCGTGGCCCGGAGGCCGGTGTTTGTCCCGTCGGACATGCTCTTTCTGCACAAGCTCATTGAGCGTGCCAACCCGATCATCGAGAATATACGGCTTGTAGAGCAACTGGCTTCTCACGCTGCCGATGAGGAAAGGCGCAGGATCGCCCGGGACATCCACGACAGCGTCATACAGCCATATATCGGACTCCAGATGGGACTGGCCGCCATCCGCGAAAAAACCAGCGAGCATTTTCCCGAACTGGCAAAACAGGTCGAGCATCTCATGGACGTGGCTCAAATCGGAATCAATGACCTGCGCCGCTACGTGGCCGGGCTGAAGGAATCTGAAGAAAGCGGCGGCCTGTTGCCTGCCTTGCGGCGCTTTGCAGCCAAATTCAGCGACGCGACCGGCATCGCCGTACAGATTGAAACCGAAGGCGACTTGCGCGCGAGCGATCGTCTGGCAACCGAAGCGTTCCAGATGACGGCGGAAGGGCTGAGCAACATCAGAAAACACACCCAAGCGGCCCGCGCGACCGTGCGATTGGCCTGCAGGCTCGGCCATCTCATTCTGGAGATAGCCAATGAGGGATCGAAGCCGGGTTCCGCCCCTTCGTTCACTCCCGCTTCGATAACAGAACGTGCCGCCGCCCTGGGCGGGAAAGTGCGCATCAGATCCCTTCCCGACGGCGGAAACTCGGTGGTAATCGACATTCCATTGTAGCCATAGCCGGTTGCAGCAATCATTGCGAAGGCGCTCATGACAAAAGATGATGAGATGGATTCGGACGAGAAGCTCAATGAGCTCGAAATCCACCCCATTCGGATCGTGATTGTGGACGACCATAAAGTCGTTCGAGAGGGCTTACGCATGCTCATCGGAACTCAGGAAGACATGGAGGTCGCTGCCCTCGTGGGAACCCTCGCCGAAGCCCTCGCGGCGATAGGCCGTGAGAAGCCCGATATCGTCTTACTGGATCTTGATCTTGCAGGCATCAACATCGTCGAGCGGCTGCCCGAGATTCTGTCGGCCTCACGGGGGACAAAGGTTCTTGTGCTGACCGGGATCCGCGACGCTCAAGAGCACCGCCGCGCCCTGCGGCTCGGCGCCATGGGGCTGGTTTTGAAGGACCAGGCAACGGACACCCTGCTGAAGGCAATCAGGAAAGTCAACGCAGGCGAAGCCTGGATCGACCATTCGATGACGGTGAACCTCCTCTCTGAATTCAGGGGTGTCGGCGATAAGAAAGATGTCGACCCTGAAGCCGCCAAGGTCGCCATGCTCTCCAGGAGGGAACGGGAGATCGTCACGGTGCTTTGTGAAGGGCTGAGCAACAAGCAAATCGCGAAGCGGCTGTTCATCAGTGAAATGACCGTACGCAATCACGTCACATCCATTCTCGCCAAGCTGGAATTATCGGATCGTTTCGAGCTGGCGATCTACTCTTACCGGCACGGCCTCGCCAAGCCTCCCCATGTGGGCTGTAACAATTGAAATCTCTCGCACACACGCACCCGCTGGGTCGCGGCTGCCGAGGCTGTCTCAAAAGCTGACGCTGGTACGAGCCTTCAGCCCTTTTATAGCTATTGGCAAATTCCTGGAGCTTGGCCCCATAATATCGAATATCCAACAACAAATTTCGAATTATGAAGCTTCTCGACTCTTCTGTCTCGCAGTCTTGACCTGGCCACAAACATCGAGATTAATAGGTTGTTTTCATCAATCAAAATCAGTCTATCTTCAAGATCGAATGTCCCGGGCTCTTTCGGCCTTCAATATTCCTTGTTCGACATTCGATATTCTCGTTTTGGATGCGTACTTGTTCGGCAAGTTAACGCTTATGGGGCTTCGCCCCAGGCGATATAGTGCTCTCAAAACCATTTCAAACCCACATCTTGAGGGCTGAAAGCGCGTTCATATATCAGCCTGGGGCGAAGCCCCAGGTTTGTACAAAGACCAGGAATCAAGGCCTGAAGGCCCGCTCGATAGGGTTTTGAGACAGTTTCGCCCGGACGTAACCCAGGGTTTGGACTCTGTCGAGTTTGTTGATTCAGGGGATGGCGCCGCTTATAGTGGGTGCCAGAGGATACCGCTATGACCAAAGGGAGCTGGAATCTGCCGATTGGGTTGCTTCTGATCTGCCTTCTTTTGGCTCCGCCCGTGAGAGCGCAACAGTCGTCGACGGACGATCTGAGGAAGGAAATCCAGGCGTTGAGCGAGACTGTAAAGTACATGCAGAAGGATCTGCAGGAAATCAAGGCGCTATTGCGGGCCGGGCGCCGGCCGCTGCGCCCGAAAAGGCTGTGCTGGACCTCGGCAACAGTCCTTCCCGGGGAGAGCGCACGGCCAGACTCACTCTGATCGAATTTTCAGACTATCAGTGACCCTACTGCGCCAGGCACGTCCGTGAGACGGCCCCACAGATCGAAAAGGAGTACATTGAAACCGGAAAGCTCAGACACGTCTTCATGAACTTTCCGCTGGAATCGATCCATAAGTTGGCCTTCAAAGAAGCGGAGGTGGCCAACTGCGCGGGAGAGCAGGGGAAGTACTGGGAGATGCACGACCGGCTCTACGCCAATCAGCAGGCATTCGAGCCATGGACCGCGCATGCCATGGCCGTCGGTGTTGACCTTGCCAGGATCGAGTCGTGCCTGAGCAGCGGAAGACAGGCGGCGGAAATCCGCAAAGACATGGCGCAGGGGCAAAGGGCGGGCGTCACGAGCACACCCTCATTCCTCCTCGCCTACACCGATCCGAAAAGCTCGCAGGTGAAGATAGAAGTCAGACTGATAGGCGCACAGCCTTATGGCACATTCAAGGATGCCATCGACAAGCTGCTGGCCGCGCAACAGGCAGTCGCACGCCCCGAGATGCGGGCAATGATGAATAAGATGTTTCGCAGTGAGGTCAGTGCCGCAGGAGCGCCATCGCAATCTCAAAAACAATGAGCAGGATGATGACAACCTCGAGCAACTCCGTCCGGTAGGTGGCGGCCTGGTCGGAGATAACGGCGTAGACACCTTCGACGACTTCCAGCGAATGCCTGATGCTCTGCTCCCATTCCTCGAGGTGAAAGCGCTTGGCCAGGATGCTGTAGACCCGAGCGAGGTACTGGTCGCCTACCAGCTTGAGCACGTTTCCCGGCCGTTCCAGCATGCTGTTGGCTTCCATCCTTATCTCGCCCAGCGAGCGGAGAGGCCGCGTGTGGGTGTGCCAGAAGGGGAGCCAGGAGCGCGCCAAAGGGTGAATCAGTTTATAGGCCGCTGCCAGGCGCATGTCCAACTGCTCATCCAGATGACGGAACTCCAGCAATTGAAGATTGATGAATTCGATCGTTTGAAGAGTTTCTTCGCAGTCACTGTCGATCAGAACGGCTGCCGCCCAATCGGCGACGAACAGATCCGCCGGGCTGTAACTGAGATGGAGCCTGGTTGCTTCGGCAACTTCCGCATCGCTAAGAGCGTCCGTTTCCATGCGCACCAAACCGGCTAACCACCACGCCCTCGGTCCCAGCAGCAAGCCTGTCTCCGGCAGCGGCGGTCCCGGCGCAAGCTGAAAAACAAAGTACTCTTCACTGAGATGGCTCCAGAGCGGGCGCTGAATGGCAGGGAGCATTTTCTGATAAAGCGGTTCAAGGACAGTTCGAGCAGCCTGCGCGGGATCGTGGTCGGAAAGATATCCGGCAAGCTGTGTCAGGCTGCCGGCAGGCAAACGAAACGGTATGCGCAGGGAGACGCTGACTGCCGCAAAATCGAATACCGTCGCTTCTGCTGGTGCGCGCACAACTCCCATCTGAGGGAGGTCCAGCGTCACTTCCTCCAGAGGGAACCACAGCGGAGACGGCTTGTACGTGATCGATGCCGGAGTGCGTCGTCTGCGCGAGAGCTTATGCACTTCTCCCGGCACCAGACGCTGTGCATGAGCGAGATCCACTTCATCCCCCCAGTCAAAAGCCACATGAACGTGGAGAGTGCCGGACAGAACCGCCTCGGGATCCCACTGGGGCTCCGGCTATCTGATCCATTCACCTGTGTCGTCATAGAGTCCCTCAGCCCCTGATTCCTCCTAATATGCAGGACTGATGAATGGTTGTGAAGATCATGTCAAGTCCGGACAGGCGCCCTAACGCCCTCTTGCGGTCGAATCTCCCCACAGTCTGTATAGCCACAGCGCTAGAAAGGAAACGCTAATTGGCCCGAGTATCGGTACGGGTCTCTGCACCACGCGGTAGCGGCACGAAAAAGTTGGTCGAGTTATTGCTGATTTCATTCTGGATGAAAAGCAGGTTCTGCCACTGCAGGAACCGGGTCATGCCCAGATCGAATCGGACGGCGTGAACTCGAATGTTCACTCCGCTTCCCGATCCAAGGTCGTCATCGGTGAATTGCGAGATAAGCGGAGTTCGCCTCCTTGATAGCCGAATTGGTAGAGCAGGCGGACATCACCGAACCGTTTGACTTGTCCGAAATTTGCAGAGGCCATATAGCTGTACCGTTGCGCGCTGGTCCCGGCATTCTTAGACCCCTGCAGGTCGAACCAGAGAGGCATTTCCCTGTCTCCCACTTGATGCCCTTACGCTGAATGCGATATGCCACACGGGCAATCTGAAAGTTTGCGGTATACGCAGGCCCGCCCGGAGTCGTAGTTGCAGTGCCTGTGCCGGTAAGCGGCCCGGACAGCGTAATGCCGAGCGCGCCATTGGCAAGACGGGACGCCTGTTGCCGTGGATGCGACCTGGATCAGATTTGCGTTGTGATAAATCTGCATGTCGCTGGTGAACTGTGAATATCCATTTTGAGCCAAGCTCAGCCTTCACCTGAACCCGGGGTGATACAGCATTGCATCGCGAACCTTTTGCCCCGGCTAGAATCCGCCGTACGAGCGGAGAACTGGGAGACAGAATCTGAATGTTGGGGCTGGCCAGGAAATACACTCCTCCGCGGAGTTCGAAGCTCTTGAAACCGAGCGCATTCTGCGGAAGCAGGGATCCGTGTGATCGTGGAGAACCCCTCGAAGCGAACGTCGTCATCCCACAAGAACCGCATGTTGTCGGCGAACACCTCTTCCATCCGTCCCCCTCTCAGACTGAAATGCCTGGTGGGATGGAAGTCGATGTAAGCCTCGGAAACATTGAATGGCGTCTTTGCGATCGTGTTGAAGTCCTGGTCCATAGTGATCGCATTATTCAAAGGACCGGTTGAGAGTTGCATATGGGACCCGAACATGGAACTGAGCTGTTTGTCGATGTTTAAGCGGACGCGATAACGCGCCCGGGTGTTCTGTGCAGGGGCCGCGGCGTCTGTTCCCACTGCGGAAGGTGGCGTCCGCTCGAAAACGGAAATCGCCGCTGAACTGAAACCCGTTGAAATCTCTTGAGGAGACCCTCCGTTCTGTTCTGCAGATCCTGCATGGAAACCGTGTCCTTAGCATCTGGGGCGATGCTGATGCAGGCGCCACCGCCGTTGGGTATCGGAGTTGGCTGGAAGCATCGGCGCGGCGCTGGCTATCTCACCCAGCACATGCGTTCCGGAAACGGCGGCGGGCGCGGCTGCCGGCTGCGGCTTCGCGTCGGCTCCGGCAAGATCGCCGGCGGCAGATTTTCGCAGCTCCTGTAAAAGGAAGCGAAGTTCCTCTATTTGCTTCTGCTGGTCGGACAACTGTTTCTGCTGCTCCGACAGTTGTTGCTTCATGTGGACTATTTCACCCTCCGTCGCTGTCCAGAGAGATTCGCCTGGCTACGGGCGGTTTCTCCGCTCCTGCGCACAATGCCGCCGCGGCCACACCAACACAAAAAAGACCAGCCACAAACACAAGGCGTTTACGCCTGCAACCTGTCGTTGTGTCCATCCTCTTCACCTCAGTCTTCACGTTTTCGCATTAACCCGGTCCAACCCAACCCATCACAACTCTTCACTCGATCATCAGGATCGCGGTCCCGACGGAATGCTGAGCATAGGGAGTTTTTGTGAACAGGATGTTAACGCTAAGTTAGGGTTTGGTTAAGAAGATCTATTGCATAGCGCTCTCCGAGGAAGACCTCAGGCAAGTCTCTTCGCTGCAACGATGGGCACCCCCCGGCTTGACCCAACATCCGCCGGATTGAATAATTCTGATTGAGCATAGTCATCGAGCTCACGGAGAGGTGACCCCTCTCCGCTCCTTCATCGGTCGCAGCTCTGAATGCGGCGGTGCGTGTGGAAAGCATAAATCATGAAAATGTGGTGGCGGTTTTTCGCACTGGCATGGATTTTGACCACTGTCCCTCTATCCGGATGGCCGGAAGAAGGGCTGCCGCCGGCTGCCGGACTCTATGGCAATACCGGCTTCTGGAAAGTGCTCACAGCGGAGACTCTCCCCAGGCGGCAAGCTTCCTTCTCAATATGGTACGACCGAATTAATCGGAACCCCGGATACCTTACGGTCAGCACAACCGGATTCGGAGGGTGTTTTGGGATCACCGACCGGCTGGAGTTTGGAGCAACCCTGGAGGCAAACCGTCACGTGCTGGTCGGACGTGGAGAGCAACTGAGCTTTGGGCAGCAAGCGCTTGGTTTTTTCGGCGATAAGACACCCGGCTCACCACCTCTGCCGGCAGAACTTGTTGAAGGCAGCAGCCGCGTGGCTCAACTGCGTTTTCCGCCGACGACAACCGGTACGCTAACAGGGTCTGCAGGCTATTACAATTTGCTCCCATTCGCAGGCCTCGTGGGATCGGGCGGTGCGGCCGGCCTGATATCGTTGGAGCAAAATATAGAGTATTTTCCGAAGCCGGAAACGACCCGTTGGGACTCGCCGTGCATGCGTATTTCGGCATACCGATTCACAAGTCCATCGACTTCCTGCTCAATCATCCGGTAGGCACCGCAGACCTGCAGTTCGGCTTTGACGGCATCATCAGCAAAACTCTCGGACATGGAGCGGAAATCCATTGGAACGTCGGCTACCGGCATATCAACCAGCCGGCGCATGTCACTGTATTCCGGCTGGCAGAGGAGCTACCCCTCGCACTGGGATTGACAGTGCCGATTACTGCCCGGCTTCAGGCGGCGGTGGAATCAACGGCCGAAATATTCATAGGCAGACACACGCCGAACACAACCTTTGGCTCCGCGGATCCGGTGGATATAACTCTGCGTTTACTAGCCCACCTCACCCGCTCTCTCAGTTTCAGCACGGGATATCAACGGCCCATCAACCAATTCGGAGGGGACAAAAACGGTTTTGTGCTGACAATGGCCTATTCCCATCACCCGGCCGGTGCCCGGTCAGCCCCTTAGCATTTCTCACCGGCTTTCTACTGCAGTTGCGGATCCGGGCATGCCTAGTGCGCTGCCGATCAAAATGAATATCTTGCTGGTCATGAAATTGAGAGATAGCAGTGGGTATCGGCGCCGACCAAACCTGGCCCCCGGGAGGGGGCCTTCATGCATCGTTTCAAGGGTGTGAAGCTCTGCGAAACACTGGCTCCCGAAAAGCCTGTCTACTGCATAAAGTGTAGGCCATATTGAGGCCAAGTCCATGGGACCCTGGTCTCGTTTATTTGGGACAATTGTCCTAATCAAACATTTGACGATTATAATCTCCGTCGCGTGATTCAGCTGGTTGTGGGGCGCCTACGCGTCACAAAACAGAATACCCTTGAGCCGGAATCGCACCTCGGCTACGCTGTGACCTAAACCACCCACAACGTAGAGGACGCAGGCGTGACCCCTGAATCCGGCATCGCGACCCCTGACTCCAGCGCGGCGGCCCAGCCGCGCACTCCCGAAGAGATCGAGCGCGACTGGTTCGAGAACGTCTACCAGGGCGACAAGATGCCGCAGCTCACGCTGCGCGCGCTGATCATGGGCATGCTGCTCGGCGCGCTCATGGCGCTGCTCGAACGTCTACATCGGCCTCAAGGCCGGCTGGAGCATGGGCGTCGCGATCACCTCGTGCATCCTGGCGTACGCCATCTTCGCCGCGCTCCATCGCGCCGTTCCCGAGGCAGTTCCCGCCGTTCAGCATCCTCGAGAACAACGCCATGCAGTCGGCGCCTCGGCGGCCGGCTCCATGACCGGCGCGGGCCTGGTCAACGCCATCCCCGCGCTCATGATGCTGAACCCGGCGCGATGCCCGGCGACTGTGGCACGCTGCCTGTGGCTATCCTGGGTGCTGGTGATCTCGCTGGCTCGGCGTGTTCCTCGCGGTGCCGGCCAAGCGCCAGATGATCAACATCGAGCAGCTCCGCTTCCCGAGCGGGACCGCCGCGGCCACCACGCTGCGCAGCCCTGCACAGCGCGGGAGGCGGCAAGGCCGAGCGCCAGGCGCGCGCGCTCGGGCTCGCCGGCGCCTGCTCGGCGCGCGTCATCACGTGGTTGCGCGACGCCGGACGCGCCGCTGGCTCAAGTGGTACCCGGAACGATCCCGCTGCCGACGCTTGGGGCACGAGCTGGATCCAGCATCGGCACGTGACACTGGACCAGCCGCTGATGCTCAACCAGGTCACCATGTCGTTCGAGGGCTCGCTGCTGTTCATCGCCGCGCGGCGCGATCATGGGCTTCCGCCAGGCGTGGAGCATGATGCTCGGGCGCGGTCGTCAACTACGTGCGTGCTCGCGCCGATGATGCTGGACGCCGGCGTGATCGAGGCGGCCGGCTTCCGCAGGATCTCGTCGTGGAGCCTGTGGATCGGCGTCCCGATGATGGTCACCTCGGGGCTGCTGCTGTTCTTCATGCAGTGGAAGACGGTCGTGCGCGCGTTCAGCACGCATCGGCGGCGTTCCTCAAGAAGCGCGAGGCGCGGCGAACGATCCGATGGAGCGGATCGAGGTGCCCGGCTCGTGGTTCATGGGCGGGCTGCATGGTGCTCGGCGCCGCCGCGATCTGCCTCGGGCACTGTCTGTTCCACATCCACGTGGTGGATGGGCGTGATCGCGGTGCTCGCTCACGTTCTTGCTGGTGGTCGTGGCCGGCGCGCGCCGACCGGCGAGACCGACATCACGCCGATCGGGCCGCTGCGCAAGATCACGCAGCTCACGTTCGGCGCGATCGCGCCGGGCAACATCACCACCAACCTGATGACCGCCAACATCACCGCCGGCGCCGTGTCAGCACGCCGGCGACCTGCTCACCGACCTCAAGAGCGGCTACCTGCTCGGCGCCAACCCGCGCCAGCAGTTCCTCGCCCAGTTCTTCGGCGTGCTCGCCGGCGGGCTCGTGGTGGTGCCGGTGTTCTTCATCCTGATCCCGAACGCCGTCGGTGCTGGGCACCGAGCAAGTGGCCCGCGCCCGCGGCGCAGGTGTGGCGCGGCGTGGCCGAGCTGCTGGCGAAGGGCGTCGGCTCGCTGCATCCCACCGCGCGCATCGGCCTGCTGGTCGGCGCGCTCGTCGGCATCGTGCTCCCGCTGCTCGAGATGGCGTTCCCGAAGCACGAAGAAGTTCATCCCGTCGGCCACCGGGCCTCGGGCTCGCGTTCACGATCAACGGCTTCAACTCGATCTCGATGTTCATCGGCGCGTGCGCTCGCGCTGTGGCTGTCGCAAGGCGCAAGCCCGAAGATCGCACGAGGAGTACACGGTGCCGGTGGCCTCGGGAATCATCGCCGGCGAGAGCCTGATGGGCGTGGCGATCGCGCTGCTGACCGTGGCGGGCGTGTTGGGATAAGGTCGGAAGTTCGAAGTAAACGAGCAGACCCGTCTCCGTCTCCACTTCCACCTCGATAAAACGCGCCTGGTCATGATCCTAGGCCGGAAATTTGCAAGCAAAAACGGGAGTCCTCCGGTAGAGCCTGAAGAGCCACCGGTCTGCGAAGATGCTCATCCACTCGACTGGTATGTGTTATTTTAGGAGCCGTCCCTGTGGCCGTTGTGCCCAAGGAACAAAGAAGAAGGACAGATGAAACTCACCCATGCTCAACTCTCGTCGATTGGACCCGTGCGCGCGAACAATGAGGATTATCTCGGCTTCATGGACGCGGTAGAGCCCGAGGAAGAGCGTACGCGCGGATCCGTGGCCATCGTGGCTGACGGCCTGGGGGGGCACGGGGACGGCGAGGTGGCGAGCCGGCTGGCAGTCGAGACGGCGCTGCAGAAGTTGCGGGCGATCTTCGCAATCAGATGGAAGTGCCAACAACCTCATCTGGCAGATTTCACGCTGCAAACCAGGCCGTCTATGATGCCGGTGTCCAAAGTAAAACCACTCCTCGGATGGCAACAACGCTGACGATTTCGTCTTCCGCAATGACGAGGTAAACATCGGGCATGTCGGCGATTCTAGGGTTTACCTGGTCCAGCAAGGTCAGGCCGCGCGTTACCGAGGACCACTCGTACGTCGCCATGCAGATGAAACTCGGCCTGATTTCCGAAAAGGATGCCATGGTCAGCCATCTCCGCTCGATGCTGACGCGCAGCGTCGGCCAGGAAATCACTATCCAGGTCGACTATTTCACCGTCAGAGTCGCGCGAAGGGGATTACCTGGTCCAATGCACGGACGGCTTTTACACTCACGTCACCGAACGCGAGATCGCAAACACGGTTATGCGCTGCCGCCGGACCAAGCGTGCCGCAAGCTGATCGCGCTTGCCGAAAAACGCAAAACGGAAGACAACCCTTTCGATACAGGTCGTAAGAATCGATCGGATCGAGCGCGTGTTGTATCACATGGGAGTTCCTTATTATCGTGAGGCGCCTGAAACTGCAATGAGCCACGAAATTCAAGCCGGCCATGTTCTGGACGATGGTTCTGCATAACCGACACTATCAATCGAAGCGGGATGGCAACCATCTTCAAGGCGACCGATCTGAACACCAACCAGACCGTCGCAGTCAAGGTGCCCTTAATGCAGTACGAGAGCGATCCGGGTTCTACGACCGCTTCGAGCGCGAGAAAGTCATCGGCAAGGCGCTGAACCACCCGGCTATCCTGCATGTGATTGCGGTCGAAGAAAAAAGCCGTCGCCTACATGGTCATGGAGTATCTCCAAGGGCAAACACTCCGTAAGCGCTGGAAGACGCAAGCCCGATGAAGACTACCGATGCTGTAAGCATTGTGTGCCGGCTCTGCGACGCGCTCGACTATATGCATCGCCAGGAGGTGGTGCACCGCGACCTGAAGCCGGAAAACGTGATGCTTTGCGACGACCGGGTCCGTCCGGATCATGGATTTCGGGATTGCCAAGGTCGCCGGGCTGCGGCGCCTGACATTTTCCGGACTGTCGCAAGCCAGTGGGAACCCCAGATTATATGGCGCCGGAGCAGGTCAAGGGGAAACGAGGGGACCGGAGAACAGACATTTACAGCCTTGGAGCAATGCTGTACGAGATGGTGACGGGTTCACCGCCGTTCGAGGGGCGAGCCCTTACCAGATCATGAATGCGCGGCTCACCGGAGACCCGCTGGCGCCGCGCAAGCTCAATCCTGAAGTCAACCGCAGCTGGAAGAAATCATTCTCCACGCAATGGAACGAAATCCGGCGGATCGTTATGCCACCGCGTCAAGAAATGAAGGCGGAGCTCGATCACCTGAGTCGGTCGCGCTGACCGGGCGGCACGAGCGGCTGAAATCTCCGGCACCCTGGAAGGCCGGCTGGCGTACGCTGCGCATCGTGCTCCTGACCATACTGGGCACCCTGGTAACATTTGCCCTGATCTGGTTCGGTCTTCCGCAACCGCGGATGAAGGCGGGAAAAACGGATTACGACTGTGTGATCCGTCTTTCCCGCGCCGTCCGCGGTCGCGTCTTGCATGGCCCGCTATGCCGTGGTACGTCGGGCGGTGCCCATCAGCGGACGAGACTTTCGGGCGCTGTTTATCATTACATATATCAAGCTGATCAGCGCCCACCCGCCGGCCAAGGCAAAGCAGATGTAGGCTTCGTGCTTCGCATCCGCGTTGCCGATAATGTACAGGTAGAGATCGAGAACAGCATCGCGATATTGAGGAGCAGTCCGAGCGCCGGCACGATAAGATGTTGATCGTGCTGTATTCTTTTCGCTCGCGGAACGCGACGATCGTCCAGATGCAGGTCAGGGCATAGAGGACGAAGGTGCCGAAGTTCGATGCCAGGGTGATTCCCGTAAGCCCGACGACCGACTGCACGCCGATAAGCGCGATGCCGCAGGACACGAAAACCAAGACCCAAACGGCCTTGTGCGGCGTCGCAAACTTGCCGTGCATGGCGCCCAGAAACTCCGGCATCTCGTCGTCCTTCGCCATGGCGTAGCTGACGCGTACGGCCGTGTTCAAACAGCTGAGCGTGGTTCCCAGAATGGCCAGCCCCACAGTCACGGCGATGCTGATCATCAACCCGAAACCGATGCCGTCGAAGCACCGCGTTGCCCACATGAATCGCCATGTCTCCGATCGGCGCGCTCGACGCGGCCGCCGCATCCATGCCTGTGACAACCGCACCGGGGCGTTCTTGCCGGCGAACTCATCGCCGATCATGAAACCGGCGGCGAAGTATTCGAACAGGTACGCCAGGAGGCCTTGAATGACGAGAGAGAGGATCACAGCCCGGGGAATATTGCGCCGTCGGATTCTTGGTTTCCGCCGCCAGAGCCGTGCAGCTTTCGAACCCGACCAGAATCAGAATCGCGATTGTGGATTGCACCAGCACGCCGACCAGCGAGTGCGGCATCACGACATCCCAGGAACTGCTGAAGGCCCATTTGGTCACGCCTTCCGGATTGGTCATCCGATAGTAGATGGCGAGCCCGCTGAATATCACCAGGGTAGTGAGCTGCACGACATTGATGACGATCGAGGTGATGGTGGAGCCTGTTACGCCGCGCATAGCGATGTAGCCGGTGAGAAGCGCAAACAGAATCGCGATCACATCCAGGCCTATGACTGAAATCGCATCTTCCGGTGAACTGTGAGTACATATAGCCGATGAGCGTGGCCATCACGCAACCATCACTCCCGGGTACACCCAGTAGAAGAGATGCGCAGCCCAGCCGGTCGATGATCTTCGCCAGCCGCGCCCATTTGTGATGCTCTTTCTTTTCCCGGTCGAGGAAGGCCTTCTCTGCGAAATAGTAACAGCTGCCGAAGCCCGCCTCCGGATAGATGCGCGCGAGCTCCGCGTAGGAGATCGCCGTCAAGAAGGCCAGAATGAGTGCGGCCCCGATTCCCGCCCAGATATCGCTGGCAACCGAACTGCCGTTCGGTGCCGTGGCGGAGGCTTGCAACTGGTACGTGATCCACAGGAAGGCGCCGGGTGCGATCAGCGCCATTGCATTCATGGTGGCACCGGTCAACCCGAGGGATGGGGTTATCGATACATTGCTGTTCGATTCATTGTTTGCCATATCGTCTCCTTTTAGACACACGTTTTCTAAAGACACACTTCGACTACATCCGCCCAACATGGTTAATGAGGGTCAAACTAAGCTCAGAGATTTCGGGGCTCAGCCTGCCGCGCGGAACCTGGGTGGCGGAGCAGGCGCCACCCCATGCGTGATAGCCGGGGTAATCATGAAATCGGGATAACCGACGGCGCCCATTTCCGACATATCGAGGCCCTCGAACTCGACATCGGCGGAAACGCGGTTGCCGATCAACCGGTCAAGAACTTTGAAAAAGACATAGAACGAACCGAAGACAAATACAAAACAGGTCAAGCCGCCGATTGCCTGGGCGAGCAGTTGACTCAGGTCCCCATAGAACAGGCCGCGCACGGTTCCGGGCACGCCATTGACACCCGTCGCCATAAGTGCCGTCCGCGAACAGGCCGAGCGCAATCGCCCCACGCGCCGCAGATCCCGTGGACGGAGATGGCGCCGACGGGATCGTCCACCTTCAGCGTGCGCTCGACGAAGAAGACGGAAGCCACCACGAGCAGGCCGGCGATCGTGCCGATGATGACCGCCGACAACGCTGTTGACGAAAGCGCAGGGGCAGTGATGGCCACAAGTCCCGCGAGCATGCCGTTGCAAGCATGCTGGGATCGGGCTTGCCGTAGTCGCAGCCAGACATAGAAGCATGGCCGAAAATGCGCACCGGCGGCGGAGCGCCAGCATGGTATTGACGGCGATCACCGAGATCCGGAGGTCCGTGCCGGCAAGGGTAGTCCCGGCATTGAACCCAAACCATCCGAACGCCAGGATGAAGGTGCCGAGGACTGCCATGGGAATGTCGTGTCCGGGTATTGCGATGGGCTTTCCATCTCCTCGTAAATTTGCCCAGTCGCGGGCCGAGCACCATGGCGCCGGCCAGCGCCGCACGCCGCCCACCATGTGGACCACGGAGGAACCGGCAAAGTCAACATGGCCGTGTCCGAGGCCGAAGTTGACTCCCGAGCTGTGCACAGCCAGCCGCCGCCCCAGACCCAGTTGCCGAAGAGCGGGTAGACGATCATGCGCCATGAAGAAGCCGAAGATGACGAACGAGGAGAACTTCCATCGCTCCGCCATCGCGCCGGTCGGAATCGTCGCCGCCGTGTCCATGAACACCATCTGGAAGAGGAACAGCGCGAAGACGCCGGCGTCGTAGGCGACGCCGCTCAGAAAGAATCCTTTCAGTCCCGAAGAGTCCGAAGTCTTTCCCGAAGAGGTTGATGGTGAATTCGTGGTTCAGGCCCGGCGTTCCGCCCAGGCGTCCGATCGCGCCCATGCCGCCCATCATGGAAGGCATAGCCGCAAGATCCAGTATCCCAGCATGCCGATGCCGTAGATCATCAGGTTCATCGACATGGTGTGGGCGACATTCTTGGCGCGGGTAAAGCCGGTCTCGACCATGGCAAACCCGGCCTGCATGAACATGACCAGGAAGCCGCCATCAGCGTCCAGACGATGTTGATCGCGACGCGATCGTGACCCGCCGCGTCCATTACTTCCTTGAGACTCGGATCTGCAGAGTCTTTAGCCGGCACGTCCTGTGTTGCCAGCAGGCCCGTGGGGTGCGGGGTTGCTCTTCTCCTGAGCCCCTGCGTCCCGCAACCATGCGGGGGCGGCTGCCAGCGACACCAGAATCCCCAAATAGACGACAGCACGATTGAGCACGGTCAGTCTCTCCGGGAATTGTATAGGCAAGTCGTGTGCCAAATCGTGCGAGCATCACCCATCACACCACTCATGTATCTGACAATACAGGCTTTTCCACGGCTTATGCGTCACTTTCGAGACAATGCCTGACAACGGCTCATTACGACATAATTGTAGTAATATAGGGCACTATTGTACAAACTTGTATGATTTAGTTGAAAATTCTCGCGATCCTGTCGGCAAGCGGGCGATCGCTCGCAAGGTGCTCGGCGCCCGATCGGACTGTGTCCGACTCACTCCCCGGCGGCCGGTGACGGATGCGCGGCGTTCGGACAGGGCTCAGCCCGGCTCAATCATACAAAATTGTGCTATTAAATATCATATTGTTACATAAATGGATTGCATTCGGACCAGACGCCCATTCCTCCTGCATACCGGTCAAGTGATTAGCCGGCAAGCACATAGCCCCGCCGTGAATCCGTGGGAATGGAGTGGAATACCGTTTGCAATAGGAGGGCGTGAGATGGAGCATCTGAAATCCTATGGGTGCTCCGAGTGAGGGAAAAGGCGTTTCGAGTCGTTTGAACGCCTATCCTTCGTTGACGCCAATCGCGGGCGGCCTTCAAGGCCGTCCTGCCTTAATCAAAGAGGCTAATGATGTGTTCGATGTATCGTTCAATGGTGCGGATGTATCTGTTGGCGGTTTTGGCAAGTAGTATCGTTTCCGGGGGAATGGCGTACTGCGCCGCCGAGGAAAATGCGGGGAAGGCTGCGGCTCCCCGCTGCGGCTTCTCCCGAAGCGCGCATCGGAGCCCTGGAGCAGGAGATTCGAACGCTCGAGGCGCGCATCCACGAGTTGGAAGCTCGCAACCGGAGAGTGAAAAGCCGGCCGGCAACCCGAGTTCTGCCGACCGCCGCCGGCGCACCGGCCAATGTATCGCCTGCGCCGGCACAAGGGGAAACTGCCCCACCCGCAAATACCGCTGCCGCGCCCGCGGCTGCGCCGGTAGGAAATCATACTTCGTTCTTCGACAAGCTGGTTTTCAGCGGATTCGCCGACACCTACTATAACTACAACTTCAACCGGCCCCCGTCGGGGATCAACGGGCTGCGTAACTTCGATATACGCCACAACTCGTTCAGCCTGAGCCTGCTGGAACTGGATGTCGAGCGACTGCCGGATCCCCTGGGTTTTCGCGTCGATCTCAACTACGGAGATACGGCGAAGTTTGTCCATGCCGCCGAACCGGGGGGCTCGGACGTCTTCCAATTCCTGCAACAGGCATATATCGATTACAAAGCGCCCATAGGTAAGGGGCTGACCTTTTCCTTCGGCAAGTTCGTCACGCAGCACGGAGCCGAGGTGATCAAAGTGAAAGACAATTGGAACTACTCACGCTCCCTGTTATTCGCGTGGGCCATTCCTTATTATCACTTCGGTGCCCGCGTCCAGTACACATTTAACGATAAGGTCGGCGTAACCGGATATGTTGTCAACGGCTGGAATAATGTGGTGGACAACAACACCGCCAAGACCTATGGGGCACAACTAACCCTAAACCCGACCAAGAAATTGTCCATCGTGCAAAATTACATGGCGGGGCCGGAACAGACCCACGACAACCACGACTGGCGGCACTTGTTCGATACGGTCGTGACCTACAATCTCACGCCTAAACTCTCCGTGATGTCCAACTACGACTACGGCATGGACCGCGTCTCGGGCACGGGAGCGCGCACCTTCTGGCAGGGAATCGGCGGGTACTTACGTGGGCAGGTAACACCCTGGTTTGCCTTTTCACCGCGTATCGAATGGTTCGAAGATCCGCAAGGATTTACGACCGGAGCAGCGCAAAAAGTGAAGGAAGGGACGTTCACGACGGAATTCAAAGTGCATGAGAGCCTTGTGTTGAGACCGGAATTCCGCTACGACTGGTCTGACCAGCCGGTTTTCGAGAAGCACGGTCCCACCGCGAGAAGAACCAGACCACGGTCGCTGTCGGTATCTTCTACGTCCTGGGCCAGGAACACTAGGCCGGCGTAAGTCTGGGACACCGATCGACGCCGAAGCTTAGCTTCGGCGTCGGTGTCCCTTCGCTTGATTGCAATTTCCTTATTAAAGAATTCACATCTTAAAAGGCTCCGAAATCCTGGCGCTCCTACCTTGACAGCACTCGGAGCACGGACTAAATTTCTTTTACAGTCTCTCGAATCTGCCTGGATAAATGGCATCCTGAATTCAGCCCTTAGCAATCTAGTCTCTGCTTATGAGTGGGAGGGAGGACACTATGAGCTTTCGCAGATTCGGTTTGGCTGCTTTTCTGCTGACTTTAACCGTGGCCTTGGCACAAGCACAAGGCAACCGGGACGACGACTTCATCATCAGGCACAGGACAAATCCCCACGAAGGCGACGCGCCAACGGCTGGATCCACGGGCAGCATAACGCCGGCTCATCACTTCCATGGTGGACCAGTCATGGGATCACCAAACGGTTTATTTGATTTGGTATGGCAATTGGAACCAGAGCAACGGCAGCGACACGACCCGGGGCCCAGCCATCGTGAACGATTTCCTCTATGGCCTCAGTGGGTCCCCCTACTACGTGACCAATGCCTCATATGGCAGTGCTCCGGAACTTTTCACCGTCGGAGGCGATTACACGGACAACTACTCGCAGGGTACCAAGCTCAGTGACAGAAAGGTCGCGAGCATCGTGTCCAACGCCATCAACAGCGGGGCAGTTGCCTAAAGACGGAACGGCATCTATTCGTGCTCACCTCTTCCGACGTGGCGGAGACTTCCGGTTTTTGCAGCAGGTACTGTGGCTGGCACACCTACGGAACCCTGGGGGGGGACGAATATCAAGTATTCGTTCGTCGGGAACGCCAATCGTTGCCTCAACGCCTGCTGCGGACAAACCACTGGTCCGAACGGCAACGCCGGGGTCGACGGCATGGTTTCGGTGATCGCCCACGAGCTGGAAGAAACCAATACCGATCCCAACCTGAACGCCTGGTACGACGCCAATGGCGCCGAGGATGCCGACAAATGTGCCTGGACCTTCGGCCAGAGCCTTTCGACGCCGGTAATGGCGCTTCCCCTATAACATGACCCTGCCCGGTCCATCGGTTAGCTCTCGTAACTTTCTGATTCAGCGGGAACTTGACGTCAACAGCCAGTGCTACGTCAATTACGTCACTGAGCCCAGTAATTCATTGGGCGGCCCTTGCCGGGTGCCGGTAGATCGGGCTAAGGATATCGGAGAGTCCTACCCCCTGAAGGTTCGGGGCCTTGCGAATGCCGGCTTGTGAGCGCTGTGCTATCATTCGCTCATGTCGATTTCAGAGGCAGTCACCAGGGGAGTGCGCGTTTCAGTTCAGTCGGAGTATTCGGAGACGAATTTCAGCCGGACAGCAGCCGGTGGTTTTTTCTCTACACCGTGAATATTACCAACGAGTCCATCAATCCGTGCAGCTGGTCACCCGCCACTGGATCATTACCGACGCCACGGGCCATGTCGAAGAGGTGCGCGGGCCGGGAGTGGTCGGCGAGCAGCCTGTGCTCGAACCCGAGCAGTCGTTCGAGTACACATCTGGATGCCCGCTGACGACACCTTTCGGCTCGATGCGCGGGACTTACCAGATGGTCACCGCCGAGGCGACGCTTCGATGCCGAGATCGCGACGTCGAACTGCAGGCGCCGTTTTCCGTCCACTGAATCCGAACGCGGATCACGCCATTGCTTTTACGAGTTCCAGAACCTCTGCGGCGTGCCCTCGGGTTCGACCTTGCAAACGCTTTTTGGATCCGCCCGTCCTTGCCGATCACGTAGGTCACCCGGCCGACAAGCTTGACGATGAGAAGGTTCGTCACACCCACGTCGTAGAGCCGGCTCAGCCGTGTCTCTTGATCCACCAGGAGATCGAACGGCAGGCCGTCCCGCTCGCGAAACATCCGGTGCGAATCGGCACTATCCAGGCTGACGCCGAAGATCAATACATCTCTTGCGCTAAACTCGGAGTGCAAGTCGCGGAACCCGCAGGCTTCAATGGTTCAACCCGGAGTGCCGTCTTTGGGGAAAAAGAACAGGACGACGATTTTCTCTCCGAGGTAGTCCGCCAGACGGATTTCCCGGCCGTCCTGGTTCCGCGCGACAAAAGCCGGGGCCACGCTGCCTTCTGCAAGCATCGGATTCTGCCTCCTGGAAATCTTTATGCCGGCATGCCTGCAAGCTGAGGATTGCGTGCCTGCGGGATGCCCTGTATCATCGCAACCAATCGTAGTGTTTCCTGGCATCACGCGAGGGTCAAGCGGAATTCATCGCAAAACCTGCCGGCACGGTCGCAGCGGCCGACGGAATCGGATGAACCCGGTAAGAGAGGAGAACATCGATGGAACGTCGCACATTCTTGCGGTCGGCACTGTTGGGTACATTCGGATCTATGGGGGTTGCTCACAGGGCGGAGGCCGCCCGTTCGGACATGAAGATCACTAAAGTCCGGGTCTATAATCCGACCGACAAATCCGGGCTGAGCGGGTGGGTGAATCACAGTGCGATCGTCGTGGCCGTCGAGACGGACGCCGGGGTCACAGGCATCGGCCAAGGCGGGACCAAAGACATGATCCAGGACTGCGCCGGAGCGATAATCGGCCAGGATCCTTTACGGACCGAGTATCTGTGGCAGCGGATGTACCGCGGCACCTTCTATCCGCCGGGCCGCGAAAAACTTCATGCCCTCGGCGCTCTCGACTGCGCGCTGTGGGACCTCAAAGGCAAAGCTCTCAATGCGCCGATCTATCAATTGCTCGGCGGGCGCGCGCGTGACCACGTGGAGTGCTATCAGACTCGCGGCACTCTCACTTTACAGGCGGCCAGAGCGGAAGCACGCAAGGTCATGGATCAAGGGTTCCGTGCGATCCGGTTCCATGGCATAAGTCCCGAAGGGGGAATCTTCAACAGCCGTAAAGCCGTCGACCAGACCGCGGCAATTTGCGCCGAGCTGAGAGAGGGCGTCGGACCTGAAGGAGATTGGATACTGGACGCCCATACCCGTTTCGACATGCCCGATGCGCTTCGCCTCTGCAAACTGATAGAACCGCTGAATCCCTTCTTCGTTGAGGATCCTCTGCGGGCGATCAACGACAAGGATTTGTTCAGCGTATTGAGGGGACAGGTGAAGGTTGCCATAGCCGCGGGAGAACAGTTCGGCGACAGGTGGGACGGGACTCAAGCGCTGGTTGAACACGACCTCATCGATTATTTGCGAGTAGCCATACCCAATGTCGGCGGTATCACCGAGTACGTCAAGATCGCGGCCTTGTGTGAAACCCATTACATCGGTCTCGTTCCCCACTTCACGGCGCCCATTGCTACGGCGGCAGTGATTCATGCGCTGACCGCTTTTTCGGGGCCCGCACTGAATGAGGTCTTGAGCAGTTCTCTGCCGGGATACCTCAAGGAAGGTTTCGACTTCAAACAAGGGAAAATCTACCCGAACGATCGCCCCGGAGCGGGCGTCGTGTTCGATCCGGACAAAGCGAACTTGATCGACGAAATCACACAGCCACGGGATGTCAGCGGTTATAAGCGTCCGGACGGATCCTTTACCACCTTGTGAACCCAAAGGGCGCGAAGACGCAGAGGAACCGCAACGAACATGGCTCCGCTTGACAAGCGGCTGACTGATCGCATACGCTCGCCCAACATTATTTGAACTCAATATCGGCGGGGAAAAATATGAGCGAAATCGCTGCATCACGCACGCAAATAACCGAACCGGCCAGACAGACCAGAGTGAGTAAAGAAACGGAAGTGCTTGTGGTAGGAGGGGGTCCCGCGGGAATTGCCGCGGCCATCGCCGCCGCACGCAACGGCGCAGCAACTACGCTGCTGGAACGCTACAACCACCTCGGCGGCATGGCCACGGGAGGCCTGGTCATCCTGATCCCCCACATGAGCGCGGGGACGCAGGAGCAGGAGGTGGCGGGAATCTGCCAGGAAATGGTGGACCGCCTGGATGCGATCGGCGGTGCCCGCCATCCCAATCGGAAAGATCTGGGATCGACCGATCCGCAGCTGATCAGCAGGTTAGAGCACTACCATGATTTCGTCGTGGACGGCAAAGTGCGGATGAGCGTTATCGTCGATCCCGAACTTCTGAAATGCGTCCTCAACGACATGATTGTCGAGGCAGGAGTGAAGCTCTATCTCCATTCCTGGGGAGCCGGGCAATCGTGGATGGTTTGAAAGTTGAAGGCGCGGTCTTTGAGAGCAAATCGGGTCGGCAAGCCATCTTGAGCCAAATCACCATCGATGCCACGGGGGACGGCGATATCTTTGCTTCCGCCGGCGCCGAATTCGACGGCGCCGTCGATCACAACCTAAGGAGCGGAATGTTGGCGGTCGTATTCCGGCTTGGAGCGGTGGATTATCTGCGCTACAGCTCCTTCAAGCATGAGGAGGCGGAAGCCTACAAAAAGATCATGGCGGAAATCAAAGCTATCGGCGATTTCCCGCTGCTGGCGTTTGCCGTCGCATAGGGATGACCAAGTCTGGGTAAATAACTGGGTTCCCGGCAACGACTGTCTCAACGTTGAGCACTTGACAAGCGCCGAAGTGAAGGTGCGGAAGGTAATGTTGAAAACCCACGAGCTCTTAAAACAACAGATGCCCGGCTTCGAAAATAGCTTCATTCTCGATACGGCGTCGCAGATCGGGACGCGAGGGAGCCGTCGGCTTCTGGGCGAATATACGGTCACCAGGAAGACCTCCGCTTGGGCAAGGTTTACGAGGACACCATCGCAGCCATTCCGCGGTTTACTGAAAACCTCTCGGCTAAGAGTCCTTACCGCTGCATTCCTTATCGTTCGCTCGTCCCCCGGACCGTGGAAAACCTGCTCGCCGCCGGCCGCTGTTTTTCATCGGATGTTCCGTCCAACGACGTACTCAACCTGATTCCCTTCTGTATACAAATGGGTGAAGCTGCAGGAAACGCTGCCGCCCTTGCGTTAAAGGACCACGAGACCCTTCGCCGGGTAAATCACAAGGCGCTGCAAAAGCGGCTGCTGCAACAAGGGGCATGGCTGCCAAGGGAGGTACATCCCCATAAAGGTGAGGCAAAGCCCGTCCAGAAGCAGGCTTTGAAATAAAGGAATAGAGGTGCCGCATGAGTCCTGAAGGGACCTGCGAATGAGCTCAACGACAATCCATACCTGCACGAAAGGACTCCCGCGAAAGCGGGAATGCGTTTGGAGCCTCAGAGGTCGATAGCTCGGCGACTGCCGCCAATACGCTTCTGCTCCTGACCTTGATCAATGCGTTGAATTATTTCGATCGGGGGATCTTCAGCGCCGTTCTCCAATCCATCAAGGCAGAAATGCATCTGTCGGACACGGCCATAGGGCTTGTGGCGGGATTCGCTTTTGTCCTGTTCTATTCAGTCCTGGGTGTCCCGATTGCTTATCTCGCCGACCGTTATAGCCGGCGCAACATCATCGCAATCGGACTTGAGCATGTGGAGCATCATGACCGCACTGACCGGCATGGCAGCCAATGTTTGGCAGCTGGCCTTCACCCGCTTCCTGATGGGGGCCGGTGAAGCATCCAGTCTCGCGCCCTCCAACGCCATGGTGTCGGACTTTACGGCAAGGAGAGGAGGCCATTTGTCATCGGGATCCTCGCTACCGGAAGCACCTTCGGCGTTTCGCTCGCCTATCTCGTAGGCGGCTGGGTGAATCAGCACTATGGCTGGCGTTCCGCCTTTTACGTGGCCGGGATCCCAGGGATTCTGGTCGCCGTTCTCTTTTTGTTTACCGTAAAGGAACCACGCCGAGGGGCCTATGACCGGGCAAACTCACGGAAACGCAGCACGTTTAAGGAAACCATCGGTTTTCTCGCCGGATCCAGAGCCTACATCTTCGTGCTCATCGGGTTCAGCCTCATGGGAATCAGCGTCCATGCCCAAAGCGTCTGGAGCGCCGCATTCCTGATCCGGGTTCATCATCTCAATTCCAGCTGGGCGGGAATATTGATCAGCATCGGACAGCTAATGACCCTGCCGGGATATCTGGCCGGCGGAGCGTTGGCCGAACGATTGGGACGCGCAAAGACGGGCGATGGAAGGTCTGGGTGCCGGCCTGGGCTATGCCCTGACTGCTCCCACAACCATGATCTTCCTGATGTCCGACTGCCGCGCTGGCCCTGCTTCGCAGGGCTTTGCTTGTCGTCATTTGTCGGCCCGTTCATTTCGGTCCCGTGTTGGCTGTCTGCATGAACGTTGCGAAGGTGCGCATGCGCGCGGTATCCTCGGCGACGCTGATGTTCTTTGGGAATATCGTTGGCCAGATCGTAGGGCCATTGGGCGTGGGTTATCTCAATGACATCATGATGTCAGCATTCGGCGACCTCGCCATCCGATATTCGATGACCCTAGGGGCATTATGCGCGCTGATTGCCGCTGCTATTACGTTGATGGGTTCGCGATATGTTGTGGGGGATACCAGGCGCGCCGCAGAAGCTTGAAGACACCCCGACATCAACCGCAGAGGCGCAAAGATCGCAAAGGAAAACAGAGCTCTGCGTTTTTCTCTGCGATCTTTGCGCCTCTGCGGTTTGCTTTTGTTTCATGGTCCTGATTGCGATCCTCCTGATGCCGGCATCCTTATGGTCTTGGGGACCCCTCGGCCATCGCGTAGCCTCCAGGATCGCCGAGGTGCATCTAAGTCCTGCGGCCCGGTCAGCCGTTCGTGATCTGCTCGGCCCGGGCGTCACGCTGGCCGACGTAGCCAACTGGGCGGACGAACAAGCGGACTTCCGTGAGAGCCTCCCGTGGCATTATGTCAACGTCCCGATTGCCGAATCCCCCTACAACCCCAAATTCTGCCAGCCCGCCGGCTGCGTGGTCGGTAAGATCGAAGACTTCATGAACGTGTTGCGGGACCCAAAGCAGCGCAGGCCCGAAAAGCAGCAAGCCCTCAAATTCCTGATTCACTTCATAGAGGATCTCCACCAACCTCTACATGTGGGGGACACGGGCAGCCGCGGCGGGAACCTGATTCCAGTGCGTTTCCTGGGGGAGGAATCGAACCTCCACAAAGTGTGGGATTCCCAAATCATGGAGCACCATAGCAGGAACGAACAAGTATGGCTGTGGGAACTCACCGGCCTGGCAACCCCCAGAATGGTCGCGCAGTGGTCTAAGGGAACGCCGGAGGACTGGGCAACCGAGAGCCTGGCCGATGCGAAGCTGGCCTACCGCTCGCCTGCGGGCAAGGCTTTACTGAAACCCGGCGCACGACTGGGCAAGGATTACTGCAATTTCGCTTTGCCTGTCATTCAGGAACAGCTCGCAAAGAGCCGGGGTGAGAGTTGCCGCTGAGCTCAACGCGGTTTTCAAGTGACCCAAATCATTTGACATGGGCCGCCGGCCTTTGGTATTCCAGATCCCAAATGCAGAAGCCAGCATCGACCGCGCCTAACGGCGGGGGCGCTAATGGAAGAAACTTTGCGCGAGCCAGAAGCTCGGAGCAGTCCCTCATGCTACTCGTTGGGCATCAGGTGACGCGGCGGGCTGAAGCCCGCCACCACATGATTTATTTGTTTTGTTTTACATGTGGGTCCGGGCTTTCAGCCCGGACCGGAATCGACTCTATTCAGGAGTTTCTGGAGAGAAGCCGGGAGCCGGTAGTCAGAATGCCTTCCCGGCTTCTTTCTTTTTGAGGAGAGGTATCCATGATTCGCCTGAACCTGCGGGCTAAGTCTTCCCTATTCTTGTTGCCGGGGGCCATCGCCGGTCTGTTGGTGTGGGCCGCTCTCGCCGAACAGCCCCTGCGCGTGAATGATGCCGCGTTGAAGAAGGCGGGAAAACGAGGCGATGTCTGGCTGACTTACGGTCTGGATTGGGCGGAGACGCGCTACAGCCCGCTCGAAGCAGATCAATGCGAACAACGTCAGCCGGCTGGGACTGGCCTGGTCCTATGAGGTCGGGCCGGGGGGAGGCGGGCAGGAAGCCACACCACTTGTATGGAACGGCATGCTGTTTTCGATTACCAATTGGAGCATTACCTTTGCGGTCGACGCCAGGACCGGCAAAGAGATCTGGCGCTGGGATCCGCAGGTCAACCAGACGGCTACCCGGCCGAAGGTTTGCTGCGGCGTGGTCAATCGCGGCATCGCCCTGTACGAAGGCAAAATCATCGTTCCGGTGATCGACGGACGGCTGGTCGCTCTTGACGCTCTTAACGGGAAGATCGTGTGGCAGGCGCAGGTGTCCTCGGTTGATGAGCATTACACGCTTACCATGGCACCCCGAATCGCCAAGGGCAAGGTGATCATCGGGGTGGCCGGCGGAGAATACCCCAACCGCGGATACTTCGACGCCTATGACGCCCAGACCGGCAAGAGAGCCTGGCGATTCTATACTGTCCCAGGGGATCCGTCGAAGCCGTACGAAAATGAGTGGTTGAAGAAGGCAGCGGAGACCTGGTCGGGCGATTTTTGGAAGGTAGGCGGCGGCGGTTCCGTCTGGGATGGAATGGCCTATGACCCCGAGGCGGATCTGTTCTACGTCGGCACGGGCAACGGCGGACCATGGCCGGAAGAACTTCGTCACTCCAAGGGCAAGGACAACCTTTTTATATGCTCGATTCTCGCGGTGAGGCCGGAAACCGGCGAGTTGAAGTGGTATTTCCAGGTGGTGCCGGGCGACTCATGGGATTACGACAGCGTCCAGCAACTGACGCTCGCGGATCTCGTGATCAACGGCAAGAAACGTAAAGTGATCATGCAGGCCAATAAAGATGGATTCTTTTATGTGCTCGACCGGATTACCGGAGAATTCATTTCCGCTGAACAGAATGGTATGGGGGCTCGGAGCGCCCGCGGCATGTCCGTGGAAGACTACGCCCGCGCGGGACCCGGATTGTCGTGGCCGGAAACGATCCAGTCGCAGCCGCGCCGACCCCGTTTGCATCCCCAATGGTAAAGAAGTTGTTTATGAGCGTACCGTCGAATGCGGTGTGGGGGTTGTTCTTGTACAAAATCCGTCTCCACGTATTCGCCGTGTGTCGGCACGCAACCAAGGAGCCGGTGGCGAGACGCATGAATTCCGGGACCGGGTTCGTCGGAAGCAGGATTTTCGGGCGTGATCGGCGAAGCTGTCGGCGGGTCGAATATCTTTACGAATTCGTTTTCATTCCCGGCCACCGTCCTTCGGGGGATTGTAAATGCTGGAGTAGTGACTGACATGTTATATCTCCTTTCGCTTATCAAAGAAAGTTTGTAGTTTATGGTTTAGATTTTATGGTTTGTAGTTAACTACAAACTCGAAACTACAAACTCGTAACAAATTATTCTATACCTCAGGTCCTGCAGCCACTCCCGTTCCGGTCTCGGCGGTCCCGGGCTTTGCAAGCGGCCCATTAATAGCCGGTGCGTTCGGGAAGGTTACGGGGACGCCGGGATGTACCGTCTGCGCCACCGAGGGCGTTCTGGTCGCCGGTGAAATTTATGCCCGAGAGCAAACCGTTATTGTAATTGCCACCCTGGGCAGTCTGTGTCGGCTCGGAATGGTCGTGCATGGGATAGCACATCGGCGAGAGCTGCACCGCTATAGGGGTTACTCCGGCGTTAATCCCCAGGGCCGGAAGAAATACAGCATGCTCTTCCGTCGGCGGCCAGACCGGCTTGTCCGGCCGGGATTGGTCGCCGGAGTATCCGCAAACTGCCGCCGAGAGCGGGTATGGCGACATGATTGGGGCCGATCCCGCAAATGTTCGGGATATCAGGCGGCCTCATGTAGGGCACCGTATAATTCCACACATCCAGCGGATGCAGGGTCATGGTGTCCACCCAGAGCGGATTGGACTGACCACGCCGTTGATGCTCGTTACCCACACGTGATTGGCATGGATGTGCATGGAATGGAGTTGCAGGCCCGCGTGCAGACAGCGGATCAGCGTCGGCTCTCCAACCCGGTGGGTCGGGCAGATGAAGGGATTATTGTGGGAAAAGTGCCCGGACTGACCCGTGATCGTGAAATACTGGGGCCGATAGTTCCCGGAGGCGTCGAACGGCGCTACGAGGGGGTCTTCAGTAAACTTTTTTACGAAGTCTACCGGGTCGGCAAGGACTCCGGGGGGAAGGTTACCCACCTCGGCATTCAGTTTCGGGCTGCAATCATGACAGAGCCAGATGTGCTGCCGGAACGGCGGTGTATTGGTGGCCGGATTGCCGTCCTCCCACCTGAGACCCGGATAGTGGGTGGTGGAGCCGAAGTCGTCGTACATTTTCTGTACGTTCGCCGTCGGTCTGCTGTACGGAGTAAAATTATGCCCCAGACGCGGAGCTAATGGCATGACGATAAAGGCGCCGTGCAGCCCCATGACCCGGTTGACGGGTTCATTGAGGTTATCGTAGTAGAGATAGGTGCCGCCCCTCGGGGCTAAGAACCGGACGGTCTTGGTTGTACCCGGAGCGATCGCACCGGTGTCGACCACGCCTTTAATGAAGAAGCTGTGCGGCTCGTCCAGGTCGTTCGTTAAGACGACCTTGATCAAGTCCCCCTCGGTGCAAAAGATGCTGGGAGCGGGACATTCGGCCGGGAAACGGTCCTCTTTGAATATCCAGAAATAGTTCAGGGCGGGGATATTCGACGCAAGGGTATTGAAAGTGACCATCTGCTTCATCGCGTCGGTAATGTGAAAATTGAGGGTCTGGACCTTGACCGCGGCGTAGGCCTCGTCTTTGAGCATCCACGACAATCCGTTGCCGAGCACGAGGGCTCCGATGCCTGTTCCCGTATATTTCAAGAAATCACGTCTTTTCATGTCTTTCATTTCTTCCTCCTATCCTATTTCTGTCCTATTGGACCAAGGCAACCACATTGCCGTGTACTTAATTCCCGCCTGGGCGGGACTTGTTCCAAATTCATCAAAAGCTGCACGCTCCGCCGGCAGCGTTAAATGCGGCGCAATCGGCAAAGGTTTGCGGAGTACCAGTGCCAACAGCCACCTGGATCGGTTGTCCCACGGGCTCATAATTAACTGACGCGTTGTTTACATTCACGGTGCCGTTAATCGGGCAGGCGCCGGTCGCTGTTTTGAAGATCCGGGGCGCGGTATCCACGGTTGAAATCGTATATTTACCCTGCCGCGCATCCGTCAATCGCGGGCGTCCATAGCATGTCAACGTCGCCGCTTATCTTGTTGTTCGTCGTTCCAGCCGCGTCGTTTAAGGACAGTGTCTCATCCTTCAGGTTCAAAGCAAGGTCCAGTTTGAACGTCGTGTTGCCGCCTGTAGCGGAGGTCACCGAGAAACTTCCCTGAGTAGTGGTCACAGCAGTGTCTGACCCATCGGCATTGTGGGTAAAAGTGCTCGTTTCGACCAATCCATTGTAGTTAAAGGTCTCCACCTTTTCAGCCACGGCGCCCTGCGCAGGTGTCGTAACTACAAATGTGCCAGTCGAGCTCTTCGCCCCCCTGACGACTTGATTGTCGCTGATGAATTCACCATCCATGACGGCTATCTTGGTCATAACAGCAAGGTCGACGGCGGAGAACGTCTTTTCCGTCAGCGCTTTCGCAACCAGAGTCGAAGTGACTCCGTTATTGTCCGTGCTCCTCACGCTTTCGATGTGCAGGTTGCCGTCCAGTTGCGTAAACAAGATATCGTCCTGGCAGTTCTTGAAGTTAATATCATAGGAAGATGTTACAGCCGGGTTGGTAGCCTCATCATAATTATTCGTCCCGTTTATCGTGACGACAGCGTCGGCGTTGGAGCAGGCATGCGCTGGGCAAGGTAGTGCTGACTGAAGTCGCCCGCATTGCCTTTAATGCCCCAACTTTTTTCACGACACTTTGGATGGCCGCGGAGCGAGACAGCTTCGTCATTTCCGCCATCATCGTCGCGAGGATCGGGTCTACTTTCCCGATATCGCTGCTCTTGGACACGGGTGGCGCAAATCCAGCCGGCTGGGAGTTCAGGCCGAGGGCCACAGCCACTTGAAACTGCGTATCAGCCGCGGCTTGCGTGCCTGCCAACGCCGCAAATCCCGCTGCTGCCTGCTGGGGCGTATTGAATACCGCAGGCGGGTGTAGCTGAACTGGGGAGTGGGCCAACGGGAACCGTCGGTTCGGGAGTGGTGGTAGGCGGTGGAGGTGCACTGCTACTGCTCTTATGACAAGCAACACCAACAACCAATATCAAACAAAAATGGCGAATACTGCCAACAACTTCTTCATAAAGACCTCCTTTAAACTCAACATTTCAAAAACCTTATCTTCATGTCACATTCTAGCAGACTTTTTTCGTACATGAGTCTTAAAAACCAGTTAAGGCTGACTCAGCTGCCGTTTTTTTATGTTATTTCCACCTCCCAACGTTTACCGAATTAATAAACAAAGAGTTTTATTAAGGCAATCCATCGTTCAATATATTGGGCATCAGATAATAGACAAGTGAAATGATTTAAAATAAAGCAAAGTATGTGCCAGCACTAACAGAATTTAACATTATTTATAAAACAAATGGTTATATAAATTAGCGTCCCACATTAAGCCCAAACGAGTTCATTATAGACCGGCTAAATTGAGCTGTACTGCCATTATGAACCTCATAATTAATGAAATCATAAGTTGCCATTTTTTTCATTTTTCTTCATGTTCTTAATTATTTTATCAATATGGCATCAGAAATCTATAGGCAAAAATACCTATTTTTGACAGGCAAGATAGGCAATGAGATTGTGCCTTTATTGAGGACCTGAGCAATTACATTGCTGAATGGTAACAGGAAATGACTATGCAGGCGGGTTTAAATGCCGCCTGCATCGCGAATCATTGGCTCTGCCATAGGGTGATGAATGACATGATTTCGCTCTAGCTCTATGAGTGAGAGGACGATATTATCCTGTTTTTTTCACTCCTCCGAGGCCATAATCAAAGATCACGCGATCTTGAACGGAATCACGCCGTTCAGCAGGTGCCTGCCGCCCGAGTTGTGCGTGAAATGGATCCTCGCTACGTCGTTCACGGCCGGTGCGTCGTCTCCACCCGGATCAGCGCGTCAAAGCGCCGCGCCGTGGAAAGCTCATACGGGGTGCCTTTCGGCAGCAGGAACGGATGGTTGTACTGGTTGAAAGGCGGCACGCCCAGGGCCCTGCCGTCGAAGGCGATGATCACGACGTCCACCGGGAAGGTGATCGTGATCGGCACGTATGCCGCGCAGAGGGCGCGGACCAGGATGGTCTGGCCCCGTACCGCATTGATCGCGGTCTGCATTCCCGTCACGCCGCTGTTCAGTTCCTTGGGAATGACGGGTATGGCAGGGTCAAGAACCGCATCCGCCGTGCTTCCCCCTTTGCCCAGGAAATTCACACCGGTGCAGACGAAGTAATCGGGGTTGTAGTTGTTGAAGGCAAAAAAGCCTCCCCCGCCCGGGTTCTGGTGGAAAATATCATTGGTGCCGGGTATGCTTCCCATATGCGGGAAGGTGGTATGGTCGCCCGGCGCGAACTGGTTGTGCCACGCGGAGTCGATGTCGTCGAGCACCCAGAGGGCCTCCACGTCGTAGGGGACGGTAAAGGCGTGCGGGTCCGTGGGGAAGACTCCGGCCGGATCCGGGGAATGCAGGGGAGTCGAGTTGAACCCCGGGAACTGCGGGAAATTGGTCAGGTTGGCCGCTGTCCTGCGCGGATATCCGCCGGCGTTCGGTTGGAATACAGGTTGCCCGGGGCCGCTGTTCGTGTTGGGGTTATTAACCGTATACGCATCGGGCGGCTCGATGATCAGAAAGCCGTACAGACCGAACTCGAAGTGCTGCACCGTGTTCCTATGGCAGTGGTAGAAATAGCTGCCGATGAAATTCGGCTGCCACTGGTAAGTGTAGCTTCCGAACTCCATGGAGCAGTGCCCCACGCCGTCGTTTAAGGGCGTGGGCTCGATGCCGTGCCAGTGAATGGTATGGGGGCTCGGAGCGCCCGCGGCATGTCCGTGGAAGACCACCCCGCGCGGAACCCGGATGGTCGTGCGCCGGATAAGGTCCGACCGCGGCCGCGCCGACCCCATTCGCCATCCTCAATAGTAAAGAAGTTGCTTATGATCGTGCCGTCGAATGCAATGTGGGGGTTGTTATCGTACAAAGTCCTTTCCACGGTATGCGCAGTTGTCGCCACGATCAACAGGGAGCCGTTCGCGCAGAGCCATGAATTCCGGGACCGGGTTTGTCGGATTCAAGAGCTCGGGCGTGGCCGGCGAGGCTGTCGGCGGATCGAATATCTTGACGAATTCGTTTTCATTACCGGCTACCGTTCTTCGGGTGATGAGAAAAGCAGGGTTACTGACTGACATGCTTGTTATCCTTTCTTGTTGCCGGAATATTCATTAACGTGGTCTTGATTGTGTCATGTATGAGGGAGCGACCTCGATATACCCTTTGCTGACGGCATATTTTACGAGATCGGCTATATTTCTCATTTTCAATTTTTTTGTGATAGAGGCGCGATGAGAGCTTACCGTGCGAACGCTGATGAAAAGAAGCCCGGCAATCTCCATGGATGATTTTCCTTCGGCAATGAGCTTTAACACTTCCCGCTCACGGGTCGTCAGGCATTCATGCGAAATAACGAGTTTGACAATCCTCCAGTACGGTCTTTCCCCAGCATTCGGCCAACTCCTGTGAAAGGGAGGGAGAAACGTACAATCCCCCTCGCCGGATCCTTTCTATGGCCTTGAAGAGTTCCGTATCGGCATCTTCTTTCAAAAGGTAACCATCGGCTCCTGAGGAAAGCGCCTGGTGGAGATAATTCCGGTCCCTGTGCATGGTCAGGATCAGCACCTTCACGCCGGGATGCCGGGACTTGATCTCGCTGACAGCCTCGATCCCCCGCATTTTCGGCATCGAGATATCGACGACGGCCATGTCGGTGACGATCTTGTTCAGGAGACCGATGAGCTCCAAACCGTCTCCTGCCTCGCCTACGACTTCCATCTCCCTCGATTCCTCGACGATCCGCCTCAAGCCCTGTCGAAGCAGGACGTGATCGTCAGCCAATGTGATGCGATAGGGGTTCATTTCAAATGCTTTCCCGTTTTACTGCGCTCCGGTAGATCTCGCACTCTTCAAAGTTCTTGCCGCAATAATAGATCGCCAGATCGATGTTCTGGCTGTTAATGCTGGCGACGAAACAATCAGCGAAAGGGTCCCCGACGAAGGGGCAATGCCCTCCTGCTACGGATGAGATCCGGTCCTTTATTCCCTGCTTATGAGGTCGGTTTTCCTGCAGCATAGAGAACGTCAAAACCCTTTCGTTACAATAATCATTATTGCTCTGCTCGTCCCGACTCCCTGAGTTTCCTCTTAAGAGTGGACAGGGAGATTCCCAGGACCTTGGCGGACTTAGTCAGATTCCCGGAGAGCGATGTAAGGGCGCACTGGATGGTCTCCTGCTCCACCTCCGCGAGGGTCTTAAAACTATTGCCGGACGATGAAGCGGCCTTCGGCATGCACATATTCACGGCTCCGGGTCTCCCGAGAAGAAGCGAAGGCGTAAGGACCGAGTCCTTTTGCAGGAACAGCGCACGCTCAAGGATGTTCCGCAGTTCGCGCACGTTGCCAGGCCAGTCGTATAGCTGGAGCTTCGCAAGCTCCGTTTCGGGCAATTCGACGCTCCGTCCCCGCGTGATCTTCGAGAGCAGGTAGGAGCAGAGCTGGGGGATGTCCTCCCGGTGCTCCCGTAGCGGCGGGATATGGATGCGGACCACGCTCAAGCGGTAGTACAGGTCCTTGCGGAAGGTCTTTCCGAGCGCGCTTTCCAGTTCCGCGTTCGTCGCGGCGATTACGCGCACGTTTACGGGCGTGACGGCCGTGCTGCCGATGCGGCGCATGGTCCCTGTCCTCGAGGACCCCCAGGAGCTTGGACTGGAGGTGAATGGGCATGTCGCCGATCTCATCCAGGAAGACCGTGCCGCCTTCGGCCACTTCAAAGAGGCCTTTTTTCGCGCCCGCAGCGCCGGTAAAGGCGCCTTTTTCGTGGCCGAAAAGCTCGGCCTCGATCAGGTTTTCCGGCAGTGCGGCGCAGTTGATGCTGACGAAGGCGGAGCCCCCGAAGGGGCTCTTGTAGTGGATCGCCTTTGCCACGAGGTTTTTACCGGTGCCGGTCTCGCCGGTAATCAGGACCGGCCCGTCCATTTCCGAGGCCATGTCTACGAGCGTGAGGACCTCGGCGAAGGCGCCGCTTGCCCCCGACGATGACCGCCGTCTCGCGGTCCTTTTCGCGGGCAGTAGTTCTGGATCTGCTCCACCCGCTCCAGGTCAAGGGTCCTGAGGGTGTTGTCGACCGTGAGTTTGAGCTCTTCGATATCGAAGGGCTTCGACAGGTAGTCATGCGCCCCCAGGCGCACCGCTGTCACGGCGTTTTCAAAACTGGGATAGGCGGTAACGAAAATAATCTTGGACTGGTCGTTCCTTTCGAGGATGGCCGGGGCAAGGGCGTGCCCTTCCCCGTCGGGAAGCTTCTGGTCCAGAAGGACGATATCTATCTTTCTTTCGGCGCAGACCGCAAGCCCATCGGCGCTCGTATGCGCGGCCAGGACCTCAAGCCGGTCGTTTTCGAGGTAATCCCGCACGTTATCGCACAATACCTTTTCGTCGTCGATGATGAGGAGCGTCTTTCTGCTGACTGGCGGCATGGTGTCCCTCCGGAAAGACACTTATCAATTTGTGTGCCAGCGGGATTCAAATGGAGGGACCGGTGCTTCTTCAATGAAATGATGAATTTACGTGGTGCGAGGGAATGCGATCACGTCGAGGAGAGATGTGGTGGGCCACACTTATGTGGCGCCTCAGTTGTGGGGAGCCACGATAAAAGCACTGTCAGTTTACAAATCACGAACAAGTTCCAATATCCAAGAATCAAATGCTAGCTGCTTATGCATCCTAGTTGCCCACTTGAACAGGGGCGTTTTTTCCTTCCGTGGTGCCATCCCCCAACTGACCATGACTGTTCCCTCCCCATGACCATGGGGTGCCGTCCAGATTTCAATACCAGGCTATGCATGGCTCCGGTAGAGATTGAGACCCACTTTGTATCCGTCCCTATCCGGACAGGGGAATTCTTATTTTCCGTGGTTCCGTCCCCCAACTGTCCACTGTTGTTGAACCCCCATGCCCACAGGGTGCCGTCCTTTTTCAAAGCTATTGAATGATGACTTCCTGCCGAAACTTTGGTCCACATGGTATCCGTCCCGATCCGGACCCGGGGATGTCTTATCTGTTGTTGTACCGTCACCAAGCTGCCCATAGTCATTATATCCCCACGCCCATAGCGTGGAGGTTGCCAGGCAGCCATCGCACAGATACAGGGCCAGGGTATGATAATCTCCCGCCGAGACTGCAACCCACCTGGCTTCCGTCCCGATCCGGATCGGAGCGGTTTTAGCCGCCGTAGTCCCGTCTCCCAACTGCCCATGCGAGTTATTTCCCCACGCCCACAGGGTCATGTCCTTTTTCAGGGCCACGGTATGAAAAGCCCCGGCCGAAACCCTGGCCCATGCGGCATCCTTCCCTATTTGGACAGGCGCGGTTTTGTCGATTGTCGTGCCGTCCCCCAACTGTCCATCAGAGTTATTTCCCCATGCCCACAACGTACCGTCGGACTGCAAGCCCACGCTGTGAAGATCTCCAGCCTCGATTTCAATCCATTTTTTGTCTTTTCCTATCCGGACAGGTACGGTTTTATCCGCTTTCGTTCCGTCTCCCAACTGTCCGTGGGAGTTATTTCCCCACGCCCACAAAGTGCCGTCGGATTTCAACGCCAGGCTGTGGTCCCGTCCCGTCGCGATTGCGACCCACTTCATGTCTTTCCCGATCCGGACGGGAATTGTTTTGTCCGCCTTCGTGCCGTCCCCCAACTGTCCATGGGAGTTATTTCCCCACGCCCACAGAGTGCCGTCGGATTTCAGGGCCAGGGAATGTGCCGCGCCGGATGCCACCGGTTCACTCCTCGCGATGAGGATCCGGCTCCCCGCAAGGGAGTTGTTGCTCTCGTTAGATTCAGCGACTTGATTTCGATAGTCCGCGACAGCTCCGATGTAATAGACGCCCGCATTCACGGAGATGAGGTTTGTCCTGTAGACGAATGAATCCGCCTCCCCCGCTTTCAGGGAGTCCGTCTCGTTTCCCTTCGGAGATCCTATCCGGAAATCGCTCGTTGTGATGACAGGGCCTGTTGAGAGGAAAAATCCGGTCCTGAAGTAGCCCGCGTCGCCGTCGCCCTGATTCTGCACGGTGGCCGTTATTGTTACGAGGTCTCCGGGGGCTATAATTGACGGGGACGCGGAGATCGAGGTCACGACCAGATCCGGGGAACCGGCGGCCGCGACGCGGGGCGAGAATAGAAATATAAGAAAGAGAATAAAGAACGAAAGTATCTGGCCTTTCGAAAATACGCGCATGCCATGCATAGATTATTTCCGCCCTCCTATTGGCATAAAAAACTCCCTCTCCTTCAAGGAGAGGGCTGGGGTGAGGATGGGTCAACAGCGGGAGACACGAGACCCATCCCCCTCTCGATCTCCCCCTTGAAGGGGGAGAAGGTTAATTCGTCGGCACGTTCCTGATCTGCCCCCTGATTTCTCCGTCGGGATTGGCCGCGGTGTGAATGTTCAGATACAGCCTGTCGCTGATCAACGAGCCGAGTCGTTCCGCGCTCAGGAAGGTATCTGCTGGAACGTGTCCAGGTCCCCGACGTGCTGGGTGTTCCCCACCCTGCAGAGCTAATGAGGGTCGGCCCGTTCACCCCCGCAAAACCTTGATGGATGTGCGCACGGTCCGCGAGGCTGCTCGGCGTGTTGAACGCGATCGATCCGCTAATCTTTCCGGTCCCCAGGTTGACGGTCAGATTCCCCGTGCCGCTGCTGACCGGCGCGTTCACGGGCGGCACTTCCTGGTTGCCGGAGAGCGACACGGCCGGGATGGTCGTGACCGGATAAACGATGTTCCCCGCGAGTTCGCTTACGGGAAGCTGGAAGTTTTGTGAGTTGACGGTGAAATAGAGGCCGTCATTCACCAGGGCCGTGAGCTGCGGGGCGTTCAGGGACGCGCCTGCCGGAAAGGTAAAGGTTCCCGCTGTCGTGCCACCACCCTCCAAGGTGATGATGGATGGAGTTGTCGGACCGCAGGTGGATGTGCGCCTCCGTGGCATTGCTCGTGAGGCCGGAGAAAGTTATAGACCCGCTGATCGCTCCAGTCCCGAGGTTGACCGTCATGGTAGCTGAGCCGGCCCCCGTGCTCCCCGTGCCCGCGACAGGAGTCAGCGGCGTCGTTATGGTGATGTTCGGTAACACGATATCACCGCGTTTTGCGTTCGGAAAAGATTGCGTGTCGACCCGGAAGAAGAGCCCGCCGAACCCGAGGGCGCTCAGCTGCAATTGGTTCAGGACTTCGTGCCCGCCGGAACGGTCCATGCCCCTGTTGTGCTGGTGCTGCTGACGAGGGAGACGATGAGACTTGTTGCGGGAGCCGCTGTGCTGTCATGGATGCCAACCGCGAGCGTGGTGCTCGAGAGTCCTGAAACCAGAACTGCTCCCCCGATCTCACCGTTATCCATATTTGCCGCAAGCTTCCCAATGGCCGTGCCTGAAGCGGGCGCCCCGGTCGTGGTCAGCATCGATGTTGTGAACGCGACGAGCCGCGCTGCTGTGCCGACAGGTGTAGGCGTCGGAGGCACGGGCCCTCCGCCTCCGCCGCCGTCCCCGCCGCTGCTGCAGGATACAATAAATACGGCCGATATGAGGAACGCGCTCAGTGCAATCGCAAATTTTACGAAACTATGCTGCTTCATAATTATTCCCCTCCTGATGTATTTGCGCCACTCACGTTAATACAACAGCGAACTTTTTGGAATAAAAATGTCAAACCCGTAATAATGCTCATAGCACCCCGTTGTCATACCCGCGAAAGCGGGTATCCATTGGCTTTTTTTAACTCTAAATTCAAAATGGATTCCCGCTTTCGCGGGAATGACAAAAAAACGTGCAGTTGATGTTTCCATTTTATCACGAGTCCACCGGTCTTTTTTCCCATCTTCTCCCTGGGCGGTAGAGGAACGAAAAAATCAAAAGAGAAGCCGGGGAAAGCATCCCCGGCTTCTTCATATGGTCCGGTTTATCGATTGACGAATCGGCCTGGACTACTGAGTCGTGAACGTCATCACTGGCGTCGCGGCCACGCCCTCTTTGCCGTCATCGGCTTCCATTTTCCAGAAGTAGGTCACATTCGGCGAAAGACCCTCCACCTTGAAGGTAAGGTCGGTCGACACGGCCGTCGCAGCCGTGCCACTGCTGCTCTTGCTGTGGCACGAAGCAATGAACAGACCGGAGACGACCAACACTGCGATCATGCAGAAGTATTCTCTTTCTGCCCTTGAAGCCGAAGGCGAAGCCCAGCCCGAACAGGGTAAACAGCATGCCCGCGCTGTAGACGCTCGCGTAGTAGACGCCCTTCGCTTGAGCGGTCGCCGGCGTGATCTTCACATCCTGGACGCAATTAGGCGGCGTACCGATGAAAGCCTGGTTATTGCAAACGAACAGGTGATATGCGATCGTGTCCCCGTCCTGGTCAACCGAAGGCTTCCACCGCAGGACAACAGGCCTCGCCACCCCCGTTGCTCCGTTTGCCGGGGCCACTATCTCCGGGGCCAGGGGCGCGAAGTTGGTAATGAAATTGATCACCTGACCCACCGCGAGCGCGTTGCTCGCGAAATCGAGAGCTCCAGTGGTAACCGTGACCGTGTATGCAGTGCCGAAGGCCAGCGGCCGCGTCGGCGTGAACGTGGCGACATCACCGGCGACTGTCACCGTCCCATCCACGGGAATGCCTCCGGAGGTTACCTGCATCACGCTGTTGGTGATGGAGGTCGAAAGCATCGGCTCGCTGAAGGTCACGGTAATCGGCTCGTCGGTCACCACTCCGGTGGCGTTGTCGGGCGGGTCGAACACGGCTATCGTCGGCGGGGTCCTGTCGGGCACTGTCGCGGTGAAGCTGATGGTGACGGCAGTGCTCAAGGGGTTCCCGACGAGGTCGGTCATGCCGGTCGTCGTCTGGGCGGTTATGACGGTGCCGACCAATGCCGTTTCCTGGGCTACGGGAAGGGCAATGGACGCGGTTTTGTTCGCATCGCTATACACCGGTGTGCGGCTAGCGCGGTAGTGACGCCGCTATTGTTCGATAGTCACCGTGAAGGTCGTTGCATTGATCGTTGCCGGGTCCATCGACTCGCTGAAGGTGGCCGTTATGTTGATGTTGGCGGGCGCGGTCGGCGTGGTGGGAAACGTGGACAGCACCGAGGGCGGGATCGCATCGATAATGCCCGTTATCGGAGCTACGGTAACGCTCGGGACCGTTCCCACAGTAGCGGAAACTAAAACGGTCGCGGTCCTGGCCACCGGACCGGCCGCCGCGCCGCTGAAGACCACGTTAAAGGTGCAATTGCCGGCCGGGGCAATGGTACTGGTGGGCGGAGTCAAACAGGGGCTTGCGGGATCAATCACAAAATCCGCGGCGTTCGCCCCCTGCGAGATTATTGAAGCGATAGTCAGCGGGCTCGCCGCGTTCAGGTTTGTCACGGTTACCGTGGCCGTCGCTGTTGAAAACGGAGCAGGGCGCTGCGCCGGGAAGGCTATGGTTGAGGGCGTAACCGACATCCCGATCACTTTCCCCTCGAGGATGAACGTATTTGCCGTTGCATTAAGCGCTCCCGCAATGGTCACGGAGGTAACGGGAGTTCCGGTGACGGCAACGGGCGTGACGGAATTCCCGATGTAGACATTTCCGTCCGGAGACTTTACCAGGCCCGCGGCAGTCTGGAGAAACGGCCCGATGCGTCCTCCCAGCGCTCCGGTAAAGACGCCGGCTGCAAGGCCGATGTCCTCCGTGAAATTGATCCCCTTCAGCCGGATCGGCAGTGATCGTATCAACGCCGTAAGGATGAGTGACGGTTATTGTGCCCGCCAGCACATCTCTATTCCTTATCCTTATCCTCGCGAACGTAACCTGGTCCCCGGCGCGGACCACGCCGTTGGCAAAAGAAAACTCAAGCGCCGCAATGTAGAGCATTTTCGGGATCCACGAAGCTGGCGCTGGCGAAAAAATAGAAACCTTCTCCCGGGAAGTTAAGGGGAATAGCGAGGGGCAAGGCCGGATCGAAACCCGGGGCAGCCACCATGGTATTGGCGCAGAACCCGTTGTTATCGAAGCACGGCGCGAGCGAAAGCCCGGTGGCGTCCTGGTAGAACGCCGGGAATCGTGGTCGCGGGATCGACGGGGCCCACCGTCGTCAGCGCCGCATGGGACGTCGGCGCGAAAACGAGGGACAACAGCAACATCGCCACGAATGGAACTATTTTAAACTTTGTACGCATGGCGCATCCTCCTCTCAATTGCATGATGGTTGAGGCGAACTAAACTTTTCAACCATTTAAATATAGCAAGAGTAATACCAGACACGGTTGCTTTCTATTTCCCCTGTTGTTATAGAAACTTATAAGACAAGCGACTCTTATTTTGATGCACTCTGTCCATTATGAACAGTCCATTTTAAGCAACACTATTCGTTTTGGTTGCATTTTTTAAACCGGCTATGGTTTAAAACGGAATTCTGCTTCCTAATAAATTTTACCACATCAGCGTTTGATTTACACTGGCAACAAGTACCTGTTTCGGAATTAAAGATCACACCAATTCCAATCCATGGTGGAGCTTCCGCGTCTTTACATAAAAGAGAAGCCGGGACATCTTCCCCGGCTTCTTGCTCTGGTTCAAATCTGTCCTGTGATGAAGCGACACGGGCTACTGCGTTGTGAACGACATAACAGGGGTCGTGGTCACGCCTCCCTTGCCGTCATCGGCTTCCATTTTCCAGTAGTAGATCACATTCGCCGCAAGACCATCTACCTGGAAGGCAAGTTCGGTCGGAGCCGGCGGAGCCGAATTATCGCTGCTACTGCTGCACGAGACGATGAACAAGCCGCTGATTACCAGCACCGCGATCATCAGGAGTATCTTCTTCCTGCCCTTGATGCCTGCGGCAAAGCTCAAACCGAACAGGGTGAACAGCATGCCCCCGCTGGCAACGCTTGCATAGTAGATTCCCTTCGCACTCGCGGCCGTCGGCGTAATGGGCTCGTTCTGTCTGCAATTAGGGGCAGAGCCGATGAAGTTCTGGTTATTGCACAGGAACAGGTGATAGGTTACCACGTCCTGGTCCTGATCGGACGAAGGTTTCCACCGCAGAACAACCGGCCTCCCCACTCCCGTTGCACCGTTCGCCGGTGACACGACCTCCGGCGCTACGGGCGCGAAGTTCGTGACGAAGTTGATCACCGGACTCACTCCCGGCGATGACGCCGCCAGGGCGTTCCTCGCCAGGTCGACAGGTCCGGCCGAGAGCGTGATCGTATAGGCAGTGCCGAATTCCAACGGCCGCGCCGGGGTGAACGCAGCAATCGCTTTATTGTTCACCTCGTCATTGGTGGTTGTCACCGTACCATCTACCGCGACGCCGTTGACGGTGAGCTTTATCGTGGTGCCGGTGATGGAGGTCCCCAGCATCTGCTCGCTGAAGGTGACGGTGATCGGCAAATCGGTCCGAACTCCGGTTGCATTGTTAATCGGGTTGACCGAAGATATCGTCGGTGCTACCCTGTCAGCAGCCGAAGCGGTGAAGGTGAAGGTGAGCGCTGACAAGGGATTTCCGACCACGTCGGTCATGAGGGTAGTCGTCTGGGCGGTTATGACGGCCGTTTCCGTCAGGTCAGCATTCGGAGTAAAAGTCGCCGTATTGTTCGCTGCATCGTACGCCACGATACCCTGGACCGGGGTCCCGTTGGAAAGCACCGTGAAGCTCGTGGCGGGGCTGATGATCGTTGCCGGATCCATGGCTTCGCTGAACGTGGCCGTTATGGTCATGTTGGCGGGCGCTTTGGCAATGTCGGGAAAATGAGAAAGCACCGTGGGCGGAACCGCATCGATTGTCCCGATAATCGGCGTAACGAAGGCCTTCGGAACTGTGGCCAATGTTGCGTTAATTGTAACGGTCCCGGTCCTGGCCGCCGGCCCGGCTGCTGCGCCGTTGAAGATCACGTTGAAGGTGCAGGAACCGGTACCGCCAGACTAACTGGAATAACAGGCGCGGTCAAACAATCGACGTCAACAACCTTGAAAATCCGGTACGTTCGGAGTTATCGTGGCGATAGTCACAGTGTTCACCGTAGTTCAGGTTGGTCACTGTTACCGGGACCGGCGGCACTGAATCTATCGCGGGGCGCTGCGCCGGGAAGACTATTGTTGTGGGCGTTACCGACATCCCGAGTACTTTCCCCTCGAGTGTGAACAGGTTTGTCGTGCCGCTGATCGGTCCCGCAACGGTAAAGGAATTAGGATTGGGAGCTACGGCTCCGGTGACGGTAACGAGCGCGATGGAATCCCCCACGTAGACATTCCCATCCGGAGATGTTATTAAACCGGTGGCTTTCCTGAGAAAGGGCCCGACGCGTCCTCCCAGCGTTCCGTCAAAGGCGCCGTTGACAGGAAGGATATCTTCCGTGAATCCGAGCCCCTGGTTCTTCGCAATGTTGTCCGGTGTGACAGTGACCGTATCAACACCGAAAGGATGAGTCATAACATAGTCGCCCGCCACTATAGCGGGGTTGCGTCTATTAGTGAATCTTATCCTGGCAAACGTAACCTGAGGGGGTACCGTAGGGCCGGCGGGCAGTAATGCAAACTCCAGCGCAGCTATGTAGAGAGTCCCATCCGGCTGAGAGGTGGCAGTGGAGTAAAAATAGAAACCTTCTTCCGGGAAATTCGTGGGAAAAACAGCTGGCAGGGCTGGATCGAAAGCCGGACCCGCCACCGCGGTGATGGAGCAGAACCCGTTGTTATCGAAACACGGCGCGAGCGAAAGTCCGGTGGCATCCTGGTACCACGCAGGGACCCGGGTTGCCGCGTCCGTCGGCCCCACCGCGGTCAATACCGCATGGGACGTGGGCGCGAAAACGAGGGACAACAGTAACATTATCAGTAATGGAACTATCTTAATCCTTGTACGCATTGTGCATCCTCCCTATTCTTGGCATAGTCATTTAAAGTCGCGGGTTACCGAACATATTCCAAGGCAGGCATAAATTTCACTCGATTTTTATCCTGCCATGACAAGATCCGATCCAAAAAAATATGCCACATTAGACTATTATCAATTTGCGTGCCAGCGTGTTTCTCCTGAGGGAACAGGTGCTTTTTTCAATGAAATAAAGAAGTTGGATATTATCGGAGGGCAGAATCAAAGGAAGAAGATTAGTGGAGCGCCACACTTATGGGGCGCCTCAGTTGTGTGGCGTTTCAGAGTCACAAGAGGGGGCCGATGGTTCTGACATGAAACGGACAGGGTTGGTATTAACTTGAGCGTGCGATGAGAAGACACCTGACGCAGGTGGGGCTCAACAGTTGTGCGGCGCTGTCGTGTTGTCAACTCTTTATTGTGAAATATGGTATTTTTCGATGTTCCGGTAAAGCGTCTTCCGGTCCATGCCGAGGAGCCTTGCCGCTTTCGCCTTGTTCCAGGCGGTCTTCTCGAGGGCCCGGAGGATCGCCTGTGCATCGACGTTCCCGGTCGCTCCCCGGGAAGCGTCTCCGGCCTCCCGAGAGGCGGTAAGATGAGAAGGCAGGAGCTCGGCGGTAATCGTGTCCGCGCGGCAGAGGATAAAGGCGTGCTCCAGGGCGTGCTTCAACTCCCGCACGTTGCCGGGCCAGGGGTAGTTCATGAAGATCTTTTCCACCTCGGCCGACACAGCGTCAATCTGCTTATGAAATTTCGCGTTGAACTGCTTCAAATAGTGCTCCACCAGAAGAGGAATGTCTTCTTTTCTGTCCCGCAGAGGCGGAAGGGACAACTCCACGACCTTCAGACGGTAGTAGAGGTCCTCCCGGAACTCGCCCCGCTTCACCTTTTCCTCGAGGTCCTTGTTGGTGGCGGCGATGACCCGGACATCCACCCTGAGCGGCTTCGAGTCTCCCACGCGCTCGAACTCCTTTTCCTGGAGCACCCGGAGGAGGCTCGACTGCATCCTCGGCGAGATGTCGCCGATCTCGTCCAGGAAAATGGTGCCCCCGTCGGCCTTCTGGAACCTTCCGATCCGGTCGCTTACGGCCCCGGTAAAGGCGCCCTTCACGTGTCCGAAGAGTTCGCTTTCAAGGAGATTCTCCGACAGGGTCGAGCAGTTCACCTTGACCAGGGGCTTGTCTTTCCGCCCGCCCATGAAGTGCAATGCCTCGGCGACAAGCTCTTTCCCCGTCCCGCTTTCCCCGGTGATGAGGACGGTGGTCTCGACGTCGGCAAGACTCTCGATGAGGGAGTAAACTTCTGCATCCGCTCGCTGACGCCGACCAGGTTATGGAACCGGCGGCGCTCATGGAGGTCTTGTTCGAGAGAGGCGAGGCGCGTTTCATCCCTCACCACCATGACGGCGCCCGTGAACAGACCCTGCCGGTCGATGAGAGGATAGGTGGAAAAGGTGAGAATTTTCGGGGTGCGCGCGCCCTGGGCGCATTCGAAACGCTCTATCCTCACGGACTTTCTTTCCGCGACGGTCTCTTTCAGCGCACCCAGAAACTTCTCTTTGCAGTGCATCGACGAGGCGGCCAGGTCCCGGCCGATATCCTCGCGGGAAAGACCGCAGATCTTCACGGCGGCGTCATTCATTTCGAGCACCGTAAGATCCTTGTCCACGGTCAGGATGCCGTCTTCGACGCTCCGGAAAACCGCATCAAGGTGCGCGCGGTATCTTTCATTTTCCTTGAGCACTCTCGTGTGCTCCAGTGCCAGGCGGGTGATGTGGAGCAGCGCTTCCTGTTCCACGGGCTTCGGAAGGTAATCGAATGCCCCGAGGCGTACGGCCTCGGCTGCGGTCTCAACGGTGGGATAGCCGGTGACCATCACGACCGGACAGATGAGGTTTCTCTCCCTCGTCTCGCGCAGGATATCGATCCCCGTCCTGCCTCCCAGAATGATGTCCGAAAATATGAGATCGAAGTTCTTTTCGGAAATCCTCGCGAGCCCCTCGGCGTAGTTCGACGCGGTAGTCACCGCATGACCTTCCTCGGAGAGAAAACTCGCAAAGGTGTATCTGATGCTTTCCTCGTCGTCGATTACCAGAATCTCAGCCATGTCTACCTCCCTTGGAAAAATCGTGATTTGGACGATAGAGGACGCGGACTGTCGCAAGGGTGATGGATGTGATAATTTATACGCCTATCGGACACTTCTCACTTCGTTTCTCTTCCGTCATTCTCTGCGCATCTCTGCGTCTCCGTGCAATCTCACGTCGTATTTTCGCTCGCTCTGTCGTCCCTGCCGCGGGCAGGTCGATAAGGACCTTCGTATATGCTCCCTGGACGCTCTGTACGGCCAGCTTGCCGCCGTGATCGGCGACGATCCCGTGACTGATGGAGAGCCCGAGACCGGTCCCCTCGCCCTTGGGCTTGGTGGAGAAGAAGGGATTCATGATCTTGTCCAACGCGTCGGGCGCTATGCCGATGCCGCGGTCATGAAAGGTGATGCGGACGAAAGAACCGTCATCGGTCGCTGACCTCTTCGCAGTTGATATCGAGGGCCTTGTCTTCGTGTTCTCCCGGATACTTCTGATGCAAGGCATACTGGGCGTTGTTGATAATGTTCATGAACACCTGCTGGATCTGCTGTGGATTCGCCGTTATTTCGGGCAGGCCTGGCGGAAGGTCGATCCGTAAATGCACCCCTTCCTTCCTCATCTGCGACTCCGTGAGGATGAGGGCCTCGCGGAGGATGTTCTCCACGCGCACGGGCCTTTTTTCTTCTTTTCTGTCCCGGGCGAAGGAGAGGAGGCTCTTGACGATGCCGGCGATGCGGCGTCCTTCTTTGGATATCCTCTCGGCCACGTCGTTTTCGGCGCTTCCCTTGACGCTCTTGTTCGACAGGATCCTGGCGTAATTGATGATCCCGTTTATGGGATTATTGATCTCATGGGCCACACCGGCCGCGAGTTTGCCGATCGATGCGAGATGCGCGGCCCTGAGCGTTTCGACCTGCAGGGCGATATTGCGAGCAGTGGCGGTCCTTATCCTTTGGTCCATTTCCTCATTCGACCTCTGCAGCGCCTGTTCAGCCCGCCTGCGCCCGAGTTCCCGATGATAAAGCCCGACCATCGATACCATCACGATCAAGGCCCATATGAGAACAGTGATGAAGAAGAGACGTTTCGTCTCGGCCTGGTCGTTCAAACGGTCCTTCTCGACGGCATATTTCGAGGGCCCGGGCGTTTCTCTGGAATTCATTGAATACAGCGTTGAACCGGTCATCCAGGGCGGATCCGGTTCCTCCCCCACGCTCCAGGTCCCGGGAGCGTTTTTGGGCAAGATCCTTCAAACTGTCAAGGTGGAGTCTGATGTTTCTCGCAAGCTCGATAAAGGCGGGATCTTCGAAGGGGACAAGATGTGTGCCGTTTTCCGCTGCTCCGCCGAACAGGAGCGCATCTGAAAATTTAATGGCTTCATCGATATCCGTAAAGGACTTCTCCACGTCCTCTCTCGCACCTTCTGCAATGGCCTCTTCAAACCAGAGATGAAAGGTCGCCGTCCGCACCTGGATGTCCATGATGTCATCGACATATTCGAAAGCCATCTTCTGTCTCTCCGCGATCGAAAAACAGCCAGAAAAGCATGACAATCGAGAGGATTCCCAGGAGGAATACCGCCGTGGGCATCCAGTACCACTGCCTGAATATTTGATGACCTTTCACCGGTGATCTCCAGACGTCTTCATATGAATAACCCGCCCCTGAACCATTTACATGGTTGCAGTGGGGGTTTCACGGATCATAGAAGCATGCAGTCCCTGAGTAGTTCCCAAGGCCTGTCTTATCTGCCTCTCCCCGCGCGTGACTTCGGCCGGTTCCCGGCCTAGTTTTTCCTTCTTCCTTAGCCGCATGGCGCGCTTGTGATACTTTACGGCAATTTCGCCGGACACAAGCATTTTTATGCCGCGCTTCTTGATAACGATAGACGCATTGGTATCGGCGTTTTCCGTAAAGCCACAGCTCTGGCAATCGAACACCGCCTGTGACTGGCGATTGTCCGGGTGAGTGTGCGAACACTTCGAACACTCCTGTGAGGTGCCGTGCGGCGGTATGGCGATAACGAGCTTGTTGCGTCGTGAGGCTTTGTACGTCGTAAAGAGTTTTACCTTGCCCCACGCTGATTCGAGTATGGACTTGTTGAGACCGGCCTTGGCCTTTGCCCCGTTCGCAATATACGTCCCGCCGGCTGACTTCTTAGGTTTTGGCGCTCTGGTCATGTTCTTGACCTTGAGGTCCTCGAAGACGAACACCTCTGCGGGTGAATCCACGAGCTTGCGGCTGGCCTTATGCGCGAAATCATGCCTCACGTTGGCAGCATACGCCTGGCACCGGGCTGATTTCGCAACTGATTGCCTAAAGCGGCCGGATCCTTTGCTCCGCCTCGCCATTTGCCTCTGATATCTCTTCTTCCGGGCATCCTTTTTTAACAGACGCTCTTGTTGGATGCTGGAGAAGTCATACATAAATCCGTCGCTCGTTGCCAGCGGGATTTTCACCCCTCGGTCCATTCCCAGGGCAACGGTATTGAGACTCTCTGATGACATGCCGCCGTAAAGCTCGAGAAGTTCCTGCTCGCTTAAAACTGCGCCTTGCTTCTCATAGGAGAAGGAGACATACCATTTCCCGGACTCCCGGGAAATGGTGATAGCCGCCGGAACCTCGTACTCATCATGAGCCTTGAACTTAAGTTCGCCCAGATCGACCGACTTCGTGCCAAGCATCAGCCGGTGCTCATATATTGTTTTGTCTTGCCGCTGTTTTGAGCCTCCAGTAGGAACGAACCTGAACAGCTCGCTGGTAATCCAGACGGACTGCCGTCCTGCCTTCTTTTTATAAGCAGGGCGACCAGCCAGTCCTGTCAGGTACCTCTTGCAGGCGCCCATGAACCTGGTTGCGCCATTCCTTAGGATATGAGACGGCACATCATACAGAAACGGGGCGAGTTTCTTGTCCTTGAACTGGGCGTATTGCTGATCAATCGGCGGCTGTAGTCCGGTTAGCGACAGTGAATGATTCCGGAAAGTACGGAAATAACGCTCCTCGGCAACCTTGGCGTTGTAGATAAACCGCTGGCAGCCCATCCACTGCGCGAGAATATCGGGCTGCTCCGTTGTCGGGTAGCAACGGAATTTTATGCCGCTTGAAAATCGCCATATCTCTAATATAGGTGATGAATCCTGATAGTGCAACTCAATAATACGCTGCAGCCATCGGTACTATATTATAAGATTGCATATCGTTTCGTAGCACAGACAACGCACCAATCCACATCCAAAACAAGTCCGCTTGACCCCCTCCTGGCGCTTCACCCCTAGCAGGGGGAATGCGCGGACTTTAGTTCATGAAACATTTTCAGGCTTCGTGTATGAGGCAAGGTCAAACATACCCATTGTGAATCGCGTATTTTACGAGGTCGGCAGTTTTTCTGAGTTTCAGTTTGTCCATGAGGTTTGCGCGATGATGGTCTACGGTGCGGACGCTTATACAAAGAATTTCGGCGGTCTCCCGGGATGATTTTCCTTCCGCTATAAGCTTGAGTACCTCCCTTTCGCGGGTGGACAGGCATTCGCCTTGACCGGAGGGTTGGCCATCTCCCTTCTCCTCCAGTTTCCGGAACGCAATCAACTCCTGCGAGAGCGAAGGAGACGCGTAAAACGCCCCTTGCCGGATTTTTTTTATGGCGGAAAAGAGCTCCGTGTCGGCGTCTTCCTTCAGGAGATAGCCGTCGGCGCCTGACGCGAGCGACTGATAGAAATATTCCTTGTCCTTGTGCATCGTGAGGATCAGCACCTTCACCCCGGGCTGCCGGGATTTGATCTCGCAAACGGCCTCGATTCCGCGAAGATGCGGCATCGAGATATCGAGGACAACCATATCGGGGACCGTCTTATTCAGCAGACTGATGAGTTCCAGGCCGTTTCCTGCCTCCCCAACGACCTCCATTTCAGGCGACTCCTCGACTATCCGTCTCAGTCCCTGGCGAAGCAGGACATGATCATCAACCAATACAATGCGATAGGGGCTCATGGCTTTCTTCTCCCTGATTTCGTGCCCGTTAACGGCTCTCAAAACAGTAAACGAATGTATCGGCGATTAACGTGTTCGGGATGACAGCAGCAAGTAACGGCTGCCCGTGCAGTTTCTATTACCGAATATTATTGGTACTTTGCAATTCGCTCTCGGGAGTTTGCGTACCAGCCCACGGGAATATTGAACGCGATATGCGTACCCTTTCCCTGCTCGCTCCAGACTGACAGGCCCCCCCCCAGCATGCTGACCCGCTCCTCCATGCTCACCAATCCCAGGCCCCTGACAGTCGCACCCCGGGCGTTGACCTCCGTCTTCTCGAACCCTTTCCCGTCGTCTTCGATGATGACAGTGACGCTCCCCCGGCCACTTCCGATGGCCAGTCTGGCGCTTCCGGCCCCGGAATGCTTTACAATGTTCGTGAGGGCCTCCTGCACGATCCGGTAGATGCTCGTTTGTGCCTCCTTGGAAAGAAGAGGATCGACGTCCTTTATGTTTAGGGTGAGCCGTATGCCGTAGGCTCTTCGTAAAGTCGTCGGCCAGCAACTTGAGCGCCCGCGTGAGGCCGAGATCTTCAAGAATGAGCGGGCACAGGTCCCGCGAAAGCCTGCGCACGTTTTCGATGACCGTATTGATATACTTCAGGGTGCTCTCGCACTCCCCGCGGAGCGCGCCCTGATCTTCCCGTAATTGTTTTTCGAACGGATCGCAGTTGGAATTTCATAAGGGTCAGGGACTGCCCCAGATCATCATGGAGTTCCCGGGAAACCTTTTTCCGTTCCTCTTCCTGGGCCGAGAGAAGCCTCGAAGAGAGGTACCGGAGCTGTGTCTGCGAGTCCTTCAGCGCCGTCTCTGTCTGTACGCGCTCGGCGATTTCAAGCGTGAGTCTCGCATTCGACGAGGTCAGTTCCTTCGTCCGCGCGTCAACCAGTTCAGTCAGGTGTTCGCGGTGGCCCTTCAATTCTTCAGCCTGGGACAGGAGCTTTTGGTTGGCCAAAAGCAGAGCATCCTCCGAAGCCTTGCGCCGCTGCTCCCTGTACAGGAGACCCCATGCCGCGCTGATCACGATAAACATCCAGACAAGGACAATGCCCACAAAGAGTTGGCCCGACTGCCGTTGATTTCTGACCAGATCGGCCTGGACGCTATCTTCCAGTTCCCTGGCCTGCTTCAGGATTGTACCAAAGATATCGTCAAACCTCTGGTCAAGTTCCGAGCCGATCCCCGCCTTTTCGGGTTGTTGCTGCCTCACAAGTGCCAGCGCTTTAAAGCTTTTCAGAAGAGTCTGAATGCCCTCCGCCTGCCTCCTCTGGTCCGCATCTTTAAGAGGCTGCGGGATCCGGCCATGTTCTGATTCGCCGCCAATCGAGAAGGGTATTGCAAAGCGTGACTGCCCGCGTCATAGTCTTCCCAGGCCTTCTTCATGTCTATATTCGTGTCACCCGCAAGGGCCTCCTCGAACCAGAGATGGAAGGTCGAAGTGTGTATTTGCACATCCATGATTGCATCGATCATCAAATAATTGTTGCGCTGCTTTTCGTGGATACGGTCGGTCCAGAGGAGCAAGACAGCCGCAAGCGCTCCGAGCAGCAAAACGACGGCCGGCATCCAGTTCGGGTGTAACAACGTTTTCCGGATCATAGGTCGATCCCCATTTTCTTCATGACAAGCTGATGCCAGGACTTATTCATCTTTTACGTTGACTTCTTCTTGGAACTATCTTAAGGCGCTATAACTCAATAGTCCTTCGCAGCAAAGCTTATGCCAGAAGTGATTGATATAAATGTATATTAAAAAACAGCTAGTTATAATAGCTGAAAAAACAAAAAAACACACAACACGTTCACTATGGGCCGGTCAATTTGAATGAGTCATTCAATTCTTACTGTCGTTTTATGATCTCTCGCGCCGCAACGATTCCCGAAATAGACGCCTGAACAAGCCCTCTCGTAATCCCCGCCCCATCCCCGACGGCGAACAGGTTTTTAACCTCTGTTTCGAGAACGCCGTTCAGCTTCAGTCTCATTGAATAAAACTTCACTTCCACTCCGTACAGGAGGGTATCGCCGGAATTCACGCCGGGGGCGACGTTATCGAGGACCTCGAGCATTTCGGTGATATTGTGGAGATGACGGTAGGGAAGGACGAAACTCAGGTCCCCCGGCGTCGCATCTTCGAGCGTAGGCCGTACCGAGCCGTCGGCAATGCGTCCGTGCGTGGAGCGCCTTCCCATTTTGAGGTCGCCGAGCCGCTGGAGGATCACTCCCCTGCCGATGAGGTTCGCCAAACCCGCGATGTACTTGCCGTATGATATGGGATCATCAAAGGGCTCGGTAAAGTCCGTGCTCACGAGAAGCGCGAAGTTCGTATTCTCCGTCCTGCGGTTTCTGTAGCTGTGGCCGTTCACGCTGTAAATGCCCTCGCTGTATTCCTTCACCACTTCACCGAAGGGGTTCATGCAGAAGGTGCGCACCTTGTCGCGGAATCGCTTTGTGGAATAGAGAAACTTTCCTTCATATGCCGCGTCGGTGATCTCTCTCATGACCGTCGCCGGAAGTTCAACCCGCACGCCGATGTCAACGGGGTTCTTTTGGAGCGAAAGCCCTACCCGCTTTGCCTCGGCGGAAAGCCATGAAGACCCTTCCCTGCCGACCGCGATGACGACGTATCGCGCTTCATAGGTGTCTCCGCGATCGGTCGTTACTCCGGAAACAGTGCCGTTCTGCGACGCGATGAGACGAACGGACGTGTCAAAGAGAACGTCCGCCTTGCCATTCAGTTCGTCCTTGAGGTTCTGCAAAACCTCTTTGCAGAGGTCGGTGCCGATATGCCTGATCCGCGCCGGGATCAAATCGAGGTTGTATCCTGCAGCCTTTTTCTTGAGATGGGACAAGGCTGCGCTGTTTTCGCCATGCACATTGCCCCCGGCGCCGAAAGAACAGTATATCGAATCCACATAATCGATGAAGGATAGGAGGTCTTCCGCAGGGAGATACTCTTTAAGCCGGCCGCCGAAATCAGGAGTGAGCGTGAGTTTGCCGTCGCTGTAAGCGCCCGCGCCTCCCCAGCCGCAGAGGATGCTGCAAAGCCCGCATTGTACGCAGGATGTCGATGATTCAATCATGGGGCAGGCGCGGTGCTCGAGATCGCCGCCCTTTTCAATCATCAGAATTTTGAAGTGATTTTTTTTGGTGAGTTCGAGGGCCGTGAAGATGCCCGCCGGGCCCGAGCCGATGATGATGACATCGTAGGAGGAAGGCATGGTTTTATTCTACCATGGAATGCGTGACAATGGACGAGAGACAGAAGGGACGACGGACGAGGGATGACGGACGAGGGATGACGGACGAGGGACGAAGGTCGAGAGATGCAGGAAGCAAACGCTTTTTCGTCCATCGTCCTAGCGAACGAAGTGAGCGGTAGTCCATCATCCCTCATACATTATCTGTCCGTCGTCCACCGTCCGAGGGAGCGAAGCGAACGCTCGTCCTTCGTCCCTGTCTTTTTTCGGCCCCCTCATTTGCGCGTCCGCAGGAAATTGACCAGACTCCACCTTTCCTCGGGCTCAAGCTTGTCCTGAAAGGCGGGCATGCGGCCGAAACCGAAGGTGACGGCCTTGAAGATGGTCGAGTCACTGAGGCCCTGCACCATGTCATGGTCGAGGCCGGGCGGGGGCGGAACAAGCTTCTTGCCGACCGGACCGCGTTCCGCCGAGGTCTGGCCGTGGCACATGGCGCAGTTGATGTCGAAAAGCGCTTTCCCCAGGGCCAAAGACCCGGCGTCCGGCTTGACGGGATTCTTCAGCTCCATTTCCTGTGATACGATCTCCTTGCCCGAAACCGGCACGGCATCGGCCGGCGGGGACAGGACCGGCGCTTTGTACGGTTTATAAGACTGCTGGTCGTCCATCCAGATCGCCGCCATGAGCAAAGGCGCAGCGGCCAGTATGATCAGGCGAGCAATATATTTCATAGCGCAGCCTCCGTAGTGATTCGCAACGCACCTGCATCCTGCATGATCTTCTCGGCCCGGCTGCTCTCCCACGTAGAGGGAGTGAAAACGCTGATCCCGATGGAGCCTTCGCCGATTGACGGGTCGTATACGCGCGCGCTCCGGGGCGGGAGATTCATTTCGACAAACATGCCTATGATAGCTCCCAGAATGGCAAAAAGCATCGTGAGCTCGTAGGCGATGATGCTGGTCGGGAAATAGGCGATGATCGGCTTGTCGCCCGTCTGGACCGGATACAGATAAGCAGTCCCTGCCGCCAGAAGAAAACCTGCACAGGCGCCGAAGATGCCGCCTGCCAGGGAGACCCGGCGAAACCGGGTGCGCTGGTCGGTCTTTACGATCACACCGTCGGGATAGGGAACGGAGGTGAGCGACGTGATCGTCTTCTCAGAAAACCCCGCCTTGACCAGGCTGTCAACTGCCTTCGCTGCAGCCTGAACGTCTATGAATGTTCCGAGTGTTTCCATTCGTTCACCTCTTGCGCATAGCGCATAGAGCATGGCGTTTGAATCTTTTTTGCTATGCGCTTAGCGCTATGCGATCTAACCGCTTACTCTTCTTCCGTAAGCGAATGCACTTCTGCCCGTCCGAGCCTGACATCGGCATGGCGGACCCCGAGTTCCCGCACATCGGTCACCGCCACCATCGGGAAAAATTTTGCAAAAAGCGTATACATGAGCATGAACCCGGCGAAGGCAGCCGCGGTCACGGAAAGCTCCACCCACGAGGGAGAATAGGTGCCCCAGACGAAGGGCATGTTCTTATGAGAAAGCGACGGAATGATGATAAGGTAGCGTTCGATGAACATGCCCACGTTGACCAGGACGGTGATCGCGAGCATGGCTTTCACCGAACGCCTGATCTTCTTGAAGCAGAGGGCCGTGATGGGCAGCACGGCGTTGCCGATAAGCATAAGGATGAGCAGCGGCGTATATTTTCCTGCCATGAAGCTGAAGACCTCCCATTCGATCGGATGATGAGCGTACCACGTTGTCTGGACCTCGACGAAATAAGCATAGGCCCAGAGCAGGCAGATGACAAGCAGGAGCTTCCCCATGTTGTCGAAATGCAGCGGAGTGAGATAATCCTCCAGATGGAAAACCCTCCGGATGATGATCATGAGCGTGATGACCGCTGCAACGCCGGAGGTGATCGCGCCGATCACGAAGTAGGGAGGAAAGATCGTGCTGTGCCATCCCGGGACCACGGTGACGGCGAAGTCCCAGGCAACGATCGAATGCACCGAGACGGCCACCGGGATGATGAGTGCCGCCATGAGCGTCGAGGCCTGGCGGAACACCACCCACTCCCGGGCCGTTCCCCGCCACCCCATGGCAAGGACGGCATAGATCTTTTTTCGCCAACCCGGAGGATCGGTCGCGGACCACGGCAAGGTCGGGAAGCATCCCCAGGTAGAGAAAGAGGCTGCTGCCGATGATATAGGTCGTGATCGCCGTCACATCCCACAAAAGCGGAGACCGGAAATTCGGCCAGAGCCCGCGCTGGTTGGGATAGGGCATGAAATAGTAGACGACCCAGTTGCGGCCCAGGTGAATGACCGGGAAGAGGCCGGCAACGGTGATGCTGAAAACGGTCATTGCCTCGGCGGCGCGCAGGATCGGTCTGCGCCAGTTGGCCTGGGAGAGGCGCAGGATAGCGGACACCATGGTCCCCGAATGGGAAAGGCCGACCCAGAAAACAAAATTGACGATGTAGATGCCCCACATGACCGGCCGGTCCAGGCCGGTTACGCTCAAGTCGGTCATCACCTGGTAGGTGAAGGCGGCGAGTCCCCACGCAACCACTGCCCCGAGGAAGAAGGCAAGCCCGTACCACTGCCAGGTCGGAGTGCGCATTGAGGAAAGCAGCTCGTCGTTAAGCTGTCCAGCGCTTTTTTCAGCGATTGCATGTTCAGACATATGAATAACCTCAGATTCAATCTGTCATTCCTGCGGAAGCAGGAATCCATTTTGAAGATTATTTGATAAAAGCCATTGGATACCTGCTTTCGCAGGTATGACAAGCAATGAATTCGCTGTCAATTGCCTCAGACATGCTCGCGTCCCCCTCCCTTGAGATAGGTGATCGACGGATGCGTGCCCAGGTGTTCCAGGAGCCGGAAGCCGCGCGGACTGCGGGAGAGCCTGCTGACCTGGCTCCGGGGGTCGGCAATGTTGCCGAAGACCAGGGCATCAGCGGGGCAGGTCTGGGCGCAGGCAGGCTGCACCTCGCCGTCCCTGATCAGCCGTCCTTCGGCCTTGGCCTCTTCCTTGGCCCGCCGGATGCGCTGGATGCAGAAGGAGCACTTTTCCATCACCCCGCGGCTGCGCACGGTGACGTCCGGGCTTAACTGGTTGTTGAGCGGGGACGGCCAGGCATGCTCATGATCGTAGAAGTTGAAGACCCGCACGGCGTAAGGGCAGTTGTTGCCGCAGTAACGGGTGCCGACGCAGCGGTTGTAGACCTGGCCGTTCAGCCCGTCGGGATTGTGGTAGCTGGCATAGACCGGGCAGACCGGCTCGCAGGGAGCATCGTGGCAGTGCTGGCAGAGTACGGGCAGGAAGCGCACCCGCACGTCCGGGTACTCGCCCACCCAGAAGCGCTCGATCCTGAGCCAGTGCATATCTGCGGCCCTGGGCGATCTCCTTCTTGGCGCAGATGGCCACGTTGTTCTCCGCCTGGCACGCGACCACGCAGGCGCCGCAGCCGGTGCAGCGGTCAAGGTCCACCACCATGCCCCATTTGTACGGGCTCGTCAGTTTTTCCATTCTTGATGATCCTTATGCCATGTAAGGTATTGTCCTGACTCCTGACTCCTGCCTACTCCTGACTCCTGACTCCTGATCTCTCTGACTCTTCTATATCTCTATCAGTTCGCTTCGAAAGCTCCCTCGCGGGTTCCCCGCGGTCACCAGTTCCCCCTTCTCCGAGATCCGCTTTACCCGCACCCGGGTTGCATTCCATGCCGGTAGAGGCTTCGTTCCTTCCATTGTCATAGCCAAAAGCTGGAGCGGGTTCACTCCCCTGCCCTTTGCATAGCGTCCCATGTCCCGGTGTCCCTGTCCCAAGGGCATCGCAACCATGTCAGGACGGATGCCGGGGTAGATCACCGCTGGTACACGGAGCGAACCTTGGGGGGAAGTTACCTCTACTAAGTCGCCGAAGTTGATACCCAGCTCTGTCCGCGGTCTTGGGGTTGATCTCGACCCAACTATCCCAGACCACCGTGGTCATCGGGTCAGGGAGCTGCTGGAGCCACGGAAGCGGAGCGCCCCGTCCGTCATAAAATGCTGTGGAGGGGTACACCTGAAGATGGAGCGGAAATTCCTTTTCATCTCCGGCAAACACGAGGCTTGGCAGGCTCTGGCACGCTCGGGCCTGCCGACCAGCGATAACCCCTGCCCTCCTCAACGTTCGCTTTGAAAAGTCCACCCTTCCTGAGAAGGTCCACCCATGTTGCTTCGAAATCCCTGACAGCGGCGGGACCCACTCTCTTTTTCATCTCAGCCTTCAACATATCCAGGTAACTCTGAGACGGGAATGCAGTCTTCATGTCCCCGCCCAGTTCATGGGCCGCGGTCAACAGCACCTCGGGAAACTGGCGCGTGTCGAACACAGGCACGACAACCGGCTGCATCAGCCCGATCACCTCATTCCGCGTGCCGGCCAGCGGAATCGCATCCCCCCAGCTTTCGAGAGCAGCGTGATCCGGCAGGATCAGATCGGCCATGAGCGCCGTGTCATCCATGAGCGAGGAGAAGCTGACGATGAACGGGACTTTGGCCAGTGACTCCTGGAAACCGGTGGCCGGAGGAATGGTATGGACCGGGTCTCCGTATATCAGGGCCAGCTGAATCTGGCCTTCCTTCATTTTTTTCACAAGGGAAAGGAGTTCGTCGAAAGAATTTGCCGGGCCGTCCGGGGACCCCATGTCCGGATAGACACCGCCGGTCTTGTTCAGGTTCCCTGCCAGAACGTTCAGGAGTTGGATTGCGCGGATTGTTTCCGGTCCGTTGCTCTGGAAGGCCACCGTCTCCCCGGCCATGGCCAGGGCCGGACGCGTTGAAGCAAACTCATGCGCCACCTCGGCTATGGTCTTTTGCGACAGGCCGGTCTCTTCCGCCACCCGGGGAAGGGTCGTAGGCTGAAAGCCGCTGAAGCAGCTTTTCCGCCGGGAGCCCGTTCGCCGCAAGGCTCGCCTTGTCGTAAAGGGACTCGGCCAGAATCAGCCGGGCCATGCCCAGAGCCAGGATCCCTTCGCTTCCCGGGCGAGCCGGCATCCAGCGATCTGCAGAGGCAGCGGTCAAAGACAGGCGGCCGCCGACGTAGGTGAAATGACCGCGGACCGTGTCCCTGCCCTGGCGCATCCTGCCGAAGGCATAGCCGTACTGAACAGGCGACAGGTGGCTCTCCACGAAATCGGCGCCGAAGCTCAAGAGGTAACGTGTCTCGGCCAGGTCGTAAAAGGGAAGGCTTGGCTGACCGAAGTTTTGGCGAGTTGGCCTGCCGCAGCCAGTCGGGGCCGAGCAGCTCGTAGGAAATATGATGCGAAGAACCGAAGGTGCGCATGAAGCGCGTTGTCAACGAAGAGAGTGTGCCCCGAAGCTCCGGCGTCAAGAGGGCCAGACGGTCGGCGGCCTTTTCCTGCTTGAGGGCCTTGAGCCTGCTCGACGAGCAGGTCCAGCGCCTCTTCCCAGGAGATCTTCGTGAATTGTCCTGAGCCGCGCGGTCCGCTGCGCTTCATCGGCTGCGGCACACGGTCGGGATGGTAAAGCTCCTGCAGGCGGCCTGCCCCCGTGCGCAGAGTTTCCCCTGTTGACCGGGTGAGCGGGGTTCCCCTCGATCTTTTTTGGCCCGCCCTTCGGACACCCGGACCAGGATTCCGCATCCGGCCGGACAGGAACGGCAGGAACTGGCATAATACTTGGCCCTGCCCGGGGTCACACCCTCGTCAGGCGGGATCAGGTAGGGGATCAGTTTCTCGTTTGCCGACTTGCAGCCCGCGAGCAAGCTGCCGGCGGCCGTCAATCCGCTGAGCTGCAAAAAGGTTCTGCGATCCATAGTGTAAAACCTCAATCTTTGTCATTCCTGCGGAAGCAGGAATCCACATTTGTATCGAAAGGCAAATGGATTCCGGGTCAAGCCCGGAATGACACGATAAGACCTACGCGGTTTTTACTAACGACGTACTTAATACAACGCATTCAGATTCGTTCTGCTTTGCCCTTCCTTGTCCTCTCCCAGAGAGTTGGTGAGGGGACTTGCCGTGTAACAACGTTCGCATTAGATTTCCTTAACTCGAATCGACAGATCATTTATGACACGTCCAGCAATCGATACTGGCCTTATGCTGCTTATGACAGTTCAGGCACCAGCCCATCTTGATCTTGACTGACCGGGTGATCCGCTGCATAGCGGCCACTTCGCCGTGGCAGGTCGTACAGACGAGTCCGGCGCGGATATGCATCATGTGCGGGAAATAGACGTGGTCCGGAACTCCGTAGACCCTGACCCAGGGGATCGGCTCTTTCTTCTCCCAGTACGTCATCAGCTTCTTGATTTCCGGAGCGTTCTGCGCAATGAACAGTGGCAGGCCCGGCAGTCCGCAACTGCCGGGATGCCGGCAACGGTCGACTTCGGAGCGTAGCGGTGACAAAAGAGGCAAGGGATGCCGTTGTCGCCGGCATGTATCTTATGGCTGAAGGCGATCGGTTGGATGGGAGAGCGGTCCCGAAGATCCAGCGGCAGAATGTACATAAACACCAGGACGGCGATAAGAACAGCCGCCGCGACGATCAGCCCGCCGATGAGCCACGATAGTTTCACCTGATGATGCCTTTCTCCTACAACGGCCCTTTTCTGTCATTCCCGAATGACTCTATCGGGAATCCATTTTTTATAGAGATAACAAAAATCACGACACTGGATTCCGGCTGGAACCATGCCGGAATGACGAACTAAGGTGTGCATTGGGAAATAAATTCAACGAAGTATGATCCAAAACTACTCAAAGTTTATCTTAATTGTGCTGATAGTCAAGTCGGATGACATGGACGGCGCTTCGACTCCCTGTTTCCCGTCATTTGACAAACCCTGACGCCGCTGTTATAGTTCATTACAATCGACCTGACGCCTGCCGGAGATCGCACAACAACCATGACGAACCGACGCCAATTTTTACAAAAAGCACTTGCAGTCCTGGGTCTGACGACCCTCGCTTCCTTCCTTTATCCCCTTTTCAAATATTTCTCGCCGCCGGCCGGGGAAGCCGGGGCAAGACGGCTTGTCCTCGGCAAAACAGAAATTCCCGTCGGTGAGGCGAAAGAGATTGTTTTTAACAACACTCCTGCCATCGTCATCAACAGGCCGGACAAGGGGTATGTTGTACTTTCCCGCGTCTGCACTCATCTCGGGTGCCTTGTGGATTATCAAAAAGATATGAAGAGGTTTCTTTGTCCCTGCCATGGAGGGACGTATGACCTTTCGGGAAGCGTCATTTCAGGACCTCCCCGAAGCCTTTGCAGCAGTTTCCGCTCAAGGTCGAGGGAGACTCCATTATTATAGGATGATAAAAACCCATCCCCACCGTTTGTCCTCCCGCTTCGAAGTTGGAGGAAACTTCTATCCTTCTCCCCCTTCAACGGGGAGACTCGAGAGGGGGATGGGTGAACCAGGGAAAGCGCCATGTGGAAAACCATAAAAAACTGGATCGAGGTCAGGATCGGCCTCGATGAGCTCGTAAGGACCCATCTCACCGGATATCTGGTCCCGAGGAGCATCAACCTTTTTTATACCCTCGGGTTCGTCGCGCTCGCCGGGTTCATCGTCCAGATCCTCACCGGTTTTCTCCTGCTCATCTACTACGTCCCGCTTCCGGACCATGCCTTCAGGAGCGTCCAGAACATCATGGTGAACGTGCCCTACGGCTGGCTTTTCAGGCTGATGCACGTGGTGGGAAGTAACCTCATCGTGGTCGCGGTCGGGTGCCACATGCTCTCGGTCTTTTTCATGAACAGCTACAAGAAGCCGCGGGAACTGACCTGGTTCGCGGGCGCCTGCATGCTGCTTATCACGCTTACCTTCTGCCTGAGCGGCTACCTCCTGCCCTGGAGCCAGCTCTCCTATTGGGCCACGACGATCGTGACGAACATCCCCTCCGCGCTTCCGTACGTCGGCGCATTCGCCGTGACATGCCTGCAGGGGGGCCAGAGCCTGTCCGGGATCACACTCGGAAGGTTCTTCGCCCTCCACGTGGTCGTCCTGCCGGCCCTTCTTTTGACTCTCGTAAGCATCCACCTCTTTCTCGTGAGACGAATCGGCATCTCGTCGCCCCCCTTCGATAGGGCGGGAGTTAAAGAGCCGTGGACCGGTTTCAGACATGAGGACCATCCGGACGGCTATCCCTTCTTTCCGCACTTCGTGCTGAAGGAAACATACATGGTTATGGCCCTCTTCGCGCTCATGTTTCTCATCATCACCTTCGCCCCGGCCCTGTTTTTACCTGAGGACGCGAACATCCCGGCGGACCCGCTGAAGACCCCGATGCACATCAAGCCTGAATGGTATTTTCTCGCCCCCTATCAGATGCTGAAACTGGTTCCGAACAAGTTCGTGGGCGTCAGCCTGCAGATCATCATGGTCACGCTGTTTATCCTGTGGCCTTTTCTTGACGTAAAAAAAGAGGACAATATCCTGAAGCGACGAGGCCTGTTCGCCTTTTTCATCGTCGCGCTCATCGGGTGGGTCGTACTTACGATATGGGGAAAATATTCGTAAACATGGACCAAGCCATCCGCCTGCACCCAGCGTTTTCGAGTGCCGATGCGCGAGAGCAGGGCGTGATGGCGTGAATTAAATTTGGTTGTCATACCCGCGAAAGCGGGTATCCATTGGCTTCTATCAAATAAACTTCAAAATGGATTCCCGATAAAAGCATTCGGGAATGACGGTTTATTTTTATTTTAGCAGTATAAATATTTACGCGGATACATCAAATGCCACGCAGAAAAAAAATAATATTCCTGTCTGCTGCTATCTTTGCCCTCGTTCTCGCAGCCGCGGCCCAAGGTGCGGAAAACCGGGAGCCGATCTGCATCCAATGCCATGACTCCGATATGATGAAGCCGGCATTCCGGAAGATTCCGGCGGAGTGGAGGCAGAGCTGGCACTATCAGAACGGCGTCGCCTGCAACGACTGCCACGGCGGCGACCCCGTGGACGCGGCCATGGCCATGTCGCCGCAGCGGGGGTTCGTCGGCGCCCCGAAATATAAAGATGTGCCCGAATTCTGCGGCAAATGCCATATCGGCATCCTGAAGAACTACACGGAGAGCGGCCACGGGAAGGCGCTCAAGGCCTCGGGCAGGGGCCCGAACTGCGTCACCTGCCACGGCTCCCACGGCATCCAAAAGGCGAACATCGACATCATCAACGAAGTGCGGTGCTCGCAGTGCCACACCTACGAGAGGGCCAGAATCATGAAGCAGGCCCTTTCCGCGACGGAGCAGAAGATAGGGGACATCAGGAACGCACTGAAGAAGCTGTCATCACAGGGGATCTATACCGGGGGAGGAAGACAAGGAGCTGTTCCGCACCGAAGCGGAATTCCGCACGCTTTTTCATACGGTCGACGTTTCCCTCGTGAAGCAGAAGACAGATAGTTTTCACGAGCGGCTGGATGCGATCCAGAAAAAGGCGGATGCCCTCTTTGCCGATCTCCGCTCCAGAAGGAACTTCTCCGGCTTCCTTTTGTTCCTCTTTCTCGGCACGGGAGTGATTGTTTATTTGCTCGCAAAGTCCTACCGGTGAGAACACACTTCGAAGGCGGAGAAGCGAAGACGTTTTCTCCTGCCGGCCTTTCTCATCGTAAGCCGCGGTCCCCCGAAGAGATGCAGATTACAACCTTCACAAGGTCTTGTCGCGATCGTCAACCAGTCGAATGTTTTCGCGTATGTCTAACTTCCTTGCTTCCCCTGATGCAGCGAATAAATCCTAAGTTCTCCCCACAAAATCCCAACCAAGCGTCAAATTCAACCCAATTCCCCAGTGATAAAAATTCGCATGCCCTTTCACAGTCGAGGTAAGTGTCAAAGCAGCGTTCTCGTTTGGCGAGTTCATAACACATCACACTGGATGAGAGTACGCAGACTTGTCGGCTGGCCGATTTATGTCGAATATGCCTCTTCTTATTTTGCATTGGCGTATCACTTTATCTCGACAAATCAGTATTCGTTTTAAAATAGGTAATTATACTCATTTACTTTCTGCGCTGATTTTATAAAATTGTTTCAGATAAGTTCATGGGAGTGCATGAGAGCAAAAAATGGTATGCATTTTTCTGCACTCTATCGTAAGCGATTTATCATCACGCTTAATTTTACTTCCTGAATGTGCTTTATCGTTATTTAATGATTTTCCGCGAGTCGCGGCCGGTTGAAATTTCAGACGCATATAGCGGCATCCGCGCAGCTTACAGGCCTGCACGGCAGGTTCAAATTGAATGAGTCCGTTCAAATTAAACGGGCGAATATGAACCTGCCACGAATAATTCAACGGCGCAGTTTCTTATAATCATAGGCTTTGCAAGTAATTATTCACACGCGACTAGTCAACTGCTTCTGGCACACACTTTGCTTGCGTTACACAAGTAGTATTTATGAAAGGAGGGAGAGAAAAAATTAGATTTTTCTGTGTACCCCATTGGAGATTCATCACGGCGACATCAGCGCTGCGTGTCGGATGGTCGTCATATGGGGACTCAGCAGCAGGTCTCACACGATGATTAACCTCTAACAGGGTTCAATTCAGCAGCGCCAAATTATAGGAGGGTATTATGAAGAAAGGATTTTACAGGAAGTCGAGTGCGACCGTGCGGTTCACGGCATGGGTCGTAATCTACGCGTTTCTCATGCTGCCGAGCGGCGTGGCATTTGCAAACCCACCCGCGCTCAGCACGGTGAAGATTCCCTCACCGCCGAATCTGGATGATTTCGTGAAGGACAAGAAGGCGGCCATCATGCTGGGCAAGGCCCTGTTCTGGGACAGCAGGTGGGCGGCGACGGCGGTCAGGCCTGTGCCAGTTGCCACTACATGGCGGGCGCTGACCCCTATGATGTAAGAAACAAGAACCAGGTCAATCCCGGTCCGAACGGGGCCTTCGACGTGGTGACCGGTCCCAACCAGACCCTGGCAGATCGGCCTTCCCGTTCTGTGCAGGTGTCGGACCCCGCCGGCGCGAAACTGGAGAACGGCCTCGGGGTTCTGTGCACCGGCACACCCTGCACCGGCACGACGTATAAGGACGACGTCGTCGGCTCCCAGGGTGTCAGCTTCGACCATCTTCACCAGTTTATCCGGCACCGCACGGGACACCGGGAACGCCGTTGATGACCCGACGTTCCACTTCTCGCGGCAGGGTGACCGGACGCAACACCCCGCCCGCGGTCAACGCGGTGTTCAACTACGCCAACTTCTGGGACGGCCGGGCCAACAATATCTTTAACGGCTGCAAGCCCCATCGGTCCCCTCGATGGAAGCGCGGGAATCTGGGTCAATCTGGCAGGGCCTACGGAAACGCCGAATCTTCAGTTCCAGAAGGTCGCCATACCCAACGCGAGCACTCGCTTCCCAGGCAGTCGGTCCCCCGAACAATGGCACTGAGATGTCGTGGGACGGCCGCAACTTCCCGCAGCTCGGCCGCAAACTGCTCGACCCTCACCCCGCTCGGGCAGCAGCATCGTGGATCCCAATGACAGCGTGCTGGGGGGACTCTCTCCAACGCAGACACACGGGACTCAACACCACGACCTACGCCCAGATGATCCAGAACGCTTTCTATGAAAAATACTGGGATTCGTTCGGCCAGACCATCGTCATCAACGGCACGGCCTACAACCAGATGGAGGCGAATTTCTCCCTGTTCTGGGGCCTTTCGGTCATGCTCTACGAGTCGACCCTGGTCTCTGACCAGACGCCCTTTGATCTGGGCACCATGACCGCCATACAGCAGCAAGACGGGCTTCTCGGTATTTAACGGGAAAGGCAAGTGCACCAAATGCCACAGCGGCTCCGAGCTCAGCGACGCTACGGTCTCCGACGCCCTTGCGAACGGCCTGATCGAGAAGGGCGCAGACCAGGACCAGCGAGGCCATCAGCGACAACGGCTTCCACAATCTCGGCGTAAGCCCCACGGCGGCTGACATCGGCCGGGGCGGCGTCGGCGGCTCTCCGTTCATACAGAACAGTTTCTCGATTTCGTCCTTTGCGCAACAGGCGATCGCCCAGGCCAACGGCGGGCTTCTGTTTACCGCGCCGCAGGCGATCTTCGGCGGGATCACAGCCAACACGCCGGTCGCGGTGAACGGCTCCTACAAGACCCCGCAGCTCCGAAACGTGGCCTTGACCGCACCCTATATGCACAACGGCAGCATGCTCACCCTCGCCGAGGTGGTGGAGTTCTACGCCCGCGGCGGGAATTTCGCCAATGCTGAACAGGCCAAGGACATGAGCGGGCCTTTCGGCGGAGGCGCCCTGGCTCCGGCCGATCGTAACCGCTATCGTGGACTTCCTCCAGAACGCCCTGACCGACCCGCGGGTAGCTGCGGAGACGGCCCCCTTCGACCATCCGACGCTGACGATCCCCGACGGCAACGGTTGCGGATACCAGAATCACTCTGCCGGCCACGGGCGGCAGCCTGGCGGGCTACACCTTCGATCTCGACAATTACCTAGCAACACGCCTTTGCGACACTTGTGTCGAGACCACGACCCTGGCCGGCCTGCCGAAGGCTGAGATCACCGGCGCCCCGGCCGGCGTGACCAATCAGACCGGCGCGACCATAACCGTCGGAGGAGCGGACGTCGTGGCCTTCATGTACAAGCTCGACAACGGTGTGTACAGCGCGGAAACTCCGACAACCTCGCCGATTGCCTTGACTGGCCTGGCCAACGGCGCCCACACCGTATCAGTTGTCGGCAAGAATGCGGCCGGGAGCTGGCAGCTTGACGCATTCGCGACTACCGCGAGCTGGACCGTTAACACCACCCCGCCGCCGGTTAGTATCAATCCCGTCGCTTCGAACACCAGGAACACAACCCAGACCATCGCCGGCACGATGGAAGCAGGGGCTACGGTAACGGTGAGAGTGAATACCGGGGCCACGGTCGGACCCGTCACGGTCAGCGGCAACTACCTGGACCTGCCAGGTGAGCGGATTGGCAAACGGCGACAACACCATTACGGTCACCGCCACCAACGCCAGCGGCAACACGAACAGCTCGACGGCCACTATAAAAGTAGTCATCGCGGACGGGTGCTTCAGGGGTACAGGAAGCCCGGACATCACCGACGCCCTGAAGGCCTTGAAAATGGCGGTCGGGATCATAGCGCCGACAAACGACGATCTGCTGCACGGGGATGTCACGTCAGACGGCAGGATCGACACCGGCGACGCATTGCTGATCCTGAGGAAATCGGTCGGCATGGCGGCGTTCTAGCGAGTTGTGAGACCGGCTTGTCAGTGCAAGCTTGCAGGCCTGCAAGCCGGACATTTAACGGGTTATTAACGAGGAGGAAGCCATGAAATTAAGGAACTTACTAGTGTTGGTCTTAAGTCTGGCGGTGCTTGCGCTGGCGGGCTGCGGCAGTTCGAGCAGCAATAACACGCCGGTGTCGACTCAACCAGGAACCCAACCCGCCTTATCGACGGTCATAAACGGCCTGGCCTCAAAGGGGCCGATCAATACGGGGACGGTGAAGGTCTTTGCCGTACGGAACGGCGTCACGGACACGTCCGTGCCGATAGCCACGGGAACAACGGACGCCAACGGAAACTTCACCGTTGACGCCGGCGGCTTCAATGGTCCGGTCGTCGTGGAAGTGACTGACGGCTCGTTCACGGACGAGGTGACCGGCGCGAAGGTGACCCTGAAGACGCCGCTGCGGACAATGGTAGCCGACGTCTCAACCGGGACGTCAACGGTGGCGGTTACCCCGCTGACCGAACTGGCCGCGAAAAGAACGGAAACTCACGCGGCAATAACGCCCGACGTGATTAACGAAAGCAACAAAAACGTCGGCGCCACCTTCCAGCTCGCCGACATCGTAACGACCCTGCCGATCGCGACCGGCACCGCGGAGCAGAAAAAGCACGCCTCAGCCTGCGGCGCCATTTCGCAGCTCGTGAACAGCAGCAGGCATGCGGGAGAGTCTACGGACGATGCCCTGTCAAGGGTCATGGGCGAAATGGAAACCGAGATAGAAAATAGCGGCGGTTTATCGGATGACTCCATCAGCAAAATAAACACCGCGGTAACGGAGTTCAACAGCAGCGGTAAAGGCAGCGGCGCTCCGGTGGCAGCTCCGACCGACGGCGTGCTCAAAATCAGCACATCGGGTGCGAGCTTCATGGGCGCCCTCGACATGACGCTCAATTTACCGGCCGGAGTGACGGTGACTGTTGCCGACCCGGCCACGGGTGAAGCGGCAGCAGGGACTGTCACGAATTCAGGCGCAGCCGGCACCGGTACGCAGGTGGCGGCCAAGGTCATCCCGACAACCGGCGGTACTCCGGGTCAAGTGGTAATAGGCATGATTAACCCGGCCGGGTTCGGCGGCGGCGAGTGCCTCACGATCGACTTCAAAATTGCCACGGGGGTGAACTTGCCGGCCGCGGCCGACTTCACCATCACCGGCGTCTCAGCCAAGGATCTCGGCGCCAAGCTGATCAATGGTGTGACTGCCGCGCCGAAATCAGTGGCAGCAATGTAATGATGTAAGAACCACTGTTAAGGGGCGGCCATCCACGGCCGCCCCCTCCCTTATTCTTAGGTAACCACTCTGAACCGCAGGTTCAGAATAAACCGTTCAAAATGAGCTTGTCGATAATATTCTCTTCTTATCCTTTTATTAACTTCTCTTAAACAAAAGGATTATTCACCTTATGACCTAATGGCATTGCTTTTGCTTACAGATTACAGATATGTAAAGCAATTATAATTCAATTGCGTTCTCCGAGCTGCACTGCAGTGAGGCTGCAATCACAACTGCATCGGTTTTTATCCGGGATACCGATGTCTTCTTAACAAATCGGCATGTCTACCCATTTATTTCGAAAATTTTGTAATAGACTTGATATAATAGAGAATAAAAAATCGAGTGTTCGATTTAGCGGTCTTTGACGGTACAGATATCATAGCTTGAAAAGGAGAAAGCCATGAAAATAAAGAGCTTAATTGTTTCGGTCCTCAGTCTGGCAATATTGGCATTGTCAGGTTGCAGTAAGAGTAGCGATAGCACGCCGGCGCCGGTTAGCCAGCCCACGTCAACGACTGCAATCGCCGGCGTGGCCTCGAAGGGTCCGATCGCGGGAGCGGTGGTACAGGTGTTTGCCATAAGGAGCAATGTCACGGACACGGTCCCGTTCGGAACGGGGCGGACGGACGCCAGGGGAAACTATGCCGTTCAGACGTTCGGCTACAAAGGTCCGGTCGTAGTCGAAGTGACCCAAGGCGCGTACAATGATGAGATTTCCGGCACGCAGGTGACCATGAAGACCCCGCTGCGGGCGATGTTCTCGAGCGTCGGAACCGGCACGACATCAATAGCGGTAACACCCCTGACCGAGCTGGCCGCTAAAAATGCCGAAGGGCGTCCGACATTATCGACAGATGCGATCGACGCCGCGAACAACTATATCGGCGTTAACTTCGGTGTCCCCGGTATTGTTACGACGTTGCCGATTGCCAATTCCGGCGACGCGAACCAGACAAACTATGTCAACCAATTGAAAGTCTTTCAGCAGCTTGTATACAACAGCATGCAGCCGGGCGAATTGGCCGCAGGCCAGGTCAAGGGATGACGCCTTGGCAACGGTCATGGACGGTCTGGGCAATGAGCAACTACAAGACCCCCTCCATATGACGGCCACGACCACAGCCGCGTGGGCCTTCGCGACAGCTGTGTGCAATGACGCCTCTCGGCTGCAGGGAAACGCCGCCGGTTCAGAATCCCCCCGCTAATCCTGTTGGAGGAATCCTCAAATTAGCTACAGCCGGACCGGCTACTACGACTATCTTTCAAATCACACTGACGCTTGCGTTGCCGGCCGGGGTGACAGTGAATACCGCTCCGGGTTCAACCGAAGCGGGAGGAATTTCAGTCAACCTCTCCAAACTTCTAGACCCCAAGACTACCACGTTAACGGCATTAGTTACGCAGTCAACACTTACGACACCGGGTAAGATCAACATCGTCGTCGGGGCCACGAAAAGCTTCCCTCCTGGTCAGTTTCTTATTGTTAACTTTAACCTGGATCCTGCGACCCCCCCCCCGCCTCCCGGAATTCCTGATTTCGCAATGACCGGCGTACTTATCCAGGGATTAAAGTTGGTTACACTCGACGGGATAACCATTTCGCCGGCGCTGACATATCTTTAGCAATAGAAAGATGGGAGGCGGCCTTTCTCAGGCCGCCTCTTTTTTTTTCAAACTAGTCACACGGGCTGTCACCTAACTCAGCATTAAATCCTCGGGCAACTACTCAGACGGTCTTCTCTTGCAGACGTCATTCCTAAACGTTTTAATCAATCCCATGCTTCCAAAATAAACTGGGGTCTCCATGGCTTTATGCATACCGGTAAGGGTTTTATTGGCATTCGGGGACGATGAACTATAGATACTTGAGTAGTTGCTTTTTCGATACATCGAGGTTAGATCAAAAGCAGTTCGCGGTCGCCTTGAAGATATCGACGGCTGAGCAGGAGGAGTTTGAGGTAGTAGTTGTCGAGGCAGGGAACGAAGTCGTCTGCTGAAACCTTGACCGCTTCGGTGCGGTAATCAGACCTGTGGAGAATGACCTCGATTTTCGCGGCGGTGCCCGCGAACAGGGCTATCCCCTTCTCCAGTTCCATCTCGATCACGCCGTCTAGTTCATCCCGCTGGAGTGAAAGCTCATGCGGGACGGACATCGCGGGGCAGCAGGAAGATGTCCTGGAACTCGTATTCTTTGATGCCGGGAGTGAAACAGTACACGAAGACCCTGCGGCCGACGGGAATGAGTTCGTCAAACCGAACGTCCAGCCCGAGTTCTTCCCTGATCTCTCGAGGACCGGCGACCTTCGCATCTTCTCCCGCGGCATAGTGGCCGCCGACGCTCACGTCGAACATCCCCGGCGCGATCTTCTTCGTCAGGGACCGTTTCTGGAAAAGCGCATACCCCTGTCCGCCCCGCTCGCTGATAATGAGGCAATGAAAGGCGCCGTGCCACGCGCCGGTGCGGTGCGCTTCATCGCGCTCGATGATCTCGCCGGTCTTCCCGCCGCGGCAGTCCAGGATATCGAAGGTTTCCATAATGCGGCCTCCGGCATGAAGGCGCATGGCGAGAGCGCAAGGCGTCAAGCTTTTACGCTATGCACTATGCGATATGCGCTTTGCGAATCATCTGAGTGAATCTGCGATCTGATCCAATCGCAGCTCGGGTTGGACGGCATCTCATTATAATCTGAACCCCATTTCCATTGCACGATAATTCCCCGTCCTGAAAACTTCTCTGGCGCCCCCCTGGTGATTCCGGTATAATAGTGCACACAGGAGGCGGACATGGCCGCTTCGCCAAGCATGAAATGCCGGATTATGCACCATGCATTATGAGCATATCAACCTTCTTCAGCTCCTTTGCGGGCATGTATGTCGCGCAGTCGTTCTTTCACTCGTTCATAACGGCGCTTCTCGTTGACGCCGCGCTCCGGGCGTGGAGGATTGAGAACCCAGTCGTGCGCCAGCGCTTCCGTCTCCTCATCATAATCCTGCCGATTCTTTCGTTTCCCCTGTACCAGTCAATAAACCCGGAGCGGGGCCGGCTCGTCTTCAGGCTGGACGCCCTGTTCGATACAGCCCGCTGGATGAACCTGGAAATCTGGCGGGACATCCCGGCGGGGATGCTGTTCCTCCTGCTGTTGCTCCTGACAACGCTTGTTTTCATCGCTCAAGAGCTGCTCCCCATCATCAAGCATGCTGTCGCTTCGAGAAGGACCGAAGCGGCATGGCGAAAAACCCGGTGAGGATTCCGTGGTCGGCAGGGCCTTGTCGGCCCTCCCCGACCCAAAACCCGAGGTCTTCATCATCGACGACGATGATCTGGTCCTGTTCGTTACCACGGGAAAGCGGCCTATGGTATTTATTTCCACCGGGACCGTGGATGCGCTTTCGCAGGAAGAGATCGAGGCGGCCATAGCCCATGAGATAGCCCATATCGAACGAAACAAGCGGCCCATGCTCATCATCGTTTTCCTGCTCCGGATCGTTCAGTTCTTCAACCCGATCGCCCTCATGGAATTCCGGATGATCGTACAGGAAGAAGAAAAAATATGCGATGATTCCGCGGTTGCTCTGACGGGAAAGTCACGGGCGCTCGCGGCCACGCTCCGCAAGTTCCACGGCCCCGCCTCCGGCGGGCAAGCGGAGCAAGCGCGTGTCGCCGCACCGCTCGGGGAACGCCTGGAGGATTACAGCCACGCGCTCATCATCGAGAACAGGGTTGCGCGCCTGGAAACAAACCATATGCAGAATACCAAGGGATATCGTTTCGCGTTCGTCCTCACGGTCGCCGCGATCCTCGCCATCAACTACTCCATCGTCTGACGTCACAAGGAGGCCCCATGCGGGAACGAATAAAGGGTTTCATCGTGTTCGTCATTGCGGTTGTTGCTTTGTTCGGCTTGCTCAAAGCGCTCAACTGGGTCCCTGGCGCTCTGCAGGAAGGCCTTCCGAGCGCCTACAGCAGCATAGAAGAGGTAACGGCGAAACTGCATATCCGCGACATCTCCGTCCCAACCTATTACCCCCAGGGGCTGCGCTGGCCCCCCTCCCGGATAACGGCTCAGTCCAAGCCCTACACCATGGTCTTGATGGAATTCCAGCGCAAGGAAGACAATCGTGTTTCCCTCGTCATCTCACAGACGGCGCTTTCCCATCCGGCGCCGGAGCCGGGAGTCGAGCTGATCCGCACGATGGAAACGGTCCGCTATCCTTTCAAGGGAAGAAATGCCTTGCTCGAAGTGGGCCAATGTCGGAACAACGAGCAGTGCAGCCGTATCTCGTGGAGCGAGCCTCCCTACCGCGTGGATATCATCATGCTGTCCCCCCCTTCGGAGATCGTAAAAATTGCGGACAGCATGGTCTCTGAACATGAGCCGTACGAGCACGCGAAGTAGCCTGTCGCCGCATTTCCTCCTCCGAACCAGATCCCTTATCATCCTTGCCGGCCTCTCTCCCCGCGCTCTCTGCTGTTTTTCTCCTAAGAACTAATACCCTGTCGAATACGAGTTTATCCCGATTCACACGGCGCCCGTTCTTTGGTATGTTTCAATCAACAATACAATAAACCACAATCGAAAGGAGGGAACACACCATGTTTAAACACACGGGAGGACAGCAGGTCGGGAGCGGAACCTATTGGGATGTTATGACCGGACTCAGGGTCGACATGGATCAGGAAGGCATGCTCCCCGGAGGAAAGGGTGCCAGGTACATGAAAGCATCATCGGGCGCAATAGTGTTATGGGGGCCTGTTCTTGGATTGGCCTACATCATTCTTCTGCCGATCATGGGCATCGTGACAGCGTTCAGTCTCCTGCTGCAAACGACGCTCGGCGGAGTGTTCAACCTGGGCAAGAGCATCGTCTCCTTCGGGTGGAGGCCCAGCGAGGCGTATCTGGGCGGTAAAAACAAAAAGAAAGATGATAACAGCAGGCCTGAAAGATCACCCGACCACAAGTGAGTGGTGTCCATGCAGACAGTATCGCGATGATCCGCGACAGCAGTTAACGTATAGACTCCAAGGAGGAGCATGCTATGAATACCATGTTTGATTTTGTCACGCATGTAAAAGGGATCGAGTACATCCTATCCCTGGCCTTGATTGCCGGGTATCTTCTGTTCTGGGAAGCACTGAAGCCCAAGCCGTTCCAAAAGGTGAAGGAGACCGGCCAGGAGGACCTGGAGCACGTCAAACAGACCGGGTTCAAGAACATGCTGAAGTTGGCGGGAAAGGTGGCCACCGCGCCCTTCGTCGGGCTGCTCTATATCATCCTTCTCCCCGTCGGCATGGTCAGCGCGCTGTTCTACACCCTGATCACGGGTTTGGCCGGGAAAGGCACGTCATTTTCCTGGAGACCGGCGGAAGCGTATCTCTCCGGCCAAAAGAAGACCAAGAAGCACGGACCTGACGACATCAAGCCGGATGAGAAGAAATAACTCTTATGAGAGGAAAGGGCGCTTAAAACAAGCGACCCTTTCTTTTTTTGTGCATATGGGCATACTGATATCGGGCCATCCTGACGTTGTCAACTGTTTCCTTCTTTTTTTGATAATGTTACGGGTTACAAGAGGACAGACCGCGCTGATATGAGGACGGCAGGAACGCCCCGACGAAGAAACATTGCTATCCTTTGCTAAGAAAGCAGTCATAAGCGTTACTTTTTGTTACTACGAGTATATTCCCTGTCAACTACGAATTTATCCCGATTCACACGGCACCGTTTCGCTGATATGTTTTCAATCAACAACATGATAAACCCCAATCGAAAGGAGGGAACACACCATGTTGAAATATACGGGAGGACAGCAGGTCGGAAGCGGAACCTATTGGGATGTTATGACCGGACTGAGGGTAGACATGGATCAGGAAGGCATGCTCCCCGGAGGAAAAGGGGCCAGGTACATGAAAGCATCCTCGGGAGCAATAGTGTTATGGGGGCCTGTTCTTGGATTGGCCTACATCGTTATTCTGCCGATCATGGGCATCGTGACGGTGTTCAGTCTCCTGCTGCAAAGAACGCTCGGAGGAGTGTTCAACCTGGGCAAGAGCATCGTCTCCTTCGGATGGAGGCCCTCCGTGGCATACCTGGGCGGCAAAAACAGAAAGAAAGATAACCGCGACGAGTCAAAGAAAGCACCCCTTGGAAAATGAGCGGATCAGACACGGAAACATCACGATCATAAACCGACAGCATAGAAAATCCAAAACCGAAGAAAGGACACCCTATGAATACCATGTTTGATTTTGTCACCCATGTTAAGGGGATCGAGTACATCCTATCCCTGGCCTTAATTGCCGGATATCTTCTGTTCTGGGAAGCACTGAAGCCCAAACCGTTCCAGAAGGTGAAGGAGACAGGCCAGGAGGACCTGGAGCACGTTAAACAGACCGGCTTCAAGAATACGCTGAAGTTGGCGGCAAAGGTGGTCTCCGCGCCCTTCGTCGGACTGCTCTATGTCATCCTCCTCCCCGTCGGGATGGTCAGCGCGCTGTTCTACACCCTGATCACGGGTTTGGCCGGGAAAGGCACGTCATTTTCCTGGAGACCGGCGGAAGCGTACCTCTGCCGGTAAGAAGAAAACCAAGAAGCAGGATGCTGACGAAAACAAGGACTCCGAGAAGAAGTAATAGGTCCGCAGAAGGAGGGGTGCGAGCAAGCACAGCATCCCTCTCCTGAATGCTCGTTAAGGAGGAAGGGAAAGAATGAAAACTCTTGTCGTGGTCACCGTATCGTTGTGCTTTATCCTGCTTTTGTTGCCCTTCGCAAACGCCGAAACCGGATCACCGCCGCCCGCTGCGTCGGGGGCTGCAGCCGCACCGAAGACCGTTAAACTGGACAGTCTGGTCAATTCGTACAAGCCCGTACTTTTCAATCATGAAAAACATATTGCCATTGCCGGCGATTGTGGTACCTGTCATCATCAGCATGGAAACAATGCAAGCCTGCCTTGTCATGAATGTCATCGCGTCACGGCGTCTTCGTTTAAAAGCTCGGTCACGGGAAATTTCATGGCATGCAAAAATTGCCATGGCGCCTATGATCCCGCAACACCCCAGATGCCGGGACTCAAGGTCGCCTATCACCGCCAGTGCTTTCAGTGCCACCGCGGCATGGCCGGAGTAGGTGTTGATCCCAGGGGCTGCACCGTCATGTGTCATGACAAGCGTGAACAGAAGTCGAGCGCGAAGGTGAATCTCGCTCACTAACGGCAGCGCATACCGCGTTTTACCAAAGAGGAGGAAGTATCATGATGGATAAGAACGAAAAAAAACCCTCTGCCGGCGATTTGGTGTCCGAGAAGACCGAGGACGGCCGAAAGAAGTCCGCACCCGGCGAGATGGGTGACAGTCTGAACTTTACCCGGAGAAGATTCATGGGCACCGTCGCGGCGATAGGCGGAGCTCTCGGGGTGGCCGGCCTGGTGTCAAAGGCAAAGACCGCAAGCGCCAAGGAATTCAACGGCGCGGCCGACCGCTACGGCGTCTTGTACGATCTCACCGCCTGCGTGGGCTGCCGCAGCTGCGAAAAGGCCTGCAACGCGGAGAACAAACTGGCGCCGCCCAAAGTGCCCTTCGACGATCCCTCGGTCTTCGAGGAGACGCGAAGGCCGATGGTCGAGTCCTATACGGTGGTCAACCGGTACCCGAACCCCAAGGACCCCGACAAACCGCTCTACCGGAAGATCCAATGCAATCATTGCAATGAACCGGCATGCGCCAGCGCCTGTCCTATCCATGCGTACACAAAAACGCCGGAAGGTCCGGTCACGTATGACGTGAATCTCTGTTTCGGCTGCCGGTATTGCATGGTCGCCTGCCCCTACTATATCCCGGCGTATGACTACGACAGCGCCCTGGAGCCGCGGATTTCCAAGTGCACCATGTGCAGTCACCGTGTGAAAGAGGGCCGTCCGACGGCATGCTCCGAGGCCTGTCCCACGGGGGCGCTCACCTTCGGGAAACGCAACGACCTGATCAAGCTCGCGCGGGAGCGTATGATGAAGAACCCCGATAAGTACGTAGACCACATTTTCGGCGAGAACGAGGGCGGAGGAACGAGCTGGCTCTATATTTCCGGCGTCCCCTTCGAACACTACGGGTTCCCGACGCATATCCAGAAGGCCCCGATGCTGGAAAACACAAAGGGGTTCCTGGCGAGCGTTCCGCTGGTGTTCACCATTTGGCCCGCCCTCTTCGGCATGCTCTACTCCGCGACCCAGCACCGGAGCGATTCTAAGAACAGATGAAGAAACGGAGGGGAAGAAATGAGCAACGAAAACATGGCACAAACGGAAAACTTCCGCGGTACGTTCATGGATAAACTGCGGATGGGCATGACATGGCAGGAGTATACGCGCAGCCTGATCACGCCCTTTAACATCATCGCGGCGATCATCCTCGCCATCGGCATCCCGGTGATCGTCATACGCTTCATGCAGGGGCTGTCCTTCGCGACCCATGCATCCAACGAGTATCCCTGGGGACTGCTGCTCGGGTGGGGCCTCTTCGGGGGCGTTCCCCTCTCAGCCACCGGGTTTGTCATGGCCACGGCCTATTATATCTTCGGGTTCAAGGCCTATCACCCGCTGGTGCGGCTCGGCGTTCTGACGGGCCTGCTCGGGTATTTCTTCGCCGTCATCTATCTCATGATCGACCTCGGACGGCCATGGCGTATCTATTTCCCGATGATCATCGGGTTCGGAACGGCCTCGGTCCTCTTTCTCGTGGCATGGCATGTGGCGACGTATCTCACGGTCCAGATCCTCGAGTTCAGCCCTGCAATCCTCGAGTGGCTGAAATCAAAGCGCATCCGCCGCTGGGCCCTCATGACCACCATCGGCATGACGATCGCGGGCATCATCCTCTCGACGCTGCACCAGTCGGCGCTCGGCGCCATGTTCCTGCTGGCGCCCGGGAAACTACACCCGCTCTGGTATTCGACCTACATCCCCGTCCTGTTCCTGAGTTCGAGCATCTACGCGGCGCTTTCCATGGTAATCGTCGTCAGCACGCTCGCCGCGCGATACCTCAGCCACAGGGCGGATCATACGTTCCTCAGCAACCTGGACAGCCTGACGCTGGGACTGGGCAAGGGCGCCGTGGTCGGGATCTACGTCTACTTCGCGCTGAAGCTGATCGCCGTGGCCCACGACGACAACTGGGCGCTTCTGATGACGCCGTACGGATACTGGTTCCTCGTTGAGCTCTTCGGCTTCGTACTCCTTCCCGCCGTCGTGCTGAGCTACGGGGTCAAGTCGGAACGCGCGGGACATCGTGAGGTTCGGCGCCTTTTTCGCCGTCCTCGGCATTCTGGTGAACAGGATGAATGTATCCATCGTGGCCTTTAACTGGAACCTGCCGGATCACCTGCATCACATCGTTCCGCCGTGGCAGGAGGTCGCCATCGTGGCAGCGGTTGCAACGATGCACATACTCATATTCCGGTGGATTGTGAACAGGATGCCGGTCATTCGCGAGGACACGAGCTACCACGAACTTCATTAGAACCCCGAGGGAGGGTGCATTTTCGTTCGGAGAATGCACCCTCCCATCTCCCCGGATGACGATAAGAGACCCCGAATGCCGGTCAGATCCCGGGGCAGCTCTCGATAGGAGTCGTGATGGATTCCTCCAAACCGGCCATCAGAAGTGTCACGAGACGAGACATGCGGCCGCCGGGTCGTTGAGTACGAACCAGCGGTGGGATGTCGATAGCGGGGGATGCGTTATGAAAATCCGGAACATAGTACTGCTTACCGCGCTGTTATTATCACTACTGGTCACGCGGCCGATTGACCGCGTAGAGGCGAATGACGCCCCCCCGGAGAAGAACAGGCAATGCCTCGGTTGCCACGGCAAGCAGGAAATCACCATACACTTCCAGGACGACGAGTCGGTATCAGGCCAGATTGATGAAAAAAAACTAAACTCGTCAGTCCATTCCTCGTTTTTCTGTACCGATTGTCATTCCGAATTCTCGGCATACAGCCACCCAAAAAGGAATTTCCGCAACCGGGAGCAATACCGGGTCCGTGCTTCCCTCGCCTGCAGACGCTGTCATTCGGACGAACAGATCAGGACCAGGCCCGTTCATCTCGACGTGTTACGCGGCGAGAAGTCGGGCAATCCGCCGGTCTGCGTCGACTGCCACGGGGCACACACCGTCATTCGCGTCACGAGAAAAAAATCGCTGAGTGACGAGGCAAAACGCTGCCTTCAGTGCCACCGGCAGGATGTCCAGCTGTCATATCAGAACGGTGAGCGCCGTTCTGTATCCGTCGACCCCGCGCACCTCGAGGCATCCGCCCACAATAAACTCAGTTGTTCCGACTGCCATTATGGCTTTTCCTCAGAAGAACACCCGAAACGGCACTTCCGGACCCAGCGGGATATGACGATAGCGTCCGCCGAACTGTGCAGGCGGTGTCATTTCGACATATACACCAAGTTCCAGGACAGCATCCACTATACCAAACTCAGCCAGGGAATGCTCAATGCCCCGGTCTGTACCGACTGCCATGGAGCTCACTCAATCGCGTCGGTCGGCAAGGAGCGCATAGCAAGCGCCGGCCGCTGTCGGAAATGCCATCTCGACACGTACAATGTTTACGCGAAAAGCGTTCACGGAGGCGCACTGCTGAACGAGCACAACAAGGACGTACCCGTTTGCGTGGACTGCCATAAAACTCACGATATCCAGAGTCCAGGCACCATTGAATACCGGGAGCGGATCCCGGAAATGTGCAGTAAGTGCCACGCCAATAAAGAAATCATGGGAAGATACGGACTGTCCACGGACGTCATGAAGACCTACCTCTCAGATTTTCACGGCGTCACGCTGGGGTTTTACATAAAACAGAAAAACCTGCTCCCCAAACAAATGAAGTCAATCGCCGTGTGTACCGACTGTCATGGCACGCACAACATCAACAGTACGGTAGGTCCTGACGCGACCATCGTCAAGGCGAACCTCGTACAGCGATGCCGAAAATGCCATGCTGACGCAACCGAGGACTTTCCCGATGCGTGGATATCCCACTACAAGTCGAGCCTGCAGCGGGCGCCGCTTATTTTTATCATCAGCATATTTTACCGGATATTCACGCCTATCATGGTCATCGGTCTGGTGCTGCAGATACTGCTGCACATCTGGCGTTATGCGGTAAACCGGTGATACGGAGGTAAAGAAAATGAACAGGATCACGGCAAAGAGCGGGCGGACCGACGAGCCGCATCAGGCGTTTCGGTCCGTACCGGATCATTGAGCACTGGATGCACGCGATGGTTTTCATCATACTCGTCATCACGGGATTGTCTCAGAGGTTTTATACCTATGACCTCTCGCAGTGGATCGTATTACGCCTCGGTGGAATAGATGCTGTCAGGCTCATGCACCGCGTCCCGGATTTATCCTCATCCTCTTGTTCGTCCAGCACGTTCTTATCGCCGCCTGGGGGGTCATCCAGATGAGGTGGCAGGCATCGATGGTCATCCAGGTAAAAGACTATCAGAACGCGATTGCGAACCTCAGGTATTACTTCGGGCAGAGAAGCCATCCTGCCTCCTGCGATCGTTACGATTACAAACAAAAATTCGATTACTGGGGGGTCCTGGTCAGCAATATCATCATGATCTTCACCGGGCTCATACTCTGGTTCCCCATAACGACGACAAAGTTTTTTTACGGTGAATTTATCCCCGCGGCAAACGTCATACATACGAACCAGTCGTTGCTCGTTATCCTCATTATCGTTATATGGCACATCTATAACTCCATCTTCAGCCCTGATATTTTCCCCTTCGACACGAGCATCCTGACGGGATACCTTACGAGGGAGAGGATGGTCCGTGAACATCCCGTTGAACTCGCTCGGATGGAAGCGCCCGCGGGGAAAAAAATCAATCCGCATCTTCCCTTGCGTGAAAAGGAAATAAGCACCGGATAGACGCCTCTTTTGACCTTGCCATTCCGCATTGTGGCCCAATCCGTATTTGCCTATTCCCCGATAAAGGAGTATACTTTATAAGTTTCCTTGCCGGCATTCCGCAGAGAGGCGAGGAATGATCTCCCATGCAGAAGAAGCTGATTATCGCACTCATTATCTATGTCATCGTTCTGTCAGCGGGTCTCGGCATCGTCAGCACGATTGCCGTCAACGACGCCATAGACCGGACATTGCAGAAAAGCATCACCTCGACGCAGACCATTGCAAACCAACTGGATTTTCTCCTCCAAACAAACATCACCAGATTATACGATATCTCGCTCTCGGGTAAGATAAACCTCGATGAGAAAAACTGGTCGCCGGTAAAACGGCTGCTCGAATCAATTTATCAGTACTCGATCTTCACGGAAGGGGTTTTTCTCCTGGACAGGCACGGCAACACCATCCTTACCTATCCGGCCCGTGATTACAGCAGGGAAAACCTGCTATTCATCCCCTGGGTGAGCCGGGTCCTGACCGAGGGCAAGCCGATCATATCCAACGTGTACACTATCGAACCGATCAAAAAACCGCTCATATTCGTCCTCGTCCCCCTGAGAAATACGGCGGGAGAAATCGTTGGCGCGGCGGGCGGCGCGGTCAATCCGACCAATTCCGTCATGAGCAGGATTCTCCGCGCCGTTTCTTCGGAGACAGAGAACCATTACCTGGAAATTATCGACTCCAACGAGGTCGTCGTGGCAGCCGACAAGAGTTCCCGCGTCCTGGGACATCACGACCACGACGGAGCCCTGGCGAAAATGATCAAGGAGTGCAAGTCGGGCATAAAAAGCTGCGCCCATGGTTTTTCCCAGGGTGTTGGAGCGGAGAAAACGGAGGATGTTCTGGTGGTTGTGCCGCTTCAGTCGGTATCCTGGGCCGTCGTCTTCGGTCAGCCCAAGGATGAAGTCTCCCTGCCGGCGCGGCAGCTGCGAAACAAGTTTATTTTGCTTGCCTTGATCTTCACCGGCATGGCGATCATCTTTTCGCTCGGCATCAGCAGGAACATCGTAAGTCCCATTCGACTCGCTCATCGCCGCGACGGACCGAATCGGACAGGGTGATCTCTCGGTTCCCGTGGGAAATATCGGCAGCGACGAAATTGCCGTGCTCGGAAAGAGTTTTGACGACATGCGGGAGCAGTTGGCAAGATCACTCGAAAGCATCCAGCGCCAGAACAGTGAGCTTGAAGAGCGGGTAAAGAGTCGGACTCAACAGCTGGAGGAAAAACAGCACGCGAATATAGCCCTCCTGAAGCAGTTGATCACCTCCCAGGAGGACGAACGAAAGAGGATCGCCCGGGAACTCCATGACGAGTCGCTCCAGACGCTCTCGGCCATACTCATGAATATCGAGATGTGCCGGCTTCGTCCCGAGTTGATAAATCAGGAAAAGGTGACCCAGATGAAAGATACCGTCACGACGGTCATCAATGAAATGAGCAAGGTCATCCAGAACCTCCGTCCGACGGTGCTCGATGATCTCGGATTCGAAGCGGCAATTGTCTGGCTGGCGGACCGGAACCTCAAGGACAAGAGCATCCACTGCACCCTGAATATGAGCGGACTGGCCGAAGAACGGATCTCGCCGGAGCTCCAGATCACACTCTTCCGGATCATTCAGGAAACGACCATGAATATTGCCAGGCATTCCAGAGCGACGCATGTCTTCATCGATATCAAGACGGACAGGGAAAGATTCACCATGACCATCCAGGATGACGGCATCGGGTTCGATCCTTCGGCACCGATGGAGAATTTACAGACGGGGCGTGGGCTGGGGGTCCAAGGCATGAGGGAAAGGGCCGCGCAGATAAACGGCGAATTGCAAATCTGTTCCACGCCCACCGGGGGAACGACCATTCAGTGCAGCGTCCCGCTCAAACTGGAGGCATAATATGGGTTTGAAGACAAGAATTCTGATCGCCGACGATCATGCCCTGGTGCGCCAGGGAATCGCCTCGTTTCTTCATATATCAGACGCCTATGAGGTCGTAGGAGAGGCGGCGGACGGCGTGGAAGCCATCCAGTCGGTAAAGAAATACAAACCGGATGTTGTACTCATGGACATTTCCATGCCGAAGCTCGGCGGGCTCGAAGCGACCCTGGAAATCAAAAAGATCAATCCCGCCATCAAGATCCTGGTGCTGACTCAGTATGAGGACACGGTGTACATCAGGCGCTTTTTCAAGGCCGGCGCGTCCGGCTACCTGCTCAAAAAAGCAGTTGGCTTGGAACTGCTCACCGCGATCGAGACCGTTATGTCGGGAAAGATGTACGTTCATCCTTCCATCGCAACAAGCGTGGTGGACGGCTACCTCGGTGTGCAAAAGGGGGAGCCGGTTGAGGATACGTACGATTCACTGACGGATCGTGAAAAACAGGTCCTGAAGCTCATCGCGGAGGGATGTACGCAAAAAGAGGCGGCCGACATGCTTGCTATCAGCGTGAAAACCGTCATCACTCACCAAACCAACATCAGTGAAAAACTCAAGATTCACACTCGTGCCGGCCTGATCAAGTTTGCGATTCAGAAGGGAATCATCAAGATAGAGGGGTGAGACGAAGCAGCTATATCCTGCCGTCAACCATCTCCCGCATCTCTTTGCCGGCCTTGAAGAAGGGCACTTTTTTCGGCGGCACCTGGACTGTCTCGCCGGTCTTGGGGTTCCTGCCTTCCTTGGCCCGCCGGTGGCGGACCCGAAAGCTCCCGAACCCCCGGATCTCGACCTTGTCTTCCCGGGACAGGGCGTCCTTGATGCCGTCGAGCACGGTATTCACGACGACCTCCACCTGTTTCCTGGTCAATCCTGGCTTCTTCTCGGCTATCTTGTCTACCAACTCCGCCTTTGTCATGCAAAACCCTCCTGGAAGTAAAAAAGTACAGAGTTCAACGTTCAGCGTTCAGAGTAGGGGTGTCCCGCAACTATGAGCTATGAACTTTGAACCGGTTCTGGTTTCTAGCGATACTGTAACGACAGCGTGTTTCCGCTGAGCCCCCTGGTGATGACATCGCCGATCCAGGCCGCGGATTCTTCTTTTAAGTAATCGAGAAACGGGATCTTTTTCTTTTTCTCGATGATCTTCGGTTTTCCCTTGATACCCGCCAGCGTCCCCGCGAGCTGAATGCTGTCCGAAAGGTCTCCCAGCTTGTCAACGAGTTTAAGCGTGAGCGCCTGGCGACCGGTGAAGATGCGGCCGTCGGCAATGGCCTTCACCTCCGCCGCAGGCAGGCCCCGCCCTTCGGAAACGGCTTCGATGAACTGACTGTGAACGTCGTCGATGACGTCCTGGAGCAACTGCTTCTCGTGATCGGTCATGTCCCGGAACGGAGATCCGATGTCCTTGTATTCCCCCGCCTTCACTACCATCCCCTTGACGCCGATCTTCTCCAGGAGCTTCTCGACGCTGGCAAACTCCATCTTAACGCCGATGCTGCCGGTGAGCGTCCCCGGGTTTGCCACGATCTTGTCCGCGGCGGCCGCCACATAGTACCCTCCCGACGCAGCGACGGTTCCCATTGACGCGACGATCTTTTTCCCTTCCCGTTTGGCGTTCTTGACGGCGTTATAGATTTCCTGCGACGCCACGACGCCGCCCCCGGGACTGTCGATCCGGAGCACGATGGCTTTGATGGACGAGTCTTCGGCATAGTCCGTCAGTTCGTCCACCACGTCGTCGGAGTTCACGAGGAGTCCTTCGATCTTTACGAGCGCCACGTTTCCCCCTCCCACCGTCAGGGGAACGGAGGTCCGCCTGCCCCCGGAGAGAAACGAGGCAAGCGCCAGAATAGCGACGAACAAAACTCCCAGCGCCGCGGCGGTCGCGATGATGATCAGGAAAGGATTCCGCTTCATGGCGAATCAGCTCCGTTCTTTCAGCAGCGCCCCGATGCTCATATCGGGTTTTTCCTGCTGGTTCGAATATTCCCGCAGGCTCGACCGGTCCTGGCCTTTGACCTGCGCCTTGATGGAAAGCGCGATCTTGCGGTCGCCCCGGTCCACTTTGATGACGCGGGCGGTCACTTCGTCGCCCTCCTTGATCTCCGGGGAGTCCTTCGGGACCTCCGATGCAGGTATCAGCCCCTCGATGCCGTGCTCAAGCCCAACGAACATGCCAAAATCGGCCTTTTTCGTCACCTTCACCTTTTCATCCTGGCCGACCTTGTACCGCTCCGGAATGGCCTTGTCCCAGGGGTCCGGGGTCAGCTGCTTGAGCCCCAGCGAAATCCGCTCTTTCGCGGGGTCAAGGGCGAGGACCACGGCCTTGGTCTTCTGGCCTTTCTTGAGCACCTCGGAAGGGTGCTTGACGTGCCTGGTCCATGACAGGTCGGAGATATGGATGAGGCCGTCGATGCCTTCCTCGATGCCGACGAATGCGCCGAAATCGGTGACGGTCTTGACCTTGCCCTCGACCTCGGAGCCCACGGGATACCGTTCACCGATAGTCTGCCAGGGATTGGGCATGTTCTGTTTCATCCCGAGGGAAATACGCTTGCCCGCGGGATCGACGGAAAGCACATGCGCCTCGATCACTTCACCTGCGGTCACGACCTTGGACGGATGCTTGATCTTCTGGGTCCAGGACATCTCGGAAACATGGACCAGCCCTTCAATGCCTTGTTCCAGTTCCACAAATGCGCCATAGTCGGTCAGGCTCATCACCTTGCCCCGTACCCTGCTGCCGACGGGGTACTTCTCCGCGACCGAGAGCCAGGGGTCCTGGGTCTTCTGCTTCATGCCGAGCGACACCTTCTGTTTTTCCCGGTCGTATTTAAGCACGACAACCTCGACCCGGTCGCCGACCTTGAGCGCCTCGGAGGGATGGTTGATCCTGCTCCAGGATATATCGGTAATGTGCATGAGACCGTCGATGCCGCCAAGATCGACAAATGCGCCGTAGTCGGTAATGTTCTTGATGACGCCGCTCACGATCTGACCTTCGGCGAGAGAAGAGAGGGTCGCTTCTTTCTTCAGGTTCTGCTGTTGCTCCAGGATGGCCCTGCGGGAGAGCACGATATTGCCGCGGCCGGAGTTCATCTTGATGATTTTCATCTCAAGGGTCTGGCCGACCAAACGGCCCAGGTTCTGAGTGGGCTTGGTGTCCACCTGGGAGCCTGGCAGGAACGCCTCTACGCCGCCGATATCGACGGACAGTCCTCCCTTGATGGCGGCGAGCACTTTTCCCTTCACCGGGGCACCGGTCTGATAGGCGCTGTTCAGGTCGTCCCAGACTTGAAGTTTTTTGGCTTTGTCGCGGGAGAGCATGATGTTCCCGTTCGAGTCTTCTGCCGCCTCGAGCAGGACTTCCAGCTCGTCGCCCGGCTTCATCGTCCTTAGCTCGTCTTCCGTGAACTGTTCCACGGGGATGATGCCGTCTGATTTATACCCCAGGTCCAGCATGACAAAGCCGGACCGGATCTGCAGCACCCGTCCGCGGACCAGGGTCCCGGACTTGAACTGCTTTATGGACTGGCTGTAGAGTTTTTCAAACTCCGTTTCCTGTCCGGATGTCTTACTGTTCTCTTCGTGATCGATGTGCTCTCCTGTATCGCCCATGAAACTTCCCTACCTCCCAAAAGTAAATTCCGCTCTTAATATCGATACCCCAAATTTTGTCATGTGATATGTGATTTGGTCTCAATGGCCCGTAATCTTTCCAAAACCCCTTCCACGATCCAGTCGGGCGTTGATGCCCCCGCCGTCACCCCGATCGAGCTGACGCCCTCCAGCCACTCAGGCTGGATTTCTTCGGCCAGCTCGATATGATAGGTGGGTTTGCCCTCCTGCCGGCAGAGATCCGCCAGCCTGCTCGTATTAGCGCTGTTGCGACCTCCTACCACCAGCATGACATCAACCTGGCTGGCGAGGACGCGGGCCGCTTCCTGTCGTTCCTTTGTTGAGCTGCAGATCGTATTAAAGACCTTTAATTCCTTGGAAAGCCGCAATAACTTTAGCACAATTTCGGAAAAATTGCTATAAGATTGCGTGGTTTGCGCCACAATGCCGAGCCGGGTCCGAAGTTTCATGCCGTCGGCATCCTCGGCCGTTTCCAGGACGACGGCAGTCATCACCGGCATGGCCGAGGATGCTCTGCACCTCCGGATGCTTTTTCTCCCCCACCACGATCACCTGGTATCCTTCTTTATTAAGCGCCTCCGCGTAGCGCTGCGCCTTTCCGACAAAGGGGCAGGTCAAGTCGATGATCGTAAGGCCGATGCCGCGGGCCTGGTCAAGGACGCGGGGAGGCACCCCGTGCGATCGGATAATGAGGGAGTCCCCGGCTTCAACGTGGAAAAATCGTCAATGGTCTCGATGCCGGCGCGGCGCAACCGCTCGACTTCCTGCGGGTTGTGAATGAGCGGTCCGAAACAGTAGACGCGCCCCTTGCCTGCCGCTTCGTAAGCCGTATTGATCGCCCGCTTTACGCCGAAGCAAAACCCCGCTTTGTCTGCAAGAAAAATTTCCATCGTACCTCACTTTACCTTCGCCAGTATCGGAGAGCATTCTCTCCAGGACCTCATTGATGTCGAGATCCGTGGAGTCGATCAGGATGGCGTCATCAGCCCGCCGGAGCGGCGCAAGCGAACGGCTGCTGTCCTGCCGGTCGCGATCCCGTATCTCCCGGGTGATCCGCGCAGGATCGACATCCATTCCCTTTGCCTTCAGTTCGAGATACCGGCGCCTCCCCCGCTCCTCGAGCGCCGGCATCGAGGTAAAATTTCACGTCCGCATCGGGAAACACAACGGTGCCGATGTCCCTGCCGTCCATGACCACCCCGCCGTTTTTGCCGAGTTCCCGCTGGAGAACAAGCAACCGCTCCCGAACCGCACGGGATTTCGAGACTGCCGAAGCCATCATCCCCATTTCCGGAGTGCGGATTTCTCCGCTGACATCGCGGCCGTCCACGTAAAACCGGGGATCGCTCGTCGTCGAGTTTGATCGTTACCTCGGTACGCCGGCACAAGATCGGCAAGGTCTCCTTCATCAGCCGGATCGATGCCCTCCCGCTTCGCCTTCCAGCCCACGGCGCGATACATGGCGCCGGTGTCGATGTAGATATAGCCGAGTCGCGACGCCAGGAGCCTTGCGATGGTGCTTTTGCCCGCGCCCGACGGCCCGTCGATGGCGATGACCAGTCCTTTTATTATTCATTAGTCTTATGCGTCAAGCTACTCCAGGTCATGTAAGTTCCCGCGCAAGCGCGTAGAGTCCAATGGCTGTTTAAAGACTATTCGAAATGCGCTTCCCGATGCGTCTTATTTCGGCCATGCGCTATAAGAACAGTCTTATACCTACAATCAGTATGCCGCCTGTCTCAGCAGCCGTTCGAATCCCGGAAAGGATGTTTCGATCCACCCGGCGTCGCGCACGAACGTATCTCCCCGGGCGGCAAGGCCGGCGACGGCCATGGACATGGCGATGCGGTGGTCTCCGTGGCTCTCGCATACCGCGCCCTGAAGCGTCTCCTGCCCGGTGATTTCCATCCCGTCGGGGAACTCCGTCACTACGACGCCCATCTTGCGCAGTTCGGCAGCCATCGTCGCGATCCGGTCGGACTCCTTGACCCGGAGTTCGGCGGCGTCCCTGATGACGGTCTTGCCCTCGGCATAGGAGGCCGCAACGCACAGGACCGGGATTTCGTCGATGGCCCGCGGGATGATGTCTCCCGCGATCTCGACACGGCCCGGAGCCTGTCCGTACCTGTACACGGATGTCGGCCACCGGCTCTCCCGCCTGTTCCCGCCTGTTCTCAAGGCCGATATCGGCCCCCATGCCCGCGAAGGACATCGATGACGCCGGTGCGCGTGGGATTGACGCCGACGTTTCTTATCGTGAGGTCCGACCCGGGAACAATCGAGGCGGCAACCATGAAGAACGCCGCTGATGAAATGTCGGAGGGAATGGCGAGCGGTCCCGGTGCGCGAAGCCGCTGCCGTCCGCGCACGGTCACCCGGTTCCCCTCTTCCTTCACCTCAACGCCGAAGAACCGGAACAGGCGCTCTGTGTGGTCCCGCGACTTGGACGGTTCGCTGACCGATGTCGCGCCGTCCGCATACAGACCGGCCAGAAGCAGCGCCGACTTGACCTGGGCGCTGGCTATCGGGCTGGTGTAATCGATGGCCCTGATGCCCCTGCCTCCGCGGATCGCGAGCGGGGCAAGCCTGCCGCCGGAACGGCCGTCGATCCGTGCGCCCATCTGCCGGAGCGGCTCCACGATCCTGGCCATGGGCCTCTTTCGCAGGTACTCGTCGCCCGAAAGGACGGAGAAAAAATCCTGTCCCGCGAGCAGGCCCGCCAGGAGCCGCATGCCGGTGCCCGAGTTCCCGAGATCGAGCACGCCGTCGGGCTCGGACAGGCCATCAAGCCCCTTTCCGTGCACCACGAGGCTGTCGGTCCCGATCCCCTCGACTCCGATTCCGAGCATCCGCATCGCCCTTGCCGTATTCATCGTATCTTCGCCGGTCAAAAACCCGGCGATGTGCGTGTCCCCTTCGGCAATGGCGGCGAACATCGACAGCCCGGTGCGAGATGGACTTGTCCCCGGCAGCCCGATCTCTCCGCGAAGTCCGCGCGAGGGTTGTATCACGAGGTCGGACATTTAGCCCAATCCCCTGCGAAGCACGCTGGCCGCTTGGAACAGTTTTTCGAGTTTGACGCCGTCCTGGTGCTTGATCGCTTTTTTTATCCTGTTCAGGGAAAACTGGTACCGCTCTATCATTTCGACGATGTTCGGGCCGTTGAGGAGACAGATGTCCCTCCACATTTCCGGAGAACTCGCCGCGATCCTGCGTGAAGTCCCGGAACCCCGCGCCTGAAAAGGTGATATAGTTCTCCGTGCCCTCATTGAATTCCGCCACGGTATTGACCATGGCATATGCGGCTGCGTGCGGCAGATGACTTACCGCGGAAAAAATATGGTCATGGGCGTCGGGGCTCATGATGAGCACCTTCGCGCCGGCTGCAAGCCACAACGATTTCACGGTCTCAAGCGCCTGCAGGTCCGTTTTTTCCGTCGGGGTCAAAATGCATTTCGCATCCTGAAACAGCGTCCCGGACGCCTCGGACACGCCGTGCTTTTCCTTGCCCGCGATGGGATGTCCGGGGACATAGTGCACATCCGCCGGAAGAAGCGCTTCAATGAGCGCGGACAAGACTTCCCTTGACGCTGCCCACATCGGTGAGGATCGATCCCTTTTTCAGATGCGGAGCGATCTCGCGGACGACCGTCTCAAAAATGCCCACGGGCGACGCAAGGACCACGAGGTCAGCGTTTTCGACGGCATGACTTCGAACCGTGGCCCAGGTGATCGATCACGCCGAGCTTGAGCGCCAGTTCGAGCGTTTCCCTGCTCCTGCCCGCTCCCATGATCTCGCCCGCGAGGTTCCTGTCCTTCAGGACCCTTGCCAGCGATCCGCCGATCAGTCCGACGCCGATGATGGTGACTTTGTTAAAGTGAAGTGCCATTGAATTTTCTTGACATACCGATTTAAAAAATCCAAAAATCTGTGTTTCGAAGGATTACGGGATAGAAATGATTTATTTTATTCCGCAATCCGCAATCCGCATTCGTCAGATTTCTCTTCCCACCGCCGCCGCGATCGGCTTCATCTCGTCCATCAGTTGTTTGAAGCTCTTGGGCTTGAGCGATTGTTCGCCGTCGCAGAGCGCTTCCTCGGGGTTCGAATGCACCTCGATGATCAGGCCGTCGGCCCCGGCGGCGACCGCGGCCTTTGCCATGGGGGCTACGAGGTCCCATTTGCCCACGGCATGGCTCGGGTCCACGATGACCGGCAGGTGCGTCATCTGTTTCAAGACCGGCACTGCGGAGAGGTCGAGCGTATTACGGGTCGCCGTCTCGTAGGTGCGGATGCCGCGCTCGCAGAGGATCACCTGATGGTTGCCGCCGGACATGATGTACTCGGCGGACATGAGCCATTCCTTGATCGTGGCCGAGATGCCGCGTTTGAGGAGCACCGGCTTCTTGCACAGCCCCACTTCCCTGAGCAGCCGGAAGTTCTGCATGTTCCGGGCGCCGATCTGGAGCACGTCGGCGTATTTGGCGATCATCTCGATGTCCCGGGGGTCCATGACCTCCGTCACGATCGGCAGCCCCACGCGCTCGCGGGCCTCGGCAAGATACTTGAGCCCTTCCTCCTCGAGCCCCTGGAAGGCATAGGGCGAGGTCCTCGGCTTGAACGCGCCGCCGCGGATGAAAGTTGGCCCCTGCTTTCTTGACCTCTTTCGCAATCTCGATCAGGAGCGATTTGTTCTCCACGGCGCAGGGGCCCGCCATGACCGCGATCCTTTTCCCGCCGATCTGCTGCCCGCCGACGGTGATGACCGTTTTCTCTCTCCTGAACTCCAGACTCGCCAGCTTGAAGGGCTTCAGGATGGGGAGCACTTTTTCCACGCCGGGGATGGCCTCGAGCGGTACGCTCTGGAGGATAGCCTCGTCGCCGATGGCGCCGATGATCGTCCGCTCCGTGCCCTTCGATACATGGGCCTGGAGCCCCAGGTCCTTGATCTTTTTTATGATGTGATCGACCTGTTCCTCGGTCGCATCAGGTTTCACGACGATGATCATGATGGTCCTTTCTTAAGAACTTGCATGGCGCATAGCGCATAGAGCATGGCGTTTGAATCTTTTATATGCCACACGCTTTGATCTATGCTCTCAGTTATTTCCGCCTTGCCCTCTGCGCTTTGCGCTAAGCGCTATGCTCTTTTACAATCTTCTCCAGCTCCCCCACGAACCTCTTGTTCTCATCGGGGAGGCCGATCGTGACCCTGAGCCTTTTTCCGCCCATGGGCCGGATGATCACGCCCTGCTTGAGGAGCGAGGTATACACGTCCTTCGCGTCGAGTGCTGTTTCGAAGAGGATGAAGTTGGCCTCCGTCGGGATGTACGATCACACCGAGCTGCTGGAAGGACTGGTAGAGATACTGCTTTCCTTCGTTGTTGATCGCGATCGATTTTTCCACGTGCTTGCGGTCCGACAGCGCTGCCAGTGCGGCCGCCTGCGCCAGCGAGTTGGTATTAAATGGCTGCCTCACCTTGTTCATGAGCTCCGCGATCTCGGGCTTCGTGATGCCGTAGCCGATGCGAAGGCCGGCAAGGCCGTAGATCTTCGAAAAGGTACGGAGCGCGAGCACGTTCCGGCCTTCTTTCAGATAGTCCAGCGAATCGGGATAGTCGGCGTGGGTAACATACTCGAAATACGCTTCATCGACGGCCACGATCACATGGTCCGGCACTCGGCCCATGAACCGGTCCATCTCGGCCCTGGTGTTCATGGTCCCCGTGGGATTGTTCGGGTTCGCGATGAAGACGATCTTCGTCTTCGGCGTGATCCGCTCCGCCATCGCGTCGAGGTCGTGACACATGTCTTTGCAGGGCACGATGACGTTCGCGCCGCAGGCGGCCTGGGTGATCATTTTATACACGACGAAGGAAGGATCGGCCGAAATGATCTCGTCGCCGGGCTGGACAAAGGTGCGCACCACAAGTTCGATGAGCTCGTTCGAGCCGTTGCCCAGGATGACCTGGGAAATATCCACGTCGTATTTTTTTGCAAGGGCCTGGGAAAGGTAAAAGCCGCTGCCGTCGGGATACCGGTTGAGTCCCTCGACCACCTTCTTGAGCGCCGCAATCGCCTTGGGCGAGGGGCCGAGGGGGTTCTCGTTCGATGCGAGCTTGATGCTCCCGCTGATCCCGAGCTCCCGCTCCAGTTCCTCGATCGGCTTGCCCGGGACGTAGGGGGAGATGTTCTTGATATTGTCGGATACGGTAATCATGATCGCAACTCCTCATTACGGATTGTCTGTTGCGGGTTGCGCGGTGCGAGGTGCGAGTTGAAACCCATAAACCCGCAACCCGTAACTCGCAACCCGTAACCGTTGCTTCTCGCTACTGACTCTTCGGATACGACCCCAAAACCTTCAGGAACATGCAGTCCTGCCGCAGCCGTTCGATCGCAGCTGCGACCTTTTCATCCTCGATGTGGCCTTCCATATCGAGGAAGAAAACGTAGTCCCAAACCTTCCGTCCCGACGGCCGGGCATCGAGCCTGTTCAGGTTGATGCCGCTCTCGGCAAAGGGCGCGAGCATGGTATAGAGGGCGCCGACCTTGTCCTTGATGGAGAACATGATCGAGGTCTTGTCGCGGCCCGTTTTCCCCGGAGATTTCCGGGCGATGACAAGAAACCGCGTAATATTGCTGATGTTGTCCTCGATCTTCCTGGCCGCGATCTGGAGTCCGTACAAGAGCGCGGCCATCTCGCTGGCGATCGCCCCAGCCTCGGGGTCGTCCGCAGCCATTTCCGCGGCCCTGGCCGTGGAGGGCGCGTCAAGGACCGGCACGCCGGGCAGATTTTTCTCAAGCCACTGCCTGCACTGCGCCGCGGCGGGCGAGATCGTATAGATCTTCTTGATGTCCTCGACCTTGCCCGACTTGTTCAAGAGGTGCTGAGACACCTCGAGCATGATCTCGGCGTATATCTTGAGGTCGGAATCGATGAACATGTCGAGGGTGTAGATCACCGCCCCCGAGGTGGAATTCTCGATGGGCACCACGCCGTAGTCGGCCCGGCTGCGCTCCACTTCATTGAACACGTCCTTGATGTTCTCCACGGCTACGTATTGCGCCTCAAGCCCGAACTGCTGCATGCCGGCCTGGTGCGTGAAGGTTGCGCGCGGGCCCAGGTAAGCCACCTTAAGCGGGCGTTCCAGAGACAGCGACGACGAAAGGATCTCGTGGTAGACCGCCTTGAGCGTGTTCTGGGGAAACGGGCCCTTGTTGCGCGCGGTCAGGCGCTCCAGGATCTCCCGTTCGCGCGAAGGCGAATGAAAGTCCAGCTTTTCCGCCTTCTTGATGTTCCCGACCTCGATGACGATGCGGGCGCGCTCGTTCAAAAGGTCGACCAGCTTGTTGTCGAGCTCGTCGATCTTTTGCCGCAGCTCCTGAATTTTTTGTTTGGACATTACGGTAACAACCTGCCTGAAGAGGATTTGCAATTATAGTTTATTTTTTCAGCAGTTGCAAGGGTTTTTTGGCAAAGTACGGTCATTTTCTCATGTAAAGTATCGGTGCCGACTTCACTTTTTTCAGACCCTTGCGGGCATCTTTTCCACGGTATCCGGATTCCGCGGATCGCTGTCGGCACAATTGCCCTGCGGGCATACATACTTTACTATTTACTTTTCGCCGGCTTGAGCAATAATGCACTAGACATCTCGGGGGGGAAAACCATGGATGCCGACCTTCTTACCGACATCAAATTCAACTGCGACGTTTCGGACGCCAAGTTCTGGGGCTTCTATTCGGTCTGCGGCCTGCTCATGCGGTACCGGGACCTCTTCCGGTCGGAGAAGGGTCTTAAACCCTGGGCCGATATCCGGCGCGAGGACATCGCGGCCTGGATAGAACAGAAGGAGGCCCGCTGGCCCGAGCTGGAGCAGAAAGATCTCCGAGACCTTGTCATCAACGGTCATTCGTTTCATCCCTTCGATGTTGCCGGCATCAACCGTGCCTTGGGCGACCGCGGTCTGGTTTACGGCGCCGGCTATGGCATGTACCTCAAACCCACGTTCTTCCTGGCGGAACTGCGCTCGGTCCGCACGATTGCGGGCCTGACCGTTTACACGACAGACAAGGAACTGGTCCGGGACCTCTTCACCGCTCCGGGCATGCTTCAGGAAAAGACCGTGTTCCTCCGTCTCGAGCCGCTCATCATGCTTCTCCTGTATAAACACTCGGAATTGAACACCCGGCAGGTTTCCGCGCTCGAGGATGCCTTTGCGCACTATGGGTTCCCCCACCGCCAGATCATTGATATAACGTTTGAACAGCGGATAATGGAAATGGCGGAGCGCTACGCTGAAATTCTGCTTGCCCATGAGCTTGCGGAAGACGCGGAAGAAGTACCGGAATGGAAAGAGGTCCTCTCGCTGGCCGCGGGAGACCGGCAGGCGGAGCACTATCTCCGGGCCGTGAAAGACCTCGTCGCGGACACTTCGGACCGGGGACCGTTTAAGAAAATCATCGAGGGCCGGGATCGCGGGGCGCTGGGCCTCACGATCGCTCTCACCGAAGGGTACCGCAAGGTCCTCTACCCCGAGATGAAAACGGCCTACGCGGACTTCTCACTTCATCATGACTGGAAGGCCGTTGAACAGGCGCGTAGGACGGGATACGAGCGGTTCCTTTCGAAGCGGGACGAGATTGTCAGGCTTTTCCGCAGCGGCAGGGGGAAAGAGGAATTTCTCGGGGAGCTAAAGAAACTGATCAGCGCGTTAGTTAATCCCGGTCACGATCTCCGGGAGTCAGCCTGCTTCATGATCGCAACCAGCTTTTTCCAGTCATACGTTTGCAGGTTCATGATCTGGGAGCGGATAAGCTTGATGGCCGAGGCAAGGTCGTCCTCCCGTTTCAGGTTGTAGAACGGCAGGACTGCTGCGAAGGCCCGATCGGTATAGTCCTGGATCGGTACAAGCACATCACCCCGTCTCGTGTAATAAGGGTCTTCGCCTTCCGCGCAGGGTTGAGTGAAGACATTGAATTGCCGGCAGCCGATCGGCCTGACGGGATGGATGGAACAGGCATTGTCGATTAAAAACGGGCAGGCCGAACCTGCCGTGTGGCCGGCAAGCCGGTCCCGCAAAACCTCCCTGCCGGGGGCAACCATCTTTTCCGATACGTACCAGTAGATGCCGACCAATTCGTGGGGGTAGAGGGGAAGGTCCGCTTGATGGGCACAACAATTGCCGCAGCCTTTGCCGCATGCGAGTTTCGCCTTTCTCCGTTTCTCTTCATCCCGTATGGCTACGGCGACGCCGGTGTCCACGACGGCATAGGCATCAAGGAGCAGCGGCAGCCAGGGCAGACGTTTTTCATCATCCGGGAAATGAAGCCTCCTCGAAAGACCGTTATGAGCCCCCTTCTGCTTATTTTTCACGTCAAACTCCCTTCAAGATGCCGCATGATCGCAGCAGAAAACGCACTGCACAATAACACAGCCCCCGGGAAAAAACAATATGCAGCGTGTGGTAAATTTGCAGTCCAAAACTTCGCGCCGCTCTTTCCCTTACCCGGATCGACGGTAAGGACCATGCATATTTCGGTCTAAAAGCCCTGCTTTTGCAATAAAATGACTCCCACCGCCTTTGCCTGCCGTATGCACGCCTGTGCTATACTTAATCCAAAGGGGGGGCTTTATGATTGAAATTATCACGGGCATCGGCGTGGCGGCATTTATCGTGTATGCCATTTTTTCCGTTGTCTACATGATGAGTATGAAAAGAATGAGCGATGCCCTGCATGATTTTATCCTGCGGACGGAAGGCAACACGAACGCTACACTGGCCGAACTCAAGGTGACGCTTGAAAATATACGGAAAATAACCGACGATATCGGCGCGGTATCGCAGGATGCGCGGCAGATATCGAATTCCCTTGCTGACCGTGGAAAAAGGTATGCGTATGGTTTTTGAAAATGCGAAGGAAAGTATCGGCTCCGCTGCCGGGGCACGCTATGCAGGCTTAAAGGCCGGTATCAAGGCCGGAATTGCCACCTTTGGGAAAAATCCAACAGAGAAAGGGAGTGATGATCATGAAGGAGAACCTTGAAGCCGAAAAAAGGGGAGGCTCCATACTGGTGCCGTTTTTAGTGGGAGGCCTCATAGGCGCCATTGCGGCGCTTTTACTGGCGCCGAAGGCGGGGAAAGAACTGAGGAAAGACATCAAGGATTTTGCCGCAAACACCCGCGATAACCTTGCCGCAACCATCGACAGAGGCAAGGGACTGTATGAGGGAAGCATATCTGCGGTCAAGACCGCCATCGATGCCGGCAAAGAGGCGTATGTCGAGGAACGGGACAGACACCGTCATGCGGCATGATGAATCCGTAAAGCGCGTTTCCTGCCTGGGAGCGCGCTTTTTTTATGCCAACATCATTTCCCCGCTCCGATAATTTCCTAATCCGCGTTCATCCGATTTTCTCTGCGTCCAAATACTTTTCTTAGCTTTATCCCGCTTTGAGCAAATCCGGATTCGTGTGGGGTATAAACACCGCCCCCAAGAACTCCTTCATGAACTCCGGGTCATCGTGCATGTGCTTGTAGGTGATCTTGCCGACGACGGCATTCACCGCGTCCACGAGGCCGGCGTCGGCGAGCAGCATGCGGGCCCCCGCGAGGGATGAATTGCCGAGGGGCCTCACGATCCCACGCGACCATGCAGGCAGCATGCCGATGCCGGCCGCCTTTACGGGGTCGATGCCTGTTCCGAGCGCGCCGGAGACATACACGTTCGCGATGTCGCCGAAGGAAATGCCGACGGACCGCGTGAGCACCAACAGCAGCGTGAACATGGCCGCCTTGGATTTCATGAAGTTGTGTATCTCGGCCTGGGTGATGAATAGAGCATCGTGACCGTCTTCGCAGGAGATAGTGAAGGCCCTCTCGCCGTCGATCTCGGAAACATATTCGCCGGGGATGAGCGCGCCGCTTTTGTCGATCATGCCCGCCTTATAAAGTTCATAGAGGAGGCTTATCATGCCGGAGCCGCAGATCCCTTCCGGCCTTCCCTGGTCAAAGGTCTTGCAGGCGATGTTCCGACCCCTGATCTCGAAATCATAGACGATGCCTTTCTTCGCCCGCTTGCCGATCCGGCAGATGCCTTCTTCGAGCGCAGGCCCGGCAGCCCCCGCCCCGACGATCATCCAGTCCCGGTTTCCGATCACGACCTCCGCATTGGTGCCCACGTCGATCAGGATCGAGATCTCGTCCGACCGGAACATGCCCGAAGCCATGATGCCGGACGCGATGTCGCCGCCCACGTAGCTCCCGGCGTTCGGAAATACGTAGACAGCGGCCTCGGGGTTGATATCGAGGGACAACTCCGATGCAGCGAAGAATCCCGGCGTCCGGACCACGGGGACGAAAGGGGTCGACGGGGATCGTGCTGATATCAAGGCCGAGAAAGAAATGGCTCATCACGGTATTCCCCGCCACGGCCATCGCGTGGATGTATTGACTTTCGATCCCCGCCTCGCTGCAGAGCGCGGCGATCAGGCCATTGATCCCGTCGATAAGAGAGCGGTAAACCTCACCGGCATGGTCCGACATGGCATGATGCATGCGGGTCAGGATATCGCTGCCGAATGCGATCTGGGGGTTCTCGATACTCCGGGTGAGCACGTCTTTCTGCTCGATATTGTCATAGAGCAGCGCGACGAGATTCGTCGTCCCCAGGTCCAGCGCGATGGAGTATGAGCGCTCCGTGCCGATGTCGATCAGACGAAGGTCGTCCCCGATCCTGCCGATGATGCAGGCAAAGCGCGGCATCCTTTGCAGCGAAGGCCGGCAGCCGCTTCATGATCGAGAGAGGAATCGCCAGATCGGGCCGAAGCCGAGCGCATCCCGGACTCGCTGGTCATGGGCTCGCCGGTCATCGCTTGACGGCGGTGGAAGGGAAACCTTTTTTTTGACGATCAACGGTGTCATCGCGCTCCTGCCATTCATCGATCACGTTCAGGAAGATACTATGAATAACACATCGGGAGAAGCTGTCAAATACTGTTTTGCAGTAAATACTGGCAACCGCATTGCGAAGACTGCATTGCGGATGAAAAAATGCATTATACTTGATTTCTAGACGCCGCTGGAGCGAAGGATGGAAGCCTGAGGAGGAGTACTTTCATGTATTCGACCGCCAATATAACGCGCAACACCATCGCCATGGTCCTGGCCGGCGGCAAGGGGGAACGCTTAGGCCCCATCACCATCGGCAGGCCCAAGCCCGCCGTCCCCTTCGGCGGCAAATACAAGATCGTCGACTTCGTCCTCTCGAATCTCTTCAACTCCGGCATCCGGAAAGTCTATATCCTGACCCAGTATCAGGCCTACTCGCTCAACAAGCACATCAAGGAATCCTGGGGCAAGATGGGTCGGCCTCGGCGATTTTTACGACACCATCTCTCCCGAAACAACCCACATCGGCGAGCAATGGTACCGGGGCACGGCCGACGCCATCTACCAGAACCTGCGGTTCATCGAATCGTCGGGCGCCGATTTCGTGGCCATCTTCGGCGGCGACCACATCTACAAGATGGACATCGCGCAGATGATGGAGTACCACCGCATGAACAAGGCCGACATCACGATCGCGACGCTCGAGGTCTCCCCAGCCGAGGCGCAGCGCTTCGGCGTCCTCTCCGTCGACGAAGACCTCCGGGTCACCTCGTTCCAGGAGAAGCCGCAGGACCCGCCGCTCGTACCGGGCCGCGGGACCTGCTTCGCCTCCATGGGGAACTACGTCTTCTCCGCGAAAAAGCTGATCGAGGTATTAAAGAAAGGCATGCACACGGTACGAGGACCTCGACTTCGGCAAGCACGTAATCCCCATGATGCTGGAACAGGGGGACCGCGTCTTCGCTTACAGCTTCATGGACAACTGCGTGGACGGGATGGCGCCGAACGAGCGGGGTTACTGGAGGGACGTGGGCACGATCGACTCGTACTATGAGGCGAACATGGACTTGATCAGCGTCAGCCCGCAGCTTAACCTCTACAATTACACCTGGCCCATCCTGACCAACCAGGGGAACCTCCCGCCGGCCAAGACCGTGTTCGACGACGAGGGCAGGCGCGGCCACAACCTCGATTCCCTCGTCTGCGGCGGCTGCATCACCAGCGGATCGACCGTCAGGCGGTCGATCCTCGGGCCATCCTGCAGGGTGCACAGCTACGCACTCGTCGAGGACTCCATCCTGTTCGAGAACGTGGAGATCGGCCGGCACGCAAAGATCAAGAATGCCATCATCGCCGAAAACATCGTCATCCCCGAAGGCATGGAGATCGGCCTCGACCACGAGGAGGACCGCTTGCGGGGCTGCATCGTGACCGACTCGGGGATCGTCGTGGTGACGAAATAGGAGGCTGAGAGAAGGGAATTTTCAAACGCGGCTGCGCATGCCGCTTTCCCGCTCGCGCCTGCTCGCAGTGATAATGCTGAGAGTAATCTCTCGAAGTTGATCCACGGCAACGACTCGATCATCGTTTGCGGCAGAGGGACCGCCCTGTTATCTCTCGCTAAAAAGCGCCAGTCTCCTGCTTCTCCAATTCATCGCAGAGGGCCATCATCTTCATAAATCTCTCGTTCTGAATTCCCGTGGCGATTTTCTCCGCCTCCTTCTGCTTCCCTTTTGCCAGGATCAGCGGGACGAGTTCCTCTTCGCGGGTCTTTTGAAACGCTTCCCAGATAGCAACGAGTTCTTTAAACTGAGCTTCTTTCCCCGTGGGCGCCTTCATGCCCGCAAGCATCGCGCTGACCGCATCAGCGGTGTCCTTTACCTTTTTTTGCTGGTCCGCGCCCCGTTGGTCGCCGTTGTCCAGCATGATCCAGAGAGAATATCTGGCGTCCTGTAACTTCTTTTTCAAGGCGGCGAACTCGCCTGCATACGCCACGAGCGCGATCAATACGAAAACGGGAACTAAGAACCCGGCCGCACTGTTTATTCATGGATGCTTTCTCCTTTCCGCAAGAGTCATGGTAGAAGCAGTTTGTAAATCGGGGAAAATTGCGTGACTCGAGGGGGGACGTTGATGTTTACGTTGCACTGGAGCTTCTCAATAAGGATAAGAGCTCTATCAGTTGGTGCCTGAATGCGCTGCTCCGGGACCTTGCCGGCCGGCACCTCACTGAGAAGCATCGGGTCGACTCGCTGGAGCGTACCGGTTAGGTCGCGCATTCATTCAGTCCGTCAAGGTGTCTTGATGCCCAACCACTCTAATGCCTCCCGGCGAATTCGAAAAACGCGTACTTCCTTCCTGCTCTTTTTGTCCAATTGCCGGTACGTCTCGTACATGCGGCCTAGCCCGAACTGCTCGTTGGTCGTCGCAAGGATAGCGAGCTTCGACAATGAATCGGGCGAATCCATTCCTGCCGACAACCGAGCGAGGTCAGACACTCGATGGGTCGACTTGAGCTCGATCCGGGAGACGCCCGCCATGTCGATCAGTTCGTTATACCCCTTGGTATCTGGTCGCGACCAAACTTCCTGCTGGTAACCGAAAACCTCCGCATCAGTCAACACTCCATACGGGCTCGCGATTACCAGTCGCTGATCATGGTCTATATGGTAAGAAATAGGCATTGGTTTTCACCTGCGATGTTGCTCAGCGGGTCCGGACCTGCACAAAACGGCTGCCTCGGCCCAAAACACTCGCAGGACAGGCCACTTCTTGAAGAGCACGAACAGATTACAAGCCTCACTTCTTGAACACAACCATGCCGAGCGGCGGGATGGTCATCACAAGCGAATGGCTCCTGTTGTGGCACGGTTCGGGGGCCGCCTCGATGCCGCCGAGGTTTCCGAAATCTTCCCCGCCGTACACCCCCGCGTCGCTGTTCAGCACTTCGCGCCAGAAGCCTCCTTCGGGGACGCCGACGCGGTAGCCATAACGGATGGTCGGCGTGAAGTTGAACACCACGAGGACCTGGTCGCGGTGGGACCTGCCCTTCCTCAGGTAGCTGATGATGCTCGCATCCTGGTCGCTGAAGTCCACCCATTCAAACCCCGCGTTCTCGAAATCGAGCTCATAGAGGGCCGGTTCGCTGCGATACAGTCTGTTCAGGTCCCTGACCCACTGCCACAGTCCGTAGTGGGACTGGTATTGCATCAGGTGCCATTCGACGCTCGACTCGTGGCTCCACTCCGCCCACTGACCGATCTCTCCGCCCATGAACAGGAGCTTCTTGCCCGGGTGCGTGAACTGGTACCCGAACAGGAGCCGGAGGTTCGCCATCTTCTGGAGCCCGCTGCCCGGCATCTTGCCGGCAAGGGCGCCCTTGCCGTACACCACCTCGTCGTGGGACAAGGGCAGCATGAAGTTCTCGAAGAAGGCGTACCAGATGCTGAAGGTGATGGCGTTGTGGTGGTACTTGCGGAAGATGGGGTCCTTCGTGAAATAGTCGAGGGTATCGTGCATCCACCCCATGTTCCACTTCATGCCGAAGCCAAGGCCGCCCACGTGCGCGGGCCGCGAGACCATGGGCCAGGCAGTCGACTCCTCGGCGATCGTCTGGACGTCGGGAAAGGCGCGGTAGACCTCGCGGTTCAGGCTCCGGAGGAAATCGATGGCCTCGATGTTCTCCCGGCCGCCGTACTGGTTGGGGATCCACTCGCCTTCCTTGCGCGCGTAGTCGAGATAGAGCATGGACGCCACGGCGTCGATCCTGAGCCCGTCGGCGTGATACTTGTCGAGCCAGAAGAGCGCGCTCGAAATCAGGAAGTTCCTGCACCTCGTACCTGCCGTGGTTGAAGATGTAGCTCGTCCATTCGGGGTGGAACCCCTGCTTCGGGTCCTCGTGCTCGTAGAGGTGCGTGCCGTCGAAGTACACGAGACCGTGCGCGTCTCCCGGGAAGTGCGACGGCACCCAGTCGAGGATCACGCCGATCCCCTCCTGGTGCAGCCGGTCGATAAGATGCATGAAGTCCTGCGGCGTGCCGTACCTGCTCGTGGGCGCGAAGTAGCCCGTGACCTGGTAGCCCCAGGAGCCGTAGAAGGGGTGCTCCATCACGGGCATGAACTCCACGTGCGTGAAGCCCGAGTCCTTGAGGTATTCCGGAAGATAGGCGGCCAGCTCGCGGTAGGTGAGCGAACGGTTGTTCTCCTCCGGCGCCCTTCTCCAGGACCCCATGTGGAGTTCGTACACGGAGAAGGGCGACCTGAGCGAATTCCGGGCGTGCCGCTCCTTCATCCACTCGTGGTCGCTCCAGTCGTATCCGAGGTCCCAGACGAGGGAGGAGGTGCGGGGCGGCGTCTCCCAGGAAAACGCGAAGGGATCGCCCTTGTCGCCGCGGTGGCCGTGGTGACGGGATACGATGTGATACTTGTACAGAGCGCCGTTGCCGACGCCGGGGATGAACCCTTCCCAGATGCCCGAGCCGTCGTGACGGACGGAGAGCTGATGGCTGTCGTTGTTCCAGCCGTTGAAGTCGCCGATCACCGAGACCCTGGCCGCGTTCGGCGCCCAGACCGCGAAGAGCGTGCCGTCCGCTTCGTCGACGCGCATGAGGTGCGAGCCCAGCTTCTCGTAGAGCCCGAAATGGTTCCCTTCCTTGAAGAGGTAGATATCATGCTCCGTCAGCAGGCTCACGCCGTGGATGACGTTGTCGTTCTTTTTCGAACTCTTGTCTTTCATGGACAGTCCCTCCGGATCATGCGATAGAGTATAGCATATCGCCGCCTATTTATACTTCCGCTTCTTTATGATCATCTGGACCGCCCGCCCCCCATCCCGCTTGAGCCAGAACAGGCAGAAGACCGCGGACGCGACGACCACGGCAGTCAGGCCTTTTTCTCCCCGCTGGACCATCAGGATCGCCCCGCTGACCAGGAAGATGATGAAGCCGAGAGGGATCAGTATCCTCGAAAAGACTTCCTTCGTCGGTGAGAGATTTGTGAAACACCTTCGCGCCTCGTCGGTCTTGCCCATCTTTTCATAGAGGCCCCCGAGATTGAACCAGATCATATTGTTCTGTGGGTCCTGGGAACTCACCCGTTTGTAATAGGCAAGCGACCGTTCCGGGTCGATGTCCTGAAGCTGCATCGCGAGTCGGAACCAGAGCGTGAACCGGTTCCCCGCCTTCTCGTAATGCTTTTCCGCTTCGGGCCCCCTCCCTGTCTCTTCCAGGATCACTGCTTTCAGGAATTGCCCGCGATGAAAATCGGGCTGCGCCGCGATGAGTTCATCTACCGCCCTTTCGGCCTCAGCGTATTCTTTTTTTTCATAGTGCGAAAGCGATTTTTCCAGCGTCTTTGAGATTGATTCCACGATCCACCTCTGGAGATTTATAATGATCCGTCATGAAGGCTTTCATTGTACCCGAGACGCGGGGCTTTCACAATGCAAAAAGATAAGCTGATCAGGAAGGATTCCGGACAAGGCCGTTAGAAATTTACCGGGAGCTCATCAATCGACATGACCGGCAATTCGTGCTTCTCGCTCGCGGTATTTCTCACGGCTCAAGCCGGAAATAAAATACGCAGACTTCACCTTTTCCCCCGGGACGGCTTATGAGGGAACCGGGAATCAGGCGTAATCCTCAACTACGCGCCCCTCATGCGGCCTTGAGCACGGCCCTGCATTCTTCGCCCTTCGCAAGGAGCGCCGCCGCGATTTCCGCGGAGTCATAGTAATTCCGGAAATGGACGATCTTCCCGTTGCGCAGCGTGAACACCATGGCAAAGTTGGCCCGGAAGAAGCAGCCCGTCGAGTTAACGCTCCCGCGCATGGTTCCTTCAGCCACGACGCAGTCACCGTCTGCGATGATGGTCGAATAGGACATCTCGTCCAGGGTAAGCTTGCCCCTGACCTCATTGAAAAAGGCTGACACCTCGCCCTTCCCGTGCCTCGGTTTGGACCAGAAAATTTCCTTCACCATCGTGCTTGTCGCCGGGGACTGCCAGTCGATGTTCTCATCCAGATAACTCAGGATCGCAGGGAAATCTCTGCGGTTGATCGCCGAATACAGGTCTTTAACCGTATTGATGTTTTTTCCATAGTCGATTGCCATATTATCGCCTCCCCCTTTTCACTCCACAGGGAACGACACGTTTTCGTTTCCTTTTGCTCTTCCTTCTGATAATTCAATGATATAAAAAGGCGTGTCATTCTGTCAATCAGCAGAAAGTAGTAAAGACGGCTGGATAAAGAAACGGAGGGTCATCCTATTCGAAAACATCTCATCGAGATCGATCCGTATTGGAACCCTTCATGAACAAACGTGAGGGGTTCATCCCTCTCCTGGAGCGCGACGGCGTAGATCATGGGAAGATAATGGTCGAGTGTCGGGACCGACAAGAGAGCTGTGGCCCCCATGTTTTGAAAGTGGATCAGGTCCGCGTGGTTTCCGCTCACCAGGTTCGCCTTCACCTTCTCATCGAACTCCCCTGCCCAGCCAAAGGTGGGGGCGTCGATGTTTTCAAAATCCAGCATGCCCAGGTTATGGACGATATTGCCGCTTCCGATGATCAGGACGCCTTTCCGCCGCAATCCGGAAAGTTCTTTCGCCAGATCGTAGTGGTACTGAAGCGGTTTCGGGCTCCATTCATTGAACGTGTAGGAAAGGCTCATCTCGAAAACGGGGATCTCCGCGCCGGGATACATGTGCTTCAGTACCGCCCAGGACGCATGGTCGAGCCCCCATTCGTTGCCGCAGGCGACCCTCGCTTTTTTTACCGTCTCCGTAACCAGCCGCGCCTCGCCCGGCGCACCCGGACTCGGGTACCGCAGGGCGTAGAGCTCGTCGGGAAATCCGTAGAAGTCGTGGATGGTCCTCGGATGCTCCGCACACGTGACGAACGTGCCCTCGGTGAGCCAATGCGCCGACACGACCAGGATGGCCTTCGGTTTCGGAAGTTCCCTCCCCAGCGAGACAAGGCTTCTCGTGTAGCTGTTGTCCAGGATAATGTTCATCGGTGAGCCGTGCCCGATGAAGAGCACCGGCATTTTCGCATTCATGGACCCACTCCCTTTCAGTGCACCGTCAGACGGGCCCGCATGACAAGCTCTGTCGTCCGTTCGACGGGGCGCCGAAAAGCTTCATAAAGTCGTCCTTGATATTCCTAATGAACTGTTCCCTTCTCTTCCTGTACCAGGACATCTTGGCGTTTACATATATCCGGAAGTTCATAAAGAAAAATATTTCGAAACAGGCGACTGCAATCGCGCCTTGGATGATCGCATCCTTGTATTTGAGGAGCGCCGGGAAGGTCTGGCCGTCCAGTTTCGTGATGAAGACTACGGCCGCGATGAGAACTGCGAGAATGATCAGGAATCTTTTGAAAAATTTTTTCTCCAGCATCGTCAGCTCGATCGACTCAAGATAGTCGAACAGGCTGCCGGCCTTTTTTTCGAAGGTTTCCCACTCGCAGGCTTTGGCGAAATGAACAAGGGCCTTTCTGAACCCCTCTACCTCTTCATTGATCCTGCTATGCCATTCGCGGTCCATAGTCCCTCTCCCGCTGTTCGAGCCTAATAAAATTATATCACTCCGGGCCTTGCTTGACACTAGGACGACCGCATGATACTGTATCACCCGCGGCCTTGCGCATGCCCTCTAAAATGACCGGCGAGGAACGCAATTTAAGTACCAGGATTCAGGCCCGGTATCATCTGCGGAATCAGGGCAATCTGCGGATACTACCTTGCCTGAACAGTTACCACTTTTCACGATCGCAATGGCGCCCATTATCGAGATTAAAAACCTGGTCAAGACCTATCCCGGCGTCCGGGCCGTCGACCACGTCAGCCTCACCATCGAACAGGGAATCTGTTTCGGCCTGCTCGGCCCGAACGGCGCAGGTAAGACCACGCTCATCGAGATCGTCGAAGGCGTCCAGCAGCCTGACTCCGGTGTCACGCTGTATAAGGGCGCGCCCGCTGGAGACCGCTTCAGGAAGGAGGCGGGCATCCAGTTCCAGGTCACCTCGCTCCAGGAATTCCTGACCGTGCGCGAGACCCTCCGGCTCTTCAAAAGTCTGTATCCCCGGTCCATGGACATGAACGAAGTCATCCGGCTCTGCAGCCTCGAAGAGTTCCAGGACCGAGACACGCGCAAACTTTCCGGAGGACAAAGGCAGCGGCTCCTCATGGCACTGGCCCTCATCAACGACCCCGAGGTCCTTTTCCTCGACGAGCCGACAACCGGCCTCGATCCGCAGTCGCGACGTAACTTCTGGGACCTCATTTCCCTGATCCGCTCCCGCGGCAAGACCGTCGTCCTGACCACCCACTACATGGACGAGGCCTACACGCTCTGTGACGAAATCGCGATTATGGACCGCGGGAAGATCATTTCCCAGGGGACTCCCGAACATCTCTTGAAAGCGCATTTTGGCGACGTGGTTCTGCAGTTCCCGGAAGAGGACGTCAACAGAAAGCTGGACGGGTTAAGGCTCTGCACGTCGAAGCAGCCGGGCTGGTGCGAAATACAGACGCACGACGTGGAAGGGACCATCAGAACGCTCCTGGATCGTGGTGTATCGCTCAACCGGATGAATATGCGCTCCTGGAGCCTGGAGGACCTGTTCATCGCGCTCACCGGGAAGGATTTGAGAAGCTGATAGGAATGCGGATTGGAACACCTGGTCCGTCATTCCCGCGAAAGCGGTGAATCCAGATTTTACCCCGTGTCCATCCGTGTTCATCTGTGGTTATAAATCGTTTTGGGGTTTATCATGAAAAAATTTCTCGCCATCCTCCACGCCCGCAACATGGAATTCATCCGGGACAAATCGGCGCTCGGCTGGAACGTGTTGTTCCCGCTCTTCCTCGTTCTCGGCTTCGCCGCCCTGTTTTCCGGGGAGCCGAAGCCGATGTTCAAGGTCGGCGTCCTGGGCGACGTGGCGGCCCTCGGGCAGACGGACAGGGAATTTTTCAGCACGAAGTATGTGCAGTTCATCCCGGTAGACGATCTTGAAAAGGCGCTCGACAAAGTGGAACATTTCCAGCTCGACATGCTCGTTGACGCGCGTGCGCGCATGCGCTACTGGATCAACGAGAACGCGCCGAACGGCTACCTGCTGGAGCGGATCTTGAAGGGCGCGGGCGGCCCGGGCTATCAGCGTCTTACGGTCAGCGGCCGCGAGATCCGCTACGTCGACTGGGTCGTGCCCGGCATCCTCGCCATGAACATGATGTTTTCCTGTCTCTTCGGTGTCGGGTCCGTGATCGTCCGGTACCGGAAGAACGGGTTCCTCAAGCGCCTCAAGGCCACGCCCCTGACCCCCTTCGAGTTTCTGACCGCGCAGATGACCTCGCGCCTCATCCTGATCCAGACCATCACGATCGCCGTGTACGCCGGCTGCAATTACTTCATCCATTTCCAGATGCGCGGCTCCTACGCCAACTTGTTCCTGGTCTCGCTCCTGGGCGCCGTGTGCCTGATCTCCCTCGGCCTTCTCATCGCGTCCCGCCTTTCGAGCGAAGAGCTGGCGGCAGGCCTCCTGAACCTCCTCACCTGGCCCATGATGCTGCTCTCCGGCGTCTGGTTCTCCCTCGAAGGAACCAACCCCGCGGTCAGGAAAATCGCGCAGTTCCTTCCGCTCACCCCCCTCGTCGACGCGGCCCGCGCCGTCATGACCGAAGGGGCCGGCCTCGCCGACATCGCGCCGCAGCTTCTGGTCCTCGCCGTCATGAGCGCCGTCTTCCTTTCCATCGGTTCGCTGATCTTCAAGTGGGAATAGTCATAGAAGCAGGGACCAGGCTCCTCATCCTCAACGGCCGTGGAGTTATGAATATGCTAAATCTTGCGTTGAAATTAGCGGGAATTGATGTATTATAGAGGAGTAATCACCTCCTCAAGCAGGGAGTTTCGATGGATGCGGACGTACAGCTCAAACTAATCCTCAAGCGCATATCGCTGTGGAGTTTTCTTACCGCGGCCGGCATCGGCGCCGTCTCGCTGGTGGGACGGTTTTCCGGCTTGCAGATCATCCCGAGCATAGGCCCGGATCATATCCCCATCGCCCCAAGCACCGCCTGGTGTTTCATCATACTCAGCGTTTCAGCGCTCCTCACTGTGCTGCGTCCGGATAACGCAGCCGCGCGCGTGAGCGCTGCAATCGGAGCAGGTGTAATTTTTTTGGGATGCCTTGCCATCCTTATTGCTTTTGTCCTGGGAACAGCCATTGAAGGCGAATATCCGTGGATCCAGGCGCCCCTCTCGCTTTCTCACGTTCCGTTTGGCCTTATGTCTCCGATCACTGCGGCAACCTTTCTGGCGGCGGCATCAGGTGTCCTGTTTTTAGCCTTTTCCCGCGAAGAAAGACGGCGGCTGAAACATGCCTCGGCCTTTGCGGCAGCGGCCGTGGCTTCGATCGGCTTTATCATCATTCTCGGTTATATGCACGGCACGTCCATCCTCTCCGGCGGAAATATTAACCCGGTGGCCCTTCCCGCTGCAATTGCCTTTGTCCTGATCGGCCTGGGGCTGACGACTGCGTCAGGCCCTTCCATCCTGCCGGTCAGAATTTTTACGGGGCCAGCGGTTCAAAGCCGGTTAATGAGGGCATTTTTCCCGACGATCGTCGCTTTTATCCTGATTGGCGGCTTAGCGATTGAAACTACCCTTCTGCGGGCCAGCAATCCCTCACTGATTGCGGCGTTGGTTGAGTTCCTCTCCATCCTGGTCAGTGTCATCATGATAGCAAAAATTGCGAAGTCGACCGGAAATCGATTAGACCGCGCGCTTGCTGAAAACCGGCTCCTCGCGTCGATCGTCCAAAATATTCCGGATGCCATATGCGCCGTCGACATGAACTTCATAACGGTAGCGTGGAACAGGGGCGCCGAAAAGATGCTTGGGTATGCGGCCGAGGAAATCATCGGGAAGCCCATAGCGACAATTATTCCTGAAGACATCATACAGCACGAACTCGAACATTGTCAGGTCCTCCTGAACAGTCAAGGCGCCTTTTCCGGCTATGAATCGGTCCGCACTGACAAAAGACGGCAGAAGGGTCCCCGTGGAGCTGACCGCGGTGGCGATCAGGGACAATACGCAGACGATACGAAACTTTGCTTCCATCATGACAGACCTCACGAACCGGAAAAAGGCCGAGGAGGAACGCCTGAAAGGTCACATGCTGGAGTCGATCGGCATTCTCGCGGGCGGCATTGCGCACGATTTCAACAACATGCTCAGCGTCATTCTCGGCAATGTCCAGATTGCAAAACTGTCGGAGCCCATTTGCGCCAAGGCAATCGGCCGGCTTGACGATGCGGAAGAAATTTGCGCCATGGCCGCTGAACTCAGCAACCGTCTCCTGACCTTTGCCACGGGCGGAGATCCCTTGAAGAAGACCATGTCGCTGTCAGGGTTGCTCGCGGGTAGGATCAACATGATGCTCAAAGGGTCGACTATTTCGTCGGAATTCCATCTCCCCGACGATCTCTATCTCGTTGCGATCGATGAGGGGCAGATGAACCAGGTCATCAGTAATCTGGTCACGAACGCAAAAGAGGCAATGCCGAAGGGAGGAACTCTTACTGTTCGCGGAGAGAATCTCTCCATTTCCGCTGAGGACATGCTGCCGATCCGGGAAGGCAGCTATTTGAAGATCTCGATCCGCGACACGGGCATTGGCCTGCCCGCGGAAAATCTGGCGAAAATCTTCGACCCCTATTTTACGACCAAAGACACGTATAACCAGAAAGGCCTGGGGCTCGGCCTCGCGGTCTGTTATTCCGTCATCAAACGGCACGGCGGTCTTATCACCGCAGCATCAGAGGTCGGCAAAGGTACGACCTTTGATATTTACCTTCCCGCAGTCGGGATGAAATAAACCGCCTTAATACTCCTCCGATTTTTCCACCACAGGGAACGCCCCCTACGCGCCCCTTGTCACGCGTGCCCTACCCCCGCATTCAACTCTGCCCTCACGTCCTTCTCTTCCAGCAGCCGCCTGTTGATGTCGATTGCTGCCACCGCGCCTTCTCCGGCCGCGATGACGACCTGGTCCTGTCCCGTATTGAGCGGGCCGACGATATAGAGGCCTCTGAGGGACGACTCATAGGCATTGTTCACGACGTACTTGAATCCAGCCGCGTCCTTTTTCAGGTTGAGTCCTGCGAGAAAATCATCGTTCAGCTTGACGCCGAACGAGGCCATGATCGCCTCGCACGGAACCTTTTCTCCGTTCATCAGTTCCAGGCCTTCCAGCTCTGTCTCGCCGATGACGCTCACGGGCTCGACCGACACCACCTTGATGGCTTCCTCGGCCAGAACTTCCTCTGCGGAGTCCGGCAGGCTGAAACGGTACGGGATGTAGGTAATGTCCCTCGTGAACATCTGCTTCATGGCAAGCGCAATGTTCACCGATTGAAGGACGTCCCCCATGACCACGATTTTCCTGTTCGTTGTCTTATACCCGTCGCAATCGACGCACGTATAGTAGCCGGCGCCCAGGAACCGCACCGCGTTCCTGATGGGCGGGATGATATCGTACACCCCCGATGAGACGATGACGTAGCGCGCATGATACGATGCGCTCGGCGTCGATACGGCAAAGAGGCCGTCCTTCCGCACCGCGGTCACGAGTTTCCGCTCGACCCGCACGTTGAAGCTTTTTACCTGCTCCATTCCCCGTTCGATGATCTCGCTCCCCGCTATTTCCTTATGGGTAAGGACATTTTCGATGTGCCGGGAGTGCCACGTCCTCCCCCCGCTGCGGTCGAGGAGGAGCACGTCTCTATTGTACCTGCCCAGGTAAATTGCGGCCTGCAGCCCGCCGGGACCGGCGCCGATGATGATGCAGTCGAATACATGGTCGTTCATAGGCCCCCCCTTACGGGTCATAGTTTCTGATAAGCCGCTGTGGATAACCTTTCCATCAGAGGCATGCGGCATTCCCTCCCGCTCCTCGTCGCTCTCGCGGAGCGCTGGGTCCTTCCCCGCGCGAAGCCGTAACGGGTGAAGTAGCTCACATTGCGCGTCGCATAGACCCTCCTCAAGGGTTCATACGTCATCAGGTGCTTCACGATTGTCGATCCTATCCCTTTGCGCCTGCTGTCTTCAAAAATGGAAACGCATCCCGCATCATTATCCTTCTTCAGGATGCCGAACCCGATGATCCGCTCTTCTTCGGTTGCAATAACAAGGTCGGAATTGCCGAGGTCATCGGCGTTGCCGTGATCCTTGAAGTACTCCTCGACCCTCACCCGGTCCGTATCGGTTGCGTGCCGGATGACGACCATTTTATCCGTAATGCTCGATATGCCTGTTTTCTGTGGATCCGACATTTTTCTTCCCTCCTCTCGGGCTGAACGCCGTTTAGCGCCCCTTTTATAAAGAAAAAGCCGGGTTGCCGTTGCTCTTCCCTTTCCTTCGGCAGCCCGGCTGTCTTACCCCTCGGATAGATAGTATGAAGACCCCCTGAATTTCCGCCCTTCCCGTACGGGGAACAGCTTTATCGGGACAGTTTCTATCCTCTTTAAATAACTATAGCACCGCCTTCCGTTGGCTGTCAAGAAAGCGCGCTCCGGGTGTCAATTCGCTGAGAACATGTCCGGAAGATCGATACGGGTATGACGTTAAAGGAGGAAGAGGAAGAGATAGGGGGGGCTCTGAAATTATGGAGTTGCCGGTTCCGAGAGGGAAGAATGCTCCTTTGCCGCCACAAAATTTTCGATTGCCGCTTTGGCGTCCGGCGTCAGTTTTTCAAACCTGACGCCGTGCCGCTTGACGCCGGCTTTCTGCGCGTTATGAATCGACCTGATGATCTCACCGGCCACAACGATCTGTTTGGATTCGGGGAGGAAAAACGAGCACGTGACCCGGTCCCCTTCCTTGAGGTCCCGGTCCGTCTCAACCAGCAGGCCCGTCGTGCTGATGTTCTCTGACTTGCAGAAAAAGGCCTTATCCTTAGCGGTGCCGGCGATATTGATGCTCAGGAGAACGCGATACGACGCCCGCCATAATATGCCAAGGAGGCTCCGCGCCTTCTCCAGAAGAAGGGCGGCATCGACCGGCAGTGTCATGACGGCGTGCGCATGACATTGTTCCGCGCGTTCCTTGTCGCCCTGCGCCCCGTCACAGAGCATGATGAGGGACACTCTGCGCAATTCCCGATCATTGCTGATGACGGCGAAAAGCTCTTCGGTCTTCATGCCGGGCATGTTGAGTTGCGAGATGATGAGGTTTACTTTTTCGGCCCGGTGAACGGCCAGTATGTCATCGTTCGTTGTCGCGCTGAACATTTTGACATCGGCCCGGCTCAAAAAGCTGTTTTGCTTTACCAGGAGAGGTTTTAAGACGTCTGGGACAAGGATCTTTTTCATGAGCTCACCCCGTTCACGGCGCTGGACAAGCGATCTTATGCTGAAAGCATACGTATTATATCGATATGATTCTTAAGATCAAGACATTTTTTTGTCCGCAAGAAGCATCCCGATGCGGCGGGGGGAGCCCGGTCAGGTACTCAATCTCTTCATCAACTCACCCAGAAGCGCGGTCTGCGCGGGATTGATCTTTTCCCTTGCACCCTCGATTGTAAACCATCCGGCCCTATCCACTTCCGGGAACTCCTGCATCTTTCCGCTCTTCGGCGGCCATTCGAGAGTGAAGGTATTGCTCCGTATCGTTTCGGCGTTGCAGTCCCCTTCCACGGCCCAGGCAAGTACGATCTTGCCGCTCTTCTGCGTCACGGACAAAAGAGGGATAAAGTTCCCTTCGGCCCTGCACCCGGTCTCTTCCTCGAACTCCCGTTTTGCGGCAGCAAGCGCGTCCTCTCCTTCATCGAGCTCCCCTTTCGGGACGGACCAGGCGCCCGCATCCTTTTTCGCAAAGAACGGCCCGCCGGGATGGACGAGGAAGACTTTAAGGGCGCTGTTTTCCCTTTTAAAGAGAAGAATCCCCGCGCTGGTCTTCGGCATAATTCGCCTACCTCTCGTAAACAAAATCAAGACCTTGAACCGCCAAGGCGCAAAGGTCGCGAAGGTTTAGAGCTTTAAACCCGGAGTTTAGAATTTAAGATTTCCTTTGCGTCCTTCGCGACTTCGCGGTGATAATTTTCTTGCCGTTTTGAGAAGACTTAATTATCCAATTAACAGTATAGCGGAAAGCGGAGGCAAGCGGGATGACACTTTACCCCGTTAGAGAAAGCCGCCATCACTGATGGCGGCCAAAGAGATCGAAGTGCAAATCCGCATCCATAAATGTCAGGGAACTTTTTCTCTAACGGGGTTTACTTCATCTCTTCATGCGTCTATAATCGTCATTATTACAAAGCGCACGACGAGGTAGGACAAAATGAAAATAGAGCTCACCAAGGAAGAGTATCGCTATCTCCTGGATCTGCTGTATACAGCCAATTGGGTCCTCAATGCCCATAAAGCCGAGGAAGACCCCCGCACAAAACCTTACGACAAGGTCATTCAGAAAATCTACTCCCTGGCCAGGCCAACGGGATTCGGCAGTTTGATCGAATACGACCCGCATGACCGGCGCTACTACCCTACCGGGGAATTTGAAGATGCCACGGAGGCTGCGGAATTCATCGATGAATATGTCGACGATACTTTTTGGGACGAACTGGTTTACCGGCTCTCGGAGCGGGACGCCGCCCACCGGGTGGGAGGTTACGAGCAGTTTCGCCTGCTCAGTCCAGAAGACCGCACAGCGCTGGAGACCCCCGCCCATGAGAGGTATGCCGAGGAGTTCAAGAAGAACGGGATCCAACATCTCGTGATAACCGAAGAGTTCGGTCTGAGCGCCGCGAAACCAGTAAAGACATCGGACTAGGGCAGGGTCATCTTTACAGTACTGCCCTGTCCGTCTATAATGAAGCCATCGACGCACCGGAGGCATCGGTAATGAAAAAAACCATAGCTGTCCTCATCATTCCCCTGCTGTTGGGCTGCCTGAGCAAAAAGCCGGAAACGGCGCCGCTCTCTTTCATCGAACGTCATATGAAGAACGTGACCCAGCTTACCCATGACGGCGACAACGGCGAGGCCTATTTCTCCTGGGACGGGAAGAAACTCATATTCCAGTCGAACCGCGAGGGATACGGCTGCGACAAGATCTGGACCATGAACATCGACGGGTCGGACCTGCGCATGGTCAGCCCCGAGCCACGGGGCGCATACCTGCTCGTTCTTCTGCCCTGATGAGAAGCGCGATCGTCTTTGCTTCGACGAGCCACCTTGCCGGCGACTGCCCGCCGAAAGGACTGACTCCCGGCCGGCTATGTCTGGCCGCTCTATCCCTACGATATCTTCTCCGTGAACCTCGACGGAACCGACCTCAGGCAATTGACCGACAATCCCAAATATGACGCCGAACCCGTCGTGTCCCCTGACGGAAAGCAGATCGTATTCGGCTCGCAGCGGGAAGGCGATTTCGACATTTACATTATGAACATCGACGGTTCCAACGTGCGCAGGCTCACGGATCGCGTGGGCTATGACGGCGGCCCGTGGTTCTCTCCCGACGGAAAGAAAATCGTCTGGCGCGCCTGGTATCCCGAGACGGAAGAAGAGAAGGCGCTCTGGAAAGACTGCATGGAGAAGAACTATATCGTCGCCGTCCCCCTCGACATCTGGGTCATGGACGTGGACGGGTCGAACAAGAAGCGGCTTCTGCACAACGGCGCCACGAACTGGGCGCCCTCATGGCATCCCGACGGGAAACGCATTATTTTCTCCAGCAACATGGACGACTGGCACGCAGACATCGGGAAATTCGGCCACAATTTCGAACTCTATCTTATCAACCTCGACGGCACGGGCCTTGAGCGCATCACCTTCAACACGGTGTTCGACAGCTTCCCCATGTTCTCACCGGACGGGAAGAAAATCGTCTTCGGGTCGAACCGCAGCTCGCAAAATCCGCATGAGACGGACATCTTCATCGCGGATTGGGAAGAATGACAACGGAGTGCGATCATGACCGCATTGATCTATTTGACTGCATCCCCCTCTAAATCTCCACCTTGAAGATACGGGCATGCACCAGATCGTAATGGTTCCTCGCAAGCCTTCAAGAGGAGATCTAGGAATGGCGGATGACCGTTCTCGTGGGACTGTGGCTGCGGCAAGCTCCTGCTGCCAATTGAGGAATATTGCAAATCATGAATCGCGGATTATTCACTTCTTTATTCCTCATTATGTTATTCCAAACGACTCCCCTCTTCGCCCAATCCTCCTACTTTCATCACGACCTCTCGGTCACCGTCTCGCCCTCGGAGCACCGCATCACGGTCGTGGACACCGTCACCTTGCCGAAGGAGACCCCCGGGGAGGTCCGGTTTACGCTTCACAGCGGTTTGAAACCGGCCTCAACGACGCCCCGGGTCAGCGTCATCAAACAGGCTGATGAACGCGGACCCGTGCCCCTCGAATCATACCAGGTCAATATCCCTCGGGACCTCAGGGCCTTCGTGATCACCTACGAGGGAAGCATTTACCATCCCGTCGAACAGACCGGCAAAGAGCAGGCGCGGGGCTTCAGCGAGTCTCCAGGCATCGTTTCCCCTGAAGGCGTGTACCTGTCAGGCGCGTCCGGCTGGTATCCCGACTTCGGCTCATCCCTGGTGACCTTCGACCTCGATGTGAGGCTGCCTTCCGGCTGGGACGCGGTGAGCCAGGGCGCACGGGCCATCCGCGATCAGGGCGGCAACGCGGCATTCCTGCGCTGGAATTCTCCGGAGCCGCAGGAGGCGATCTTCCTCATCGCCGCCCCCTTTGCCTCCTACGAGAAAGAGGCGGGCCCGCTCACGGCCATGGTCTTCCTGCGCGCGCCGGACCCGGCCCTGGCGGACAAGTACCTTGACGCCACGGTGCGCTACATCGACCTGTACAGCAGGCTCATCGGTCCCTATCCCTACAAGAAGTTCGCCCTTGTCGAGAACTTCTGGGAAACGGGTTTCGGCATGCCGTCGTTTACGCTCCTGGGCCCGCAAGTGATCCGCCTTCCCTTCATCATCAACACCTCCTACCCCCACGAGATCCTGCACAACTGGTGGGGCAACAGCGTGTACCCGGATTATGAAAAAGGCAATTGGTCCGAGGGTCTCACGGCATACCTCGCCGACCACCTGCTCCGCGAGCAGCAGGGAAGCGGAGCCGAATACCGCGTCGCCACGCTCCAGAAGTATGCGGACTACGTGCGCGGCAGCAAGGATTTCCCGCTTACTGACTTTCGGTCCCGCCACAGTCCCTCCACGGAAGCCGTGGGCTACGGCAAGTCCATGATGTTCTTCCACATGCTGCGGCTCGAGCTTGGCGACGACGCGTTTCGAAAGGGGCTCAGGGAATTCTACCGGAAATATAAATTTCACCTCGCCTCCTTCGACGACATCAGGACAACTTTCGAAGCCGTTTCCGGAGCGAACCTCAAACAGGAATTCGAGCAATGGGTGGAGCGCCCCGGCGCGCCGCAGCTCCAGGTAAAAAGGCCGGCGGCCGCGCCGGAGCAAAACGGCTTTGTCCTCACGGCGACGGTCGAGCAGACCCAGCCCGGCGACGCCTACCGTCTGAGGGTCCCCGTTGCCGTGACCATGGAAGGACAAGAGCGAGCGTTCCAGACGACCGCCTTGATGACCGGCAAAAAGCTGGAGCTGAAGCTCGCGCTGCCCGCGCGGCCGGAGAGGCTCGATATCGATCCCGAGTTCGACCTCTTCCGCAGGCTCGACCGCGACGAGGTCCCGCCCTCGATTTCCCTGGCGCTCGGTGCAAGAAAAATGCTGGTGATACTCCCCTCAGGGGCCGGCGATAACGCCCTGAGCGCATACCGCGAATTTTCAAGGTTCCTGTCTAAGTCCGGTCCCGACGAGGTCGAGGTCAAACTCGATACGGAAGTGAAGGAACTGCCGGCTGACCGCGCAGTAACGGTCCTGGGATGGGAAAACCGTTTTCTCCCCGAGGCCGCCGCTGCCCTGGAAGGCTATAGTATGACCCTGACGGACCAGTCGGTCCGGATCGACCGGACGACAGTCGACCGCAGGAACCATGCCTTCGTGCTCACGGCCCGGCTTCCGAAAAACCGCGACATGGCACTCTCGTTGATCGCCGCGGACGTGCCCGGCTCGCTGCCCGGCCTGGCAACGAAGCTCCCCCATTACCACACTTACAGCTACCTTGCCTTCGAGGGCGCGGAGCCCGCAAATGTGGCAAAGGGACGGTGGCGCGTTACCGATTCTCCGCTCACTGCCTTTGTCCCGGATAAAAAAGGGACGATCAATAAAGTCGGGATGGCAAAACTCGCGCCCCGCCAGCCGCTCGCGAGCCTTGAATCGCCCTTTTCACGGGAACGCATGATGGAGACGATACGGTTCCTGGCGAGCGAGGACCTCGGCGGACGCGGATTCGGCACGCCGGGACTGGACAAGGCCGCCGACTATATCGCAAAGGAATTCAAGGCCGCGGGTCTCGCTCCTGGAGGAGACGAGGAAGGCGGCTTTTTCCAGACCTTCGAGGATATCGGCGGCGACGCGGCCCGCGCCGCGACGTTGAAAAACGTCATCGGCGTCATTCCCGGCAGGAAACCGGAGATGAAACAGCAGAGCGTGGTCGTCGGCGCCCACTACGACCACCTGGGAACGGGATGGCCGGAAACGAGGGATAAAAAACCGGGAAAGATCCATCCCGGCGCCGACGACAACGCAAGCGGCGTGGCCGTGCTGATCGAGCTTGCGCGCGTGCTCGCTGCAGGTCCGAGGCCGGACCGGACGATCGTGTTCGTCGCCTTCACCGGGGAAGAGGCGGGCAAGCGGGGCTCGAAATATTACGTGGCGCATGAGAAGCGCCTATCCCGCGCAGGACTGCATCGGCATGGTGAACCTCGATACCGTTGGCCGGCTCGGGAAAAACAAACTCCTGGTCCTCGGCGCCGGGTCAGCGAAGGAATGGGTGCACATCTTCCGCGGAGCGGGGTTTGTCACGGGCGTGGACATCGAGACCGTGTCCGCCGAACTGGACTCGAGCGATCAGAAGAGCTTTCAGGAAGCGGGGGTGCCGGCGGTCCAGCTCTTCTCCGGGCCGAACCTGGACTATCATCGCACGACGGACACCGTTGACAAGATAGACGCCGACGGCCTGGTGAAAGTGGCATCCGTGGCAAAAGAAGCGGTCGAATATCTCGCGGGTCGTGAAGGGCCGCTGACGCGGTCCACGCAGGAGGGAAGGCCCCCTGCGACTCCATCAGGTCAGCGGAAGGTAGGCCTCGGCACTATTCCGGACTTTGCCTACAGCGGAAAGGGCTTCAGGCTTTCCGGCGTGGCAGCGGGCTCTCCGGCGGAAGCTGCGGGACTCAAAGAAGGCGATGTTATCGTGCGGATGAACAACTCCGCCGTTGAAAGCTTGAAGGATTTTTCCGACATTTTGAAAACATTACATCCCGGGGATAAGGTCTCGATCATCTTCATGCGGGAGGGGAAGGAATACACGGTTGATTCCCAAGTACGAGAACGCTAGTTGACGGCGCCGATCCTATCCTGCTCAATCCGCAATACCAGGCCAAATTAAGGTATAGCGGGCCAGTCATTGCCGCATCACTTTCCGCCCTGTCTCGTCCCTCGGCGATCTTCTCTCACATCCCCCACTGAAGCCGTTCCGCAAGCCGCGGCGGCAGACCCGCCGCGATGATCTTGTCCTGGCACGTCCGCATATCGTACTCCACACGGTGGAACGTCACCCTGAGGTCCTGATCGTCATAGACCAGAAAGGCAGGCCGCGGGTCCCCGTCGCGGGGCTGGCCCACGCTACCCGGGTTGATCAGATACCGCTTTCCCGGAAGCAGTTGAAGATCCTCGAGCGCGAGCACTGTCGAGATAACGCCGTGCTGCTCGATCAGGGCCGCCCTTACGTGGGTATGGCCGAAAAACCCTAGGGAGACCGGTCCCGGCAGGCCTGCTAGGAGCCGAAAATTGTCCTGGGCGTCGTTCCGGTAGAGGATGTAGCGGTCAGTATCGTGGATGGAGCCGTGGAAGAGAAAAAAGTCGCGGATATGCAGTTCGCGAGGCAGGCCCGAGAGGAATTGCCTGTTCTCGCCGGTGAGCTTTTCCCTGGTCCAGAGAACGGCGGCCCGCGCCAGGGGATTGAAGTCATCAGGTTCTTCGAGACCGGCGGCGCAGGCGTCATGATTGCCGAGAATGCATCGGACCTTCTCCTTCCGGAGGATGTCCAGGACCTCGTTGGGGTTTGCGTTGTAACCCACCGTATCTCCGAGGCAGACGAGGTCATCCACCTTCAGTGATTTCATCCGGTCAAGTACCGCGGTCAGCGCTTCCAGGTTCGCATGAATATCGGAGACCACCGCGGTGCGCATGTCGCATCCCTCCCTCTTTCGATCAACGCGTCATCCTGAATTAATTCTAGCAAATCCCGCACGCAGTGCTCAATGCCGCGTGGAAGGAGACCGGCGCTGTTCCTGCCTGCCCTGCGGAATGTGGCAGAGGCGCATGGAGAGGTATGGCCGCGGTTTCCGAAAAGGCTACGTAAACCGGAAGAGGAAGGAACAATTCTGCCGGATAAAGGAGTAAAACCGAACGCTTCATGATACCGAAACATGCCTGCGTTCTTCTCTCAACGATGCATGATCGTGGAACATCTGCGGGCACTCATACAGCGCCGACGAGTCTTTCAAAGTCCGCAACCAGTTCGCGGTTCTGATTTCTGATTTCTCCCGAGAAGACAATAAACCTCCCTTTTCTTCCCGTGATTTTGACCTCAGCAATAAGGGTGTCACCAGGACCGGCATTTCTCTTATACCGTACGGTCTTTTGAACAACGTGCGGATTGGTTTTCAATCCTTTGTTGGAGACGGAAACGAGTGCTGCCGCAACCAGGCATATGAACTCGTCCTGGGCATATCCGGGATACGTGGGGGCCCCGGGAAAATGCCCTTCAATATCCTGGTCGTCGGCGCAGATTTCCTTAATCCCCAACATTGTTTCAGGAGCTCCGGAATGGTGAAAAACGCCGTCAATCTTTCTCAGCGCATTTCCCCGATGGGGCAATATCTCCTCCAAACTCTTTCTGTTGAAGCAGGTGAACAATGCATCTCTGGACATTATCATCTCGTTACTCCCTCTACGGATGTCTTTTTTAAAAGCGATCAACAGGCCGGCTTGGCCGCGTTCAAAACACCTCGCTGCAAAATCAACTGACTTTCACAACAACTTTTCCCCGCACCCTGCCCGTCTGACTGTAGGCGAGGGCCTCCTTCGCCTCGTCCAGGGAGAAGACCTTGTCCAGGACGACCTTGATCCTGCCGTCCCCGATCTGTCCGCAGAGCCAAGCCATATCTGCGGCCTTGAAACCCACCATCATCGTGGCCGCCTTTTTCCCGGGTAAGAGCGACGTAAGCAGGATATCCCGGAAGATGGAGAGCGACGGCAGCGTATTGATATACACGCCGTTGGCGGTGAGGACTTTTCTGCATTCTCCGAACGCGCGTGATGACACCGTGTCGAAGATGATGTCATAGCGGTCGCCGGATTGCGTGAAATCGTGGTGATGGTAATCGATCACCCGGTCCGCGCCGAGGCCCTTCACCAGGGCCTCATTGGCGCTGCTGCATACCGCCGTAACGTCTGCGCCGTAGAGCTTCGCAATCTGCACTGCGAAGGTCCCCACCCCGCCCGAGGCGCCGTTGATCAAAACCTTCTTGCCCGCGGCAATGGCGCCCTTGTCCCTGAGTGCGGTATACGCCGTCATACCGGCAATCGGGATTGCCGCGGCCTCTTCGAAGGACATGCTTTTCGGCTTCGGGAATACGGTCTTTCCCGGGATGGCGGCAAACTCCGCATAAGCACCGAGGCGGAATCCCGTCGTGGCGAGAACTTCGTCTCCTGGCTTGTACTTTACCACAAGGCTTCCCGTCTTGACGACCTCGCCTGCGCACTCGCTGCCGAGGATCTTCGGAAAGCTGCTGCCGACAACGATCCTCGTCTGGCCCTCCCGGGTCTTCCAGTCAACGGGGTTCACACCCGCCGCTCGTACACGGACGAGAACGTCGCCGGCTCTCACGTACGGCATCGGCATGTCTTTCACTTCGATGACGTCATTGCCGCCGAATGCGTGGATCACGACCGCTTTCATGGTTTCCTTTCCCATGGTTCAAAACAACAAAATATATTGCCACAAAAGGCACATAAATCAGAAGAGACTTTTATTTCCCTTTGTGCTTTTTGCCTGTGCCCAGCCGCTTATGAGTGCGCATGCGCGAATGCGGGGTGTGCCTTTTGTGGCGAATTCTTTTTCCCAAAAATCGGAAACTTCCTTCAGGATGCTCTCCGACACCAGTTCGTGGACATCGGACTCGAACCAGTCCGCGGGCATGGAACGGGAATAGGCGGGTTGAACGAAGCGGTTGTCCATCAGGACGATGAGGCCGCGGTCGGTCTCGGAGCGGATCACCCTCCCCGCGGCCTGGATCGCCTTGGACATTGCGGGGATCGCATAGGCATAGTCGAAGCCCGCGCCGTACTGCCTCTGATAATACTCCCGCATCTGTTTCGCGTTCGAGGTCGAAGTTCGGCAGCGGCGGCCCGACGACGAACGCGCCGATCGCCATCTCGCCCGGATAGTCCACGCCCTCGGAGAATGTGCCGCCCTGCACGGCGAAGAGGATTGCGGCGCCGGACCCTTCGCGAAGATGTTCCAGGACCGCCTCGACCTGGGCCGCCTTCATGTCCCGCTCCTGCTTGAGGACCGTGAAACCTTCCGGCGCCTGGAACAGAGCGAGCACTCGTTCAAGGAACTCGAAGCTCGGGAAGAAGGCAAAATAATTTCCCTGGCGCAGTGCCGCTATCCTTTGAACAGCATCGGCGATCTTGGCATAGTTTCGCTCGCGGTCCGTGTACTTGGTCGAGATCTGGGGAATGATCAGGAGCTTGCGATGCTCCTTGGGAAAGGGGCTTGGAAATTCGGCTGTCTTTACCGTCTTCGGGATCGAGCCCGGAAAGCTTCGCGTAATAATCAAAGGGCTTTAACGTGGCCGAGAACCCGACCACCTGCTCGTACTCGTCATAGCAATCCTTGAGCATGGCCGAGGCGTCGCAGCAGGTGATCTTCACGATGCCGCCGCTCGGATGCGGGTGAAAGGTCGTGAAGAACTCCTGCCTGCCGGGATCAGCAACGTACTCGAGGGCTTCGGTGAATTCGGACCAGTAAAAGCAGAGTCGCAGGATCACATCCCGCGGCTGTATCTCCACGTCGGAGTCGAGGTAGCGGGAAAGGAGGGCGCGAAGCTTCGCATCCTGCTCGCAGGAAGGCGTCTATCGGCGGGTCGATCTTCGCCGGTTTTGCACTTTCCTCGGACCTGCAGGAGGCGATCGCCCGGATGCAACCGTCGAGCAGTTCCTCCGCCTCGCGCCGAAAACGCGCGGGGACCATGCGTGATCTCGCCCCGCATCTGCTCGAGCGTGATGCTGGAGAGCGAGGGAGAATAGTAGTCCATGGCGCGGGAGGGAAGATTATGGGCTTCATCGATCACGAGGTCGGGCTTTCCCGCCTGATCGACGGCCAGCGTCGCCAATCTGCCGAGGGAAGAACGCGGGGCAAAGACGTAATTGTAGTCGCAGATGACGACGTCGGCTTCCCGGGCCCCGTCCAGTTGCAGCTCGAACGGGCAGACTTCGTATTCTTCTCCCAGCTCGCGGAAGGTGCGGGCCTTGAGCTTCTTCTTTTTCGCGAGAATATCCAGGACCCCGTTATCAGAGACTTTCGTGTAATAATCGCGGGCGTATTCGCAGAAGTCGGGACTGCAGAGCGGTTCGTTCTTGAAGCAGATCTTGCCTTTTGCCGTAATGGTGAGGGACTTGAGTCTTCGCTCCGCCCTCCTGAAAGCGCGTGACAGCGTCCTCGGCAACCGAGTGCTGGCTGTTCTTCGGCGTGACGTAGACCACCATCTGGCCCCGGCCCAGCGCGTCCTTCAGAACGGGAAAGAGAACTCCCGCGGTCTTCCCCAGCCCGGTGGGGGCCTGAATGAGCATCCGTTTCCCCTCGCTCATTCCCTCTTCGATCGTCTGCATGAGCTCGACCTGGCCGGGGCGCGGGTTTTCGAAGGGGAAAGAAAATTCGGCGGCGATCTTCCTGCGGCGCGCGGCGCGCTTCTCGGCTTTTTTTACCTCGAGGACAAGTTCGTCAAGCCGCAGTTCCAGCCATTTCTCGTAAGCAGGGAGATCGAGCGGATATTCGAGATCCAGGGACTCGCCGCTTCGGGTGGAAACGAGATGGAAGGTGAGGGTGGGAACGACCTTGTGTTCCAGCCAATGGAAGTAGCCGTAGGTCAGGAGTTGGAGACAGTATGGGTGGCCCAGCGGGTTGTCGGAAAGCCGGCGCGCAAGCTCACGGATATTGAACGCGGCCTTGATCTCTTCGATCTTCGGCGGCTCTCGCCGGAAAATCCCGTCCATCCGTCCGTCGATCCGGAACCGATACCCTTCCCTCTCGAAGGTGCGGCTGACGCGGACTTCGGATTCATAGGATGGATCGGACTTCGCCCTCTTCTTCTGCACGCGGACGTGGATTTCCTGGCCCTCGGCGGCTGCTCGGCCGTATCCTGAATGGGCCTCGATGCTTCCGGTCCTGGGGACCGGCAAGGCAAAATCGCGGAGCGCAATGGGGATGAGTTTCAGTTCACGGGTCATGGATACGTTATGTTATTTCTTTCCAGAACTTGACATGCTCGCGCGAAATATTTTTGTTGCGAGTTGCGCGTTGCGAGGTAAAAGACTTAACCCGCACCCCGCAACCCGCAACATCATTTGGGCGCGTCGCAGACCGCGCTATGGCTTCTTATACTGCTTCCCCGCGTTCCAGCAATTGCCGACAGCGGGCCCCAGAGACCAGTATTTCATGCTGCTCATGTCGAAGAGAAGCGGCCTTACCTTCGCGAGGTCCACCTTGCCGTTGGTGAGAACTGCCTCGTCAGCGTAGGTGGCCACGATCTCGCCGATAAACACGTCATGCGTCTTGAGGTCATAGGTGTCGTAGAGCCTGCACTCCATGGAGAGGGGGCAATGCGTGATCAGCGGCGCGGTTTTGAGTTCCCCGAAGAACGTCTCAAAGACGCCGGACTTGTCCGTCTTGGCGCCCGACACGAGACCGACATAGTCGGCTTCGACGATCCGGTCCTGCGAGAGGATGTTGACGCTGAAGGTCTTGTTCTCCCGGATTCCGTCGTTCGTGTGGTGCGTCTTTCCCATGCCGAGGGATATGAGATGGGGCGACCCGGCGTTCAGGATCCCGACGTGAGAGATATTGAGGAAATTCACCTTCCCGTTTACGAGCGCGCCCACGATCGTCACCGGCGTGGGGTACAGCACGTTCTGGTTCCCGATCTTCCGTTTCATGCGTCCTCTCTTTCGTGTTATAAACCTTATGTTCTGTCATTCCTGCGAAAGCAGGAATCCATTTTCGTATTGAAAAGCCAATGGATTCCGGGTCAAGCCCGGAATGACGGCGGAAGGAAATACGGCTTTGTTAATTCTCCCTGATCAGCATGGCTTCCTTGATCTTCTGGGCCTTTTCCTTGCCCATGAGCTTTTCCACGATCGCAAGGCCGAAGGCGAGGGCCGTGCCCGCTCCCCTGCTGGTCATGACGTTATCGTCGCACACGACCGATTTCTCCTCGTAGACCGCCCCGCCCAGTTTGTCCTTGTACGTGGGATAGGACGTGGCGCGTTTCCCCACGAGCACGCCGGCGTTCGCGAGCACATAGGGAGCGGCGCAGATCGCGCCCGTGAGCTTGCCTTTCTGGAAGAAGCTCCGGACCAGGGCCTGCACGCGGGGATCGGCGTTCAGATTGTCCGAGCCCGGCTGACCTCCGGGCAGCACGATCATGTCGAAATCGTCCGCCTTGACCGCGTCGATCACGGCGTCGGGGACGACCTTCACGTTCCGCGCGCTCGCGACATGCCCGTCATGCAGTCCGGCGACGACCGTGTCGATGCCGGCCCGCCGGAGCACATCGATGACGGCAATTGCCTCCACCTCCTCAAAACCATCCGCAAGAATGACCGCGACCCTCGGCATTGTTCCCTCCTCGTAATTCCTTATGTTGTCCTGTGAGATTATACTCCTGTTGTTCCCCTGCATGCCAACGTTAGAAATCCAGCGGGCTCTTCGCTTCCTTGACGGTCCTGCTCGGAACGCAGTGGGTGTAGATCATCGTGGTCCGGACATCAGCGTGGCCCAAAAGCGTCTGGATCGTGCGGATATCGTAGTCAGCCTGCAGGAGATGCGTCGCAAAGCTGTGGCGGAAGGTGTGGGACGTGACGCGCTTGGTGAGCTTCGCCCTTCGGACCGCCTCGTACAGCGCCTCCTGCACCTGGGTTTCATGCAGATGATACCGGCGAAGCTCCTTTGCCTCTGCGAGGTAGGTCAACGACTCCTGCGGGAAAAACCATTGCCAGATGAAAGCCTTGGCCGCGTTACAGTATTTTTTATCAAGCGAGTCGTCGAGGAACACGCCTGCATAGCCCGCTAACAGGTCCTCGTCATGAAGTTTTTTCACCGCTTCAATCTGCGCCAGCAAATTCTCCATCAGCGTCTGCGGAATAGGCACGGTGCGGACCTTATTGCCCTTTCCCCGTATGGTCAGCACCCCCTCATCGAAATTGAAATCCTGCACGCGCAGCTTTATCCCTTCGAAAAGCCGCAGGCCGCACCCATACAGGAGCTTAACGAGCAACGAGAACGGATGGCCCAGGTGCGCAAGCACCGCGTCGATCTCCTGCCGGGAAAGGACGATCGGGATGTAGTTCGATTTCTTCGCGCGCGGGGTGTCCTTGTGATCGCCGAAGTCCTTTTTCAGAATATGCCGGAACAGAAAGAGCAGCGCATTGAACGCCTGGTTCTGGGTCGACGCCGATACCTTGCATTTCACCGCAAGGTAGGTAAGGTATGCCTTCACATCCTCCGCCGACAATTCGACAGGCGGCTTATTTTTCAAATAGCTTTGAAACTTACGGATCCAGTCGGCATAGGTCTTGAGCGTTTTCCTCGAATAGTGCCTCGTCGTTATCTCGGCTTCCAGCCGATCGATAGCCGCGTCCCACTCCGGGGAGCCGGACCTTTCCAGACACCGCCACTCGTTATACCGTTTTCCGCCCCGCATTCCGGTCGCCTCTCTCGCGCCTGCACGCGCAACGAGCGGACTGAGAGCGGAATTTTGTGCGGTAACCGCCCGGGGAGGTGCGGCACCGACCAGTGCCGCGCCCGGCTTTTTGCTCTTTGTCCGGCGAACTTGAGGCGAGTTAGACGCCAGCGCCTCGGCAACGACCGAAGCGGTCGGTTTCTTCCTCGGGTCCAAGGCGAAATAGAGCGATATCGCATGAGCTGCCTGCTCCTGTTGTTTTTTCGACTCCTTCTTCGACCGCAGTTTTTCGATGAACAGGCGCACCTGCTCGGACCTGGCATCCGGGGGAGGATATTTAGCGCGGAAATCGAGGTAATACATGAGCCACTTCCGGTAATCGGCGCGAAGCGGGCGGGGAATGGACTTTTCCTCCATAATAGCGTCGAATGGCCTCAGGATATCGTCTGGAATGGGGAGCATGAGAAGCAATCCTTCCAAGAATTGTCGGATTTGAATATTAGTTTAATAATTATTAATTTGTCCGTATTGTAATATTCGTCAGGTTGCTGATTGTAATGATTTCAGCAGTTTTAGTCAAGTTTTATCTCATTCATATTGACCAATTCATGGAATCTATGCTACTGTAGCTCGTCCCTAGAATAACTTGTTAAATACAAAAGGAGGCTGCAGACTGATGATTGAAAAGAAAGTGGTGACTTGGATTATGTTGCTCATTTTTCTTGTCATGCCTTGTTATAGCTGCAGCAAGAATCGTAGCGAGAATATAAATACAGAAAAGCAGGTATATACTGACTTATGATTCCAATGGATGTCTTCAATCAAACAACAGTGAAGCATCTGCAAACTATACGAATGCCGACAACAAATCTTCAACATTGATTTGGAACTGCGGAAATTATGGCGAGTATTCTCGAAAACGGATTGAATTGCTATCAATCAGTAGTGATGGGGGGCAGTGCTATAGAGCACCTGCAATGGTTTTCGTTTCTGATGGGATCTGCGATTCAGCAGCTACCTCTCTTGACAACATACAACTTCGGTGCAGCAATTACGGATTTTCAGGTTATGGTAAACGGCATTTTAACGGTAGATTTCAAAGGAACATTCGCGAATACCGGCAACGTTGACTTTCTCGGCCTCATTTATGAAATCTCGCCAGGCGTTACCCCTGGCGGTTATGGCATGTGGTTTAGTCTGCCGGTCGGCGGAACATACGATACAACCGGGGGGAGCTATGGGATGTCCCCACGCATACCAGCCGGAACTTATGTGGCGACATTGATTCTTAAAATATGGGATGGGACAGTAATTTCAACACAAACTGCAACATACACAATTAGCGATTAAACCTCTCGTTTATATTATGCGATACATGACCCAGATGCATTTTTAACCTGCCGGTCCACATCGACTCGCCTTGCGGCGATTGTCTACACGTTGGGCAGTAAAAGACCATTAAAGGAGGAAGCAATGAGTCGTCTTTTACTCTTGCTGGTTTCCCTGTTACTTCTGAGTGCTTTAGGTTGTGGCAGGAGTCAGGATCAAAATTTTAAAATCGTACCACTGAACCAACAGTTCGCCCTTCAAGTCAACGAAGAGGCTCGTATTCCGGATGAAGGATTAGCACTTTTGTTACGACCAGTAAATGAGGATTCTCGTTGCCCGGAAGGCGCAGTCTGTGTTGCTGCCGGAAATGCTAAAGTGCTAGTAGACATTACAAAGACAGATCAGCCCACTGCGACCATCGAACTCAATACCAATCCTCTGGATGGGCCAGCAGACAGGACATATCTGGCGTACACAGTGAAGCTGATTTCACTTTCCAGCAGTTCAAATCCTAATAATTATATAGCCAGTTTATCGATCACCAAAAACGATGTGGTAAGGGTTGAACCTGGAGGCAGTATCTACGGTACCGTATTGTTCCAAGGCGTAGGACTCGCGGACGTTGCCTTGTCGTTAAATTCTGGTCCAACATTAACCACTGATCCGAATGGCAAGTACAGTTTGGGTATGGTGCCTCAAGGAACGTACACAATTACTCCTAGTAAATCGGGGTATTTGTTCACCCCTAATAGTGCTACGGTCACAATAGTGAATTACAGCGACGCGAAAGAAGTCGATTTCACGGCGTCCACGGCATTGTAGCAATCAAATATAGTAGTAAACCTATCCAGTCGTCCCACGCCGACCGCTTCGCGGCGTGTGAACTCATCGTTTTATCTACCAGACGCAGAAACAAAGCGCACCCGCTGATCCAAATCGAGAGAGAAATGAAAAGACTTCTGATTTTGTTTGCCTTGCTTATCCTTGTCTTTGCTGCCCGTTATGTAGTCGACTACCAAACTGGCCATCAAACGAAAAATATTTTAATACCATTTGATCTAGAAAAAGAGAAACAAGCAGTAGAAGTTGATAAAGGGCATCAACCTCGAAGAATGGAATTAGTTGAGTAGCTCATGATGGAGTTATTTAATAATCGATAGTAAGATGCGATGGAAAAATGCAAGTTTCCCTATAAAAAACAATCCTGAAGTTATTTTAGCAGTGTACGTACCATCTTGGAATATTTGGGTGAAGTTACTATTGCGCCGGTAACTTCAACAATAAGAGATATTCCTAGTGAAGTGCTTTTGTCCCGCCGTGACGGCATGAATAATGATTGCGCCATTAACTGTGACCACATCCAAACAGTATCAAAATCAAACATCGGCGCAATGATCACATCCTTGTCAAAAGAAAAGCTAATTGATATTCGTGATGCCATCACATTTGCATTGAATCTTTGATTGTGCGTATCTAGGACTGATTCCAGCCAGCGGCTTGCACACCGACCCGCCTCCGTCGGCAGGTCAGCCGCGCGTTCGTAAAGACAGGGATATTATCCTATTCGCATCGCTTCACTCGCTCCAGAATTCGAGATTGACGTCGCCCCGCCCATTGCGATACAATCGGGGCCATGATTGAACTTATCAGCTTTCTCCTGGGTTTGGGGTTCAGCATTCTTGTCTATGTCCTCTCGATCAGACCCCTCGACCTTTCCCTCTCGCGGAAAGCGGTCTATTTCTTTTTTACGCTGATCGGGATCACGGGAACGCTATTTCTCTCCGGGGTCCTGATCGCCCATTTTTTGCGCAAGCTCGGCATTATCCCTCAAAATTGACTCAAGAAGAAAACAAAGACCCGATAATAAAAGAAGCAGGCGGCAATTGCTGGCCCTGAATATCGGAGGTAATAAGCCATCAGGTCGCAAAAAAGGCGTGCTCACGAGCACGCCTTTTTTTATGCCGATCAGAAAGTCACTTGTCAGGACCGTGCTGCCCGTGATCGTACCGGACGTCGCGGTGATCGTCGTCGTTCCTGCTGACCCTTGCATGCTTGCGGACCCTTTGGCTAGCCCGGCATCAGATATGGTCGCAACGGCCGTGTTCGACGACCGCCAGGTCGCCGAGGATGTCACGTTCGTGCGTGGTGCCGTCCGAGCTCAATCCCACCGCCTTAAACTGCTGCACAACCGAAACCGCGAGGCTTATGATCGGATTGGACGGCGTTATTGTTATCGCCACCAGCGCCGGCGCGGTAACCGTCAACGTGGCGCGGTTTGACGTGACGCCGGAGAGGGACGCTGTAATAGTCGTTGTTCCCTGCGCAAGAGTGCTGACCAATCCCTCTCGTTCCCGTCCCGTTGCTCACGGTCGCGACTTGCGTGTTTGACGACGCCCAGGCAGCCGCGGCAGTGACATCCTGCGTACGTGCCGTCGGATAATAAGCCGGTGGCCGTAATATTGCTGCTTACTCCCCGCCGCGACGCTCGTCGTGGTCGGCGCGACCGAGATCGAACTCAGCGTAACCGGCGTTACGGTCAGCGCGGCAGGGGGATGGAGGTGACCGTGCCGAACGAGGCCAGGATGTTCGTAGTCCCGGTGCCCCTGGATTCCGCCAGCCCGAACGAGCCCGCGGTATTTCCGACGGTCGCGACCGAGGGGGACGAGGAACTCCAAAGCGCGAAGGTCGTGAGGTTCTGGGTAATTCCGCCGGTAAGCGTCCCAATGGCGGTAAACTGCCGCGAGGTTCCGAGCGCAATGCTCGCGCTTGCCGGAGTAACAGCTATCGATGTCACGGCGGCGGACGTGAGCGACGTAGTCCCCGTGACCGTATCCCGGGCTGCAGTGATAATTATCGAACCCGTTGGCGAAGACACCGTGCTCGCCAGGCCGGTGCCTGAGATGGTCGCTATCGCCGCATCCGACGAACTCCAGGTCACGAACGCGGTCAGGTCCTGCGTAGCGCCGTTTTGAAGCGTACCAATGGTGGTAAATTGCTGCGAGGTCCCGCCCGCGATAGTCTGGTCGGCCGGCGCCACCGAGAGGGACTGAAGAGGAGAAAGAGTCAGGACTGTTGATCCTGAAACTGTTCCGGACCTTGCCGTTATGGTCGTCGACGCTGCTCCCGTGTTGGCCGCCGTTACCAGTCCCGTGCCGCTCACCGTGGCAACGGCGGGGTCGGCGGACTCCCAGGTTACGGCGCTCGTCAGGTTCGACACGGAGTTATCGTCATAATTCCCGATAGCTTGAAGCTGAAGCGTCGTTCCCGGAACCATTCCAGGCGCGGACGGCTGCAGAGCAATGGAGACCAGCGTAGCAGGAACGGGCGGCGGCACTTCTTCTACCTTCTTGCAGCCCGATGCCATAAACAGAGCGAACGCCAGTGCGAATATTCCTGTTGTCATTCCCTTCTTCATACTCTCTACCCCTTCCTTGAGGACTGGACTTTTTTCGTTTCCCTGCCTTTTGTTTGATTTTATCACTTTTTTTGCGAAACCGGACACCGGAGTGCAGTCGTTGAGGTAAACTTGGAGTATTATCTCTCTACGACAAGGAGGGGAACCGATGGCAATGTACAATGGAGTGAATCACCTGGCCATGGCCACGAACAACATGGACGAGACCATCCGCTTCTGGCGGGACCTTCTCGGGATGCGGCTCATTGCCGGTCTGGGGCAGCCGGGGTACCGGCATTACTTTTTCGAGATATCCTCGAGGGACATGATCGCCTTTTTCGAGTGGCCGGCAATCGAACCTGTCGTGGAAAAAGAACACGGCAGGCCCACGCGGGGACCGTTCATCTTCGACCACGTCTCCTTCGGCGTCGAGACCGAGGACGACCTCTGGCTGCTCAAGGACAGGATCAACGCGGCGGGCATCTGGGTGTCGGAGGTCATCGACCACGGCTTCATCCATTCGATCTACTCCTACGATCCGAACGGCATTCCCATCGAATTCAGCTACCATGTCGCCGGCATAGATGTGCGGGAGAACCCCCTCATGGCCGACCGCAAGCCTCCCGCAGCCGCGCAAGAAGGCTCGGAGCCGCTCTTCGAGAAGTGGCCGCGGGTTGCAAGGCCGACGCCTCAAAGCGAACGCAGGGTCTACCCGGGCGCGGGTAGCGAGTTATTTCATGGGAAGAGGAAGTCGCAGAAGCCCTAGCCCTTCTCCTCAATTTCATAAAGCGGCTCACGGATCGACTCTCCCTTGCAGATCGGGCATTTTCCCGGCCTCTTGAATTTCTCGCGCTTTGCAAATACAAATCCGCACTTCTTGCATTCCGCGGGCGTGATGACCAGATGCTGCCCGGACAGGGCAATCGACTTCCGGATGTGCTCGAGATGATTATACACGTCCCGTTCGGATATCCCGGCAGCTGCCGAGAGGTCCCTTGCGGAGGACGCCCCTTGCAGCAGTTCGGCGACAATCGCGTGTCTAACCGTGTCGTGCGTTTCAGGGGGAGTGGCCGGCTCGCGTGGTTTTTCTTTCATCATGCCCTCTTGAAAGCATTATATCGTTAACGGGAATAAACGCAAGAGGAGGGTACCCGGGTCGCTGCGGAAAAAAAATTTCCTTATTGCTACGGACCTGTGTATAATGCTCGCGGTAAAAAAGGGCACTGGCAGTAAAAGGTGCGCCGCGAGCCCTTTCCCCCGGTCAAGGACCCATGGAATCTACGAAAAAAAAGAAACTCTTCCTTGTTGCAGTTAAGATACTGATAAGCGCCCTCCTCCTCGCGGTCATCTTCAGAAAGGCCGGGCTGGCGAGCATTTTTTCCTCGCTCCGGTCAATGGACCTGCGGTACTTCCTTGCCTCCTCGCTTCTCTATCTCCTGACCACCTACCTCGCCGCTCTCAGGTGGGGCCTGTTGCTCGATGAAAGGCATCCTTCGGGAAAATTGTTTTCGCTCTATCTCATCGGCTGCTTTTTCAACAATATTCTTCCCGGCGCCGTCGGCGGCGACGCAGTAAAGATCTATTACCTGTATAAGGAAACGCGCAAGGGCGGGAGCAGTTTCGGGTCCGTTTTCCTGGACCGGTACATTGGCCTCGTCGGGCTGCTCTCCATCGGGCTCATTTCAGGATTGTTCGCCTTTCGCGACCTCGAAGCGATCCATATGCAGTGGGTCATACCGGTATTGTTCGCGGTCTTTACGGTGGCCAGCCTCCTCGTGTTCGGATTGAGGATCGGCAGGCGTTTTGCGGTCATCAATAACTTCTACGAATATGTTCATAAATACCGGAGACAGAAGGGCACTCTTCTCAAGGCGTATTTCCTGTCTCTTATCATCCAGACCCTTTCTATCGGATTGATTTACTTGGCCTCTCGGGGCCTCGGTCAACGGCTGACGTTTACGGCCCTTTTCGTTTTCGTGCCCATCATCTTCACGGTCACCACGGTGCCGATATCCATTGCCGGGCTGGGTGTCAGGGAAAGTGCCTTCGCACTTCTGTTCGGGCTTGTCGGCGTGCCTACGCAAAAGAGTGTGGCCATCTCATTCATGTGGTTTCTCTCAGTCGCGGCGGCATCGCTCACCGGGCTCGTCGAGTACCTTCGTTTTAAAAATACGAGGACCGGCGATGCGGGCGATACCTGATCTCAACCATTATTCTAGGGCATTTTCCTTCGTAACTTGACATGTTCGCGCGAATTGCTTTGCTACGCCCGCAATTTACCTGCATCTCCCCCAATACGATGTCATACAGTGTGGATTTTCGCGGAAATTTTCCGGGGGGCGGCTACAATTTGCCTGCTCGCTCCACCATTTTGCCGGCGAGGTAGAAGAACAGCGCGGTGTATGCCGCTAGCGCCAGCACGGAACCCGTTGACAGGTCGCCTCCGGAAGCGAGCGCCCGAAGCACGAGGCTGGCGTGCGTGAGCGGGTAGACCAGGATCAGACTTTTGAACGGCTCGGGCATCCGGTCGGGAGAAAAAAACGTGCCGGCCAGGAACGACATGGGTACGATGAAGAAGCTGTTGAAGTTCGACATGTCCTCGTGTGAATGGGCGATCATGGCCACGGCCACGCCGGCGGCCCCGAAGCAGAACGCAGTGAGCGCCAGGATGATAAAAAAATTGACGGTCATCTGCAGGTGCACTCCCGAAACGAACCCGACGATGAGGAGCATGAACGCCGAAAACATGCCGCGCACCAGTCCGGTGAGGGTCCTGCCGAGCGTGATGTCCCAGGGGGAGACCGGAGAGACGAGTACTTCCTCGATCGTTTTGGTGTAGAGTTTGCTGATGTTGAGCGATGTCGATACGGGCCCGAAACTGTTGTTCATGGCGGACAAGGCGAGGATCCCGGGCAGCACGAACTCAAGGTAGGACCCGCCTCCCACGTTCATCCCCCGTCCGAGCCCCCATCCGAAGGTCACAAGGTAGAGCACCGGCATGACCAGGGAGGACGCGAGGAAGCGCCAGGGCTTCTTGCGGACCAGGAGCATTTCTTTCCAGAAAATGGGATAGAAGTTCATAGATAATTGCCGAACAAGATCAGAAGTACAGACGACAGAATAAGACACAGAGAATTAAGTTACGCTTCGCACTGTCTTCTGACTTCTGTACTTCTGAATTCTGTACTCTGCTTCATCATCCTTCTATCCTCTCCCCCGTCAGACTGATGAACACATCTTCCAGCGTGACATCGCGGACCACGAGGTCCGCAGCACAGGTCGCGGCCGGCCTCGAGCGCCTCTTCCCTGGTCTGGAAAAACTGCCGCGGGATGTCATATCTTCCGAGACACTCGACCGCATACTTGCCGACTCCGGCCTTGAGAACGTCGCGGGCGCGTCCAGTGCGATGATCTTCCCCGCCCGCATGATGGCCACCCGGTCGCAGAGCGCATCGGCCTCCTCGATGTAGTGCGTCGTCAGCAGGATCGTGATGCCGCTCCGCTTCAGGGATTCGATGAGCCCCCAGATCATCCTCCGCGCCTGAGGATCGAGCCCCACCGTCGGCTCGTCCATGAACATGACGGCTGGCCGGTGCATGAGGCCGCGCGCGATCAGGAGTCTTCTGCGCATCCCGCCCGAGAGATGTTCGACAGGCGTGTCCTTCTTCTCCCAGAGTCCGACAAAGCGAAGGAGCTCCTCGGTCCGCGTTCGGCGGTCGTCGGGCTTCATTTTATGGAGGCGGCCGTGGTATTCAAGGTTCTCGGCGCAGGTCAGGTCGATGTCGAGGTTCAGCATCTGCGGCACAACGCCGATCGACTGTTTGACGCCCAGGGGGTCGGCCGTCACGTCATGGCCGGCGACGGAGGCCGTGCCGGATGTCGGCGTCAGCAGCGTCGTCAGCATGCGGATGGTCGTGGTCTTGCCCGCGCCGTTCGGGCCCAGCAGGCCGAAAACCTCGCCTTTGTCGACGCGGAAGTTGACGGACTGGACCGCGCCGAGGGCGCCGAAGTATCTGGTGAGGTCGTGCGTTTCGATCATGAGCGATATGATGCAGGAATGGGTCACGATTGCACGGTAGCCTGCACCCATCGTTACGAGTGCGTCTTCCGATCGCGTTCCATGGCAGCCTGAAGCCTCGCGCAATCCGCATCGCACGACACTCGCGTCAATCCTCCACCTCAATCCCCAGTGCCTTGATCTTCCGGTGCAGGTTGCTGCGCTCCACGTCTATGGCGTCGGCGGTCCTGCTCACATTCCCGCCGAACTCCCTGAGTTTCTGCGTAATGAACTCCCGCTCGAACTCCGCGCGGGCGTCCCTGAGTGTCGCTGCATGAGGGCGGACGAGCAAAGCGCTGCTGTCCGTTTGCGGCCTCGGCTCCGCCGGCTGCGCTGCCGACCGGCGGCGGCACGTCCCGCGCGGTCAGAACCGGACCGGGGACCATGATGATCAGCCGCTCGATGAAGTTCCGCAGTTCCCGCACGTTCCCCGGCCACGGGTACCTGACGAAGAGCGCCAGCGCATCTTCGTCGATGGACTTGGGCTTTTGCCCGTACTCGCTCGAAAATTCCGCCAGGAAGTGACGCACCAGGCGAGGGATATCATCGGTGCGTTCGCGGAGCGGCGGCACCTCGAGAGGGATCACATTCAGACGGTAATAGAGGTCTTCCCGAAAGGTCCCTTTTTTTATTTCGTCGGGAAGGTCCTTGTTCGACGCGGCGATCACCCTCACGTCGGCCTTGAGCGTTTTCGTCCCTCCGACGCGCTGGAACTCCTGCCCCTCCAGCACGCGCAGCACCTTGGCCTGCGTGGCAAGGCTCATGTCCGCGATCTCATCCAGAAAGATGGTGCCATTGTGGGCAAGCTCGAACTTTCCGCGTTTCATGCCGGTCGCGCCGGTGAACGAGCCCTTCTCGTGGCCGAAGAGCTCGCTCTCGATGAGTTCCTGCGGAATAGCCGCACAGTTCACCTCGACGAAGGGCCCATCGGACCGCCTGCTTGCGCGGTGGATGGCGCGCGCAACAAGTTCCTTGCCCGTGCCGCTTTCGCCGTGGATCAGGACCCACCCGTTCGTGGGCCCGGCAAGCGCGATCTGCTGCTTGAGCGTCCTGAGCTTCACGCTCTCGCCCACAATCTCGCACTTGCGCTCGATGCTCAGCTTGAGCGTCTCGTTCTCCTCGCGCAGGCGGCGCTCTTCCAGGCCGTGCTTTACAACCAGGATCAGGTGTGCGAGTTCGGGGGGCTTGACCATGAAATCGTACGCGCCCAACTTCGTGGTCTTGACCGCCGTCTCGATGGTGCCGTGGCCGGTGACCATGATCACCGGCAGGTCGGGTTTGAGATCCCTGATCCTCCGGAGCGTCTCGATCCCGTCCATGTCGGGCATGGCGATGTCGAGAAGCGCAAGCGCCGGCTGCGCCTCGTTCAGCAGGTCGAGCCCTTCTTTGCCCGAGCCCGCGGTCACGACATCGTAGCCTTCGTCGCGCATGACGTCGGCCAGGCTCTTCCTGACGCTTTCTTCGTCGTCGATTATGAGGATGGTTTCGTTGGACATGGTTTTCGTATGACCGTCATAACTACCCGCCGTCATCCCCGCCTGCACCCAGCGCCTACGAGTGCATTAGCGCGAATGCAGGGTGAATGATTCTATCGGGGATCCATTTTTTAAACGAAACTGGATTCCCGATTAAACATTTCGGGAATGACGAGTCTGGTGGTCGTCCTTACCGTGGTAATCCTTTTTCAATAGATCAACGACCGCATCGATCTCCGCCTCCGTCGTCTCCCTGCCGAGACTGAAGCGAATCGCGCCCCGGGCGAGATTCGGGTCGATGCCCATGGCGGTAAGCACATGCGACGGCTCGACAAGGTCGCCGTGGCAGGCTGCGCCGGGAGAAACCGCCACGCCGGAGAGCGCCTCCATGACCGAAACGGCGTCATATCCTTCGAAGCTTATGTTCCAGGTGTTCGGGAGCTTCTTTTCGGGATGACCGTTGAGATGGACCGTGAGCCCTGCTCTTTTCAATCCGTCATACAGCCTGTTTCCCAGTGTCATCTGACGGCGCCCTTCGGTATCAACAATCGACAGGGCAACCATGCAGGCGGCCCCCAGGCCGACGATGAACGCGGCGTTCTCCGTTCCCGGCCGCAGGCCCCGCTCGTGCCCCGCCCCGTGCAGAAGCGGCAGAAGCTTGCGTCCGCTCCTGATGTACAGCGCGCCGATTCCCTTCGGCGCATAGAACTTATGACCGGCAACGGTCAGGAAGTCCACGCCGAGTTCGTCCACATTCACGCGCACCTTGCCCACGCTCTGAGCCGCATCGGTATGAAACAGGACGCCCCTGGACGCGGCAATCCTCGCAAGCTCCTTGATTTCCTGGATCGTGCCGACCTCGTTGTTCGCATGCATGATCGAGACGAGTGCGGTCTCGGGTGTGAGGGCTTTTTCCAGGTCAGCGGGGTCCACCATACCGTACCGGTCAACGCGCAGATACGTGACGGAGTAGCCGAAGCGCTCCAGATGCCGGCAGGGTTCCAGTATCGCCGGATGCTCGATCCGGGAGGTGATGAAGTGCTTCCCCTTCCCCGCCGCCTTCGCGATCCCCTTGATCACCATGTTGTTCGATTCCGTGGCGCCGCTCGTAAAGATGATCTCCGAGGCCTCGCAGCCAAGAAGGAGCGCCAGGCGTTCCCTTGCCTGCTCCATGCCTGCCCGTAAGGCCGTGCCGAAGGCGTGGCTCGATGACGGGTTGCCGAATTTATCCTTTAGATAGGGCAACATCTCTTCGAACACCCGCGGATCGACGGGCGTGCTTGCATTATAGTCGAGATAGATTGAGTTCATGAAATAGCCCCCTCACCCCGTCCCTCTCCCACGGTGGGGAGAGGGGGGCGCTATGCACTTCGCTCACCTTTCCGTAGCCCCTCCCCTGGTGGGAGGGGTTGGGGGAGGGGGAAAAGGAAGGTACAGAGATTTTCAGGCCCCCTGCCCGCGCGCGAACAACCCCGTGGACAGGTAACGCTCGCCGACATCGGGAAAGACCGTCACGACCCGCCTGCCCTTTCCCAGCCGCGCTGCAACCTGGAGCGCCGCAAAGCAAGCTGCCCCGGAGGATATTCCGACAAGCAGCCCTTCCTCGCGCGCCAGGCGACGGGCGGTGCCGGCTGCGTCATCGTTCGATACCTGGATGACCTCGTGATACACCCCGGTATTCAAAATCGCGGGAAAGAACCCCGCGCCGAGTCCCTGGATGCGGTGAGGCCCGGGCTGGCCCCCGGAAAGCACCGGAGAGCTTGCGGGTTCCACGGCGACGATCTTGACATTCTTGAATTTCTTTCTGAGGACCTCGCCCACGCCCGTGATCGTCCCGCCGGTGCCGACGCCCGCGACAAAGGCGTCGATCTTCTTCGCGCCCATCTGCTTGAGGATCTCTTTGGCTGTCGTGCGTCGATGCACCTGGGGGTTCGCGGGGTTGCCGAACTGGTCGGGCTTGAAATACTTCCTGCCCGACGCGAGAAGCAGCTCGTCGGCCTTTGCGATGGCGCCCTTCATGCCCTTATCCGCCGGAGTAAGCACCAGTTCCGCGCCGTATGCCTCGAGCAGGTTCCGGCGTTCGAGGCTCATGGACTCCGGCATCGTGAGGATGAGGGAATACCCCTTGATCGCCGCGACCATGGCGAGACCGATCCCGGTATTGCCGCTCGTGGGCTCCACGATCGTCATGCCCTTCCTGAGCTTGCCCTTTTTCTCGGCGTCCTCGATCATGGCAAGGGCCGGCCGGTCCTTCACGCTGCCGCCGGGGTTGAATCCCTCGAGCTTTGCCCACACCTCGGCGTCGCCCGGCCCGTCAAGCCGCGAAAGTTTCAGCATCGGCGTGTTCCCGATCAGATCGAGTATGGTCCGTACCTTCTGCCAAGGCTCACTCCCATCGTCGCTCGTTCACCTTCCGCACTCCGCACTTACCAACCGCTTTCCGCACTTCATTGCAGGATGTCCTCGACTGCAAGAATGGCCCCGCCCGGCCTGCCGTAGAAGTCGACCGGGGCCTTGCCGTTCACCGCAAGCCGGACGTCCTCCACCATTTGTCCCAGGTTCATCTCAACCACCAGGAACCGGCCGGCGTTCTCGGCGATCCTCGATATGATCTTTTCCGGAAACGGGAAGAGCGTGATCGGCCGGACGAGCCCCGCCTTGATCCCTTCCGCCCTCGCAAGGTTCACGGCGGTCTTTGCGATTCGCGCCGCAGTGCCGAATGCCGCCAGGACGATGTCGGCGTCATCGGTCAGCATGGTTTCGCACAACACCTCGTGTTCCGCCATGCGGTCGTACTTGGCCTTTAATACATAGTTATGGCGCTCGAGCATCCCTTCCTCTCCCGGCGACGCGAACAGGGACCGGATGACCTTGCCCGGTTTGCCCGCGGGAGCGCCTGTCAGGGCCCAGGGCTTCTCGACCCGTTCCGGTTTGATGTCCGGCAGTTCCACGGGCTCCATCATCTGCCCCAGCACCGCGTCCCCCAGGATCATCACCGGATTGCGGTATTCATCGGCCTTTTCGAAGGCCCTCACGGTCAGGTCGACGACCTCCTGGATCGTGGACGGCGCGTACACGAGAAGCTTGTAATCGCCGTGCCCCCCGCCTTTGACGGCCTGGAAATAATCCGCCTGTGACGGAGCGATGTTCCCCAGGCCCGGCCCCCCGCGCTGCATGTTCACGATCACCGCGGGCAGCTCCGACGCGGCCATGAACGAGAGCGCCTCCTGCATGAGGCTGATGCCCGGGCTCGATGACGAGGTCATGGCCCTCTCGCCGACCGCCGCCGCGCCGTAGACCATGTTGATGGCCGCGATCTCGCTTTCAGCCTGGATGAAGGTCCCGCCGATTTCCGGCAGGCGGCGGGACATGTACTCCGGGATTTCGTTCTGCGGCGTGATGGGATAGCCGAAGTAGCGCTTGCAGCCGGCCCTGACCGCGGCCTCGGCGAGGGCTTCATTGCCGCTTATGAGAACTTTAGCCATAGCCGTTCCTTTTCGTTTCCGGATGTAAGTTGCGAGTTACGATTCAACGGGTTGCGGGCTTACACCCAGCGGTGATGAGTGCTCGCGCGAATGCAGGGTGTTTAAACACGCAACGCGCAACGAGCCTTTATGCATCATGCGTCCCTACCGCCACACTTCAATCGCGACATCGGGGCACATCTCGGCGCACAATGCACAGCCGGTGCATGCCCCTTCTTCGCCTCGATACTCCACGGTATAGTACCCGCTCTTGCTGAACTGCGTGCCGACTTTCAGGAGTTTCTTCGCGCACGCCGCGATGCAGAGCTCGCAGCCCTTGCAATATTCTATGTTGATGACGACCTTGCCCATAAGGATATTCTCCGGTAAAAATAAGTTCAAAGTTCAGAGTATATAATCGTCTGCAGCTCTTTCCTTGCACGTTGAACTATGAACTCAAAACTGCTTCACCCGTTGCCCCGCGCGATCATCTCCTCGGCGTGCCTGATCGTCGCATCGGTAATAATTTTTCCGCCGAGCATGCGCGCAATTTCGTCGACGCGCTCCCGTTCATCGAGCAGGCGCACCTCGGTGCTCGTCCGGTCTTTCTTCACGGACTTGGATACGCCGTAATGGCTGTCGGCCATGCAGGCGATCTGCGGCAGATGAGTGATGCAGAACACCTGTCGCTTCGCCGCCACGCGCTTGAGCTTTTTGCCGACCTCTTCGGCGACGGCGCCGCCGATACCCGCGTCCACCTCGTCGAAGACGACGGTGGGGATGCCGTCGCCCTCGACCAGGATGGTCTTCAAGGCCAGCATGATGCGCGACAGTTCGCCGCCCGAGGCGATCTTCGCGAGCGATTTCGGCTCCTCGCCGGGGTTCGGCGAAATGAGGAACTCCACGCGGTCCGCGCCGCGCGGTCCGAGCTTCAGGCCGTCCAGGGTGTCGCCGCCCGGCTCCTGCGCGATCGTCACGGAGAAGACGGTTTTTTTCATGCCCAGATGGCCGAGCTCCGCCTCCGTCTTTTTTTCAAGGCCCCGCGCCGCCGCCCCGCGCTTCTTCGTGAGTTCGCTCGCCTTATCGGTCAGCCCGAACTTGATCGCCTGGATTTTCGATTTCAGCTTCTCGATCTCCTCGGTGCTCCGCTCCATCCGCTCGAGTTCAGACGCCGCCTTCGCGCCGAATGCCGATGATTTCCTCGATGGTGCGTCCCGTACTTCCGCTTCAGTTTCTGGATCATGTCCAGACGGTCGCCGATCTGCTCCAACCGGGCGGGGTCGAACTCCAGTCCTTCGCGGTAGGAGGATATTTCACGCGCGGCCTCCTCGATCTGCGCGCTGCCCGACTGGCAGAGCTCCAGCGCCCCGGCAAGCCGGCTGTCGAGCTCGACCACGTCCGCAAGCCCGTCGATGGCCTTTTTCAGGCCGGCCAGCGCGGAGCCGTCGGCCGAATACAAGGCCTCGTCGACCATGGCGGCGAGACCTGCGAGTTTCTCCGAGTTGGCCAGGACCTTTTGTTCCGCGGCGAGTTCGGCGTCCTCTCCCCGCTTTGAGCATGGCGGCTTCGATCTCGTTCTTCTGGAAGCGGAGCATGTCCTCACGCTGCGCCCGGTCGCGTTCGCCCGCTTCGAGCTCCGCCAGCTCCTTCCGCACGTCCATCAGACTGCGGTATTTTGCCGTAACTTCGTCCCGGAGGCCCTCAAGCCCCCCGAAGGAATCGAGCATCTCCATCTGGTGTTCGAGCGACAGGAGCGACTGGTGCTCGTGCTGGCCGTGGATGTCCGCAAGGCCCGCGCCGAGCGCCGCAAGGGTATTGAGGTTCGCCAGACTGCCGTTGATGTAGACTTTGTTCTTCCCGGACGCCGAAAGCACCCTGCGCACGATCAGGTCCTCGCCGTCAGTCACTTCGATCCCCTGCCCGCCCAGGAGGGCGGCCGCATCCTTCATGCCGCGTCCCTCCAGTTCGAAGGCAGCCTCCACCACGGCCTCATCGGAGCCGGTGCGGATAAGTTCCGCGCTGGCGCGTTCGCCCAGTGCCAGGTTCAAGGCATCGACCACGATGGACTTTCCCGCGCCGGTCTCGCCGGTGAACACGTTCAGCCCCGGCGTGAACTCCACCCGGAGCTGGTCAATGATGGCAAAGTTTTTGATGTTCAGTTCTTTTAGCATAGGAAAAACAAATTCTAATAGTATCAGAGGATTGCAGCGAACGCGGGAATCCATTCGAAGTTTATCGATAAGGGCCAATGGATACCTGCTTTCGCAGGTTGACACACGGAACTATTTGGAATTTGGTGCTTGTGCTTTTGCTTCACCGCTTCCGCCTTCTTCATGGCAAAACGCTCCTGTGTCGATTTTCCCTTTCCACCGGCCTTCCGGTAATACTCCGCGGCCTGTTCCTTCATGCCCATGCGCTCGCTGGCGCGGCCTGCCCAATAGTAGGCGGTGCCTACCCACATGCCGGAATCCGGATAGAGTTCCGGGATCTTCAGGAATTCTGCCGCGGCCTCCCTGTCATTGCCGAGCAGAAAGGAGCAGAACCCTATCCAGTACTGGGTTGCAGGACGTTGAGACGGCTTCTGGATCTGCAGGGCGCGCCGGTATGCCTGAAGCGCGTTCGGGTAATCACCAAGCCGGAAGTAGCAATCGCCGATACGGGAATGAACATTGCCTGCCGCTTCAGGCTCGGATGGTTTAGAGAGGAGGTCTTGATAAAGCCGGAGGGCATCGGAGTATTTACCCGAGGAAAACATCCGGTCAGCCTTGAGGAAATCAGGAGAGGAAGACTGGCTGGTAGTCGCGTTTGATATGCCCGCGGATATGAACAGAAAAAGGAGTGACGGAAGCAAAACTTTTTTCATACCATGACCCCCTCGGACCGTGTCAAATTTAACACAAAGCCGACACCTGTACAAGAGCAAAATCTTATTACTATTCTTTTCATGCGGCAACCTTACTATTTAACAAGTTCTCGACTGCTCGCAAATGGGGACGTAGCTGATATACAATTTTGTCGAACCTGTGCAACTAAATGAAATCAATTCGTTAGCCGAAAATTACTACCCTCGGCCTCGACAATTTTTTCCTAGCATTATGCCCTCCGTTTTAACCTAAGCCATAATAACTCAAATAAACAATGCATTACATAATTGGCACAGATGTTGAAATAGAATGTAGCAAAGCTGGAACAATGGGCACTGTCATCCCCCTCCCCTCCTCGCTTTCATAGGAGGAAATCCCCTTGGCGATGCCCGTTGTTCCAGCTTCTTCAAAAAGATCATTCCCAAGGATTCAATCGGAGATCTGGCTTCTCACTGCGTTATGCAAACCATTTCCCGATAGAATGACTCGGGACGACAAGAAACGGAGACACAAAATGTTTTTCAGCATGAATCGATGCAAAAATATCGGACCGCAGGAACTGAACGAAAAAATGCAATCCAGCGAGGATTTTTTTCTTCTCGATGTGCGCACGCCGCAGGAAAACGCTGCTCAGGCGATCGAAGGATCTTACCTGATCCCTCTGCAGGAACTGGGGTTCAGGATGAGCGAACTTCCGAAAAACAAGGAAATCGTCGTGTATTGCAGGGTCGGAAACCGGAGCGCCTATGCTTGTTCCCATCTGTCGCGTCTGGGATACCAGGTCAAAAATCTTGAAGGCGGTATCGTGTCATGGAACATGGCTGGAAATGCCTCATTGGCCAAGGCTTAGAAGAAATGACGAAGCATGAAGCAGGACGTGCGCGATCGCGAGGTTCGCTTTCATCATCGCCCTGCTCCTGCTGCTCACGCTCGCCGTGGCGTCTTACAGCTACGCCGCGGAGGCCCTCACGCTGGAGCAGGCCGTCGGCAAGGCCCTTGACAACAACCCGGCGCTCAAGGCCGCCGGAGGCGCAGGTCGAGGTAGCCGACGCCGGCGTGCTCAGGTCGACATCGGGCTTTCTGCCCAGGGTCACGCTGTCGGAGACCTGGAGCAGGACCGACAGCCCTCTCATGGCGCTCGGCACGAAACTGAACCAGGAGATCGTCACCCCGGCGGACTTTGATCCCTCGGTCATGAACAATCCCGAGGCGATCTCGAACTACAACACGAGGCTCGCCGTCATGCAGCCCGTCTTCAGCGGCGGCAAGGAATACATCGGCAGGAAACAGGCCAGGCTCGCGAAGGAAGCCTCGATCCAGGACCGCGAGCGGGCGCGGCAGGAGACGGTGTACGGCGTGGTGAAGGCCTACTACGGCCTGCTGCTCGCCAGGGAATACCACAAGGTCGCGCTCCAGTCCCTCGAAACGAGCGAGGCGAACGTGAAGCTCGCCGAGGCGCGGTACAAGGCGGGTGCGGTGCTCCAGTCGGACCTCCTCGGGGCCAAGGTGCAGTTGGCCGAGGTGAAGGAAATGCTGACCCGCTCCGAGAACGGCGTGAGGCTCGCCGCAGCCGCGCTCAATTTCGCCATGGGCGTCCCGCAGGGCGCGGAGTATGACGTCTCCGGCGCGCTCCAGGCCCAGGACATCAAAGCCGAAGTAGACGCCCTGATGGACGAGGCCGAGAAGAAACGTCCCGACCTCATGTCCATGGAGCTGAACCGGGCGAACGCCGAACAGTCGGTTGACCATGGCGCGGGCCGATTACCTCCCGAGCCTGTACCGTCATGGGCCAGGCGGACTGGAACAGCGACCGGCTCGCCGGAGATGACGCAAAGAGCTGGGCGGTCATGGCAGTGCTCCAGTGGAACCTCTTCGACGGGCTCGTGACCCGATCGAAGGTCAAGGAAGCGCTCGCAACGAGCAGCAGGATGAAATCCCTGGAGGAACAGACCAGGTCGGCGGTCCGGCTCCAGGTCCGGCAGGCATACTACAACCTGACTGCGTCGCTCGACCGGATCGCGGCATCGGCATCGTCGGTCCAGGAGGCCGAGGAAGGCTTACGGATCGTCCAGAAGCGGTACGAGACGGGCATGACGACCTTCGTCGACGTGCTCGGCGCCGAGAACTCGCTGATCCGCGCGCGGACGAACTCGCTCCAGGCCGTCTACGACAACAACCTCGCCCTGGCGGAGTTGAAACTGGCGATGGGAACGCTGTAAATGCGGATTGCGGAGTTCAGAGATACAGGAAGTTCAAAGATCAAAAGCAGAGGAGACATCATGAACATAAAAATCATATCAAAGACAAGATCAAGATCACATGGATAAGAAAATCGATCTATGGCGCTTCAGTGATCGCCGTGCTGTCTCGGTGCTTGGCATCGGGCTATGCCTTCTTCGGCAAGGAGAACAGCTACGCGAACGTTCCGAAGGCCGAAGAGCCGGTCAGCGTGACGACCATGACCGTCGAGCCGAAGACCATCGATGCGGTGGTGTCCGCTGCCGGCGCGCTCAATTCCAGGAACACCTCGGTGCTTTCGAGCAAGGTCATGGGCAAAGTGATTGAACTGACGGTCAACGAAGGCGATTACGTGACCCGGGCAAGCTGCTCATGAAGATCGAAAGCGGCGAGATCAGCGCCCAGGCCTACCAGGCCCAGGCCGCGTACAACAACGCGAAGCTCCAGTATCGACCGGATCAGGAGCCTCTTCGACGAGAACGCGGCCACGCAGATGGAGATGGACCAGGCGACGCTCGGGTTCGAATCCGCCAAGGCCGGCCTGAACGCGGCAAAGGCCATGGAGAGCTACACGATCATCACCGCGCCGATCGCGGGCCGGATCGTGGAGAAGCGGATCAATCTCGGCGAGATGGCGCTCCCGGGCCAGCCGATCCTGAAGATCGAAGACAACAGGAACCTCAGGCTCGAAGTGACGGTGAAGGAACAGGACATCCGTTTCGTGCAGACCGGCAAGCCGTGATCGTCCGGATCGACGCCGTGCCCGGCAGGGAGATCAAGGCGCGGGTGGCGCAGGTGGTCCCGGCCGCGGACGTCCGGACCCACTCCTTCGTCGTGAAGATCGACATCCCGGCTGACAAGGGCCTCATCACCGGCATGTACGGCAAGGCCTTCTTCAGCACCGGCAAGCGGAGGCCATCCTGGTGCCCGCGCTCGGCCATCGTCGAGATGTCCGGGCGTCACGGGCGTGTACCTCGTGTCGCGCGAAGGGAACGCCGTGTTCCAGATGATCCAGCCCGGCGAAACACAGGGCGACATGGTCGAGGCGGTGACGGGACTCAAGGCGGGCGACCAGGTGATCGTGAGCAGGCACGACCGCCAGGCAGTCGACGGGACAGAAAAGTCGATGTGTCTGCAGCGAGAAGTGAAGCATGGGATCATAAATGACGCATTAAGACCTAAGCCATCGTGAAGCAGGACTTGAACGCGATGAAGTAGAATCTGGATTGAACTAAAACGAATGAATAGTTTATGCTCTGCGCATTCTTATCTGCGATTCACTCTGCGTCAATCTTTGCGTCCGATAATCGTTTAATAAGGGTCTAATCATGAAACTCAACATCAGCGGCAAGATAACCCAGTACTTCATCAACTCCCAGCTCACGGTGCTCCTGATGGCGGCAACGGCGGTCCTCGGGCTCTTTGCCCTCTGGTTCACCCCGCGCGAGGAGAACCCCCAGATCGTGGTGCCCGCGGCGAACGTGATGGTGATGATGCCCGGCGCCTCGGCAAAGGAAGTCGAAGAGCTGGTGTCCAAGAAGCTCGAAGCCAAGCTCTGGGAGATCCCGGGCGTGGAGGACGTGTACTCGGTCTCGATGAACTCGATGTCCGTGGTGACCGTGAAGTTCTTCGTGGGCCAGGACAAGGAGCGTTCGCTCGTGAAGCTCTACGACAAGCTCATGTCCAACATGGACTTTGCGCCCCCCGGCGCGTCCCAGCCGCTCGTGAAGCCCATCGACGTGGACGACGTGCCGATCGTGGCGATCACGCTGTCGGCCGCCCCGGGAGCGAACTACGACGACGCCCAGCTCCGGCTCGTGGCGGACCACGTGCTCGACGAGCTCAGGAAGGTCCCGGGCGTGGGCAATACCGCCGTGATCGGCGGCCGGGGCCGCCAGGTGCGCGTGACCCTCGACCCGCTCCGGATCGCCGGGCTACGGCCTCTCCCCGCTCCAGATCGCCGGCGCCATCAACGTGTCGAACGCGAACCTCCTGTCACGGGCGACCTCGAACAGGGCAGCAGAAAGCTTGCCCTCGAGACCGGCGGGTTCTTCGAAAAATCCGGCGACGTGAGGAACGCCGTCGTCGGCGTCGCGAACAGCAAGCCGGTTTACCTGGGCGACGTGGCCGACGTGAACGACGGTTCGAGGAGACCGTGAAGCTGACGCGCATCGCCTTCGCAGACGGCCACGAGAACAGCATGGGCGCTAGACGACGGACCATGCCGCCGGGGAACAGCCTGCCGTGACCGTGGCCCTGGCCAAGCGGCAGAAGCTGAACGCCGTCAAGATATCGAACGAGATCCTCGCGAAGCTCGACGAGTTGAAGAAGACCAGATCCCGCCGGGCGATCATGTGACGGTCACGCGGAACGACGGCAAGACCGCGAACGACGCGGTGAACGAGCTCGTGTTCCACCTCGTGGTCTCGATCGTCGTGGTCATCGTCCTGCTTTTCTTCACCCTCGGCTGGCGCGAGGCGGCCATCGTGGCCCTGGCCATCCCGCTCACGCTCTTCATCACCCTTGCCGTCGGCATGGTGGCGGGCCAGACCATCAACCGGATCACGCTCTTTGCCCTGATCCTCTCACTGGGCCTTCTCGTGGACGACGCGATCGTGGTGGTCGAGAACATCCACCGCCATTACAAGCTGCAGCAGCATTCGCGGCTCCAGGGCGCGATCATGGCGGTGAACGAGATCGGCATGCCCACGATCCTGGCGACCTTGACCGTGGTGCTCGCCTTCATCCCCATGGCCTTCGTGACCGGGATGATGGGGCCCTACATGATGCCGATACCCTTCAACGTGCCCGTGGCGATGATCACCTCGCTCTTCGTCGCCTTTATCGTGACGCCCTGGGCGAGCTACCGGCTGATGAAGACGGACCATCACGGCGCAAACAGCCGCCCGCTTGAGGAAACGAGGATCTACCGGAGCTATACAGAAGTCCTCGCGCCGCTGCTCTGCAGAACGCGGCGGACCGCAGGGTGTTCCTCGGCATCATCGCTGGCGGTGTTCCTCGTCACCATGAGCTTCCCGCTGTTCCAGTGGGTAAAGTTCCGCATGCTGCCCAAGGCGAACAAGAACACCTTTCTCGTGTCCATCGACATGCCCGCCGGCACGGTGATCGAGAACACGGACCGCGTGGCCCGCGCCGTGGGCGATTATATCCGGCGCATCCCCGAGGTGAAGGACTACGAGACCTTCGTGGGCACCGGGTCGGTCATGGACTTCAACGGCCTTCTCCGGGGCGGCGCGTTCCGGGAAGCGAGCCACTTCGCCGACGTCCGGGTGAACCTGATCGACAAGGAAGAACGCGAGGCTCTCGAGCGAGAAGATCGTGCTCAAGATCAGGCCCGACATCGACAAGACTCGCGCAGGAGTACGGCGCGAACATCAAGCTCGTCGAAGACCCGCCCGGACCGCCGGTCCGCGCCACGGTCGTCGCCGAGATCTACGGCCCGGACTACGACAAACAGCGGGAGATCGCCGCGGACATCAAGGACGCTCTTCGCAAAGACCGACCAGGTCGTGGACATCGACGACAGCGTGAAGGAAAAGCAGGACAAGTACCGGCTGATCGTGGACAAGGAAAAGGCCGCGCTCATGGGCATCTCCACGGAGCAGATCGTCCAGACCCTCGGCTGTCCGTCGGCGGCATGGCGATCTCGACCCTGCACGTGCCCGAGGCCAAGAACCCCGTTGCGATCATGCTGCGGCTGCCAAAGGGCGACCGCAGCGGCCTTTCGGACATGGACAAGGTCTTCCTCACCGGGCCCGCAGGGCAGCCAGGTGCCGCTCTCTTCGCTCGTCACGATCGTGCCGGCGGAGATGGACAAGGCCATCTATCACAAGAACCTCGAGCCCGTGACCTATGTGTACGGCGAGATGGGAGACGGGAGCCAGGTCTACGCCGTCATCGACATGATGCAGGATCTCTGGAAGCATCCGCTGCCTGAGGGATATTCGATCAAGTGGGACGGCGAGATGAAGCTGACCCTCGACGTGTTCCGCGACCTCGGCGCCGCCATGGGCGTGGCCCTGATCGCCATCTACCTCCTGCTGGTGGGCAGGTTCCGGTCCTTCACCATCCCGCTCGTCATCATGGCGTCGATCCCGCTCTCGATGATCGGCATCATGCCCGGCTTCGCCATGACCGGCGTGTACTTCAGCGCGACCTCGATGATCGGCGTGATCGCCCTTGCCGGCATCGTGGTCAGGAACTCGATCGTGCTCCTGGAATTCATCCTGGACAAGAAACAGGAGGGCATGCCGCTCGAGCAGGCGCTGATCGAGGCCGGGGCCATCCGGACGCGGCCCATCGTGCTGACCGCGGCGGCCGCGATCCTGGGCTCCGCGGTGATCGTGACGGACCCGGTCTGGTCGGGCCTGGCCCTGGCGCTCATCTTCGGGATGCTCGCGTCAACGGCGCTCACCCTGGTGGTGATCCCGGTGTTCTATTATATAGTGGAGAAGAAGAACTGGGAGAATGCGTAGAGAACTGCGGATATGCGGAGTGCGGAATGCGGAATGCAAGCTACATGCTCTCCAATCCATGAAGGTTCGTTGAGGTCTATTCCGACAATCCGCATTCCGCGATCCGTTAAACGGAGGTAATCAATGTCTAACACATGCGTCAGCATCAGAATGCAAGGACCGGATCAGCACCGTCACGATCGACAACCCGCCGGACAACTACCTGGACAAGGATGTCCTGGCGAAGCTGAACAGGACCGTGAGCGAGATGCTCGCCGACAAGGCCGAGCTCCGCGTGGTCCTGCTCACGGCAAAGGGAGGAATTTTTCCGCCGGCATCGATTAGCCGGGCTTCGTCAAGATGACCAAGGAAGAAGCGGGCCATTTCGCCGATATGGGCTACCACCTTCTTGAGGCACATCGAGAACCTGCCGGTCCCGGTGATCGCCGCGCTCAAAGGAGAAACAACGGGCGCCGGCCTCGGCCTGGCGCTTGCCGCCGACATCCGCATCGCGTCAGCGGACACGGTCTTTTCGTTTCCCGAAGCGCAGTTCGGCGTACCGCCCTTCTTCGGATCGTCCCAGCGGCTCTACAAGACCGTCGGCGTGGGCCGCGCAAAGGAACTGCTCTTTACCGGCCGGACCGTGGATGCCGAAGAGGCGCTGCGGATCGGGCTGGTGAACAGGGTCGTCCCGCTCGACCCGCTCGACGAGGAAGCGAAGCGGCTCGCCCTCAAGATCGGCGGCAACAGCCTCTCCTCGCTCCGCTCGATCAAGATGCTCATGAACTTCGGCCTGAACGAAGGCTACGAGGTCGGGCTGAAGGAGGAAGTGACGGCGTTCAGCGAAGCGTTCAATCCCGGACACGAAGCAGTGGGAACGGTTGTAACCGAAGAAAGTTCCCTGCGGAATATGCAAGCGATTTCCTAATACGAAGAAAGGAAGACAAGACTCGCATTTAGTGAAAAAGGAGGGAATTATGGGAATACAGTGCATGGCACATCATGAGGGAAAAAATCAGTGTGGGGCGCGATACGGTCGCGCGGGAGGTCGCGATGAAAATCATCTCATCCGGACTTGCCGCCATGCCCGTCGTGGACGAGAACCGGGAAATCCTGGGCGTGGTATCGGAGAACGCCATTCTGGACGCAATCCGTGAGGAGCGAGACCTCGATTGCATCGCGGCGTCGTCGATCATGGTGCCTGCGCCAAGCGTCGCCGATGCCGACACTCCGACAACGGAGATCATCAACCTGCTGCTCAAGAGCTGCTGTTCCATCGTCGCGGTGGTAAAGGACGGCAAGTATGTGGGCGTGATCAGCAGGCACATGCTCATGGACATTTTCACGTCCCCGCACTATTCGCGGTTCGCGTCAAAAGACCGGAAGTCGCCGTTCGCGTGCAAATAGCACATCCGGTGGCAGGCAGCAGGCTCAAGACATTCAAGGGGCACCATCCCTTGCCGCCTGCTGCTTGCTCCATTCATAAGAGTCCATCGGATGGTTCATCGTCACGGCTTTGTCTATGTCATGCCTGCGCGCCAGCGGTTACGAGCCTGCACCTCGGGTTTTGCGTGCACCCGGCTGGTTCATGTTCACGGGCTTCGTGGGCGCAGATGCTCACGATTTTTGCCTTGACAGGGTTCTGCCCGATGAGTATTATATTGTACGTTTTCGGCGCCCGGGAGCGCTGCAAATGCTGACATTATTGCACTATGGTTTGAAAGGAGTTGCACCATGCCATTTTATGAATATCAGTGTGATGCCTGCGGAAAGGACTTCGTGCTGCTCCAGTCCATGACCGCGAAGGCGGAAGATACGGCCTGTCCGTACTGCAAGGAAAAAAAGGCGAGAAAGCTCGTCTCCAAGTTCTCGTCCGCGGCGGCGGGTCAGTCTGCAGCGTCGGCGGCCATTCCTGGGGAGGCGGCTGAGGCTCGTAAACAATCCGCCGGGTGCGGATCAAAAATACATGTACAAGCCTGAGAGTCGGATGATTCTCAGGCTTTTTTGTGCGAAGACTTTTCACCGCAGAGGACGCAGAGAAAGATAAACTCCGTTATAAGACTGCGCAGAATAAATGTGGCTCGTCATTCCCGCGAAACGGGAATCCAGAGGCTCATTGTAAAGTCACTGGATTCCGGGTCAAGCCCGGAATGACGAATCAGATCATGGCATCACCGTCTCCCTCAAAACCTTCCTCAACCCCCGGTACTGGTACGCCTGGCCGGTCCTGGCGCTCATGCTCTTCCTGAGCTGGATGCCGGGCCGCGTGCTCTGGGTCCTGGGCAGCGGCCTCGGATCGTTCGTCTTCCTGGTTCCCCACGTCCAACCGCCGTTTCGCCGAGAGAAACATCGAACTTTGCTTTCCCGATAAGAGCCGCCTCCGAGCGCCGGAGGCTCGTAAAGCAGCATTTCCGTCTGAGCGGCTTCGCCGTCCTGAGCCTCAGCGTGGCCTGGTTTGGCGCCCGCATGGAGAATCAAACGGTTCGTCACGCTGCGCGACAAGCACCATCTCGACGACGCCTTTGCGCAGGGAAAGAACGTCATCCTGCTCGCGCCGCATTTCATAGGCCTCGACATGGGCGGGGCGCGCCTGTCCATCGAGCAAGAATACGTCAGCATGTACCGCAAGGCCCGGGACCCCCTGCTCGAATACCTCTTCAAGCGCCGGGAACGGTTCGGCGCCGTGGTCGTTGAACGCGACGCGAGCCTGAAAACGGTCATCCGCCTGATCCGCGAGGGGCGGCCCTTCTATTATCTCCCCGACCAGGACATGGGCGAGCGCGCCGGCGTGTTCGTCCCCTTCTTCGGCATCCCCGCCGCGACCGTCACCGCCACGAGCCGCATCGCCCAAAGCACGAACGCGGCCGTCGTTCCTTGCATCACCCGCATCCTGCCGCGCGGCCGCGGGTACGAAGTGCGCCTGTACCCTCCCCTCGAAAATTTCCCGACCGACGATCCGGCTGCCGACGCCGCGCGCATGAACCGCGAAATCGAGGCATGGGTGCGCGAAATGCCGGAACAGTACATGTGGTCCTACCGGCGGTTCAAGACCCGGCCGAATAATGAGCCCTCGTTGTATGGCGACTAACTGGAAATTTCTCGATTCCGGCGCAAATACGGCGCGCATAACATGACCGTAGACGAGGAGCTGCTTGCCCGCGCCCAGGCGGGCGACGACATGCCTGTTCTTCGTTTCTACACGTGGGACCCGCCTGCCGTTTCCCTCGGAAGATTTCAGACAGCCGAGACCTCGGTGAATGCGGATGCCTGCAAGCGGCTCGGCTTCGACGTCGTGCGGCGCATCACCGGCGGCAGGGCCGTGCTCCATCGCCGGGAGCTCACCTACAGCATCGTCTCACGCATTGACAACCCGCTCTTCCCCCCTGATGTGCTCGGCACGTACAAGGTCATAGCAGCGGGACTTCTGGCTGGGCTCGCGAACCTCGGCATCGATGCCGAGATGGTCTCTCGCGGGGGCCGTCACGCCGCGCTCGTAAACAAGACGGACAAAGACCCTTCCTGCTTTGCCTCTCCGTCGTGGTACGAGATCGTGGTCCACGGAAAAAAGATCGTCGGCAGCGCCCAGCGACGGCTCTCGCATGCGTTTCTCCAGCACGGCTCTATCCTGATCGACTATGATCCGGCGCTCGAGGCCGAGGTTATCCGCGGGGGTGGCTCGGGGGACGCACGTCACGTCCATCGATCGGGAACTCGGGCGCGAAGTGTCTCTTGCGACGAGGTAAAGCGGGCGTCCTTTCCGGCTTCTCGCAGGCGCTGGGAATTTACCTGCGAAAATGCCAGCGTAGCGTCGCATGCATCGCCTGTTTCCTCTTATTGTCATTGCGGGCTTGACCCGGAATCCATGTTGACGTTGAGCTTTAGACAGCCAATGGATACCCGCTTTCGCGAGTATGACAGGATAAAAACCCCTCGACAAGCATTACCGCTCATTGCATTCCCCGCCGTTTTCCTATACTATTACAACATGGCCGCAAAAAAATCCCCTGCAAGAAAAATCGTAAAAAAGAAGCCGGCCCGCTCTGATCAGCCGCGCCGCTCCAAACCGGCCCCCAAACCTTCGCTGTCCCGCGCAGCCTGAGCCGGCCTTGCCCGGCGTCAGAAAAGAACGGCTTCTACGTCGTCGGCATCGGCGCGTCCGCGGGAGGGCTCGAGGCCTTCGAGCAGTTCTTCGGCCACATGTCCGCGGACAGCGGCATGGCCTTCGTACTCGTGCCCCATCTCTCGCCGGAACACAAGAGCCTCATGGCCGATCTCCTCAAGCGGTTCACGACCATGGAAATATTCGAGGCCAGGGAGGGCATGGAGGTCAGGCCGAACCGCGTGTACATCATCCCGCCGAACAAGGACATGGCCATCAGTCACGGAGCGCTTCTTCTCCAGGCGCCCGCGGAGCAGCGCGGCGTGCGGCATCCTATTGATTTTTTCTTCCGGTCCCTCGCCCAGGACCAGGGCGACAGGGCCATCTGCGTGATCCTGTCCGGCACCGGCACCGAGGGCACGCTCGGACTCCGGGCGGTCAAGGGTGAGGGAGGGCTTGTGCTCGCGCAGGACGTGAAGGACGCCAAGTACGAGGGCATGCCCGCCAGCGCCATCGCAACGGGCCTCGTGGACCACGTACTGCCCGCCTCCGGGATGCCCGAGCTTCTGCTCCGGTATACGCGGGTCGCCGCTACACGGCTCGCGCTGCCTGCCATGCGGCCGGAGGAGCGGCCCGTCGAGGCGCTCCAGAGGATCCATACGCTCATCCGGGCCCAGACGGGCCACGATTTCACGCTCTACAAGCAGAACACGGTCATTCGCAGGATCCACAAGCGCATGGCACTCCACCAGATCGAGTCCCTCGACGACTATGTCGTTTATCTCCGCAACAATCCCCACGAGATCAACACCCTCTTCAACGAGCTCCTTATCAGGGTCACGAGCTTTTTCCGGGATCCCGATGCCTTCGATATCCTGAAGAACCGCGCCCTGCCGCTCATACTCGGCAATGGACACAGGGCAACCAGCACGCGCATCTGGGTGCCGGGATGCTCCACCGGAGAAGAGGCCTATTCCCTCGCGATCCTCTGCGATGAATACCTGCGGGAGCATAACGACCGCCATAACAAGTTCCAGATCTTCGCCACGGACATCGACCTGGGCGCCATCGAAATCGCCCGCGGAGGGACTTACCCCGAAAGCATCACCGAGGACGTGAGCGCCGAGCGCCTGGGCCGCTACTTTATCAAGAAGAGCGGGACGTACAAGATCAGGGAGGAGGTCCGCGAATCCGTTGTCTTCGCGAGCCAGGACCTCATCAAGGACCCGCCCTTCTCCAGACTGGACCTCATCTCGTGCAGAAACGTTTTGATTTACATGGGCGCCGCTCTCCAAAAAAGGGTGCTGTCGTTCTTTCACTACGCGCTGAACCCGGAGGGGGTCCTGTTTCTTGGGCTCTTCGGAGACCGTGGGAGACTCCTCGGACAGGTACTCCGTCATGGACAAGCGGTGGAAGATCTACCGCGCCAGACGCGTCGAAACGCTGCCGGTCGCCGCTTTCGAGCTACCGGCGGCCCTTGGCGCTGGCCGGGAAAGAGAGGATGGCCGTTGCCGCGGAAGCGGTCCGGCCCCCTTCCGCAAACATCGGGGACGTCACCGAAAGGATTCTTTTGGAGCGCTATTCCCCGCCCTGTGTCGTGGTGAACGATAAGGGCGACATCCTCTACTTCCACGGCAAGACCGGAAAATACCTGGAACCCGCCTCGGGCAAGGCGGCCCTCAACATCTTGGATATGGCGCGCGACGGGATCCGCATCGAGGTCAGGACCGGACTCCGGAAGGCCGTGGCCCAGAAGAAGGACGTGCTCTACGAGGGACTCCAGGTCAAGACGAACGGAGGGTATAAGCCGGTGAACCTCGAGATCAGGTACATCACGAGGCCCGAGCACCTGGAAGGGCTCGTCATGATCGTGTTCAACGAAGTCCCTGCCGCGCACGAAGAAAAAGCGACGAAGGCGAAGATCCGCTCCCGGGAGAAGTCAACCGAGAAGCTCTCCGCCATGGAATACGAGCTCAAATCCACGCGGGAGCACCTGCAGACGACCATCGAGGAACTCGAGACCTCGAACGAGGAGCTCAAGTCGTCGAACGAGGAGCTCCAGTCCTCGAACGAGGAGCTGCAGAGCACCAACGAGGAGCTCGAGACCTCCCGGGAGGAGCTCCAGTCCACGAACGAGGAACTCCTTACGGTGAACACGGAGCTTCAGCACAAGATCGAGGAACTCTCCGAGGCAAACAGCGACATTTTAAACCTCCTGGCAAGCACCCAGATCGCGACGATCTTCCTGAGCTATGAACTCAGGATCAGGCGCTTTACGCCGAGCGCCGCCGACGTGATCAACATCATCCAGACCGACGTCGGCAGGCCCATCAGCGACATCTCCCTCAAGCTGGAGTACCCGGACCTCGCTGCGGACGCCGAAGAGGTGCTCCGGACCCTCACCCAGAAGGAGCGGACCGTGCGGCATCAGGAAGGACGGTGGTACCTCGTGCGCATGGTGCCCTACCGGACCGCGGACAACGTCATCGACGGCGTGGTCGTCACCTTCATGGACATCACGGAGCAGCAGCGGACCCGGCTGCTCGAAGAGAGCCTCGCCGGCCTGCAGGGCATCGTGGACACGGTGCGCGAGCCGTTTCTGGTGCTGGACCGCGAATTGCTCGTGCTGTCCGCGAACCGCGCATTCTACGATCAACTTCAGGACCACGGCCGAAGAGACCGAGAAGCGGCAAATCTTCGAACTGGGCAACGGCCAGTGGAACATCCCCGCCTTGAAAAAACTCCTGGATGACGTGCTCGCGAGCAGCACACCCTTTGAGGACTATCGTGGTGGAGCACGACTTCCCGCGATCGGCCATAAAAAGATGCTCCTGAACGCCCGGCGCATCCACCAGGAAGACATGGAGACCGAAACGATCCTTCTGGCGATGGAGGACGTGACGGAAAAAACGATGAGCTTGATCCGAGCTATAATTCAAAAGTCTTACGAAACATGGGACTCTTTTTCTCGCAGGCATATAAAACCGGCACAACGAACAGCATTCATTTGTAGTATAATAATTACAAGGCGGATCGAAAGCATAATGCTGACGATCCGCTTTTTTTATTCCGCTAGATGGGCGTTATAATAATGAAAAAAAAGACACCACTCGTCGACACCGGCCAGCCTTGCTGCGCAAGGCGAAAAAAAAGCTCAAGGAGCAGCCGCAACGGTTGAGCGAGCTGTCCACCAAGGACATGTAGCAACTCATCACCGAGCTCGGCACGCACCAGATCGAGCTGGAGATGCAGAATGAGGAGCTGCGCAAGATCCAGGTTGATCTTCAAATGGCGCGGAACAGGTACGCGGACCTGTACGACTTCGCGCCCGTTGGATATTTTACCCTTGACGCCCGGGGCATAATTCGGGAGGTCAATAAGACCGGCGCCGACATCCTCGGCGTGGACAGACGCGCGCTGCCGGGCAGGCCCTTCTCTCGTTTTCTCTCGAGCGCGGAAGACTGCGCTCACGCTCCGAAGAGCACTTTCAAGACGTCGTCAGCAAACAGACGCGGCAAGTCTGCGAAGTGAGACTCACGGGGCGGCCCAGCCCCCGGTACGTGCAACTGCAAAGCGTGATGACCACGGCAATCGAGGGAGGGGACGGTCCGATCAGGACGGTCGTCACCGACATTACGGACCGCGTCCTGGCCGAAGAGGCGAGCACCGAAATCGAACTCCGGTATCGTTCCCTGTTCAATGGAATGACCCAGGGCTTTGCCCTCCATGAAGTCTTGTATGATGAAAAGGGAAGGCCTTCCGACTGCCGGTTTCTGGAGGTCAACCCCGCCTTCGAACAAATGACCGGGCTCCGGCGGAGCGACTTGATCGGCAAGACAAAGCGCCAGGTCTTTCCCGGCGACGACCCCTCGTGGATAAAAAAATACGCGGCAGTCGCCCAGACCTGCATTCCTGCGCACTTCGAAATCTGGTCGTCCACGCTCAAGAAGACATTATGAAGTCTACGCCTATTGTCCCGCGCCTCACCATGTCGCGGCCCTGTTCCTCGACATCACCGAGCGCATGCGGGCGGAACGGGCGCTGCGGGGGAGCGAAGAGCGGCTGCAGCTCGCCGTGAGCGCCGCCAACATGGCCATCTGGGAATGGGACCCCGTCAACGACAAGGCTATCAAGAGCGACATCTATGACGCCCAGTACGGACGGCCTCCGGAAACCGCCTCCCCCTTGAAATGGTGGACCGACCGCGTCCACCCCGAGGAACGAGACCGGGTCGTTGCGAGCCTGAACGCGGCCCTGGCGGGGAACAAGCGACGCCTGGTCCGCCGAGTACCGCTTCCAACGCGCTGACGGAAGCTGGGCCTACGTATACGACCACTCCCGCATTTCCCGGGACAAATCGGGCAAACCCGTACGGCTGGTCGGCGGCGTACTGGATCTCACCGCGAGGAAGAAACTGGAGGAGGCGCTCAAACAGACCAACGCCGAGCTCGAAACCGTGAACAAGGAGCTCGAATCCTTTTCCTACGCCGTCGCGAACGACCTCAGGAAGCCGCTTCGGAGCATCGAGGGATTCAGCCGGGCGATCCTCGAGGATTATGCGGACCTTCTCGACGACACCGGAAAGGACTTACTGCAGGCGGATACAGGCGGCCACCCTGCGGATGAGCCAGCTCATCGAGGCCCTGTGGACCATGTCCCGCCTGACCAGCGGGGAACTCGCGGAAAACGTCGTCGACCTGAGCGCGGCGGCGCACATCATAGCCCACGAACTCAAAAAGAGGCAGCCCGGGCGCAGGGTCGATTTCATCATCGCCGAGGGCGTAAGGGCAAGGGTGATACGGACATGATGCGGGTCGTGATCGAGAACCTCCTCGACAACGCATGGAAGTTCACGGGCAGGCATCCTACGGCAAAGATCGAATTCGGAGTCATGGAAATTCGGATGCGATAAAGACCACCCCTCACTCGGCCTCTCCCCTGAGGGGACGAGGATGGTGTGAAGGGGCAATCCGAAATCGTTTATTTCGTCCGGGACGACGGCGCGGGGTTCGACATGGCCTTTGCCGACAGGCTCTTCCGGCCCTTCCAGCGGCTCCATACCGACGCCGAATTTCCGGGCGTCGGCATCGGTCTTGCCATCGCTCACACCATCATCAAGCGCCACGGCGGACGGATGTGGGCCGAGGCCGGGTCGAGAAAGGCGCGACGTTCTTATTTTACGCTTTGACAAGATTGTCATCCCCGAATGGTTCAATCGGGGATCCATTGTGATAATGGGGAAAATGGATTCCTGCTCAGAAGTATTGCGGGAATGACGTTTTATCATGATGGTACTGTTTTGAGACTATTAATAAGACCCGAAACTATCCCCTCCCCCGTTAATCTTCTTGATTTTTCGTAAAAATAGCTTATATTGTGAGAGCGAACTAGCTGAATTATCAAGTCATTTCGATGACATCCTTGCCGATCTCTCCCGTATCGAATGACAGGCGTAGCCTGAATCAGGTCCGGACGCCGTGAAACAGGAAAGGTATGAAAAAAAGCAAACCACCTGCCCCTAAAGCCGCTCCACGCCCAAAGGCTGTCAAGAAACCCGGCCTGCCAAAAGGTAAGGCTCGCGAACTTTGCGCCCAGGACCCGAAGAGTCTCATCGCCGAACTGGAATCGCATCAGATCGAGCTCGAAATGCAGAATGAAGAGCTCCGTCAGATACAGGACGAACTCGGCGAAAGTAACAGGGCACTTGCGTGAAAGCGAAGAAGAATTCCGCGCCATGTTCGAGTTGTCCGCGATGGGCATTGCGGAGGTCGACATCAAAACGAAACATTTCGTGCGGGCAAACAGGAAATTCTGCGAGATCACGGGCTATACCGCCGCGGAACTGAGCAAACTCACGATCGCCGAGATCACCCATCCCGATGACCGGAGGGCGGACAATGAGGCGATCCAGCGGGCAATGCGGGGCGAGACTGCCGGATGGATCAGTGAAAAAAGATATTTGCGCAAAAACAGGGACCACATATGGGTCAAGGTGACCGGCGCGGTCATCTTCGACGACAAGGGGCGTCCGCTCCGAATGATCGGGGCGGTAGAAGACATCACGCTCCGCAGGCAGGCGGAGGCGGCGCTGCGGGAAAGCGAGAACCGTTACCGGCTCATCTTTGAACGGGCCGGAGACGCCATATTCATCCTCGAAGCGGAGGGAAAACAAGCGGGCCAAATCGTGGCCGCCAACAGGACGGCGGCCGCAGATGCACGGCTACGGGGACGGCGAACTCGCCGGCCGCAACATCACGGAACTCGACGCCCCCGATGCGGCCCGGCAGGTGCCCGGATTGATCAAGCGCATACTGGCAGGGGAATGGATAAATAAGGAAGTTTCCCACCGCCGCAAGGACGGCGCTGTTTTCCCCTGCGAGATCAGCGCGGGCCTGCTCGAATTCGCGGACCATAAATATATCCTCGCCTTCGACCGGGATATTACCGCGCGCAAGCAGGCGGAAAACATCGAACGCCGCCCTCCTGGAAGACATGCAGCGCGAACTCGCGGCGCGAAAAAAAATGGAGGACGGCGCTCAAGCAGTCCAACGCCGAGCTTGAAACCGTGAATAAAGAACTCGAGGCGTTCGCCGAGACACGTCTCGAACGACCTCCGGGCGCCGCTCCGGAGCATCGAGGGCTTCATCCAGGCCCTCATGGAAGACCGCGGCGACCGGCTGGATGAAGTCGGCAAGGATTACTGCAGGCGCGTGTATTCGGCGAGCCACAGGATGGCGCAGCTCATCGAGGCGATGCAGTCGATGGCGCGATTGACCAGCGGAGAGCTCAAGGAACAGGTCGTAAACCTGAGCGCGGTGGCGCAGGTGGCCGCTTACGAGCTGAAGAAGAAGGAGCCGGACAGGCAAGTCGAGTTCATCATCGCCGAGGGCGTGAAGGCGAAGGGTGACACCGATATGCTGCGGCTGGTGATCGAGAACCTCCTCGACAACGCCTGGAAATTCACGGGAAAGCGCCAAGCCGCGAAAATCGAATTCGGCGTCGCCGAGATCGCCGGGGAAAGGGCGTTCTATGTCCGCGACGACGGAGCAGGCTTTTCCATGGAATACGCCGGCAGGCTGTTTCAGCCCTTTCATCGCCTCCACGCGTCGGCGGAATTTCCCGGCATCGGCATCGGACTCGCCATCGCGCACAACATCATCAGGCGCCACGGCGGCCGCATGTGGGCGGAAGGCGCGGTCGAGAAGGGAGCGACGATTTATTACTTACAAGTTGTCAGCTAAGGCGTCATTGTCATTCCTGCGAAAGCAGGAATCCATTTTAAACATCATGCCTGCATGAAACAATACTATGTATACATACTGGCTAGCAAGATCCGCGGGACTCTCTATATCGGTGTAACCTCGGACTTGGTTAAGAGAATATACTGAACATAAGAACGATATGGTTGATGGATTTACTAAAGACTATAGAGTCCATAACCTGGTCTATTACGAAGCGACAAGTCGACGTAGAAAGCGCTCTGACCAGAGAAAAACAGCTCAAGAAATGGAAAAGGGCTTGGAAGATTGAGCTAATCGAACAAAACAATTCAAAATGGATAGATCTTTATCCCAACTTACTGTAGTAAAATTCAAAATGGATTCCCGCTTTCGCGGGAATGACAGATAAGATCATTAGTATATGATCCAAACATCCGAAACACATGCGTCATCCACGACGGCAGTTCCCGTAATGCTAGGCCTCGTGATCGTAACCGGCCTCTACGCCAGCAGCCTTTACAGCTACCTGCTCTTTCACAGCCTGCTGGAGCTGTTCAACGTGCTCACGGCTTCCGTCATTTTTGTCCTCGCCTGGCATACGCGCCGCATCCAGGACAACCGCTACCTGCTGTTTATCGGCATCTCCTGTCTCTCCTCCGGCACTCTTGATCTCACCCATACCCTTGCGTACAAAGGCATGGGGATATTCACCGGCTATTCCGCCGATCTGCCCACGCAGCTCTGGATCGCCTTCCGCTATGTGGCAAGCCTTTCCTTCCTGGCGGCCCCCCTGTTCGTAAAGCGCACCTTCCCCGCGGGGAAGATACTGGCGGCCTACGGGCTTCTTACCGTCGTCCTGCTCTTCGCGATCTTTTCCGGCCGATTTCCCGCCTGCTTCATCGAAGGCTCGGGTTTGACTACCTTCAAGATCGTGAGCGAATACATCATCGCATTTTTCTTTCTCGCGTCCCTTGTCCTTCTTCTCCGGCAGCGGAAATTATTCGACCGCGCCGTCTTACGGCTGATGATCGCCGCCGCGCTCGCTGCGGTGCTGTCCGAGCTTTTCTTTACCCATTACGTAAGCGTCTTCGGACCGGCCAACATGATCGGCCATTTTTTCCTCCTCGCCTCGACACTTTGCATCTACCGGGCCATCGTCGTCACCGGCGTGGCGGAGCCTTCCCGACTCCTGTTCAGGGACCTCAAGTCGAGTGAAGAAGGGCTTCAAAAGGCGCGTGACGAGCTTGAACTGCGGGTCCGCGAGCGCACCTCCGAGCTCGCCAGTGCCAACGAGGAACTGGAGGAGGAAATCGCGGAGCGCAGGCGCGCGGAGGAGTCGCTCAGGAAACTGAACGAAGAGCTTGAACGGCGGGTCGCCGCGCGGACCGCGGAACTGGAGGCCGCCAACAGGGAGCTTGAAGCCTTCAATTACTCGGTTTCCCATGACCTCAGGGCGCCGCTTCGGGCCATTAGCGGGTTCACGCAGGCAATTGAAGAGGAACAATCCGGCAAGCTGGATGATTCCGGAAGGCATTACTTCCGGCGCGTCCGCGCGGCGGCCGATAAGATGTCGCAGCTTATCGACGCCCTGCTGAATCTCTCGCGGCAGACCCGGGGAGAAATGAGGCGCGCCCGGGTGGACTTGAGCGCGGTTGCCAAAGGTATCGCCGAAGAACTCGCGAAAACCGGGCCCGAGCGCAAAGCGGCCTTCATCATCCCCGACGGGATCACGGCGCAAGGAGACACCGTCATGCTGCGGGCCGTGCTGGAAAACCTCCTCGGGAACGCGTGGAAATTCACGTGCAGATGCGAAACGTCACGCATCGAGTTCGGTACGACGCAAAAAGACGGGACGAACGTCTATTACGTCAAGGACAACGGCGCAGGGTTCGACATGGCATACGCGGACAAGCTGTTCACGCCCTTTCAGCGGCTCCACACGGCGGAAGAGTTTCCCGGAATCGGCATCGGCCTCGCTACGGTACAGCGCATCGTCCACCGCCACGGCGGCCGCATCTGGGCCGAGGGAGAACCGGGCAAGGGGGCGGTGTTTTATTTTACGTTGTGAAACGGTTGTCATTCCTGCGAAAGCAGGAATCCATTTTATCCGTGACGCCAATGCATGAAACAATACTATGTATATATGATTAGCCAGCAGAATCCGAGGTACTTTATATATCGGTGTAACTTCAGACCTGGCCAAGAGAGTATATGAATACAAAATATATGGTAGATGGATTTACTAAAGACTATAAAGTTCAAGCCTCGTCTACTACGAAATGACAACTGACGTAGAAATTGCTCTAACAGAGAGAAACAGTTAAAAAAATGGAAGGGTATTGGAAAATAGAGCTTATCGAAAGTAACTTAATATCTGAATGGAAAGATCTCTATCCCGACTTGCTGTAGAAAAGTCAAAATGGATTCCTGCTTTCGCAGGAATGACAGAAAGTGACCATATGACGCGCAACCCGCACCTCGCAACACGCCACACATTTCAAGACGGGGGTTACCATTGAACAATCCCGACATGGACAATTTCATCGCGATGATCCTCGAGGGTGACAGCGAGGAAGCGGTTTCCCTGACCCAAAAACTGCTGGGCAGCGGCGTCCGTCCCGAGCACGTCGTGATCCACGGCGTCGAGCCCGCCATGTCGTCCCTCGCCGCCAAATGCACGCTCGAAGAATTCAACCTTCTTGAAATCATGCTGGCCGGCCGCGCCGTAATGGAAGTCATGAAATACCTCTATCCCGCCGGCACGACGGACACGCGCTCCAACGGGACCGTCGTGATAGCGTCCATGGAGGGGGATGTGCACGATCTCGGCAAAAATATTCTCAAGATGGTGCTTATCGCCAAAGGCTATCACGTCGTGGATTGCGGCAAGGATTGCTCTCTGCAAAAACTCCTTGAAACGGCGGAGAAAGAGTTTCCTCTGGCAATCGGGATCAGCGGCCTGATCACTCCGATCATCCCCCTGGTCAGACAGGTGAAGGAGCAGCTGGCCCTTCGGGGACTCGGCCGGGTGAAAGTCATTGCCGGCGGCGCGGCGCTCAAGCAATCTTCACCGCACGGGCTTAACGTAGACTTCGTGGCGGAGACCGCGTTCGACAGCCTGGGGTTTCTGGAGAGGATCGGCTTGTAGTACTTCAGTGAAACTTTTTTGTCATTCCCGCGAAAGCGGGAATCCATTTTGAAGTTTGTCGAGTAAAAAGCCAATGGATACCTGCTTCCGCAGGTATGACAAGCTTGATTAAAGTGATTTATTTAACGGAGAAACCATGAACAGCCTGGAACGGGTCATAGCAGCCGTCAAGTTTCAGGAGACCGACCGGACGCCGGTCATCGCGCAGGTATTCGGCCATGCCGCAACGTTCTCCGGCGCGTCCGTGGATGACTACGTGCGGGACGGTGAGACCCTCGCCCAATGCCAGTTGAACGCATGGAAACACTATGGCTATGACGCCGTCTTCTCGGTGATGGATGCCAGCGTGGAGACCGAAGCCGTCGGGTCGGCCCTGCACATACCGCAAGAACCAGTATCCGACGATCGAACGGTATGCGCTCTTACGGGCGGGCGATTTGAAAACGCTGTCTCTTCCCGATCCTCGGCAGGCGGGACGCATGCCGGAGATGCTGAAGGCCCTCGGGATCCTCAGACGAGAGCTTGGGAATGAAGTTCTGATCGTGGGCTGCGTCACGGGCCCCTTCACGCTCACCGCCCAATTGCTCGGGCTGGAAACCGCACTTTACCTGGCGATCGATGACTCCCCGCAGCTGGAGCAGGTAATGGATTTTGCGACCGAGGTCCTCATCCGATTTGGTCTGGCCCAAATCGAGGCCGGCGCTCATTTGCCGATCGTTTTCAATCCGGCCGCCTCTCCCGCCGTAATTCCGCCGCCGTTTTTCCGGGAGTTCGAACTCCCCCGGCTGCGGCGGCTCTTCCAGGCGATGGCGGCGTCAGGCGCAGTCGCGAACTGGCTCCATATCGCCGGGCCCGCGGGCCCGATCCTGCCCTATTACCCGAGGGCCGGGGTCCATATCGCGAATTTTGACTACAACGTAAGCGTGTCGGATGCAGGAAGCCGCCTTCCAACCACCTGTCTTGACGGCAATATCAAGTCGCTTTCCTTTATCGAGGCAAGTCCCGCGGACATCGAAGCGGAATCCGCGGACCTTCTGCGCTCATTCCGCGACCGTGGAGGCTTTATCCTTTCGTCGGGATGCGAGATACCGCCCGAAGCCCGGCCGGAGAACATCGCCGCGATGGTGGAGGCGGCGCGGAGGAACGAGGGATGAGTGACCCATCGCCCTCTGAGTCTCCCCCTTGAAGGGGGAGAATGTTATCAGTCCCTCCCCTTCAAGGGGAGCGTTAGAGTCGTCCTCGAATGATTTAATCGGGGGTGGGGATCGGTTTATTGCGGCTGGAGGCCGCACTATGCCTAAGCTTATCGTAAATACCAGCAGCGGGGTCCGCGAGGTCCCCTTTTCTCCCGGGCCTTCCGTGCGGGAGATCCTCGATGCCGCGGGCGTTGTGATCCGTTCCGGCTGCCGGGGCAACGGGGCCTGCGGCCTCTGTCTCGTTCGGGTCGAATCGGGAGACGCCAACGGGCCGACGAAAAACGAGCTTCTTCTGTTGACGTCGGAGCCTTTCGAGCGGAATACCCGCCTCGCCTGTCAACTGCGGCCGGTAACCGATCTTGGCGTGCGGATCATCGACACGCCTTCGAACGACGAACAAACGGCGAATGCTGCTCGCTATGACAAGCCGCAGATGTTCAACGCCTTCATCAAGTCGGTCCAGTACCTTGTCCGACTCAAGACGCAGCAGGACGTCTGGGACCACCTGGGGAAGTTCATCAAGACCTACTTTCCCGCGGACTGGACGGCCTTCGCAGAGAGAGGCGCTGACCGGGAAATCTCGATCCATCGCTGTACGCTGCCCGACGAAGCTGCCGCCCTGCGCGTCCTTACGGATGATGTCCGGACCGTCATTGCGGACGTACTGGACAGCGGCTTTCTGGCGTCGCGGGTGATACTCACCCCCTCCCCTTCGATGACGGCTTTTCTTCCCATCGTAGAAGAATACCATGCGAAAAAAGTCATGCTGATCGGCCACAGGGGCGCCCTGCCGATTCCGAACGAATTGCTGAACATCTATCTTGCGCTCGCCGGCCTGGCGGGGACGACGTTCGAGCGATTGCAGAGCGAATATGAGTTGAACAGACATCGGGCGAACCTTGAGGAGCTGGTGAAAGAGCAAACCGCCGGGCTCGAAGCTGCCAACAAGGAACTGGAGGCCTTCGCGTATTCCGTGTCCCACGATTTGAGGGCCCCGCTCCGGAGCATCGACGGCTTCAGCCGCTTGCTTATGGAAGACTATGCGGACAAGCTCGATGACGACGGCAAGGACTACCTCCGGCGCGTGCGCGACTCTGCCGGGAAGATGGAGCAGCTTATCAAGGCGCTTTTGGACCTCTCCCGCCTGTCGCGCGGGGAACTCAGGCGCGTCGTGACGGATCTGAGTGCGCTGGCGCGTAGCGTGGCGGATGAACTGAGAAGGTCGGAACCCGGCAGGCATGTGGAGTTTGTCGCGGCCGAGGGAGTATCGGCCGAGGTCGACCCCATCATGCTCAGGGCGGTTTTCGAGAACCTAATCGGGAACGCCTGGAAGTTTACGGCAAAGCAGGAAACGGCGCGGATCGAATTCGGAGTCACGGAAATGCGGAGTGCGGATTGTACCCTGCACTCGCGCGATGCACTCGTAAGCGCGGGCATAAACGCATTGCGGAATGATGACCACGCCTCTCCTTCATCCTCTCCCCTGAGGGGAGAGGGTAGGGTGAGGGGGCAATCCGAAATCAGTATATTTCGTCCGGGACAACGGAGCAGGGTTCGACCCTGCCTGCGCGCCTCAGCTGTTCGTGGCCTTTCAGCGGCTGCATGACAATTCGGAATTTCCCGGCATCGGCATCGGCCTGGCCACGGTCCAGCGCATCATCCACCGCCACGGCGGCTCGATCTGGGCCGAGGGAGAGGTCGGCAAAGGGGCTGTTTTTTATTTCACGCTGTAAAAACCGCTACGGGTTCCGGGTTGCGAGTTACGGGTTTTCGACTCTCAACACGAAACTCGCAACCAGAAACTCGAAACCTGAGACGGAGCAACCGTGTCCATAAGAACAAAACTTATCATTCTGCTCCTTGCCTTCACCGGCATTCCCCTGTTCGTCTTCGGAACGTTTCTGTTTACGAAGGCCAGGTCTGAGCTGGAAACCGTCCGGATCGCGCAGCTGAACAACATCGCGGACCTGAAAAAGGACAAGATCGAGACGTTCTTCATTGAACGGAAAGGCGATCTCAGGACCGCGCAGCGCATTGAGAGCATCATCCGGAACCTGCCAATGCTGAACAAGGCAATGACCGACAGGCAAGACCCCGCGTATCTGCGCGCAAAAGAAGAGTTGGACGACAGGTTGAGGCCCTATCAGGATGCCTACGGGTATGTCGATATTACGCTTGCCGACGCACAGGGGAGGATCGTGTACAGCCGCAACGACGCGCGCGGCGCAATGAAGTTAGGAACGATCGTGGGAGACAGAAAGTCTTTCGCCGAAGGGAAAAAAGATATTTACTTCAGCGATGTCTATTTTGACAAAGACGTGGACATGCGTTTCGAAATGCTCGGGGTGGCCCCGATCAAAGACAGAGGAGGGAATTTTATCGGAGAAATCGTCATTGAGATGGATATGGGGCCCATATACAAATTCATTCGGGAAACGACCGGGCTGGGCGTGACCGGAGAAGCATTGATCGTCCGGAGGGATGGAAACGAGGTGTTGTTTCTCAGTCCCCTTCGCCATTTCCCCGATGCCGCGTTAAAAAGAAGAGCTCCCTTAAACAACAAAATCGCGCTGGCTGCGCAAAAGGCCGCTCTGGGCGAGACCGGATCAGGGCTTACCTATGATTACCACGGCACGGAGGTGCTGGCAGCCTGGCGATACCTCCCTTCCCTGCGGTGGGGGCTCGTGACAAAAATCGACACGGTGGAGGCCTTCGCTCCGGTGCGTCAATTGCAAACGATCGTCATTTCGGCCGGGGCCTTCATCGTGCTCATCGGAGTGTTTGCGGCCCTGGTCGTGGCCGGAACGGTCACGCGCCCGGTCCATGAACTGCAAAAAGGCGCCGAGGCCGTTGCCGCGGGCGATTTGAACCACCGGGTGGGGACGCGCTCCCATGACGAGATCGGCCGCCTCTCACGGTCCTTCGACGCGATGACGGACGCCCTCAGGCGAGACATCGCCATCCGGGAAAAAGCCGAGGAAGAGGTCAGGACATTGAACGCTCATCTTGAACACCATATCCGCCAGCTCGAGGAGTCCAACCGCGAGCTGGAGGCGTTCAGCTATTCCGTTTCCCACGATCTGCGGTCTCCGCTCCGGAGCATCGACGGGTTCAGTCTCGCCCTTCTCGAAGACTATGCCGACAAGCTGGACGACTGAAGGCAAGGACTACCTCGCCCGCGTCCGCGGCGCAACGCAGCGCATGGGGCAGCTCATCGACGACCTGCTGAAACTCTCCCGCCTGGCCCGGATGGAAATGAAACGCGAACAGGTGGACCTGAGCGCCATGGCGTCCGATATCGCATCGCGGCTCCGGCACAACCATCCGGAACGGCCGGCGGAGTTCATCATCGCCGGCGGGCTCACGGCCTCGGGCGACGAGCGCCTCCTGACTGTTGCGCTGAAAATCTTTTCGCCAACGCGTGGAAATTTAGTGAAAAGACCCCCCGTACTGTGATAGAATTTGGGGTGACCGATGCCCGGGGAGTACCGGCATTTTTCGTAAAAGACAACGGCGCCGGCTTCGATATGGCCTATGCGAACAAGCTGTTCAACCCCTTCCAGCGGCTTCACCAGGCTGCAGAATTCTCCGGCACCGGCATCGGCCTTGCAACGGTCAAGCGCATCATCAGCCGCCATGGAGGCCGGGTCTGGATTGAAGGGGCGGTGGGAAAAGGAACGACGGTGTATTTTACGCTGTGAAAAACAGTTGCGGGTTCGGGTCCAGGGTTATCGGTGTTCAATCGTCGCTGAACACGACGAATCCGATATTTGAACTTGAACCTGCAAGACGCAACGACTCGCAACTCGCAACTTTTAGAAGAAGGAGACCTCATGAAAACCAAGATAATTCTGCTGGCCGAAGACAACCCCGATGACGTGACACTGACGCAGCGGGCGCTCAAGAAGAGCAAAATTTTAAACGAGGTGGTCGTGGCGCAGGACGGGGTCGAGGCCGTGGACTACCTGTTCGGCACCGGAAAGTTCGCGGGCCGGGACACAAAAGTCCTGCCCCAGGTGGTCTTGCTGGACCTGAAGATGCCCCGCATGGACGGGCTCGAAGTCCTGCAGCGCATCCGAGCCGATGAGAGGACGAAACTTCTTCCGGTGGTAATCCTCACCACGTCGAGCGAGGACAAAGACCGCATCGAGAGCTACAAACTGGGCGCCAACAGCTATATCCGCAAGCCGGTGGACTTCGACCAGTTCGTGCACGCCGTGCAGAGCCTGGGGCTGTACTGGCTGGTGTTGAACGAAGCGCCGTAATCAAAACGGTTGCACGTTGCGAGTTCACGTAATTACCAGACTCTGACATCGTTTTCATACTCTGCAGACTGAAGCTGCAACCGTAACTCTGAATCTTCCTATGTCCAAACCCTTAAACATCCTGATCGTCGAAGATTCTGAAGACGACGCCCTCCTGCTGACTCCGGGAACTGAGGCGGGGCGGCTATGAACCCGCGTCCGAGCGCGTCGACACGCGCGAGGACATGAAGGCGGCCCTCGAACGGCGGCAATGGGACCTCATCATCTCTGACTACATCATGCCCAAGTTCAGCGGCATCGCCGCCCTCGAGGTCCTCAAGGAAAGCGGGGCCGACCTGCCGTTCATCATCGTCTCAGGCAACATCGGCGAAGACATCGCCGTCGGCGCCATGAAGGCGGGCGCCCACGATTATATCATCAAGGGGAAGCTCGCAAGGCTCATCCCCGCCGTGGACCGGGAACTGCGCGAAGCCGCTGACCGCCGGGAACGAAGGCGGGCCGAGGAGGCGTTCTGGATCGAGCAGAATTTCCGCAGAACGATCGAGGACTCCATCCTCGTCGGCATAGCGGCCGTCGATCTTTCCGGAAAGTTGTTTTACGCAAACCAGGCGCTGTGCGACATGGTGGGTTGGAGCAGGGAAGAGCTCGAGGGTTCCGTGCCGCCCCTTCCCTTTTGGCCCCCGGAATCCGTTGATGAGCTCGCGAAGGTTCATGACCTGGCGTACAGCGGGGCGATGCCGAAGGGCGGCCACGAACTCAGGCTCATGAAGAAGGGCGGGGAGCGCTTCGATACGCTATGCGTCATCTCGCCCCTGCGCGACAACGAAGGAAAACCGTCGGCGTGGCTCTCGACGTTCCACGACATCACGGAGCGCAAGAAGGCGGCGCGGCGCACGGAAGTGACCAACGCCCTGCTCAATCTCTTCACCCAGAAATTCACGCGCAAGGAGTATCTCGACGCGGCCTGCGGCCTGATCCGCAGCTGGACCGGGTGCCGCCATGCGGGCATCCGGATCGTGGACCGGACCGGAACATCCCTTTCGAGTCCTGCGAGGGCTACGACGAGGCGTTCCTGCACAGGAACGCATGGTATCGCTGCATCAAGGACCAGTGCATCTGCACGCGGGTCGTGGCGGGGACCCCGGACGGCGTCCGGACCTCTGCGCGATGACGGCCGCGCGGCTCGTTCTACTCCTAACGATACGGCGGGATTCATGGACGACCTCACCGGCGAGCAGAGGAAGCAGTACCGCGGCGCTCTGCATGCGGACGGGATATCAATCGCTCGCCGTCGTCCCGATCCGTTACCGGGAAAGCCCGCTCGGGGCCATCCATATCGCCGACGAGCGGCAGGGCATGCTTCCCGGGACAGCGTGGAGTTCCTCGAGCAGCTTGCGTTCATCATCGGCGAGGCCATTTTCCGGTTCGGCATCGAGGAAGAACTCCGGAAGAATTACGACGATCTCCAGAAGACGAGCGGAGCTGCTGGAGAGGATATTCTCCACCACGCACATGCTCGTGGCCTACCTGGACAGGGACTTCGAACTTCATCCGCGTGAACCGCGCCTACGCCGCGGACGAGGGGCTCGATCCCGAGTACTTCGCCGGCAAGAACTATTTCAAGGTCTACCCCGACGAAGAGCTGGAGCCGGTCTTCCGGAAGGTCGTGGAAACCGGGGAGCCCTATTTCGCCTTCGAACAGGCCTTCGAGCAGACGGAGCGGTTCGGCCAGGAGGTGACGTACTGGGACTGGAGCCTGCTTCCGGTCAAGGAAGCCGACGGGAAGATCGTGGGGCTGGTCTTGACGCTCATCGACGTCACCGGCCGGAAAAAGGCCGAAGAGGAACTGAGGCGCGCGAACGCCTATAACCGGAGCCTGATCGAGGCGGGCCTGGACCCGCTGGTGACCATCGGACCCGACGGGAAGATCACCGACGTCAATGCCGCCACCGAAGCGGCGACGGGCCGAGTCGCGGAACGACCTGATCGGCACCGACTTCTCCGACTATTTCACTGAACCCGAAAGGGCCCGATCCGTCTACCAGCAGGTCTTCCGGGAAGGCTCGGTCAGGGACTTCGCCCTGGAGATACGCCGCGCGACGGCTGCATCAACGCCGGTGCTGTACAACGCGTCGGTGTACCGCGACGAGGCCGGACAGGTGCTCGGCGTCTTCGCGGTGGCCCGCGACATCACCGAGCTGAAAAAGGCCGAAAAGGAGCGGGCGCGGCTGGCAAGCGCGGTGGAATCCACGGCCGAAGGCGTGGTCATCACCGATCCGAAGACGGGAGAAATCCAATACGTAAACTCCGCATTCGAACAGATAACCGGGTATACTAAGGAAGAGGCCGTCGGAGCACCCTTCATATCCTGGACAGCGGCAGGCACGACGAAGAGTTCTACCGCGAAGCTCCGGGAGACGCTCAGGCGCGACGGCGTCTGGCGGGGGCGGCTCATCAACAGGAAAAAGGACGGCTCCCTGTATTTCGAAGACAGCACGTTCTCGCCCGGTCAGGGACGAGGCGGGAGCGATCATCAATTATATCTCGGTCAAGCGCGACATCACGGAGAAACTCCGGCTCGAGTCCATCGCCGAGTCCGTGAACACCATGGACAACATCGGCTATGTCTTCTCCGGCGTCCGGCACGAGATCGGGAACCCCATCAACTCAGCCAAGATGAGCCTGTCCGTGCTGCAGCACAAGCTGGACACCGCCTCGAAGGAGACGATCCGGGACTACGTCGACCGCGCCATGGGCGAGATCGGCCGGGTGGAGCAGCTCCTGAAAAGCCTCAGGAACTACAACCTGTATGAAAAACAGGAACAAGAGAACCTGAACATCGCGGACTTCCTGGAAAAGTTTCTGCTCCTCGTTACCGAGGATTTCGGGAAAAAAGGAATCGCCATCAGGCGCGAAGTAAAAGCCGACTCGCTGAAAATCGTGGCGGACCCGCGGGCGCTTCAGCAGGTCCTGCTGAACATATGACCAATGCGGCGGACGCCCTCGCCGGACGGACCAACCCCGAAATCGTCATTTCGGTTTCGAAAAAATCCGGGCGCATCCTCCTGCTGATCGCGGACAACGGCTGCGGCATGACGGAAAAACAGCAGCAGGACATGTTCAAGCCTTTTTACACCTCGAAACCGCATGGGACGGGACTCGGGCTGGTGATCGTCAAAAAAATGCTGACCAGGATGGACAGCGACATCGACATCACAAGCGCGCTCGACCGGGGCACGACCGTAACCATTTATCTGCCGGAGGGACAGGATGCCGCCTAAGGGGAAAAAAACGCTTCTGGTCATCGACGACGAAAAGGTGTTTTGCAATAACGTGCGAGACTACCTCGAGAGCGACCGGCTGGAGGTGCTCACCGCGAATACAGGCGCGGAAGGGCTCTCCGTATGCGCGAGCAGGAAGGTCGATGTCGTGCTCCTGGACCAGAAGCTCCCCGACGGGGAGGGGCATGCCCTCGCCCCCGCGATCCTCGAAAAGAACGAACAGGCCAAGATCATTTTCATTACCGCCTTTCCGAGCTTCGAAAACGCCGTCGCCGCGGTGCGCCTCGGCGCCCACGACTACCTGTCCAAGCCCTTCGACATCGACGAACTCAAGCTCACGGTCGAGAACACGCTCAGGACCCTCGACCTGGAACGGGTCGAGCAGATCCAGATCTACGCCCGCAACAAGGACCGCGAGGCTTCGGTCGTCGTCGGCGACAGCGCCGGCTTTGCCGACGTCGTCAGGCTCGTCGAGTCGGCGTCGGTCATGGACGCGCCGGTCCTGATCACCGGCGAAACCGGCACCGGCAAAAACCTCATCGCCAAGACCATCCATTACCGGGGCCCCCTGGCGCAGGCGGCCTTCGTCAGCATCAACTGCGCGGCCCTTCCGGAAAACCTTATCGAGGCGGAGCTCTTCGGCCATGAAAAAGGCGCCTTCACGGGCGCGATCAGGCGCCAAGAAAGGCCTGTTCGAGATGGCCGAGGGCGGCACGATCTTCCTCGACGAAATCGGCGACATGCCCCTCCACCTCCAGACGAAACTCCTCTCCGTCCTGGAAGACAAGACCCTCCGCAGGATCGGCAGCACGGCCATCACTCCGGTGAACGTCCGCATCATCGCCGCGACGAACGCCGATCTGGAAAATGCGCTGGGCAAGACCTTCCGCAAGGACCTGTATTACCGCCTGAGCGTGGTCCGCATCCACATCCCGCCGCTCAGGGAGCACCGCGAGGACATTCCCGCGCTTTGCGGTTACCTGCTCTCGCAGATCGCGAAGGGCCGGGGCGTCGAGATCCCCGATACCGAGCTCGCGAAGCTCAAGGAATACGAACTGGCCTGGAAACGTCCGGGAGCTGCGCAATATCCTGGAGCGCGCCTTGTTCCTGCAGAAGGGCTCCCTCCTCGAGCCGTCCCGGCTGATCGAGAAGCCGTCGGTCGCGGCCAGAACGGCGCCGCAGGCGTTTTCATCGCCGGCCGAGGTCAAATCCCTCGCGCAGGCGGAACAGGAATTCATTCAATGCGCCCTTTCCGCGCTTTCCGGCAATCTGACGCAGACCGCAAAGGCCCTTGGCATCTCCATATCTACTCTCAAGAGAAAGCTCAAGGAATACGGTTTAAAATAGGCGGCCCATTCAAAATGAGCAATCCAGAATAGCCGCATTTCCCCCACTTCGCTTGCGCAGTCCCGCGCAACTCTTTGTTTTTTCAATGCCATTATCCGCATTAATCTTTTGGCACATCCTTTGCTCTATTAAGAGCATCATGCAGGCCAAAGTAAATATAGATGTGCTCTTAATCGATGACGAAACCCCTTTTCTCAATGACTTGGCCGAAGGTCTGCGCCTGAATTCCCGGCGGCTGCAGATTGTCACCGCGAACACCGCGGAAAAGGCCCTCGAGATGTTGAAAACCTGCAAGTTTGACGTTGTGGTGACCGACCTCAACATGCCCGGTATGGACGGGTACCGGCTGCTTGCGGAAGTGGAGAAATGTCATCCCGGGACGCCTGTGATCATCATGTCGGCCTATTCAAAAAGCTCCGTGGAGGACCGGCTGGATGGACTGCGCTTTACCGGCTATCTCGAGAAACCGCTGGACCTCCGGGAAATCACCGAAACGATATTGTCCGCGGGCTGACCCTTGCACAAGGGACTGGCCTGGAAGGCCGAACCGAGAAGGCTGGATGATTAAAACAACGAACCTACTCAGGTAAACCTGGACCTCGAACCCCAACATTCATAATGCATAATCTTAGGGAGGCGGCATGATTACCGATTCAGCTATGATCTACGACGAAGAAGCGGTACAGGATCCGTTATTAGATGATACCTGGGACAACGGCCATTATGACGAGAAGACGGCGGCCGGCACGCAGAAGGACACCGGCGGCTTCCGGACAAAACAGCAAGCGAGGAGACTGCCTCGTCCGATCTGGACACGATCAAGCTGTACCTGAAGGAGATCCGGAAATCATCGCTTCTCACCTTCGCGGAAGAGCAGGCCCTGGCGAAACGCAGCCAGGAGGGGGACGCCGGAGGCCCGGGCAAAAATGATCGAGTCCAACCTGCGGCTCGTCGTGGCCATCGGCAAGCGGTACATCAACAGGGGCCTCCCCTTCTCCGACATCATCGAGGAGGGAAATCTCGGGCTGATCCGGGCGGTCGAAAAGTTCGAATACAAGCGGGGCTTCAAGTTCAGCACCTACGCTTCATGGTGGATCAGACAGTCCATCGAGCGCTCCATCGCAAACCAGGTGCGGATCATCCGGCTGCCCGTCCATGTGGCGGAGCTGGCCAATTCCTATTCCCGCACGGTCCGGAAACTGACGCAGCTTCTCGGCCGCGACCCGTCGCCCGAGGAGATCGCAAAAAAAATGAAGGTGAGCGTCAACCGGATCAGGGCGGTATCGCAGGTGACGCGGGAAACCTACTCCCTCGACATGCTGATCAGCGGGGAGGGCGACGACACGCTCAAAGACGTGCTCTCCGACGAAAACATGCCGGCCCCATCCAGCGCCACCGACGAACAGCGCCGGCGCGAATACCTCAATGAATGGATCGCGGGGCTCCCGGCGACCGAGCGCAGCGTTCTCGAGATGCGCTACGGCCTCAACAATCAGAATTCCCGGACCCTCGACAGCATCGGAAAACAGTTCGGCATCACGCGGGAGCGGGTGCGGCAGATCGAGAACCAGGCCATCCGCAAGCTCCGGAACTTCATGGAGGTCCGGAACATCGAATTGAGCGACATGCTGTAATGTAAACTACTCGGGTTGTCAGGTTCACGGTTCAACGTTCAAGGTTTTTAAAACCGTGCACCACTAAACCTTGAACCTGAAACGGGTCTCACTCATGCAAGCCATGATGGAACAGCAAATACGCGAGACAAGCGGCAGGCCCCCGAAAAACGTACTGATCGTCGATGACGACGAGGGCTTCCGACTCGCCCTGGCGGAAGGGATCACGTTCATGGAGGGCGGCCTTTCCGTCCACACGGCAGAAAACGGCGAACAGGCCGTCGCCATCGTCAAGAACATGCCCGTGGACCTCGTAATCACGGACATCCGCATGCCCGCCATGGACGGCGCGGAACTGGCCCTGTGGCTGATGGAAACGCGGCCTGCCCTGCCGGTCATCGTGATGAGCGCCTACGCCGAAAGCGGCACGGTCCGCGAAATAGCGGCCCAGGGAAATCATTTTCTCGACAAACCGCTCGATTTCAACCAGCTTATGAATATGATAAGGACCCTTCTCCACTGATGCGACCAAGCCGGAACCAGAGTCTTGGCGCCGCGAAGACGCGGAGGACGCAGCGTTTTTTAAAGCTTAAAGCACCAAATTGAGTTTTTTTGCGCCATCCGCGCCTTCACGGTAATTTTCTCTTCAGCATCAGCTATAAATTTTCGATACGGACACGGTAAACGACTCATTTCCGATCCCCAAGGGTGCGTTATGAACAATATTCTGCTCGTCGACGACAACAAGTACGTTCTCGAGGCACTCACGCTGACCCTGAGCAGCTGTACGGGCGGCTGCAAGATTCTGAAGGCGAAGGACGGCCGGGAAGCCGCGGACATCCTGGACCGCTTGCCCGTGTCCGTGGTCCTGACGGACATCCAGATGCCGGTCATGAATGGCTATAAACTCATCGAACATAGAAATCGGTTCCATCCCTCCATTCCCCTCCTCGTCATGACCTCCGACCTCTCCCCCGAGGTCGTGGAGAAACTCCGGTCACTGGGTATCACGCGCTGCATAGAGAAGCCTTTTGATTACGAAGTGGTGACGCGCCTGATTCTGAATAATTTACTCCACCACCCTTCTCTCATTTCGCCCAGAGAAAACACGGTGCGGCTCGCGACCGTGTAGGACGGACATTCGCGACCTGCTCGGTCCGGACATACGCTTGCGCGAAACTGGAGGCTTCAATGGTAACCGCATACGCGCTCATAGAAGTCCAGGCAAAACACTCGGGTGCGGTCGTCGAATACCTGAACAAGTACCCCGAGGTCAAGGAGGCCGCCGCGGTTTATGGCGAGGCTGATATCGTCGCCAAGATACAGACTGCGTCAGCGGAGGAACTGGACCGGCTGGTCATGGATGTGATCCAGGGAAACCCGGATGTGCAGTCGACCCGGACCCTGGTGGTGATAGAAAAATTCCACTGGGAACGATGATGCCGGAATACCCGGAAACCCTGTTTCATCTTTTACCCCACCTGTTGTTCTGATATAATCAAACAATAATCGAAACCATTTCAGGCCCGAATTCGTCGTCCCCGTATGACTCTAAAGCCTGCCCCAGCATGCTTAAAGCAGGGGGGGACCCAGCCTGCACCCAGCGCTTACGAGTGTTGCAGCGCGAGTGCAGGGCGTAACTTTAGGAAACCACTGGATTCCCGATAAAGACGTTCGGGAATGACGGAAGTAGGGAATCGCCAGGTGACGCCATGCCCGAACAGCAGCAACGGTACCCACAAGACCATCTACCTCAAGGACTACCGTCCTCCCGACTATCTCGTCGAAACGGTGATGCTCGAGTTCGATCTCGATGAAACGCGGACGCGCGTCAAATCGCTCCTGACCGTGGTCTGCAATCACGACCGCTGCGAAGGCATTCACCCCTTCGTCCTGAACGGCAACGGCTTGAAGCTCCTGGCGATCAGCCTGGACGGCAGGCCTCTCGCGCCAGGCGATTACCGGCTCGATGCCGAGACGCTCACGCTCTTGCCGGTCCCCGACCGCTTCGCCCTTGAACTCGTCACCGAGATCAACCCCTCGGCGAACACGGAACTCTCCGGCCTCTACCTCTCGGGCGGAAACTTCTGCACCCAGTGCGAAGCCGAGGGGTTTCGCAGGATCACCTATTACCCGGATCGTCCCGACGTCCTGGCGCGGTTCTTCACGACCATCATCGCGGACAGAAAACGATTCCCCGTGCTGCTCTCGAACGGGAACCTGATCGGCAAGGGCGAACTCGCGGGAGAAAAACATTTCGCCAAATGGCACGACCCCTTCCCCAAGCCCGCCTACCTCTTCGCGCTCGTAGGCGGGGACCTCGCGCGCATCCGGGACACCTTCACGACCATGTCGGGAAAAACCGTGGACTTGAGCGTCTACGTCCAGCATCACAACAAGGACAAGTGCGGCCACGCCATGGAGTCCCTGAAACTGGCCATGAAATGGGACGAGGAAGCCTACGGCAGGGAATACGACCTCGACACCTTCATGATCGTGGCCGTGGACGACTTCAACATGGGGGCCATGGAGAACAAGGGCCTGAATGTCTTCAACTCCAAGTACGTGCTTGCCAGGCCGGAGACCGCCACGGACGCCGACTTCCAGGGCATCATGGGCGTGGTGGGCCACGAGTACTTTCACAACTGGTCCGGCGACCGCGTTACCTGCAGGGACTGGTTCCAGCTCTCTCTCAAGGAAGGCTTTACCGTGTTCCGGGACCAGCAGTTCATGGAAGACATGACCTCGGCCGGCGTGAAGCGCATCAGCGACGTCGCCGTCCTCCGCACCCATCAGTTTCGCGAGGACGCGGGGCCGCTGGCGCATCCGGTACGGCCCGAGTCGTACGTGGAGATCAACAACTTCTACACCCTCACGGTCTACAACAAAGGCGCCGAGGTGATCCGCATGATGCGGGCCCTGCTCGGGCCTGCGCGCTTCAGAAAGGGAACGGACCTTTACTTTTCACGCCATGACGGACAGGCGGTCACGACCGATGACTTCGTGCGGGCCATGGAAGACGCGAACGGGGCCGACCTCTCGCAGTTCAAGCTGTGGTACTCCCAGGCAGGAACTCCCGAGCTGCAGGTCAGCCGTTCCTATGATCCGCAAGCCATGAGCTATACTCTGACCTTCAAACAGACCTGTCCGCCGACGCCGGGCCAGCCGGAGAAAAAACCGATGCACATCCCCGTGGCGGTGGGGCTCTTGGGCAAGGACGGGAAGGACATGGCGCAAAGCTCATTGACCCATCCCCACCCTGGCCCTCCCCTTGAAGGGGAGGGTACTGAAAGGCTCCTCCCCCTTCAAGGGGGAGGTTGGGAGGGGGAGGGGTTTAACAGGACGTGGGTCCTCGAACTGAGAAAACCGGAGGAGACCTTCGTCTTCACCGATGTGCCGCACGAGCCCGTGCCCTCGCTCCTCAGGCATTTCTCGGCGCCGGTGAAAGTGAAGTGCGATCTCACGGACGACGAACGGTTGTTCCTCATGGCCAATGACAGCGACGAGTTCAACCGCTGGGACGCGGGCCAGCAGCTCGCGGTCAAGCTCATCCTGGGTCTCATCTCGGAGCTCCGGCAGGGCAGGCCGCTTACGCTCGACCGCTCGTTTACCGCCGCGTTCAAGAAGACGCTCATAAGCCCGATGGAGGACAAGGCCTTTCAGGCCTTTGCCCTTTCGCTCCCCGCGGAGACCTATCTTGCCGACTTCATGGAGGTGATCGACCCCGGGGCCATCCATGAAGCGCGCTCGTTCGTACAAAAGACCCTTGCCGCGGAACTCAAGGATACCTTCCTCGGCCTCTATGACGCCAACCGGGAAACCGGGCCGTACACGCATCGACCAGGCCTCCGTCGGCAGGCGGAGCCTTAAAAACACCTGTCTCGCCTACCTCATGGAGCTGGACGAGCCCGGCGTGAGAAAGCTCTGCGTGGAACAATACCGTACCTCGGCGAACATGACCGATGTGATTGCAAGCCTTGCGAACCTGGCGAACACCGACTGCCCGGAGCGGCATGAGGCGCTTGCCTCGTTTTATGAGAAATGGAAAAACGATCCGCTCGTCATGGACAAGTGGCTTTCCATCCAGGCCATGTCGCGCCTGCCCGATACGCTGGCGAAGGTCAAGGCGCTCACGCGCCACCCCGTCTTCAATATCAAAAACCCCAACAAGGTCCGCGCCCTGATCGCCGCATTTTCGTCCAATGCCGCGCGGTTCCACGACCCTTCCGGGGCGGGATATGAGTTTCTGGCGGATTACGTCGTGCTCCTGGACCCCATGAACCCCCAGATCGCTTCGCGCCTGGTCTTATCCTTTGCAATGTGGAAACGGTACGACGAGACCCGGAAGGCCCTCATGAAAGCTCAATTGGAGCGGATACTGCACATGCCGAAGCTCTCCCGGGATGTCCATGAGATTGTTGCAAAGAGCCTCGCGTAATAGCCCCCTGTTAAGCCGGAGTTACCGCGCAATCTCGATTCAAAGCAGGCGCGTTGAAGCGCTCTCATCTTCATCGCCACGTGTTCTCGCGGACCCGCGATGCATCGAACCGGTCCGGCGTTTCCTTCACTTCAGCCGGGAAACCGAGCGGGACCAGCGAGAAGGGCACGATGTGGTCCGGCAGCTTGAGGAGCCTCCGGAAATTCTGGACCCTATCCTCGGTCGGATAGACCCCGCACCATACGCCGCCGAGCCCCAGAGCGTGGGCGGCCAGCAGAAGGTTCTCCGTCGCTGCCGCGCAGTCAAGGACCCAGTACCCCCTGTGCCGCTCGAGCGTCAGGTCGCCGCAGACGAGGACGGCGGCGCGAGCGTGTTTCAGCATGGCCGAATAGGGATGAAACTTCGGAATCTCGTCGAGGACGGCTCGCTCCGTCAGTACCATGAAGTGCCAGGGCCGCTCATTGCCGGCCGAAGGCGCGCTCATCGCGGCCCTCAGGAGCTCGTGGAGGTCCTCGCGCGATACCGGCTTCGACGTATAAAGCCGCACGCTGCGGCGTGAAAAGATGACTTCAAGGGCATTCATAGGTCCACACCCCCCGCTGTCATACCCGCGAAAGCGGGTATCCATTGGCTCTTACCCACAATAATCTTAAAATAGATTCCTGCTTTCGTACCCTGCTCTTGCGAAAGCGCGGGCACAGGCAGGAATGACAAAAAAGATCCGCTTATTATCATAAATTTACCCAAACGACGCGACGTCTCGTCACGTTCCGTACTCCCGCGCCATTTCTTCAATTCCCTGCGACAAGGTGAATTCCGGCTTCCAATGTAAAAGACGCTGCGCTTTGCCGTTGTCGAACAACAAGTCATTCGTAACATACCGGATGTAGGTGCTGAGGTCGAGCCTGGAAGCAAACAGTCCCGACACGATATCGAAGAACAAGGCCGGTGCGCCTAACATAAGAGGAGGGAGGGAAAGAATCCTTAGCGATACGCCGAGTGTGTCCGCTATGGCATGAAGGAAGTCCGACCAACTGTTGCCCGCTCCATCGGTCAGGTTGAATACCTGGCCTGCGGCGGCGGGCTCGATGCCGGCGAGATACACAGCGCGCGCAAGGTCCTTGACATAAATGAACGGGGCAACGGCGGTGCCTCTGCCAATAAAGGGGAAACCGATGGGACCGAACCTTTTGACGGTCCTCATGAGGTTCCCGAGGTGGCGGGACCCTGGGCCGTAGACCACGCCGGGCCTGATCGCGACGTACTCCGTGCCGCGCGTCCCTTCGGAAAGGAGCTGCTCGCACCGCTTTTTGTACGACGTGTACAGATCGCCGGGCACGGACCGTGGCAGGGTCTCTTCCGTCGCCGGCGTCACCGAAGGGATCCCTGAGACGGTCAGTGAGCTGATGAATACGATCCGCCTAACCCCTGATTTTCCGAGGCGCTCGATCACGCGTTCCACGAGTTCCACATTCTTTTCAGCTGCGCGGCGAGACGTGTTCCTGAGCTCTCCGATATGGTAAAAAACCTCCATCCCGTCCATGGCGTCGAGGACCGAGTCGGGGTCCTTCAGGTCGCCGTGAAAGAGGGAGACACCCTTGCCTTCAAAACGCGCAGGGACATCCGGCCTCCTCGAAAAAAGCCGGACGCTGTGCCCGTTTTCCACAAGGAGGTCGACGACATGACTTCCGATGAACCCCGTGCCGCCGGTGACCAGCGCTTTCATGGGAAACCTCGATACTGGATTCTGAATTGCGGTTGATTAATGCAGGTTGCGCGGTATCGTTTCACGCTTCAATAAAACACTGCGGGTCCTCGGCGAGAAAATCGTCCTGCCCCCGGGAAAGGGACCAGGCGTAAGCGATGGCCCTGCACCCGCGGCAGCGCGCCCACCTCGGGCAGGCCCTGCATTTCCCCTTGTACCTGCTCCGGTCCCTGAGGGCATCGAGCACCGGCGAGGCAGACCAGATATCCCTGAGCGAGTCCCTGCGCGCGTTTCCCAGCGATATCGGCAGCCTTCTGCAGGGCAGCACATCTCCGTCGGGAAGGATGGTCAGACCCGAGACGCCTGCCGCGCAGCCGCTCATCGCTGTGTTCCCGGCGTCGTCCTTTGAGGCGGTCTTCATGCACGACGCAACAGGGTCTCCGGTAACGATCTCGAGGCCCTTGACCTCAAGAGATAAGAGTGATTCATACAAATCCTTCACTTCCGCCGGGGAAAGCATCCGCGAAAGCAGGGACAGTCCTTTACCGGACGGGACGAGACGGGAGAAACCGATTCTCCGCGCCCCTGCATGGGAGCCGAAGGCAATCACCTGTTTCATCGATGAGGCATTAAGATGGGAGAGTGTGGCGTTGAGCGTAACCGCGAGCCCGGCGTCAACGAGGCGTTTAATGCCGGCAGCCGATGCGGCGAAGCTCCCCTTGCCGCGAATGGAATCATGGACCTCTTCCGGTCCCTCGATGCTTACCTGCACGCCCTTAACGCCGAGCTCCGCAAGCCGTCGTGCGCGCTCCCTGTCAACGAGCGTCCCGTTGGTGAGCAGATAGATGTCGAAGCCCCGCCGGGAGATCTCGCCGAGAATTTCAAAAAGGTCGGGCCTCAGAAAGGGCTCCCCCCCGGTCATATTCATACTCCGGGAGAATACAATGTCATAGGCCCCCGACCAGTCATCGATCATGTCCGATACTTCAGCAATGACGGTCTTTATTTCCGGCAGGGACATCTCATCCGTGCCGCGCTCACCCTGGTAGCAGTGGCTGCACCGGAGATTGCAGGCTTCGGTCAAGTGCCATTGGATAAAAAATTCAAAGGGCTTGTGAGTGGACATAAGAGTGAAGGGAGAAAAATGAATTTGATTCGTAACGGGCTAAAAGAGGCGGACATGACGAAAGACATGACTACGCAGCAACGCGTTTGTTCCGCCATATCCGCCTGTTCCGGTTTCGTTGCTGACCAGCAACTTTTAGGCCTTTCAGCCTTTTCACTTGTGACATACTGTGCCAGGATTCTTCTTTGCCAGCTCTTTCATAGTATTCCAGTATGCCGACTCTTTGACAAGAGTTTCCCTGCTCGCTGTCTTTTTCATCCCGTATTCACCTCCTTTCCGGTTCGTACAAGGTTAAGCATATCACAAAAAAGCCCTCAAGCGGCGCTGTTCGGCCGCGGCGCGGCTTATCTCCTCGAGGTCCGCGAAGACGCGGACCTCTGTGTTTCCGAAGACATTCATAACGGCCTCCAGGCCCGGCCGTCCTTGCTGATCAGACGCATGGCCGAGTCCGGGCCGTCCGTGCCGGCGGCATACAGCGCGAGCGGGGCGCCTTTGCCCGATTCGTATGCGTCGAGAGCGGGGGTAAGCGCCGACCAGGCAAGCTCCACGCTGTCTTCCCGCATGAACAGCATGTGGTCGCCGAGCATGCAGTCCAAAAGCACCCATTCATAGGCATCGAGCAGGACCCCGCGCGGATAGGAATAGGTCATCTCCACGGGATTCAGGCAGACCTTCGTGCCCGGCTGCTTGGTCTGGAAGGTAAGATTCATGCCTTCGTCGGGCTGGATCTTCAAAACGACCGTGTTCGCCTCGATGGGGCCGCCGACGGAATCGGGAAACATGGAGTGCGGGACTTCCTTGAAATGAATGGAGATCTCCGTCTTCCGGCTTGAAAGCCGTTTGCCCGAACGAAGATAGAAGGGCACGCCGTGCCAGCGCCAGTTGTCGACGAACACTTTCATCGCGGCATAGGTCGGCGTCATTGACCCCGGGGCTACACCCGCCTCTTCCCGGTACCCGGGGACATCCTGCCCGTCGAGCTTCCCCTTTGCATACTGCCCGAACACCATGTGATCGTCGAGGTGAGTCCGGGGAAATTCGCCGGAGGGAGCGAAGGACCTTTGCCTTTTCGTCCTGCACCCGGTCGGCGATGAACAGCGCGGGCGGCTCCATGGCTGTGAGACAGAGCAGTTGGAACACGTGGTTCTGGAACATGTCGCGGACCACTCCCGCTGCTTCATAGTAGCCCGCCCGGTGTTCGATGCCGAGGGTCTCGACGGCGGTGATCTGGACGTGATCGACGTACCGCCGGTTCCAGAGCGGCTCGAAAATGGAGTTCGCGAAACGGAACATGAGGATGTTCTGCACGGTTTCCTTGGCAAGGTAATGGTCGATGCGGAAAATCTGGCTTTCCTTATAGTAGGTATGCACGAGTTTATTCAGCTTCCGGGCCGAGGCGAGGTCGTGGCCGAAGGGTTTTTCGATCACGACATGGCTGCAGCCCTTGTCCTCGCGCTGCAGACCCGCGGCCCCGATGTTGTGGACCACCTTTTCGAACACCGTGGGCGGGATGGCCAGATAAAAAATGCGGTTCCCGCGCGTCTCGTGCCTGGCCTCGAGCTTCGGCAGGATGTCCGCTGAGGTCGACGGTATAGGACTTCGGGATCTTCGTAGTCGAAGGTGGAGTAATAGAGGCGGGTCGCCAGCTTGTCCCAGACGGCCTTGTCGAACTCGAGCGGGAACGCAGACTGGATGGCTTCCTGCATGGATGCGCGGAACTGTTCCGTCGTCATTTCGACGCGGCTCGTGCCGAGAATGAAGAACTGCTCCGCCAGCATCCTGTTCTTGTAAAGACGGTACAGCGAAGGAAGGAGCTTCCGGCGCGTGAGGTCGCCCGATGCGCCGAAAATGATCAGGGCGGCCGGCCGGGGAACTTCGATTTCGCAGTTCTCCACCCTGTGGTACTCCGGAGACAAACCGGCTGCCGCCGTCGCCCGCTCCCTGTTCTCCAGAACAAGTGGATCATCCATGGGCTGTCTTCCTTTTCTCCGGCGCTATCAGGGCGTTCCAGTCGAGAGAAAACTTTTCCATGCCCTTGTCCGTGAGGTCGTGGCGGATATCGTAGTCCTGCCATTTTTTTGCGAGCTCGATCATCCGGTAGGGGATCGGCCTCAGCCCCTTCGTTTCGTAGGTAAATTCGGGATCCGGAACCGGCATCCCCTGCGTGCCCCATGTATTCAGGATCTCGTAGGGAGCGGTGATGATATCGGAACCGAGCCTGAGCGCATAGAGAAGATGATCGAGGGACCTCACGCTCGCGGTCAGGACTTCCACGTGGCCGTCGCCGTTCCGGTACATCTTGATGATGTTGGCGATCACGTCCATACCGTTCTCACCCCGGTCATCGAGCCTGCCGATGAAGGGCGAAACGTAGACCTGCCCTTTCCTCGCGCCCCGCGTCGCGGCGTACACGGCCGCGGCCTGTTCCTGGGAAAAGCAGAGCGTCATGTTCACGCGCATTCCCTCCCCCACCGCGCTCTCCGCGGCCTTGAGCCCTTCGCGCGACGTCGGGAACTTCACGTGCGCGTTCGGGATCCAGGAGTACATTTCCTTTGCCTGCTTGAGCATCGTCTCCGCCGTGGTCGCGGCGTCGGCATATACCTCCACGGACACCGATCCTTTGGGGATCAGGCTGCTGATGGTCGTGACTACGTTGCGATAAAAATCGAGGATTTCACTTCGCGCTGAATTTTTCCCCCTTCTCCAGGCGCGAACGCGCTTCGGGATTCTTGGAGATCAGCGTAGGATTCGTAGTCTGCCCGTCGAGGAACCCGAGGAGCTTTATAAGCTTTCGCGTTTCCTCCTGATTGCCGCCGTCCAGAAAGATTCTGGTTTTGAGATTGGCTGGTTTCATATTATAACACCTCCTTCAGATGATCATGAAGGACGATGTGACGAGTTCGCGTCGTTGCGAGGTACGACGTGACGCAAGGTACATTCGTCAACCTCGTCCTCGTCACCCGTCACCTCACCTCACGTCCTTCATCCTCTCCTTCGCCTCATGTCCTCCGAACTGGTTGCGGAGCGCCGAGATGATCTTTCCCGTGTAGCTCGGATTCTTCTGGGACTGGATGCGAAATTCGAGCGACCCCTCGATTATCGGCGCCGGGACCCCCAGTTCTTTCGCCGCTTCAACGGTCCACAGCCCTTCCCCGCTCTGCGCGTGCGGAGCCGGATATGCCGGAAAGGTCCCGTCCATACTGTTCATAGGCGTTCTTGAGCCAGCCGACGAGCCTCGACTCGATCACGCTCCGGTGATTATAGAGGTCCGCGATCTCGCAAGGTCCAGGTCGTAAACGCGAGGCCTTCATGACCGCGAACCCTTCGGCAAGGGCCTGCATCATGCCGTATTCGATCCCGTTATGGACCATCTTTACGAAATGCCCGGCCCCGGATTTTCCCAAGTGACGGTATCCGTTTTCAACCGAGAGGTCGCGAAAGAGACTGCTCGAAATGGCTGAACACCTCCTTGCTGCCGCCGACCATGATACAAGCCCCGTTCCGGGCGCCGCCGGGGCCTCCGCTCACACCTGCGTCCAGAAAATCAATGCCCCGGGCTTCGAGCTCCTTCGCCCGCCGCATCGATTCCTTGTAGAGCGAGTTCCCGCCATCGATTACCGTATCGCCTTTTGCGAGGAGCTGCGCGAGGTCTTTCAAGACCGCATCGACTGCATGGTACGGGACCATGATCCAGACAAGCCGCGGGGCCGGCAGCGAAGCCACCAGTGCGTGCAATGAATTCGCGACGCTTGCGCGCCTTTCCGCGCAAGAGAATCGACGGCATCCTTGCTCCGGTCGAATACGATGACATGGTGGTCTTTCTCCAGACATTCGTTCCACCATATTGGATCCCATCTTCCCCAAGCCGATGTAGCCGAGTTTCATATGATACCTCTTAGAATCGTTGCATGTTACGGGTGGCGAGTTATGGGTTACGAGATGCAGACTACAGCCGCGGGTTTACGGGGTGCCGTTTTTTTATTTTAACTCGCAACGCGAAACACGCAACCCGCAGCAGTTATTTCATATATTCCTTTTCAATATCCGCTATCTTGCCCAACCGTCTCACATGCCTTTCCTCACCCGTAAACGTTGCATCCAGGAAGGCTCTCACGATTTCCTTCGCCAGTTCCCTGCCCACGATCCGCGCCCCGAGGCAAAGCACATTCATGTCGTCGTGCTCCACTCCCTGGTGAGCGGAATAGGTATCATGGCAGACTGCGGCTCGGATGCCGGGAAATTTATTGGCCGCAACATTGGCCCCGACCCCGCTCCCGCAGATCAGGATTCCCCGCGTCTGCTTTTTTGTCCAGCACAGCCAGCGCCACGGCGCGGGCATAATCCGGGTAATCCACTGCCTTTTCATCATAAGCGCCCAAATCGAGCACCCCGTGCCCGAGCTTTTTCAGATGCTCCACGAGCACGACCTTGAGTTGAAATCCTCCGTGATCGGCCCCGATTGCTATGTTCATGATCATCACCCTGAAGACGAATATTGACAAGCGAGGGAACAATAAAAAGCATATCATAGCCCCCTGATATGTCAAGGAGACGGGAATACGAAGGGATTACTTGCAACGTTTCTGTCTGGGGCTGTTCCTGTTCGTCGATGATGGCTCAGCAATACAGCGGATCGGCGCAGGTAAGCACCTGCTCGCTCTTGCTGCCGCTCCGGAAAATGGTAATGCCCTTCACGCCCTCTTTATAGGCAAGCATGAAGGCTTTTCGCACGTCTTCTTTCGCGGCCTGCTGCGGGAAATTGATGGTCTTGGACACGGCATTATCGGTATGGCGCTGGAACGCCGCCTGCATGCGTACATGCCACTCGGGCGCGATGTCGAAGGCCGTCACGAACACCCGCTTGACGTCCTCCGGCACTTCGCTCATACGCCGGATGGACTCGCCGGCCATGACGCGCATGAGCAGGCCGTCGCTGAAAAAACCGCGCCTCTTCGCTGTTTCGAGGAAATACTGGTAGACCTCGGGAAGCTCGACGTCTCCCAGCACGTGGCGCGTAAAGGAGAGCGCGAAAAGCGGCTCGATCCCGCTCGAACATCCGGCGATGATGGAAAGTGTCCCGGTAGGGGCGACAGTTGTCACCGTAGCGTTCCTGAGCCTTGGCCCCCCCTCCCGGTCGTATCTGCTCCCGCGGTAGTTGGGGAACACCCCCCGCTTCCGCGCCAGCTCCGCGGAGCTTTCCCACCCTTTGTCCTCCACGAACCGCATGAGCTCTTCCCCGGTCCGGATCGCCTCTTCGGAGTCGTAGGGAATGCCCAGACGGATCAGGAGGTCGGCAAATCCCATGACGCCGAGCCCGATCTTCCTGTTGCCCTTTGCCATGCGGTCGATCTCATCGAGCGGATAGCGGCTCATGTCGATCACGTTGTCGAGAAAATGAACGGCTGTCCGCACGGTCCGCTCCAGCTTGTCCCAGTCGATTTCATACCGTCCCGAGGACTCTTTCAGCATGAGCCCGAGGTTGATCGAACCCAGGTTGCACGGCTCGTAAGGCAGGAGCGGCTGCTCGCCGCAGGGGTTCGTGCTCTCCATGTCTCCAAGCTGAGGCGTGGGATTGTCCCGGTTGATCCGGTCGAGGAACACGACGCCGGGATCGCCGGTCTTCCATGCCATCTCCACGATCCGGTCGAAGACCTCTCGCGCCTTGAGCGTCCTGACCACCTGGCGGTTATGGGGATTCACGAGGGGCAGGTCGCCGTCCTCTTCCACGGCGCGTATGAATTCCTCGGTCATCGCCACGGATATGTTGAAATTCGCCAGTTCCTTGTTGTCCGCCTTGGCCGCGATGAACTCCAGGATGTCCGGGTGATCGACCCGAAGTATCCCCATGTTCGCGCCCCTCCGCGTGCCGCCCTGCTTGATCACTTCCGTCGCCATGTTGAAGACACGCATGAACGAGACCGGCCCGCTGGCCGCGCCGCTCGTGGTGCGTACCGAGTCGTCCTTCGGCCGCAGCCTGCTGAAGGAGAACCCCGTGCCCCCGCCGCTCTGATGGATCAGCGCGGTATGCTTGACGCCGTCGAAGATCGATTCGAGCGAATCCTCCACCGGCAGGACGAAGCAGGCCGCAAGCTGCTGGAGCGGCCGACCCGCGTTCATCAGGGTCGGCGAATTCGGCAGGAACTCAAGATTGGAAAGGATGCGATAAAATTCCTCTTCCGTCGCGCCGATATCGGCATGGCCGTTGTAATGGTAGTCGGCCTGGGCGATATTGTTCGCCACCCTGCGGAACATTTCCTCGGGCGACTCCACTACCCTGCCCTGCTCGTCCTTCTTGAGATAGCGCCTCGCAAGGACGGTCAGCGCGTTCGCCGTAAGCAGATTTTCGGGAGTTTTGGCCGCCATTTCCCTGCCTCCCTCTCTTTAATATTTTACCACTTCATAAATGATGCAAAACAGGGAGGCCAGGGAAGAGGGCTTCGTATGCGAGGTGATCTTTAGTAGTAGAAAACGGCCA
>CAVUHW010000019.1:0-25165 GCA_963741205.1 Nitrospirota bacterium
CGACTCCATCCTGGTATTATTCACACTTGACCAAACTAGCCCATGTGCAATTTTGAAGCAGAGTATTCTGCAATCGCCGACCCATCTTTCACAATTCGACATTCGCAATTCGACTCGTCATTGCATACATAGCTGCCTAGTCTGGCTCATATTCGTGTCAAAAGATATCAAGAATACAAAACATGTATTGCAGTTGCGCTAACTATGCACGCATTTTGATATGTTGAGTAATGGTCTACTCAATAACTGGTTCTCCCCTCGTGACGCGATTATTCTGGAGGCTACATGAAAAAGTTACTCACTGTTTGGACGATCACTACTTGTGTGCCTATTTTATATATCGCCGGGTATAGCAGACGAACAAAAACCAAAGAAATGGATGGTTGGAACAGAACTCGATTTGGTCTCCTTATATATTGAAGGATACTGACATGTAGCCGTGGCGGGCTATGGCAAATGGCGGGCCCGATTCGTGCGTACGAACATAACCACGCCTAGCTTCGGCAACGCGATCCGGTTTCGAAGACAACGAGCTGAATGTTAATGCCTTTATTGTCGACGTTACTATTTCAAGGAGGGCTTTCAAGGATGGTGGATCGGTCCAGGTTACGAGAACTGGGATGGAGAAGTCAAGGAGAAGAGCAGCGGGCTCAGGAGGACCTACAGGACGGACATCCTTACACTTGGCGGAGGTTACGCAATCCGTTTCAACGATTACTTTTATATCAATCCTTGGGCAGCTGTGCACATACCAATTGGTGGTCTAAAGATGTCCAGTTTGTCAATGAAACATTCAAGATCCGAATAACACCGGAAGCTTCAATCAAGATTGGAATAAACTTTTAGCATAACATCCGCATATCTGGCTGGTAATTCTCAGCCTTAAGTTTGGAAAGAACATTGCGATCTTGAATTATCGAGATTCAAATGGAAAGTATCACCTGTATGTGAAGGACATAAATGAAGAAGAGTGTTGGCTCCTGAAGGAATAATCTAATCATAACCTGCGGGTCGAGTCCGACGCGCATACGGCGCGCGTCTCACCCGCGTGGTTCATATGCCCTTTATATGATTATCACTTTTCAGCTAGTATTTCGAATTGAAATTTTAATCAATACGCATGCAAGCTCGTAGATAAAGTTTCCATTTTTCAAACGTTGCAACTTTAGTGGATTTCATGTGGAATCCGTTGAAGGTTCAATCTATCGAAGCTCGCGTGATCGTAGGTGGCTGTGACATCACTAGGATTTGATCGAATTGACGACTATCGTTTGCACCTTTAAACGTTTTGTCCTTCATGAAGTCGATAAATCCACGATCCTCGAAAAATCAACATTTCGCCAAGAAAAAAACAGAATATTGTTTGACATGAAAACTGAAGCAGCCTAAAATCGAGCGAGGCTGACGGTATTAAGGGCTACTGCTTATGAACCACTTAATAGCGTACTTGATGATGGTTATCGCTGTTATCATCGGCGGGCTATCGCTCCTTCTTTTTGGAGTATTTCTTGCCGTCGGGCCCTTTGCCATAGTTCACTTTTATGCCTTGGGACATCAGGTACTCCTGTGGGATGGGTTCCTGTCCATCCTATTTTTCATTCAGCACAGCGGAATGGTACGCACGTCGTTTCGTAATTGGCTCGCTCTCACCACACCCTGCCATTATCACCCGTCATTCTATGCCATCGCATCTGGAATAACACTGACAGCTGTAGTACTCTGTTGGCAACCGACTCAAACGGTTCTCTATGAGGTCACAGGCCTGCTTCGGTTGCTAGCCCGCGCTGTCTCTATCATTGCCATCGTAGGATTTTCATGGGGCGTGCGGGCGCTCGGAAACTTTGACACATTTGGGTTGGATCCCATCAAGGCTTATCTGCGCGGTAACCGCTTCAACTACCAAATTTCGTCGTCCGCGGGCCCTATCTCTGGGTTCGCCATCCGCTTTATTTTTTCGCGCTACTACTCATCTGGTCGTGTCCAGACGTGAATTCGGACAGATTGCTTTTTAATATTCTCTGTAACCTCTGGTTGTCTTCGGCTCGTACCTTGAGGAGAAGGATCTTGTCTCCGAGTTTGGGAAAGGTATCGTCAGTACCAAAAGACAGGTTCCAATGCTGCTTCCTTGGAGAGGACCTGCTGGCCGAGGGTTCTGAAGATCATGGATAGCGCTCAAGATTGATTACATAGAACATTTTGCCGGCTGCACAATTGTATATTGCTACGATAAGCATCCTGATGTTTAAAGACAATAAATATTAGTGGTAATTTCCAGTGCGATATCATCCTGAACTTGTTGTTTTGTTCATCATCGCATGACCGCATCTTCCTACCCGAAATTAAAAGTTAATAATTATTATAACAGCAATATATTGTTGCATGGCTGCGCAAGAAAAGCCGTGCCATGATATACTCAAAGAAAAACTAACGCACGCAACCCTTAAACTTAAGTCTGAGTAAGGGGTATTATTCTTTTGTTCCGGAGGGGAAAATGTCACGTTCAGGTGTAATAGCCGCTATCTTTATCATTACTTTCCTTTTCATGTGTCTCATTGCTTTCTTTGTTCCGGGATGGCTCGGACGAGGGACAACGTTCCTGGTCATAGCTCTGATCGCACTTGGCTTTGTCCTTGCCGCCATACTCTCGGCAGTTGTAACGAAGCAGATCAAAGCGCAACCAATTCAGCAGCCTGTCCCCGGGGAACCCGAAAAACCCGCGATAGCGGCTTCAGCAGTCGACGAGAAAGCCGTGCAGATCCTTTCGATCCTGCAAAAGAAGGGTCGTCTTATAGATTTTCTCCAGGAGGATATCAGTGGCTATCAGGACAGCCAGATCGGCGCCGCAGTGAGGAATATTCACAAGGGCTGCAGAGAGGCTCTCGCCGAATACTTTACGCTCAAGCCGGTAATGAAAGAAGCCGAGGGTGCGCAGGTGGCGGTCGAAAAAGGTTTCGATCCATCAGCTGTCCGCCTTACCGGGAATGTCGTCGGCAGTCCTCCTTTTAAAGGAAAACTTACTCACAGCGGCTGGAGGGTAATAAAAACGAGCCTGCCTCCCATTCCGCAAAATCAGGATACGAGTATCATAGAGCCGGCAGAAGTTGAACTCTAGCTTTGATCCCATGAAAGGCCTCACATTTCACGGCCTATAGAGACCTCTGTGGCAGAAATGTTTTTACATGATAGGAGATTCAATGAAACAGAATTCACGGTATATCGTCGGCATTGACCTGGGGACAACGAACTGTGTTGTCTCTTTCATCGATAAAGAAAAAAGCATGGATCAGCCCCAGACGGAGCTGTTCAGGATTCTCCAAGTGACCGACTCCGGCGTTGTGGAAGAAAAGGAAATACTCCCCTCGTTCCTCTACATTCCCTCTGAAGCGGAGCTTCCGGAGAAGAGTCTCTCTCTGCCCTGGGCTCAAGAGATGGGTTTTACCGTCGGAACGTTCGCGCGCAGAAGAGGCGCCGAAGTCCCCCTTCGCCTGGTCTCCTCTTCGAAATCATGGCTCTGTTATCCTAATATCGACAAGACCTCGCCGCTTCTTCCCTGGAATGCCCCGGAAGAGATCCACAAGATCTCACCCCTGGAGGCCTCGTCGTACCTTCTGGAACACATCAGGAATGCGTGGAATTATTCGATTGCCAGGGACAATGAAGATCTTCTCCTGGAAAAGCAGGAGATCTTCATAACCGTTCCCGCTTCGTTCGATGCCCTTGCGAGGGAACTCACGGTGAGGGCAGCGGAATCGGCCGGTATTCCGAAGTCCACTCTGCTTGAGGAGCCTCAGGCCGCATTTTATGCATGGATAAATCGCAGAGATCAGGAATGGCGTAACCAGGCTAAAGTGGGCGATATGATCCTGGTTTGCGATATCGGCGGAGGCACAACCGATTTCAGCCTGATCGAAGTAGAGGACGAGGAAGGGGAACTTGCGCTCAAGAGAGTCGCTGTCGGAGAACATATTCTTCTCGGCGGGGACAACATGGACCTGACCCTTGCCTGGTCGGTGAAAAAACATTTCTCCGAAAAAAAAATAAACCTCGATACGCGCCAGATGCTCGGCCTCGTTTACAGCAGCAGGGAAGCGAAAGAGAAAATGCTCAGTGATCCCAAATGCAAGGCACTGCCCGTGGTGATTCTGGGAAGAGGGAAAAGCGTCGTGGGCGGCACCCTGGAAACGGAGCTCAAGCGGACCGAAGTCGAAGAAACGATCATAGAGGGGTTCTTTCCCGAATGCAGCATAGACGATTCTCCCCAGGAGCGGAAGGCCTCCGGTTTCAGGGAACTGGGTCTTCAGTACGCAACGGATACTGCAATTACAAAATATCTGGCTCGTTTCCTGAGACTTCATGCCGAAAAAAAAGGGGCGGAAAAATTTATCCATCCGACGAAGCTCCTCTTTAACGGAGGAGTGACAAAGGCCCTTTCCATACGGAACCGGATCGTCGACGTCGTAAATAAATGGCTTGCATCGGACAAAGGAGCGCCGGTTGAAGTCCTCACCGGAAACGATCCCGATCTGGCCGTGGGGATAGGCGCCGCGTATTACGGCTTTGCAAAAAAGGGCAAGGGAATACGGATCAGGGCCGGAGCGGGCAGGTCGTATTATATCGGCATAGAGTCCTCGATGCCCGCCATACCGGGAATGGCTCCGCCGATAAAGGCCCTCTGTGTCGTTCCTTTCGGGATGGAGGAGGGTTCAGATTTTGCGATAACGGGTCATGAATTCGGACTGGTAATAGGAAAACAGGCGGTGTTCCGTTTTCTCTCCTCGACCGTGCGAAAAGAGGACATCGCAGGCGTCGTGGTCGAGGAATGGGACGAGAGCGAGATTGGAGAACTGGCTCCTTTGGAAACGACCCTCCGGGCGGAAGGCACTGAGTCGGGCACTGTTGTCCCGGTGAGGCTCCACAGTTATCTGACCGAGACGGGTTCGCTTGAACTCTGGTGCGAGGCAACCGACGGGACCGACCGGTGGAAGCTGGAGTTCAATGTAAGAGAGGAAAGGAAAAATGCCGCGTAAATAATTTCACCATAGAGGACACAAAGTTCACGGAGAAAGGCGAACTGAGGTCTCGTGCAAAGCCGCCAGACGCAAAGAAAGTCCAACAACGGCGTCTTTAGAAAGGTCCCAGTGTTTTGATGCGAAGACATTGCATCAAGCTCTTATTTTTCATTCTATTATTACGGTTTGCCATTCTTGTGAAGCTTCGCTTACTTTGCAACTTTGCGTCTTTGCGCGAATATATTCATTGAGGAATCGCATTTCGTTTTTATCTCTGTCATCTCTGTGGTTTATTCTTTATGGAGTTTAAATGAATCGTAGTTCGCGTTTTGTAATCGGGATCGATCTGGGCACCACCAATTCGACGCTCTCCTATATCGACAGGTCGAGCGGCCCTGAGATAAAGACCTTCAACATCCCCCAGCTTGTCGATGCAGGTGAAATCAAAAGCGTATCTGCACTACCCTCCTTTATGTATCTCCCGGGTGAATACGAATTGTCGCCAGGCAGCACGGCCCTGTCATGGGACAAGGACCGCACTTACATCGTCGGTGAATTCGCCAAGCTGCAGGGAACCCGCGTTCCTTCCAACCTCGTTACGTCGGCAAAGTCATGGCTCAGCTATAACCGCGTTGACCGGGAAGGCCCCATTCTCCCGTGGGGAAAAGAGACCTCTGCAAAACGCGTTTCTCCGGTAGAGGCCTCCGCACGGTATCTTCTGCACATGAAAGAGGCCTGGAATTATCTCATGGCCGGAAAGGAAAAAGAAAACTCGTTTGAAAACCAGCAGGTGGTCATTACGATTCCCGCCTCATTCGATGAGACCGCACGAGAACTGACCGCAGAATCCGCCCGGAAAGCAGGGATTGAAAACTTCACCATGCTGGAAGAGCCTCAGGCCGCCTTTTATGCGTGGCTTTCGCGTAATTCAGACAACTGGCAGGAACTGATCAGAAAGGGAAGCCTGATCCTCGTTCTTGATGTCGGAGGAGGCACAACCGATTTTACCCTGATCTTCGCAGACCAAAAAGAGGGCAAACCCTATTTACGACGTGTCGCGGTTGGAGATCATCTGATGCTCGGCGGGGACAATATGGACCTCACCCTTGCCAGACTGATCGAGAAGAAACTCCTGCCCTCGGGCAAATTCGATATGACGCAATGGCTCTCCGCAGTTTACCAGTGCCGTACTGCCAAAGAAGAGTTGCTGGGAGACGCAGCGCGGAACTCGTTTACCATTACCGTCCTGGGGAGGGGAAAAGGCGTAGTCGGCGGAACGCTCGAAGGAGAGCTTTCTCATGACGAAGTGGAAGAGACCGTGCTGAACGGCTTTTTCGGGAAAGTATCAGCCGCCGATGACGTCCGCACAACAGTTTCTTCCGGGCTTCAGGAATTAGGCCTTCCCTTTGTGTCCGATACGGAAGTGATGCGGCATCTCTCGTCTTTTCTCAAGAGACACACCGCCGACCGGGAGCTGCCCATGGTTAAGGAAAATGGAATCGAGATAGTCAGGCCCGACGTTCTCCTTTTCAATGGTGGCGTGTTCAGGTCAAGGGCCATAAGGGAGCGTGTCGCCGAATTGCTCAGGGAGTGGTTTTCAGACGGGCAGTGGACGCTCGATATTCTGGAAAACGAGAAGTATGACCAGGCAGTTTCGATTGGGGCGGCGTACTACGGGCTTGTCCTGCGCGGCAAAGGAGCCCGGATCTCAGGCGGAGCAGGAAGGGCTTACTACATCGGAGTGGAGATGCAGACTGAAGCAGAACAACAGGGATTGAAGGACACGGTCACGGTGGTCTGCCTTCTGGCCAGGGGCATGGAGGCCGGAGAGGAGATAAAGCTTCACGATCCTAAGTTCCAGGCCCTGACCAACAGCCCCGTAAGCTTCGCCGTTTTTTCATCAAGCTATCGCGCCGGAGACAGACCCGGCGATATAATAACTACGCGCAGCGATGAGTTCATCGAACTTCCGCCTGTGAAGACGGTCCTGCATTTCGGGAAGAAAGCCGGGGCTGCACGGATACCCGTTTCCCTCGGGATAAAGCTGAATGAGTTTGGGACCCTGGACGTCTGGTGCGAGTCGAGAAATACACCTCATCGCTGGAAACTGGCATTCCAGCTCAGGATGGAGGCAGAGATCGAGAAGGCGCAGCCTCATCCCGTCGGTAGAGACCTCCCTACAATTGAAGATTCCGCAATCGAAGACGCAGTGGAGATTATGGACAGGGCCTTCCGCGGCAGCGAAAAAGAGATTACGATGGAAAATGTGATAAAGAAAATGGCTGAGGCGATCGGTCTTGGAAAGAACAGCTGGCCTTTTATTGTCATCAGGAAAATCTGGGACCGCCTGATCACTCTTAAAGATCGGAGATTTGCACTGCCCGAGATCGAGGCGAGATGGCTTAACCTTTCCGGCTTTCTCCTCAGACCGGGCTTCGGGTATCAGCTGGATGACTGGCGGACGAAAGAGCTTTGGAAAATCTTCGATGCGGGTCCTGCCTTTCCCAATGACGCGCGGTGCAGGCTCGAGTGGTGGATACAGTGGAGGCGTGTGGCAGCGGGCCTTGATGATAAAAACCAGGAGGTGATATTCAGGAAAATCGCACTGTGGCTGTTGCCATCAAAAAAAAGAGCGGGACTCAAAAAAGTCCCTGATGCCGAGTTGAATGAACTCTGGATGCTTGCCGCAAGTCTGGAGCGGCTTTCTCCTGATACAAAGATCGAACTGGGAAATGAGCTGATGAGGACAAAAAAGAAGTGGAAGGGAAAATCGACGACCCATTACTACTGGGCGCTTTCCAGACTCGGAGCAAGGGTCCCGTTTCACGGCCCGGTTGAAAGAACCGTACCCAGGGAAGTCGTAGAACAGTGGATCCGCGAACTCCTGGATATGCGATGGGAACATCCGAAAGATACCGTTTATGCGTTGACCCAACTGGCGCGAAAAACAGGGGACCGGGCCAGGGACATTGATGAGGAACTGATAAGCAGGATTGTTGAAAAGCTCTCCGGCCATGATTGGGCAGAACGGTCGAGCCGCCAGATTACGAACGTACTCCCACTGGAAGAGGAGGATGAAAGGGAGATATTCGGTGAATCACTGCCTGCCGGGTTGTCTATTGCGGCGTAGAAATCAGTTTGCGCTGCTGCTTGTTGACCTCGCTACGCTGGCTGCTCCGACTTGTGTTGCATTGCTTCAGTTCGGCGCAAGTCTCACGAGCCTGGCTGTACTTGATCGACAATGAAAAATGCCAGCAATTCGGGATAAAACTTGGACCTACCCGACAATTTCTAAAATATATACCGTCAGGCAATCATATATTCGCCCGTTTTATGGCCGCCTTTTCTTGCCATGAGATTCCGCCGAATGAGCGGTTTGATAATATTGTTCAACCGTATTTCACGACTTTTTCCACGAAGTACGATCACGATGTTGTAGGTGTGGTCGATGACCGCGAGAATATCGAAGTTCGCAGTTTTACCAACCGGGCTCAGCCGTGAGCTTGTAGATAGATTCTGCAAATTCCAATAATTGAAACTCATGCGAAGTACAGGTGCGCTTCTGTATCTACTATTTATCAGTTGCCATGCCAACCTTGTATGTGACGGTATTGTGTAATCGGATGTTTTTATCAAAAGGACCGCTTTCTGAATATCTGAACATTGACCCCAGGGAAGTGGTTCAATTTTAGAAAATGAGGGAAAAATGCGGGGGTAACTTTAGGGGTAACAAGCAAAATTGCATTGGATATTATTACATTGTTTCAATGGATTGGACAAACAATTTGATTCCCGTTGGGCCACCATTTGATAGTCTAAAGAAGTCCGATTTAGTCCATAAGCCCCTTGAAAAAGGGGCTTTTTCTGTTATTATTTTCCATCTAGGTTTCTTCGTGATCGTTGACATTTGGGGGTTACGGGTAATATCAGGGGTAACACGATCCAGGCAGCAACCAGTTACTCCTACCGCGAGTGGCACGAAAAGTTTAAACAGAGATGGACAGAGGTACATGCGAAAACGACAATCCGGCGGTTGGAGCTAGATGTTTTCCCCTGGCTCGGGACACGGCCTATCGGTGAGATCAAGGCCCCGGAGCTGCTCGCGGTCCTGCGCCGTGTCGAGTCAAGAGGGGCACAGGAAACGGCTCACAGGCTCAGGACCATCTGCGGGCAGGTATTCCGTTAATAGAAAGGGACTGGTCATCCAGGCCCCCTATCTTATCGCTTATTTACCCCGTTTATGCCACAAGGCATTAACAGGGATGGCATAGAGTTCCGGACCGAACGACAAGCTCTCGGAACCGGTATAAAATACAATGCCTCGATAAAATCGCTTGCCAGTGGTCTCGGCAAGCGCACGGAGTCCTTTGAAGTCTCGGGCAATCACTGTTGAGCTTGCCTTGACCTCGATTCCTACCAGTTTTCCCGCCCGGTCTTCCACAACGATATCCACTTCCTGGCCAGTTTGGGTTCGGAAATGAAATAATTGCGGCTTGATTGAACTCCAGGTGATCTGCTTGATCAGTTCCATGATAACGAAGTTTTCGAGCAATGGACCGATAATACCGCCCGTAGCCAATCGTTCCTTATTGGCTCCGAGCAGGTGCGACATAAGGCCGGTGTCACTCATAACGAGCTTGGATGTCTTTACCAATCGCTTTCCGAGATTCCCTGACCAGGCGGGCAGATGCTGGATCAGAAACGTGGCCTCCAGGAGCGTCATGTACCGCTTGAGAGTGCTTTGAGGCATGGCAAGGGTGCGGGACAGCTCTGAGAAATTGAGAAGCGCCGGGGCGCGCGAAGCGATAATCGCCAGGAGTCTTGGCAGGCTGGTCAACCCATCGATATTGGCAAGATCCCGGATATCCCTTTGGAGGATCGTCGTGATATATGACTCGAACCACGCCCGGCGTCTATCTTCCTTTGTTCTGCCGACCGCTTCAGGATAACCACCATTGATGATCCTGGCATGAAGTGAAGCAAGGGATTCTTTAGGCAAAGTAACAGCGTGCAGTTTGGCCGCAAACAAGCCATCCACAAAAAGCTCTTTGATCCCTTCGAGCTCTCCCTGGGAAAACGGCCAGAGACTCAATATCTCCATCCTGCCGGCGAGGGATTCAGACAATCGAGGCAGTAAGAGGACATTGGCGGAGCCCGTAAGCAAGAACCGTCCCGGTCGCCGGTTGCGGTCTACCTCTGCCTTAATAGCAGGGAACAGCTCAGGAGCCCTCTGCACCTCATCGATGACAACAGGGCCGTCCAATCCTGACAGGAAGCCCGCTGGATCATGCTTAACAGCGGCAAGAACGGTGGCATCGTCCAGAGTGATATAGCGGGCCGGATGGGAATGTTCGGTAATGGTCTTTACGAGGGTGCTCTTACCGGTTTGCCGGGCTCCATTCAGGAGGAGAACCGGCGTATCGGACAGGGCATCCAGCAAAAGCTGAGTGATATTTCTTTTTATCATGGCTGAATTATAGCCATTCAGTGGTTAATTTTCAACCACAAAATGCTTAAGGATTTATGATATGTCAAGGCTAGAGGATTTCAAGCGTGAACTTACATCGGCTACCGGTACGTGAGCGCCCTTGCCCCCGGCGCATCGAACTCGGCGAACACGACGGTAACGGTCCCCGTGAGCTTTGCCGCGGGCACGTATTACATCGGGGTCATCGCAGACTATCAGGGTAACATCCAGGAGTCCAATGAGACGAACAACGCCCTCGCCGGCAATCAGATCACGATAGCCAGCCCCGATTTGACAATGACGGCGGTATCGGGACCGTCGAGTGCAGGGGCCGGCGGAACGAGCACAATCGCTAACACGGTAGCGGCCTCGTCATCAGGCGGCACGGCAGGCGGATTCTATGTCGGCATCTATCTATCTCCGACCAGCACGATCACGACCACGAACACCTTCCTGGGCTACCGGTACGTGAGCGCCCTTGCCCCCGGCGCATCAAACTCGGCGAACACGACGGTAACGGTCCCCGTGGGCTTTGCCGCAGGCACGTATTACATCGGTGCCATCGTAGACTATCAGGGTAACGTCCAGGAGTCCAATGAGACGAACAACGCCCTGGCTGGCAATCAGATTGTGGTGAGTGGTTCATAGAGAACGCGGGCTATTCAGTGGGAGACGGAGACCCAATCCATGATTGAAGCTTTTATCTCCTTAAGTTTGATGTGTTGAAGCATGATCAGGCCAAGGGGAATATCGTTCTCAGTCTCGAATTGCTGATTATTGGGGACTCGTTCTTCTCTGCGATTACTTCTCAATAGTAAACTGTTCAAGTTCGGACCTGCGGCCAGCTGAATTGCCTGTGGTAAGAGGAGTGTGTATTATGCTGAGGTTGTTTCTCTAGATTCAATAAGACGTTAACCGGTTCTCAGGCAAACGTTGTCGCCGTCTTCCAGGTCGCCCTTCATCAGGGGGGAATCTTTTCTGTGGTTTGCGGTCTTCTCCGTCACGGCCGCTCTGCCGTCGTTCGCGTAGCAGTAAAGACAGTTAAAAAAGCACGTATTGTAAGCCCCTACATCGAAACTGGAGACGCAGCCGCATAGTTCCCGCTGCGCTTTGTCCTTCTTTACCTCAAGCCGGCGCCCGATGATTCTGGAGATAAGCTGATCGTCGATGCACTTCCCATGGACAATGCCAAACTCCGAAAGGTCGGCCTCTTCAGCGCACGTCTCGACCTTTATACCTTGAGCTTTTCCTATGCCGGCAAAGGCTGAAGCGACAGCGCACATATCCTCCCGGGTTACCTCCCTGGCGTTCAGGCTCGTAAGCCGCTTACGGCATTTTGCGTGGAAGTCCACGAAACTCATAACGCACTTTTCAGTATAGCCCGCCAGTTTCCCTGCCAGGGATTCGAAGGACCGGCAGTGATATTCCCTGTCCAGCTCATTCGTGATTAGAATCGGATCGTACCGCCAGATTACCCGCTCCTTGCCGATCCGCTCAGACAGCGCGATAAAGGTCGAGATCACTTCGTCCTTGGGTGACAGATTCGGTTCGATCGTTTTGTCATACGGCGTCAGGGTGAACTGAAAGTAGTAGCTGTACTTTCTTTCGTCAAGGTCCGCGAGCTTACCTACCATGTTCGCTGGGTTCTTGGTCCAAAAGACGATGCAATCCACCGCTCCCGGCTCCAAAGAAACCTTGCTAACCTGGCGGGGGTTCATGGGGTTCCGCACCATCACGGAACCCTCTTCAATGCGTTTCAGGAACCAGTCGCTGTAAAAAGCGGGGATATCGGTTCTTCTGCTTGCGCTTATGATCATGTATCGACCTTCTCCATTTAAACGGGCTAACATCGAAATCGCGGCAAGGCAGCAAGGCTATTGCAGCGACTGCAGGTACATCGAGAGCGCCTCGATATCGTCGGCCGAAAGCTGGCTCGTCATTGCCATGCGTGTCGCGAATGACGGTGATTCCCTTGGCTTGAAGCTCCGGATTGATCTGTCTGTTTCCGGCGGCGTCAACCACGACGAGCGGGGCGAGGTTCGATGTTCCCAACTGGTCCACTAAGCAGTCTGCCCTCGGGGTAGGCCGCGTTCGGACCGGAAACAGGCGTGGGCGGATCCAGGCTCACGAGGATCGGGCCGTTGCCGTCGCCGGCCAGACTGCCGCTGGAGTCGGCGACCGTGATCGGGACCTCCGTGGGAAGCACGACAGGCGGACCTCCCAGGAAGCTGTTCGCAACCCGCCGCTTGTGGTCGGAACGCACGGTGCGGAAGTTGAACCCCCGCTCCCCGGGCTGCAGGAGCGGGGAATCGGGCGGCAGGATGATCTCGCGGATGGAGTGCGCGGCGCCGTGATGGAGCCAGCGCGGCACGCTGTCCCAGAACGAGCGCAGATGCTTCGTGTTCCGGCTGCTGATGTTCTGGCGCGCGCCGAGGTCCTGCGGCGGGCCGAATTTCTCGAAGATATAGTTGTTTCCGAGGCGCACAAAGACCCCGTCTCCGTCAACCGTGGTTTCGGCTACGACCCCGGGTTCATGGAGGTTGAAGTCCTGGAAGGTGTCATCCACCACGCCGTTCGTGATCTTGTTGCCGTTATGGTGGCAGCTGGCGCAGCCGCTTCCGCCCTGGTCCACTTCCAGCGTGAAGAGCTGCCTGCCCCGCTCGATCTTCGCGGCATCCGCTGCCGACGGGAACTGCGAAAGGGGGTTTGGCAAGCGCCGGGTCTCATTCTGGGTCCAGAGGATCTGGGCAAACGCCATTTCGTAGTACCCGGTGGAGAAGGCGTCTCCCTGCAGTTCGGGCCTTCCGATGGCCGCCGAATTCTCCGCGGTCTTCTGCCTGACAAAGGCATCGCGGGCCAGGAGGCGCTCCTGGAGCGTCTCCTGCGGGAAGAGCGCCGTCTTCCGCTCCGCAAGGATGATCTCGCCGTTGCACGAGGATGCGTAGCCTACCATATCGTTGGAGAGCCCCTCGAACCACTGCGGCCAGTTGTCCGAGACATCCTTGTTCTGCGGGGCCACCTTCGGTCCGCCTACGGCATTTCCGCCGACGTTCCACTGGTTGCCGTCCTGGCGGCTCTGCCAATGGCAGAAGGCGCAGGACTTGTGGCCGTCGTCGGAATAGGACTGGGTGAAGAACCAGCGCAGCCCCTTTTCTTCGGCCGTGGCAAAGAGCCCGGAGCCGTTGCCGGCCTTGGTCGGGTCAGGGGTCTTGTCGGTCACGCCCACGGTCACGAATCCCTGCCGCGTGAGCTTGCCGGTCTCATCGACGGAGAGAATTGAAACGTCCTCGGTCTGCATGTTGGTCGACGTACACGGTCTTGCCGTCAGGCGACACGGCGACGCCCTGCGGCGTGACGCCGCCCGTGAACTCGAAGCCCGTCTCCGTGAGGATCCCGTCGAGCGTGGCCGGGTTCTGGTTGATGCGGAAGACTTCGACCTTGTCCGAGTGCATGTGGGTGACGAACAGGAAATCGCCCCGGACGAACATCTGCTCGGGGCCGCTTCCCTGGATGATCTTCTGGCCGGCCGTGTGGTCGTGCAGATCGAAGACCTGCCCCGGCACGGCAATCATGGACAGATCGCGTCCGAAATCGACATACCGGAAAACGAACAGGTTGGTCGCAGTGTCGAACACGTTCAGTTCGCTGCCGAGATCGTCGAAGGTCGTGGCCTGCGTCGCGTCCGACATCACGGGCGTGTAGCCGAGGGGCGAGCCGTTGTTCCTGATGGCGATGCCGTCCACGAGCTTCGGCATGCCGTGCCCGGTCTCCCGCTGGTTCAGTACGGTGTTGGTCTCCTGTCCGGAGACGAAGCCCCACTTGCCGGCGATCTTCACGTCCGTGGCCAGGCCGCCCACGGGCATCACCTTGACGAGCGTGTTCGCGTCATCGGCCACGTTGATGACGGCGATGGTGTGGCCCAGGGTGTTTGCGACATAGAGGGTATTCCCGTCAGAGGAGAGGTCCAGGTCGCGCGGATGCGAGCGCTCCAGATCGTTCGTGCCGGTCGGTATCTCCGCGATCTGCGTGAACTTCGGTCCCGGATCGATGCGGAAGGCGCGCACCTGGTTTTTGACCCGGTCGGTTGTGTACAGGCGGGTGCCGGTCTTGTTGAATCTCGCCTTTTCCGCGTAAAAGCCGAGCTTGAATTGGCCGATCACGTTGTCGGTCTTTGTGTCGATCACGGTCGCGAAATTCGCGTACTGGTTCAGGACAACGACGTAGGGCGAAGCTGAAATGGCGGGGTTGTCCGGCGAGATCGCAATGCCCATCGGACGCAGGCCCCTGTCTTTCCCGGCAGCCGGAGATCGATCCACTTGACCTGACGGGTCGCGGTGTCCATCACCGCGACCCGCCAGTCGGGATAGCCTTCCCTGCCAGGGAGCGTGACATAGAGTTTCGCGCCGTCGGCGGTAAGCGCCAGCGAGTTCGGCTGGCTGCGGAACGGCTGCGGTACGTGCGGCCAATGCTCGCCGCCGGCTTTCACGATCGGATTATTCGGATCGATGCGGTCGCCAGCGCCCGGCGCGCCGTCGAAGTAGCCGGCCCCGAACATGATCTTGGTGAACCGCGGCATGCCCGCGCGCACTCCTGCGGCCTCGGCGCCGACGATGTCTTTCACCGGGTCGGCTGTCGGGCCGGTAATGACCTGCCCCTTTGCATCGGTCTTTACAGCAGTTGAGAAAAACCGGAGATCAAAGGGGGCCTCGGGCAAGACCGGGGCGAGGGCCACACATTTGAAGGCCGGGTCGGACAGATGCCGGTGTCCTGACGTCTGGCACCCGGTTGAAATAAGGGCGCCGATCGCGGCAAGAACGGTCAGTGCAAACCGCCAGCCTGACAGAACAGGAACTGTCCGAATTACGGAAAGTCTTTTTCCCATGGTTTCCTCCTCATTTCGAGATAACGAGTACAATTTGCGTTTAAAAGATTAGTATATCATTTCTGTTCCGGGGATAGTTGGTGAGCCTCGTAACTCATCGAAATAAAAAAAGCGAGAGGCCATTGTTGAGGAACGACCGCAGATACTTTTTTAAAGGAAAGTTCTTTGTGGACGTGATGGCAAAAGCATAACTCGCTCACCACGGGGGCTGCGGACACGAGCGTGAAGGAAAGAGCCCGTTGCTTATTCTTTTTTGAAGTCCGAGGGGTTGATGACGTATTTTTTCAGGAGATTATACAGATCAGCCCGGTACCTCCCGGCAAGGGCCGCTGCGCTGCTTACGTTCCCCCGGGTGAGTTCAAGGAGCCTGATGAGATATCTTTTCTCGAAGTTCTCGCGGGCTTCCTTGAGCGGTTTGATCGCTTCTTCCACGGCGCATTTTTCGAGAGGGATGAGCTCCTCGCCGATGACGTCCTGTTCGGCCATGGCCGCGGCATACTCAATCGTGTTCTGGAGTTCGCGCACGTTACCGGGCCAGTCATGGAGCATCAGCCGCTGCATGGCGGCAGGGGTCAGGCCTTTTTTCCTTTTTTCCGTCTGTTCGGAGAATTTTTTCAGGAATGCGTCAACCAGAACGGGAATATCATCCCTGCGTTCACGAAGAGGCGGCAATTCGATGGGAATGACGTGGATCCGGTAATAGAGGTCCTCCCGGAACTGGCCCTGTTTGACCAGTTCTTCGATGTTCTTGTTCGTGGCGACGATTACCCGCACATCCACGTCCACCGGTTTCTCGCTGCCCACAGGGTAAAACTGGCGCTCCTGGAGCACGCGCAGGAACGTGGCCTGGATGGAGAGAGGCATGTCGCCGATCTCGTCGAGGAATATGGTCCCCTCATGGGCCTGGACAAAGAGGCCCCTGGAGGTCCTCACTGCCCCGGTGAATGATCCCTTCTCATGGCCGAAGAGTTCGCTCTCCAGGAGCGTTTCGGGAAGGGCGGCGCAGTTGATGGCCACGAAGGGCTTGTCGCTCCTGTTGCTCGCAAGGTGGATCGCCTTCGCGATGAGCTCCTTGCCCGTGCCGCTTTCCCCCCGGACGAAGACCGTGGAATCCGTTTTTGCGACCCGGGACACGGTCTCGAGCACCGCCTGCATGGCCCCGCTTCGCGAGACGATGTTCTTGAAATCATACCGCTCCGAGAGCAACCCCTGCAACCGGTCGACCTCCGAGGCAAGCTTCCTGTTCTCCAGGGCGCGTTCCACATGCAGGATCAGCTCGCGGGCGTCGAAGGGTTTCGTAAGATAGGTGAAGGCGCCCCGCTTCATCGCATCCACGGCGCTCTCGATGCTGCCGTGGGCCGTGAGGATGATGGCCGGCATGCCGGGCGCCACGCGGCGCAGTTCCTCCATGAGCGATATCCCGTCCTGGCGCACGAGCTGAAGGTCGAGAATGGCCAGGTCAAAGGCCTGCGCCACCACGGCGGCTTTTGCCTCGTCTTCGTCCGGCGCCGTGGTGACCGCATAACCGGACGTTTCCAGCCGCATCTTCATCAGCTCCAGAAGGTTCCGGTCGTCATCAACGATCAACAGTTTTGCCGCCGTCTTCTCCATCGCTACTTTCCGAGCCCTTTCTTCATTTCTTCGATCTCGATGTCCACCTGCTTCGCCTTCTCAAAGGCCTGCAGCACGCCGACCCATATCTTCGCCTCTTCCACCAGAGGGCTGCGGGGAAATTCCCGCTCAACACGCATGAAGTAACTCAACGCCTTTTTGTAATCCTTCTTTGGATTTGCGTAGTGGGCGCTTATCAGCCCCATGTCCATGAGCGCTTCATCTCCCGGCGGTGTTTTCGGCGAGCGGGCAAGGATGTCCTGGCTCTTCTTCATCGCGCCCTCGAAATTCCCTTTGCTGAGCAGACTCTCCACGCGCATCAGGGAGTCGCTCTGAGGACACACCGGGCATTCCGCACACTTCGGTGCATTCCGGGCACCCCTGCACTCCGGACACTCCGGGGCCCGTAGGCCGGACCGGCGCACAGCCCGCTGCGATCGCCAGGATCAGGCAGGCAACTGTAACGTAAAGGTGCTGCCGTTTCCCGCTTCGCTTTCTACCCATACCGAGCCTCCATGCGCTTGAATGATGTGCTTGACGATCGCCAGCCCCAGCCCGGTTCCGTGGTGTCTGCCGGTGCCGGGGACCTGACGGAACTTGTCGAAGATCGCGGTCGCATGTTCCTTGGGAATACCCGGCCCCGTGTCGATGACCTCAACGATAACGCCATCCTTTTCCCGCCGGGCGTTGATGCTCACTGTTCCCCCGCGGGGAGTGAATTTCAAGGCATTCCCGATCAGGTTCCGCAGGACCTGGAGCATCCGCTCCGCGTCCATAGTCAGCTGCGGCAGGTCCCGCAATTCCCTGCTGATCTTAATGCGTTTTGCTTCAGCCAGCGGCCCCATTTCCTCCACGACCCTCTCGATGAGCGGGGACAGGTCGGCCTTGCCGAAGTTGAACGCCAGCAGTCCCGATTCGAGCTTCGCCAGGTCCAGAACGGAATTGACCATCCCGATGAGCCGGTTGCTTTCCTCGGCGATGATCAGGAGCACCCTTTTCTGCTTTTCCGTGACCTCGCCGCAGCATCCCTCCAGGATCAGGTTGGTCCCCTCCTTGATGGAGGTAAGCGGCGTGCGCAGCTCGTGGGACATGAGCGCGAAGAAATCGGACTTCATCCTGTCCACTTCCTTCAGTTTGCCGCACATGGTGTTGAAGGCCTGTGGCCAGAGCCCCGATTTCCGGCGAAGAGGGCACCCTCAAATCCGCCTCAAAGACGCCGTCGGCGATGTCTTTCGTCTTTTGCTGCATTTCCGAGAGGGGACGCGTAATGCTCCTGGTGATCAGCACGGCCAGAGCGATCCCGAACAGCAGGGACACGGCGCTCACCACCATGGCGGTGGTCCGCGCCCGCCTGCCGGCCTCGCTCAGCTTTTTCACCTTGTCGAGCATGCTCTGCTGGCTCATGGTCCGGACCTTGACCAGCTCCTCGATCGCGGCATTGATCGCACGCTCCTTTTCTTTCGTGTACCACGTGCGGTCGTAGCTCGCGCCTGCCCTGTGGTATTCCGCCTCTTCCTTGAAGAGCGTGTTATAGGTCACGTGGAAGTCCGCCGCCCTGTTCAAGGCATCCCTCACCGCCGGACTGACGCCCAGCATGAGCGCTTCGCTGAGATTTCGTTCAAACTCCGTCCTGGATTTAAGAAACCCCTTATAGAGCTCCCGGTCCCGCACAATGAGATACTTTTTTTCATACCGCGTCTCGGACAGGAGTTCGTCCGTCATGTCTTTCTGAAGACTGATGAGGGAATTGTCCACCAGGATGATGGAATGGGCCACATCGGTCACGCTGCCGAGCTGCGCGATGAAGCGGTAACTCATTGCCGCTGCCAGGGCCAGAAGGAAAACGTATCCCAGGATCAACCTTGAAAGGATGCTAAATCTCACGCTTTTCGCCTTTTCAGATTCCGGTCAAGAACAGACCGCTTCATGTTCGCCGTTTTTCAACCAGTGCGAAGGATGCTTCTTCACCTGAGCTGCAAAGTATGTATACTATACCATTTTTTTGCTTTGGCTTCACCTAATTGATCGCTTTAAAAAAACATGTCTGTCTTCAACTCGATTGCCTGCCTTTCCTTATTGCCCTGCTCAGTAATTTCGTGAGTTAGATGATGCTCCGTGAATCCCGGGGAAAGGGATTGAAGTTCTCGCGGTGTCCGCAAGTGCAAAGAGATATAAGGCCAGCCTAATACAAACGCATTCAGATTCGTTCCTGCTTTGCCCCTCTTCTTTGTCCTCTCCCCAGAGGTGAGAGGGTTGGGTGAGGGGGGGGACTTGCCGGGATGTAACATTATTTATTTCGTTCGCATTAGTTGAATTGCTGTGAAAAACTGAAGGCATGGTGCACATGGGTTGTGAAAACTAACGGGTTTATCACCATGTTGTATGTAATTGTGTACAGAATTTTAACATACTGATTTATTGATCATTTTATCATATATTGCATAATATATGGGTTATCGCTGAATAAAAATCCATACAGCACGACTATTTTCTCAGACGAAAATAAAACCCTGAATTAATAAAATACGTTTATATATCAATAAGATAAAACTATATACTAATTCTGGCATTTGAGTTGCATATAAATGCACAGCAGAGGGGCATGAGAACAAGACATCATTTTAGGATTTAAGGAAGGACAATACTATGAAGACGGAAACAATGAAGACGGAGAATGTCAACTATTTGTGATAAACCTGATTGTGATTGGCGCAGTAGTTCTGACCTTCGCGCTTTTCGGGTGCAACAGCGGCAAAACGTGCGGACACGACGGCGGCGGGAGCGCTGATCGAGGGGCCGTCGCTCTATAACAGAGACTGCAGCGGATGTCATGGCTCCCTTGCCACCAGCGGCAAGAAGGGGGCACGGTTCCCAGATTCAGGACGCGATTTCGCACAACTGGGGCGGCATGGGCGCCTATGCCAGCCTCACGGCTGATCAGATCCAGGCAATTGCGACCGCCCTGCCGGCTCCGGTGACCACAACCCCTGACACGACGAACGAACGATACGCCCACCTCTCAACAACGCTCGACGGGGCTGCGCTCTATACGGCAAACTGCAGTTCCTGCCACGGCGCGCTTGCTGCGAGCGGCAAGAGCGGCGCACTGGCGGCCGCGATCCAGGCGGCTATTACGTACAACTACGGCGGCATGGGACGGTTCTCAAACCTTACGACAGCCCAGCTCCAGGCCATTGCAGACGCTTTGGCGGCAGTGCCGGCATCGACCCCGGCTCCCGGTGGTACGTCACGAACGCTCGACGGTGCGGCTCTCTACGCCAGATACTGCCAGGGATGCCACAATCCGCTTGCCACGAGCAGGAAGACAGGGGCGACTGTGTCCAGGATCCAGGCCGGTATCAGCGGTGAACCCGGCATGAGATCTCTCTCGACCCTCTCGCAAGCGCAGCTTGATGCCATCGCTTCCGCCCTGGGAGCGCCTGCATCCGGTTCTCCGTCGTCTTCCGGCGGCACATCGACTCCGGGGGTTCGACGACATCAACAGACGGCGCAGCGCTCTATACCAGAATTGTGAAGCCTGTCATGATCCGCTGGTTGCAAGCAGGAAGGCAGGAAGGACGGCCCCCCAGATCCAGACGGCCATTTCGAACAACAAGGGCGGAATGGGCTATCTCTCTGACGCTCACGACAGCGCAGATTGATGCCATTGCCTCCGCCCTGGCAGCGGCCCCGACTCCGGCTCCGACCGACGGCGCGGCGCTTTATACCAACAACTGCAGTTCGTGCCACAACTCACTGGCAAATAGTACTGTGAGCGGGGCCACGGCTACCCATGATCAGCGCCGCCATCGCAAGCTATGGCGCAATGAGCTCGATATCACCTCACGCTGGCGGAGATCCAGGCGATAGCGACCGCCCTGGGAACGTCAACGCGGGGATCGGCTACCTGCACCTCCTTCACCTATTCCGGGTGGGACGCATGTCAGCCTGACGGCACGCAGACCGAACTCTATGCTCACGTACTCCGCAGGCTGCACCGGCGGAACGCCGGTCCTGTCCCAGGCTTGCACTAAGTACCGACTTCGCCCACATCCTGCGCCTATACGTCAGCGCATGGGGCGCCTGTCAGTCTGACGGCACGCAGACCAGAACAATGGCGTCATCGTCTCCCGCCGGCTGCACCGGGACCCGTCCTGTCACAGCCTGCGCCTACGTCCCCCGACTGGATGGGGCGGCGCTTTATAACAGTAACTGCAGTACCTGTCACTAGCCCTTGCATCAAGCAAAAAGCTGGGGCGTACGGCCAGCCAGATCCAGTCCGCCATGACAAGCAACATGGGTGGAATGGGATCGCTCTCTAATCTGACGCCTGCGCAAATCGACGCCATTGCGAGCGCCCTGGCAATTAACTGCACCTCCTTCGCCTATTCCGCGTGGGGCACATGTCAGTCGACGGCGCGCAGACCGAACTATGACGTCATCGGCGCCGCCGGCTGCACGGAGGAACGCCGGTCCTGTCGTCAGACCTGCACCTATGTCCCGCCGGTCAAGCCTGCACCTCGTTCACGTACTCGGCCTGGGGAGCTTGCCAGTCCAACAGCACGCAGTCCAGAACGATAACGACATCATCTCCCGCCGGCTGCACCGGAGGAACGCCGGTCTTGTCACAAGCCTGCACCTATGTTCCGCCAACGCAGATATGCGGTTCCTGCCACGCCATCCCGCCGGCGACCGGCAGCACACGTACCAGTACTCGCAAGTCCTGCAGCACTTGCCACGGCACGGCTAAAGCTCGACAGTCTCGTCGATTCGGAGCGCCATCAGCGGCGTGAGTGAAATGAGATCACTTTCTGTGCTCACGAGCGCGCAGCTTCAGGCCATTTCAACAGGGAGTACGGTCCAAGGGACGACAACGACGACTACGACTGCACCGACAGACGGAGCTGGGCTCTACGCCACGTACTGCAGCGGGTGCCATGGACCCCTTGCCACGAGCGGCCACAGAGGGGCAACGGTTGCCCAGATACAGACCGGCATCAACACGATCAGCGGAATGATGTCTCTTTCTACGCTCACGGCGGCGCAACTCCAGGCTATCTCGGATGCGTTAAATTCAACAACACCGACGTCGACACCAGCACCGGCGACGCTGGTATGCGGCTCCTGCCATGCCATCCCGCCGGCAACCGGCCATCACTCACTCCACGGGTCGAAAGGTGTCGTGCAGCACTTGCCACGGAACAGGTTACAGCAAGACACCGTGAACGCGGCCACGCACGCCAACGGCGTGAAAAACATCGCGACCGGGAGCACCCCGGGCTGGAACCCGACCACGGTTCCGTTCGAACGCGTGCCACGGCTCGCATAAATGGTAACTTAGTAGTCAGGCGATACAAAGCGCCCTGTCGCAAGACAGGCGCTCTTTTTCGGTAGTACTCGTAATCACATAGCAACGCGCCATTTTTCAGCTCGAGATACATGCCAGCTGATAGACGACAATACTAAACCATCCGCGAGGGTGGTGGCGGAAAACCTACAGGGTCTCCACTGAGACAGCCGGGCTGCCGAAATATCTTTCGATATTCAGGCGCCCGGCTTTTTATTTTTTGATTCTCGCGCAGTACACAACGCCTTTTTCAGCTCAAATACATACCACAGATAGACGACAATACTAAACCATCCGCGAGGGTGGGGCGGAAAACCTACAGGGTCTCCATGAGACAGCCGGGTTGCCGAAATATCTTTTGATATTCAGGCATCCGGCTTTTTTATTTTCAAATGCTCTCGCTGAAAAAGCGAGCAAGGAGGTGACGCCGACCATGGCACGGAACGCGAGATGGTTGCTCTGTTATAAAAAACCCCCGGCTCCCGCCGGTGGCGTAGACACACAGGCAACCCTGTTTCACAAAAACACCATCACGAACAGTTTACGAACGTTATATCCTGACGAGAGCATTTTAAAAACAAGAGCAAATTGCTGGAGCAATACATTCAGAAGGCGGCAGCACCCGTGCCCGAAGGGACACAAGCCCAAATCAAAAAGGAGATTCAATAATGAGGAAAAACATTCTCACCCTTCTCATGGTATGTGCAGCGATGATGAGTTTCATGATTGCCGGCTGCAGTTCAAAAGATTCGTCGAACTCGCCGGTCGCATCTAATGCATCCAAAGCAACGGTATTCGGTGTCGCATCACTGGACACGACGGCTAGCGGAACTGTTTCCGTGAAGGATTCTTCTGTGCCGGCGCAGGAAAAGACGGCAGCCATCAGCAGCAATGGAGATTACTCTGTTGCCGTGAGCGGGCTCAAGCCGCCTTTCCTTCTCAAGGCTGAAGGGATTGACCAGGCAGGAAACAGCCAGACGCTGTATTCTGTTTCGAAAAACGGCGGCCGGGCCAACATCAACCCGATCTCGGACACGGCAGTAGCCGCGTCAGCGAATGATAATACCGATCGGAGCGCACTCTACATCATGCGGTCCAGTGAAGATGATCACCGCAGGACCGCGGACAATTTTGAAAGGCTCATCTACCGCCTGCGCACCGTGCTGGCGCCTCTGTTTGAGCTGTACCATATTTCGGGGAACGCGGTCTACGGCGATGACGATGACGAGATGATGATAACAGCGGACTTCGCGCAATGCTCCATGACGTGCGGTTTGTCGTGAACGACCGGAAGGGTAACCGTAACGAACAGGCTGACCGGCGGCATTATCTTTTCAGGGCGCTCAATGATCTCGCTTCGGGAACCTTCTATCCGGAGAACATGCCTGCCGGGCCCGGGGGATCGACTGCCTGCACCTACACCTATGACGCGTGGAGTGCATGCCAGTCAAACGGAACCCAGACCAGGAACCTCCTGACCACGTCTCCCGCGGGCTGCACCGGGACTCCGGTCCTGTCGCAGGCCTGCACCTTGTCCGCCTACTCCAACGGCCTGCACCTACACCTATGGTGCATGGGGCACTTGTCTGTCAAGCGGAACGCAGCTCAGGAGCCTCCTGACATCGACTCCCGCAGGCTGCACAGGCACGCCTGTCCTGACACAGAACTGCACACCGCCGGCGCCGGCCTGCGACACCTACAACTACTCCGCGTGGGGCGCATGCGTGAACAACACGCAGACCAGAACGGTGACATCATTGTCCCCCGCCGGCTGTACAGGGACGCCCACAACAGCGTCGATCCTGACACAGGCCTGCACCCCGACGCCGCCGGCCTGCACCACCTACAACTACTCCGCATGGAGCGCATGCAGTGAACAACTCGCAGACCAGAACGGTGACATCATTGTCCCCCGCCGGCTGCACAGGGACGCCCACAACAGCGTCGATCCTGACACAGGCCTGCACCCCACCGCCGCCGGCCTGCACCACCTACAACTACTCCGCGTGGAGCGCATGCCAGTCAACAACTCGCAGACCAGAACGGTGACATCATTGTCCCCCGCCGGCTGTACAGGGACGCACAACAGCGTCGATCCTGACACAGGCCTGCACCCCGCCGCCGCCGGCCTGCACCACCTACAACTACTCCGCATGGGGCCGTGCCAGTCGAACAACACGCAGACCAGAACGGTGACATCATTGTCCCCCGCCGGCTGTACAGGGACGCCCACAACAGCGTCGATCCTGACACAGGCCTGCACCCCGCCGCCGCCGGCCTGCACCACCTACAACTACTCCGCGTGGAGCGCATGCGTGAACAACTCGCAGACCAGAACGGTGACATCATTGTCCCCCGCCGGCTGTGTAGGGACGCCCACAACACGTCGATCCTGTCACAGTCCTGCACCTCGCCGACGCCGGTCTGCGGCTCCTGCCACGCCATCCCGCCGGCGAGTGGCCAGCACGATTTCCACGTGAACTCGAAGGGTACGAGTGCAGCAGATGCCACGGCACGGGCTACAGCTCAACTGCTGTGAATACGGCAACGCACATGAACGGCGTGGTAAACATCGTAAACACATTGAACTACAACGCGTCTACGAGCTCCTGCTCTCCCGGGTGCCACGGCACGCGGACCTGGTAGGTTGTAGCGAGGTAGTACTGACTCAGAACATCTCCAACCATCCAAGGGCCTGCTCACGCAGGCCCTTTTTTTGTGTGCCGAGCATGCGCACTCACTTGGAGGTGAAAGTCCTCTACCCAGCCCGATGAAGACGATGAATTGGCAAAGTGCAGGGCATCGTCCTTGTTTGCGGGGTGGACGTGAGCATAACCTACCCTGAACCG
>CAVUHW010000020.1:0-357743 GCA_963741205.1 Nitrospirota bacterium
CAAAACATGAGGCTCCTCTATATCTCCCCGATCGACGGAATAGACTGGTCAAAAGGGATCATTCGCGCCAAAGGACGGGGCATGTATCCGTCGGACGCATCAAACCGGCCTGCCGCGCGTGAAATGGCAAAACGCGCCGCTCTTTCCGAAGCCGAGCGAAATCTCTTGCGGATCGTCGAGCAGATCAAGCTCGGCCCGAAGCAGGAACTCACTTCTCTGCCTGCTCGTAGTTACATCACGAGAATCCATGGCTATCTGCAGGCTGGCCCCGTCGTTGGCGAGCGGGAAACGGACGCCGGCGTTGAAGTGGAGCTGGAGCTTCCCTTGACCGGACAGAGCGGCTTGACGAGATATATTTCAGATTAAGGTCTATATCATCCCGGAGTAATAATGGGGCACATACATAGACCTCTGCCGGTCAAACTTTTCATCGGCATGTTGTCTCCGGAACTTGATCTGTTTGGCGCCTGCTCTGAAATTCTGCAAAAGGAATTCGGTCCAATCAAGAGCGGCAGCGAATGCATGCCCTGGGACAGGTCGGATTACTACCAGGAAGAGATGGGACGGAATATTTCCCGGAAGTTTCTGTTCTTCGAACGGTCAACGGACCCGGGAAAATTGTCCTCCATAAAAAGGTTCACCAACGATCTTGAAAATGACTATGCCGTCAAGAGCGGCCAGCATCTACGACGAAGGATCAACCTCGACCCCGGGTATGTCACGGAAGCCAAAGTCGTTCTCGCATCGGCCAAGGGCAGCTTGCGCACCGCGTCTATATCGGAGACGGGATCTATGCTGAGGTTACTTTGAAGTACAACACGAAGGATCGAAGTTTTGTCCCCTGCGAGCACACCTATCCCGATTTCAGGACGGCGTCCTATCTGGCACTGTTCAACAACGTCCGGAAAGGTGGTCGGACGGAATTGCGCAAAACCCGCCACTCCTGATCCGTCGGAACATCGTGTCGCTGTCATGGCTTTACGGATTGAAAGCCCATTCAATATAAAATTCCAGGGGTATCAAATCCGACTCATAAATCACTCATTTTTGCTGGCTCTAGAAATCGCATCCGCGGCCTCCATAGGGAGACGAATGGAAATGCATCAGAGGTGATCTCAGTGGGAGAAGCGGATTTCGCCTCATCAGGGCCTGAAGGTTCGGCCCCTTGAGTTAAAGCAGTTCCACCGGCGCTTTCCAATGCCGCTTCGACAATCCTGCCTAGTTCTTTCGCCTGATAGGTTTGTTGATATATTCGAATACACCAAGACTGAGCGACTTCAAATACGTCTCGATGGCTCCATAACCCGTAAGGATGACCACTGGGACCTCGGGAAGAAACTGTTTCAACTGGACAAGAAACTCCAGGCCGTCCATCCCCGGCATGCGGTAATCCGTTATCACGAGGTCCACAGGGGCGCCTTCTTGAATCACCAACAGCGCGGATGGGGCGTCCGGCTTGGTTATGACATTGTAGCCGAAACGGTTCAAGATCTCACCGAGACTTCTCCGTATCTCCAGTTCATCGTCCACCAAGAGCAGTGTTTTCATTGGTTCTCATCTCCGTAGGTTATCTCAGGTATATTCGGGAAGCTTTGTTATTTTGTTATTCACACCCGGACCATGAAAAAGCCTGAACACGAGCAAAATGCCACGCACTTTTATACCTCTTCGATAATAGCATAAATTACTGTTTCATCTACCGAAGTCGTAAAAAACATAAAATATATAGTAAAATCAAGCTAATATACTATAAAGTTTCTGCTTTATTGATGTAGCTGAGAACGACTTTCTCTTTTTTTCCAGTGTATTATCTACGGTATTTTATCGTCATAAATTAATTAAAACTTTAGTTTTAGTTTAACCATTAATATCCTTTGTAAATCAATATATTGTACAAAATATACCAACGCAGAAAGCATTTCTGCTGAAAAAATATTCCAAACGCCCTTCGCTCACGCTAGACACTCGTAATCGATGGGAACAGACAGTCGGGAATGAGTGGACACACTGTGCATCACTAAGAGGAATGCCTATGGGTCTCGCTTCTGGTTTTTGCCGTACCAGTATTTTAAACAAATGAAAAAATCCTAAGACTTTATTTCTCGGGCAAAAAGGCATTGATTAAGCTATACTTATTTTCACGACCCTATAATAACTCACAAAGGAGATTCCTATGACCACCAGACGCGTGTCCCATCACAAAATTGGACAAGATTCTATTGGCAACCGACGAAATGTTTACAGCGAAGGAGCGATATGGGAAGGGATAAAATTCGCCGCTAAATGTTCGAGTAGGATTTACGCCTGCATGACGATTGAGACGAACCCCGAATATGAAACGATCGGGTCCAGCGCCATGGCAAAAGAGGAAGAAGAGGCGACTGCACACCTGAAGACCATCAAGGCCAGGGCGGAAAAAGAAGGAGTGACCTGCGAGACTATTTTTCATGAATCGATGGAAGCCTCGCAGGCCATCGTCGATGATGCCGCTGACAGGATGATTGACATGATCGTTATCGGCAGGCACGGATACAAAGGTCTGGTTAAGGCCTTGATGGGTGAAACTGCCGCAAAAGTCATCGCCCATGCCCCCTGCAAGGTCCTCGTTGTTCCGAAGGCCGCCCAGATAGAATACAAAAACATACTGGTCGCTACCGATGGCTCGGCTCACGGCAATGCGGCAGTCAGTGAAGCGATCACGATCGCCAAGCGTTGCGGAAGCCACGTCATGGCGTTTTCGGCAATGCGCGATGAAGGCGAACGGGATGAGGCAAACACACTATCAAGCACTGCCGTTGAACTGGCGCGAAAGGAGGGTGTTGCGGCGGAGGCGGTGACTCCCATAGGAGATCGTATGACGTAATCGTCGAAACGGCAGGCGGCAGAGGGGTCGATCTCATCGTAATGGGGGCCTACGGGAAAACAGGCGTTAAGAAGTTCTTGATGGGAAGTGCGACGGAAAAGGTCATCGGGTCAGCCGGCTGCGCCGTGCTCGTGGCCAAGGCATAGCAACGTTTGTGGGAAAATTCTACGGTCTCTGCGAAGAGACCGTAGAATAGTTATTGCATCAGCTACAAAATCACACTCCATCAGTCCAACTGCTCCACCAGGTAGTTCTGAGGACCCATCTGTGTTATCTGGTCGAGCTGGGCCTCAAGCCCGTCGATGTGGTCCTCCTCTTCTTTCAAGATCGACTCAAACAGTTCTCGGGTGCCGTTGTCCCCCACCTCAACAGCCAGGCGGATGCTCTCATTGTAGCCCTTTATGGCCCCTTCTTCGGCGACCCGGTCGTTCTGGTGCATTTCGGCACCTCGGCGCCGATGTACATTTTCTCAGATCGCTGACGATGGGCGACCATCGAGAAAGAGGATCCGGGCGATGAGCTTCTCGGCATGCTTCATCTCGTCGATGGCCCGCTTCTCGATCATCTTGTGCAGCCGTCCGTAATTCCAGTTGTCGCACATCTCGGAGTGGACCATATACTGGTTGATGGCGGTCAGTTCCTCGGCCAGCCGCGCGTTCAGGTGCTCGATGATCTTTTCGTTCCCTTTCATTTCGTATCCTCCTCTATTCCTTAGATGTCGAACCGGACTTTCCGAACCAAGAGCGGCGTCCGAGGTTACAACTTGTAAGAGTATAGCAAGGTTCCAGAAAAAATCAAGGTTTCGAACGACGCGCGGCAAGAAAAGCGGACACTAAAGCCCGCTCCGCATCGGTTCATATCTGGCACTTTCACATGACTGCAAATGATATAAACGAAACCTGCCCACCGCCGGGGAAAAAAGCATCTGCCATATTCGTAGTCGTTTCTCCTAGAACCTGACGGTCACACCAGCGCGAACCGACTGGTCTACTTCCGTGTCATTGCGTCCGAACAGGAATCCCGCACTCAGATCCAGCGAGTCCTGTGGAGAATAGATGAGACCGATCTGAGCGAAGACGGGATAACTGCTGTCTGTGGAATCAGCATTTCTGGTTGCACCGACTTCTCCCACGATCTTCCACCGTTCAGCCATTGCAAATCGACTGGCAAGCGAACCGAGCCATATATTGGTGCGATTCCCCGATGAGTTCGGGAGATACAGATAGCCCGAGATTCACATCGAAGGACCAGGGTTCAGCATCAACGGTCGAGATCAAGGATGCTGAATAGTCAACGTGACCAGATCCCAGACCCTTGTCCGCATCGCCCGTGGGAATGATTATGCCGGGTTTGATCGCCAGACTGAGTTTTTGCTTGCCGAAGAATCGCCATTTTGCCTCAATAGCGGTATCGAAAAGGCCGTGATTTCCCTTATTCGTTCCTGATTCTCTTGTGTCAGTCCATACGTAGGGCACAGTAACCATCACATCCATGGTCTCGGCAATTCCTGCGGTGAATACGACCGTGGCAATGGAATTAAGCTCTCTCACTCCCTCGCCACCCTCGTTTTTCTTGTCGGTAAGCCAGGTGCCCGATGCTTCGAGTTGATACTTTTCGGTCCCCTGCGTCCCCGTATCATCCGTAACAAGCGGATGCGCCGCCCATGATGCCGCCGGTATTACCAAAACCGCACAAAACGTAATTATTCCGGCCAACATCTTCAAATACACCTCGCGATCTCCTCCCCATCTTGGTTCATACATACTCTTGAAACATCATTACGTGCCTGTTTTTCTTGGTATCAATACATGATTCAGCGACAATGCAAATATCGTCGTGACATTAATTGTTCTGTCTTGCCTTGATACACATTTTACGGTATCACGCAAGCAAGATAACACCTATCCATTATGGGTAATGTTTCTATTAGGGTATAATTCATACCCGCACGAAAGTCAAGAGACCCAATAAAACAGAACCTGCAAAAAAGCACACAAGCGTCACGAATATTTCATTCATCTTGTATTTTTCCTTGAAGTTCATAATTTTGGTAACCATTTTCACAATATACGAATGAGGACATATCCCTTTAGAACGGCACGCCGAGCATAAAGCGCACTTCCCGGTCGTTCGTATTTTTGTTCAACCCGTACACTGCGCCGATGTCCGCCCAGATCCGGTTGCCGACCCAGGCCAGCGTAGGCCCGGCGGCGTATTCCTTTTCCGTGTAGCTCCCTTTCGACTCGATGCCGAACCGGAAAGCAGGCACGATCTCATAGCTTATCCCGAAGGCATATTCATGCTCGCCTTTCCCGTGTTAGCCGGCCGTTCATAAATCTGGTTGTACGTGATATTCAACCTGCCGATGTCCTTGCCCAGGATGATTTTCCCTTCGAAGATGTTGCCCTCTTCGGTACTCACTTCCTCTTCGGCATACAAAAGAATATCCACGGGCAGCTCGTTCTTCTCCGCGACCCGGTATTTGAGTTCCACCTTGTACCCGAGGTACGTCAAGGACTGGCTGTCTGCGGTCTGCTCGTAGACATTGTACAAGGCCGCATTGAAATGGTCGGTGATACCGTACTCGAGTTCGAGCTGCTGAGTCCAGTCGCTGGCATTTCTCGTCTGGATATCATGAGTCACCGCGGTGTTCCAAAACTCCACCTCCGCGTTGCCCTTTGCCAGGGTTCCATATTCCTCCGTCCAGACATAATTTCTCTGGGCTGCCTCTGCTTCCGCTCCCAGGGCAGCTAAAATCAACATCATCACCGTACCGTAAAATAACTTTCTTCATGATCCTTGAGCCTCCTTTTTGATATTGATATTCATTTTCATGTTACGTAGCAAAAAATAACCCTTGTTTCGATGCAAGGGTTATTAATCTTCTGACGTCAGTGATTACATTTTTTTTACAAAGATCTCTTTCGTAATGTCCTTGTCCACGGCAATCATGGTCTCGCCGAGTTGGATCACATACGACGGCCTTTTCTGATGGAGCTTGACCATGCTGCCGGGGATCACGCCCATGGCGGAAAGACGGTCGAGACGCGAATGCGACTCCGGCGTGATGAACACGATCTTCGCCTGCTCTCCCGGCAGAGGTCGGCGAGCGGCGCCACGAGCGGCTTCATCTCCTGCCGGAACATGGAGCAGCACTCCCCGCGCGGAATCGGCTTTCCGTCAGGAGAATTCGGCGGATGACCGAGCAGGGTGCAGACGCTGTCCGTCACTTCGGGAGAAAGAATATGCTCAAATTTGCACGCCTCTGCCTCGGCGCCGTCCAGGGCAAAGAGATCATAGAACATCCGAAGCGACAAGCCGGTGTCTGCGGACCAGTTCCTTCGCGCGCTTCTCCCCTTTCGGGAGCAGTTCGATGCCTTCGCCCTTCATGTCGATCCAGCCGTTCTTCGCAAGTTCCTGAAGAATGTTCTCGCATCCTTCTATGGTGCAGTTTTCCACAACGTCTCCGCGTGACAGCTTGCCGTCCTCCCGAAGCGTCCACATGATCTCGAAAAGTTCGTCTTCTTTCTCGATCTCCGGCAGCACGCACAGCGCGGGGTGGCCGGCTTTTCCTTCGATGGTGTCCAGTCTTTTATGTTCTGACATCGTCTCACCTCATGATCGAATTTGCGATTTTGGCTTACGTATAATCTGCGCTCGTCTGCTTGTCGTCATTTAGTCCGCACTCCGCATTCCGCATTTCTTACAGCGCAACCTTCAGCGTCCTCAGCACCCAGTTCAACACCCCGCCTACGGCAAAAGCAAAGGGGAAGATGAACGCCACCATATACAGAGCGGCCTTCATTCCCTGTTCCTTCACCATCATGAAGAAGTTCGCGATACAGGGCACGAACAGGGTGATGACGACGAGGCTCACGACGATCTGGATCGGGTCGAGCATCCCCTGCTTCTGCATGCACGAAGAGTCCGGCCGCGCCGTAATCTCTCCGCAGAAAACCGATGACAAAGGCCTCCGCTGCCTTGCTCGGAAGACCGAGCATTCCGACAACAAGCGGGTCGGTCAGCTTCTGGATATATTCAAGCGCGCCGACCTTGTGTCCAACAAAGAGGATGAGCGTTCCGAGGATGAAAAGCGGCACCGCTTCTTTCAAATACCACTGCACCCGGGCAAGGGTCTTGACCAGGATATTCGTCAGCTGCGGCACCCGGATCGGCGGCAGCTCGAGAACAAAATCCGACGGTTCGCCGGGTATGGCCTTTGCCGCAAGATAGCCCGACGAGCAGCATCACCAGGACCACCGTCCCGATCCAGATGACCGTGGCAAAACCGGAGATGCCGGATACCATGCCGAGGACGACGCCGAGCTGCGCGGAACAGGGCACGCCGAGCGCCAGGAGCAGCGTCACGAGGATCCGTTCTTTCCTGGTCTCCAGAATGCGCGTCGTGAGCGTGGCCATGGTGTCGCAGCCGAGGCCGAGAATCATCGGGAGCACGGCTTTTCCGTTCAGGCCCATGATCTTGAAGATCTTGTTCACCATGACCGCGAGCCTCGGCAAATAACCCGAATCTTCCAGAAGGCCGAAGGCGATGAAGAAGAACCCCACGATCGGCAGGACGATCGCGATGGAATACGTGAGCGCCATGGTGATCAGCCCGTAATCACCGATCAAGAGTTCCTGCATGAACGGAACGGGAAAATAAAATGCACGATCTTCGTCGCCCAGGGGTTCAGATATTCGCCGAAGACGGTCTTCTCAAGAAAATTGACCGCCGTCCCCGCCCCGAGCACGCCCACGAACTGATACACGAGGTAGAGAACGGCCAGAAGGATCGGCAGGCCGTAGACCGGGTGCATGGACAATTGGCCGAGATGAAACGCGAGCGTAGAACTTTTCCCCGCCTCATGACGGCGTCAGGACCTGTGCCAGGATCTCGTCGGCCTTTTTGAGCCTGCGCTGGTTGATGAGATAGCCGAGCGAATTGTTGAAATTTCGACTGCACTTCCTGCCGTATTTTTTCGATCTCCGCGATCACATGGTCCTGCATGTTCGCATGGAGCCAACCCTTGAGGCTTTCATCGCCGGCGAGGATCATCAGCGCAAGCGCGCGCCGCGAGATGTTCGCTTCAGGCAGAAGGGCCGAGATGTCCCTCACCCCGCCCTCGATCGCGTCGTCGTATCGCAGCGCGACGTGGACGGCCGGGGATGCTGAATGCCTTTCAAGAGCTTGTCGATGCCGCTCCGCCGGATAGCGACGGTCTTGACGACTTCTATGCCGAGGAGTTGGGACAGTTTTTCCTGGTCGATGAGGATGCCGCGGCTTTTGGCCTCGTCATCCATGTTGAGGTCCAGGATGAACGGCACCTCCATCTCGGCGAGCTGGAGCGTGATCAAAAGCCCGCGCCGCAGGTTCTTGGTGTCCGCCACCTGGACAACAACGCCTGCCCGGTCCGAGATCAGCATGTCCCGCGTTACTTTTTCGTCTTCGGACATCGGCACCAGGCTGTTCACGCCGGGCGTATCGATCACGAGCGTACGGGTCTTGTTCAAAAGTGCGTTCCCGTACGTCACTTCCACGGTGGTGCCGGGATAGTTGGAAACGGTAACATATTTTCCCGTGAGCAGGCCGAAGAGCGCGCTTTTGCCTACGTTGGGGTTGCCGATCAAGAGAACCTTGTTCAGGTTGGAGTCGCGGTAGCGTTCTCCGTCGTTGGAACCATGATCATGCATTCTAGTACACTCCTCGCTTTCGATACTGCTTCACCGTTCTTACTTCAGACTTCTTCACTTCTTACTTTCTTCTTTCCCTGACACGCCGAGCACAGGCCATACAGCTCCAGCTTATGGCTCTGTACCTGAAAATGATTTTTCCTGGCCACATCCTGCTGAAGCGCTTCGATGCGTTCATTTTCGAATTCAATGATCGTGCCGCATTTTGTGCAGATCAGGTGGTCGTGGTGACTGTTCGAGGCCTTGTATTCGTACCGGGTAAATCCATCCTCAAATCGCCGTTCATCGGCCAGCCCCGCATCGGGCAAGCAGTTTCAAAGTGCGGTATACGGTGGCATAGCCGATGCCGGGATGGACTTTTTTTCACGCGCGCGTACAGTTCTTCCGCGCTCAGGTGCTGCCCTGCCTCGACAAAGACCTGCGAGGATACGTGTCGCGCTGGGTCGTGGACCTGAGCCCCTGGCCCGAAGGTATTCCGTAAGTTGTTGAACGGCTTTGTTTGACATATTTGATATTGATAACCATTTTCAATATGGGACGTTTATACCATGCGAGGGCGGAGCTGTCAAGCTTATTTTGTTCATCTCACAAAAAAAAGACCGTCCCGTTCAGGGACGGCCTTTCGCACAAAATCATTTGTATGGACGTTGATCGTAGAACGACAGTTTCTTGTCCCTCTCCTGGTTCCACTTCACCCAATCGTCGGCATCGGCCTTGGGGTCGAAATCCTCGGGCTTCGAGGGCTTCCCATCGGGCGAGATGGTGATCTGCTGCATGGCCTTCACGATAGCAGTCCACTCCTCCATCGATACTTCATGATAGGGCGGAGGGACTTCATCGGGGCCGGCCACTTCATGAGGCGCGGTTGCCTTGTCGAGCGGTTTCGATGCGTCCCGCGGTGGATTGGCAACATAGACCGTCTCCATCATACACCTTTACCAGGGCGCTTTTATCCTCTTCCACATTGACCCGGTACACTGTTCCCCGGACGCCGGCGACGGCATTCGAGGTCTTTACTTCGACCGACGGAATCGGGCGTGCTAAGTTTCTTGTACCTTCGCCCAGAGTTTTCCCACGGTTAGGTCGACTTTCACGTTTTTCTGGTCCGTCTGTTTGTTGAATGCGAGTTCATTCAATCTTGAGGCTCGACTTCTCAGCAAGCCTCATGACCGTTCCATCGGGAAAGCGGATCTCGATCTCGGGATTTCTCGGCGACCTTCACCTCCTGGTCTTTCTTAAGCTTATCGCCCTTTTTCAACAATGCGACCCGGTCTTGGAGCCCGCTGGCATAGACCCGGGCGGTGCCCATGCACCGTGGTCACCGTGGCTTCGTTCCCGCCCGACTCATCCGCAAGGGCCGCGCACGGGATCCAAAGCAGGAACCACGAGTATGATGAACAGTCACCGGAGCAGAAACGCTTCATCATATACTCATCCTTTCGGTCGCATCCCCACGACTTATTTACCGACGAACTTTACGATATCCCCTTGTTTAAAACCCATGCCGGACGTGATTACCGCAACCGACATATCCGCCTTGTCTCCGATATCATTTTGCTGAACGATGGCCTGACCAACTTTATCTTCTGTCGTTCCCAGTTTCACGTGGGTATCCGGGTCTACGATATCCTCACCGACCCGATACACATCGAGTTTGTCCCCGACTTTCAAACCTGTCTTTTTTCCGGCATTGATATAAAGCTTATTGCCGGTGACCTTGGCGATCTTGCCCTTCCACGGCTGGTTTTCAAGCTGTTTCATCATGTTGACCATGGCCTTGGTGAGCGCGTCTCTGAGAGCGCCATCCCGCAGATCGGAGTCGTATCCCGCCTTGCCGCCCATGCCGAGTGTTCGTCGATACTTTCTTCTCATAGATGCCGGCGCCGGAATCAGCCATGAGCTGGACGCCGGTCGTCGTATCGACAATGCGGTAATCCACCGTTACCCGTGCAATTTGCTTCTTGCTCTTTGTTATGAGATAATCGCTGCCTTCTTCCGCTTCTGAATAGGCGGTGACCGCTCCGGTCACGATCGCATTCAGGCCGAGGATCTCGCCCATCTTCGCCGCTGTATCGGGATTGATCGCCCCGGTGGCCCCCATGCGCTGCTGGCCCAAGGATAGACTCGATGTCCTGCTGGGGAATCACGATGAATCTGCCGTTTTCTGCAGGATGGTTCCCAGGATGTCGGAGGCGGCTTCTCCAATGCCCAGGACTTTCGAAGGGGTTTTATTCTGGAAGTTGACCACCCCAACCCTCAGCTTCGGCCCTTTATACTCGGAGACATCGCTGCCCGTCTTTAACTGTTTGGATGTATCGGTCAAGGTCGTGTCGTCCTTGACCGCCCCGGATGTTGGGACCGAACAACCACTCATGGCTGACACCGCCAGTCCCGACTACAAGGACTGCGATAAACAACTGTCGAACCTTTTCATCCTTGTACTCCTCCTTAGTACTTGCAGTATTTTAAGAAAACTTCCAGCCGTTATTTTTTCTCGTCTGTCAGTCATCACGTCCATGAAACTCTTCGCCTCCGTATACCCTTCGGGGATCTCGAACAGAGACGCAGCCGGCGTCTTCAGAACGATGTTCTTCAGCTCCGTCGTGATCTTGAAATCCTTGTTCTCCACTTCGCTCTTGATGGTCATACCGTCGAGATCCGTGGCGTTCCAGATAGATCCTTCGTCCACCTTGCCGTCCTTGTAGGTGACTTGACCTTGAACTTGTCCGTCATGTACTTCCCGATCATTTCGCTGCCCAGTTTGGTCTTTTCGACCTGTGGTTTTTCTCCCTGCTCTTCCGTCTCGGTGTGAACCATGTATTTCTGCGTATTCGGATAGAGCGTATAACTGATCTTCTTATCGCCCCGGGCGATCATGGACATCTTGCTCATGGGAGACTGTTTGTCTCCCCCCTTCGTCATCTTCGACATATCCATGTCCATCCGCATCTTGCCGCCGGCGATCGCAATCGGCATCTCCATGTCAATGGTGTCGTTCTGGGATTTGTTGAGGGACGTCGAGAAGACGACAGCGGAAAAGTCCCGCTTCCCTTCCCAATCCATGTATCCGAAGGAAGGCGGTCCGGGCGTCTTGATTTCAGGCCTAGCAATCACAGGCGCGGACACCGGTGCGGCATGGGCGACAACGGCGCCGGGTCCCGGACCCCAGGGCAGGTTTTCGCGTCACTCTCGTTGCCAGTTCTGCTGATTCATAATCCAGATGTCTCCCAACGGCCTTGGTAATCAGCTTGGCCCCAAGCTCGATGGCAAAGGACTTGCCCACATTGTCGCTGCCGGTTGTCGTGCTCTGGATGGTCACCCACGGCGCTTCCTTGTCATTGGCGTCGGAGAGCCTTGAAGCAATCGTTGCAGCGGCGCCCCCTGCTCCCTGCATCATCATCTCGCTCCGTACGCCGAGCCCCCGCTCCCACACGGCCTGGCCAGTCATCGTGTTCACGAGTTTGAATTTGCCCCTGACCTTTTTTACATTGACTGCGCCCAGTGTCGATTCATCGAAATCCAGGAGCGTGCCGTAGAGAACACCCTCGACTTCCAACTCCTGTCCGAGCTTCTGGGCTGTCGTCAGGTCAAGTTGCCCGCCCAGCGTGATCCCCATCCGGTCCCGAAGGATCTGGTCCGTTTCTTTCAGGTCTTTGACCACATAGGAATGGTTCTCCAGGGCCTTGACCATTTTTTTCCGCATCACGTCCGGGCCGTCCACATCGTTGGTGTCGTTCCGCAGGGGGAGAACAGCAACCCTCTTGAGCGGGTTGCTCGGATCATAGGGAAGCGGCGGGTGAGGATATAGTGCATGCGGCAAGAAACATCAGTGCAGCGATGAATACCGAAAATTTGATTTTCTTTACCATCATAGCAACTCCTTCAAGCGCTATCAATTCCGGACGCGTGATCTCGGGACGAGACACCGCATCGTCAGTCCTCACGAAGACGGGATAGCTTACAAAATATCGAAGAGACTGTCAAGCATTCTATCGACGGATTCAGCCTGAGAAGAAACACCTTTCGGTGGCGGACTTGGATTTTGAACATTCGTTTGTCTAATACACGATGATTACCCTGCAATATTGCAGGAAATCACCCCGGCTGCCGAGCTGCCGCAGCATCTGGGCGTCAGACTGCCCCACCACGACGTCGGTCCTCGCCGCGCCCGATGCCCTCAGCCCCTTGATGACGGCGGGATTATCGGTTACCCGGAAATTGTTTGCAGCCGCATTGACGTCCTTGGCATATCCGGCAACTCCCTGCTCGACTGCATTCGTTCGGGTGACCACCTGCCCGACATAGATTTCCTGGCCCTGCGGATCAACGATTTTAGGAAGAAGCGCCGGCCTCAGACCCAGTCCCCTGCCGTCGATCACAAGACCGGTCGCCGTGCCCCCCTTGAAATGCGGCCGTTGATTCTCCCTCGGACGGCGCGTGCCGGTTTTGACGGCTCCGGCTGCTTCTTCGGCTCCTCTTGTTTCTGCGGCTCCGGTTTTTTCTCCGGCACCGACCCGACAGGCAGGTGAAGACGGCTTCGGCTGCTCCGGTTTTTTTTCCGGGACCGTAGGAGGAACCGGTGAAGGCTTCTGAGGCGCCGGTTTGGACGGCTCGGATGGTTTCTGCGGCGCAGGGGCAGGGACGATGGCTTTAAAGGCTGCTGACGGAGGGGGCCGGTTTTTGTGGAGCCGGCAGAGAGGCGGGCCCTCCAAAATTTTCCGGCACCAAGGCATCCATCAAGGCTCCCTTGAGCGGCATGGCAACCTGGATTTCAACCGACCCGTCCGAAAGGTATGACGTTTTGACGGATCCTGGCGCCTTTGACGATTCCGTCAACCCTCGTCCTGATCACGTCGCTTTTGACCATGAAGTTTTCAACAACCGATTCGGAATCAACCCGGACGCCTTTTACTGTTTCAAGAAGGTTTCTGAGCGCGACGACGAAAGCAGCGCGCTCGGCCATGGCGCGGGCCTGCGCTGCGTTGGCTGCGCTTGCCGGGGGCGCGCCGATGCCGGTTGCATAAACCTCGCCGTGGTCCAGTTTATGTTGCCCGAGCTCGTTTGCTCAATAGCGTCGCCCGTATGGCCGTTCTGGGCCCAAGCCGCTCCTGATGACGCTAAAACAGCGATGAGCAGAGAATCAATTGTTCAACTACGTTTGTTCACGGATGTTTTACCCCATGCGCCATGCGAAAATTATTTTATCACAAAATCCGCAATGGTTTCCTTGCCGGCTTCGACCTGTATCGTGCGTGAAACTTCCTTGTCTCCGATCATGACGGAAACTTTGTATGATCCGGGCGCCAGACCTTCGATTTTATATGTGCCGTCTCGGTCAAGAGAGACGCCGTAGCTGGCATTGCCGTCCTTATAGAAAACATCTCCATCCGCGAGTGGTCTGCCGCCTGCATCGAGGACCTTCCCCTTTATTGCGCCGCCTGGCGACAGAGTAAAGTTGATGGTATAGATCCTCCCCTGCTCTACCTGCTGTTCCTGCGAGGACTTTGCAAAACCGGGGCCCTTGAGTTCCACACGGTATTTGCCGGGCGTCCGAATTGCAGCGGCATATCTGCCGTCTGTGAAGGGGGCCGGCGTCCCTCTCCCTTCTTTCCAGAGGACCACGGAACCTTTTGAAACCGGCTGGCCCGGCGCGGTCAGTCACGCGTCCGGCCACAAGCGCCGAATGCTGGCTTTCATCGAGCCTTCGGCCGAGCCGGTTCTCTTTCGGCATTGGCAGTTCGTCGACCATAACCGTCTTATCCTCTTCCTGGTAGATGGTGTAAAACGTGGCTTTATCCACTTCCAGGTATCCACCCTTGTACGCGCCGGGCATATCCATCCCGTCAAGACGGAGGATGATATGAAAGGGATCGACAAAATTGTGGGCATGTTCCGCGTCGGAAAAGACCCATCCCGTGTCCGGATAATAGATCTCCAGATAAGCGTGGAAGCCGCCATCATTGACCTTCACTCCCCAGTACTCCTTCGAGAAGCCCCACTCGTAGCCGGGAGGCAGATAGCCGTGGGCGACCCGGGCCGGGATGCCGGCCGCGCGAAGCAGCGCTACAGCAAGGTTTGAATATCCGACACAATACGCCTTTTTAAATTTGAGAGCGGAAAGAGCATCGACCGGGACCGTGATGCTTGTGTCAAAGGTGAGGTTGTCCGCTACCCAGGAAAGAATGGCGTTTGCCGCTTCATGCGCATAGCGGCTCCCCTTGGTGATATCTCCTGCCAGCCGGATGATCGATGGATCGTCGGACTGCCGGTCCCGTTCCGCCGAGAGGTACCGGGAAACCGAAGCGGACAGCATCCGTGGAGGGACCGGATAAGGGCACGCGGGTCTTCATCGGGCTCATCCTGGATGTCACCTGCACGCGTTTGCTGAATTCGTCCTGGCTGATCACTTTCTGTTCGAATGATTCGTTGGAATAATCGGGGATAAAGGCCACGCCGCGAGGGTTCACGATGTCGTACACGACCGTGTGTTCACCTTCGAGGACCTTGAGACTCGGCATAGGCACCGTTAAGACATGAAAAGAATAACGAGAGAATGATTGAATAAAGAAGAATATTCATAATTCATCAAAAAAGCCCGCTCCGCAAGAGCGGAGCGGGCGAGTACTCGCTGCGATCAGAATTTCAACTGGTTTTTGAACTCGCGGATCGAGAGGAGCGCATCAGCCCCGGAAACGGGATCGCCGGCCTTGAACTCGCCTGTCGCCTTGTCTGCCTCCAGGTAACCCCGCGTCGTTGCCGTCATAGCAGCATTAAAATAATATACGTCGCTCGTATCGCGTACATCGGGGAACGGTGACTTGGTGCCGATGAATTTCGTCGCAAGTTTTTCATCGCCGGAAACCTTGATCAGGATGTCTTCGAGCATGACGCGCGAACTCTCCTTTTGTAATAAGCTTGTCCGGCTCGAACTTGTGGTTCGGGCCCGCCTCAAGTCCGCGGACCTGGAGTTTAAGAACGGTCTCGATGCTCGGCTTGAGCCAGTTGTCCGCAATATCGGTCGCCGGTTCCATTTTTATCGTCGTTTCCGTCTCCATCTTCGTGCTCGACTCGGTCGGGGCCTTAAAGGCTCGTATCGTAGGTTTTCGTGCCCCGTTTGGTAAAGAGCTTCTCCAGGTTCATTTCCTGGTCGAACAGTGCGGCGATGTCGGCCCGGTCGATCTTATCGATCAGGGCGATCTTCTTGCCGATCTCGGTCCCCGGCGCCGCACGCTGGATCTTCTGGATCACTGCCCATTCGGCATTGGCTTCTCCGACGAAGTCGCGGTTCATGTCGAGGACCGCCTTGAACATCGACGCCGCCTTGTCAAAATCGAGCGCCATCTTATAGCACAGTCCCATATAGTAGTGCAGGCGCGGGTTGTTCGGCTCCTTCCCGTTAGCCGCCTTGAACTCCTTCTCCGCGGATTTGACCAGGTCCCCAACATGCTTCTGGTCCTTGGCCATCTGCAGGCTGTAAAGCCTGATCATGCCGACGCGGGCTTCAATGCCTTTTTTCTCGTAATCCTTTGCCTTCTCCATGTTCTCGAAGGCCTGCTTGAAATTTCCCTGTTTGCCGAGCACCAGACCTTTGCCAATGTACCCCAGCGAGGACTTCGGGTCGAGATGCGATCGCGCGATCGAATTCGCGCATTGCCGCATCGAGCTTATCGGCATCAAATGCCTTCAATCCCTGATTATAGTGGTAATCCGGCGTATCCATGATCGACGTTGACGGCGCCGCTTTCTTTCCGCAGCCGGCCGCGGCAATTACGAAGGCGAGGACCGTACCAAACATGATAAGGCGTTTCATTTGATTGGACATGACTTACCTCCGAACGAAATTATTTTATAGCCCATCATCCGACCCTTCACGAGGAGCGTTAGCAAGGTGATGAGTTCTTCAAGGCTTCATGACAAAGTCAAATTAATCCACGAGGATGATGACCCTGCACTTTTCGAGCATGCTCAGGTTCTGTGAGGCGCTCTGGAGAGCGGCCGCGTCCGCATTGCTGATCACCGTGTCAACGCGGGCGTCTCCCGAGACCTTGATTGCCTTCACCATGAGTGGTTTATCCGTCACCCGGGGGTTCGACTGCGCGGCAGCCGGGTCTTTGAGGTATCCCACCATGCCCTCGCGCACGGCATAATCCCTGTTGATCCAGGCCGACCCGTAGACTTCCTTGCCGTCCTCGTTCATGATCTTCGGCGCCATGGCCGGTCGGACGCCGAGCCCCCGGGCATCGACGATCAGGCCCGTATAAAGCTGACCGGATGAGGCGCGTTCCGGGAGTCACGACGGGAGGGGTCGCCGGTCCCTTCGGAAGAAGCGCGTCAGCAAGTGCCCCCGATAATTTCATCCCCACCGTCACTTCGACGGAGCCGTCGGACATGTATTTTTTGTCCATGACCATCGCGCCCTGAATGATGCCGCTTACCTCGGTTTTGATGACATCGCTGGTGACCATGAAGTTCTCAACGGTCGTCGTGGAGTCCACCCTCACGCCCTTTACCGCTTCGAGCAGGTTGCGGTATGCGACCACCTGCGCCGCCCTCTCGGCCATCGCGCGGGCCTGTGCCGCATTCGCGGGCTGCGCCGGAGGCGCGCCGATACCCACGGATGTGATAACGCCCGTGGTCCAGTCTATTTTCCCCGATGACCCCGTTGGTTCAATGACGTCCTTGATCGTGCCTACGAGCTGCGCCGATGCGCTGCCAATCGCAAGCACCACAAGAGTTACAATGAATAGTGCAAGGAACAGTGATCTTTTCGCAGACATATTGACCCTCCTTCTTGAAAGAATTCGAATGTGATATAGACGGATAAAGCGAGACGAGATGAATGCCGCTCTTCACCTCCTTTTTGACTTTGTGAAATACGTTTTTTGATTGAATGAGGATAGCAACATATGGCCGAGCGAGTCAAGGGAATATTCACCTCGCTCCTGCGGGGCACTGCGGTCGTAATACGCGGCATCGGTTAAGTTAACGGGGAAATCGGGACGGTTCGGTCATGCCCCTTCGGCGTAACGCTTAACTATACCCAAGCACCGAGAAATTGTCAAGATTCCCGGACTGTTTACCGGGCAATCCGCGAGGTCATTCTCTTGCGAACTCCGGGAATTGCCGGTTCAAGACAAAAAAGGGCGGATCAAATCGCTCTCGCGAGCGTAAGTACAGTGACCTGTGAGGCGCCGGATTTTTTCAGAACAACGGCGCATTCGTTCATGGTCGCCCCCGTTGTGAACACATCATCGACGAGAACGACATGCATGGTTTCTACCGCGCCTGGCTTCTTGAGTGCGAATGCTCCACGTACATTCCTTATCCGTTCGTCACCGGTCAGCTCCACCTGGGGTCTGGTCGGCCGGACCCGAACCAGATTGTCGCAGGAGAACGGGATCTTATTCCGCTCGCTTAACCTGTGGGCAAGAAGGAGTGCCTGATTAAAACCGCGCTGTCTAAGCCGCTTGCTATGGAGCGGCACGGGCATGATCATGTCGACATCCCCGACCAGGCGGACACGGTCGGCCATCCAGTCTCCCAGCGGTTTTCCCAGGGACCTGCAGGGGCGGTACTTGAACTGGTGAACCGACATATAAATACATTCTTTACGGCAAAATCCAGCTTCTCGATGACAAGCGGTTTTTGCTTCAGGAATGCGAATTCAACAACTTGTTTTACGGCATCACCGATTACGGCAAGCCGCTGCTTCGAGGTCTTACCGTATGTAACGCAGGGAATCGTGAAATACCCAGCCGGGTTGCCGAATCTGTCCGTCTCGGTAACAGCCAGATGGTCGGCGTTTATGTCGATGCCGACCACCCCGATGCCTTTTTGCGAGACACAGGGGATTTCAGGCAGAGATGCCGTGACGAACACCCGCCATCCCTTGGCGTCTTTCACGAAGCGGTAGTTGATCGCCTGCCATTGGGACCTGTCATCGGACAATCTTCTGCCAATGGCGGCAACTACAGCATTATGGCCGTGGCTGAAACGGAGCCCAGGAATATCCAGGTATTTGCCCTTCCCCGCCAGAGCATTCGGCATCCGAAGCTTGAGTGAAATACTACCGCTATTCTGCGCAGTGGAAACACAACCCTGACATCCTGCCGTCTCGTCCTTTGATCCGATTACAAAGAACTGACTGCTCCGGGACTGCTGCCAGTCTTTCTTCCAGTCGGCACGGGAAACGTATTCATTCGCCTCGAGACTGAACTGTGCTCTGAACAGCTTTTTGCTCCCAAAGCAGAGGCGGACATTGTCTGCCTCTTTATCGGATTTGAGTTTCTCGAGCCGGGCCACCAGGATTGCGATACGACGCTTCTTCTGATGCCTCTTGGCGGGATTGGTGATTTCGGCAAGCACCTTCTCCGCTTTGTTAATTCTTCGCTCCATCTCCTGAATAAGTCCGGCTCTTCGCTCTTTAATTGATGCGATCTTACCCTTAAGCACCGCCGCCATTGCATTGAACTGCCTGGCGGTTATCCCGAATTTCGGTATAAATTCTCGTTTAAGGTCGGTGAGATTGCTCCAGACGTAGCTTGGCAAAAAGCGTTCTCTCAGCCTTGCTGTAAAGCGCTGCGTAGGCCGTAAGAGCAGCGTCGGCATCGCTGTCTGTTGTGATGCGGCACTGGTAGGTACGATGCTCACTCATTCTTTGACTCCGGTGGCGGCCTCGACTGCGCGTTTGGCCCGGTTCTTTGCCGAGCGCTTGCCGTATAGTCTTGTACACAGGGATACAATAACATCGTGGAGATCGCGCACGATATCGTCCTTCATCTCATCAGGATCGATGACCATGAGATTTCTACCCTGAGCGGTGAGCGCGGCTTCGACGTACTCAATTCCGAACCTCATTAACCTGTCTCTATGCTCGACGACGACAGTGCTGACACCCGGGTTTCTCAAGATGCGAAGCATGGCGCGGCGATGTCCGTTCAGACCGGAACCAACCTCTTTGACCACCTCGACAACGCGAAGTTGCCGGTTTGCCGCATACTCGCTGAGCCTGGCTATCTGACGGTCCAAATCGGCTTTCTGATCAGCGGAGGGCACCCGGGCATAGAGCACGGCGGCGCCCTCGCCGGACGATACTGGAGGGTGAACAATAATCGTTCCCGTCGGCAACTGCTCCGATGGCACCGGCAACTGGCCCAACTTCCACATCCGCCACACCGTCTTGTAGGCTTCGCATAGCGGCCCTTAAATTGACCCGTGGACAGGGCCTGGTCGAACATCGGCGGCGTTTGCCTGCAGCTCATGCACTGATGTTCAGGACTGTGAAGAAGAGTCTCCGGTGACTCGAAGGGCTTGCCGCAGACGGGACAGACCGGGCCGTATATCGGTGCGAAATCAGCCCAGCAGGCGGAGCACAAATGCGGGACCTCCGATTCACCAAGCGGCGAGCGGCAATAAGAGCAGGAGGACGGGAGGAGAATATCGAGAACGCTGCGGAGGATGGACATTCGGTCAAATCCCAAATATCACTCCCTCTTTTTTCAGCAGGTCTTTTCCAGATTGACCCCGAAGGTGTTCCACTTGCCGCAATTGGGGCAGCGCCCTGACCAGTCCGTGGTTCTCAGGTCGCAGTTTGAGCATGCATAGGGGATAATGATCTGTTTCTTGAAGCCCAATGCCTTCTTGAACTCCGATGCGGCCAGCCCGAGGGAACCCCTTCTCAGGTAGATATTCCCCAGAAGCTTGTGCACGTCGGGAAAATCCTTGTCTCCCCAGTCCACGGTAGAAAGGATTTCGAATGCCTCATCCACCATTTCAAGACGATAGTAGAGCTTGCCCAGGAAAAACTTCAGCGCGACGTCCTGCGGTTTCCAGTTCACGGCCTGCATGTAAAGCTCGATTGCCTTGCCCGGTTCTCCCTGCTTAAGGTACAAGTCCTCGAGCCGATGGAGAAGCAAGGTCGACGAGGTCATTTTGTAGGCCTTCTCCCAGAGTTCGGACGCTTCAGCGCCCTCGTTTTCTTCAAGATATACCTCACCGAGTCCCAGGTAGGCAGGGATGAAATCCTTGTCGAGCTTGATCACTCCGCGGAAGGTCTTCTTCGCCCGTTCCAGGTCTCCTGCTTCTAAAAGCGACCGTCCTAATTCATATTTAAGTCCGACGAGCTTGCGGTGCTCGATCTCCAGTTCCGAAGGCGTGAGGGGGTTGGCTACCAGTTTGCTCTGCGTGTCATACAGTTCCTCCCAGTGGCCCAGGCGCTGATAGAGGTCCCGCATTCGTATGATCGCGGTCAGGTTTGAAGAATCCTTGGACAGTATCTTTTTATACATCTCCAGGGCATCATCGAATCGTTTTGTCTCTTCGTAATCAGCGGCCAGTGAAAACAGCACTTCCTGGTTGTCCGGGGCGAGGCTCAAGGCCTTTTGATGGACCAGGATGGCCTCCTGAGGCATCTTGTCGCGGAGCTTGCAGATGCCCATGCGGAGAAGCGTGTCCACATGGTTCGGATCAACGGCAAGGACTTTCTGAAAATACGTGGCTGCTTCGGAATTCCGTTTCGCGATCATCGCGTTCAGGCCCTTCGTATAGAGCTCCTGGATTTTTAGGCGCTTTTTCTGCTCGCGCTGCACGCGAAGCCCCCGCAAAAACCGTCTCACGTCTCTCATCAGGTACAAAATGAATACGAAGCCGGCTCCAATGGCAAGGGAAAGAAACAAAAAGGTTGACTTGGCTATTTCGTAGGACATTGACGGCAGCAGGTTGACCGTAACCAGGCCGGGGTTGAACTCGCGCAGCAGCATCACAAACACAACAACGCCGATCAACAGGAGGGTGCCGATGAATCTCATGCGCGGTCCTTTCTCTCATGAAATGATGGGATCTGTTTCCTGAAACTCCTGGATAACTCCGAATTCCGCATTATGCCTGCATCCAGCGATTAGAGCCTGTGGCCATAGTACCTATGAGCGCGCTGCGCCGAGAATACAAGCTCTGCCACGTCGCGAATGCAGGGTGAGTTCGGCATCCAGGCTAATAATGGTATGTCTTGCCCTTAATGATCGTAAACGCCCGGTAGAGCTGTTCGAGGAGAACGAGCCTCGCCATCTCATGGGTCAAAGTCCACCGGGACATGGCGATCACCTTGTTCGCTCGTCCGGCCACGCTCTCGTCGAGGCCCATGGCCCCTCCGATCACGAATGCCATGTCCCTTACGCCGGACTCAATCAGGCCGTTCAGGTATCCTGCAAACTCATGAGATGTAAATTCATGCCCGCGCTCGTCGAGGGCGGCGAGATAGGCGCCCGGCGCCGCAGCCTTGAAGATCTTTTCCGATTCACGCTTTCTGATGGCCGGCGCGTCTCTGAGGTCCAGTATTTTTTCTTCCTTGAGTTCTTTGATTGCTACATCGGTATAGGGCTTGAGATAACGGAGGTACTTGGCGATTCCCTCCTGAACGAACCGTTCCCTCGTTTTTCCCATGCAGATTGCTACCAGCCTCATGAGGAGGCGCCTTGAAGTTCCCGGGGCCTCGTAACGACGGGGATTCGCGGAGCATCGCTCCAGAGTTTTTCGAGGCTGTAATAGATCCTCGTCTGCTCTTCAAAGACGTGCACGACGACATCACCGTAATCCATGAGTACCCACCTCGACTCGGCCCCGCCCTCCACGTGGGAAGGATGCTCGCCGGTGGTCGCAAGGGCATGGCCAATCTCGTCCGAAATGGCGGACACCTGCGTCGTATTGCTCCCCGAGCAGATCACGAAGTAATCGGTGATATAGGTGAGCCCGCGAAGGTCCAGGATGAGGATGTCGAACGCTTTTTTGTTGTCGGCTGCCTCGGCGCAAAGCTGCGCCGCTTCCAATGAATTACGCATAGAGTTTATGATTTATTATATAGGTTTCAACCGCTTCAGGCAAGTGATATTTGATGCTTCTGCCCTCTTTCGTCCTCTTCCTTATATCAGTTGAGGAAATATCGTACAAGGGAATCATTTCCAGAAAGACGTTTATCCCGCCCGACCGTAAAACCCATTGTGACTGAAGGCCGCTGTCGAGTCCGGATAGTTCGGCCCCGGCGGGCCCCATGAAATCTATCTTCGCGAGGTCGCTGAAGCGGTAGCCGGGCCGTGAGAGCACGACGAAGCTGCACGAGGGTTACCAGCCTGTCCCAGCGGTTCCAGGTCTGGATCTCAAGGAAAGAATCGAGTCCGGTGATAAAGAACAGCGCCGCGTCGGGATAAGATTGAATCAGCGTCTCGATCGTGTCGATGGTATACGACCTGCCTCCGCGCCTGATTTCCAGGTCGGATGGTTCAAAGCAAGAGTTGCCCTCTAGCGCCAGTCGGACCATCTCCATCCGGTGTTCGGCCGCCGGTACGTCCTCCTCATGCTTATGGGGGGGGATTGCGGACGGGATGAACAGTATCCGGTCCAGCTTCAGCCGGTCTCGGACTTCTTCAGCAGCGGCCAGGTGGCCGTAATGGATCGGATTGAACGTCCCGCCGAGGATGCCGATTCTTGATGACAAAAGACCTCCGATTAAACCACGATGGGTGATAGACGATCGCTCGCGTTGTTCGCTGGGATGATGGACGAGAAAGCTTTTGCGTCCTTCGTCTCTTGTTCCCTCGTCCCTCTTGTCTATTTCCTGATCTGTCCGTTTCCGAACACGATGAACTTGGTCGAGGTGAGTTCTTCGAGCCCCATGGGACCTCGAGCATGGATCCTCGTTGTCGAAATGCCGATTTCGGCGCCGAGACCGAATTCGAATCCGTCGTTCAAACGCGTCGAGGCGTTCACGAAAACGGCTGATGCGTCCACCTCACGCTGGAAACGCCGCGCGTTCTGGTAGTCGTTCGTTACAATGGCCTCGGAGTGCTGCGAACCGTGGGCCGCTATGTGCGCCATCGCATCCTCCATGCTGGAAACGGTCTTCACATTCAGGATGAGGTCGTTATACTCCGTATCCCAGTCACTTGTCCGTGGCTTCCGTGATGCCGGGTACAACCGCAATGGTTTTCGCGCAGCCGCGGATCTCGACACCCGCCTTTTTCATCCTTTCGATGACCTTCGGGAGAAACGTCTTTGCCGCGTCCTGATGCACGAGCATGGTTTCCATGGCATTGCAGGTCCCGGGCCTCTGGACCTTGGCGTTGAAGCATATCTCCTCGGCCATGGCAAGGTCCGCCTTGCTGTCCACGTATACATGGCAGATTCCCTTGTCGTGCTTGATCACCGGTATCGTGGAGTTCTCCGAGACCATGCGGATCAGCCCCTCGCCGCCGCGTGGGATGATGAGGTCAATGTATTGATTGAGTTTCAGCATCTCCATGACGCAGGCCCGATCGGGATTTTCGATAAACGATACCGCTCCGGCGGGAATGCCTGCCTCGGCCCCGGCCTTCGACAGTACCTCGACGATCGCGTTGTTGGAGTGTACGGCCTCGGACCCCCCGCGCAAAAGAACGCCGTTCCCGGACTTGAGGCAGAGCGCGGCCGAATCGGCGGTCACATTGGGGCGTGATTCGTAGATGATCCCGATCAGGCCGATGGGCACGCGCATCCTGCCCACTTCCATGCCGTTGGGCCTGCGCCACATCCTGAGCACCTCGCCCACCGGGTCGGGCAGCGCCGCGACCTCGCGCAGCCCGTCCGCCATGGCCTTGATCCGATCATGGGTTAGCGTCAAACGGTCGATCATGGCCTTGGAGAGGCCTTTCTTCTCCGCCTCCATCAGGTCCTTCCGGTTCTCGGAGATGAGCTTGGCGGCTTCCTTTTCAAGGCCCGCCGCCATCTTGAAGAGCGCGTTATTCTTGATCTCCGTCGAGATGTTTGCCAGCGTCCGCGAAGCCGCCTTGGCCTTTTCCGCTTTTTCGGAAACGAATTGTTTGATGTCCAATGGTGCCTCCTCTGTCCCACGACGGCCGCAAGCTCATTTCGTGAGCTTGCCGGCCCTTTCCCTCAACACTTTTTCGCTCTCGATCTCGCCGTAGATGATGTGCTTCAATTTGCCGTCCCCGCCAATGAAGAACGTCGATGGGCAGGAACCGGACCCCGTATTGTTCACCGACCTTGCCGTAGCGGATCACTCAAGACCAACGGCTTGTTCACTTTCAGTTCGGCAAGCATTTCCTTGATCGTGTCGAAATCCTCCATAAACCCGATGATCACGACTTTGACACCCTTTGCCTTCATGTCATCGACGAGGGAATTAACGAGCGGAAGTTCGTTCCTGCACGGAACGCACCAGGAGGCGAAAAAACTCAGGATGACGCCGTTCGCCTTCTCTTTGCTGTTTGCTCCCACAACATCGCTCAGCTTAAAATCCCGTCCTTCACGGTCCTTGAGGGAGAAGTCCGGCGCAGGATCGTCCATTTTGAGCGCGGCGGAGGCTGACGATACAAAAAGGAAAAACATGAAGAGGGCCAGTGCACTTTTTTTCATTTTGCAATCTCCCATTTTCAAATATTCAATTTTCGGTCCCTTACAATATGACCAGATCGTCCCGGTGGATCACTTCATCGTAATCCTTATGCCCAAGCACCGAGGCGATCTGGGAGGTTTTGAGCCCTTTGATGCGGTCGAGGTCCGTTGACGAGTACTTGGCGAGTCCGCGAGCAAATACGTTTCCGCCAATGTCGGCGCAGGACACGCAGTCTCCGATCTTGAACATCCCCTCGACCTTCACGATCCCGCCGGGAAGAAGGCTCTTGCCTTTCTGCATGAGGGCCTCCCGCGCCCCGTTGTCCACAACAAGCCTGCCGCTGGTGCAGACCGTATAGGCTATCCAGTGCTTCCGGCTCTCCAACTTCTCGGGGCGGGGCAGGAACAGCGTGCCCACGTCCCTGCCTTCGAAGAGTGCGGGGAGTATGCCGTTCTTCTTGCCGTTCACGATCACCATGGGTACGCCGATGGCGCCGACCTTCTTCGCCGTCATGATCTTGGACCGCATGCCGCCGGTCCCGACAGCCGTCTGAGCGTCGCCTGCGCCGCGTTCCACGTCTGCGGTTATTTTCTCCACGAGCGGGATCAGCTGAGCGCGGGGGTCCATTCTGGGGTCGGCGGTATAAAGGCCGTCGATGTCCGAAAGGATCACGAGCAGGTCTGCATCGGCCAGATGAGCCACCATGCCTGAAAGGTTGTCGTTGTCGCCGAACTTAATCTCATCAACGGCTACGGTATCGTTCTCATTGATGACCGGGATCACGTCGTAATCGAGAAGCGTCTGGAGCGTGTTTCTTGCGTTCAGAAAACGGGTGCGGTTCGAAAGGTCCTCGCGCGTCAGCAGCACCTGCGCCACCTTGCGGCCGTGTGCCGCAAAGGTTTTTTCATAAGCCCACATGAGGCCGGACTGGCCGAGGGCCGCGGCTGCCTGTTTGAGCGAAAGGGGCATGCTCTTTTTCTTTTTCAGTCCCAGCTTTGCCAGTCCGGCGGCGATGGCACCCGATGATACGAGGATGACCTCCCGCCCCTTCTCCGAGATGAACGAGATATCCTCAGCGAGCCGGTCGATCCGGCCCTGATCGAGCCCCTCCTCGGCGTTCGTTAAAACCGAGCTGCCGACCTTGATCACGACGCGACGGGACTTGGAGAAAATGGTTTTTCGATCTGTCTTGATATTTTTCATGTATCTCAATTTATAACGTCGTCCCTGGCAACTGCCCGTAAGTCCATCGTCCCCCGAATGCCTCAATCGGGGATCCGGTGTTAAAAAAAACCGGATTACGGATAGAGCCGTTCGGAAACGGCCGATGAACGGCTGCCCTTGTTCCGGCAATTAACTGACGACTGCCGACTGCTGACCTCTCTTCTCCTTCTCCTCTTCCACCCGGTCCGCGATAAAGTTCAGGAGTTGACCCAGGCCTGAACCGGTCACGGCCGAGATGGGGAAAAACTGATACCCGCTCTCCCGGCAGTATGCCGAAAGTTCGTCCAGTTGTGCCGCATCAGCAGCGTCGGTCTTCGTCGCGGCGACCGCCATGTATTTCTTCATCAGCGCTTCACTGTAGAGTTCGAGTTCTTTGTTGATCTTCTTGAAGTTCTCGACCGGGTCGCCGGGCACCATGCCCGACACGTCTACCAGGTGAAGGAGAATGGATGTCCGCTCCACATGACGCAGGAATTCGAAACCGAGCCCGGCCCCTTTGTGCGCGTTCTCGATCAGGCCCGGGATGTCGGCAACTACAAAACTTCTCCGGCCCTCGGGTTTTACCACACCGAGCACAGGCGACAATGTAGTAAAAGGATAGTCCGCGATCTTCGGTTTGGCAGCCGAGATACGCGAGATGAGCGTCGATTTTCCGGCATTGGGAAATCCTACCAAACCCACGTCGGCCAGGAGCTTGAGTTCCAGGTAAAGCCACTGTTCCTCGCCTTCCTCGCCCGGCTGTGCGTGCCGTGGCGCCTGGTTTGTCGACGACTTGAAAAACGTGTTCCCCTTGCCTCCCCGCCCACCCTTGGCAATGATGTAATACATCCCTTCCTGGTCGAGATCGATGATGGCTGTACGTGTTTCAACGTCGCTCACGATCGTGCCGACGGGAACACGGATGACTGTGGTCTCCCCGTCAGAACCCGTCTGCTGCTTGCCCCGACCCTGCTGGCCCTTTTCGGCATAATAATGCTGCTGGTACTTAAGGTCGATAAGCGTACCGAGCTGCTTGTCGGCAATGAGAACGACGTCGCCGCCCTTGCCGCCGTCGCCGCCGTCAGGACCGCCCTTAGGGACATAAGCCTCGCGCCGGAAACTCACACACCCGGGCCCGCCGTGGCCAGCTTTGACATATATCTTTACCCTATCTATGAAATTCGACATGTTTCGATTAATCCCTCACTTGTAGCATAAACGCGACAAATGGTTTTTTAAACAATGTTTTCAATAAAATATACAGTTATACGGCTGAAAATGCAAGCTGTGTCTTGAATACGTAAAAAAGGCGGCATAGAACTCTATGCCGCCTTCGGTAGTCGATCTTGTCTTTGAACCTTTACGATGCCGCGTACACGCTCACCTGCTTGCGGGTCTTGTCCTTGCGCTCGAACTTCACTATGCCGTTAATCTTGGCGAAGAGTGTGTCATCGCAGCCCTTGCCGACGTTCGTGCCGGGATGGATCCTGGTGCCCCTTTGACGAATGATGATCGTCCCCGCGCTCACCACCTGTCCGTCATACCGCTTCACGCCGAGGAACTGCGGATTGCTGTCTCTTCCGTTTCTTGAACTGCCGACGCCTTTTTTATGAGCCATTTCAAATCCTCCGGAATAAATACCATTTTAAATTCGAATATCCGAATCAAATAATTTTTTTAAATCTTAGGATTTCGGACTTAGAATTTGTGTTACGCTATTATTTCCTTCACCTTTATCGCGGTGTAGTTCTGACGATGCCCATTGGTCCTGCGATATCCTTTTCGTTTCTTGTGTTTAAAGATAAGGAGTTTCTCCCCCCTGCCGTCTCCCATGACTTCGGCCGTGACCCTGGCGGACGGAAGCATAGGCTTGCCGATGGATACCTTCTCGCCGTCGGCGATCATATAGACGTCCTTTAATTCAATGGTATCGCCCTTTTTTGCATCCAGGCTCTCAACCCTTACGACATCGCCGGGGGCAACTTTATACTGCTTGCCTCCCGTAGTGATAACTGCATACATGCTGAAACCTCCTTCATCCATTCAAATCTTCATGCGTTAAGAGGGCATAAAATACCATTTAACTAAGGGACTTGTCAAGGAAAAAACCTTAGGGCACTATTCCAGTTTATGCACCGGCGGGCAGGAACAGGATCGGCAGGAGAACTTTCTTCGGTTCATCAAGCAATATAACTGCTGCCTTGGCCAGTTCAGACGGTGTTTTTCCTCCCGCAGGCAGCATGATGAGGGAAACCGCTAGGTCATCGGCAGCCTTCAGAATCTCTTCATCCGGATAACCTGACCTGACCGTCTCGGTTGCTTCAATACCCAGTTCGAGAAGCGCCTTCTTGATTTTCCTGAGTTCCGCCTCCGTCTTCATTCTGACCTGTTCAAGCTCACTTTTCTCTTCAATGCCATAGAGGTGTATAGGTACGACGCCCAGGAGGGCTATCTTTGAGCCAGTGTTTTTCGCCTCGTTGACGATGTAGCCCAAATCAGACATGATCCAGCCGGAGTTATCTACAGGAATCAGGATGGTGCCCGGCATGACAAACACAGGGCAAGGCGAGGATTTGACGATACTCTTGTAACGGGGAGACGCAAGAATCAGGTCTGCATGCTCGTCCACTGCAAGACGCAGGATCTCCTGTTCGGGGTCTCCTTCCTCAGTCACGATGCGGACGGGTGCAGTCTGCCCCGTTTCCCGTATGATGTTGACGGCATCCTGGTAATGTTGTTTCGCCTCGGCCCGCGCCATCTCCTCGGCCTTCGGCCCTGCGCCGTAATCAATAAACAAGCTGCTTTGAAAAACCTGAAGAACGATAAGCTCTCCGCCTTTTTCCTTCAACTTGCCGAGGCCATATCTGAGAGCAGTCTTGGATTGTAGCGTTCCGTCAAAAATCGTAAGTATTTTCATAATTGGCCTCCATGCAACTATTTAAACATATGCAGTATATTGATGCACCTATAATCATGCATATTATACATGCAAATCAATGAATACCTCGAACCAAATAACATAAAGAGCAACAATAAACTGCACCAATAAGTTGTTAAGTGGTTATTAATTATATATTTCAAACAATTGACATTTGGTACGAACCTTGCTCTTTATACTTGTAAAGCGTGACACTAAATGAGAACGGAGGTCGTCATGAAAAAATTCTTTGCATATATTGAAGACTTGTGGGTTGCTGTTACATTTGCCGAAGCAGGAGTAAGTGAAACTGGACAGACTAAAAAAATAGACATCCGATACAGGGAAAATGTAAGCGTGCATGCTCGTTGATAACCCAGAACCGGAGGCTGCCATGAATAGCGACATGTTTATTGTCAGCATACGAAACATCCTGCTTTTTCAAATGATCGTCATGACCCTCTACCGTGGTAAAGCTTTGTCGGGTGGCCTGGAGTTTCTCTCGGTCTGGCGATTTCTCAGAAAACCCTTTCTCCCGAACATGGTCAAGGAAGCGGAAAAAGGAAAGAATCGGTTCTGGGAGATTGATATGACAAAGTTCGAACCCTGAGACTCCGACTGCATGGTATTCAAACCAAGCGCGATACCGCATAGAGGACATAGATCAGCGTCGCAACCGGTCCGAAGGTAACAACATTGGATGCGACCTTCCCCGCGAAGACGCGATAGAGATCGCTCCTTCCCATGACGCCCGGGGCCACGAGCGCACCGATAATCATTAACTGAAAAGCTTGGATAAATCCCGCTTGCTGAAATGCATATTCAAAATCCATGACGATTCTCCCTTGAATTTTTTTTAGTTCGTATTCAGAATTTAATCTGTTACTTAGTGCTTTACCTCAAAGACCTTACATTGTTTTCGTCGAACACGCCGCGAGTTCCATCTCGCCGGCAAGCTCCGACGCATCGACGGCCTTCTGATACTTCTTGATGATTCCCTTAAACTTAGGAGGACAAAGCAGGAGGTCCACTTTGTTTATCTTCGCAAAGCTGATCACTTCCTCCTCAGGATTTCCCTCCGCGCTGAACAGGCTCGTATGGACGCCGTTGCCCTTTTCACGGATCAATGATTTCGCCTCTTCCACCAGCCTGGCAGACTCCTGGCGCGCCATAGCCTCCGCGTCTATTGTCGCGTCGTAATCGAAGAACATCCCGCTGTTGAATACATGAAGCGCCACCACCTCGCCGCCCTTCTCTCGCGCCTTCTCCATCCCGTATACCAAAGCTTCCTTCGCTTGCAGCGTCCCGTCATAAGCAACCATGATCTTCATTGTGAGTCCTCCTGTTTTTTTGTTTGCGTTCTTGCTTGGGTATTATGCAGGAGATGTGCCAAATTATAGATCAGAACTTTTTCAATTGGTTAGAGTGAATTGTGCAGTTTTTTTACTGCATGAGGGGGCGCAAGATATTACTGCGGTAAGAGCGGTGGATTTGCAATTTCCAATTTTCTTCAGCGGTTTATGGCAGCGCTATGGTTTCCTGCCGGTAACGATGTTCCAATAGCCGAACGTCGATATCACGTCTACGTCGGAAAACCCCGCTTGCATCAGCATAAGGGACAATTCGTTGCCTGAAAACTGCTGGCCTTCGGTCCACATCAGCATGGACACGTTGTACCCTGCGATGGTAAAAGGACCGGCCTTCTCCTTATCGAAAAGCATTTCGTGGATGATGATACGGCCTCCCGGTTCGAGGCTTTCGAAGCTCTTCCTCGTCAGAAACCGGCATTTCTCAGGTGTAAAGTCATGGTAGATGTCCGAATAGAAGTGCAGGTCCGACAGGGGAAAAGGATCTTTCCACATATCGACGGCCCGCGTCTCGATGCGGTCCTTGAGCCCATAGGAGAAAATGTACTCCTTTGCTACCTCGCAAACAGCCGCGAGATCTATGATGACCGTTCGCAGTTGCGGCCATCTCAGCGCGGCGCCTATGGAATGCGCGCCTGAGCCGCCACCCACATCGAGCATCAGCCGGTGTCCGGAGAGGTCAATCCTGTCCGGCCAGGCGAGCGCAGGGGCCATACTGTGGCTGTGCATCATCCGGGCGAATAAGCGCGCCCGTTCAGTTTGTCCTTCATGAACGGTGTAAATGTCCTCGCCTCCATAGACCTGGGGAACGTTGGTAAGAAAGGCTTTTTTCAAGCGGTCATACGCAAGAACTCCGTACGCTATGGATATGTCGAAGAAGCTGCCAAAATACGTTGCTCCGCCCTCAACGAGATAATCCTCTGACACCGGCGTGAGCGACCAGAGGCCGTCCCTGGCCACGAGCAGGCCGAGAGAAGCGCAGGCTGAAACAAGGGCCTCGGCGGGACGGGCGGCGATATGCAGCGAATCACAGATCTCAGCTACCGTGAGTGGTTTTTTCGCGAGAAGAGTAAAGAGCTTGAGGTCATGGGCGAGGAGAACGGCCTGATGGCCGTAGATTCCCATGATGATGTCCCAGAGGGGCCTATCGTCAGTCCTTGGCTTCCGTATATCAGCGGGTTTCTGGCTGTTCATCGTAATCATCCTGTTAAATTTCTATATCATGAGGCGTGCACTGTTGCAGAACGCATAAAAACATCGAATAACACCCTTTAGCCTGCCTCGAATGACTAAATCAGGAAGCCATTCCGGTTTGCCCGGAATTTTTCATTTTCAGGAATGGATTCCTTCCGCTCTTGGTCATGCCGCGGCAGGCTGAGAAACAATCGGATATGACATATTTATTTAGACCGTAATGATAAGTATAGATGAAATTCAAGTCTTATGTTGGGATTGGGTCCGGAAAGTCCGGGATTACCGTTCCGGAGAAATCGTTGCGAGGTCGATGCCGAGAAGCCGGATTTTCTGCTGCAAGTTCTGGCGGTGGACGTTCAGGTAGCCGGGCCGCTTCGGAAATGTTCCCGCCCGATTCGATGAGCGCCGCGATGATGAGGCTTTTTTCAAATTGACCTTTGGCGTCCTTGAGGGGCATGATCGGTATCTTTTGAACATCCTGGCCCATCTTTCTTTCCTCGAGGATGTACTTCGGAAGATCGTCCTTCCGGATAACGGGGCCTGCGGTAAAGGCAATGGCGTACTCGATGGAATTCTCGAGCTCGCGTACGTTTCCGGGGAAATGGTATCCGACCAGGGCCTGCATTCCGTCCGTGTCGATTCCTGTGATATTCTTCTCTGGCGCCTTGGCCTTGTGCTTACCGATGAAGTGGTTTACGAGGAGCGGGATGTCGTCCTGCCTCCTCCTGAGCGGCGGAAGCTCGATGGGAATCACATTCAAACGATAGTAAAGGTCCTCCCGGAATTGCTTGTCGGCGATCGCTTTCTTCAAGTCCTTGTTCGTGGCCGCCACGACGCGCACATCGACCTTTCTGGTCTGATTGTCGCCGATGCGCGTGAACTCCCCTTCCTGCAGCACGCGAAGAAGCTTCACCTGGAGCGGCGGCGAAAGCTCCCCGATCTCGTCGAGGAAGAGAGTGCCCTTGTCCGCTTCTTCCACGAGCCCCTTCTTGTCCGCTACCGCGCTCGTATACGAGCCCTTCACATGGCCGAAAAGCTCGGACTCGATCAAGCCGTCGGGGATCGCTCCGCAGTTCACGGTCACGAACCTCCGGCGCGCCCGCACGCTGTTCGAGTGGATGGCGCGCGCCACGAGTTCCTTGCCCGTGCCGCTCTCGCCGGTCACGAGCACGTTCGACTCGCTCGACGCCGCATGGCGCATGACACGGAAGGTCTCCCGGATCTCCGGGCTGTTGCCGATGATGCTCTGAAAGGAGTACCGCGTCTCGAGCTGCGACCGGAGTATGAGATTTTCCCGTTCGAGCCTCCGTTTGTCAAGCGCCCGCCTGATCGGGATCCTGACCTCGTCCGGGGTGAAAGGTTTGGGGATATAGTCGTAGATCCCTTTCTTGACCGCGTCCACGGCTGAGGAAATCGTGCCGAAGGCGGTGATGATGATGAAGATGCTGTCCGCCGCGGCGTCCTTGACGGCGTCGTACAGTTCCAGTCCGCTCATCTTCGGCATCTTGAGGTCCGAGATGATGAGGTCGTAGGCGTTCCTCTTGATATCCTCGGCTGCGGCCACGCTGTCCGTGAAGGCGACGACGTCGATCCCTTCGAGCTCGAGGATCGCCTGGACGGCCTCGCACACGCTTGATTCGTCGTCAACCACAATCGCTTTGAACTTATCCATGGATCGGCAACCTCACCGTAAAAGTCGTTCCGTGCCCCACGGCGCTTTCGACCTGGATATCACCGCCGTGTTTTTTAATGATACCATAGCTCACGGCCAGGCCGAGCCCCGTGCCCTTGAATGCGTCCTTGGTGGTAAAGAAGGGGTCGAAGATCTTGTGGATGTGTTCTTCCGGTATCCCCTGGCCGGTATCGGAAAAGACGATCTCGACCGCGTCTCCGTTCAGTCGCGTAGCGACCTCGATCCTGCCCGGCGGCGATATGGCGTGGATGGCGTTCAGGAGCATGTTCATGACCACCTGTCCGATCTGGGCGGGGTCCGCCTGAACGTCGGGAAGGTTGTCGCCGAGCATCAGCGAAAGCTCGATGCCCTTGAAGGCGTCCTGCGCTTCGAGCGAGTCCGGCGATCTCGGAGACCGGCTGATTGATATTGATCTTCTCCGGCTTGATGACGATCTCGCGTCCGAAGTTCAGGAGCTGGCGCACGATGTTCCGAGCCCGGTTCGTCTCGCGCGCCATGAGTTTCAGTTTCTCGTGGCGCGGGTCGCTGGGGGGGCACTGCTCCAGCATGAGATTCGAGAAGGTCAGAACCGAGGTCAGCGGATTGTTGATCTCGTGGGCGATCCCGGCAGCGAGTTTGCCCACGGATGCAAGCTTTTCCGCCTCCACGAGTTGGGCCTGTTTCTCTCTGCAGCATCTCGATCGAATGTTCCAGCGACTGAGCGCGTTTTTAAGCTTTTCCTCCATCAGGTTGAACGACGCCTCGAGGGAAGAGAGCTCGTCCTGTCCCTTCACCTCGATGTGTTCCGAGAAGTCGCCCTGGGCGATCTTCTTGGTGATATTTTCAAGCGTCCGGATCGGCGTTGCGATGCTGGTGGCGAGCTTGATGTTGATGATGAAGCCGAGGACCACGACCAGCACCAGCGCAAGAACAAGCAGGTTGATCGACATCTTGATCATCGTGGCGATATCGGCCCGCTCTCTCTTCGAGAGGTTCTGGGTAAAGGACTGGATCTCCCGGGCGGTGAGGCGCAATTTTTCTATGGCCTCTTTTTCCCCCTCATAGAGGTGATACATCCTGCCAAACAATTTTTCGTAATTTTTGATCTCGGGACGGGCGAGGCGGGGCGGGCCGCCCGACAGCCTTCGTTCCACGGTCCTGCCCTGTTTCTGGACGAGTTTTTCCAGCTCTGCCTGGGAGGAGAAGTTTTCATAAATGTTCTCGATCAGACGCTCGTACGTGACGATGGCCGACTTCATCATGGTATAGTTGTCGCTGCCGATCTCGCGGACGATCTCCGTCTGGATGGCGTCGATGTTTTTTTTCAGGGTGTCGAGGTATTTCTGCAGCTCCTCGTAACTTTCCCGGTCCTTGAACAGGAGAAAGTTTTTTTCGTAACGCCGCACTTCAAGGATGGTGTTGGTGATGTCATCCGTCGTCTCGACAAGGGTGAGCCGCGTGCTGATCGTGCGGAGTTCTTTGTAGGCGAAGAAACCGAGAATGACCGCGAGAAAAATGTAGAGGCCGAAACCCAGGAAAAGTTTGTCCCGTATTTTCATGATAATCGTGCGGTCCGGCGTGCCCTTCGTAGTGACAATATATGAGGGGCGGACCGCGAGGTCCGCCCCTTTGTCCGCGCATCTTTCACGCGCTTACCTTACCATATTTTCTCACGCCGTGCAAAGATAATAATTTCTTTCGGCGCGCCGTCCGCAGCACTCGCTACGCCTCCTTCTTTACCTTTGCCTTCTTCATGGTCAGGCCGAAACCCTCGAACAGGTAGAAAATGGCGTACCCCCACCACATCGTGTAAAATACGTAGAAGACGAGCAGGCCCGACAGCATGCCGGCGTGGTCGACCACCTTGTTGTGAATCGATCTGGTAGAAGTTGTAGGCCGGTTCGACCGCCTTCTTGACGACGGCGTTTACCATCTGCGATTCGTTGATCCTCTTTTCCTTGTCGAATTCCTTGTTGATGCGGGAGAGGCCGTTATGCCACTGCCGGAACATCTTCTTTTCATCGTCCGTGCCGTAGCGGGCCTTGATTCTTTCGCCGTCGTTCTTGAACATGGCGTCGGAGTCCTGGAGCGCCGAGGCGAGCACCTGCCCGAGATCTCCCTCGATCTTCATGCTGGCTCCGCTTATGGCCACCTTTGCTCCGGCCGTGGTGAAGACCTTCGCGATGTTCGAAGCGCGCTTTTCGGCATCTCCGGGCTTGTCCTCCGGTTTGTCCGTCTTAATGGTCACGGAAAACGGCTTGCCCATGAACTGTTCGTTGCTTTTGGCGACCTTCGGAATGAAGTAGGATGAACCTTTCGCGAGCTTATTGAAACTATCGTCCGCGAATTCGAGGCCGTTTTTCCCCTGGAAGAGCGGAGAAAATATCGCGATCAGGACCCCGATGAACGTGATGGCGAACAGCGCGCCGACATTGAATATTTTTACATTTTTGATCAGCATGTTATGCCTCCTCCTTTACCAGGACCGGCTGCGGTTTCTCATCCTCGCCCCTGAGTACGCCGATGTTCACGATGAATTTACTGATCACCCAGCCGGCGAAGACGACGACTACGATCCAGAATACGACGTTGCCGAAGGTCTCGATGCCTTTCACGATCGCGGGCGAAATATTTATGACCTCGAGCTCTACAAGCTTCTTTGGCAGGGTGGCCGCCCGGTTGATGAAGCCCGCCAGGATGGATACGGCATAGAAGCCGCGGATGTGGATGCCCTTCACGACCTTGGTCGTGAGCGCGCCGACCTGGATGCCGATGAGCGAACCGAGCAGCATGCCCATGGCAAGGGTGTAGAAGACGTACCCGTAGATGGCATACTGGCCGATGGCCGCGAGCCCCGCCGTAAAGATGATCTGGAGAATGTCGGTGCCGACCGTGGTCATGGAAGAAACGCCAAAAACATAGACGAACATGGGGAAGGTGACAAATCCGCCGCCCACGCCCATAATGGCCGCCATGACGCCGACGATAACGCCGCCCAGGGCCACGATCACGCCGGAGATCTTCCTCCCGCCCTGGCAGTAGTCCTCGTCAAAGCAGATCGCAGGCGGTATATTGATTTTCTGGACTTTTTTGGAAAGCTCATTCATGCCCGACGAGCCGCCGTGAGCATCGCCGCTGTCCTTTGCCTTCCGGGACTTCAGGAAGTCGGCAAGGGCGTAGAAGCCGAGGAAGCCGAGGAGGATAGCATACACCAGGCTGATAAACGCCTCGGAGAGGAGCGGGTCACTTGTCATATAGCGCCTTGTTCATGCGCCCCGCCGATGAATGTGCCGCCCGCCGAGCCCACGAGGAACGCGACCGCGAGCTTGACCGACACATTGCCGAGCTTTTTATGGACCGATGTTCCCATGATCGCCTTGGCGAAGATATGGAAGAGGTCGGTGCCCACGGCGAGGATGCCCTTGACGCCTGCGGCCATCAGGGCCGGGGTGATGATGAACCCGCCTCCCGCGCCGATGCAGCCCGTGATCAGGCCGGCGCAGAGGCCGATCAGGATGGAAACGAGAAAGATGTTGGTCGAGTAGAAGGCCGGCGCGTAGGCGGTCTTGCTGCCGATCATATCGGTTGCCTCGGCCAGCATCACGAGCGCGATCGGCAGAAGCGCGGCAAGCAGGATCAGCCACTTTTTCCTGTTCTTGATGATGCTCATCGAGACCTCATAATCCCACCTCGCGTGGGCCTCGGACGACAACTTCAGAAATTCAAAAACCTTTCGCGCGACGTTCATAATATCCTCCTTCTAATCTGGATTCGGATTGTCTTTGTTGCCGCAGGTTACGCAGAGAATGCTTTTCAGGTGAGTTCAGGGAACGCCTGCTCATTCCGTATCGTGACGTCTGCGCCCTCTGCGGGGAAAACCGTTCCGCATGGTCTTGTCTTATCTAATGCGTTCGAATTCGGTCTGGATCTTATATTGCCTCCCGCTGCCGAGAATCTGTGTATAGGCGATGGGGCTTAAGTCGGAGCCGATCAACAGTCGGTGGAGCAGAAGCGCAGGCGCCCCTTCCCGGACCTTGAGCAGCAATGCGGCCTCGCCCCGCACCTCCGAAACTTCTATGGTCTGTACGACCTTGAATATTTTTCTTTCGCCCTTCTCCTGGATCAGATCGTAAAAGGATTTTTGACATAAGTCCTCGCCGTCGATGTCGGGAAAGACTGTCAGCTTCATGTAGGACTCTTCAAGATATGCCGGTTCTCCGTTCACGACGCCTTTACAGAGGATATAGTAGAGATCGTCGTCTTCGTCGTTGTTTCCGGACACATTGAGCACGGTCTTCATTTCTTCCGACGGTTGCTTCAACCCTTTTGAAATCACTTCCTTACTCGCCTTCACCCCCTCTCCGAACATGTCTTCCGTCAACCTTGTTTTCATCGCGATGCCGAGGTCGGGCATTGAGGCGGTAACGAACGTGCCCTTGCCCTGCTGTTTTTTCAAATAGCCCTTTCGAACAAGGTCTGTGATGGCCATGCGCACAGTTGCCTTGCTCACATCGTAGCTCTTGCACAGTTCATCTTCCGTCGGGATCTGGGACCCGTTCGGCCAATCCCGATTATCGATCTTCCCTTTGATGATCGAATATATCTGAACGTAAAGTTTTTGCTGACTGTCCCGGTCTACTGTTTGTTCGATCCACATATTTTTAGTTCGACCTGTCTTTATAATGTTTTTTTTTGTTCAAATTTTTTTCAGCCGTTATTGCGAGAGCCCCTGTGCGGTTCCGCGAGATGCACTCCGTAATGGGCAAATTCGCCTTTGGTCACGGCTGAAAAAACGAGATTACTTCGCTTCGCCCTCAATGGCATTAATGGCTGACATTATTTATGGGCATTTTCGAGGACGCTCTTTGCTAATCCCTTCAGCAGTTCTTCCTGGTCCTCCTGGGCATTCGGATTCTCACCCGAAAGCTTGATAGCCTCATCGTATTCCCCTGCTTCCGCGAACGTTATGGCAACCATGAGATCTTCGAACTTTTTTATGAGCTTGTTCATGATATCCTCCGTTCGTACTTTACTTATTACATTACAAGTTAGATGCCAATATACAAGGCATTGAATAATTGATAATTAAATACGATTAACTTAGTACGGTGCAATTTTTTATTGCACTTAAAAACAAAAAAACCACGCTCTAGCGTGGCCATTGGTGCAACTATATAATTGCATTAAATATAGTTATGTTGCTATTTTGTATTGCTTTGATTTTTCTCTGCAGCTGCTGGCGGTAGATGCCGAGGGCAGATGCCGCGCGGGATATGTTGCCGCCGTGGTCGAGGAGAGCGTTGATTATGGTTTCCTTTTCGTATGCCGTGAGGACCTCTTTGAGGTGCGTGGTAGCTTGACGTGGTTTGACGGGCGAATCCAGAAGAGACGCAGGCAAGTCAACGGGAAGAAGCTCGGAAGAGTTCGCAAACGATATTGCCCGTTCGATGATGTTTTCCAGTTCCCTGTATGTTCCCGGGATAGGAATGGTTCAAAAGAATGTTTATGGCGTCGGTGGAGATCTCCTTGATCAGGATGTCCTTTCTCTTCGGCGCGTGCTCGCGGATAAAATGCTTTACCAGAAAAGGTACGTCCTCCATGCGCTCCCGAAGCGGCGGAAGATGAATGTTGATCACGTTCAGGCGGTAGTAGAGGTCTTCCCGGAACGTGCCGTGCTTGCAGGCGGCATTCAGATCCCGGTTCGTCGCGGTAATGAAGCGCAGGTCGACCTTGAGCTGGCGCATGCCGCCGATCCGCATGATCTCGCCCTCCTGGAGCACGCGCAGGATCTTGGTCTGAAACAGCGGTGAGACGTCGCCGATCTCATCGAAAAAAACGGTGCCGCCGTCGGACAGTTCGAGGAGGCCTTTTTTCATGTACTGCGCGCCGGTGAAAGCCCCCTTCTCGAAGCCGAAGAGCTCGGACTCGAGCAGGGTGTCGGGGATGGCGCTGCAATTGATGGTCATGAACGACTGTTCGCTCCGCGGGCTCCAGCGATGGATCGCCCGCGCGATGAGCTCCTTGCCCGTGCCGCTCTCACCGGTGATGAGCACGTTGCTCTCGCTCATCGCGGCCTTCTTGATGAGACCGAAAATGTGCTGCATGGCGGGGCTCGTTCCGATGATCTCGTCGAAACCGTATTTCTGGTTGAGGATATTTTTCTTATGCCGTTCCAATGCTTCGCTGAGGGTTTCTCCGGTGAGCGGTTTTTCCAGGTAGTCGGCAGCCCCCAGCTTCAAGGCTTCCACGGCCTTTTTCAGGTCGGAACGGAAAAGGCTATGACCGGCATGCGGTGACGTATGTCGAGGAGCCGGTCCTGCCAGTTTGCCGAATCGAGGTCAAGAAAGGCGAGATCGTAGGAACTCTCTGCGGGTGCCTTCTGGTCGGTCACAGGGGTCTGCTGCTTCAGATCCAGCGATGTCAGGCGAAAATCCCGCTGTTTTGAACAGCGCGTAAAGCTCTTTTGCTTCATCGGATATGATGAGGATGTTAAGCATAAGTTCAAAACCCTTGTACCGTCATTCCGCCTCCACCCGGCGTTTACGAGTGGCGACGTGAGTGCGGGGTGGGTTTACCCCGGAATCCAGCGGTATTTCCGGAAAGGACCCAGGTTCCTACTTCCGCAGATATGACGAACCATGCGGCTTTACTGATGTCTACTTCATGGCACTATGCGCGTACCTTCACTACCAGCACCGGGCAGGACGCGAGCACAATCACCCGTTCCACAACGCTGCCCATGAGGAGCCTTTCCATGCCTGATCTGCCGTGGCTCCCGAGCACGATAAGATCTGCGTTTTTTTCCTGGGCGGTTTGGATGATTGCATCGGAGGGTTTGCCGCTCAGGACAAAGGCCTTCACCGCGACACCTTCATTTTGCGCGGCCTCCTTCACCACCCTGACATTTTTCTCGGCCTCATGCATCTCTTTTTCGGCGATAAGCTCCCGCTGACTAACGGTGAAATCGATGTCTACGGGCGTCATAAGCTCCGATGGAACCACGGCAAGCGCCGTCAGAGCGCTCCCGTTCCGCTTCGCGAGGCCGATGGCCTCGGACGCGGCGGCAATCGAGTATTTCGAACCGTCCGTCGCGACCACGATGTTCTTGAATTCCAATTGCGCGGTCTTCGGCACGACGAGCACATTGCAGGGCGCATGTCCGATCACCCGCGCGGTGACGCTCCCCATCATAAGCCGCTTCAAACCGGTCCGTCCCCTGCCTTCCCATGACGATCATGGTGATTTTATTCTTCACTGCTTCGTCAACGATATACTTATATGAATCCTCACCTTCACGAATGGCGGTATCGCAGTCGACGCCTTCTTTCTTTGCTCGGGCCTGCACTGCGTCAAGGTACTGCCAAGCTTCTTTTTCCTTGCTTTTCCACGATCTGAGGCGCGAGCGCGACAAGTTCCGGGTTGGTGTCGATTACGGACAGAACCGTCAACTTGCTTCCGCATTTTTTCGCGAGTTTGATCGCCTCGCGCACGGCCCCTTCGCTGTATTCAGAGCCGTCTGTAGAGAGGAGTATTTTTTCAATTCCTACCGTAGGACAGATTTCCGCCATGCAATTACCCTCCTGTGTTTAATCAGCCCTTGAAAAAGGCCGTCGTATAGGAATTATCCTTGTTCGGTATGTCAAGAAGCGCGGCAACGGGCATCCGCGCAAAATACAATAAAATTAAAGCATTATCATGGGTAATTATGTTGCACCTTGCAATATCTTTACTCATGATAGTATCTCTCAGGCTATCTGTCAACAAATTATCTTGAAGCTTCAGCGGTATAGGCGCCTGTGAAAATATCCGGGTTGCTTCCATCTATTGCCCGAATGAGGCTACCACGATTCTCTCATGATAGACCATGGTCGTTAAAGTACTTGCTATATGCTTTGTCAATCACCTTAATGTGGTGCGCCAGCCAATCCTTCAAAAGCGTAGTGATCTCAAAAGAGACGACAAGCTTCCCTTGGTTAATTCTGTTCCTGACATCAAGCACTTTCTCGGTGAACTGCCTATGCATTTCTTTGTGGTTTGCGGTGTCAGGATAAGCAAATTTATCGAAGTACTTTTCCTCGGTCGTAAAATGGTAATTCGTGTATTCCACGAGCGAATCGAGAAGCGTCCTTAACGCCTTTCCAGAGTCTTTGCCGACATGATCATAGAAGTCGTTTATCATTCCCATCAACTTCTGGTGCTGCAAGTCTATCTCTCGAACATTTACACTGAAGCTGTCATCCCACGACATGAACGCCATATTGCACCTCCTGTATATGCCACGTATTTAAAACCCTTCATTTTTCGTACCGGACGTTCGGAATAAAATGTCGAACCATGTTCCCGGCGGTGTTTCAATCGAGCGCAAACGAGCCTGTCTTTGAGACTCCCGCCGCGCCGGTAGACGCTGACAACAATCCCCGTGCTTGTGGTGTTTGATCTTACAAGTTTTTGTCTGCTTCACAATATTATAATATATCGAGCATAGAGACGGACCTTATCATGATTTTTTTTAGGGTCACTTAATTTGAAAAAAGATCTTGACGATGAAATTTTATTTATCATATACTTACCAAATTCTAAAACCGTTCTCAACCAGCACCAGATCGCCGGTTCCCCGCAGAGAAGATGTTTATGAAGAGAAATAGAAGGAAGATCGCCACACCTTCGCCCCTCAATGACGGGCTTGGTGCGGTGCTCGCAAAGAGGGCTAAAAAACAGCTTCAGCAACCTGTTAGATAACTACCTTTGCTGATGAGAAGAGAGGCGACGAAGTGCCCTATTACGAATTCACTATAACGATTGCGGACCGGTTCAAGGATCGCTTGATCAAAAAGCTCATGGACTCGGGCTGCCTGGGTGTGATCGATCAGGATGATTCTTTCATCGCCTATTTTCCGGAGACCGTAGACATCAAGACGATTGAAAGTGAACTCTCTCTCATTAAGGCCCTCCTCGGGACTTCAAGCGCGGGTCCCGAGCTATCGTTTACCAGCAGGCTGATCCCGGATCAGGACTGGAATGAGTCGTGGAAAAAAGGGTTTCATGCAATCGACGTAGGAGAGCGCTTCACGATCCGTCCCCCTTGGGAGGATGAAAGAAAAGACCGCATCAACCTGGTGATCGATCCGGCCATGGCATTCGGCACCGGGCATCATGAAACAACGAGGTCCTGTCTGGTACTCATGGAAAAGTATGCCGGAAACAGCGGAACGAAAAGCTTTCTCGACGTCGGGCACCGGTACAGGGATCCTCGCCATTGCGGCATTAAAGCTCGGATTTAGACGGGTGGTCGCCGTTGACACGGACATCCTGGCGGTTGATGCTGCGCGGACGAACAGCCGGCTGAACAATGCGTCGGATATGGAAATCCGGGAAGGAAGCGTCGCGGACCTGAACGAAGCCTTTGATGTTATCGCGGCAAATCTCATATCCGGCGTTCTCGTTCTTTTAGCCCCTGCAATTGCGTCGCACCTTAAGAAATCGGGCGTGGCCATTCTCTCCGGCATCCTGACCGGCCAGGACGATGAGGTCGCCGAATCCATGTTGCGGGAGGGGCTTTCTCTTCTTGAGCGGTACCCTGACGGGAAATGGACGTCGCTTGTCGTAGGAAAATAAACAGCCTTGTGCGTGGTTCATTCGTATCCTCTCTCCGCACTGCTTCTTCACCTGTATGATCCCCCTTCTCAGGTCGGTCTGTACGCACGTGATTTCGCTGTAAAGATAGAAGTGTAACCCCCTCCATTGGCACAACATTTCCTTATGATGTGAATCATGGTATCCCTGACCGCATCCTGATAAAATTCTGCCATACTTGCCAGGCGTCGTTAATCTCTTCCGAGGAGGAAACCATGGAAATACTCGATCTCAAGAAGCTCATCAAATTCAGTCCCGACAGGATCTCGCGCGAAATGCTCTCCGACAAGCCGGAAATGCGGGTCGCCCTCATGTGTCTCGAAGCGGGTCAGAAGCTCGATCCCCACAAGGCGCCGCTGCGGCTCATGATGTACTGCGTCCAGGGCAAAGGCACCTTCTCGGTCGGCGACGAGAAGATCGAAGCCGGCGAGAAGACCTGCATCCTCTGCGAGCCGAACGTCCCACATGGTTTCGCCGCGGACAAAGGCGAGAAGCTCGTGGTCATGGCGATCGTCACACCGGTGGAGTAGTCTAGTCCCGTTGCACATTTCTTTAGCACCTTATGACACATATCATATTCAAATCGCTGCTAAACTTTGTTATGTTTGCCTCACGCGGGAATTCAATATCTTTTTAAGGAGGTGCATATGAGCAACAAGGCAGCAAGGAATCTCTTTATCATCGGCAGTCTCATCTTTTTCGGGATATTTCTTGCGCTCACGTTCGACACGCTCGGACAACTCGACAAGAGGGCGCCGGAAATCACTCCCGATGTGGACGCCGGCAAGATGGTCTGGCACAAGTATGATTGCATCGGATGCCACACCATCTTCGGGAACGGTTCGTACTTTGCCCCGGACATGACCAAGGTCGCGGAGCGAAAGCCCAAGGGGTACCTCAAGAAGTTCATGATGGACCCCAAGGCCGTGAAGGCGTACGCCGCCATGCCGACCCTCGGCATCACGTCGGATGAGGCGGACAAGCTGATCGCGTTCTTCGAGTGGATCGACAAGGTAGACACGAACGGCTGGCCGCCGAAGCCCATTCTGGCGACCGCCGCAGGGGTCGGAGGAAAAGAGCTTACCGCCGGACAGCAGGTCTATCGGTCACAGGGATGTCATGAATGCCACACCATCAACGGGATCGGCGGCACGTCGGGACCGGACCTCACGAAGGTCGGGAGCCAGGCATGACAGGGAATGGTTCATCGGCCACTTCAAGGACCCGCAAAAGTTCGTTAAGAATTCGGCCATGCCGCCCGTCACGGCATCGGACGCGGAGATCGAGCAACTGACCGCCTACATGCTGACGCTCAAGGAGGAGGTGACAAAATGACGATGAAATATCAGAGTCAAAAGATAGCGCAGTACTTTTACACCTTTGCGATCCTGTTGTTCCTGGTCCAGGTCATCGTCGGCATCGTCGCCGCTTTGCAGTTCATCTGGCCGGACTTCTTCATCCTGAAGTTCAACATCATCAGGACGCTTCATATCAATGCCCTCGTGGTATGGCTTTTGGCCGGGCTCATGGGAGCGACGTACTATGTCGTGCCCGAGGAATCGGAAACCGAGATCTGGAGCTATCCCCTTGCCCTGTTCCAGTTCTGGGCAACGGTCGTCGCTATCACCGGCGTCGTGCTCGGGTACATCTGGCAGGGTATCGATCCCCAGGCGAACAAGCTGGTCTTCGGGACCCTTGTCTTGAATGAAGGCCGGGAATATATCGAGGCCCCGCGCTGGGCGGACATCCTGATCGTCGTCTCGGTGCTCCTGTTCCTGTTCAACAATTTCATGACCATGCTCAAGACGAAAAAGTGGACCGGCATGCAGGGCGTCCTTCTGGGCGGGCTCCTGTTCCTCGCGCTCATGTACCTGCCGGGCATGTTCTACACCAAGAGCATGGTGAAGGACCAGTTCTGGTGGTGGTGGGTGATCCATCTCTGGGTTGAAGGCGCATGGGAAGTGATCGCCGGAGCGCTCCTTGCCTTCATGCTGATGAAGGTGATCGGCGCAAAGCGCGAAGTGCTGGAGAAGTGGATGTACATCGAGGTCGGCCTCGTGATGTTCACGGGCATCCTCGGCACCGGGCATCACTACTACTGGATCGGGACGCCGAAGTACTGGCTCTGGGTAGGCGGGTTCTTCAGCTCCCTCGAACCGGTCCCGCTTCTTCTCATGGTGTGGGACGCCTTCCGGACCACGCGTGAAGCACGGAACGTGACAAACAGGGCGGGCCTCTACTACACCGTGGCCCATGCCATCTTCAACTTCGTGGGCGCGGGCCTCTGGGGCGTGATCCACACCCTGCCGCAGGTGAACAAGTGGACCCACGGCACGCAGATCACCACGGCCCACGGCCACCTCGCGTTCTACGGCGCCTATGTGCTGCTCGTGATGTCCATGATCTACGTGACCCTGCCGGCGCTCAGGGGCGTCAAGGAATATGATCCTGGAAAGGCCTTTGCTTCGTTCTGGTGGATGACGATCTCGATGGTGTTCATCGTGATGGCCATCACCGGCGCGGGCATGGTCCAGACCTATATGGAACGGCTCATGGGCCTCGACTATGTGGCGGTGAAGGCGAATTACAACCTCTGGTTCTGGATCATTCGGGCGATCTTCGGCGTCGGATTCCTGGTCGGCGTCGCGATCTTCGTCGTGGACTTCTTCACGCTGGGGAATAAGCCGTACCCGGCGCTCCAGACGGCAAAAGAACGCGGATAATAGCTGTTGTTTCACGATGCATATCAGGGGGGACTGCTTATTGCCGTCCCCCCTTTTTGTTTTATGAACTCTGAGAAAAAGAACTCAGGTGCTTTGCATCGTCGGTGGAATTCTGATAAAGTAAGGGAAAATGACTCACTGACCGGCGAGCGCCACCAAGTGCTCGTTAGGGAGAACGGGGCATACAACAATTATGAAAAAAATCCTGCTGATCGATGATGATGCGGCATTTCTAAGACTGCTCCAGGAATACGTCGAGGAGCGCTATCCCGGCCTCAGGATCACGACCTGCAACGATCCGGTGAAATGCCTGGCCGAAATCTCGAATGACCTCGATCTCCTTCTTGTAGACCTGGAGATGCCGGGCCTGGACGGCTCCAAGGTACTCTCCTATGCCGTCTCAAAGGGGATGAGCAAAAACCGGATCATCATTCTGTCGGGACGTGATGCCGAGTATCTCCATAAACGATTTCCCATGGGAAGTTGTTTGGCCGTGCTCAACAAGTTCGAGGGCGAACAAAGGACCGTTTTAGACATGGTCTTTAAATCTTTGCAGCAGAAAAGCGGGGAGAAGGACTAAGGAATAAGGACTGAGGCGTCCCGGATTGATCATCCCGAACGATATCAGCTAATATACATCATACCGGCGTTGCACGATAAAGTCATGAATCTCCACGAAGATGTTGAACCATGTCTGATCAGCGACTGTTTCGATGGCTGCTCCGATTTCAAACGAATTTTCCTTCTTCAAACAATATTTAACGCGAATCCCGCATGATACGTTTTGAGAAAGCATCTGGGGGATCGAGATAATGCATTCCGTATGCGCGTCGGCGGAAAACGGGACCGGGCTTACAAACAGAATGCCGTGCCGGCTGAAGTTGTCCATGGCGACCGCAACGAGAGCATGTCGTCCTCTCAGTTTTACTTCGTTGACGCCCCTCTACGACATGATAGCGCTCCTCAAGCAGCGATAGAAGATGAGAAGGCCCTCTTGAAGCCTCTGCGACCGGTTTTATTGAAATCCGCTCGCCGGTTCTACTTCACATCAACCTGAAAGAGCAGTCCTGATAACTGCGCTGGGACTTTTTCACTCACATTCCCCAACGAGGGCGCACTGATCAAGCGATACATCTTGCCCTTGACTCTTGAGCCCGCTAGGGCGCCAGACTTACCTCGTAACAGCCATGCCTGATGCGATGACAGAACTCAAACTTATCATCGCCTACCGCCAACTGAGGATGACTCGCTCCCGCATGATGCACAATCCGCCCGGCTATCTGAACCAGCTTCCAACGAAACGTGGCCATAGTATGCCGCGCCGACGTTTCGATGCAGGAAAGTCGTTTGAACCCAAGGAAAAGATTGTAGGCGATCACGCCAATGCGGAAATACACGGCATTGGCGTAGCTTTGACCGCAAGGCATCTGATCCTGGCCGAAGCCGTATTTGAGCTCTTTATTGAAGTTCTCCGCCTGCCCGCGCTGATTGTGCCAGCTTAGCACCGTCTGTGCATCCTTTTCTCCTCCGGCCAGTTCGACGCCACTGCATAGTGATGATACTTTCCACAGGTTGCATCAAACAGGTCCTGCTGCTTCCGAAGTTCACGCTTTATCACCAGGCGGAATGATGCTTTCGTCTTGTTCATCGTATGTACGGCATCGGCAAGCTCATAACCACAGCCCTTTTGCGGCTCTCTCCATGCCGCTTCCGGGATCGTTGTGATAAGCTCCTGCACCGCCGCGTCCTGATCCGCAGTAATCGTCCACAGCACCGTGTCTTCTTCCAACTCGTTGATGAACTCCGCCTGATAGGAGGCGCTGTCGGCCGAGACCTGGCTATCCGCTTACTTTTGGGCAAGCACTCTTGGCATCGACGGTAAAACGCCACATGACCGGCAGCGGGTGATTCGTTGCCTTCGCGAAATTCATCGAGCAGGCAAATGGCGGGCTCGATCAGAAACCCCACATCGGCATATACCCTTTGTCGCCCTGGTAGGTAAATCGAGCGTCCGCTTTTTCCGCCTCTACCTGCATGGCGTCCATATCGAGAGTGTATCCAATAGGGGATCTCGTCGCAGTAACCGATGATTAAGAATGTCCCGAATCTGTCCGAGACAAATGAGCCCTGTCTGATTGTTCTTTGCGTCTCCCATGCGGCGCAGCCAGTCGCCGATAGTATCGGGGTCGGGAATCTTTTCCCGATAAACCAGATTAAGCAAAGGCTTTTCCTGATGTAACTCACGCATATCTTCGAGACGACGGCCTCCTGCCTGGAGCATTAGAACCAGAGTGTCTACAAATGCCGAGGGATAATAGCCGCGATTGCTGCCCGGTTCCGGCAGATGCTGGTCGGCGAGCTCTCGGAGACCCATACTGTGATTGTATTCCGCAAGGAGGGCAAAGCCCGCATGAGCGGTCAACTCCTCGCTCGTTTTTTCGAGCTTGAATCCGAACACGGTTTGTCGTATCATGCTTTCACCTTGTTGGTTAAAGGGATTTGCTTGGTGGCAATCCTTTTATACCCGCTCTGTGAGCGGCCAGCAAGGTTTTTTTATTGCATAAACGACTTTTGGATAAATTGCGGAATCAGCCGATTGCCTTATGACCTGTATCATAGCGCCTGACCCCTAATCCTGGTATGATTGACCATGAACTTAACGGCCTATCGCAGAATAACCCAGGTGTCGTTCATCCTGTTCATCTTCCTGATGCCGGTGTTCAACATATTCCGGTATGACACGGCAACACACGAATTGATCCTCTTCGGCAATGTCTGGAGCCTGGGGTTGAAGCAGGGCTTTTATGCGGACCAGAGCGCTATCGGCGCGCTGCATATCGCCCTCCAGTTTTTTCTGAAAGCCATCCTCCCCTGGCTCGTGTTCCTTGCCCTGTTCCCGCTCCTCGGCTACTTCACGGGACGGTTCTTCTGCGGCTGGCTCTGCCCCGAAGGGGCGCTCTTCGAGCTGTCCGATTTTCTGACGCTGCGGCTTCTCGGCAGAAGAAGTCTCTATTCAAAAAAGCCGAACGACCCCGATATACCCCGAGAAAACAGACTCCGCTACGTCGATCATCGCTCTGCTGAGCATCGTCGTGATTCCTCTCGTCGGAGGTGTTGCACTCACCGGCTATCTCGTGGCGCCGAAAACCATCTGGCACCAGATCACGACGTGGCACTTCACCTTCGGCGTAAAGGCCGGGATCATCGGCGTCGCGATCTACATGCTCATCACCTCGATCCTCGTACGCCACGTGCTGTGCAGGTTCATCTGCGCAGCAGGGCTCATGCAGATGCTCTTCGGCTGGATCAGCCCCTTGTCCCTCAGGCTCCGTATGGACACCGCGCGGATATCGAAATGCACTGACTGCAAGGGCTGTGACAGGGCATGTTTCATGAACGTCACTCCGAGAAAAAACAAGCGGGACATCTCCTGCGTGAACTGCGGGGCCTGCGTTGACGCGTGCAATCAGGAACTCGGGCAAAGGCAATGGCCTTTTCCATCTCGGTTTCGGAAAAGCCTGCGTCACAGCCCGAAGAAAATCTGCAAGAAATTCATATCGGATGAAACAGTTAATACGTACATCTGTTTCGTAGATCATTAACTCGTCGTCCGGATATCTATCGAGCACCGTCTGTCTTTACAGCTGCCGATAAATCCTCTTGCGACATAAACGCTCATCCCTCAAGCGTACCTGGTGATTATCAACGCGTCGCGTTGTAGCTTTGCCTGCGAAAATCATCCAACACTGTTACATTTCGAACCGATCAACCGTTGAAACAATCTGCAGTTAACGTCAGAATACTCCCTTTATTCATATTTCTGCATATTCTTGACAGCCCTTCATCCTTCCGCTCTAGCCCTGTGATATAATAGCCGCATGGACGACATCGAGAACAATATCGTGTTCTCCCCTGCCTCGCTTCGCTTCGATAAATATCGCGCCACTCTGTCTCTTCCTTGCAACATTAAGATATTTTTTGATTAGCGCGTCAAATCGACTTGACAATTTTCGCCATTATGGTAAATTAAGGTCTTAAATATCCTAATTACATCTTACAGGAGGTAACGACCATGTCTGAACATTGCTGCGGTATCCAGGTTGGACAAACTGTACCTGACTTCAAGCTCGAAACCTACGAGCCCACAAGGGGCGATTTCGGCGAAATCAGCCTCGCGGGCCCAGATGGCGGCGAAGAAATGGACTGTTCTTTTCTTCTACCCCGCCGATTTTACCTTCGTCTGAGCGACGGAATTTGCTGCTCTGGCAGAGCAGTATGATGAATTCAAGAAGGCCGGCGCCGAGATCGTGACAGTAAGCACGGACACGAAATTCGTGCACCTTGCGTGGCAACGGGACGAAAAGATGCTCGAAAAAGTCAAGTATCCCATGGGCTCCGATCCGACCGGCAACCTCTCCCGGATGTTCGGCGTATACGATGAAGCAATTCCGGTCTCGCACCTCCGCGGCACATTCATCATCAGCCCGGACGGCGTCCTGCTCAATGCCGAAATCAATTTTTACAATCTCGGCAGAAACGTTCAGGAACTCCTGCGAAAAGTCAATGCCAACATTCACCTCGCGGCGAATCCCGCCGAAGCCTGCCCCACAAAGTGGAGCAAAAGAAGGCGACAAGACGTTGAAGCCCTCCGCCAAGATGGTCGGCAAAGTTTACGAGGCGCATGAACAAATGACATGCTGATAACCAGAGAAACGGATTACGCCGTTCGTACGGTTTTGTACCTGGCAAGAGACCGGGACCGCAGTGCGAGCGTCACGGAAGTGGCCGATGCGATGCAGATCCCGAAAAGCTTTCTTGCCAAGGTCCTCCAGCGTCTGGTACGGCAGTCATATCCTGACCTCTATCGCGGGGCGTCAACGGCGGTTTCCGTCTTGCTAAGAAACCTTCGGAAATCAGCCTGCTCACCATCATGGAAGCCGTTCAGGGGCCTGCCGCAATCAATGTCTGCGCCATCGACAGCAAGCGATGCCGCCTGAGCTCGACCTGTTCCGTCCACCCTGTCTGGGTGGATATCCGGAAGGAGCTGGAAAAACGGCTCAAAAGGAAACGATCGACAAGCTGATAGACAGCTAACATAATTGCTGCCCAGTAAAACTGGACCCTGGTGGTCCATGCACAAGGAGGCAATAGTATGAGCGATTATCAATACGATAATCAGACGGTGAAGGGCTTTATCCTCTCCTCGATCTTCTGGGGCGTGGTCGGCATCGTGATCGGGCTCTGGATCTCGGTGCAGATGTGGATGCCGTCGTGGAACATCCCGCCCTATTTCACCTTCGGCCGGCTCCGGGTCGTGCACACGAACGGGCTCGCCTTCGGGCTCGGGATCGGCGCGATATTCGGGATCTCCTACTACATCGTCATGCGGCTGACCAAGCGGCCCCTCCTCTTCCCGAAGCTCGCGCGGTTTCATCTCTGGCTCTTCAATATCGCCATTACGCTGGCGGCGCTCTGGCCTCTTTGCCGGCATGAACCAGTCGCTCGAATACGCGGAGCTTGAATGGCCCCTGGACATCGGCGTGGTGATCCTCTGGGTCATCTTCGCCGTCAATATCTTCGGCACCGTCATCAAGCGCAAAGAGGACCAGATGTACATCTCCCTCTGGTTCATCCTCGCGACGGTCGTCGCCGTTGCCGTGCTCTATATCGTGAACAACCTGGCGATCCCCGCGGGTCTGACAAAATCCTATTCCCTCTTTGCGGGAGTAAACAGCGCCAACGTGCAGTGGTGGTACGGCCACAACGCCGTAGGGTTCATCTTCACCACGCCGATCCTCGCGATGTTCTATTATTTCCTGCCGAAATCAACGGGGCTGCCGATTTACAGCCACCGGCTCTCCATCATCGCCTTCTGGTCGCTCGTATTCGCCTATCTCTGGACCGGCGCTCATCACCTGGTCTACACGCCGCTTCCTGACTGGATCCAGACCCTCGGCATCGCCTTCACGATATTTCTGATCGCGCCGTCCTGGGGCTCCGTGATAAACGGCTACTACACCGTGGGGGCCGACTGGTCGAAGATGCAGACGAACTACCTGACGAAGTTCTTCGTGCTCGGCATCACCTTCTACGGCCTTCAGACGGTCCAGGGGCCGACCCAGGGCCTCCGGGTCGTGAGCCAGCTCATCCATTATACCGACTGGGTGCCCGGCCACGTGCACATGGGCACCATGGGCTGGGTGACCATGACCGTGGTCGCCTCGATCTACTACATCATTCCGAAGATCTACAACACGCAGATCTACAGCGAGAAGATCGCCAACATCCACTTCTGGCTCGTCTTGATCGGGCAGCTCATCTTTTCGATCACCATGTGGATCACCGGCATCATGCAAGGCGCCCTCTGGAAGGCGACGAACCCCGACGGGAGCCTCAAGTACACGTTCATGGAGGGGCTCGCGAAAAACTATCCCTTCTGGCAAATGCGAACGCTCGGCGGCGTGATCTTCACGGTCGGCATGCTCTTTTTCATCTACAACATCTTCATGACCATGCGCAAGGGGAAGCTTGAACTTGCGCCGGTGAAAGGCATAGGGGGTGATACTATGGCTGGCAATCTCTACAACAAACCGATACTGTTCGCGATCGTCGCGGCCGTCGTCATCCTGATCGGGACCGCGGCTGACCATGTTCATCCCGATGCTGACATCGGAGATGCATCCGAAACTCGCAAACCTCAAGCCCTATACCGCGCTCCAGCTCGCGGGCAAGGACATCTACCAGCGTGAAGGCTGCAACAACTGCCACACCCAGACGGTGCGTCCGCTCAAGACAGAGGTCATGCGCTACGGCGAATACTCGAAGGCCGGTGAATTCGCTTACGACCGCCCCTTCCTCTGGGGGTCGAAGCGCACGGGCCCGGACCTGGCGCGCATCGGCGGCAAGTATCCCGATCAGTGGCATGAGATTCACTTTGATAATCCGCAGTCAATGTACCCGGAATCCAACATGCCGGCCTACGGGTGGCTCAAGAACAATAAGCTCGATCCTGCAGGAGATCGCATCGCACATGAAGGCGAACGATTTCCCCTATGCGTCCGACGAAATCGTGAATCTCAAGGACAAGACCGAACTCGCCGCGCTGATCGCGTATGTGCAGGTGATCGGAACGTCGGTCAAGAAAGCTCCTGCCGCAGCTTCGCAGCCAGCTGTGAAGGAAACGCATATCCCGAACCCGCTGGCCGGCGACCCTGTTGCAATCAAGCAGGGCGCCGCCTTGTTCAAACAGCACTGTGCCGCATGCCACGGCGACAACGGCCAGGGAGGCATCGGTCCCAGCCTGCTCGATAATACGTTCCTGTATATTGCCGGCGATGTGCCTGACGACGATTATTTCGAGATCATCAACAACGGCACCCAGCCTGGAATGATTGAGGATGGGCGGACGGCAAAAGGCGGTATGCCCTCCTATTCCAGCACGATCGAGAAGAACAAGATCTGGGCGCTGGTTTCCTACATCAGATCCCTCCAGGGGAAAAAATAAGGAGGCACCTATGGCTGAAGAAATCGACAACATACACGACTTCGAAGCAAAGGATACGGCAAAAAAACTTCCCGCTGGGATGGCAGATGCTGTTCTGGGGCCTGATTCTCTGGGGAATCTACTACACCGCCGCGCATACTCCTGCCATCAGCGGATGGTCCCAGGAGCGCGCGTATACGGAGTCCTTGAAACCGTAGAGCCCCTTAGGGCCGCGATCGCAGTCTATCACGCGTCCCCGACCCAGTTCCTTCCCTTGCATCGGGGAGGTAATGATGGATATATCCATTGTCGCCACGATCGGATTTACCACGGCGCGTGATCGGGATCATCGTACTCGTTTTTGCGGCGGGAAAAGGGTAGAGCAAAAGCGACGGTGTACTAATGGATATATCGAATCGATTCGCCACAATACGGATTCACCACGCGCCGCCAGTAATCGGCATCATTCGTCCTCGTTTCTTTCAGCGGGAAAATGAAAATTGAGCGAACCCTCCGAGAATTGAGGGCATTTCATGGAAACACAAGCATGGGCATATTTTCTGTTCGGGCTCGCCCTGGTCGTGCTCTTCGTGATCATCATCGCGCATTATTATTCCAGGAAAGCGGCACAGAAAAGATCGAAGAAGCAAAGCATAAAATGCTGGATGATGATGACTAGGAAGTTTCACAGGCTCAGGCGGCTAACCGGGGCTGTCCTCCTCTTAATCCTCATCGGTCTCCCCTTCCTTCGGGTAGACGGAGAGAGCGCATTCAGGTTCGATATCCCGTCGCTCCGTCTCCTGTTCTTCGGAACCGAGATCTGGATGGCAGACTTCTTCATCATCCTGATCGCGGTGATCTTCCTGACCTTTCTTACCCTCTTCACGACGACCGTCTTCGGAAGGATGTGGTGCGGATGGCTGTGCCCGCAGACGGTCCTGGTCGACGCCACAGCTTTCGTGGAAACGGCGCGGACAGCGGGGGCATGCGCGCCAGAGCCATTGCCGCCTCGCGCGGGCATGGTGGTAAGCGCGGTCATTGCCGCGAGCCTGATCGGATACTTTGTATCTCCCTATGATCTTCCCTCTACTGCTCCGGGCCGGCGGTCATCCGGCGAAGATCGTGGCCGGCTCCTGGCTGCCCTCACCGTAATCCTGTTCCTCGATCTTATCGCGCTGCGGAGACGGTTTTGCGCAACGGCCTGCCCTTACGCAAAACTGCAGAGCGTGCTGTTCGACGACAGGACGCTGGCGGTCGCGTTCGATCCCGACGCGCTCGAAGAGTGCATGCGGTGCGGCGCCTGCGTGAAGGCCTGCCCCGTCGGCATCGACATCAGGAAGGGTCTCAAATGGCCTGCATCCACTGCGCCGAGTGCGTGGACGCCTGCACGGAGCGAATGGCCGCGCATAACCGGAAGATCGCTGGTCAAGCTACATCTTCGGGCTGCCCGGGTGAACGAGGAACCGGGCGTCCGGCTGAATCCCCTGATCACCGGTGTCATGACCGTGCATTTCCCTCGTGTTCCTTCTCTATCTCTCAGCGTCGCGAGTGCCCTTTGACATGAACGTGCGCCTGAACTATACCGAAGCGCCGGAGATAAGGACGGACGGCAGTGTAACGAACATCCTATGAATTGTCGCATCAGAAACATGGGGAAGATCAGACCTGGAACTCGACTTGAGCGCGACCGCGTCGGCCGGCGATGGCCCGAATTTCCCCTGATACCGTGACTGCTCCGAAAAGGCGACGGACATCACGAGGGTGCCGTGTCGCGGTGACGCTCAGACAATCGTGTCAGGCCGGGATACAGCGTCCCCGTGACAGGTCACGCTGTAGCCGTCGCGATCGAAGAGAGATCAATAAGAGTATCGCAAGACGAGCGTATTTTATGATGCCGAAGAAGCAATTGAAAGAGGTTCGAACATGCGTTTATTGATTGTCATCCTGGTTCATCTGTGTGTATCTTGCGCTTGCCGCGACGATCGCGGTCGATAGTCGTCGGTTCACGGAGTTTCGAAGGCATCGTTGTCGAAAAACCTTATGAGACCGGACTGTCGTGGGACGAAACACGAGCGGACAAAAGCAGAGCCTGGGATGGAAGGTCGTCCGTGCAGGGAGCGACGTTCAAGAAGGCAGGAACGAACTGATCTTCACCATCCTCGACAAGAACGGTGCCTTGCTTGCCGATGCGGTCGCCAGCGTAACGATCAGCAGGCCGTCGACGCGGGCCTACGACAAGACCTATCCAGACCGACGCGAACAGGACGGCCGTTACCATGCGGTCATCGAACTCCCGCTCTACGGAAACTGGGACCTAACCATAGATGTCGGTCCGCAATAATGACCGACGCAGTTTCAAGAATGCAATTTTTGCGGAACAGAGCGTGAAATGAAACCATTCGTACAGCAAGTCCGGCGCTGCTCAGGTGATCTTCCTTGGGATTGTCACTGATGGTCGCGGCTGTCAATGCCGCCGCTGCCGGACTGATGCCGACGCAGAAACTGACTGCGATATCCAGCATGGCACCTGCGTCCGGGAAACCGGCGACGGAATGACGGTCGAATTCGATATTCAGCCTAAGCCGGTGGCCGCCATGTCGGAGCTCATGTTCACCGTCACGCTCACCCGGGGCGGAAAGCCCGTTAGCGGAGGCATCCTCGGTCGTACTCGATCTCTCCATGCCCGGCATGTTCATGGGAAAGAACCGGCCGGCCCTGAAGAAGGTAAGCGATGGACGATATGAAGGCAAAGGCGTCATCACGCGGTGTCCCAGCGGGAATAAAGACCTGGCAGAGCTGAAGTCATCGTCGAACACGACGGGAAAACTGACTGTCGCTGATTTTGTGTTCGAGGTGAAATAACGTGGAGACGGGCTATCTCCTGGCGCTTACGACAGGCATCCTCGGAGGATTCGGTCACTGTATCGGCATGTGCGGGCCGCTCGTGGCGTCCTATGCGCTTGCATCGCCGTCCGGGCACCGCGCCCTTGCCTGCCCGTCTCGCCCCTCACCTCCTCTATAACACGGGCCGCATAACCACCTACGGGCTCATGGGCGGCGTCATGGGGCTGTCGGGTTCGTTCGTTAATGTCGCCGGCAGACTCGCCGGCATCCAGAACATCGTCGCCGTGATCGCCGGCGTCATCATGATCGTCATGGGCTTAGGCATCGCCGGCATACTCGGCCAGAACGGCATGGATCGAAAAACATAATATCTTCGTCCTTCGGACGGCCCGCCGTATTATCGCATCGCCTTCAGCGTTCCGGTTCTATCCCTTGGGCCTTCTTCTCGGTCTGCTCCCCTGCGGGCTTTCCTACACTGTCTTCATTGCGTCCGCCGGGACCGGCGGAATGTTGCCCGGCGCTCTGACCGCTCTCTTGTTCGGAGCTCGGCACGCTGCCGGCGCTCCTCCTCTTCGGGACCGTTATCTCGTCGCTCACCGCGTCTCTTCGCGGCAGGATCTACAGGGCCGGCGGAGTGATCGTCATCATCATGGGGATCTATTTTCTCCTCAAGGGAATGAAGCTCTATGCCGGTCTGTGATCATTGCATGCTCGAGGTCTCCGAGCGCGACGCGGTTTACGGCGAGATCGGCGGCCAAAAAAAGGTCTTCTGCTGCCACGGATGCAGCGGGATCTACCGCCTCATTCACAGATGAAGGCCTCGATGATTTCTACGCGCAGCGGCGTGAGTGGACGCCCGGCCCGGCGGAAGACAAGGCAGTAGACGTTTCTGCTTTCCTTGACGGACTGCGTCCCGCGGGAAACGAGATCGAGACGGACGTGATCGTCGACGGCATCCGGTGCGCGTCCTGCGTCTGGCTGAATGAAAAGATCCTGCTCCGGACAAAGGGCGTTTCCTCCGCCAACGTGAATTACGCCACGCACCGGGCCAGGATCCGCTGGGACCCCGCGAGAGATCGACATCGGCACGATCCTTTCCCGCATCAAGTCCATCGGCTATACTCCCAAACCCTTCCTGTCCGGGGCATGGGAGGACGACCAGAACCGGCAGTCCCGCGACCTGCTCGTCCGCTTCGGCACCGCGGCCTTCTTCTCCATGCAGCTCATGCTCTTTTCCATCGCCCTGTATGCGGGATATTTTCAGGGGATCGACGAGAAGATAAAGTCAATTTTTCATGTGATATCGTTCGCGCTCACGACACCGGTCCTGTTCTATTCGGGCTGGCCGATCATCAAGGGATCTTTCCGGGGCCTCAAGAACCGCACGTTCAACATGGACGTCCTGATCGCGGCAGGCGCCCTTTCCGCTTACGGGTACAGCATTCTTCAGATGATGACAGGCGGCGAGGTCTATTTCGACACCGCGGCCATGATCATCACGCTCATCCTGCTCGGCAGATACATCGAGTCGGGCGCCAGGAGAAAGGCGTCGGAGACCATCACGCGGCTGATGCAGCTCGGCCCCAGGGAGGCCCGGAAACTGGACAATATCGCCGATCAGGCCTTATCCCGCGACTCGCTCGACAAGGCCGCCAGGCAGATGGTCCCCGTATCGTCGCTCCGTCCGGGAGACCTGCTCGAAGTCGTCCCCGGCGAAAAAATCCCCGTTGACGGCTTCCTTGTTGACGGGTCCTCGGAGACAGATGAATCCATGCTTACGGGCGAGTCAAAGCCCTCGCGCAAAGACCGATCGGAGCCGAGGTATTCGGCGGCACGCTCAATCTTTACGGCAGCTTTGTCTTTCGCGTGTCCAAAACCGGCAAGGAAACGGTACTGGCGCAGATCATCCGGGCCGTTGAGGACGCCCAGGCGCGACGGGCCCCGATCCAGTCGTTGGCCGACCGCGTTGTCGGCTATTTCGTTCCCGCGGTCCTTCTCATCGCCCTGCTGACGTTCCTGGGATGGCTGTACCACGGAGCGCCGGTTTCTCGGGCCGTCATGAACGCGGTCTCGGTCATGGTCATCGCCTGCCCCTGCGCCCTGGGACTCGCCACACCGCTCGCCATCCTGATCGGCACATCGAACGGCGCTTCACGGGGCATCCTCATAAAAGGCGGGGATGTGATCGAGAAGACGGCATCCGTTGATTTTGTCGTCCTGGACAAAACGGGCACCGTCACCGAAGGGAAACCAGCGCTCATCAAATCGTTCGGCGTGGGAATGCCGGACAGCGAAGCCTTCAGGCTTGCGGGGTCTCTGGAACAGAAGTCCAGAACATTCCCTGGGAAGGGCGATTGCCGACGCCGCGCAAGGGCTCGCTCCTTTCGAGGTCCTTGATTTCTCCGCGATGCCGGGCAGAGGCGTCAAGGGCATGATCCAGGGGAAAGCCGCGCTTATCGGCAGCAGGGAGTTCATCGAAAACGAGGGCATGAGAGGCGACGGTAAACGCCGGACTCGATGCCGGGCAGCGAGCTGAACTTTCGCAGAGCGCGGAAATCGGAGCGACGGTCGTTTTCCTGTGTTACGACGGACGTCTCCGCGGCGTCTTCGTGGTTTCCGATAAGGTAAGGAAGGAAGCGGCAGAGGCCGTTGGTATGCTCAAGAATGCGGGGACTCGGCGTTTCCCTGGTGACGGGAGACAATCTGAATACCGCGAACGCCGTGGCAGCGACTGCAGGGATCGAAGACGGTGAAAGCGCAGGTATCGCCCCTGCAAAAGGCCGGGGAAATCGAGCAGCTTGAAAATAAGGGACGCCGCGTTCTCATGGCGGGCGACGGGATCAACGACGCACCCGCGCTCGTTCGGGCCACGGTCGGCGTTGCCATGGGCAGGGCCACGGACATCACCCTCGAGAGCGCCGACATCGTCATCATGCGGCCCGACCTGAGGCTCATCCCGGACGCCGTAGCGCTCGCGAAAAAGACCTTCAGGGTCATCAGGCAGAACATCTTCTGGGCGTTCTTTTACAACCTCGTGGTCGTCCCCCTGGCGATCCTGGGCGTCCTTCATCCCATCGTGGCGGCGGGCGCCATGGCGTTCAGCTCGCTCACCGTGGTCGGCAATTCTCTGCGCGCGAGGTTACGCTGATGGGGAGCGTGCTCCTTCTGATATTCCTCATGCTCTGCGCGGGGTTTGCGGGATGGCTGTTCTTCCTCTGGGCGGTCAAGAGCGGGCAGTACGACGACATTGAAGGGCCGAAGTACCGGATGATGGATGATGAGGAAGAGGACAAGGGGCACAGTGAAGAGAATGAAGGGAAAAAAGAAAAAGTGACAAAACAGAGCTCAATCTTTTTAACGGACGTCGACAATGATGGTTTGGATGCTCCTTTTTTAAACTACGGATCACTGCAACATACGAGCTGAACTCAGCTCAAGACGAGCTTCACTTCGGCCCGCAGGCTAGAGAGCAGCTCCTGGCCGCGGCCTGTTGCTCGTCTTCCGGCAAATGGCACTTCTTGTACTTCCTGCCGCTCCCGCACCAGCACTCGTCGTTCCTGCCCGGTTTTTCCGTGGGCGCGTCTGTCGTCCCGGTGCTTTTAAAGACGCTCAGTACCCTTTCAATCAAACCCATTTTACCTCCGTGCCGATACTGCGATGAATTATTCTGACCACGAAAACGTATAATACCACAAAGGTGCAGGTCCCGGTCCCGCGGTCATGGATGGCGCCGGTTTCCTTCATGTTGAACAGATCCTCGTAATATTCCGCTCCGCCTTGGGAACGACCACGATGCCGCTCCCGTCGAAATGGTACGCGCTCTCGCGCCGGTCCGCTTCGGCATCGAAGCCGATCGACGTGCCTTCGGCGATCACGTTGAACTTGTCCACGATCACCCTCTTCAGACGGCACCCTTTTTTGATTACCGTGTGGTCCATGATGATGCTTTCCTCGACAATCGCGGCGTCCTCGATCACGACGTCGCTGCGAATTATGGAATTAACGATTTTTGCATTCCTGATGATTGCGCCTTCCGAGATAACGCTGTTTTCGATCTCCGCCTTCAGGATGCTGGCCGCCGGCCCCTCATACCGGGCTGGATGGATAGGCCATTGCTTGTTGTGCAGGTCGAAGACGGGCATTTCTCCCAGCATGTCCATGTGGGCCTCGAAAAACGCCTGGATGGTCCCCACGTCCCGCCAGTACCCTTGTTCTTCGAAGGGTTTCGTTCCCGGTACCACGTTCGTTGCGAAGTCGTAGGCAAAGACCTTCCCCGAACCGATCAGCGACGGAAGGATATGCTTGCCGAAATCATGCTGGTTGTCGGCGCCGCATTGCAGCGCTTCGAGTAGGACTTCCCTGCTGAAGAGATAATTGCCCATGGATACCAATGCGCGGTCCGGCGCCCCCGGCATCGGCGCCGGGTCCTTCGGCTTTTCCTGGAACCCGGTGATGCGGCCGTCCCTGTCCGTTGCGATTACGCCGAAGGCCGATGCCTCGCCAAGCGGCACGGGGCGCGCGGCGACCGTAACATCGGCGCCCTTTTCCAGATGAAAATCGATCATCTGCCGGATGTCCATGCGGTAGATATGGTCCGCGCCAAACACGACGATGATCTCGGGTTGGTGGTCATGGATCAGATTGATGTTCTGATACACGGCGTCGGCCGTGCCCTGGAACCACTCCGGCCCCATCTTCATCTGAGGAGGGACCACGGCGACAAAGTGTTCTCTGATGAGCGGAGAAAGCACCCAGTTCTGGCGCACATGCTCGATCAGGGACTGGGATTTGTACTGCACCAGCAGGTAAATGGAGTAGATATGGGAGTTCAGGAGATTGCTCAGCACGAAGTCCACGATGCGGTACCGACCGCCGAAGGGCACCGAGGGCTTCGTCCGCATGTCCGTGAGCGGCGAGAGCCGCTCGCCCCTGCCGCCGGCGAGTACGAAAGCCAGTATTTTTGGATGTGCCATGGAAAGCCTCCTCGGGCTGAGCGAAAAGCGAATAGGACGGTATGCCCACTGGATATTAATTGGGTGTCTTGATGAATTCCGGTTGAGCTATTGGTATTTCGAGGACCCGCAATCGTATCAACTCCAGGATGATCCTTTGCCAAAGCATCATATCATAACTCGCTATTTTCATACAGTATCTTGTGCATGCTCTCATTAATATTCGCTGAATTCACGCTTTCACTTGGAAGGCAGATAACGGCAAGACCTGGACCATGCAAAAAACCCTGAGTCAATTATCTACTCAGGGCTTCATGGATGAATGCTATAGAAACAACCTCAGCACAGTACACATTCTTGATACCACAAGCAATTCAGCTGACCGCAGGTCCGAACTTGAACCGTCATAAAGCAATCACTATACCCCTCGGCTCTCTGGATTGCTCTTACAAGCTCGATTCTATCCAAATCCTCTGGATCAATCCCCATCTTTTCCGCAATGTCTATGATGTCCTTAAGCATCATTTTTTTAGTGTACTCTTCCGTCTTTTTTGCAAGTTCGCAGATGGCTTCAGCCTTCTCAGGCTTAATTGCCTTCTTTTTCGCGGCAACTTTGTCGGAGGACACTTCCACCTTTTTGGCAGCTTTTTTAATGTCTATAATCTTATCGGTTTTGGTTGCTTTCTTTTTTGCAGCGTCTTTAATGCTCTTAACCTTCATTGTTCCTCCCTCAATATACTGGAATTTACAAACACTATTAATTATATCACAATAAGAAAAGCTTCGCGGATAGAAGCTGCGAATTTCATACCTTGACGATAAGGATTTCATCTGCTATGTTTTGACTAAGGTTAGATACAATATTGGAAGGGATGGGAGATAACAGAAGCTAACACAAATACCTTGGATTTTGAGCCAGAGGCAACATCTTTTAACTAGCCTAACGCAAGATGCAGTGTGCAAGCCCTCAAATGCAACAAAGAGGGAAGTCTAAACACTTGCTGTGGCAGACAAAAAAGTTAAAACAAGCCTCAGATACTCAAAACCCAAGGTATTTTTTATGACCTGCCGCAGCATTTCAACCAAACGAGCCGCGCATACTGAGAGTTCTTTCAATTCATCACTAAATAACTCAACGCCGTCTGCCTCTTCCTATTGTCGATCATTTTCACAGCCATTGACAATGCCTTCCTGCTCCCGAAAAAAACACATAGCTGTTTAGCTCTGGTCAATCCCGCATAGATGATATTTCTGAACAGCAGCTTATAATGCTGAGTGGCAACGGGAATGATAAAGGCATCGAATGGTTGCCCTGGATTTTAAAAATGGTAATATCTTGACATTACTCGACATAATCCTGTAATCTACAATCGTAGAATTCCCTAATAGGAGACAATGCTTGTGGTCATTAATAACTTGACCCAAAAATCTGCGTCATATCGTTTCCTGATTAAGCTTGAGACTGATGTACAGCACATTTGTAAGATGAAATCAACCGAATGGGAAAATGCTTTAAGTTGCGGGGCGTTCATTCTTGAATTGAAGGACAGCATTAATGGATTTTTATCGAAAGACTTAAAAGCCTGTACAAAGAGTGAGAAAACGATTATAAAGGATTGCCTTGTTGAGATTCGCAAGATATTGCGATTGATTCAGCTCTCCTACAGGACAAAAGTTTCTTCCCTTACGATACATAGCATGGTTTCGGACATGCGGAACTACATCCATGACGCTCGTATCAACCTTGGGAAAGTTTTATTGTGATAAACAGTTAAGGATACACGCCGTTGACCTGTTCCATACCTCCTCACCATAGTCCACCCCAGGGATATTATACGTTCAATACTGCGAATAACGCAAAACCGAATCTGCGCCCTCGAGAGGTCCCTCGGCTACGGACAACACATCAGTGTCGCCCATAATCGGTTAACCCACACCCTTTAGCGGAGTCTGCCACCTCCGTCCACGTCCAGGATAGCGCCGGTGGTAAATCTGTTGGAGAGGAGGTAACGCGCGGCTTGTGCAAGTTCGTCCGGTTGTCCCACTCGGCCTACTGGGAGGTTGCCTCCCATTTGCTTGAAGAACGCCTTTTTCTCTTCAGTTGACATCCAGTTGTATGCCGGGGTATCCACCAAACCAGGCGAGAGGATATTGACACGGATTGGCGCAAGCTCCTTTGCCAAAGTCAAAGCCATGCACATGATCGCTCCATTTACTGACGCGACGCCTGCCGTACCCGGAATTGCAGAGCGGGCCGCTCCGCCGATGGTGAAGAGGATTGAACCTTCCTTGCGGATGTACGGTGCACCATATTTGGCGCACAGAAAATATCCCCAAAACTTCGTCTTGAATGCGCTCTCGAGAACGCTCGATTGGATATCCGATAGTTTGCCCCAAGCGGGCAGCCCCGCAGCCATCAACACAAGGTGGTCGAAAGCACCCAGCGAGCTGAAAAACTCCCGCACGGCGTCTTCTTTCGAAAAATCAAGCTGTCTAGCCTCTGATTTACCACCAATTACTGGAAGTGCCCCGTCGAGCTTGTCGCGTGAGCGAGATGCAATAACAACTTGCGCTCCTTCCGTGGAGAGAAGTTTGGCGGTTTCTAAACCCATTCCCGAGCTTCCCCCTATTACGACGACTCTGCGGTCTTTCAGCATACTTTCTCCTTGTTTCGCCATCGTGGATTGAGGGTTAATCAGCAGCGCTGTCTACCGGGGCTCCTTCACCGACCCTGGCAATCCGAGCAGCGCCTACTGGGGAGGAATGCCATTTTTTTGGCAGGACTAAAGAATGCCGATAGTATCTCGGCTCGTCGTCTTGCCCATCATTCTTCTTCCCCCGATGAACAAGAGGCACATAACATCCCTATTATTTCTCCAGCTCCTTCATTGAATCCAGCATAAGTTTCTTGCCCTGAATCATCTTACTGACCAAGCACAGGTCTTCCGGGTGCAACCTGAACCATTCGATCATATCGGTTATTTCAAGGATCGGTGTTGCGCACACTGCCGGAGGACCCTCTTTGACTGGCGCAGCTTTTACAGGCTCTTCTTTAAAGAGTTCTTCCTGGGCGGACTCAAGTGAGGGCTCGTGACCGGACAACATCCACTCAAGGCTGAGATGGTGCTTCAAGCAAATATTATAAAGCAACTCGGCAGTCGGCCGGACTTCACCTCGCTCGATCTTGCTGACCTCAGCCCGCGTTATGCCGAATTGTTTCGCGAAGTCTGCCTGAGTAGCAGTACCCCGAACGTGCTTAATTTTGGACCCAAGCGCCTTATAGTCGATCGCAATATATTCTCCAGTCAAAGCGTTCGGCCCAATAGCTCCTTTATCGTCTGTTGACATAGCATACCTCCTGTTAATTATAATACCGGAATGCGAATTCTGATATTTTCGCAATACATTATTGATCCACCGTATAAAGTATCTTGAATGAATATATGCTTGATACCCCGAGTTGTCAACGATTCCGATTGTATATGCCCGATTGGGTAGGTCGTGTGTTAAAAGATGGGTAGCTATGCTGCAGAATACTGTATGTACATTGCAGTGTTACGAAAAAAGTAACTACGTGAGCTTCAGGGTGATCCTGTTGGCAGACGATCTGCCCTACCTTGAAGCTTTCCGTAATGGTTTCTAATGCTTAGTGCTATTAATTGTCACAATGTGTTGGAATGATAAACCGTGCGAATGTGTCGTCTAAGGTTCACAAACTGAAAGGATTCGTCGGAATACGTGGCAGATTTGCCGGATTGAGTGGTGGTTTTCGTCGGGATAGGTGGAAAGATTCACCGGAATCAGAACCGATACTGCCATATATCGAGTTCAACATAACGAATGTTCGGTATGACGGACTTTCCTTGTGATCTATATCATACCCTGCCCCCGGTATTGTGGAGTATCATTCCGAAAAGAAGGAGAAGAAAACGATGCTTGCCTGCCCTTTTTGCGATGAACAACTGCAGACAAAGAGTTCTGAAGGATGGGCCTGCCGGTGCGGGGAGACAATCCCGTTCGGCATGGAGAAAGACGACGAGGAGAATTGCGCCCGCTGTCCGGTCATGAACTGCCCGAGAAGGAAATAGCCGTAATCGCCTCTTTCGAACGCATGCCCGCGAAATTTAGTCTCTTTTCCCGATCGAAAATGCCTTTCCGATATAATCTCCGATGCCGTAATAGGCTCGTTGCCCCGCGTCAAAGACAAACGGCTTTACTTTCAGAATGTCCGCCATCCCCTGCTCTCCCAGCACCGATTCTTCGGCCTTGATGTCCATGATCTCGCCGACAAATTGAGTATGGAGCCCGATCTCCACGGTGTGAAGCAGCTTGCACTCGATCACTACAGGGAATTCGTTTACATAAGGGGCATCGACTAGCCCGCTTCGAACAGGAGTGAGCCCGGTCATCGCAAACTTATCGACGCTTTTCCCCGAGACGGTGCCGACGTAATCCGCCTCTTTTATCAACGCTACTGAAGGGATATTAATGGTGAACGCCTTGTGACCGACGATATTCCCGTGCGTGTAGGTCACCTTGCGGATGGCAACGGCAATGCACGGAGGCTGCGAACAGCAGATCCCACCCCATGCGATCGTCATCATGTTCGGTTTGCCCTGCGCATCATAACTTCCGACTACCCAGACTGGCGCAGGCTGAGCGAGAGTCCTGGCCCCGAGCGATTTCTTCATAATGACCTCCCTAATGTTTTGCAAGTAACTATATCATGAATTCCATCAATTGTATAAAAAAGAAACGGCGCTCAAATTCATTCCCTTTCCGGCACCAGTTGATGAAACAGGTTCGATTCCCGCTTGTAAAACCCTTCGGTGTGGAACGAATCAGGCAGACGATACAAATGATAATCCAGATGATGACAGAGCTCGTGAAGAAGCGTACGCAGAAATGCGCGGAACGCAACGACACGCTTGTGTTTGGCCGTTCGCATCCAGAGCGAAATGACCGCCGAAGCCCTGCCTTCGGCCAGTTCGTACAAGCCGTGGAGTTCTCCCCACGTGGCGGACGGCCGGACCGCAAGCACTCTAACGCGAAGCGGAGGGACTCCCAGCCGGATTAACATCCCCAAAGCCAAAGCCCGGCATATCTCCTCGATCTGCTCCCGATCTTCCTGCTCCAACGCCGAAGCCAGGCGCACTATGAGCGGCTGCAGCGCTTCCGGTTCTGGTAGAAGGATGGAATGAATCTCATCACTCTTCCGGTAGATGCGTTTCTGGGTGGCCGATAGTCTGTTGTAGTAGGAAAAGACCATGTTCAATTCCGGGCCCGCTGCCCGTCTCTATTTCCGCGCATACCAGATGCGGGAGTGTAAACGTCATCTCATCGACTTGTCCTTGCATAGTTCCATGATTTATCTCCGTCACCGCTTTAAATTGTTTCCTGCGGCATAATTAATTACCGGACCAATGATTTGAGGATATCAAAATGGAGGGGGGGCGTCAAATATCTGGTGACCCTCGTTCTTCATTTCAAGATCCGACCCGGATGATTCACAGAAAGAGTCAAGCTTTTATGCCCGGGACAGTGTATAATGAATCATCCAAGAGAAGAGTATATTCAGGCGCATCGGAATTATCCCTCTCTTCGAGCGGTTTCACGGGACAAACGTCCGTCACGAACAATGCGAAATATTCACGAGGAGGTTTTTATGCAGGAAAACAATTCGGCAGGGAAAAGTGTTGAGTCCTATTGCGGCAAGTGCAGGCTGAATCGCGACCATACGATCATGTCAATGGATGCAGAGGCGATCGCCAGGGTGAGATGTAAAACCTGCGGCAGCATGCACAAATACCGGGGTGTGGTTGATGCCCAAAAAGTCCGTAAGCCGAGGGCAAAAATAGTTGTGGGAGATTCAGCGACAGCGGAGTTCCTGTGGGAGGCCGGTCTCGCGGAGGCAAAAGGGAAAGAGTGTGATTATGACATGGCCGCGAAATACCGCGTAGGCGATGTGGTCAACCATAATACCTTCGGCAAAGGAATCGTGATGAAGCTCTATGCCAATAAATGCGAAATGCTTTTCAGGGACAGGGAGCGGCTGATGGCCTCTACCAATTAACAACGACCAAAAGCATACCCGCAAACATCAACCGGCATTCGTCGTAAAAGTAATTAATCCACTTCCCGGAGCACTTTAAGGGAGACACTCTCGATTATGTGGTAAACCTTTTCCCGGTAATCCCGCATGTGAGGCGATCCGAGATGAGCATGAAGCGCCTCGATGCTCTCCCACTTCTCAAGAATAGTGACGACATTTTCATCGAAGACCTGCGGCGGTAGTTTTGCGTCGATATCGACCGTGGGCAAATATTCTATACACCCCTTTTCTCTTCTCACCACCGGTATATTGGCTTTCAGAATCGCAAGATAATCGGAGAGCCTTCCTGTCTTCACACAAATCGAGGCAATTACATTGATCATGGCCATCTCCTTTTTTATTCATAAAACGAGCTAGGAGGACGTCAAACCGCAAGGCCCGGCCCCTAAGATTCTCTCAAGGCGCCTGCTGCTCCAGCGCCCGGCATCAGGCTGCACTCGTTGAATACGCGGAGGCTGCACACCCGGCACCGTTCCGGATCGAGCCGCGGAACGAGCTGCGGATAGCGGCCTTCTTGGAGCCCAGGATATTCTCCTCGCCGATACGGTCGATATACCCGCCCCGGTGCAGCGTCTCGACCACCTCGCCCTTCAGGGAGCAGAGATAGAGCTTTCTGCCCTCCATATGCAGACGGTGCGCTTCGTTCGCCAGGGTTTCACACCCTGCCACATCGATGAAGTTGATGCCGCTGCCCACGATCAGGATATGGGCCTGTTCGGGGCTTTCCTGCGTCACAGCGTGCAACTGCTCGGCAAAATAATTCACGGCGCCGAAGAAGAGCGACCCGTCCACGCGCAGGATCTTGAGCTGGGGACATTCGGGCAGGTGCGTCCGTTCGATATTGATGAGGCGCTGATGATCGTCTCTGATGCTCGGGAGCGAGCGTCACGAACCCGGGATGGGATGTCCGGTTCAGGTAGAGCAGGAGCGAGAGCATGACGCCGACATAGATCGCAAACTCCAGTTCCACGAAAAGCGTGGCAAGGAAGGTGACCGCAAGCACCACGGCCTCCTGAGCGGCTCGTTCTGATGATCATGGCGATATGGTGAAAGTCGATGAGGTTCCAGGCCACCAGCAGCAGGACCCCAGCCATGGCCGGGATCGGCAGATACGCCGTGAGCGGCGCGATCAGGAGCAGGATGAGCAGGAGCGCTGCTGCCGCGAATACGGCGGCCAGGGGCGTCCGCGCGCCTGCGTCGAAATTCACGCCCGTGCGGGTAAAGGAGCCTGATGACGCGTAGCTCGAGAAGAAGCTGCCGACTATGTTCGCCAGGCCCTGGCCGATGAACTCCTGGTTGCTGTCGATGCGCTGATGGGACCGCGTGGCAACCGCGCGGGCGATGGAGACCGCCTCGGCCAGGCCGAGCATGGCCACTGCCAGCGCTGCCGGGGCAAGACTTCGGATGTTCTGCGTCGAGAGGTCGGGCATCGAAAACGGCGGCAGGTGCGCGGGCAGCGAACCCAGGAGGCGCACGCCGTGCTCCTTCCCGTTCAGGACGAGGGACAGAAGACTGCCGATGACCATGGCGAAGAGCATGCCCGGCAGCTTCGGCAGAAAGCGCTTGAACAGGAGCGCGAATGCGAGCGTAGCAGCGGCGATCGCGATAACGACGGGATTGATGACGGACAGATGCTGCGCGAGGTCCGCCCAGACATGGATGAAAGCGTGGCGCTTGGACCCGGGAACGCCGAGGAAATTGCTGAGCTGGCTCGTGCCGATCAGGAGCGCTGCGCCCGCCGTGAACCCCACCACCACGGAATGGGACACGAAGTTCACGAGCGCCCCGAGCCGCGCAACGCCGAGGGAGAGCTGGAACAGGCCCGCCAGGAACGTGATGGTCAGTACCATCTCGATGTACGTCGGCGCTGCCCGCCTGCGCCAGGGGGCTGACACTCGTGAAGAGCACGATGGAGATGGCCGTGGTCGGGCCGGAGACCAGGTGATAGGACGAGCCAAAAAGCGCGGCAACGACGGCAGGGACAATGGCGGTATAGAGACCGAACTCCGGCGGCAAACCCGCGATCATGGCAAAGGCCACGCCTTGCGGCAGGACAATGATCGCGCCGGTCAGGCCTGCCATGAGATCGTGCCGCAGCGTCCGTCTGCTTACCTGCGGCCACCAGTCCGCCGCGGGGAACAGACGTTTGACCAGTGTATTCCAGTCCCTCATGCCCTCTCCCTCTTCGTTTCTTACTACTAACTTCCCACCTCTAACTTCTCACTTCTTACTTGTTTTAATGAACGTGCCATTTTTATACTCTTCAAACGCGGTATACAGTTCCTCCTCGGTATTCATGACAATCGGGCCGTACCATGCGACTGGTTCGTTGATCGGCTTCCCGGAAATAAGCAGGAAACGCATGGGCTCCTTCTCCGTTGTTGCCATGACCTGATCGCCGTTCTTGAACAGAACGAGTGAACCGTTGCCGATTGCAGGGTCCGTCTGCATATCGAAATAATTGTCGCCTTCGACCGCATGGGAAAACGGTTTCCGCTCGCGGCAGAAGAAACCTTTTCCTTCTATGACATAAGCGAAGACCGTATGACCTTGCTTGGTCGGATGCGTATAGGCGGAACCCGCCGGCATGCTCACGTCAAGATATTCCGGGTCGATGACGATGTCCTTCACCGGGCCTTGCTTTCCGTCGATTGCCCCGCAGATGATCCTGATCCTGACGCCGTTCTTCAGCGCCACTTCCGGCACCTGCGAGCGCTTCACGTCCCGGTAGCGGGGGTCCATCATTTTATGGGACCGGGGCAGATTGGCCCAGAGCTGAAACCCTTCCATCTTTCCCTCGCTGTCGCCTTTCGGCATTTCCTGATGGATAATGCCGCTCCCCGCGGTCATCCACTGCGTGTCGCCGGTCGATATCACCCCCTTGTTCCCCATGCTGTCCCCGTGCTCCACATCACCTCGCAGCACGTACGTAATCGTCTCGATGCCACGGTGCGGGTGCCACGGGAATCCCTTGATATAGTGTTCGGGATCGTCGGAGCGGAAATCGTCAAGCAAAAGAAACGGATCGAACAGAGGCACTTCGCGAAAGCCGAACACCCGGTGCAAATGGACCCCTGCGCCTTCGATCGTGGGTTTGGCTTTTAATATTGTCCGGATCTCTCGTGTCGTGGTCATGTGATACCTCCGTCGGGAAGTTGCGATGTTTCAAGTATACCAGTTACCAATCCTTCTCGGGTCAGGTTTAGGGGGAGATGGTCTTCTCAATGCGGCGGTCAGGGACCAGCCACATTACCGCGACCAAAACATAGAGGCCGCAGGAGACCCACGAATTCATCAAGGCCAGCGGAATTGCCGCGGCATAGATCACGAGAGATGCCTTGCCCTTGAAATCCCGGCCGACTGCGGTCGCCAATACTGAATCTCTCCCGTGGAGAGCGATCAGAGCGCGGGTAAGGATGAAGTAAGCGATGGCGGCGCCGAGCATGACGATGCCGTATAGAGCAACAGGCCAGGAGGCAAACTTATTCTCTCCCATCCAGCCGGTGACAAAGGGAATAAGCGACAGCCAGAACAGCAGATGCAGGTTCGCCCACAGCGCACGTCCGTCAACGTGCTTGATCGCCTGGAGCAGGTGGTGATGGTTGTTCCAGTAGATGCCGAGAAAGACAAAGCTCAGCACGTAGCTTAAAAGGACCGGGACCAGCGGCGCCAGCGCGGCAGCGTCGGTTCCGTGCGGGACCTTCAACTCAAGGACCATGATGGTGATAAGGATGGCGATCACGCCATCGCTGAACGCTTCCATTCGTCCCTTGCTCATGCGGGCTCTCCCGGGGGCTGAGTCTGCTGCGACCCGGCTGACAAATCCGGATTGCCATATTGAAGTAATTATAGCAATCCGGGAGTAAGATATGTTCCAGGAGAGTCAGGGCGGGGTTGATTGAGAAGCGGTAGCAGTGATTTCAAGAAGAATAAGTAAAGACACGAATGATCTCCAATATCATCAATAAAAGTCATTCATGCCGCCTCCTGCGCGACCCGCATGAGGGATTCTATATGCTCCCATATTTTTTCCGGGGGGCATACCAGGCGGCGTCAGTTATGGTAATGGAGAGTTTCGATGCTTCCTCGTTCCACTCCCCAAGTAATCGTACGCCGTGAGTCCGCGTGTCAACATCCCACGGGTTGGTTCCGGTCACGAGAGAACCATGATCGGCCAAAACCTTGAATATGGAGTCGATCTGGGATTTATTGATGTTCTCGAAGGTACGCGTACCGTAGTTTCGCACAACCACCCTTCCTGGGGACCTCGACTGGGGCGCGTATGCGACATGATTTCCCCTAATCCATACTTCACGACAGAGCTACGCTCGACGACGGTGCAATATTTCGGCGTAACCCCAGGTTCACTTCTTGTATTTAGGGTGGTATAAACAAATGGAACCCTGAGCGAAGCACTTCACGCCCAGGGTTCATAGGCTTGGTGGGCCTATCTTTACTCTTAGTATAGCACAGATCCTGCGCCGAATACAATTTGGGCATTAGCCCGCCTAGCTCCCCTTCCAGCCACGAGCCGGTCCGTTCTCCCTTTTTCTCCTCGCCCCAGCATTTTTTCATTGAAGAAGCAACTCTTTTTTTGCAGAAGAAACCTCAAACAGCCGGGGCTTGGGAAGGCCGAATCGGGTCGACAATGAACTGGGATAGGGGAGATAATTCAGGTTGGCCTGCAACAGTACTTTGCCCTGAAAATCCTTAGGGATTTTGAAATAAAACGTTTCTTTCCGGATTTCCGATGCGTTCAGCCGGTTATCAAATATTATCTTGACGGCATCGTAAAACGCCAGGGTTTGATTTCCTGCTTCGTCGACAAAGACCACGCGATAGATCCGGCTCCCAGGAAGTATATCAGCACCTAAAAGTTCCTTGTCAGACGGACCTTCCCCCGTGCGATCATATCTGCCGGCTCCCGCAGGGACCGGGATGAAGACTTTCTTGTTCCCGTTATAAGCTGCAAGCTCCAGCCACATGTGCCGGAGTTCCTTGCTCCCGGATGGCATCTTGTGCCCTGTCTTTGAATTATCGACAACGACATGGATTTTTATTTCATCGCCGGGAGACGCAACCGTTTTTTCTGTTTCTATAATCAGGGTGATCGTCTCCGCCTCTGCTATCTGGGTCTGGGAATGAGCTCCCGGGAACCGGTGGGTATACAGGGTTGACCGGTATCGCCCGCCGATACCGAACGTACTGGAAGGGTTAGAAGCCCTCCCCGATTCATAGACCGGTTTTCCCTCTTGGAGGAAGCCTTTGAGATTCATATGGCAGTCCTGGCATTGAATGCCCTCGGCTGCATAGCGGCTGTTCTTCCATTCCGTGAACGTGGACTTTACTTCGAGTCCATGGTGGTTTGTCGCGTTATGGCAGATCCCGCACATTTCGCTCTTCGTCTGGAGTTCGGAATAGACATGATGCCAATTGTCCCCCCCGCTAAAAGGTCCCAACTTGCGATCCGGACTCGGCTCGGGTATGAAATTTCCATTTCCAGGCGCCGTTCCCTCGAATCCCTTTATGGCATGACAAAAATCACAGACAATACCCGACATCTCAGGATCTACTTGGTCTTTTGATGTGATGAGATCCCTGCGTCTGAAGGCATCGATGGGAGAATGACATGCGATGCAGGCCCTTGCTTCTTGAACAAAAACAGCATTTTTTTTAGCCCGGGGAAGGACCTCTTTAAAGTATTGCGCTTCAAACAGGGGGTCTGAAAAGGCTTTCGCATTTGAGATTCCGAATGTTGATTAAGGATAGCGGCGTGGCAGGTTTCGCATGTTGCAGAGGGTTGATAACCTTTATACGTTATTTGGTGCGGCGTCCAGACATTCGAAGGTTGACAGTATAATACAGCATACAATGAATGCCGGATTCAGAAGAACAATCAAGGTCTTCATTATTGCGGGCGCTCCCTTTGTCAGCACACGAGTGTTTGCCGTGCTTGAAGAGTGAAAGTATCGGAACAGAGTATGATCACACCATAGCAAACATTCTCTCTTTCGTCAAATCGTAAATAATCCTGTATCAGGTGATGATATCTTTCGCAACAATGGCGCTCCCGTGCAGACAAAATATCCCGTCCACCGTTTCAGTCATTGAACCATGATCAAGACGATCGTATCATCGGTAGCAATGATTTTAAACGGTCCTTTCGGTTTTTTGGGTCGTTTTCGCCGGCCCATACTCTCACAACACGGCCGTTTTTATAATGCACTTCAAATTCATAATCAGTGCCCTCGAACTGAATATGGGTCGTTGTTCCATCCTCCCCTTCCAGCCACGAGGCTGGTCTGTTCTCCCTTATTTAACTTAAACTCATACACATGTTCCGCGGTTTAAGGATTATTACTTCCGGCAACACTTTTTCCACCTCTGCCTCGCCGAGGTATTGCCGGGCCCATCTCTTGTGCTCGTCGGCCGCCTCTTCTTTGCCTGTTATCTTTGCCGATTTCCTGGCCTCATCCAGATGTAAGAGACCAAAGTGCCCGTTGCTTCTCCCGGCACAATTTGTCGACGAGGAGAAGGTATTCCCACACGCACTTTTTGTGTTCGTAAACCAATTTTTCTTCGTCCGGGCTCTTCGCAATTTTCTTGTCTTCCTTCCCGCTGAAGGAACGGAGTGCTTGTCTGTTCTGGTGGCACTGTTCATTGATGCGGAACTCGTCTTCCGTACTCTGCAGATAGTGCTTCCAGTGATTCTCGACATCTTCTAGAGGCCTGCATTTCATCTCCTCGGCCACGGTGACCGAGGCGAACATAGTCACGAACAAGACTGCTAACGTTATGTTCTTAACCATAGCGGGTCCCCGCTTATTTAAAGCATGTCGCGGCGGTCAGCAAAGACTTAAAGAACCACAGTGGCGCGTTTTGTCCGAGAATCTAAGTTTTTTGAATTGATTCTTGATAAATTAAATCGATTCCATACCCTCGGCCAACACCCATGCGGTGACTCCATGCTCACGGTCTATGAAGTACGTGATAGGAATTGGATTTTAATGATGGCTGCCGCTCATAAATCTTGAATGCCCTCTAGTGCAAGTATATCAGTGGAATGGATACACCGCAAGCGCTTGATTGATATTCTTGTTGTTAACGCGGCCTGAGCGATTAAAGAATTATAAGCGCAGTTGGTCTTTTACAAGGATCAAAAGAATACGTTGAGGGCTAGGAGGGCTAAAGTCTCAGTTCACAGTTCAGAGTTATCCCAGTGCGGAGCGCATCGATTTCGGATTGTGGATTGCGGAATGGGACAAAATAAAGTCGTAATTTCCATAGCATTGACGAGAATGACAAGGATTAAGAAATGACTTCCTAATTCCTCCTGTCGCAAAAACCTCATATCCAGTATTCCGGATACCTTCTGTTCTTCGAAAGATTATTGACCAGCAGGGCGACGATCAGGAGGATGACCGCACCTGCTCCCGCGGGAACGAACGCGTACAGGAAGCCGAGGTTGTGCACCTTGGCTCCGCCGATCACGGCGATAAGTGCTGTGGCCCCTCCCGGGGGATGGAGTGTTTTTGTCGCGAGCATGGCGATGATGGCCAGCGAAACGGCCATGGCGGCCGCAAGCCAGGTGATGTCACCGAAGAGCCGGTAGCAGGCCACGCCGACAAGGGCTGAGAAGACATGGCCGCCGATAAGGTTCCGGGGCTGCGCCAGGGGGCTCTTGATCGCGGCGTAGACAAGGACAGCCGAGGCGCCGAAGGAACCAATGAGTAGTGACAGGTCCCGGGGTTCGAAATATCGCGACGAGAGATATGCGCAAAGCCCGATGCCGATTACTGCTCCGATCCACGACCAGAGGAGTTCATGCATCGGCACTGCCGGCGGGCTCTTCGCTCCGCCTTTCATCTTGGAAAGATATACTGTGATAGTCATCAATCACTCACTAAAGTCCCCCCACCCCCGCTTCAGCGATGCAGGGGGTAGCTCTTAATCCCCTTCCCCGGATGGCGAGGAAGCTGTTAGGAAGACATCCGCATTCCGCAAATTTAAAAATCGTCATTTCCTCCCGATCGACCTCACGATATCGTGGCGGGACACGATGCCGATGAGTTTCCCCTCGTTATCGACAACGGGCAGCCGTTTTATTCTTCGTTCGTCTAAAATCTTCGCCACGTCGCCGATTTCATCATCGGCCTTGCTGGTGATGGGAGGAAAACTCATGACGTCCCCAACTTTGCTCCCGGATTTCCTGGCCGGCACGGGCTCCCCCAAAAGATTGCGCAAAATGTCTTTAAATGTATGTTCCCTGGCCATGCCGGCAAGGACCAGGACGTCTGCCTCGCTGATGACGCCGATGACATGGTTAGAATCGTCAACGACGGGCATGCCGCTGATCCTGTTGTCCGACAGAATCCGCGCCGCTTCGTGAAGGTCGGCGGAGCGTTTGATCGAGATGACATTCCGGGTCATCACCTCCGCTACGGGCGTGCGCGTGGTGACCCGTTCCCGCGCATGACGGAGCGCGAGTTCGTAAATTTTTTGCAGGTCTTCCTCGGTCACATCGACATAGGCGCCCATGTCCCTGAGGGCCGACCGCAGGTCTTCGGGTGACGGTGGGTTGCAGTATTCCGGCTGGTTATCCATAGGACCTCGCTTGGTATGCGAACATTAGCAGAATCCGATATTTTTCGGTATGACGAAGATCATAAGAAGGGGCATATTCCGCGCCTCAGCCCTGGTCACGCGATTCAGTAGGCTTCATTCCCAGCCGTCCTGGACGATCTTCTGCGCCTTCTTGTAAGGATATTTTTCCACGAGCTTATTGACCGGCATCTTCTGATCGCCGTCCCGCATAGAGTGAAGGAGAACGACCGACGCCCAGTAATCGTGGTAGTATTCCGTGCCCTGGAGCTGCACGGGGACCCCTTTTTCGTTCACCCGGTGGCAGGCGCCGCAGGTCACCGGCCCCGCATAGCTCCCGTCAGGGCTGAACTGGAGGGCCTGCTCGTGGGTCGTCAGATCGACGCTCTTTTCCGGACCTTCGTACCGGACGGGATAGAGGCCATGGATGGACTCATGGCACGACTGGCAGGCAATGACGCCGTGCGCCTTGGAATAGCGGTAGAGCGAATACTTGTTCGGCTGGTCGATGGGGAAATACCCCCCTCCGGCGCTTTCGACAAAAGGCGCAAGATGGCAGTCCGCGCAGTGCGGTTCCGCCCCGGACAACCACCAGTCCTTGCCGTTCGTGGCGGCGTCATAGGGAACAGGGTCTCCTTCTTTCGCGTTCCAGGCCAGGAGCTTGAGCTTGCCCGCGCTATTTTTTGACGCCCTGACAAGCGTGGCCCCCGCGTGTTTTTCATGGAAGGAGAGCAGCGGATCTCCTTCGGCACCGACGATCGGATCGGCAAAGTAGTTCTTGAACCTGATCGCGTCGCTTTTTGAGACCTCGGTCATGATGTCCTTGACAGGCTTGTTCCGCAGCGTCCGACCTCCCTGTTCAACGACGTCCGTGAGGTCATCATACCGGTACAGCTCCTGGCTCAAAGCAGTGTGGCAATTGGTGCAGTAGAGGCCCCTCAGCTCCGGCACGGTCTTTCCGTTCTCGTCCTTCCTGCTCACCTCTTTTAAATACCACTTCCCGATCCCGTTCAGGAAAAAAGGCGGCTTGACCGAGGGGTTCGCATGCGCATCCCTTCGCAGATAGCATCCTCCGCCCGCGGTTCTCACATCGGCGTTTGAAAATCGCGGGTTTCCCTCGTCGTCCACGATCTGGAACGGATTGGTCCCGCTGTTCATCGCTTCCTGCTGCCAGTGCCCCGGATGGCAGGCCTGACAGTTCTGCGTCCTCCCCGCCTTGTCCGGCATGGGGATGTACGCGGCGTGGGCCATGTGGATCGCCTCGGCGAGCGCCCTCGCCTTCACGGCACTGTATCCGGAGGCACCCGGCCTCGGAGACTGAAGGTTCCCGGAAATATTGTCCCCGTGGCAGTCCGCGCAGTACACCGGACCGACCGAGCCGAGCCGGTTCGATGATGCATCGGGATTGTATCCCGCAAGCAGGCTCGTGCCGTGGTGCAGGTCGTGAAGTTCGAGAATGTTGATGGCCGCCTCCGACTGCCGCGCCATGAATTCGGAGATGTCAGGATAGGTCTTTTTCCAGTAAGCGTATTCCTTGTCGAAACGGGAAAGGCCCTCGTCCCGGGACTGTCTGGCCGCTTTTCCGTTTCGGGAATGGCAGAGGTAGCAGTTCGGAAAGTCAATGGGATTGGTGCCGAAAAATTCCACGGGTTTTCCGTCCGCCGTTACTGGCCTGCCGTCTTTATCTTGAAGCCGGACCACGGAATACTGATAAGGCTGGAAGTCCTTGTTCGATATCGTGCGAAGCGTCCCCTTCCTCCTGCTGTCGTTGAAGGCCGTGAGCGGCAGCCCGAGCGCGTCCCAGAGATAGGACGCCGTAAGGGTGAGTTGGACGTTCTTGACCTCCGGGATCATTGAATCGGTGAAAACCTTGTTTCCCCCCGTCGGACCGGCATAGGAGAGCGTGCCGCCGGCAATGCTCTTTCCCGTGGGGCCCGCGTCGATGGGGACCTGTATTTCCTTTCCCACACGCAGGCGGGAGGCGGTTGACCAGTCGGCGGGGAGCGCGCCTTCGAGGTCTTTATAAATGAAAAGGTGCGTCCAGACATAATTCGCCATACTGTCTCCGGGGTCGTCCATCCTGCCGTTCCCGCGGACGTCTTTCGGCACCTGCCAGTACTTCATCTTGTTGCCTTCACTGTACGTGTTGTCCCGCACCGAGTAAGAAAGCGAGACCCCGTCCGCGGGGCTGAGCAGGCGGGGTGTTTCCCCGCCGCCCCCGGTCTTTACTGCCTGGGCCTGGATGCTGTTGTAGGGGGGGATAACGCAGCAATAGGAGATATCGAACCCCACGCAGTGCATGCCCAGCTCATAGTTGATGAAGATCGCATAGGGGTCCTTCGGGTCGTAAAGGGTCGTGGCCTTTCCCGTTCCGTCTGTGATGGTGACCGGTTTAGACAAGCCCTGTTTGAATCTGGGCTCAGCGTCGAGGTAAGACCGTGACGCCGCGAAAACCGCGGCGCCGCACCCTGCGAGGGACGCCGTCAGAATAAAACCGACGAGGGCGTGGTGGAGACGCTTCATGTTGCTGCCTCCTTGTTCCGGCAAAAAGGATATTCTCTTCAGGACTCGCTCCAGCTTATCGCCTGCACGGGGCAGGTGTCGATAGCCTCCTGGCAATTGCAGGAATCGCATTGATCGGGGCCGGTGACATTCGATTTTTCGTCGATGAGCGTGAACACCCGGGGGCAGACTTCAGAACAATGACCGCAGCCGATGCAGAGGTCTTCGTCTACGACGGGTTTTCGCATTATCACCTCAATTGATATGCTGAAGTTCGTGTTTATACTTTTTCGAACACGTCCTTCGTCATCCCGCAGACCGGACAGGCCCAGGTGTCCGGTATTTTTTCGAACGGCGTACCCGCTGCAATGCCGCCGTCGGGGTCGCCTATTGCGGGATCATACACCCAGCCGCACACCGTGCATTTCCACTTGTCCATTCACACCCTCCTGAAGAGCAGATTTACCATAGAAATATAGCATAGCACAGATTTCAGCGACAATGAATAAAGAGGTCACCCGGAACGGGTTATCCCAGCCGCTTTCTGAACCTGAGCGCGCTTAAGCTGATCACCACAATGCCGATTGCCAGAAGCGGGGCCATCTGCGGCCACAAAACCTCGAACCCGTTCCCCTTCAGGAACACCCCCTGATAACGATGAGAAAGTACCGAAGCGGGATTCCGATAGGTCACATACTGGAAAAAGACGGGCATATTCTCTATCGGGAAACATGAAGCCCGACAGCAGGATGGCAGGCATGTTGAAGAACATCGCGGCCATCAGCGCCTGCTGCTGTGTCTTTGCGATCGTAGAGATAAAAGGCCCGTTCCCAGAACGGACAAGAGGTAGATGGCCGTGCTCGCGAGAAGAAGCGACGAGCGAGCCGTGTATCGGGATATTGAACCAGAAGACGCCGAAAGCCGTAATGAGCAGCATGTCGAAGAAGCTGATCACGGCAAAAGGAATGGTCTTGCCGAGCATGAGTTCGATCGGTTTGATCGGCGTGACCATGAGCTGCTCCATGGTGCCCGCCTCCCGCTCGCGCACCACCGCCATGGATGTAAGCATGAGCGATATGAGCATGATCATCGTGGCGATAACCCCCGGCACAAGTAGATTCTTGCTCTTCAGCTCCGGATTGTACCATGCGCGCTTCCGGACATCGACCCCCGCCCGGGCGGTTTTAATCAGAGGGCCGGCCAGGTCCTGCGCAGTACTTCGCGACGACCCGGTTCGTATAATTGAGCGCAATGAGTCGCCGTATTGGAGTAGGTGCCGTCAACGATCACCTGGACCTCGGCAGGGCCCCCCTTTTTCAGGTCCTTCTGGAAACCCCGGTTGACCTGTATCGCGCACAGGACCTCTCCCGGTCCATGAGTTCCCGGATTCCTCCCGCCGAAGCCGGCCTCTGCGTGATCGTAAAATATCCCGATGCCTCCAGCCTCCGCGCCAGTTCCCTGCTCTCCAAAGATTTGTCATAGTCAAGATAGGCGGTGTGGATGTTATTGACGTCAAGTGAAACAACATAGCCAAACATGAGGAGCTGAACGAGCGGAGGGACAAGAGAAAGAATCTCATTCTCTTGTCCCTGGAGACCTGGATGAATTCCTTGATGACGATCTGCTTTATTCGTTCAAGGCTTCTTTTCATACGATTCTACTCCGTACTCACGTTGCGCTCCGCACTGCCTTCATACCACCTTCTTTTTGAACTTCTTATTTGCAATCGCGAAAACGACAGCCCGTAGACTGTCAGGAGCGCCGCATCTCGGCAAGGAGCCTCAGAGGATTGCCTTTCAGGAATATATCATTCAATATGGTGACGAAATACCGTGCAGGGACCAGCGTAGGTGACGACTTGAAGAGGCCTTGGGCATGTTCGCGATGAGGAACATGAACCCGGAGAGCAGGAATGCGGGAAGAAAGGTGCTCACGATCGCCATCTGGCTGGCCAGGAGCTGGGTCCGCGCACAATGGATATGAGGATGCCCCAACTGAGCCCCCCGAACAGAAAAACACCGGACAGGGTCAGAAGCAGAACACACTTCCGCGGAGCGGGACGCCGAAGACGAAGGTGCCCATCAGAATAGACACTATGGTATCGATAAAGCCGATTGCAAAATAGGGTATCATCTTGCCGATGATCAATTCGGGCGTCTTGATCGGAGTGGAGATCAGCTGTTCCATCGTGCCCCGGTCCCACTCCTTCGCGATCGTAAGTGAGGTAAGAAGCGCGACAATGACGGACAGGATCAGCGCAATGAGTCCGGGGACGATGAAGTTCCTCGATTTGAGTTCCGGGTTGAACCAGACCCTGGGTCGGGCTCGATCAGCGGCCGAGATGCGGGACCCGGTCATCCTTTGGGAAAACTGTTCGGATATCCGCGCCGATGTATCCCTGGGCGATGGTCGCCGTGTTCGAATCGCTGCCGTCGACGACTACGCCGATGCTCGCGGTCCTTGCGCTCCGCATTTTTTTTGAAAAATCGGACGGGATCATCACTGCGATCCGCGCCTTGCCCGAATCAAGATAACCATCGATGTCCCCATACCGGTCCGTATAGGCAATAATGGAAAAATAGCCGGACGACGTGAGTTCCGCCGTGAATTCCCTGCTGAAGCTGCTCTTGTCCATATCGACTACGACGGTGGCGATGTCATCGATATCGAAGGTAATGGCATACCCGAAGATGACGAGCAGAATCACCGGCATGAGAAATGCCATGGCAAGGCTCAGGGGGTCCCGTCAGGATCTGAAGGCTTCTTTTTTAGCGATGGCTTTGATGCGGAGTAAGTTTCATAAAGACCGGTCGTCAGTCAGGATTCAGCCGTACAGTCGATAGTCATAAGTCAGATGATTTGACCGCCGACTGATCTGACTGCCGTACTCTTGACCTTCATGACTGCTTCTATCAGCGTCACGAAAACATCTTCCAGCGACGGCACGATTTTGTCGATCCTGCTCAGCAGTGATGTTCGCACTCGCCGAGTATCCTCTTGATGAGCGGTATGGCCGTTTCGCCATCCTCCACCGTCGCATGGAGCAGGCTGCCGAAGACGGCGGTCTCGATCCCCTGCTTGGCCAGCGCCTCCATGGCGCTGACCAGCGGCTCGGCCTCTATTTCAAGAACATCGCGGGTCATGAAGTCCCTTCCGCAGCTCGTTCGGCGTACCTTCGGCGATGATCTTTCCCCGGTAGATGAGCGCCAGCCGGTCGCAGTAGTCCGCCTCATCCATGTAGTGGGTCGTAACAAAAACCGTCGGTCCCTGTCTTTGCCATTTCATAAATCAAGTGTCCAGAAGTTCCGGCGCGAGACAGGGTCAACCCCCGATGTGGGTTCGTCGAAAAACAGGATCGGCGGTTCATGCAAGATGGCACAGCCAAGGGCCAGCCGCTGCTTATAACCGCCTGGGAGGGTCTTGGTGAGCGCGCCCCTCTTGTCCTTAAGTCCCGCCATCTCCAGCGCCCAATCCTTGCGTGCATTTCTTCTTTGATCCCGTAACGCCGTAGATGCCGCTGAAAAAATTGATGTTCTCCTCGACAGTGAGGTCGTCATAGAGCGAAAATTTCTGCGACATGTAGCCGATGTTCTGTTTTATCTCTTCGGACTGGGTGATGATATCGTAGCCGCCGACGGTCCCGCTCCCGCCCGAAGGCAGGAGCAGGCCGCAGAGCATGCGGATCGTCGTGGATTTGCCGGCACCGTTCGGGCCGAGAAAACCAAAGATGGTCGCCTTGTGCGACTTCGAGATTGATATGGTCGACGGCAGTGAAGTCCCCGAAGATGCGGGTCAGACCCGTCTACTTTCGACTGCAATGTTTTTATTCGTTATGGATTCCATCGGTTTTTGAGTAGCCGCAAGCTTTAGCTTGCGTTTTAATGAACGCACCCTGAAGGGCGCGGCTACCAGGCAAACATCTTATTCCTAGTCGGTGGCTATAAGCATCACTTCTCCACCATCGAAATGAACACATCCTCCAGCGATGGAAGAATTTCCCGAGAATCCTTTACCCCGACACCTTTTTGCTTGAGCCGGTCGATGATCTCCGGCGCCGTCCGTTTTTTCTCAAGGGTAATATGCAGTCGGTCCCCGTAAAGACTCACACTGCGGACGCCGTCCATCCTTCTCACGGGCTCAATTGCCGCGCGCGCGTTATCGGACCACACCTCGAACATCGGCAGTTCGAGAGAATTCCTGACGTTCTTCGGTTCGTCCTCGATCAGGATCCTGCCCTTGTGCATCAGCCCGATCCGCGTGCACCGCTCGGCCTCGTCGAGATAAGCCGTGGAAACAAAGATCGTCACGCCTTCCTTCAGCAGATCGTAAAGGATCTTCCAGAAGTCCCTGCGCGAAACCGGGTCTACGCCGTTCGTGGGCTCGTCGAGGAAGAGGACCTCCGGCGTGTGAACCAGTGCGCAGGCAAGCCCGAGCTTCTGTTTCATGCCGCCGGAGAGGTTTCCGGCAAGCCGGTCCTTGAAGGGCGTGAGATTGCTGAAACCCGAGCAGGCGCTCGATCCTCGCGGGCCGCTCCCTCTCCGGAACTTCGTAGAGGTCGGCGTAAAACAGGATGTTCTCCATCACCGTCAGGTCCTCGTAGAGGCCGAACCGCTGTGACATGTAGCCGATCTTTTCCTTGACCCGCTCTCCTTCGGTCAGGACGGAATGGCCCGCGACCCAGCGCATCTCCCGAGGTAGGGTCCATGATCGCGGTAAGGAGCCGCATGGTGGTGGTCTTGCCCGCACCATCCGGTCCGACGAGGCCGTATAACTCGCCTTTGCGGATATCGAGGTTGAGCGCATTAACGGCGATATTGTCGCCGAAGGACTTGGTGAGGTTGGTGGTTTTGATTGCTCGTATGCTGTCATCGATTTCTGACTCCTGAACTCATTTAAGAGTATCTTCACATCCGCCGGCATGCCTGGTTTAAGTTCGTCCTTTTCATTCTTCACGCTGACCTTGATCCCGAATACGAGTTTCACGCGCTCTTCCCTGGTCTGTACGTTTTTGGGGGTGAATTCCGCCTCCGATGAGATGAACGTGATCGTGCCCTCGTATTTTTTGTCAGGAAATGTATCAACGCTCACTTCCGCCTTCTGGCCCAGCTTTACGAGGCCCAGCTTATCTTCCTTGACGTACACTTTGATCCACGGATTGTCCAGGTCGCCGATAGTAAACACAGGCTCGCCCGCCGCCACAGTCTCGCCCTCTTCCGCGTTTTTCCTGAGCACGACGCCGGAAAGAGGGGAGAAGAGCACCGCGTCCCCCAGTCTCACGTCCGCAGTCCTGAGCGCGGCATGGGAGAGTTCGAGTTGAGATGTCGCCGCGTCGTAGGCCGTCTTTGCGGCGTCCATTTGCATGGGGGATACGACGCCGTCGTGAAACAGCTTCGCAAAACGCTCGTAGTCTTTTTTCGCCTTATCGAACTGGGCTTCGGCATTCCGGACGGCCGCCCTGCCCTGGTTGACCAGGCTTTCCAACTCCGCGCTGTCGAGCGAAGCGAGCTTTTCCCCTTCCCTCACGGTCCTTCCTTCATCCGTATAAAGCGATGACACCCTACCCGGCGCCTTGAACCCGACGTTCACCTCCGTCACTTCCACGTTGCCCGATACGACCAGTCCGCCCTCGTCCCGCGAATTGCCGTAACTGGTAAAATACCATGACCGCAGCAGCGAGGGCCAGAATAACGGCTCCTATGGCCAGTCTCTTTTTCATTCACCATCTCCCTGTATTTCAATGCTCGCTTACATTATAGTTGAATTCGATTGACACGTCAAAAAGTATGAGACTATAATGGCCTTGCCATGCGACTCCGGAAGGCCTTCACGGCAATCGTTCTCGTTATCACCCTCTCACTGTCCTTTAGCCTTGATCCTTCAAACGCCGCGGAGAAGCTGTCCCAGGCCCGCGTAATCGCGGTCAATGATGGTGATACCGTAACGATCCTCATGAACGGCAAGAAATATCGGACGCGCCTCATCGGCATGGACGCGCCGGAGATGGGACAGGAGCCGTGGGGCAAACGGGCGCAGGAACACTTAAGGAAATTGTTGAAAGAGGTGAAATGGCGGGTGTCCGTGGAGACGGACGTAGGACAATACGACAAATATAACCGGCTCCTTGTCTACCTCTGGACGCCGGAGGGTGAAATGCTGAACGAGCGGATGATCAAGGACGGATACGCCGTGCTCTTCACCATTCAGCCGAACAGTAAATATGTAGATCGATTCAGGAAGGCACAGCGCGCGGCCCGGGACGAAAAGCGAGGAATTTGGGGACCAGATGGCTTGAAAGAAAGGCCTCTTGATTACAAGAAAAAGCATCCGCGGCAGTAGCGCTGCATAGATTTATTTATCATTCCCCCCGGGTTTAATCATTCCGGTGCAGGCTTTAGGGGGAATCCCAGACGCCGTCAATCACCGCTCCACACTTGCGGCATTTCCCGTTTTTGACGGCATTCATCTTGATGCTGAACCCTATCCGCTCGACCAGGACCTCCTTGCAGCTCCAGCACACCGTGTCTTCCCCCGTTCCCGGGACATTGCCTTCATACACATACCGGAGCCCCGCATCGAGGCCGATTTTGCCGCGCCCGCGCGAGCGTCTCCACCGGCGTGCGCGGCTGGTCCGTCAACTGATATGTGGGGTGGAACCTTGACACGTGCCAGGGGATATCCTCGCCTACGGATTTGATGAAGCGGGCGATACCGTCAAGCTCCTCGTCGGAGTCGTTGTGTCCGGGGATGATGAGCGTTGTGATCTCGATCCAGATGCCGAGTTTTTTGTAGAGACTGATCGCGTCGAGTACGGGCTGGAGCCTCGCTCCGCAGACCTCCCGGTAAAAATCGTCTCGAAACCCCTTTAAGTCGATGTTCGCGGCGTGGAGGTAAGGCCGAATAACCTCCAGCGCCTCGGGCGTTATGTAACCGTTCGTCACAAAGACGTTCTTGAGTCCCGCTGCCGTCGCCAGGCGCGCCGTATCGTAGGCGAGTTCGAAATATATGGTCGGTTCGGTGTAGGTGTAGGATATGCTGGAGCAGCCCAGCCTCCGCGCGGCTTCAACGAGAACGACGGGAGAAACGTCTTCTCCCAGGATCATGCCTCCCCGGTCGTGGGGAAGCTGTGAGATGTCGGAGTTCTGGCAGTGCTTGCAGCGGAAGTTGCAGCCAGGCGTTGCGATGGAAAAGGAACGGCTGCCCGGATGAAAATGAAAGAGAGGTTTTTTCTCGATGGGGTCTATATTACGCGCAATAACCTTATCGAACACGAGGCTATAGAGGACGCCGTCACGGTTCTCGCGGACCGCGCAGATGCCGCGCTTGCCAGGCAGGATGAGACAACGGTGGCAGCAGAGACTGCACTGGACCTTCTTCCCTTCTCTCGCTTCCTGAAACATCGCGGTTTTCACGGCAGGTACCTCAGGTGAAATATTTTTTTCTGCAGCGCAGTTTTTAAATTCTCAATATACAATTTTCAATCTGCGATTTCCAATTCCGGCTTATTCGGATTTCTCCGCTACGGATCAAATTCGTCTCAAAATAAAAGGGTAATTTCGGGAAAAGTCGCTAAGCTCGCGACGAAAAGCCAAACCATTTGGGTTTAATACCAAGACTTAAAGATTTCCTTTGCGCCCTTTGCAACTTTGCGTGAGACGCCTTTTGGTCCCGGCTTATCCGGGCTACGGGGCATCCGGGCGGTTACGACTTTTCACTTTTCAGTTTGTGTTCCAGAGCCTCGGCCTGGATCCTGGTTTTGCAATTCTGGCATATGATATCAGGCGAAGAGGTCCCGCAGACGAGGCACTTTTTTTCCGGACCCGGCCTCAGCCCTTCGGACTCAAAGATCATTTCGAGAAATTCGCTTTCCCTTACATGGCCGTCCAGGTGCAGATTATCCCCGAATATCGTTTTGGGCAGTGTCGTTATGCCGTAGCGCTTAATGAGTTCAGGGAACGAGCTCGCAACGACGATGCTCGTGTTGACGAGCGCATTTTCGAGCGCAAGTCCAACGGCGGTTTCGATCACCGGCCTGCACTGGGGGCAATCGCTTTCAACAAAGACCCGAATCGACACGTCGTTTGCGAGATGCCCCAGGGTCCGTCTGATGTTGTCCGGGAACCATACTTTAGCGTCCGAGACGGCCTGTATCGTGGACAAGAGGACATCCAGCAGCATATCCTCTATCAGGCCGTAGAACGCAACGGTCTGTCCGCCACCGCCCTCGACCACCAAGGTCGGCGCGTGCCTGACGCCGTACTGCTCCGACTTATCCCGGTCCATGACGAGATCATAAGATTCAAGGGCTATTTTTTTAGCGCGTTTTTTTATCGCGTGAGCCAGTTCCCGCATTTCGGGGCATGCCTCGCATGCAGTATCCGTTGTGAACAAAATGAGCCTGACCGGCCTTGCCAGCTCGGCCGGCATCTTCCCGACTGAAGATAAGGTCGCCTCTGAAAGCATGCATTCACCCCTTGTGTATTTATTCTGCAAACAACAACAATTATATCAGATTCGGTCTCCCGGCAAGCGGGAGTATTACGGAGCGTAAAAGGAGAGCTATAAAATAGGACTTGAACTATATTGCATAACCTGTTATAATTATTGAATATTGTTGCAAAGGCCTGCAACTCGACAGAAGCACACTACTGCAGGAGGGGGAAAAGTGAAAACAGTAATGGTCCTCTCGATCATATTGGCATGCCTGGTGATTCCCCTCAGCGCCCATGCTGAGAAGGTGGGCGGCGGAGATTTGACGTTTACTCCGAAGAATGCCCTGCCGGTCGTGTTCAGCCATGAGAAACACGTGCAGGAAAAAGGCCTCAAATGCACCGGATGCCACTACCATATTTTCCAGATGGAACAGGGTTCCTACAAGATGGACATGAGCAAGATCACAAAAGGTGAATTCTGCGGGAAATGCCACAACGGTCAGAAGAGCTTCGACGTAAAGGACCCCAAAAACTGCGCCCGCTGCCATAAGTGAGCGGGGCCGTCCCGCGGGCAGCCCTCTCTCCCGTTCCGCCGCATCCGATGCGCAACGCGGCGGCCCTGTCTCCCTAGTCTTTCCTGATCCGGTGCTTACCGAACTTATATCTGAAAACACGCTCGCTGATTCCAAGAATCTCCGCGGCCCGCGTCTGTACTCCGCCGGACTCCTTGAGCGCATCGAGAATCAGACCGCGTTCCACGGTATCCAGCGTCTCCTTCAGACGAACCTTTCAACTTCGGTGATGGCAGTTTATCTTCGTTCATCACCGTCCGCAGGTGCAGAGGAAGGTCCGCGGCGGTGATGACGCCGCGTTTCGAGAGCACGACGGCGCGTTCTATGATATTTTCGAGCTCACGCACGTTGCCGGGATAGCTATACCGCATCAGCAGGTCCCGCGCCTCCGCAGAAAGCCCGGTGATGTTCTTGTTGTTTTCCTCGCGGTATTTCTTGATAAAAAAGTCCAGGAGACCGGGGATGTCTTCCTTGCGGTCGCGCAGAGGGGGAATCACGACGGAAACCACGTTCAAGCGGTAATACAGGTCTTCCCTGAACATTCCGTCCTTGAGCGCCTTTTCAATGTCCCGGTTCGTCGCCGCGATAATGCGCACATCGGTCTTGATGGTCTGGTTGCCGCCCACGCGTTCGAACTCCCGTTCCTGAAGCACGCGCAGGAGCTTTACCTGCATGCCCGGCGTCAGCTCTCCGATCTCGTCGAGGAACATCGTTCCTTTGTCCGCCGCCTCGAACCTCCCGATCCGTCGCGCCGTCGCCCCGGTAAAGGCCCCTTTTTCATGGCCGAACAGTTCGCTCTCCAGGAGCGTTTCGGGCAAGGGCCGCGCAGTTCACCTTGACGAGAGGAAAGTCGGCCCGCGGGCTGTGATAATGGATGGCCTTCGCAACCAGTTCCTTGCCGGTTCCGCTCTCGCCGCGGAGAAGCACCGTGGCGTTGCTCGATGCGACCCGCCCCGCCAGGTTCAGGACCTCTTCCATGGCATGGCTGGTGCTCACGATCTCGTCGAACTTGTACTTGTCCCGCAGACGCTCCTTGAGCTCCGTATTCTCGCGGATCAGGTCGCGGCGTTCGGAGACCCGTTCGATGAGCACGACGAGCTGTTCGGGATCGACTGGCTTGGCGAGGTAATCGTAGGCCCCTGCCTTGATGGCCCTCACCGCCGTTTCGATGGTCCCGAAGGCAGTCATGATGATCACTGCCATGTCGGGGTTGAGCTTGCGGGCCTCGTCCGACGTCCTGAGAGCGTCCACGCCCGGGATATTGCAATCCGTGAGGAAGACATCGTACCGTTCCCGCTTTATGGCCTGGACGGCATCCTGCACGGTCCCTACCGCCAGCACATCGTACCCTTTCAGGCTGAGGTACTGTTCCAGGCGCTGGCGCTCCGGCGCCTCGTCGTCCATGATGAGAATCCTGGCTTCCTGCATGTATTCCTCTTTATGTGGACCAAGGCAACCGCGTTGCCGTGATTCACGCCATCACGGATGGCTCGGTCCATATGGCTTACTTGCTCAATCTTTCATACAGGTCCAGCACGATCCCTTCCCGCAGCCCCCAATCGCTCACGAGCATCGAGGTGCGACGGAATCGCGCCATGATCTCCTGGGCAATCACGGCGCCGGCAATGATGATGTCTTCCCGTCCCGGATCAAGCCCCCGCACTGTTTTCCGTTCTTCCCGCGTAAGCCTGCTTAGTTTGCGGACCATGTCGTCGACATCTTCGCGCGTCAGCGTGCAGCCGTTGATCCTGACGGGATCGTACGTCTCAAGCCCTAGTTTGATCGAGGCAAGCGTCGTAATGGTACCGGCGGCGCCGATGAAAAGACCCGACAGCGAGCTCCGTAGTTCACGGAAGCGCATGTCCAGCTCCCCCCTGATGAGTGCCCTCATACGGACAAGATCGTCTTCGGACGGCGGATCGTGTTTTATGAAACGTTCCGTCAGGTACACTGCCCCCAGCGGCAGACTGGCGATCCGGGGTCCCCGTCCCTGCTGTCGACGATGACCTCCGTGCTGCCCCCTCCGATATCAATGATCATGGAGGCCTCGGGTGAAAGCCCACTGGCGCTGCCGGCGCCCCTCAGGGAGCACATCACGCCCCGCAGAGTGAGGAGCGCCTCCTCTTCGCCGGAGATCACCCGGATATCGAGGCCGGTCTTCTCACTGACCGTACCGACGAATTCCCGGGTGTTCGACGCATTCCGGAGGGCGCTCGTGCCGACTGCGGCGACACGCCTGAACGCCGTGCCGGCGGATGCTGCCGGAGAAATCAAGAAGGGCATTCACGGAACGCTGCGCGGCTTCAGAGTCTATCATGCCCGAGCGGGCTAGGCCTTGTCCCAGACGGGTAATTCTCCGGTCGGAGTAGAGTTCCCGAACAGCGTCCCAACCGGTTTCAGCAATGAGCAGACGAAGCGAATTGGTTCCGATATCGATCCCCGCAAGGATCACGACAGGAGGAGGTCCTTCAGCTTATCGCTGTAGGCCTTGATGCGCAGAGCCAGAAGTTTCGATATGGTGATGAGAAGACGGGACGCGGTACGGGGATCCAGCTCAAGCAGGGCGTAAAAATCCTTGCGGGTAAGCAGTAAGAGCTCAACGGCCGTGTCGGCCCTCGCGTTTACCAGCCTGACGTCCTCCTGGACAAGCGCAAGCTCGCCGAAGAATTCTCCCGGCTTGAGCACCAGTAGTCCTATTTCCTCCCCTTCTCCGGCCATCACGGTGATCTTGACGGCACCGCTTTTCACGATGAAGAGTGCCTCCGCCGGCATCTTTTCCGTGAAGATGTTGGCATTGGGCTTGATCTCTCGTTCCTGAAACAGTTCCAGAGCGAGTTCAAGCTCATCCTCGGTACACGCCTTTGAAGAGCAGCGTTTTTTTTAGAAGTTCCAGATTGGTCATGAGATGTCCGTCAGCACGGGCTGGAAAAGCCTTCGAGTGCGTTCGTATTCATTATAGGTTGACCTATTTTATTTGTCAAGAATCAACGAGGGATAGGATTAGGACGGTAAGGGTTCAGGACTACGGGATGGTCTCTTTCACGAGTTCAACAAGGGAATTGACGATGCTTCTTGCGACTTCGGATTTTGGCATAGTCGGCAGTTCTTGCCTTCTTCCGGAGCGGTCGAAGATCGTCACCGCGTTCGTGTCGGTCCCGAAGCCCGATCCGTCCCTGAGAAGATCATTCACGACGACCATATCGAGGTTTTTGTCCTTCAACTTTTTCAGCGCGTTCAGTTCTATATCGTCCGTTTCCGCTGCAAAGCCGACCAGAAGTTGTTTCCCTCCGCGTTCACCCAGCTCCCGCAGAATATCGTGGGTCCGTTCGAGCTGCAGAGCTTCGGCGGCCTCCTCTTTCTTGATTTTTCTCGCTGACGGCCGGCTCGGTTTGAAATCGGAAACGGCCGCGGCCATGATGACGATATCGCTGTGGCTGTACTGTTTGAGGACCGCTGTGCGCATTTCATCGGCGCTGACAACGGAAACGACCGTTACGCCAAACGGCGCGGCGAGCTGGGTCGGCCCCGAAATCAGCACGACGTCGGCCCCCCGTTCCCGCGCAGCGGCGGCCAGGGCATAGCCCATTTTCCCGGTGGAGGCATTGCTGATGAACCGGACCGCATCGATGGCTTCGCGGGTCGGGCCCGCCGTCACAAGCACCGTCCGGCCTGAAAGGTCTCTTGAAAGGAACAACGAGGAGAGTTCCCCGACGATCCGGTCCGTTTCGGCGAGACGCCCCTGCCCCGTCACGCCGCAGGCGAGGCTCCCGGTCCCGGGTTCGATGAACCGCACCCCCAGCTCCTTCAGGGCGGCGATATTCCTTTGCAGAACGGGGTTGCAGTACATCCGGTCGTTCATGGCGGGCGCTATGAGGAGAGGACAGCCGAGCGCCATGAGTGCCGAAGTCAATGAATCATCGGCGATTCCCGAGGCGATCTTGCCGATGATATTGGCCGTCGCAGGCGCGATAAGAGCGGCATCGAGGCCCGTTGGTGGCCTCGATATGCCCGATGGAGGTCCGTTCCGCATTTACAAACTCATCGCACAGCACCGGAAGCCCGGAAAGCGTTTCGAAGGTCAGACGTGATACGAACCGGGCGGCGTGTTTCGTCATGGCCACGCGGACCTCGGCGCCGCGCTCGCTGAGCCGGCGCAGAATATCCGCCGCCTTGTATGCGGCGATGCTGCCCGTCACGCCGAGCAGGATCCGCTTCCCCGATAGCACGTCGCGCTGTTCCACTGCCGTTATTCCTCGGTCTCTTCCGTCTCTTCGGTCTCGGCTTCCTCGCCGGCTTCTTCTGCGCCTGCTTCCTCGCCGGCGGGCTTCTTCTCCGCCCTCTTCCTCCTGCGTCTCGGAAAGATAGGCGCTCAGTTCCTTGCGGATCTCTTCTTCCTTGGCAGAAAGCTGCTCTTCGAGTTTCGCCCGCTCTTCCTGCTTGCGGAACTCCTCCTTGGCTTTAATCGCCTCTTCGCCGACGACGATCTTGAAGCTTCCCGCGACAGCCTCCTCGAGGGCGATCGTCGTGTCCTTGATGGACCGCGTCATGACCACCGGCGGAGCCCCGGCGGAGAGCTGCCGCACCCGTTGCGATGCGATATGCACCAGGCGAAACTTCGTATCGGCGATCTTGTCGTTCATTTCGATGGGGAGAGAAATCAGATCCATTGCTGCTTTTAGCATCATACACCTCCTGGTTAATTCGATTGTTATTTCAGTTAAATCATTTCCTCAATCCAGCCCGTGTCCGCCAGCCGCGTCCTGCACCGTTCGGCGATCACGATTGATCTGAGCTCGGACAGCGCACGGTCGAAATCGCGGTTGACGATGAGATAGTCGTACATCCTGAAATCCTTGATCTCATCCCGCGCCCGGCGCATCCTTTTTTTTATCTCCTCTTCATGGTCGGACTTGCGGTTCCGCAGCCGTTCTTCCAGGATGTCAAGCGACGGCGGCATGATGAAGATGAACACGGCTGTGTCTTATATTTCGATTTGATCTGCTTTGCGCCCTGCGTATCGATATCGAGTATGATATCGAGGCCCTTTTCCGATCATATCGTCGATAACGCGGCGCGACGTCCCATACAGGTTGGAATGGACCTCCGCCCATTCCGCGAAATCACCGGCCTTGACCATCTCCTGGAACCGTTCCGGGCTGACGAAGTGGTAGTCCCTCCCGTCGATCTCGCCGGGCCGGGGCTTGCGCGTGGCATAGGAGATGGAATGCGTCAGATTTTCCAGCGAGTCGGTGACCGCCCTGCACAGGCTCGTCTTGCCGGCGCCCGACGGCGCCGAAACCACGAACAGCAGTCCCTCGTTTTCTTTTCACTGTTCACCTCGTGCCGGTGAATCTCTGCATCAGGGTCTCCACCTGCACGGCGGAGAGGATGACATGGTCGCTGTCGGTAATGATGATCGCGCGGGTTTTTCTTCCCTGTGTGGCGTCGATCAGCATCTTCTGCTCCTTTGCTTCTTCCTTCAGCCGGCGCATGGGCGCCGAGTCGGGCGAAAGGACCGCCACGACCTTGGACGCCATGACCATGTTGCCGTACCCGATATTGACGGGGGTATGATAGTTACCTTCAAAAATTGACATGTTCGCTAAAGTATTGCTGGTTGCGCATTACGAGTTACGTGTTTTAAACCCGCAACCCGCGTTGGCTGCGGCCTCTGGCCGCGCCATGCAGCAAACGTCACTCGATGTTCTGGACCTGCTCCCGGACCTTCTCCAGTTCGGCCTTGATATGAACAACATCCAGGGAAATCTCCGCGTCCATGGCCTTGGAAGCGATGGTGTTCGTCTCCCGCCCCATTTCCTGGATCAGAAAGTCGAGTTTCCTGCCGACGCCTTCGCGTGAAGGTCGGCAAGCAGGGCGCGAAATTGTGATCATGTGGCTGCCCAGCCTGGTCAGTTCCTCGGTCACGTCGGTGCGCTCCGCGAGTATCGCGATCTCCTGGGCCACCCTGACGGGATCGGGCTGTTCGTTCAGCAGCCTGCCCAGGGTTTCGGTCATTCTCTTCCGGGCGAGCTCGACCGTTGCCGGGGCCTTGATCCGGATCGTTGCGATCAGCCCCTCGATGGTCTCGAGCCGGGCAAGAATGTCACCGGCCAAGAGCCGCGCCTTCCTCTCCGCGCATCCGGTCAAGTTCGTCAGGGCCTGCGTGAGGCCGCCGGAGAGGACCTGCCACAACGCTTCCGGATCTTCTTTGGTCTCGGCTACGACGACGATGTCCTGAAATCCCGCGACCATCGAGAGTTCCACCTCGCCGCCCAGCCCGAACCGTGACTTCAGGTCCCTCAGTGCCTCGATATACTGCCCGGCCAGCGTTTCATTCACGACGAGCCTGCCTGTTCTTTCGTGGTCCCCGTTCCGGGTGATGAAAACATCGAAACGCCCGCGGGAAAAACGCTCCTGCACGCTTTTCTTTACCGGGTCTCCAGCCCGCAAGCGCCCGCGGGCGACTTGACCTGAATATCAAGGTACCGGTTGTTGAGCGAGCGGATTTCGACGGTGAAACGGGCATCCGCCTCGCTCACTTCCTTCCGCCCGTATCCCGTCATACTGCGTATCATCGGTTGCTTCGCCTTTCACCAGCCCACTGATACACTTCGGGCATCTCTGGCATCAAACGGTCGTCGCGTCTGTTTAAAACTTTCTTGAATAGTTCTCTTGGATGACCGGTTCGAAATGAAAACTTCGTCGTGACGGCGGATAGACGTCAAAAAAAAATGTACCGTCGACATCCCACTGGGTGCTGATCTTCATCCGTGCTGGTTTTCATCGTCGCGCTGACAATATGAAATCTTCCGGTCCGAGCGGAAGGTCGAGTTCCTTTGCCTTCTTCACAAGGTCCCCAGGATATCCTCATCCTTCAGCTTCTGGGCCAGGCCGGCCTTCACCGCCATTTCATCCTTCATCCGTTCCGCATCCATGTACATGGGAACCAATTTGATGGCCGACATGCACAACGACGAACAGCAGCAAAAGAACAAAAAGGGCCTTCAAACTGATCAGCCCTTTTCCGTGAAAAGGATTGATGTGCTCATCTTCCTCCCTTCTCTTACCGGATCAGTGTCCCGATCCGCTCCCACCGCACCCAGCGGCCGTCTCCGTCCCAGGACCAGTAGATGATAAGCGCCCTGCCGAGGATCTTGTTATAGTTGACGAATCCCCACACCCGGCTGTCCTGGCTGTTGTCGCGATTGTCGCCCATCACAAAGACCGAATCTTTCGGCACGAGTATCGGGCCGAAATTATAGCCCGACTGGTCGTGAAGATACAGGATCTTGTGCTTGACGGTCCCCGAGCTGTTCTTCAAGGAGCCTCGGTTTCGGATAGTAGGGAGAACCCGCCCCCTGGTCCTCCCCTCGTAGACTCCCAGGTCGGTCACCGGCACCGGCTGGTCGTTGATGAACAGTTTTCCGTTCTTGATTTCGATTTTGTCCCCCGGCAGGCCTACCACGCGCTTGATGAAATTCTTTGTCTCGTTCTCCGGATACTTGAATACGATTATATCGCCGCGTTTCGGCTCTTTCCAGGCAAAGATCCTGGTATCGGTAAACGGGATCCGCGGGCCGTAGATGAATTTGTTCACGAGCAGGTGGTCGCCGATCGTCAGCGTCGGGATCATGGAGCCCGAGGGGATCTTGAACGCCTCCACGACGAACTGCCTGATGAACAGGGCCACCACGGCTGCGATGAGAAATGGCTCTATCCATTCCTTGTAAAATGATTTCTTCTTCTGTGTTTCCTGCTGTGTTTCAGACATCCTACCTCCAGCCATTGCGCAGATGCGCAATGGATTGTAAATTTAAAATTGCAAATTGGAATCTTTCTCGTCAATTTCCAATCTTCCATTTTCAATTTCCAATTTTCAATAATATTTTAAGTCTACTCCCCCACCTTGAGCACGGCGAGGAACGCCTCCTGGGGCAGTTCCACGCTCCCGACCTGTTTCATCCGTTTCTTGCCTTCCTTCTGTTTTTCGAGAAGCTTCCGTTTTCTGGTGATGTCGCCGCCGTAGCATTTCGCGGTCACGTCCTTGCGGAGCGCCTTGACCGTCTCGCGCGCGATGATCTTGGCGCCGATCGCCGCCTGGATGACCACCTCGTAGAGCTGCCGCGGGATCACTTCCTTGAGCTTTTCCGCAAGCTGCCTGCCGCGGACCGCGGCCTTGTCCCGGTGCGTGATGAGCGAAAGCGCATCGACCGGCTCGCCGTTCAAGAGCATGTCGAGCTTCACGAGGTCGGATTCGACATAACCCGACAGCTCATAGTCGAGCGAGGCATATCCTTTGGTCAGGGATTTCAGTTTGTCGTAGAAGTCCATCACGATCTCGTTCAGCGGAAGCTCATAGCTCAGGAGCACCCGGTCCTTGGTGATATAGGTGATCTCCTTCTGAACGCCCCGCCGTTCCTGGCACAGGGCGATGAGCGATCCCACATACTGCTCCGGCGTGATGAGCGAGGCCATGATCATGGGTTCCTCGATACGCTGGATGTCCTGGATATCCGGCAGCTTGGCCGGATTGTCCACCATCACGATCTCGCCGTTGTTCTTGGTCACCCGGTAGACCACCGTCGGGGCTGTCGGGATGAGATCAAGCTTGAACTCCCGCTCGAGCCGCTCCTTCACGATGTCCATGTGCAGCAGCCCCAGAAAACCGCAGCGGAACCCGAATCCGAGGGCAAGCGACGTTTCCGGCTCATAGGTGAACGATGAGTCGTTCAACCGCAGTTTTTCGAGGGCGTCGCGCAGGTCCGCATAGTCCTCGCTGTCCACCGGGTAAATGCCGGCGAAGACCATCGGTTTCACGTCTTTGTAACCGGGGAGCGGGGCCTCGGCCGGGCGGTCGGCGTCCATGATCGTATCGCCGATCTTGGCGTCCGACACCCGCTTGATGCCGGCGATGATGCACCCCACATCGCCCTGCGACAGTTCCGACGTCGGCTGCATCTTGGGAGTGAACACGCCCGACGGACTGCACTTCATAGACGGCGGAGTTCGAGTACAGCCTGATCTTCTGCTTCGGCCGCACGGTCCCGTCCACCACCCGTACGAGAATGACAACGCCCTGATAGGTGTCGTACCAGGAATCGAACAGGAGCGCCCGAAGCGGCGCATCGGCGTTTCCCGCGGGCGAAGGAATGTGTTTCACCACCGCTTCGAGGATCTCTTTCGTGCCGATGCCTTCCTTGGCGGAGGCAGGGATGGCCCCTGAAGCATCCAGCCCGACCACTTCCTCGATCTGCCTCTTCACCTCTTCGATGTTCGCGCTCGGCAGGTCGATCTTGTTGATCACCGGGATGATCTCGAGATTATGGTCGATCGCCAGGTAGGCGTTGGCCAGCGTCTGCGCTTCCACCCCCTGCGAAGCGTCCACCACGAGGAGCGCGCCTTCGCAGGCTGCCATGCTGCGGGAGACCTCATAGGTAAAATCGACATGTCCAGGCGTATCGATCAGATTCAGGATATAATCCTGGCCGTCCGACGCCTTGTACCGGAGACGAACGGCGTGGGCCTTGATGGTAATGCCCCGCTCCCGCTCGAGGTCCATGTCGTCCAGGACCTGGTCGGTGCCTGCTGCGGCCATTTCCCGGTCGGAAAGCGCTCCCGTGTATTCGAGAATCCTGTCGGCGAGTGTCGATTTGCCGTGATCGATATGGGCAATAATGCAGAAGTTTCTGATATTCGCGCTTGCCATACTGTCCTGAGATACCACAATTCCAAATCACCAAATCACAGATAAATTCCCAATTCAAAAAATCAGTGTCCAAAATGTTCTGGAATTTCGAATTCTGATGCCTGGAGCTTATTCGTTATTCTGTTGCTTGAATCTCCGGTGCTGATTTTCACTCCTCTCATTCCGATATTCTGCAGCGCAGCCGCCGCTGCGCCTACCGTTCCTGCATCGTCTCCAAGACGGGATGGGACGATCTCCGTCCGCGCCGCAGGGACTTCGAAGGCCCGCTTCCTGATTTCATCGCGTGTGGCGTCAATAAACAGCGGCCAGGCATCCTTTACTCCGCCGCCGATCACGATCATTTCGGGATTAAAAATATTGATCAGGTTCGCGATGCCGATGCCGAGCATGCGCCCCATGCCCTGCATGACCTCCACCGCGTCGGCCTCGCCTTTTCGCGCGGCTTCATAGATCTGCTCTGACGTAATCTCTTTGAGAGAAGTCGAGGCGTGCGCCCTGCGATTCCCGGTAGCTCTGCACGATGCCTCGCGCAGAAGCGTACATTTCCAGGCAGCCGGTGTTGCCGCACCCGCAACGCCTGCCGTCAGGGATGATCGTCATGTGGCCGATCTCTCCCGCCATCCCGTCAGCGCCCTGCCATATTTGATTATTCAGTACAATCCCTCCGCCCACGCCGGTTCCGAGCGTCAATCAGGATCATGCTCCTGATGCCGTGCCCTGCGCCTCGCCACTGCTCTCCCAGCGCCGCGGCATTGGCGTCGTTTTCAATAGTGACCGGCAGGTTAAGCGCCTTCTCCAGCTCATCCTTGATCGGCAAGTTGTTCCAGTCCGGGAAATTGGGCGACTTCACCACGATTCCGCGGTCTCCCTGAATGACGCCGGGGGCGCCGACTCCGACGGCCGTTACGGTCAATCCCTTCCTGCCTGCGAATTCCTGCTGACCTTTGATATTCTCGATAAGCCGCGCGACCACTTTTTTCCAACCGTCGGCCGCGTGTGTGGGTTCTTTGTGCTTGTTCAGGATGTCGCCATCGGGACTCAAAAGAGCCGTCCTCAAGTTTGTCCCGCCGAGGTCCACCCCGATAACAACACAACCCACGCCTGGCCTCCTAACTACCGAAAATATATAGATTATACGAAAGATGAATATACTATCATACTGATGATGAAATGTAAATATTTTTATTAACAATCAAGGTGTCCATTATTGTCTTGCTAGGCGGGGCGACCCCGTAGTGGCTGGTCAAAAAGCACGGGAACACCCTGCATTCGCGCAAGCACACCCTGCATTCGCGCAAGCACTCATAACCGCTGGGTGCAGGCATGGTTCTAGTGTGGTTTGTGAGTGGTGGGGGGGGGGCGGGGGGGGGGGGGGGGAGGTTGGGGGGTGGGGGAGATTCGTTCTCGCTCCAAATTTTGCTTTTTGTCATGCCGGGATGTATAATGGACCCCATGCAAAAAAAAGGCGTGCCCATCCTGTTCTCCCTTTTCCTTATAGTGACGGCGGTGCTCATCGGCGGGGCAGCGGGGTACCTTATATTTTCAGTCGTGGACCTGCCGCAGGTGCGCAGCCTTGAAGAATATCAGCCGAGCATCATCTCACGCGTCTATTCCGACAATAACAAGCTCCTTGCAGAGTTTTTTCTCGAGAACCGGACGCCGGTCTCGCTCGAGGACGTTCCCGAAAACCTCGTCAAGGCGCTCATCGCAACGGAGGATGCGAGATTTTACAGCCACGCGGGGATCGATTACCGCGGGATGTCGCGGGCGCTGTACCGGAACCTCCGCGCGGGGAAAGTTCTCGAAGGCGGCAGCACGCTGACTCAGCAGCTCGCCAAGGTGCTCTTCCTCACTCCGGAGCGGAGCTATACGCGGAAGCTGAAGGAAATCGTCGTCGCTCTCAGGATCGAACAGCGCTACACGAAGCGAGAAATTCTTTCATTCTACCTCAATCAGGTCTATTTCGGCAGCGGCGCCTACGGCGTGGAGGCGGCTTCACGGATCTACTTCGGGAAATCGGCCAAGGACCTGAACGTCGCCGAATGCGCGCTACTCGCCGGGTTGCCCCGCTCACCCAAATACTACTCCCCTTTCAAGTCTCCCCAAAATGCCCGCAACCGGCGCGCCTATGTGCTGAACCGCATGGTCTCTGCGGGCATTCTTACCACCCTGCAGGCGGAAGATGCGAAGAAAACCCCGCTGCCGGTCCAGACCGCGATCAAGGCCGTCGGCCAGGCCCCCTATTTCGTCGAATATGTCCGGCAACAGGTGGAGGAGCGTTTCGGATCGAGCATCCTCTACTCAGGCGGACTGAACATCTATACGAGCATCAACAACGAACTTCAGGGGTATGCCGAGGAGGCGGTTTCCGCAGGCCTTGCCAGGACCGAGGCGCGTCTCGGCACGAAAAGAAGGTCCCAGTTGCAGGCGGCCCTCATCGCCATGGAACCGACTACCGGACGCATTCGCGCGATGGTGGGCGGCCGGGATTTCGCCAAAAGCCAGTTCAACCGGGCCTGGCAGGCGTTCCGGCAGCCCGGCTCCGCCTTCAAGCCTATCATCTACGCCGCCGCCATCGAGCACGGCTTCGGCGCATCGGATCTCCTGGATGATTCACCGTTGACGATCAAAATGGACCGGAATAAAAATTGGGAGCCTGAAAATTTCACGCGCACCTACCAGGGTTCCGTCACCCTTCGGAGGGCGCTTGGCCAGTCTCTTAATGTGCCGACGATCAGACTCCTGGAAAAAGTCGGAATCGATGAGACCATCCGGTACGCCAGAAAACTCGGCATACGAAGCCCGCTTGCCCCTTATCTTTCCCTGGCGCTCGGCAGCTCCGACGTAACGCTCGCCGAGCTCACCTCGGCCTATGCCGTTTTCGCCAACCATGGGACTAAAATCGGACCCGTCTCGATCCTCATGATCACCGATCGCAACGGCCGGGTCCTCTACACGAACGATGCCATGCCTGAACAGGCCATGAATCCGGAGACCGCGTATTTGACCACCTACCTCCTCAAGGGCGTAATCGAGAACGGCACAGGATGGAAAGCGCGAGAACTCGGCAGGCCCGCAGCGGGCAAAACGGGCACCACAAACGATTTCCGAGACGCCTGGTTCATTGGATATACTCCGAGTCTCGTTGCGGGCGTCTGGGTCGGCCGCGACAACCAGGAGAGCATCGGACCGAAGGAAACAGGCGCGCGGGCGGCGCTCCCAGTCTGGCTCGAGTTCATGAAAAAGGCGCATGCCGAACTGCCGTCCGAAGACTTCGCGGTTCCCAACGACATCGTCTTTAAACAGATCGATCCCAGGACCGGCCTGCTCAGTACGGACCAGTGCAGATCATCCATCCGCGAGGCCTATCTGCCAGGAACGGAACCGCATCGATACTGCGACGAGGCCGCTGCCGGCTCCGAAGAGACTCAGATCCAGGACGAGGCGATATAAACCCGTAAAATTATTGACAAGGCCACTCATGTTTGTTACTCTTTAGCGGTGAGTCTTCGTTTATCAAAAAGATATCATCCATTCACTTCCCGTGTCCTGGAGTGGCTCGTTCCTGCCTCGCTTTTTGCGCGCATGGATATCGCGAGCAAAATGCTTCTCGGGTACATGACGCTCGTCGCGCTCACCGTCATCGTGGTCGCATATGCCCTCTTCAGCCTGCAGCGCATCAACAGCCTGAACCAGAGCATCGTCAAGGTCGATGTCATCGTTGAAGAAGCTTCGGACAAGATGCTCGATGCCCTGCTCGCCCAGGACACCTATGAAAAGCGGTTCTTGATCCTCAAGAGCCGCGACATGCAGGACCTCTTTTTGCAGCGGGGGCGGGAATTCCGGACCTGGCTCGACGAGATCAAGAAACTGCCCGACGGGACAGACCTGCCCGTGGGCTCGATCGAATCGCTGTACGCCAGGTATACGGACCTCTTTTCCCGGGAGATCAAGCTCGTCCGGTCGAAAGACATGGAAAAGGCATCTGCCGTCTCGAATCATGAGATCAAAACAGTTCTGGACAAACTCCTCGACACGCTCAGGAAGCTGTCTGCGCGAGCCAGGCAAGAACAGGACTTAAAGATGAGCCGGATCAGCTCCATCGGGGGCACGGCATTCTTACACAACGGCGCTTCTTTGCCTCTTCAGCGTCATAGCGGGGGCACTTGCCGTCCTGGTGGTGACGCACCACATTTCTTCGTCTCTCAACAAGCTCAAGGAGGCGACCGAGCATATCGCCAGCGGCAACTTCGACTACGATCCGCAGATCAAGACCGAGGACGAGATCGGAAGCCTCTCGGAGTCCTTCCTGGACATGGGGAAACGGCTGCGAAAACTGGAAGAGATGTATCTCGACGCCAGTCCCCTGACCCGGTTGCCGGGGGGGATCGCCATCGAAAACGTGCTCAAAAAAAGGCTTGAGTCCGGACAGCCGATCGCCTTTTGCGTCCTCGACCTCGATAATTTCAAAGCCTTCAACGACCGGTATGGCTATGCGAACGGCAGCGAGGTGCTCAAGGAATCGGCGCGGATCATCGAGAGCGCCGTCAAGACCAAGGGCACAGCCGATGACTTTATCGGCCACGTGGGCGGCGACGACTTCGTCGTCATTACCACACCCGACCATATGCGTGAAGTCGCCGCCGAAATCATCAATCAGTTCGACGCCCGGATCCCGGCCTTTTATGAACCCGAAGACCAGAAACGAGGATACATCATGGGCAAAACCCGGCAGGGCGTCGAGATGCAGTTTCCGCTCATGACCATTTCCATAGCAATCGTTACGAACGGCCTCCGCAAACTTACCGACCCTCTGGAAGCGTCGGAAATCGCGGCAGAACTCAAGGAATACGCCAAAACAATCCCCCGGAGCATCTTTGTCGTGGACAAGAGGAGAAACGCGTGAGGAGTTTCCTCGCACTGATCTTGCTGGCAGCGATCACGGCATGCGTGCCGTCTCCCCCGCCTACCAGCTGTGGCCATCGGGGCCGGAACTGGCCTACCAAAACGCCCGCGCTTCCGCAAAAGAAAAAAAATACGCCAAGGCCATCGCGGCGTACCGCAAGATCACGGCCGACTCGCCCCAATCGCCCTTAGCCGCGGATTCTCTTTTGAAGTCGCCTATCTCCAGGCCTTTTATGACAACCCTCAAAAAGACTATGAGCTGGCTTTAGCCGGATTCGATGAATTTCTAAAGCGGTTTCCGCACCACGAAAAAGCGCCGGAAGCGAAAAACTGGCGTGTGATCCTGAAGACGATCCTGGATATGAAGAAAGAGAATGAACGATTACACGAGAGCATCGAGGAGTTGAATAAGCTCGACATCAGGCATGAGGAGAGGAGAAGCAAGTAGGCATGTGATTATTGGAAGATCGTAAGCTCGCTTGTGCTTTTGATCTCTCCCTGCAGATCGAGATAATATGTACCGCCGGCAGGATCATGCGGTAATTCTCTGATGATGTCATTCGCAACCAGTTCGTAAAGTGACGAGGGTTTCCTATGGAACTTTTTTTCATACACAGATATCGCTTCATTGAGTAAAACGACATTTTCCATAGATTTAATTCTCTGTCTCGTATTGGTTCCTTAAGATTCTCGTCTTTTGTGTCTTTCACTATCTCTTCCAAAAAAAGAATTGCGGTCCCCGTTTTTTTCTCTTTAAATGCAAATCTCGATGCAAGGCTGCCGATGGTTGGGCTTGCTCCAGGCCTTTGTACAGCATCCATGAGAGATCTTGCCGTCATTGTCATTATCATGTAAAAAAAAGAAATAATTGAACCCGATGAAAAAGGGCGGAACCCAATCCCAATTGCGGAAACGCATTCCCTTCTCCAGAAGACTATTGGCCTCACTTGCCATACCCGCGTACCAAGTAAGGAATGCATTCCCGAAATAATAAGGGTCAAAAAAATAGGGGTCCAGATCAGTAACCGCCTGCAGTAGGGCGGCGAACCCCTCCCATTCCCATTTCTTAAGCTTGAGATGAGCATCTTTTTCAATATTTTTACCGATAAAGACAAGCGCCCTGAGCAGCATGAAATCCGAAACAACGCCGGAGTATTCCAGGCACGATATCTTTAAAAAGGGCGAAGGCAGTGATGATAGCACTCTTCTCCCCTTGGAAGGGATCGCTCTCCTGCCGCTTTTCCGAGTGTCATAATATGAGCAAGGAGCAGCGGTCGACAGAAATATGACGAATAGTATTCGCTGCATCAAGGAAATTCCTTTTCCTGAAGATCAATGCGGCAAGGCTCACAGCCAGGCAGATATAGACTACACCGTACGCAACGGTCCAGAAAATGAAGGATGACGAGACAGGAAGTCCATGTGCCGCTTGAATCTTAATATCAAACAGCGAGAGGTTGGGAAAACAGATAGTACGCCATTTTCACGGCTTTGATGGTAACAGGGGAAACTTTATGCCGACTGCGGTGGGATTTTCAACGAGGGCTTTCACTTCAGTGAGAGAATGGCCGATGATGTAGGAAATGACCGTCAGAACGAGCGTAATGAAGGACGTGGAGGCAAATGCGAGAACAGAAAGCTGAGGGAAGCAAGAAGCAGAAGCGCCAGGAAAATGAGAACCAGCGCCAAAAGCATCAAGGAGAATGAGAATTGAGGGAAATAAGCGGGGTATATGTTCTTGAGCAAAAAAACAGAGAGATGGCAGCAAGCTTAAAAAAAGAACAGCCGCAAGAATAAGCAGTGCCATCCCGATAAATTTACCTACGATGTACTGTGACCGGGAGATAGGCCGTGACAAAACCATGTAGATCGTCCTCTTATCCAAGTCCTTGGCTATCAGGTTGATTCCTACAAAGAGGACGAGAAGGAGGCCGGTAAACGATACCGTCGAAAGGGCGATGTCTACCGCCACTTTCCCGATATCTCGGGGGATCATGCTGGAAATAAAGAAGTTCACACCCAGAAGCAGAACTGCGAAAATAGATATTCCGTAGAACGCCCTGTTTCTGATGCCTTCCTTAAAGGTTATTGCTGCGACGGGCCAGAGTACCGTCATGCCCCGATTCCTCCTCCTGCTGATTTTACTTCCCTCACAAAGAATCCTCCAGTGTTGCTCCTCCGGACATAAGATTACCGAGCGTATCGACAAGCCTGAGTCTGCCGCTTACGATAATACCCGCCCTGTCACAGAACCGCTCGATGTCCGTAAGGATGTGAGAGGAAAAAAAAACCGTTTTCCCCTGGGATTTTAGATCAAGGATCAAGTCGCCTACCATTTTTCTTCCGATTGGGTCGAGGCCGCTCATGGGCTCATCCAGGATAACTACATCCGGATCATGAATCAATGCGAGGGCTAAGCCCGCCCGTTGCATCATACCTTTCGAATATGTCCTCAGTTGTCTTTTTTTTGCGTCTAAGAGGTCCATTTTATCGAGGAGTTCTTCAGACTTTTTTTCGATAACTTTTTTCTCTAAACCTGAGGACCGTCCCCCGAACCAGAGGAGCTCCTCTACCGTGAGATAGTCATAAAAATATGGATTTTCGGGGAGATATCCTACATACCGTCTCGCTTCGGTTTCCTTGACATCCATACCCCGGATAGCAGCGCTCCCTTTTTCCGGATAGATAAGATTCATGAGAATTTTGATGGTCGTAGACTTACCGGCGCCATTCGGACCAAGGAAACCGAAAATCTCTCCCTTCGGGACCATGAGCGTGAGATTGTCCAATGCTCTTACTCGCTTCGCGCGAATCCCCACTTTAAATTCTTTTGTCAGTCTGTCAAGTGTAATCATAGTCATTTCTTTAATACATTCCCGACTCTGTTGTCAATAAATTTATTCGATCAAAGCACCGGAATCATGGCCCCCTGCCCATTCCTTATTTTTTTGTAAAAGCAATAAAATCAAAAAAAGGCCGGGTTGCCCCGGCCTTCAAAAAAAACTTATTTTAGCCATTACACCTATTACATTGCCGCATAGTTACCGGTACAAACTCCACCGCCTGCCTGACCGACTAAATCATCATTAGTTGCCGTGATAGCGGAAACAACAGATGCGACCGTAAGCAAAGTAGCGGCCGAAGACGTTGCTCTGTACATACCGGTGCTGTTCGAGTCTCTCGCATAGCACGTATCACCGCTCAGGTGCTTTGCAATAATGAGGTAATCAGGGGTTAAACCGCCTGTGGCATCGCTTGCCGCTGTAAATATGCTCACGTTATTGCTGACAGACATTCCGACTGTCCCCTTAGCATTTCTTATCTGCGCTCCTGTCACAGATGCTGTGGCTCCATTAAGTGGTCCTGTTAGCAGCGTACCCGGTGAACAGCAGTTTGCCGCAGCTAATACAGCTGAGGCAGTGCTTCCATAGTTTTGAGTATCCGCATAGAGGGCCTCTTCCGATGTCGCAGTATTCCTCGAATCTGAGTTTGCTGACGCATTATAAGCCTTAATACGGTACGCGGAGAACTGCGGGATGGCGATGGCCGCCAGAATGGCGATGATGGCCACGACGATCAGGAGTTCGATAAGGGTAAAACCTTTATTATTCTTTTTCGCTGACTTTTTCATGTTTCCTCCTAATAAATGGAGTAAGTTCAATTTTGTTCTTGTTGTTCGTTTCATCGTTTTGCTCAAAGCCTCTTGCGAATGTCCACCTCCTTTCGCTCAAAGGACCTCAAGCAATTATGATCAAATTTCGTCTGTTTATTGCAGATTGCATGCCATATAACATGACTATTTATTCAATATGTTATATTTATATGAGGCATTATAAATAGACTATAAATGTCATACTCGGTGACAAAATATGTCAGATATTGTGGTCTTGACAATAGTGTACTCGGATGGTAGCATCAGGGCGCCCTCTCATGATAATAACCTCAAAAAAGATGATCTTTGCCAGGCAAGGCGCTGAGGTTATCAATAAAGGCGCTGTGGCGATTAGAAAGGGATCATTCTCTCAATTGGGACCGCGGACAGCATAATCAACAAATACCACGGACATCGTGTATACCATTTGGATAATGCGGTCCTCATGCCCGGGCTTGTCAACCTTCATACGCATCTAGAACTCCCTCCCCTCTTCGGCACTATTAAAGCAAGAACTTTTCCCGATTGGGTGTTGAACCTCATAAGAGCAAAGAAGGACTTGGTCGAGGACGATTATAAGGCTGCCGCAAAAAAGAATATAGAAACCCTGATTCGCACCGGGACAACGACTACCGGAGAAATATGTACCCATGGTGTCAGTCCTGTTTTACTCAAGCAACAAGGCCTCAGGGCCGTCGTGTACAAAGAAATCATCTCAATGTCAGGTCCGGGGGCAAATCCCGCCTTGCCCCATTTAGTCAGATTCCCCTCGTTCCCCCCATTTTCAAAAGGGGGATTAGTTCAAACCGGATTTTCTCCTCATACGCCTTATACGGTCTCCGAACCAGCATTGCGGGCAATCAATCAGCTCTCGAAGAACAAGAACATTCGCCTTGCCATGCACATTGCGGAGTCGAAAGACGAGTTAAAACTCTTGCAAGGAAAAGAGACCGGCCTTGAGAGGCTTTATCAGTTTGCACAGTGGGACCTTTCGTGGGCGCCAACGGGGACCTCACCGTTCGAATATTTAAATTGCATCGGTTTTCTCTCCCCTAACCTTTTGGCAGTCCATGCCGTCCAGGTGACTGGAGAAGACATCAGACTGATCAAAAAATCAAAAATATCCGTCGCGCATTGTCCGCGAAGCAACAAGGAACTCGGTGTCGGCAGGATGCCGCTAAAAAAATTCCTTGATGCAGGTATTACCGTCGGACTTGGCACCGACAGTCTGGCAAGTGTGCCAACCCTGAACATGTGGGACGAGATGCGGTACGCTTACCGCATACATCGAAGAGACGGGATTTCAGCGAAAGATATCTTCGAACTGGCGACCATTGGAGGAGCAAAAGCCCTCGGTCTGGATAAAGAGATCGGCACGCTCGAACCGGGGAAAAAAGCGGACATCATCGCCGTGCCTCTTCCGAAAAAAAATACCGGCGACCTCTATTCCGACTTGCTCAGGGAAACGAAATCCTGTATTATGAGCATGGTTAACGGGAAAATATTATTCAAAGAGGGTGCAAGGGCAAGGGTCAAGGCTAAGGATTTCTTATTCCGCAATCCGATTCCGCATTCCTTACTCAAACAGCATGTCCATCGAAAAAATCAAAGAAAAAGTCATATCCAACAAGCGTCTTACCCGAAAAGACGGGCTTGAGCTTTTCAAGTCCAACGATCTCCTCGCGCTCGGGCGCATGGCCTCCCATGTCGCGCAGAAAAAGAACGGGAACCGCGTCTATTTCGTCCGGAACATGCACATCAATCCGACGAACATCTGCGTGAACCGATGCAAGTTCTGCGCGTTCAGCAGGAGCAAGGGCGAGCCCGGCGCGTACGAGATGAGCATCGAGGATATCCTGAACAAGGCGCGCAGCGCCGGAAAAGGCGTGCGGGAACTCCATATCGTCTCCGGTCTCCATCCCGGACCTGCCCTTTTCATGGTATATCGATATGCTGAGGGCGCTCAAAAAAGAATTCCCGAAGATGCATCTCAAGGCCTTTACCGCAGTCGAGATCGACTACCTTGCAAAGCTGTCCGGCCTGAACATTACCGATACGCTAATCAAACTCAAAGAAGCCGGGCTCGGTTCTCTCCCGGGCGGCGGCGCCGAGATCTTCAATACGGCGGTCAGAAACACCCTGTGCGCCGAGAAGATCAGCGGCGACCGCTGGCTCGAGGTGATCGAGGCCGCTCACAAGGTCGGGCTCAAATCGAACGCGACCATGCTTTACGGGCATATCGAAACCGCCGAGCACCGGGTCGATCATCTCATCAGGCTCCGCGACCTGCAGGATAAGACAGGCGGTTTCCAGGCCTTCATTCCGCTCAGTTTCCATTCACAGAACACGGAGATCAAAAAATCCGCGTATACCACGGGGTTCGATGACCTCAAGACCCTCGCGATTTCCCGGCTCATGCTCGATAACTTCGATCACATCAAGGCCTACTGGGTCATGCTCGGGGAGAAGATCGCACAGGTATCGCTCAGCTTCGGCGTCGATGATCTGGACGGCACCGTGGTCGAGGAGCGGATTACAAAAGCGGCCGGCGGGACCACCGACGGCAGCATGACAAAAAATGACATCGTGCATCTCATTAAGCAGGCGGGACGATTCCTGTGGAACGAGATACCGTTATATAACGTTGTGAAGGTGTGGAAATAAGCATGGTTGTCATTCCCGACGAAAGCGGGATCAGCGTTCTAAAGACACGGATTCCAGTAACCCGGAATGACGTCCTATAGGGCTAGCGTTATCGTAAGACATGAACACAATTAAAAAAAATAATCACCAAGGTATCAAAGGCCAAACGCATTGATGCCGACGAAGGCCTTGCCCTTGTTCAGACAGGCCGACCTCCTCACCTTCGGGGAACTCGCGAACAGCGTGCGGAAGAGGCTCCACCCCGAGCGGCTCGTGACCTTCGTCGTGGACCGCAATATCAATTACACCAATATCTGCGTGAATAAATGCGCCTTCTGCGCCTTCTACCGCGATGCGGACAGCCCCGAGGCCTATATCCTGACCAAGGAAGAAATATTCAAAAAGATCGAAGAGACGATTGCCCAGGGCGGCACGCAGATACTCATGCAGGGCGGCGTGCATCCCGATCTCGGGATAGAATATTTCGAAGATCTCTTTTCCTCCATTAAATCCCGATTCACCATCCAGATCCATTCGCTTTCTCCGGCGGAAATCACCTTTCTGGCGGAAAAAAGCGAATATCAGCCTCATGGATACGCTCAAACGCCTGAGAGCGTCGGGGCTCGATTCCATTCCCGGCGGCGGCGCGGAGATCCTCGTCGACCGGGTGAGAAAAAAGGTCAGCCCGAACAAGATACGCTGGCGGCAGTGGGCCGACGTGATGAAGGCGGCGCACCAACTCGGCATGCCGTCTACCGCGACCATGATGTTCGGAAGCGTCGAGACGGACAAGGAGATTGTCGAGCATCTCGTCAGGCTCAGGGACATCCAGGATGAGACCGGAGGTTTTACCGCTTTCATCCCCTGGACCTATCAACCGGGCAATACGAAGCTCGGAGGCAGATCGGCAACTGCCGTCGAATATCTAAAGGTCCTTGCCCTTTCACGCATCATGCTCGACAATTTTGAAAATATTCAGGCATCATGGGTGACACAGGGAGCGAAAATCGCCCAGGTTGCTCTCGAATTCGGAGCAAACGACTTCGGCAGCACGATGATAGAAGAAAATGTCGTCGCCGCAGCGGGAGTGACATTCAGAATGACGAAGCAGGAGATCATTAATTTGATAAAAGATGCAGGTTACTGCCCGGCCCAGCGGGATACAACGTATCATATTCTGAAGAAAGAAGACCTAAAGTTAGAAAATGCGTTTGGAAAAAATGTGACTATCGGGAAAATGACTAGAGCAGAATGAACTGGTAGAGATTACAATTGAGAATGATTTTATTTTCGAAAACAATAAAAAAATGGTGAATAACTTTTAATAACTAGGGCTTATCTGAACTTTTCACAAAAGCTGTGGACAAGATGTTATTAACTCTGTGAATATCTTTTTTTTAATCGCTTCCTTCGCATAAAATGTGTAAATTGCCTAATAAATAGGCATTTTTATTCCAATTAAATCAATTAGTTATAATTGCATGGCAAAATTTACGTCTTTTTTCACGTCGGTAATCCTTATTGTAATTTTCTCCCCAATCTGATCCTTTCCACCATTGTTTATCTGCACTCTAATGTAATTATCCGTGAGTCCTGAAAGCATGCCCGTTTGTGGATCTACCTTATCTTCGACCACCACTTGAAGATTAACACCTTGCTGTTTTTTTCTGAATGCATAGTTTTTTTCTTTCCCCAAACTTCGAAGCGCTTCACTCCGTTCTTTTTTAGTTGTTTCGGGAACCTGTTCCTTCATTGAAGCTGCAGCAGTTCCTGGACGCGGTGAATAGCTGAACACGTGGAGATGAGTCAGCGGGGCTGATTCCACGAGACGCATGGTATTTCTAAATTCAGATTCACCTTCTCCGGGGTATCCGACCATCACATCCGCGCCGAGAGCGACTCCGGGAACCTCCTGGGCGATTTGTTCAAGCAGCTTATGATAGAAGGCGGCAGTATAATTTCTCTTCATCGACGACAATATTGCATCATCTCCACTCTGGAGCGGTATGTGCAGATGCCTGCAAACGCCGTTGCCGAGCAAACGAATGATCCCTTCTGTGATTTCGCGCGGCTCAATTGAACTCAGACGGATCCTCGAGCAAACTCTCCTCTCGGATAGCGTCGTGAGCATGTCCGTTAAGCTGATACGCTCGGCAAGCTCGTCGCCATAGGTCCCAATATGAATACCGGTGAGTACGATCTCGGGGCAACCGTCCTTCACGAGGCTGTCGAATTCCTTTGTCACCGCCGAAGGCGAGACGCTGCGCGACCCGCCGCGGGCCAGGGGAACGATGCAATAGGAACAGCGGTTATTGCATCCGTCCTGTATCTTAAGAAACGCCCTCGTTCTTCCCCGCACTGCCCTTGCCGGAACAAAATCCCGATACTGCTCCCGCGCCGCAGTTGCCGGTAGCATGAGGTGATGAACGATATTCGACTTTTCGCGATTTCCGATAACGAGGTTCACGCCGGGAATGTTCCGGATGTCATCAGGCCTGGTCTCTGCGTAACAGCCGGTCACCACGACCTTTGCCCCCTGCCCTCTGCGGACCGCGGACCTGATCGTCTGACGGCATTGCATATCACTTTTTGCGGTAACTGAACAGGTATTGATAATGTAGACATCCGCCTCTTGGTCAAAGGCGACGACGGTGTTCCCCCGGGCAGTCAGGTCCTGTCTCAGGAGGTCCGTTTCATACTGGTTGATTTTGCATCCGAGGGTCGCAAAGGCTATTCGCAAGGTCGCTATGCTCCAGGGGAATTTTTAATTGTCCTTCCGGCACGGTTCTAGCCGGAATCCAGCGACTTTGATTATCATGTTATTTGGCGAAACCTGGATTCCCGATAGATGCATTCGGGAATGACAAAAAAGTGCGCTGTTGCGATACGGACTCGTCAAATGATAATTCCCGTGAGAGAGTTCACCCCTGCGGAAGCGATCTTCACGGTGACGGTCGAGCCGATAAGGGACGGGGAAGCCGTGACGTTCACCGCCTTGTTGCCCCTGGTCCTCCCGGTGATCATTCCGCCTTTCTTGCTGGAACCGTCGAGGAGGACCTCCTGGATGGTGCCTATCAAGTCGCGGTTCTTTTGAACGGAAATCTTCTTCTGGAGCGCCAGGACCTGCTCCAGCCTCTTTTCCTTGATATCTTCAGGCAGATGACCGGAAAGCTTAAGGGCAGCGGTCCCCGGTCTCTTTGAATATTTAAACGCAAAGATACCGTCATAACGCACCTGGTCAAGGAGCTGCACCGTCAGCTCGAAATCCTTGTCCGATTCTCCGGGAAAGCCGACGATGATGTCGGTGGTGAGCGTAATATCGGGAACGGCCTCTCGAAGCCTCTCCACCTTTTCGAGATAGTCCTGACGGCTGTATCTCCTGTTCATGGACGCGAGGACCCGGTCGGAACCGCTCTGGACCGGCAGGTGGAGCGACTCGCAGACTTTCGGGAGCTCGCGGACCGCCGTGATCAGCCTGTCGGAGAGGTCCCGGGGATGGGACGTCACGAACCGGATTCGATCGATTCCTTGGAACATCGTTCACCCTCGCCGAGGAGCGCGGGAAAATCCACACCGTCCGTTCGTCCTTTACCGTATGAGTTGACGTTCTGTCCCAAAAGGGTCACTTCCTTATACCCAAGTCCTGCCAGATCACGGACCTCTTGAACGATGTCCTCCGGCCTGCGTGAACGCTCCCTGCCCCTCAGGTACGGCACGACGCAGTAGGTGCAGAAATTGTCGCAGCCGTACATGATGGAGACCCAGGCCTTGAGCTTGTCTGTGCGGGCAGCGGGAAGCTGTTTTTGATGATAGTCGGGATCGCCCGCGGTGTCGACGAGAGGCGCGCGGAGGGATTTCTTCTTCTCTATCAGAGCTGGAATACGCCCGAGGTCCGAAGGCCCGAAGATCATATCGACGTAGGGCGCACGGGAGAGGATAGCCGCGCCTTCCTGCTGGGCAATGCACCCGGCAACGGCTATGATCAGGCCCGGATTCTTCACCTTGAGGTCCTTCAATCTGCCCAGTTCGCTGAAAAACTTCTGTTCGGCCTTTTCCCGGATGCTGCACGTATTCAGAATGACCATGTCCGCCCCCTCGGCGCCGGCCGAAGGCGCGCAGCCGCCTGCGTCAAGAATGCCTGCCATGCGCTCGGAATCGTGCTCGTTCATCTGGCAGCCGAAGGTAATGATATGATACGATTTCAACTGAAAACGCCTTTCTCCAAAACTCCTCCCCCTCGATGGGGGAGGAATTCAAAGGTGGGGGTGATGGTTGAGAGGCCGACAAACGTCGATGTTCATTTCCCGTGGTAAACGCAGTTCATAGACGATTCACGGAAGGAATATTATAATACGCAGGGGATTTTGAAACAAGGGATATATTTCGAAAAGAAAAGGGGGCGCAGGTAGCGCTGCGCGGAGGTGTTATCGGGCGACACTCAGCCGGACGACTTCTCCACGTTTCACGGACAGGGCGGTTCGGGCGTTCTGTTTGAACAGGAATATTTCAAGGGCACCGGAGCTGTTGAAAATCGCTCCCGGCTCGCCGGGGGTCGCCTCGGCATAGTATTTTTTGAAGCCCTTTATCTCCCTCCCGGCGATCGTAACGCTGGCGGAACCCGCATCGGTCCCTCCGGCGAGGAGCGGCTGAACGTCCTTGTACAGAATATCCGTAATGATATTCCCAAAGCGGTCGATGTGGATGACACGTCCTTCAATGCCGCCCGCCGTCACTTTCAGGACGGGCACATTGAGCTTCGCGAAGTCCGTAATTTCCTCTCCGAAATGGCCCGAGGGAATGCCCTTGGCAATCCATCCCGCGACGGGAGCGAAGATGTCCCTGCCGTGGAACGTGGGGCCCGGGTTGGGAAGAAAGTAATGGGTCGAGGTGATATGATGCACCCGCAGGCGCTCGGCATCGTTGTAGACGAGACTGAAGATCCCGTTGTCGGGACCGACGAAATAATAACTTTCCGTCACGGCAATAATCGGTCTCCTGCCGCTTCCGACGCCGGGATCGACGACGGCGAGGTGAATCGTCCCCTTCGGGAAATGACTATAGGCGGACTTTAAAACATATGCGGCTTCCCATACGTCCTGCGGAGTGATTTCATTGGATATGTCGATGATTTGAGCTTGCGGATTGATCTTGAGGATTACCCCTTTGACGCTTGCGGTAAATGAATCTTTCGCCCCGTAATCGGTTGTCAGCGTTATAATGACGGGCATCCATCCCCCAGAATGACTTACATGGTAAAAACTGCAGGAATAATATCAGCCCCTGTCCGCTTTGTCAACTTATTAAGGGTTTCGATGCACAAACGACAGAGCGCCTCGAGCATCGGGATCCATGGCAGGCATTCATCCCTTCTCAATATGAATACGCCGTCGAGATCGTGATCATCCACCCCCGGATATCGGCGGTCTGAATCGAAGTGTTGTCGCGGATGATCTGGGCTTGGCCCTTCCCATAGGTCAGACCGCCGCCAAGGGTCACGGACGTGTTCCTCGTAAAGTGGCTTAAGCTCGCCGTAAGACCGTAAATGTCAATGTGTTCAGGCTGATTGACGCCGCCCTCGATGAGTTTCGGCGTGTTGGAAAAATCCGTATAGAAGCCTGCCCTCGTGGCCCAGTATTTGTTTAAATAGTACTCGGCGCCGAGAGCTATGTTCAGGACGTCTGCGAAGGGTTCAGACTTTTTTTTGAACATTACGATGTCACTGGCGCTGTTTGTCGGTGAAGTACTTGAAGTCGGCGGACAGCAAGAGACTCGATGACGGGAACCATGCAACCCCCAGGCTGATCTGCTTCGGCATCGTGCGCTTGGCGTTCGAGGTGGACGGTCCGTCAGGCAAGTCTCGGACCAAGGCGCCTGTGGGGTTATCTTTATCAGCTATGTTTACCCGCGTGTCGCTCGAATGGAAACTGGTATCGGACTGAATAATAAAAACCTTCGAAAGCGCAAGACCGATCGAAACATTGTCTTCCGGCGACCACATGAACCCCAGAATAGGCCGTACGCCCCATTCCGTGGAGTGGAAATAATCCGTCGTTTGTTCAGAGCCGCCAGTTGCTCGTCTTGATGATCTGGTTCAGAATGCGCAGGGTCTTCCGCTCGTAATAGTACAGCGTGAGTCCTGCGGAGATCTTGTCAGTCAGTTCCTTCGCCATTGACGGCCCGATGTTGTAGGTATTGTTCTCGTCGTTAAAATTGATAAGATACGAAGTGATCGTGACGCCGGGGTTGAACGGCTGCAGGGCGGAGCTCAGTTGCAGATTATGGAATGTCTGTTCCTGGTCCGTCGTGGTTGAATCGGGCAAGGCATAGGAAAATCCGACCTTGTAGTCTCCCAGGGGCATGATCACACCGAAATAGTTCGGTAGTACGGCTGACGATCTTCGTATCCAACCGTTGCCGCCGATTACGTCCCGGTAAGTTTTTTTTGAGTAATTGTACCCGTTGACGCTCGCCGACAGGTTCCTTTCGGCCGTATAGGCGATTCCCGCGGGGTTGTAGGCGAGCCCCGTTGCATCATCGGAAACGGCGGTATAGGCGCCTCCCATACCCGATGCCCGGTCTCCGACGAGAATATTTGTGTAGTGAAAATCATCGGCCAGGGCGGCTGTAGCGCTGAATGCGCCCATACCCAGAAGCAGAACCAAACCCCATGCTCTTCGAACCATGCTCTCCCCCTGCCGGCATCGCCCACGCGGTTATTGTGTCATGGCTTTCATGTTTTCGGTAAACCGGTTCTCGTACATCCTGTAATCGCCCGAGTCAAGCCCTTCCCGAACAATGGCGGCCTTGAGCCAGTCGATTCTGTCCTCCGCCGCGGGATGCGTTTTGTCGAACGTTTCAGTCTGTTTGCCCTTGAGTTCGCCGACCCGCTTAACGAACCGCATCAGCCCGTCCGGGTCGTATCCGGCCATAGCGCAGAAAAGGAGCGCGTCCTTGTCGGCCCGTATCTCGTCCTGCCGTTTGTAGCCGTCCTTGAGGAGAATATTCATCGCCTTGTCCACGGCCTTTCTAAAGGCGACCCGCGCGGGATCAGAACCACCGCCGATGACCTCATGCAGACTGGAGGCAGCCGCGCTTTCGATACCGTGGATCTTGAGTTCCGTGACCGCATGTTTCTCGGAGATATGCCCCAATTCATGAGCGAGTACTCCGGCAAGTTCGGCCTCATCCCGCATCGCCCGCAGGGCCCCCTGCGTTATAAAAACATAGCCGCCGGGAGCGGCAAAGGCGTTGATCTCATCGCTTTTTAAAACCGCAAAGTAGAATTCAAGCTCCGGTCGATTGGTGACTTGTGCGAGCGCGTGGCCGACGAGATTAACGTATTCCATGATCTGAAGGTTGTCGTACAACCCATACCGGCCGATGACCCTTGCCGCAACTTCCCTCCCGAACTGGATCTCTTCGGTAAGGTCCGACATTGCCACGGTATCGTACTCGGACGATATCCTCTTGTGCCGAGTCTCTTCCGAGTGAAAAGCTGGCACGGTCGCGGGGCAGGCAATGAAGAGCGCGAGCAAGACACCAGTCGTAATGGCCGTCGATTTCATGACTACCTTCCCTCCATGAACCGCTTGACCTCACGGGAGCTCATCGTGAACAACTCGATCTTTTCCAGGGATTCATAGTCAGCCTGTTTATCGCGGTCCGGCCCTTTCCGGCTATCTGTGGACAGAGCGGATATTTCTGAGGCGCGTCGGCGAAAGCCGGTCCTCATTTCCTGCGCGTCACCCGTGAAGACCGTTGCCTCATTGAGCGGCGGATGCGTTAAAAGCACGAGGGAAGGAACATAGCCATCCTGATTGTTATACGTTACTTTCGTCCATTCGCCGTCATTCCCCGATGAGAGGAATTTATAACCTCTGCCGACCTCTCCTAGAACCGTGGACTTGAACGTGGCCCCGGACATCACCTTTACCGTGGCGCTCTGGACGTAGTACGCAGTCTCGGCATACACGGTTTGTGGAGGGGAAATTACAGCCAGGATAAATGCCAGCAACACAATCGTCTTTTGCATAGAACACCTCCCGATTGAACACGCCGGGCAAGGATTGAAATAACGATTTCCCTGGTCATGGCGCTATCTTTCGGTACTCACAAATTCTACTCGAAACCGTCATATCTGTAAAGGGGATAGCGCCGCAGCACCACGACGACGGGCCGTCTCCGTTCGTATTCAAAGCAACCGGCCATCATTTCGGTGTATCGCATCGTCCGCCCGCAGCTGTCATACAGCTTGAGTTGACATCTTCCCGTCGAATGGGGTTATCGTGAGGGATCATCGTCGCCGGGCTCGACAATGACGGTCCGGCGTCGGGTCAGGTGAACGAGTCCCGGTTTTGCCCCTTTCGGTTTCCTGACGAATCGGGCAAGGGTATAGGTGATCGGCACCTTGCCCGCTGTCTTCCCTTTGCTGTGCAAAGCCGCCAGCGCCGCGGCTTTCAGGAGTATGTCGGACGGGATGTCCCTCTTCAAAGGGTTCCTGACCAGGACGTGAGAGCCGGGCAGCCCCTCCGCGTGCAGCCAGAGGTCGTCGGGCCGGGCAAGCTTCGTGGTGAGTTCGTCATTGGCGGCGGCGTTACCGCCTATGAGGATTTCCCATCCGCTAAAAAGTATTTTTCTGATTCTGGAATCTCCGGCAACAGGTTTCCGGCGCTTTTCTTTTCTACCCTGCTTGTACGGTGTACCGCGGCGGGTCTCCTGCAATAAGCGGCGGAGCGCATCATCATCCTCGATTGCCTCGAGTTCGGCGAGCCGCGATTGTATAAGAGATATTTCCTCATCCGTTCGGCGCAGTCGCGCTTCGATGAGCGGAAGGCCCGCCTTGGCCTTTTTGTATTTTCTGAAATACGCTTCTGCATTTTCCTTCGGAGTGCGCCCTGGGTCCAGCGTGAGCGCGACAGGAACGCCGTCATACCCAGGCAGTTCGACGGATTCCATGCCCGTCTTTAACTGCCGCAGGTTGGCCAGGATCAAGTCGCCCTTTTGACGGTAGGTCTCCGACAGTTGCGCGGAGCGCATGTCCGTTGCCACGGCCTCGCGCCTGCGCAAAGTCCTTCTCAATGTTTGATTGAGAGAAGAACGGACCTCTGCTCTTAAAGCCGCGGTATGCTCCCGGTCGGTGAGGCGCTGGTAATAGTTTTCCGCAGCCTCGTTCGGAGACGAGGAGTGAGCGATGGACGCGGCGGCCGTAAGCGGTGCGGATTGGTTCTTTTTCTGAGGCGGGATGTATTGTACGCCGGGCATGAGCAATCGCGACGCCTGTGCGGAGGCCGGCGCCGGATGATACGAGGCAAGAATTCGAAGATCGGCATCGGTGAAAAAAAGGTTCGTCGATGAGCCGGTCAACTCGAAGAAAAGGTGATGTTCGATATCGTCTTTTATAAAACGAAATTCGACGATCCTGTCGTTGTTCAGCAAAACAATATCCGCCAACCGGCTTCCAGGGAGACGACTTCTCAAATTGAGCACAAGGGGATGAGGATCGGAGGCTGACCGGGGTTTTTTGCTCACAAGGTGCGTGCGCGGCAGGGAACGATCGGGAGAAACCAGGAGCGTGAAATTCTTCCGGTCTTTTCTGAACAACAGGTACAGCCCGCCGTCTTCTCCTTGCAGCACCCGCTCCACTCGCGCACCGGTGAGCAGAGATGAAAGCTCTTCAACGACCGGCGTGAGTATGTCAAAGTGCATGAAGAATGCTCCTCTCCGTGCTACGACCCTTTTCCCGTCATTTCCCGCAACGCGGGACTCTGCCGGCCTGCTCCGATTTTATCGGAGCATGGTTTAAGCCGGAATCCAGTTGTTTTCTTTTGTTTTTTTACCTACAAAACTCAGACTCCCGAGAGAGGTGTTCGGGAATGACAACAAGGTGTTGCCGTAGTATTCGGGAGTGGGATGTTTTATTCCGCATTTACGCCATTCATCATGGCACATTCAGCATCTTATGGGCCTGCGGGATGACCCGCACATCCCGGATGATCCCGAGAGCGGCGTCCTGAAAATCTATCAGTGTCTTTGCGTCAGGCGCCAGCGGACCGCCCGCAGGCTGGAGAACAAGTGGTATGGATGTGTCACGCTTCGCGATGAGGCGCGCCGAAAAAAGGATGTCGGCCATCTGCGTGTCCCGGGTCACCACAGCTTTGACAAAAAGCAGGGTATGGGTTGCCGCCGCTAAAAACCGCTCATGTTCTTCCCAATACGGACGAAGACCGGTGGCTGAGGGGAGCTTGAAGTCCATGCTCACGATATCGACCATGGTTCCGAGGGAGTCCATGGCATCATAATGAATGCCGTTTGTTTCAAGATAGACGCGATAGTCCCGCTTCAGCGCCGGAAGCCACTGGGTCAGGAATGCATGCTGCAACAACGGCTCACCTCCAGTCAGGCTGATCGTGGACCGAGACGGGCCGGGGATGGACAGACGCGCGCACAATTCAGTAAGTTGGGCGGCTGACACAGGGTTCGGGACCCTCTCGTATACAGCCGGCATACGCGGTGCGGTCTGGACCCTGCAGAATTCCCGGACGCCGTCGCCCTCAGGTTCCGTTATGGCCGCGGGAGTATCACAATAACGGCAACGCATATCGCAGCCCTGGAACCTGACAAAAATGTGACGTTCCCCTATCCAAGGGCCCTCTCCTTGAATGGAAACAAATACTTCGCTGAGGCGGGCATGGGTCATGGTGCAATAATACAGAACTGCGATCTGAATTACAAGGGTTGACGCGGGCCGGTAGTGGTCGGTTTGACCTGCCAGCGGATTCAGTGTGAAGAAATATGGTCTTTCTGCCATGCTAAAGAGAAAAACATTCCTGCCGATAAGAAAGGCACTATGGGTATGGGGATGTTTATATGGGGACGGGCGATCAGCACGTATAAATTGAAACTGACCCACAACCCGCTGGCCATTATTTCTTGACAAACAAGTGTGAAAGATGTAACTTTAGAACTAAATGAGGAGACCTGATGAACCCTAAAATTACCTTTATTTTACTGATTATTATCACTGCAATTGCGATCCCCTTCATACCGGCGTATGCCGATCAGCTCGCGCCACTGAACGAGGACCAGTCCGCTATCGTCCCTCCCCAGTTAAAGCCACCGACTGAAGATGTGGCGCAGCTCGATGAATCCGAAGATCTCGGGGTTGAAAAGCTCTACGACATACCCATGGTTTTGAATGACAGTGTTGAGACCCATCTGGAATATTTCACCAACCGGGGAAGGGACAAATTCCAACTGTATCTGGATCGCTCCGCACGTTTTATGCCAATGATGAAAGACATCTTCCGCGAGAAGAACATGCCCGAGGACCTGGTCTATGTGGCCCTGATCGAAAGCGGGTTCAATCCCTACGCTGTCTCCTGGTGCAAGGCGGTCGGCGCATGGCAGTTCATGCCTGGCACGGCCAAGCTCTACGGCCTCAAGATCGACTGGTGGATCGACGAACGTAAAGACCCGATCAAATCGACGAAGGCCGCCGCCGAACTCCTGAAGGATCTGCACGACCAATTCGGTTCCTGGCCGCTCGCGCTCGCCTCTTATAATGCAGGGGCGGGCAAAGTGCAGCGGGCGGTGCTAAGGACCCGCTCCGAGGACTTCTGGGACCTCAAGGCCTCACGCTTCATCAAGCCGGAAACGAAGAACTACATTCCCAAGTACATGGCAGCGACCATCATCGCCAAAAACCCTGAAGGATATGGCTTTACCGCAGGCAGCCGCGCACCCTTCAAATACGATGAAGTGACGCTTGAGGAAAGCGCGGACCTCCGCCTCATTGCACGCTGCGCGGAATGCTCGTATGAGGAAATCAAGGAGTTGAACCCCGAACTCAAGCGCTGGGTCACCCCCCCTCACTTCGATAAATATGTCCTGCGGATCCCGCCGGGAAAGAAAGACGTATTTGTGGCGAACTTCACCGCCGTTCCACCAGAGCAGAAGATCAAATGGGAACGGCATGAAGTGAAGAAGGGTGAGACCCTCGCCAGTCTTGCCAAGAAATACAACACGACCTCAGAAGCCATCCGGGACGTTAACGGGATTCGCAAAAACCGGCTCTCGCCCGGCAAGCACATCCTCATCCCTGTCGATATGAACGGGACGGCGGATGTGACATATTTGAACCCCGGTCAGGACGTCAGGCAGCAAGAAATATTCTACCGCGTTCGGCGCGGCGAGACCCTCGTCAAGATCGCTAAAAAACATAATATCAGCGTGGCGGACATCAGGGAATGGAATAAGGGGATAGGGAAATCGGTACGGGCAGGACAGCAGATCAAACTGATCGTCGATGTGAATCAGATATAATCGCGTGTCGAATCAAAAAGGGTCAGGGAAATATCCCTGACCCTTTTTTTTGCTATTGAACGGAAGCATCGTTTTGTTTGAACCCGGCGGCGGCAAATTCGATTCATTTCTGTTCCGGACACCGCCGGCACGGCAGTTCTTAGTTGCTCTGCGTTCCCCCAACGGATTGAGGAAGCGGGGAAATCACTTGCACCTTGCCTTTCGCCTCCATGCCCCAGGTCGTACCGATAAGTTTGTCGGCAACCTCTTTATACTTCTTATCGGCCGCGGACTTATTTCCCGCAGCTTCATAGAGACGGGCGAGTTCCACTGTAGAAACGCCCGGCCCGAGCAAGGCCTCCGCTTGTTCGAACGACTTCCGCGCGTCATCCTGCCGTCCCATCCCCTGATATGCATAGGCCATGCGCTGATATACGAGGCCGAGGAGTAATTTGTCGCCCGAGTATTTGCTTACGAAGGCCTGATATTCCTTGATCGCTTCTTCCGGCCGGCCGAGATTCACGAGGCAGTTTCCGACATAGTACTGAGCTATTGCGGCGCTCCTGGTGCCGGAATACTTTTTTTGAATATCACGGTACAGATCGAGAGCCTTGCCGTAATCTCCGGGAGCGCCGTTCGACGGGCTGTAGACCTCGTATGCGGCCGCAACAAGCGGCTCGGCCTTCTGCTCCTGCTGGGCGCGCACGAGCGCATATCCACCCGCAAGCACGACGACGGCGGCAATGGCCGTTCCGGCGATCGTAAACTGTCTCTTGTATTTCGCGAGAAAGGCTGAAATGATATGCGCAATCGTCACAATCTCCTGCTCAGGCTGTCTGGGTGCTGCATATCCTCTCTTCTTGATCGTCGGCATTGGTACAACCTCCCCTTAGGAAAAGAAATGTCGGAATGCGGAGCCTGCGCCCAGCGGTTACGAGTGCGGTAGCGCGAGTGCAGGGTGTGCGGATTGGAACGTCCACACTTCGATAATTCACTCACTTGTTCAGCGTTGCTCTCGCCTTGGAAGCCAGCTCCCGGGAGTTTCGGAGAACCTCATCGATCTGCCCCCTGTTGAGCCCTGCGCCGAGCAGTACGCCCGTCGCGAATTCATCGGTGATCAGATCGCCGGGTTCGTGGGTGTCGGTATCGATCACAAGTTTTGCTCCCGTTTCAACGGCGATTCTGGCCACGTGTCCGTTGGAGAGGCTGTGGCCCTTTCGCGAAGAGATCTCCAGATATACACCGTTCCGCGCTGCGAGATCAGCTTCATCCCTTGAAATAAGCCCCGGGTGGGCCAGGATGTCGACGCGCGCCTCGATGGCTGCGCGGTTCGTCCCCGGATGGACGGGCTCCACAAGGGTTTCACCGTGTGCAACGACAATTGCGGCGCCCAGGGAACGCGCCCGGTCGGTAAGCTCGGCGAACGTTTCGGGGGGTATGTGCGTCAGTTCGATGCCCGGCAGCGCTGTTATTTTCCACCGTCTGTTCAGCTCCCGGCATGCGGCGGAAACACGCGGAATGGCGAAATCGAGGTTCGACGAGTCCGCATGGTCGGTGATTGCGATTACCTCGTAGCCTTTCATGACTGCGCGGCGTACCAGCTCCGACGGCACGAGCACCCCGTCACTGAACAACGAATGAGTGTGGAGATCGATCATGAAACCTCCCAATTGACGAACGATGGACGACCGTTTGCTCCGTACCCTGCACTCGCGCTATGCACTCGTAAGCGCTGGGCACAGGCTCACGAGGACTACGGACGCAGAGGCTTTTCGACTTTCGTCCCTCGTCCTCCGTTCTACGCAAACTTGCATTTCATACCCTGCCGGCTTCCCCGTTTTTCAAGACAGGCATCGAGATCGATCAGAAACTCGCTGCGCGTTTTGTTCCAGACCGGCGCAATCAATATCTCGTCCGGCGCCGCGGCGAAAAGCCTTTGGAGAACGATCCGTGGAGACAAACGGTCCAGAAAGTCGGCGAGCATCGTCAGATACTCTTCATAGCCGAATGTCGGAAACGGCTTTGTCAGGTACAGATCGGCCAGGGCCGTGTCTTTCACGACCTGAAGCTGGTGGATCTTGAGGAACTCGACCGGCATCCGGGAAAGCTCCTCTGCCATGCCGAGCATATCTTCTCGCGTTTCCGTGGGAAAGCCCAGGATGAGGTGAGCGCCGACCCTGATGCCGCGGCCGGCAGTCAGCGTGACGGCATGTTGAAAACAGGCGTAATCGTGCCCCCGGTTGATGAACTCGAGCGTCCTGTCGTAGATCGATTGGAGGCCGTATTCTACAAGGACGAAATAGTCCCGGGCAAGGGATTCGAGAAGCTCGATTTTTTCTTCATCGACGCAGTCCGGCCGCGTGCCAATGGCAAGCCCCACGACGCCCGGATTGTCGAGCGCCTCGCGGTAGAGACGCTCCAGCGTCTCGACAGGGGCATAGGTATTCGTATAGGGCTGGAAATAAACGATGAACTTATCCGCGCCGTACCGGGACCGCAGGTAAGGGATGCCTTTCGCGATCTGCTCGCGCAAGGATGAAGAGCTCGTGCACGCCGAAGGTCTGAAGCTGTCGTTATTGCAGTAAATGCATCCCCCGGTCGCAATGCTTCCGTCGCGGTTTGGGCAGGTGAACCCCGCGTCCACATTCACCTTATAAACCGGCTGACCGAACAACTCCTTCATATACTGACCGAAAGCGTTGTATCGCCGGGACATCATCTTTTTATGTGAGAGTTCGGCAACTTTCATGACAAAAATACGTTTCCGCGGGACAACTGCATGCCGAACGGAAAAGTGATGGTAATATACCAGACGTGGGCAAAAAAATCCAGAGAGGAATTCCTGACTCTCTTTATCTCGTCCACGACGTGGTCCTGCCAAAGAGGGAAATGCCGATGAACCCCCGCAGTTTCAGTTGGTTGGGAGAGACAAGTGTTATTTTGCCGCGGTATTTATTGCCGTTCTTCGGGTCATATACCGTACCGCCGCTCCAGGTGTTATCTCCTGCGAACGCGAAGTCACGCATGATCACGAGCCCGATGATCGGCGTTTTTCTGAGCGCCGGGTCCGGGTTGTTGTGGTCGAGCCTCGGTGTTCCGGGGGGGCCTTCCTTCGAACCTTCGGGATAATTCGGTTCCTTGGCCCAGACGACCTTGCCGCAATACCGATCGCCGCACTGGTAGATCTCGATCTTTCCGTCCTTCTCCTCATTGTTCCAGACGCCGAGGATCGCGTCTCCGCCGGAAGCCGATGGCGGATACGGCTGATGACCAGTAATAAAGCCAGCATCAAGATGATCTTTATTCATGATGGCCCTCATTTCAATAGTGATTTCACGGTCCGCATGTTCCGCGGATCGTCCTCTTCCGTTTCCTTCGGCGTCTCCATGATTTTCGGAATTTCCCTGAACGCGGGGTGATGGAGCAGCACCTTGAAGCCGTCAAGACCTACCTTCCCTTCCCCGATATGCCAGTGGCGGTCGACACGGGAACCAAAGTCGCGAAGGCAGTCGTTCAGATGCATGCCTTTCAGACGTTCCAGTCCGACGGTTGAATCTATCTTCTTTGCGAGGGCTGCCACGTCTTTTTTGGTGCGTATATCGTATCCCGCCGCAAACCCGTGACAGGTATCGTAACAGAGACCAACCGGCGCTGCATCATCGAGTAGTGCCATGACCTCCCGGACCTGTTCGAGCGTATACCCGACGTCTCCGGCCTCGCCCGCCGTGTTCTCGAGCAGTATGGTCGCTTTCGGCTCGTGAACCTTCATCGCCGCATTCAGTGCGTCCGCCACCCGCCCGATCATCCATTCCGCGTCCTTGCCGCTCGCGGAACCGAGATGGGTCACCAGATATTCGGCGCCGAGGCGCTCCGTTCGTTCAAGATCGATCACGAACTGCTCGATGGAGCGTTCGTAGAGGTCGGGCCGGGGAGAGGCGAGGTTGATGAGATAGTTCGTATGGACGAACACCGGCCCGATGTCCCACTGTTCGCGCAGTTTTTTAAAGCGCGCGATATCGTCCCGGTCCAGGGGTTTCACCGTCCAGCCGCGCGGGTTCCTGCTGAAGATCTGCATGCAGGTGCAGCCGAGCTCGAAGGCGCGCTGGACGGCAAGGGAGAAGCCGCCGGATATGGAGACGTGGAAGCCGATTCGCATAGAATCCTTTTTTGCCACAGAGGACACAGAGATCACAGAGAAAGTATCGTCATCTCCGGCATGATTCTAGCCGGGATCAGGGTCTTGAGTTTTCACATAGTTTAAAAATGTTTAAAGAAACTGGATTCCCGATTAAAGGCGTTCGGGAATGACAAATAAGGTTCGCCGTCGTCTCACTTGGTCATCTTGTTAAACTCATCCTCAGTAATAATTTTAACACCAAGACTCTTCGCTTTTTCCAGCTTTGCTCCGGCATCTGCCCCCGCGAGCACATAGCTCGTTTTTTTCGACACTGACCCCGCAGACGTGGCCTCCAAGCCGTTCAATGAGTTCCTCGATCTCGTTCCGTGGTTTTGAGAGCGCGCCGGTCACGACGATGGTCAATCCGTCGAGAGGTCCTTTTTCTTTCTTCGCAACGGCTTCGTAATCGGGGTTGGAGATCTTCACCCCCAGCTTTTTCAGCGAATCAAGCGTATGGAGGTTCTCCTTTTCATTAAAGAAGCCCGAAATGGACGCGGCAAGCTTCTCTCCCATTTGCTTTATCTCCATGATGCGCTCGGGCGTCACATGATACAAGTCTTCGATCGTCTTGAAGTTCTTGGCAAGCTGTTTAGCCGCGTATTCGCCGACATGGAGGATGCCGAGGGCATAGAGGAACCGGGAGAGGGTCGTATGTTTGCTCTTCTCGATGGCTTCGATAAGGTTCTGGGCCGATTTCTCGGCGAACCGGGGAAGCTCAAGGAGTTGTTCTTTCCTGAGTTTGTAGAGATCGACAAAATGTTTGATCAGGCCTTCATTGTAGAGCAGTTCAACGCTCTTACCGCCGAGCCCCTCAATATCCATGGCTCCTCGCGACGCATAATGATAAATGCGCTCGAGCACCTGGGCCGCGCAGTTGAGCCCGATGCAACGGAAAGCAACCTCCCCTTCTTCCCGAACAACGTTCGAACCGCATACGGGGCAGCGTTCCGGTGGCGGAAACTTCGTCTCGCTTCCCGTTCGCTTTTCCTTGATGACCGTCACGATATGCGGGATCACGTCACCTGCCCGCTCAACGACCACCGTATCACCGATGCGGATGTCTTTGCGCTCGATCTCGTCCCAGTTATGCAAGGTGGACCGCGAGACGGTGACCCCGCCGATCCGGACGGGCCTGAGCATCGCCACCGGAGTTATGGCCCCGGTCCTTCCGACGCTTGCGATAATGTCCTCGATGACCGTCGTTCCCTGGTGCGCTGGAAATTTATAAGCGATGGCCCAGCGCGGCTCACGGGTCTTGTACCCCAGTTCTTTCTGAAGCGTGAAATCATTAACTTTGACGACGGCTCCGTCGGTTTCAAAGGGAAACGTCGGCCTCTTCTCTTCGATCTTCTTTATGGTATCGATCACGTTCTCAATGCCCGTGAACAACGTCGAAAATCAGCGGGCACGGGGAAACGGGCCTTCCTGAGCCATGCAATGAAATCCCCCTGGCTCTTGAATTCCATCCCTTTCACCGCTCCCAGACCGTAGCACGCCATATGGAGCTTTCTTTTTTCCGTTATGGAAGAGTCGAGCTGACGGACGGCGCCTGCAGCGGCGTTTCGGGGATTGGCAAAGAGCGGCTCTTCGCTCTTCTCCCGTTCTTTATTCAGTTTTTCGAACTCGACGATATCCATGTAAACTTCGCCGCGGATGTCGATCTCATCGGGGATATCGACTCCCTCGATCATGATCGGAATCGCCTTGATGGTCTTGATGTTCGTCGTAACGTCTTCACCTTCGAGCCCGTCGCCGCGTGTCGCCGCCCTTATCGAGAAGGCCCTTCCTGTACGTCAACTCCATGGCCAGGCCATCGTACTTCGGCTCGACCGTGTATTCGACTTCTTATCCGACTTCAAGAAGCGCTTTACGCGCTGGTCGAACTCCCGTACCTCGTCATGGGAGAAACGCGTTGTCGAGCGAGAGCATGGGCTCGGTGTGTCTTACCTTTTTGAACTTGTCGAGCGGCGGCGCGCCGACGCGCTGTGTGGGTGAGTCGGGAAGGACGTAGCTATACTTTTCTTCAAGTTCTTGCAGTCGTCTGAAAAGCTTGTCGTATTCCGCGTCGGAGATGACGGGAGTGTCCAGGACGTAGTAACGGTAATTATGCTCATTAATCTCTTTAACGAGTCTTTCGATTTCGTTTCTGATGTCCGAGGGAGTCTTTTCCATGAAGGGTATAAGTTTATCGCGTTTCTCTGCAAGGACTTCCAATTGGGATGATGAACTGTGAACCCCCGATAAGGGTATTCGGAGGCAGGCGTTGCACGCATCCGTGCATATTTACAGGATTCCTTCTCAAGGACTGACTTCTTCTTGGAAAAATCCAGTTTCTCGATGACAAGCGGCTTTTGCTTTAAAAACGCGAATTCAACGACTTGTTTTACGGCATCGCCGATTACGGCAAGCCGCTGTTTCGATGTCTTGCCGTAGGTAACGCAGGGAACCGTGAAATACTCTGCCGGGTTGCCGAATCTGTCTGTCTCGGTAACAGCCAGATGGCCGGCGTTTATGTCGATGCCGACTACTCCGATGCTTTTTTGCGATATACGAGGGATTTCAGGAAGAGACACCGTGACGAACACCCGCCATCCCTTGGCGTCTTTCACGAAGCGGTAGTTAACCGGCTGCCATAGAGACTTGTCACTGGACAGTCGCCTATATATAGCGGCAATAATTCATTATGGCCGTGGTTAAACCGGAGACCCTGAATATCCAGGTATTTGCTATTTCGAGCCAAAGCATTCGGCATCCGAAGCTTGATTGAAATACTGCCGCTACTCTGCGCAGTGGCAACGCATCCCTGACATCCTGCCGTCTCGTCCTTTGACCCGATCACGAAGAACTGACTGCTCCGGGCCTGCTGCCAGTCCTTCTTCCAGTCGGTACGGGAAACGTATTCATTTGCCGTAAGACTAAATTGTGATCTGAACAGCTTCCTGCTTCCAAAGCAGAGGCGGACATTGTCTGCCTTTTTATCGGCTTTGAGTTGATCGAGCCGGGTGACAAGGTTTGCGATACGACGCTTTTTCTGATGCCTCTTGGCGGGATCGGTGATTTTGGAAAGCACGTTCTTCGCCTTGCCGATCCTTTTCTCCATCTCCTGAATTAGTCCGGTCCTTCGCTCCTTAATTGATGCGATCTTGCCCTGAAGTTCCGCTGACATTGCATTAAACTGCCTGGCTGTTATCCCGAACTTCGGTATGAATTCCCGTTTAAGATCCTTGAGATCGCCGCCAGCCCGCAGCCTGGCAAAAAGCGTTCTCTCCGCCTTGCTGTAAAGCGCTGCATAGGCCGTAAGAGCGGCATCGGTGCCGCTGTCCGCGGCGATGCGGCACTGGTAGGTACGATGCTCCCTCATTCCTTGACTCCGGTGGCGGCCTCGACTGCGCGTTTGGCCCGGTTCTTTGCCGAGCGCTTGCCGTATAGTCTTGCACATAGGGAAACGATGACTTCATGAAGATCGCGCACGATATCGTCCTTCATCTCATCAGGTTCGATGACCATGAGTTTTCTACCCTGTGCGGCGAGAGCGGCCTCGACGTATTCGATGCCGAACCTCATTAACCTGTCCCTATGCTCTACGATGACGGTGCTTACACCGGGATTTCTCAGTATGCGAAGCATGGCGCGGCGATGTCCGTTCAGGCCGGAACCTACCTCTTTGACCACCTCGACAACGCGCAGTTGCCGGCTTGCCGCATACTCGCTGAGCCTGGCTATCTGACGGTCCAAATCGGCCTTCTGATCGGCGCCAGACACCCGGGCATAGAGTGCTTTGAACGCTAACCCTCCCCCTTGTCCTCCAGCTGATAGTCCTTGATCTTCGTGAGGAGCGTCTTGTAGCTTACCTGGAGGACCTCGGCCGCCCGGGTCTTGTTTCCGCCGGTCTGTTTGAGCGCCTGCCTGATGCGTCGCGATTCGGCGATGCGCGTGGCCGCCGCGGCAACGTCCTGAAGGGGGCCGTCCATGGGCACGTGTTCGCATAGCGCGTCGATGATGCTCGACTCGCTGATGCCCAGGTCCTGGGCGCGGATGGCCCCGCCGTCCGCGTAGATCACGGCGCGCTCGATCACGTTCTCCAGCTCGCGGACGTTGCCCTTCCAGGGTGATTTCATCAGGATTTCCATTGCTTCGTCGGAGATCGCAAGCGGGCCTTTCCGTACCTCGGCCGAATACTTGTTCAAAAAGTTCTGGGCCAGCGCCGGGATGTCCTCCCGCCGCTCCCTGAGCGGAGGGATCGTGATGGGAAACACATTCAGGCGGTAGAACAGGTCCTCCCGGAACATCTTGACGCTGACCGCCTTCTCGATATCCTTGTTCGTGGCGGCCACGACCCGTACGTCAATCTTGATCGGCTTGCCGCCGCCTACGCGCTCGATCACCTGCTCCTGCAGCACGCGCAGCATCTTTGCCTGCAGAGACATGTCCATATCGCCGATCTCGTCAAGGAAAACCGTGCCCTTGTCCGCAAGTTCGAGTTTGCCGAGTTTCCGCGCGTCCGCTCCCGTGAACGCGCCGCGCTCGTAGCCGAAGAGCTCGCTTTCCAAGAGTTCCCGGGGGATCGCCGCGGAATTTATCGCGATAAACGGTGCGTCCTTGCGCTGAGAGAGGTAGTGGATGGCTCGGGCGAAAAGCTCCTTGCCCGTCCCGCTCTCGCCGTGGATCATTACGGTGGCGTTCGTCGGCGCGACCTTCTGGATCTTCGAGGTGATCTCCTGCATCTGTGAGCTCTTGCCGATGATCTTGGGCATGCCCAGTTTCTCGGCAAACTCTTCCCTGAGCAGGATGTTCTCGGCCGCGAGACGCGTCGCGTCGAGCGACCTCTTGATGAGCACCAGCAGATGGTCGGTGTCGAAAGGTTTGGTCAGAAAATCGTAGGCCCCGTCCTTCACGGCTTTTACCGCGGTCTCGATGGTGCCGAATGCGGTCATGACGATCACCGGCAGAAGGGGGTTATCCTGTTTCACCGCCCTGAGAACCTCGAAGCCGTCCTTCTTTGGCAGCTTCAGGTCCGTCAGCACCACTCCGATGCGCTCGTCCGCGAGTTTCTTGATGCCCTCGGCGCCGTCCCTGGCCGGAATCACCCGATAGCCCTCGCCTTCCAGGGTCTGCTTGAGCATGTCCAGCATGCTTTCTTTATCTTCGACGACTAAGATGGTATCCATTTTCAAATATCCCCATTATACCGTAAATACTCATCCTCCCGGCACAATCACCGTAAACGTCGTCCCTTGTCCTACTTTACTCTCGACTTCTATCCTTCCCCCGTGGGAAGTAATGACTTTATGCGCCAGAGCCAGGCCCATGCCGACGCCTTTGTCCTTGGTCGTATAAAAAGGGAGAAATATCTTTTTAACAATATCCGGGGGAATGCCCGTCCCGGTATCCCTGATCACGACGAACAGGTCATGATTCCTTCTCCCGGCCTCCAGAAAAACGCTTCCTCCGTCGGGCATGGACTCGAGAGCGTTCTGGATGAGGTTGGTAAATGCCTGTCTCATCAGCACTTCGTCGAGGGAGGCCTCGAAATCATCGATCTTTACCGTCGTCTCAATCGGCTTGTCCGACGTCGCCGCTTGCAGGGCGCTCGCCAGACAGCCTTCCAGCAGTTCTTTGACCTTCACCGCCCCGCGGTTCAGCGACGTAGGACGGGCAAAGGTCAGAAGGTCGCCGATGATGCGGTTCATGCCGTTGATTTCGTCCGCAATTTTCCGCGCCACATCCTGGCCCGAAGAATCGGTCTTTTTGGCGAGCAGGCTGAGATATCCGGATATGACCGCCATCGGGTTCCGCAGCTCATGGGCTATGCCGGCGGACATCTCGCCCAGAGCCGTGAGGCGTTCCCTGAGTTCCATCTGTTCCTGCAGCCGCTTCACTTCCGTAAGGTCGGTAAACGAGAGGATGACGCCGATCGCCGCATCGTGCCGGTCGGTGAGAACGGCCGTGTTGTAGCCGAGCCACAGGCCGCCGCCGCTGCGCTCGAGCATTGCCTCCATGCGGGCCGACGGGATATGTCCTTCGAGCGTGTTGCGGACCGCACCGGCAGATCTCACCGTCGCCGAACAGGTCCTTACAGGTCTTGCCTACGACCTCGTCCTTGTTCATGCATAATGTTTCCTCGGCGGCGCGATTGATCGTCGTCAGCCTGAACCCCACGTCAAAGGTCATCACCCCGCTGGTGGCGCATTGAAGGATGTTCTCGTTGTAGCTCTCGACGTTTTCCGCCCGCTGTTCCGCGAGCGCCTTGAGCCGCTCGAGTTCTTTTTCCTTTTCTTTGAGCTCTTTGGTGACTTCGTGAAAGGCGTTGATGATGAATGATGCGTCCGTTGTTTTCTCACGCTCCTCTTTTGCCACGCCGAGTTCACGGCGGTAGCGCCGCGCGAAGCCCCAGAGCAGAAAGACCGCGATGACAACAGTCAGTAGCCCGGGCGCCAGTATGAGCAGGGTATGGCCGGTCATAAGCGGATCAGGCCAAGATACCACGAGATGATATCGGACCCGTAGAACGCGGTCATCAATGGTGCCGGCGGCGAGAAAAGGTCCAAAGGGGATCACCTTCTCCATTTTGTGGCGTTTCACGGTGATGAGCAGAATGCCGACGAGGGACCCGGAGAGTGCGCCGAGCATGATCGTGAGGAGGGCGCCCTTCCATCCGAGGAAACTGCCGACCATGCCCATCAACTTGACGTCGCCGCCGCCCATGGCTTCGACGTGACGGAGCTTCTCCCATATCCATCCGATCGAGAGGAGCGGGGCGCCGCCGAGGAAGAGCCCGATACAGGAATTGAGAAACCCCGTAAGGTACGGCCCTGCATGGGGCAAGAGACTCCCGAGATGAAACGGCAGCGGGTCGGAGAGGGGATGCATAAAAAACGGAGCAAGGGTCAACCCGAGAAGCATCCCCGGAAGGGTTATGACATCGGGGATGATCTGATGATCCAGGTCGATAAACGTGATTACGATGAGCGACGAGCAAAACGCCATCATGAGGAACGCTTCCCCCCCGGTCTGGAATTCACGCACGATCCAGACATACAGGAGGCCGTTCATGAGCTCGACGAGCGGATAGCGCCACGAAATCGGTTCGCCGCAGCTCCGGCATTTGCCCCGAAGCAGGAGAAAGCTGATGATCGGGATATTGTCGTAAAATCGAATGGGGGCCCTGCAGCCCGGGCAGTGAGAGGGCGGCTTGACTATGGAGCGGCCGCGTGGCAGGCGCGCGATGCAGACGTTCAAAAAACTTCCGATGACAAGACCGAACGCAAAAGCAGCGGCGGTGATCATGGGAGGGTGTCCTCCGTCTGCTTAGCCGCGGTCTTGAAATCGGCGCGGATGTTTTTCAATTCCGCCATCAGTCCCTCGAGCTCTTCCTCCCGGTCCGCGAGGTCGGTCAGAGCAAAGCCGATGACCTCATCCTTCAGCAGTTGTTCCGTGGCTTTCGGCAGCTGCATCCTGTTTTTTGAGGTCCATGACTTTCCGGCCGATCTGGCGATGCAGTTCGTCGATTCCGGCCTGCACCTCGTCGATCCTGATTCGCAGCCGGACAATGGCGAGTTCCGCCTTTGCCCATTCAGAAAAAATGGCGGCCGCGACAGCGAGCTTCCTGGTCCCCTTTTCCATGTTCAGGACGGCTTTTTCCCAGATGGTCATGAATAATCATCCTCATTCGTGAGCTGTCTTCCCCGCGGGAGCGGGAATCCCTTGAGGGAAAATGGATTCGGGGCTAAGCCCGGCATGACATCAATCGGCGCAACTCTGCGGTTTCAAACTCGCCCCTACTCTATCAGAATACCTGAAAAATATCAACCGACGCTGATCAGCCCCAGCCTGCCCTCCCACTTCCTGCGCAGCAGTTCTCGAAGCTGCGGATGAAGGGCGAGTTGGGGGTCCCGTTCCAGGAGCTCGAAGGCCTCCTCCCGGGCCTGTTCGAGCAGTTCCGCGTCGCGGATGATATTTGCCGCGCGAAGGTCCGGCAGGCCGGACTGGCGTGTGCCGAAAAACTCGCCGGGACCGCGCAGGCGCAGGTCCTCTTCGGCGATCTTGAACCCATCGGTGGTGCGGGCGAAGGCGGAGAGCCGTTCCCTGGCCTCCTCCGCGAACATCCGGGGTCCCATGAGGATGCAGTACGATTGATGGCTTCCCCTGCCCACCCGGCCGCGCAGCTGGTGGAGCTGGGCGAGCCCAAAACGCTCCGGATGCTCGATGACCATGACCGTTGCGTTCGGTACATCGACACCGACTTCGATCACCGTGGTTGAAACCAGAAGGTGCGTCGCGCCCGCTTTAAAGGCGGCCATGACCGCCTCTTTCTCGTCGGCCTTCATCCTGCCGTGTAAGAGCCCGATCTTCCAGTCCGGGAAGATGTCCCTTTGCAGATGAGATGCCATTTCGGTCGCAGCCTTCAGATCGCTCTTCTCCGTCTCTTCCACGAGGGGATAGACCACGAAGACCTGGCGTCCCTTCTTGAGCTCGCTCTCGAGGAACTGGTACGCTTCCCCTCGCTTGCTCTCGAAAAAGAGCCGGGTGATAACCGGCGTGCGGCCCTTCGGCATTTCGTCGATCACCGAGACATCGAGGTCGCCGTAAACCGTAAGGGCAAGGGTGCGGGGAATGGGCGTCGCGGTCATTACCAGCACATCGGGTTCATAGCCTTTGGAGGTAAGGGTGGAGCGCTGCATGACGCCGAAGCGATGCTGTTCGTCGATCACGGCGAGGCCGAGCCGTTTGAATTTCACCTGTTCTTCGATGAGCGCATGGGTGCCGACCACGAGCAGAAGCGTCGCCGGACGCGATCTCGGCGACCACGGCCTCCTTGTCCTTTTTTTTGCGGCCGCCGGTGAGAGACCGCACGGCGACGCCCAGCGGCTGGGCCATGCTGCCCATGTTTTTATAATGCTGCTCGGCGAGGATCTCCGTCGGCGCCATAACGCAGACCTGATAACCGTTTTCGACGGCCAGGAGTGCAGCGAAGAGGGCGACGACGGTCTTGCCGCTTCCCACGTCCCCCTGGACCAGCCGGTTCATCGGCCTCTCCCTGGTCATGTCTCGCTTGATTTCGGCAATTACGCGTTCCTGTGCGGCGGTCAATTGGTAGGGCAGGTTTTTTCTCAACTCCGAATCGAGCCTGTTCATCGGCTTGAACCGTATCCCCTTCTTTTCCGTTGACAGTCCCCTCTTTCTGAGCGCGAGCCCCAGTTCCAGCACGAAGAGCTCTTCAAAGCTTAAGCGCCGGTGCGCAGCGCTCGTTCCGCGGTTCAATATTGCAAGGTCTTTTTCCTTCGTAGGGAAATGGGCTTCGAAAAAAGCTTCCGGAAGGGGCATGAGGGAATATTTTTTCACGATAGGGCCGGGCAGCATATCCTGCGCAGCGGCCCCGAACGTATCGAGGACGGTCTTGATCATGCTGCGAAGGTAACGCACGGAAAGTCCCGCCGTGGTTCGGTAAATCGGGACGGTCCTTCCGGTGTGGATCAGGTTGTCCGCCTCGTTGTCCTCCATGATCTCGTAGTCGGGGTTGTCGATCTGCGGCAATCCCCCCTTGTAGGGATTGGCCTTTACGATCCCCGATAGGATGACCTTCTGGCCGGGCTTGAACATCTTCTTCATGAAGGGCTGGTTGAACCAGGAGCCCACCAGCATGCCGCTCCTGTCCGTGATGAGAAGCTCGAAGATTTTCACCCGCTGCCGTTTCGTCTGGACGACCTCGGCGGACACGACCTCTCCGGAGACCGTCTCGTAGGAGCCGTAAGCAAGTCTGCCGATCTTCTTCAGGTTTCCCCGGTCTTCGTAGCGCCAGGGAAGATAGGTGAGCGCATCTTCAACGGTGGAGATGCCGAGCTTCCCGAACAGTTCCGCGCGCTTCGGTCCGACGCCCTTGCAGTATTGGATGGGAGTATCGAGGTGAAGAAAGCCCCTGTCACTCTCCCCTTGCTCCCCTCCTATCGAGGGACGGGAAACGTCTTGCACCCTCTCCCCTTGGGGGAGAGGGCTGGGGTGAGGGGGATTTCCCGGCGATGAAGTCAATTCGCTGTGGTCGGCCGAAGGGATTAGAGCATATTCCAGCGCGTCAATCACTGCCGACGCCTTGAGGATGCGGTCTTTTTTCTTTTCCGGTGTGAGGCTGTCGAACCCGGAGAACAGCTCCTCAATTTCCGAAACCTCGGGACGCTCTTTCGCGACGCGCTTGAGTTCCTCCGCCTGCACCTGCATGAACGGTTCAAGGGCAGCAAGGCTCTTCAGGTGCGCAAAGTTGTCCCGGCTTGCAAAAGCCAGCGGTTTTTTCATCCTGTCGAGGATGATTTTGAGCTCGTCCATTGACATCGCCACGGACAATATTAGATTATTTTGAGGGATTTGTCGAGGGAAAGAAGGTCGTATCTCCCGCTCACCTTCTCCCCTCGGGAAGAAGATAGAGAGCCCGTCACCGAATACTTTTATCGTATTGGAAGCACTTTGGCAGTCATACAAGTCATGGTTCGCTCTCCGTAAGAAAGGCGACCTGAACGCCAAACCGCCAGGGTTCAGACGAAAAACGGATCTATCGGCGGTCACCTTCAAGCAAAACGCCGTTAAATGGAACCCGCGGACTAAAACAGCACGTTTCAGCATCCCGAAGGACGTTTACGACAAGCAGTTTCTGTATCTCAAAATCCTGCTGCCTGAAGGCATCCGGCTCACCGAAGATAACATCCAGATTGCCCGTCTAATCCATCACAATGGTAGTTGGACGGTCCATTTCGTATACAATATCACGCTCCCCGCACTGAAAGGAGCCGGGGAGACAATGGCCATTGACCTTGGCATGAAGCATCTTGCCGCGTCAGCCTGCACAGACAAGACCACAGCGCTTTGGTCAGGCGGCGTAATGGCGTCTCTTGAGAGGCATTTTGACAAACAGAAGTCAAAGACCGCCAGAGTAGGTCAAGAAAGACGGGCTCTGAACAGAAAGCGCTCCGTCAGCGCACACCTGCCACAGACAAACCGTCGCGAGCAGACGCTCGCGGGTCCACGACACGTGGGGGACAAGGAATAGAGAGGAAAAACGGGGAGAAGCGGGAAAGAAGCACAAAGGCGTTGAAGAGAACAAGATGTCACGAAAGGAGAGGGGGGGAAGAGAGGAGGCAAGAGAGAGAGGCGAGAGGGCGAGCACAGGCGGACCGAGGGCCGTTGCAAGCAGTGCGGATCCGTGATCAAGCGGTGCGGCGCGACGACTCAAAGGTCCCGGGCGGCCGGGGGGCGCGGCCGCCGCGCGTGGGGGGGGTGATGGAGGGAGCGTAGGATTGACAGGTAGCTACTTGTTTTTCACCGCTGGTCCTGAACCAGTCGTAGCGGCAAGATAGTTTGCGGTAAAAATGTAATCGTCCAGATAGTCCCGTTTCCCATCCTTATTCAGGTCGAATTTCGGGGCCGTGGCAGTGCCGCGCTCCTTGAGGAAGAGGATAAAATCAGCTTCAGTCACGGTCCCTGACTTACCGAGGTCGATATCCACCTTCGGCGCGACCGTGAGCGGATATACGATAACGATATCGGCCTGCGGTATCGTGATGCTGGCGGCATACGCGCCTTTCTCCGGCATGAGTTCTGCGACCCAGGTGTTGGTATAATCAGGATCGCTCTTCAGGTTGAGGAGCCGCGCGCCCATGATGGCCATATCGGACGAAGACTTGCTCCCGGGCGTGGTTATGAATATCGCCTTGACGGGGTTTGTGCCTGTTGAAAGAACAACCGGAGGCTCCTGCCGGATGCCGATCACGCCATCCTGATCAAAGAGCGAAATAAGGGCCTTGACGGTCTTCTCTCCCTTATACTCGCGGAAACGTTCGAGGACGCTCTTGGGGGCGTAGACCTTCTTCTGCCGCGTCATGGCGCCTTGCTCCGAAGTGCCCTCGAACTTCTTCGCCACATCAGTCGGTTCTTTTCGCTGTTCGCGATCTCCTTCTGGTGATGCGGTCTGCTGTGGATTTTCAGAACCCACAGAAGTGTTCGGTGTCGCGGCGCCTTCAACCGCTCCTCCGGGTGGTGGGATTATGAGCGGGACCACGACGGGGGAGGTCGGCGATTGAGGGGCGCCTGCCTGAGCGCCCGAGCTCTGGAGGGCGCCGGAAGTATCCCCTGCCGTTTCAGGCGGATTCGTGACCTGGCCCGTAGCGGGTAGCGGTTTCCCGTCAACGTTTGAAACGCGGACATTTAGAGAATTGATCTTTCCCGCGCCGCTCCCTCTCCGGTCAAAGGATATGGTGGCAATGACGCCGGACCCCTGAATCGGCGTGATGCGGATGATGGCCGCGCGCACAATTCCCGGCGTATTGGGGTTTACGGCCACCATCGCGCCGGAAACAAGGCTTCCCAGCACGACTCGGGGATTGGCAAGCGATGATGTGTCATAGGCTATGGTGACGTCGATGGCACCCGCGCCTTCCAAATCGATGCCCTGAAGCAGAAACACGCCGTTTCCCGAAGGAGACAGCGCGAAGGTGGAGGCGAACGCCGGGAATGTGCAGGTCACCAGCAGAAAAAAGGAAACAATAATTATTCTCGTTTTCATAATCCCTCTTACGGCGATTGATCCGAAGACTCGACGGGAACATGCCGATTTTTTAAAGTATAATCAGCGGGTCATAAAGAAAATTTACCTCAAAGAAGCCCGGAAAGCAAGGGAAGCTTGCCTCGTGGCACATAATCATGTCCCCCATCTTATTTTTACTCGTACCGCAGAGCATCGATGGGATTTAAGAGCGACGCCTTGTAGGCGGGATAGAAGCCGAAGAAGATGCCGATGAAACCCGAAAAGCCGAATGCCAGGAGGACAGAAAGGAACGACACGACGGTGGGCCAGCCCGACATGGAGGAAAGAATCATGGCGGTGGACACGCCGACAATGATGCCGATGACGCCCCCGATCAGAGACAGGGTAAGCGCCTCGATGATGAACTGGAGCCGGATGTCCCAGGTCTTTGCGCCTATGGCCATGCGGATTCCGATCTCCCGGGTGCGCTCGGTCACGGATACGAGCATGATGTTCATGATCCCGATCCCGCCGACCAGAAGCGATACCGACGCGATGGCCCCGAGCAGGAGGGTCATGACCTTCGTGGACTGCTCCGCCGCCTGCATGATCTGGGTCAGGTTACGCACCGTAAAATCGTTGTCCTGTTTCTGGCCGATGTGGTGCCGCTGCCTGAGCAGCTCGTTGATCTGTCTCTCGGCTGCCGGCAAGGTCCTCGGCGCTCTTTGCCTTGACCATGATGATCCGGACCATGCCGGGAAACTGGGTCCCGAAGAGTTTCTTCTGCGCCGTGGTCACGGGGATGAGAATCGTATCGTCCTGGTCCTGGCCCTGTGCGGACTGCCCTTTTCTCGCGAGCACGCCGATCACGGTAAAGGGAACGTTCTTGATCCTGATCGTCTGGCCGACGGGATTCTGATCGCCGAAAAGATTGTCCACCACGGTCTGGCCCAGAAGGGCCACTTTGGTTGCGCTCTTCACATCCTGCGTAGTAAAAGGCCGGCCGGAAGTCAGATCCCAGTCCCGAACGGCCATGACGCCCGGCGACGTACCGACGACGCCCGTTGACCAGTTCAGATGGCCGTACACGACCTGGGCCACGCCATTGTGGATCGGCGCTACGTCGGATACCGCGGGGCATTCCTTCTGGATCGCCTCCGCATCGCCCATGGAGAGCGTGGGTTGCGTTCCCGCCCCCATTCTCGCGCCGCCGGAGGTCGTGGCCCCGGGCAGAATAATCAGGAGGTTGCTTCCCATGGTCGAGATCTGTTCGGCGATCTTTTGGCTGGCCCCGGTGCCCACGGCGACCATGGCGATCACGGCGCCGACGCCGATGATGATGCCGAGCATGGTAAGGGCCGAACGCATCTTGTTCACCCGCAGGGCGCGAAAGGAATCTTGAAAGTTGAAGGGATGTTGATCATTTTTTCACCGCTTCGTCGCTCACGATATGTCCGTCCAGGAACCGTATGATCCGCTTGCTGAACGCCGCGATATCGGGCTCATGCGTCACCAGAATAACCGTGATATGGGATTCCCGGTTCAGCCTCACAAAAAGCTCCATGATCTCGACGCTCGTCTTGGTATCGAGATTGCCCGTGGGCTCGTCGGCAAGGATGATCGGCGCATCGTTCACGAGCGCCCGCGCGATCGCGACCCGCTGCTGCTGCCCGCCGGAGAGCTGGTTCGGGTGGTGGCCTTCCCTGCCCTCGAGCCCCACGCTCTTGAGGGCCGCCCGGGCGCGATCGCGCCGTTCCCGCGCGCGAAAGCCCGTTGTAGAGCATGGGAAGCTCCACGTTTTCGAGGGCCGATGTCCGGGACAGGAGATTGAATCCCTGGAACACGAAGCCGAGCTTTTTGTTCCTGATCTCGGCAAGCTCGTCCCGGGAAAGCGCGTGCCCGTATCGACACCGTCGAGCAGATAGTTGCCCTCGGTCGGCGTATCGAGGCACCCGAGCACGTTCATGAACGTCGATTTACCCGACCCCGACTGCCCCATGATGGCCACGAACTCCCCTTTCTCGATGGTCGTCGAAATCCCGTCAAGGGCCCGGACCTCGATGTCGCCGAGCTGATACACCTTACTGAGCTTCCGTGCTTCGATGAGCGCCATGCTAGAACATCCTCGGTCCCGACGGGGCCTGCTGCCTGCTGCCCTTCTTCAGCATCTCGACGATAAGCTGCTGGCCTTCCTTCAGGTCGCCGGACACGATCTCGGTATAGGCGCCGTCGCTGATGCCGGGGGTGATGTTGACCCGTTTCGGTTTTCCGTTCTCGAGCACCCAGACCGCGGGCCCTTTCTTTTCACCGGCGCTGGCTGCCGCGCCGGCGGGACGCTCGGAGAACCGGAACCGAAGCGCCGCATTCGTGACCCTGAGACATCATTTCGCGTCATGATGATGATCGACACATTGGCGGTCATGCCGGGCATGAGTCTGAGGTCGCGGTTGTTCACCTGGATCACGACATCGTAGGTGACCACGTTCTGAACTGTGATGGGGGCCTGCCTGATCTGCCAGACCTTTCCCTTGAAAACGTGAATCAGGATAGGCATCCACGCTGAACTCCACGTCCTGGCCGACCTTTACAACGCCGATGTCCGATTCGGCCACGTTCGTGTCGATCTGCATTTTCGTAAGGTCCTGGGCGATCGTAAACAGCGTAGGCGTCTGGAAACTCGCGGCAACCGTCTGGCCCACGTCCACGTTCCTTGAGATGACCACTCCGTCTACGGGAGAAACGATCTTCGTATAAGCGAGGTTCTGCTTCGCCAAATCAAGGGAGGCCTTTGCCTGTTCGATCTGCGCCTTGGCCAAATTCACCTGGGCCTTCGCGGACTCGTAATTCGTCTCGGCTGTATCCAAGTCGCTCCTCGGAACGAGGTTCTTGGAATACAGCTCTTTGTTCCGGTCGAAGGTCCTCTTCGCGTCCACGAGGGCGGTGTCGGACTTGTCCAGGTTGGCCTGCGCCGAGTGCAGGTTTGCCTCGGCCTGCTGCACCTGGGCCTCGAACGTGGAAGGATCGATCTGCGCGATGAGCTGCCCTTTCTTCACACGGGAGTTGAAATCGACATACAGGGTCTTGATCGTACCCGATACCTGGGTGCCGACGAGCACAGTCGTTACCGCATTGACGGTCCCCGTCGCCGTCACGGCCGCCTGGATGTCGCCGCGCGTGACCGGTTCGGTCCGATAGGACGGCGTATCACCTTTGCATCCGGCAATGAGGACTGCGAGGATGGTTGCGATGATTACGCTTCGTTTAGTGGTCCCTGTACGTCTCGTCATAATAACGTCCTTTGTCTGCTTTTAATTTCACGAACCCGTGCAAGAAACACCGACGCCCCATGGCCAATACTGAATAAAAGCAATAATTAAAATTCGACGCAGCTCGAAAAATCAATAACGACGCAACCATGAATTATTTTCCCGGATCTGGAGCTGCCTCCCTGGTCCTGAAGATCGCGAGCTTGCCGAAACGCCGCTGGAACGTGTCCAGGTACGTGTAGATGACCGGCGTGATGTACAGGGTCAAAAGCTGCGAAAACACAAGGCCGCCGACCACGGCGAGCCCGAGGGGCCTGCGCGCCTCTGCGCCCGCGCCCAGCCCCAGCGCGATCGGGAGCGTGCCCATGAGGGCGGCCATCGTGGTCATCATGATGGGACGGAACCTGACGAGAGCGCCCTCAAAGATCGCCTCCGCCGGGCCTTTCCCTTCCTTTCGCTCCGCTTCGAGCGCGAAATCGATCATCATGATGGCGTTCTTTTTCACGATGCCGATGAGCATGATGACGCCCACGTACCCGTAGATGTTCAGCTCCTTGCCGAAGAGCATAAGGGTCAGAAGCGCTCCGACGCCGGCGGCGGGCAGTCCGGAGAGGATCGTGAGAGGATGGATAAAGCTCTCGTACAGGATGCCCAGCACGATGTAGATGACCAGGACCGCCATGATCAAGAGGAGAAACAGGTTCTGCGTGGACGACTGGAACGCCTGCGCGGTCCCCTGAAAACTCGTCGTGACCGAGGCCGGCAGCGTGTCCCGGGCGGCCTTGTCCACGAGGGAAACAGCCTCGCTCAAGGAAACGCCCGGCCTCAGGTTGAAGGAGAGGGTCACGGCCGGGAGCTGGCCCAGGTGATTGACGAGGAGCGGTCCCGTGCCCACCGTCGGCTTGGTGACCACATTGAGCGGCACCAGTTTGCCGGAGGATGAACGCACGTACAGCATGGTCAAGCGAGGCCGGATCCGTCTGATACTCCGGCAGGAGTTCCATGATGACCTGGTACTGGTTGGTCGGAGCGAGGATCGTGGATATCTGCGGCGCGCTGTAGGCCGTGCTCAAGGCGATTTCGATCTGTTCCGCCGTGACGCCGAGCGCGGACGCCTTGTCGCGGTCTATCTCGAGGTTCACCTGCGGATTTTTTATCTGCAGGTCGCTGTTCACGTCCTGGAGCTGCGGGATCGTCCGAAGCTTTGCTTCGAGGACAGGGGCGACGTCTGTAGAGCTCGTCCGTGTCCGGGCTCTGGAGCGTGTACTGGTACTGGCTCTTGGTGAGCGTGCCGCCGATTCTGGATCGGCGGCAGGTTCTGCAGGAAAATCCTGATGCCGATGACGCCTGCCGTCTTTTTCCGGAGCGACTGGATGATCTCGTCAGCGGAAATTTTCCGCTCGGAACGGGGTTTCAGCCTCATGAAGATCCGGCCGGTGTTTCCGGCGGCGTTCGGACCGCCGGCGCCGATCGCTCGACATGAACGCCTCGACATTCGGGTCCTGGGCGATGATGTCGACGAGCTGCTGCTGGTGCTTCGCCATGTCGGGAAAGGATATCCCCTGCTGCGCCTCGGTAAAGGCGAATATCTGGCCCGTGTCTTCCGTCGGAAGAAACCCCTTCGGCATGATGATGAACAGGAATATCGTCGCGACGAAGAGCGCCACGGTCACGGCCAGGGTCACCCTGCGATGCTTGAGCACCCAGGTGAGGCTCGTCTTGTACCCGTTCCGCATGCCGTCGAAGAACCGCTCCAGGGCCATGTAGAGCCGGCCGTGCCGCTCCTCGACCGTGAGGACGCAGAAACCGGCTCGCCAGCATGGGCGTGAGTGTCAAGGACACGACGCCGGAGACGAGAATGGACTACGCTGATCACGACGGCGAATTCGTGGAGGAGTCGGCCGAGGATGCCTCCCATGAAGAGCACGGGGATGAAGACCGCGACCAGGGAGACGGTCATGGACAGGATGGTAAAGCCGATCTCCTTCGACCCGTAAAGCGCAGCCTGAAGCACGGGCTCTCCGTGCTCCATGTGGCGGACGATGTTCTCGAGCATCACGATGGCGTCGTCGACCACAAACCCCACGGCGAGGATCATCGCCATGAGCGAAAGGTTGTCAACGCTGTATCCAAGCACGTACATGGCCGTGAACGTGCCGATGATCGACATGGGGAGCGCCAGGCTCGGGATGATCGTTGCCGAGAGGTTGCGCAGAAACAGGAAGATGACCATGACCACGAGCACAATGGCCAGGAGCAGCGTAAGCTTGACATCATCTGACTGATTCCCGTATGGACACGGACCGGTCAAGAGAACATCGAGATTCACCGACGCCGGCAATTGTGCGCGGAAGACGGGCAGGAGCGCCTTGATGGAGTTCACCACCTCGACCGTGTTCGTGCCGGGCTGGCGCTGGATCGCCAATATGATCGCACGAGGGTTTGACTTTGCGGTAACGTACCAGCTTGCGATCTTGTCGTTTTCCACACTGTCGACCACCATGCCGAGTTCCCGGAGCCGCACGGGGTTGCCGCTGCGGTAGGCTACGATAAGAGGGCGATATGCGGCCGCGTCCATGAGCTGGCCGCTTGCCTCGATGGTGAACGACTTGGTAGCCCCCTGAAGGGTCCCGGTCGGCAGGTTCACGTTCGCCTCGGGAAACCGCAATCGCCACTTCATCGATCCCTATCCCCCGCGAGGCCAGGGCCCGGGGATCGAGCCGGGCGCGGACGGCGTACTTCTGCGAGCCGAACACCTGCACCTGTGCCACGCCGCTGATCATGGAAATGCGCTGGGCCATCGCGGTCTCCGCGTATTCATCGACCGCGGAGAGCGGGAGCGTGGGAGAACTGAGCGCGACGATAGATGATCGGCTGGTCAGCGGGATTGACCTTCTGGTAGCTGGGCGGCGTGGGCATGGACGGCGGGAGCAGTTTCGCGGACTTGGCGATCATGGCGGACACGTCCTCGGCCGCCGCGTCGATGTTCCTGCTCAGGTTGAACTGGAGCGTGATCTGCGCGACGCCTTGTCCGCTCACGGAGGTCATGTTGTCGAGTCCCGCGATAGTCGAGAACTGACGCTCCAGCGGCGTAGCCACGGCAGAGGCCATGGTCTCCGGGCTCGCCCCGGGAAGACTGGCGTTCACCAGCACGGTCGGGAAATCCACGTTCGGGAGGTCGCTGACCGGCAGCATCCGGTATGCCATGATGCCGAAGAGCAGAATTGCGGACATGACCAAGGTCGTCATGACCGGCCTGTTTTATGAAGGGTTCCGAGATATGCATAGATTACTTCAAGCTCCAAATCTCAGGCGACAAAACCCGACAAATACCAAGCATCGATGACCAAGATGTCAAAGCAATCGGAATTTATTATTTGGAACTGGCGCTTATTTGGTATTTGTCATCTGTGATTTAGTATTTCCCTCGCCGGGTTTCGGATTTCCCCCGTTTTCCCCTTTCACTTCAACCGTGCCCCGGGAATCAAATTCAGTTGTCCGTCAACAACCACTTTTTCTCCCGCCGATACCCCCTGGCTGACCACGGCGAGGTCGCCGAACGAACGCGAGACGGTCACCTGACGCGATTCAACCGTGAAGTCCGGTTTTACCACGAAGACATACTGCCCCTGCTGGCCTGTCTGAAGCGCCGCGGACGGCATGACCACGGCGTTCCGCTGCGTGGTGAGCATAAGAAGCACGTTCACAAACTGGCCGGGCCAGAGCCGTTTGTCCCTGTTCTCGAAGGTGCCCTTGAGCTGAATCGTCCCGGTCGAAGTATCCACGGAATTATTGATGAACGTAAGCACTCCCGTGGCCGGGCGTTTTTCATCGCCCGGGATAACCGCCTCCACCTGCAAGGATCCCTCTGCATTGTATTTCTTGATGTCCGCGAGGTTCTGTTCAGGCACGGAAAAAGTAATATATATGGGGACGACCTTATTGATGGTCACCATCACGAGGTCATTCGCTTTAATAATATTGCCCTTGTTGACCAGGACGCTCCCGACGCGGCCGTCGATGGGAGACTTAATCGTGCAGAAGGAATATTGAAGTTTTAAGCCCTCCACATTAGCCTTGTCCGCAAGGACCGCGGCCGCCAGGGCATCGGCGTTTGCGTGGAACTGGTCGTATTGATCTTTGGAAACGTAGTCTTTTTGAGACCAGAATTGCATATCTCTTGGCTTGCTCTTCCGCGTTTATTGCCTGGGCCACGTCCCGCGCGAGCTGGGCCTCAGCCTGCTTGATGGCCATCTCGTAGGGACGAGGATCTATTTGAAAGAGCAGGTCGCCCTGCTTTACATCCTGGCCTTCCCTGAAATGAACATCGATCACCTCCCCGCCAACCTGGGCCTTCACCGATACGGTGTTGAATGCCTCGACATTGCCGATGGCATTGATCTGGACCGGGACGTTCATCTGAATCACGTCGCCCGTTTTTACCGGCACTACTGCGCTGCGGAGTCTGCTTCGCCTTGCCGTCGGAACAGCCGCCGATGAACGTCGAATATCAGGAATATAACGATGAATGTCCTTTTACCGGCCAATGATCCGTATTTCATATCACTCCTGCTGCCTTTCTTTTTCTTGATATCTTCCGCGCGCATTCATGATGCTCCCTTGCCTTCATGTCCGCATCGACATGCGGCACCGGTCCTCCATCGGACACCGTTCCCCATTACCGCGCTCCCATCGCCTTCTCGATGGTTGCCTGGGCGATCTTGTAATTGGACAGGGCGGTGGTATAGTTCGCCTCGGCCGTAACATAGGTGGCGAATGCATCGGAGACCTCAATCGGGCTTCCCACGCCAGCCGCGTATCTGCCGTTCGAAAGATCCAGGTTCTCTTTGGACTGCTCAGCCGCGAGTTTAGCCGTTGAAATGCTGGCCCACGCTGCCTGCCAGATTCAGATAGGCCTGTCGGACGTCGAACATGATCTGCTGTCGTAAAGACTCTTCATTAGCTTTCAGAATGTAAAGATTTGCTTTTGCCTCGGCCACTTGATGGCTGGTCAGGAATCCGTTGAACAACGGCACGGTCAGGAGCACACCAGCGCTCCAACTGCGTTCCAGCGATGAGGCGGACTCTCCGGTCCAGTTATAGTTTGCGTTTCCCGACAGGACCGGGTAATAATCCGACCTTGCAAGACTGATATTCATCTCTGCTGCCTGCCTTTTTGCGGTGATAGATTTGTAGTCAGGCCTGTTTTCGAGGGCGCGCTGTGCAGCTTCTTCCACGGTTATCGTATATTTCTCGAAGGTCAGTTGATCCTCTATGGTGTAAGTACCCAACGGCGCATCAGGTACCCCCATGGCATTTTTCAGGGTAACCCACGCGATTTTAAAGGCATTCTCGGCATTGATGAGGCTTAGCTGCGCATTGCTCAGGTCCACTTCCGCCTTGATGACGTCGATTCTCGCCTTCGTTCCGACATCGTAAAAGCCCTGCGCCTGGTCAAGGTGCAGTTGAAACTGTTTTATGACGTCCGCCGCGACGTCGCGGTTCCTCCTGGCCTGGAGGACGCCGTAGTAGGCCTGCTTTACGCTCAGGATGACCGTATCCTGCGTCGAATCCAGATCCGAGCGGGAAGCCTCGAGATTATACTTCGAAACATCGACCTGTGAGGAAGTCTTTCCGAAGTCGAGGATTTTCTGGTTGAGCGTCACACTGCCTGAATACTGATCGAATGACTGGGAAGTACTGGAAGTTGCCGGCGCGATCGGGAAGGGATTGATCCTGCTATAGCCCGCCGAGGCGCTGAGCTGCGGGTAATAGCTGGAGCGCGCTTCACCCACCCTGTTCGAGTTGACATCAACCCCGTATCGTGCGGCGAGAATGACCGGGTTCTTCTGGAGCGCGATTTCGATGCACCGGTTGAGCGTCAATTTCTCGACCGCTGTGACGGCTCCGCCTCCGGAGCCATCATTTTTTTCGGCCTGTCCCGGCTCGGGAGTTGATACGTGAGTCTGCGCCGGCTCTTCCGCGTAGAGGTGATGAAGTGGAGCGGCCCCGAGCAACAGGATGGACAAGGCTGCCGCCTGTCCCCATTTTTTCGATCGATCAATTGCCTGCATACCGGTCTCCCTTGAACTGCGTTTACTGTCTGCTATTTAATAGTGCCATGTATAAAGATGCTAATCACTTCCTGAACATACTTTTCCATGTTTTGTTTTTTCATACCGCCCGTCCGCATGATCTCTTCCTGTCTGAAATAGGAAATGAAAATCGCTAAATAGACGCGCGCGACTATTTCCGGAGAGATGTCTTTTCTTAGATTTCCCCGCTCCTGCAATGTTCTGATAAAGTTAGCCAGTATTGCCCGGACTTCTTCAGTGAACTTATTATAGACTTCCCTGATTTTCACGGGATAACTGGTCACCTCCTGGTACATGATCTTGATCATGGCCTTTCGTTCTTTCAAGGTCAGAAGAAGCCGCGTAGCAATCAATGTCAGCGCTTCTTCGATGGGAAGCCCTTCCAACTCCGGCAGGAGTTCCTTCAGCTTCGGTAAAAAAGTATAAGTCTTCAAGACTTCTTCAAATAATAACTCCTTGGACCCGAAGTTCCTGAAAAGAGTGATCTCGGTTACACCGGCCTCCTTGGCTATTTCTCTCGTAGTGGTGCCGAGATACCCTTTCTCGGAGATGAGCTTAAGGGTCGCCTGCAACAGTAATTCTTTGGTATTCGAAGTTCTCATCGTTTTCAGATTGTAAGTATGTACTTACATTACAGGAAGCGCTGAGGCATGTCAAGAGATTTCACCGCCGATGGTGTATTTTCCCCTTGCGCGGGCCGGCCGCTTGTGGTATGGTAGCGCCTGCATTTCACCTAATATAATTTACTCACATAACGGAGGATATCACTGTGGCAGGCACATGTCAGATATGCGGCAAAGGCAAGCTCAGCGGCAACCAGGTTAGCCATTCGAACAACAAGACCAAAAAGATGTCAAAACCGAACCTGCAGTTCGTGAAGGCCGTAGGACCCCACGGTTCTCATATACGCATGCACGTATGCACCCGCTGCATACGCTCGGGCAAGGTAAAAAAAGTCAGCTGACGGTCTCATCAGGAACCATCATTCCATCCCCTGCCGTTTCAAACGGCGGGGATTTTTTCCCTCCATCGTCATCCTATCGTGAAACATCAAGGCCCGGTCCAATTTCAGTTCGAAGAATATTCTAAAAGGCGTCGACGGAATGAAAACTTACGGTCAACAAAACAGACGTGCGGTTTTCTGGTCCTCGCGACAGAACGAAAGTCCTCAACAATACACTAAATTACAGAATAAGAAGTAATGTAAAATTAGAATTTGAAGTTGACACGATGGAACGAGTGGACTATCATTATTTTGGTCAAACAATAACTGATTTAACATGTCATCGCGCTGATTCTAATTCCCCTGCTTTGCAGAGAAGGAGGTGGACCGCAATATCAGCATTAGTAACAATTAGTGAGAGTGACCCATCAGGTCAAGGAACGACGCATCATCCGGGGACGTTGTGTTTTTCAACTTTAAACATTTGGGAGGAGCTATGAGTTTTCTGAAAAAAAGTGTCGTAGTCGGTTTGATTGTTCTGGGTATTGTCGCCCTGCTCGTGGGCGTATCCGTCCGCGCAACGGTTGATGCTGCGGATGTAGCTGTTATCAACGTGAAGGAAGTGCCTGCGGCAAAGCTGCCGACGTTCGACGCAACGGCATACATCGCCGGCCACGGCGGCCACCTGGCGATCCTTGACATGAGGACGATGAAGTCTCCGACTGACATTGAAAAAGACCGGATCGTTCTCACGGAGGCCGGCTCCGAGATGGAAGGCAAGGTTGCCGGGATAAGCTTCGAGGAAACCAAGAAGGCGGGCGGTTCTCACGGCCAGGAACTCCTCACGGAAAAGGGACAGAAGGTTCTCGTTGCCGGCACCCTGTCCGGCAATGTCTATAAAGTCGAGCTCGACAAGAACGGCAGAGCGGCGAAAAAGGAAGGTCCGTTCAAGGTCGGCGAGAAGTTCTGCGGCGCCATCGCCGGTCCGGACGGCAATATTTACTTTGAAGACATGACGAACGGCAGCGTCTATGTTTGGGATGCCAAGACGCTGAAGACCGTGGAAAAAATGCCCGTCGGCATGGCCGTCTGCGGCATTCAGTGGACCAAGAACAACAAGAAGGCTTACATAACCGATATGCCGACCGGCATCGTCTATGTCTACGACTGGTCAGGCAAGGAAAAGAAGAAAATCGCCGAGATCAAGGACCCGACGATGACCTTCATCCATCAGGCAAGGATGACGAATGATGGCAAGCAGCTCTGGGTGAGCTCGCCGAATGAATTTGAACTCGATCCCGAGTCCAGCAAGGAAGGCCATGGGCCGCTTCGCGGAGGGAGCCATCCGAGCCAGGTCGTCATCATCGACACTGCCACGGACAAGATCGTGAAACGCCTCGTTTTGCCCGACTACGGTCAGCCCTCACGATTTTGCGTTCAGCAAGGACGGGAAATATGCATTCTTGTCCTCCCGTTCTTACGGTTCGGATGACAGCACCCTGAACATCCTGGACATGAAGACCGACAATCTCATCGGCAAGGTCTCTCTTTGCGCCAGCTGCCACAAACCGGCGGGTGTTGAAGTCAAGATTGACAAGGGCTCTCCGCTGCTCTGCGGCATTACCTTAGATTGGCATAAGTAGTCCGCATTCACTACATTCGATTTCCTTAAGAGGGCAGGGTTCTCCCCTGCCCTCTCTTGTTTCTTTACTTGCCCGCATCATTTCTGGTATAATCCATCATCCATTAAGGATTTATCGCGAAACGTATGAACATCCCCTTTGTGGCCCTCAGAAATCTCAAAAGAAAATTGACGCGGACGTGGCTTTTATTCGCCATCGTCGCGGTTGTATCGTGCACGCTGTTCTCCGCAACGCTCTTCCTGAAAAGCATCAACAACGCGCTCAGAATCGGCACCTACCGTCTGGGCGCCGACATCCTGGTCGTCCCCGAAGGCGCGGAAGCCAAGGCAAAATCGGCGCTGCTCTCCGGCGAACCGACCCATTTCCTGATGGACCGCAAGGTTCTCGACCTCGTCAAAGCGGTAAGCGGCGTCAAGAATGCGACCCCGCAGCTTTTCATCAAGCCAACCAGCTTCACCTGCTGCTTCAACGTCGATGTTTTTCTCGTCGCCTTCGATCCGGACTCCGACTTTACGGTAAAGCCCTGGCTCGAAAAACATTTGAACCGGCGGCTCGGCGTCAACGAGATCATCACCGGCCGCACGGTCCCGGTCATCGCGGGAGACCGTATACCTTTTTTCGGCACGACGTTCACCATCGCGGGGACCATGGAACCGACGGGAATGGACTTTTTCGACCGCGCCGTTTTCATGAGTCTGGACGCAGCGTATCGGATGGCGGAGGATTCCAAGACCAGGGCGATCCAGCCTCTTGACATAGGCAAAGACCAGATATCGACCGTGCTGGTCCAGGTCAACGATGACATTACCCCCGACCGGGTCGCCATCCGCATCGAACACGATATCGCCGGGGTAAAGGCCCTCGTCTCGGACACCGTCATCAGCACGGTGCGGAAGCAGCTCGCGGGCCTGATCAAGGCGATCCTGGCCATCAGCGTCATCCTGTGGTTCATCGTCCTCCTCATCATGGCATTCGCTTTTTATATGATCGTGAATGAACGTCGCCGGGAAATCGGCCTTCTGCGCGCGATGGGCGCGAACAGGGGCCATATCGCCTCCATCTTCCTGGTCGAAGCGAGCCTGCTTTCGGCCGCGGGCGGCGTGGCCGGCGTCGCCCTCGGATACGGGCTGTTGTTCAGTTTCAAGAACCTCATGCTCCACTATCTCAAACTGCCTTATCTTTTCCCCAGCACGCCGGAACTGATGATCCTGACGATCGGCGCCCTCATCATTTCCCTGGCTACCGGCCTCGTCGCTGCCTTGCTGCCGTCGCTTGCCGTTTTGACCGTTGAACCCTACGATGCCATACGGAGCGCCGAATGAATTTTCTTCTGACGGTCGTTATGACGACGCTGTTGCTTCTTTCATGCACCCAGAAAAAAGAGGAGCCGCCCGCCCAGCAGACGGTTTCCCCAGAGCGGATCCAGTTGGACGAGCTTAAAGAGCGAACCGTAAAAAATCCGAAGGATGTGGACGCCTGGAGCCGTCTGGCGAGCATCTACGAGAGCGCCCAGATGTACAAGGAGGCCGTGAACGCCCTGAAGAATGTTATCGAACTCGATCCCAAGCGGGGCTACACCTACCTGAGGCTGGGGAGCGCCTACAACAGACTCGCGCAATATGAGGACGCGATAAAAATTTTACGCGCCGGGGAAAAATATTCTCCGCAGAATCCGGTCCTGTATAATAATCTGGGAGTGACGTACGGCATGGTCGGGAAAACAAAGGAAGAAATCGCCGCCCTCGAAAAGGCCATCTCCCTGCGACCTCACTACTCAACGGCCCGCATAAACCTCGGCCTGGTATTCCTGAAACAGGGAAAGCGCCAGGAAGCACTGAACCAATATAACGAAATCAAGAAGTACGACGAGGGCGGGGCTGAAACCCTTAAAAAGGAAATCGACAAAAGGTAGGGACCGCTTTATGAAATTGAGAAGCTTGTTCTTCATTTACGCGATGTTCTGTTTCGCCCTGATGATTTCCACGGCTTCTGCGGCTGACATCAACTGCGCCCAGTGCGGAATGACCGTGGACCTGGACTCGAAGTTCACCTCAAGGATCGTGGTCAAGGACACGACCCTGTACTTCTGCGATATCGGCGACTTTTTCACCTACCTGAACCGGAAAAAACCGGCTGCGGTCAAAACCGAGGTCAGGGATTACCCGAGCGGTGAATGGATCGATGCGAAAGCCGCCAGCTACGTCCATTCCGAAAAGAAATTCAAGACGCCCATGGGTTGGGGCATTGCGGCATTCAGGGAAAAGTCACGGGCAGCGGAATTCGGGGATGTTATGGCGTTCGATGCCGCGGCGAAGAAGGTGCACTGAGCCGACGGTCATCCGTGCCAGGGAATTCGTCCGGGGCACAGGGGTATTTTTGGAGAGAGACACGTTCTCATGAAAAAGCTGGTCGCCTTCTCGTCGCTTGCCTGCGGTCTACTCTTGATCCTCATTCCGCGTTTCATCCTGCCCACGTGTGAATACGAAGGTTACCCACGCATGCATTGTTCGGACGCGGCCCATGCGGAATTTATTGCCGGCGCGCTGCTCATGCTGATGGGGTGCGGGACGCTCTTCCTGAAAACGGAAACGACGACCATGCTCGCCTCTCTGGCTGCCGGTTTGCTTTTTGTCGTCGCCTACTGGATTCCCGATATGACCGGGTATTGTCAAAGCCCGCGCATGCCGTGTAACTACGGGACGGTCCCGGGGGTGCGCTTCGTCTCGGTTACCGGCTTCATGATAATGGCCGTCGCACTGGCCGGCCTCGCAAGATCCCGCGGAAGGAAAAAGAACGCATGATCGAACTTAAGGGACTATCGAAGACATACACCATATCGGGAAAAACCATCAAGGCGGTGCAAAGCGTCGATTTGACCGTTGCGCAGGGAGAATTTGTATCGATCGTCGGCCACTCGGGAAGCGGCAAGAGCACTTTCCTGAGCCTCATCGGCGGCATTGCGCGGCCCGACACCGGGACGGTCACCGTGGATGGTGTGAACATCTGGGGATACGACGACAAAACCCTGTCGAGGCTCCGGAACGAAAAGTACGGCTTCGTCTACCAGTTCGCCAGCCTCATTCCGACGCTGACCGCGTGCGAAAACGTCCTTCTGCCCACCGTGTTCGGCGGAAAGAAGACACGTGCGGACGCGGAAAACCTGCTCCAGCTTGTTGGACTCGGCGACAAGATGGGTCGCTACCCCGCCGAACTTTCGGGCGGCGAACAGCAGCGCGTTGCCATCGCCCGCGCCTTTATCAACGATCCCGAAATCATCCTTGCCGACGAACCCACCGGAGACCTTGATGAGGAGACGGAAGCGGAAATCATGGCATTCTTCGAGAAGATCAACCGGGAGAAAAACGTTACGATGGTCATGGTGACCCACAGCTCGGAGCTCGCCCTCCGCGCCCCGTCCCGGCTCAGGATGAAGCAGGGAGTCCTTGAAAAGCTGAACTGACCTGACGTTCCCCGCGGACGGGCGAGCGCTTTCATACGCGCACAAAATAAAAACGGCGGCCTTTCCGGCCGCCGTTTTTCTGTTACCCGATCGATGAGGTTGCTCCCCCTTCGCCTACTTTTTCTTTTTATCCCCGTAGAGATAGTCATATTCCGCCGGATGATGATGTTTGAGCTGATCGATCGACATCTTGCCGGTGAGCCACATCCAGTTCATGGGGAACACCTCGGACCGGAGGTGCTCGTTATAGAAGTGGAAGATGAGGATGAATACGATGGCTAGCAGCGCCTCGTCGCTGTGCATGGCGAACAGGACATCCCAGATCCACTGGACCGTCGACATCGGGAAGAGCGCTGATACCGTCACCGGGAAGGCGAGGAAAAAACCGGACGCTCCGATGATGAACATGCCCCAATACACCGCCCAGTAGTCGAACTTCTGCATGTAGTTGAACTTTCCGAAGTACGGCTTCTCTTTCCGAAGGCCGAAAAAGTACATGAAAATTATGAACCACGTCCACAACGTCCTTGGGCATGGGAACGAGGCTCAGCCGGAACCCGCCCTTGCGCGCCTGGTTGATGAGATAGAACTGGTGGTAGATGAAGTCGAGCAGCATGGTAATGCCCGCGATGCGGTGAATGAGCCCCGCGCTCTTTGCGCCGCCCCAGAAACGGATCCAGGCGCTGGCCGGGATCCTGGTAGGCATACTTGAGCCCCCAGCCCGTGAACGACAGGAGCAGAAAAGTCGTAAACATGATGACGTGCTGAATCCTCGCGGAGAGGTCGAATCTCTCGATTTCCTTCGGGATAGTATTATTCATGCTTGTCCCCCTTTCTGAAAAGCCGGTCGCGAATGTCCGCGATGATATCTAAAAGAACATGGATGCAGATAAATGCGAACACGCTCATGGTGAGAACGATAAGCGCAATCTCGGTAAAGTGAGCGATCGGATGGAGCGGTTTATGCGTGATTGCAGCGACGAACTTGGCCGTCGCTCCGCTGTGGCATTTTCCGCAGGTCGCTATCTTATTCTCGCCGACGACCGGCGAGGCAGGGTCCTTGTCGCTCTTGATATCATGAGCGCCGTGGCAGTTCACGCAGGACGGAGCGTTGGTGTGGCCGACCTTCAGCTTCCTTCCGTGGAAGCTCTCAAGATAGCGCTCCATGACGAGCGGCGAGAACCCGTATTTTTCGGCCATGTGCTTCTCTTCATGGCAGGTCCCGCAGGTCTTGACGACATTGAAATGATTGACTGCCGACTCCTTGCTCGTCTTCGGCTGGATGTAATGAGGCGAACCGTGACAGCTCGTACAGACCGGGCCATCGGTTGATTTTTTCACGATGACGTTCTTTCCATGCACGCTGCCCTTGTAGGCCTCATAGAGGTCCGGATGGCATTGGGCGCATGCCGCCTGCGCTATGGGGTCGATTTTGCTCTTCGAAGAAATTAACGCCGCGAGTTCCTGCGTGGCCTTATCGGCCTTGCCCGAAAGGTCCTGGTGCTGCGCCCCTTTCAAGGTCATGTGGCATTGGACGCAATCAAACGCGCCGTGGACCGACTTGGTGTACTTCTCCTGGTTCACATTGACGGACCCTTCCATCGATCCGTGGCATCCGAGACAAGTCGCCGCGTCGGGCGCTGCGCCTGCTGCAGGGACCAGAACAAGCGTGAGCAACAACAACAGTGCTGTGTTAAGCCATTTCCTCATACCTTCTCCTTTCAGTCTATCGTGTGTAAAAAAATGTGTAGGGACAAACTGGTTTGCTTCGGTGCATCTGACCCCGTCCAGCCCCGCGAGCGGGACAAAACCGAGCGAAAATCCCGGACAGGATAGCAGGATTAAATTGAGATCACAAGCATTAATTTTAGGTATGTGCGGGATAAATCCTGTGCACTGTTCGTTGTTAAGCGAATCCCCAGGAACGGTGCATTATAGGCAACTATCCGATAATCCGGTGCTTATTCAATGCACGTTATATGCCACGGATAAGACATTGATTTTTTAATATACAAAGCCCTCCTTTTTTCGCATAATTGAGAATTTCTCCGTATTTCTGTCACCTTTGCGAAGAAACAGCGGTTGATTTCATCAGGGATATGAAACCCCTACAAGGTAAAGTCCTTGCGGCGGCGCGGTCCTGCCTGCTTTGGTCCGGTCACAGGACGCGAGCATGCGCTCAACATCTTTGGGACTGAACCTGCCCAGACCGACCTCTACAAGGGTTCCCGTAATATTTCGTACCATATACTGCAAAAAAGCGTCAGCCTCGATCGATAGGTCGATGAAATCACCTGTTTTTCTAACGGCCGCCGACTTGATTGTTCGGACCGGCGTTCTGGCGCCGCAGCCCGATCCGCGAAAGGCCGAGAAATCATGTTTCCCCACGAGAAAGGCGACCGCCCTTTTCATGCGCGCGACGTTCAACGGACGATTCACGTGCCACGCATGATTTCGATAGAGTGCCGTCGGCTCCCTTCTGTTCAAAATACGGTATCGGTATGTCTTGGAGACGGCGCTGTAGCGGGCGTGAAAATCCGGAGGGACTTCCCGGGACTCCAGCACCCGGATGTCGTGTGGAAGAAGGTGGTTCAACGCCGGCGCCCATGCCTGCAGGGGGTATTTCGCTGAAAGTCCGGAAATTTGCCGCGTGTCCGAACGCATGCACGCCGGCATCAGTTCTCCCCGATGAATAGGTCTTGGTGTCCTCCCGGGAAAGAGTTCGCAAGGCCTCTTCAAGCGTGTCCTGGACCGTGGGTGTTCCGCTCGCGGCCTGCGACTGCCAGCCGTGGTAATTCGTGCCGTCGTATTCGAGGATGAGCTTGATGTTTTTCATGCGACGAAGTCAGGAGTCAGGAGCCAGGAGTCAGGAGAAATGCAGATTGATAATTACCGCTCCTGAATTCTGACTTCTGACTCCTGGCTACTCTCCTAGGTACGCCTTCTTGATTCCCGGGTCTTGCGCCAGTTGCGATGCCTGCCCCTGCATCACGATCCTACCGGTTTCCAGCACATAGGCGCGATGCGCAAGCCGGAGGGCCGCCTTTGCGTTTTGTTCGACCAGGAGCACGGTTGTGCCCCGTTCGTTGATTTCCCTGATAATGGTAAATATCCTGCTCACGATGATCGGGGCCAGGCCAAGAGACGGTTCGTCGAGCAGCAGCAGGTTCGGCCTCGACATAAGGGCCCTGGCGATGGCGAGCATCTGCTGTTCCCCTCCCGAGAGAGTGCCGCCAAGCTGTCCGGCCCTCCCGGCGAGAACAGGGAACATGGTAAATGCCCGCCCCATGTCCTCGTCCAACTCCTTCCTGTCCCGGGAAAAACCGCCCATTTCCAGATTTTCCCGCACAGTCATACGAGGAAAGATCCGTCTTCCTTCGGGCGCCTGGGAGATCCCTCTCCTGACGATCTCGTGCGCGGGTCTGCCTGAAATCCGGGCTCCCTCATAATCAATCGTCCCGGCCCGGAGTCGCGCTATGCCTGATACGGACATCAGGGTCGTAGACTTGCCGGCGCCGTTCGCCCCGATCAGAGCGACGATCTCCCCCTTTTTACGGACAGGGTTATCCCCTTGACCGCGTCGATCATGCCGTATGACACGGTCACGTCCCGGAGCTCAAGCATGAGCGCTCTCCTTGCCGAGATAGGCCTCGATGACGGCAGGTTGTTCTGGATATCTTTGGGCAGCCCTTCAGCGATCTTGACGCCGTGGTCTATCACCAGCACCCGGTCCGAGATGCCCATGACGACCTTCATGTCATGCTCGATCAGCAGGATCGCCACCCCGTTGTCCCGGATCTTGCGGATCAGCGCCATCAACTCCTGTGTTTCCTGGGGATTCATTCCCGCAGCCGGCTCATCGAGGAGGAGCAGGTGGGGCTCCGTGCCCAGGGCGCGGGCAATTTCCAGCCGCCTCTGATCCCCGTACGAAAGGTTCGCCGCCAAGACGCCGGACTTGTCCTCAAGACCGACGAATTTAAGAATATCCATGGCACGGAATCCCATGTCGCGTTCTTCCCGCTTAACCTTCTCCGGCCTGAATATGGCGCCGAACACGCCGGCGCTGGTGCGACAGTGGGCGGCCACCATGACGTTCTCCATGCTGCTCATTCCGCCGAACAGGCGTATATTCTGAAAAGTGCGTGCGATTCCCAAGGCGGTAATGTCGTGGGGCATCATGCCGGTAATGTCCCTGTCATGAAATATGGCGGCTCCCTTCGTGGGCTGATACATTCCGGTGATGCAGTTAAAAAAAGTGGTCTTGCCCGCGCCGTTCGGGCCGATGATGCTCACGATCCTCTCGCGCTCGACCCGCATATCGATGCCGTCGAGCGCAGTGAGCCCGCCGAAGTGTTTGGACAGGTTTTTCGTTTCTAGCAGCAACATCGAAGAATCTTTCCGGACGCAGATTTACACAGACGGACGCGGATTTGAGTTTCATCATTCCAAATCCGATATTTCAGCGTCAGTCTGCGTCCAATTTCTTGCTTTTGATCACTTTGGACTTGTCTTGAGCGCTCCCAGCAGCCCCTGCGGCTTGAATACCATCATGAGAACAAGGGCCGCACCGAAGGCCAGCATCCGGTAGTCCTGGAATTCCCGGAATACCTCCGGGAGCGTGATCAACAGGAACGCGCCCAGAATGATGCCCGGGATGCTGCCCATCCCGCCGAGGACGACCATGCAAAGGATCAGGACCGATTCGGAAAAAGTAAAGCTTTCGGGCGATACAAAGGCCATCTTTGCGGCAAAGAAAACTCCGGTTGCGCCCGCCCAGGCCGAACCGATGACAAAGGCCATCAGTTTGAGCCGGAACGTATTGATCCCCATCGCTTCCGCGGCAATCTCGTCCTCGCGGATCGCGATCCAGGCCCGTCCGATGCGCGACGCCATCAGCCGGTGCATGGCAAAAACGGTAACAGCAGCCATGAAGAGGATCAGGTAATAAAAGTCGAGCGTGCTGTTCATCGTATAGCCGGCAAGCGCCGGCCTGCCGATCTTTGATATGCCGTTCGGCCCTCCGGTCACGCTGTCCCAGTTGTTGAAGACGATGCGGGTGATTTCTCCGAGCCCGAGGGTGACAATGGCAAAGTAATCACCGCGGAGCCGCAAGGTCGGCAATCCGACGACCACGGAAAAGAAGGCCGCCGTCAGGGCGCCGGCGAGAATGCCGGGCCAGAAGGAAACCCCGAAGACCGTCGAGAGGATAGCATAGGTATACGCCCCGATCGCGTAAAATGCAACGTATCCGAGATTGAGAAGCCCCGCCTGCCCGACCACGATATTCAGGCCCAGTGCGAGAACGACATACATGCACGTAAGCGTCATGATGTCCCGGTAGTAATTGTTGAGAAAAAGGGGCAGCAGAATCAGGAAAAGGAGCGCAACGGCGAGACCGGCGGCGGATTGAACGAGGGAAGCAAATGAGGTAGCAGTGACAGGCAGGCGGGAAAGCCGGTTAAACAGGGCTTTGCGGACATTCGCGACAGGTTCTGTTTTAGCAAGGCGCCACAGCGCAACAAAGAGACCGGCGACCGCGGCGATTCGGAGCGCGTTTCCCGCCCCGGTAAGCGGAAGCGCGAGCAGTCCCGCCCAGACGGGGAGCCAAAGCATCCCGGAATTTTTTTTTATCGCCGACAGAAAATCGCCCATGATGGGCAGTGATTATCTCACAAAAAAAATATTAATTCAAGGCGGCATTGCAGGCCTGTCAGGCCGGCGGGATCTGATGTTCTTCAATTATGATATCCCGGCGCGAGCGCGACGGCGCTCCTCGCCAAGGTTCCTGTAGCGGTCCGGCCAAAACGGCGACAGATACTCCGAAAAGAAATTGCCGGTCCGCCTTCTGGGCAGTCCCATGTCGCCGAGGAGATCGTCGAGGTAATGCGCCACGAACGGTCCGATGTAATACCCCTCACCTCTACCCGGAAAAGCCTCAGAAGCCCATCGAAGGACCTTTGAAATCTCACGCTCCATGTCGGCGGCGCTGCAAAGGGCCAACTCGCCCCGGAAGCATTGGGAGAGCCAATGGGCTGCGACCTCCGAGGTCAACTGACACGCCGTGGATGAGGCGTAGCCGACAAACCCGAGATTGCGCTGCCGCGGGGGAAGGATGTGCCGGTAGAGGCGAAGCTGACCGTTCTTCTGGATCTGACCGAGCAGACCGGGATCGAGAAAGGAAAGGTTCAGACGCCAGCCGGTCGCGAAAACGACCACATCCGCTTGGACGGTCTCCCCGGTGTCGAGTTCGATCTCGTCCGCGTCCGTGAAGCGCGAGATACCCGCCCGCTTGAGGACCAGTTTTCCCGGGTCCAGAACTCCGTACAACTCGCCCCCTACGCCGAGGTATTCGAACCCTTCGGGGAGCCGTGTATCCGGCGTAAGCACGGGGGGCATCTTGAGCAGTCTGCGGAGGAGACGACCATACCCTCGCCACCAGGCGCTGACCAGCGCCCTTGCCGGTCCGTGCAGGACCGCCTCGCAGCGGCTCAAACGGTGATAGCGGAGGAAGGACTCCGCGAGACGGGTCATGACCATCCGATCGAAACGGATGCGTCCGAAAAAATAACGCGGGGCCATCCAGTGCGGCGCTCTGAATACCAGCGTGCACGAGCGGCCATGCCCCGCGGCCCACGTTGCGCAATCCAGTGCCGACTTGCCCGCGCCGACTATTACCACGCGCTTTCCCGCCACCAACGCCGGATCGACAAGCCGGCTCGAATGAAGCACAGCCCCTTCAAAAAGCTCCCGGCCGGTTATCTGCGGAATCTTCGGCTCCGAAAAGACCCCGTTGCAGACCACGACAAAGTCGAAATGAAGCGTTTCCGCGGTTGCGCCTCCGACTGTCCGGATTATGACTTCGAACATCCGCGCAGAGACGCTCGTGACCGATACGACCTCGGTGGAAAAACGAACGAGGGACCGCAGTCCGAAATGGTCTGCGTATGATCCCAGGTACGAGCGAACCTGCTCGGCTGCCGGAAAATCATCTGCCGTTTCCGGGTAGGGATAGTCCGAGAACGCGTAGGTCTCGCGCGGGTTATTGGCGCGCAGCCCGGGATACGTGCGGGACGCTGCCCAGACCCCCCCAAGCTCAGCCTGCTTTTCGAACACGACGACCTCGAACCCGTCTTCCTTCAGGACCTTGGATGTCACGAGTCCCGCGATACCCGCACCAATCACGCACACGCGCCTGCCGGAATCCCTGTCCATGGATAACGCTCCTTCGCTCCGTTCACGACTGCATGCTTCGCCTGGTATCAATTATAGAATATGCGAGTCCCCTTTTTTGGGGAAGCGCCGCATTCCAGAATCCTGTTTGACAACACCACCCTTTGCGGTTAACATGTCACAAGACTCATAAATACAAGGGATCTCATAACGATGCGAAAATTGTCAACATCATGCTGAAAAAAATCACCACCACCCTCATCCTCCTCTTCTGGTTCGCCATGATGGGCCTCCTCCTTGAGCGAACGTACTTCCGTCCCTCCGCGGTCATCGCCCTTGATGCGGTCACGGAAGAAGGGGTCCGCGCGACGGACGAGTGGTTCGGCATCTACCAGAAGGGCGCAAAGATCGGCTACGCCTACACGAGCGTCAGGCCCGAAGCCGATACATACCACCTCTACGAGGAATCGGAGCTCGACATCCTCGCCCTCGGGTCCGTGCAGCGGGTGAAAACGGTCATCAACAGTTATACGACCAGGAACTTCCTTCTCAAGTATTTCGATTTTTCCCTGCAGTCAGAGGCTACCACGATGAAGATCAAGGGCGCCGTGGTGGGCAAGAAGCTTATTCTGGACATCACGACCGGTGGCCAGACCCGCACGGAGAGAATTCCTCTGGCCTCTCCCCCCTATCTGTCGCCGAACGTCAAGCCGGCCATTCTTCTCGCCGGCCTGGAAACAGGCAAGAAATATCGCTTCCCAATTTTTAATCCTGCGACCATGAGCACCGAGGATGCCGATATCACCGTCGAGTCCAGGGAGCGCATCAAGATCGGATCCACGGAACAAAATGTTTACAGACTCAAGGAGTCCTTCCAGGGGATGGAGACAACGTCATGGGTAAACCAGGACGGTGAAACGCTCAAGGAAGAAAGCGCCCTCGGCTATGTCCTGCTGAAGGAACCGATGGCCCAGGCAAAAAAACGGGACAAAGGCGGGCCGGTCATCGACATCATAACGCTAACGATGATACCTTCAGATCCGATCAAGGGACTCGTCAAAGGTAAACTACCTCCGTGCCAGACTGAAAGGCGTCGCCCTCACGGGCTTCCAACTGGAGGGTGACCGCCAGGCTCTCACGGGGGACGTGATCGAAATCAAAGGAGACGACGTCCCCGTTGACTACCGCCTTCCCTATTCCGGCAAGGAAATGGCAGATTACCTGCATGCCGAACGCTCTGATCCAGAGCGATGATAAAAAGATCGTCGACCAATCGTTCAAGATACTCTCCGGTGAGAAAAATGCCCGTGAAGCAGCGAGAAAGTTGAACGACTGGGTCTATACCGTCATCGAGAAAAAGCCGGTGGTAAGCATCCCCAGCGCCCTCGAAGTCCTGAAGCAGCGTGAGGGCGACTGCAACGAGCATACGGCGTTGTACACCGCCCTTGCCCGCGCGGCAGGCATTCCAACTCGCATGGCAGCCGGGATCGTATACCTCGGCGACGGGTTTTATTATCACGCCTGGCCGGAAATATGGATCGGTAAATGGATAGCAGTGGATCCGACCTTCAACCAGTTTCCCGCTGACGCCACCCACATCAGGTTCGTGACCGGGAACCTCGACCGGCAGTCGGACATAATCAGGCTGGTCGGGAAATTGAAGGTGGAGGTGCTGGAGTATCGGTGAAATGCGGAATGCGGATTTCTGAATGCGGAATATCTCCCTTATATGTCATTCCCGAATGGTTCTATCGGGAATCCATTTTGAATCTAGTCTTTATAAGCCAATGGATTCCCGCTCCCCGATTGAATCATTCGAGGACAAGTTTCGCAGCGGGAATGACAACCTGAACAGATACAAAAATACATGATCAAACTCATCAACCTCACGAAAAAATACGGCAAGCTTACCGCGGTGAACGGCATAAACCTGGAGGTTGCCGAAGGCGAAGTGTTCGGGTTTCTCGGTCCGAACGGAGCGGGCAAGACCACGACCATCAGGATGATGGCGGGCCTGCTCCAGCCGACGAGCGGCAGCGCGCTGATCGGCGGGTTCGACGTGCAGAAAGAGCCTCTCAAGGCCAAATGCATCACCGGGTTCATCCCGGACAGGCCCTATCTGTACGAGAAACTCACGGCAACGGAATTTATGTTCTTCGTGGCCAGGCTTTATGAAATGAACGATTCGAAGAAGCGCATCGCCGAGCTTCTCGATCTCTTCGGCCTCCCCGACTGGAAGGACGAACTCATCGAGAACTTTTCGCACGGCATGAAGCAGCGCCTCGTCATGGCCTCGGCCCTGCTCCATCATCCGAAGGTCCTCGTGGTGGACGAACCCATGGTCGGCCTGGACCCCCGGGGCGCGCGTCTCGTAAAGGATATTTTCAAGGACCTCGCGTCGAAAGGCGTGACCGTATTCATGTCCACGCACACCCTCGAAATCGTCGAGCAGATGTGCACGCGGGTCGCCATCATCAACAAGGGCGACATCATAGCGGAAGGAAGCGTCGAAGACCTGGGCCGCATGGCCCGCATGCAGGGAAGCCACCTGGAGCCGATTTTCCTCAAGCTGACCGGCGGGGATGAGGCCATGTGAACAAGACCCGTACGTATCCATCTGCTTCAGCATCATGACTCGGGAGAGAGCAGGCCTTTTGTTACAATTGAAATTCTCTCTGTATTCTCGGGTCGCAAAGTGGTATAATATTTACAACTTTATTTTGTTTTTTCTTGCCGGCATTTTCAAATTGCATATTCGGGAACTCGTTCATTCCGGCTGAGGGTATAAAATGAAAAAGATCAGCATGATAACGGGGGCGATGGTTTTTTGCCTTCTGATTGTTTCGGGCTGCAGTAATGGTGGTAGCACCAGTACGCCATCTCCCGACACTCTCTCTCCTACGGTGGCTACAGATGCCAAAGCTGTGGCTTTAAGCCCGGATAGTCTTCAGTTAACTTGGGGAGCGGCAAGCGACAACATCGGAGTCACCAAATATGAAATCTATGTCGGAGGCGTCTTATTGACATCCGTTGAAACAACGACATTTTTGTATAAAGGTTTGACGCCGGGAACTGAGTATTGCTGCACGGTGATCGCGGTTGACGCGGCAGGCAATGAGTCCGCGGCAAGCGATCCACCGGCCTGCGCCACCACGCCCGCGGTAAATGATATCACATTGCCAACCGTGACTTCTACCACCCCCACAGATAATGCGGGAAATGTGGCAGTGGATGCGGTCATAACCGTGGTATTCTCGGAACCTATGTCGGAACCTACAGTCACAGCCCTCTCTAATTTTTCCTGTATTGCCAGCGGAGGCGGGGCCATTTCAGATTCAGTATCCTACGACTTCAACACCAATACGGCGACGTTCACGCCTTCTCTAGCCCTGGTATCTTCCACAATTTACACGTGCAGGGTTTCTAAAAATGTAACAGATACCTCGGGGCACGGGATGTCGGTAGATTATGTTTGGAGTTTCAGGACTGTGGGGCCGTAACCGGATTATTTTCATTGTCCTTAACAGCCACCGGGTAAATCCTGGTGGCTTTTTTTTTAGACAAGGGATCTAAAGTTGTCGGTGTACTAACAGGCCGCTGAAAAAGTCGCTATCCGACAAATAACGCACCCTAAAGGGTGCGGCTACCTTATAGGTTATCAAAGCGTTGCGTTTTGGTAGCCGAAGGCTTTAGCCTGCGCGAAATAGTTTTTCAACAGCCTGCTAAACAAAAATCCCGTTCTTCTGCAGAACAAGATTTCAAAATCTGCATCCGCACTAAGCGTTGGGCGGTTTCCCAAGCGTCAAAAAACTATTATGCTAGCCCCGCCATCGTGTATAATACTCGCATGTTCCTGCTTCTGACCCCGCGCGCCCGTCACATGCAGCGAACAAACAGGAGGTCCGCGTGGAGCGGCACGAGAGGTTCGGAAACGCTGAAAGGGTCATTCAGATAGGCTTCTGGGTCAACGCGGTTCTTATGACGATGAAGCTTCTCGCAGGCTACTTCGGCAAGTCGGAAGCGGTTTTTGCCGACGGCTTGGAGAGCGCCGCGGATTTCATCGCTCTAGGGTCGAGCATGATCGCTCTGCGCATCGGCAGCAGGCCCTTCGACGAGGCGCATCCCTACGGTCATGGTCGGGCCGAGAGCATCGCCGCGGTCGTTGTGTCGCTTGTTATTTTCGCCACAGGCGGCTGGATCCTCGTCCGGTCCGTTCACGTTATCATCGACGGGGCTTACAATATTCCGGCAGCGATGGCAGTCGCTGCGGCATTCCTGACGATCATCATTAAAGAGGCCCTGTACCGCTATTCTTTCACGATTGGGAACAGACTGGGAAGTCCCGCCATTCTTGCCGTGGCTAAGGACCACCGGAAGGACGCTATCACGTCGGTCAGCACTCTCGTGGGCGTCACTGGCGCCTTTTTCGGCTTCGCCGTACTCGACCCTATTGCGGCTGGTATCACCTCGATATTTATATTCCACATCGGGTATGAAACATTTATGGGAGCGGCCCACGACCTGATGGACGGCAAGCCCGCCGACGATTGCGTGGAGGGAATAGGGGAACTCGCCCAAAAGGTAGCCGGTGTCGAACATGTTCATGAAATTCGCTGCCGTCGTTCGGGCCAATTTTTGATCGTTGACTTAAAGCTCGACATGGACCCGGAGATGACTGTACGGAAATCCCATGCAATCGCCACCACCGTAAAGGAACGTATTTTTGAAAGCTATCCGAATGTCGGAGATGTTATGATCCACGTCAATCCCCACGAAGACGACCATCAGGATCTCATCCGCCTGTAAAGCCCGTGGCAACATGTCTTTGGCCCACTGCTCCCTGATAACAGCCCCACCCGGATCGCTCACTCTGGCCCTATGAAGCTTTTCGAGAATATCATCATCGCAGACTTCAGGTCCCGGCCCAACCACTTTGTCGTAGAGTGCAGGGTCGATGGCCGGAACGTCCGCGCCTACCTTCCGACTCCCGGCAGTCTCTGGGAACTCCTCTTTCCCGGAGCCCGTCTCTTTCTTACGGTAATTCCTCCTTCTCCTTAAAGGAGCCTGAAGTATATGACAGTCGCCGCGGAGCGGAACGGGAGGCCAATCATGCTCCATACCCATTACAATCATACCGTTGCCCGCCGTCTCATGGAGCAGAACCGGATACCGGGTCTTGAAGGAGCGGTGATTATAAAAGCAGAGCACACTGTCGGACACAGCAGGTTCGACTTCCTGCTCAGGAAAGACAACCGCGATATCCTCCTCGAAGTCAAGTCCTGTACGCTTATGAACTACCCGCCACTGAGCCAATTACATGGTTGCAGTGGGGGTTTCACGGATCATAGAAGCATGCAGTCCCTGAGTAGTTCCCAAGGCCTGTCTTATCTGCTTCTCCCCGCGCGTGACTTCGGCCGGTTCCCGGCCTAGTGTTTCCTTCTTCCTTAGCCGCATGGCGCGTTTCCTATGCTTTACGGTGATTTCGCCAGATACGAGCATTTCTATGCCGCGCTTCTTGATAACGAGAGACGCATTGGTATCGGCGTTTTCCGTAAAGCCACAGCTCTGGCAATCGAACACCGCCTGTGACTGGCGATTGTCCGGGTGAGTGTGCGAACACTTCGAACACTCCTGTGAGGTGCCGTGCGGCGGTATGGCGATAACGAGCTTGTTGCGTCGTGAGGCTTTGTACGTCGTAAAGAGTTTTACCTTGCCCCACGCTGATTCGAGTATGGACTTGTTGAGACCGGCCTTGGCCTTTGCCCCGTTCGGAATATACGTCCCGCCGGCCGACTTCTTAGGTTTTGGCGCTCTGGTCATGTTCTTGACCTTGAGGTCCTCGAAGACGAACACCTCCGCGGGTGAATCCACGAGCTTGCGGCTGGCCTTATGCGCGAAATCATGCCTCACATTGGCAGCATACGCCTGGCACCGGGCTGATTTCGCTGCTGATTGCTTAAAGCGGCCGGATCCTTTGATCCGCCTCGCCAATTGCCTCTGATATCTCTTCTTCCGGGCATCCTTTTTTGCCAGACGCTCTTTTTGGATGCCGGAGAAGTCATGCACCGAGCCGTCGCTTGTTGCCAGCGGGATTACAACCCCTCGGTCCATTCCCAGGGTAACGGTATTAAGACTCTCTGAAGACATGCCGCCGTAAAGCTCGAGAAGTTCCTGCTCGCTCAAAACTGTGCCTTGCTTCTCATAGGAGAAGGAGACATACCATTTCCCGGACTCCCGGGAAATGGTGATGGCCGCCGGAATCTCGTACTCGTCGTGAGCCTTGAACTTAAGTTCGCCCAGATCGACCGACTTTGTGCCAAGCATCAGCCGGTGCTCATATATTGTTTTGTCCTGCCGCTGTTTTGAGCCTCCAGTAGGAACGAACCTGAATAGCTCGCTGGTAATCCAGACGGACTGCCGCCCCGCCTTCTTTTTATAAGCAGGGCGACCAGCCAGTCCTGTCAGGTACCTCTTGTAGGAGCCCATGAACCTGGTTGCGCCGTTTCTTAGCACCTGTGACGGCACATCGTAGAGCTTGCTATATTGTAGAAAGTAGCTAAGCCCAATAAAAAAGGCTATACTCACTTTCTTGATTTGGAACCAGCTGGGGAGTTGGTAAATCCAAACCATAGAAAGGAGCATAGCCGTGAAAAGGATTAAACCAAAAAAGACCAGAGCGGTCAATCAAAATGTTCTTATCGCCACCGTTGACGGAGGCAAGGACACTCATTACGGATATTACCGCTGTCCTGATGGCACCGACTGCAAAGCGTTCGACTTTTGGAACAATGGACGCGGCTTTCAAGAGTTTTGGGAGCGTATCTCGTCGGCAGCCAAGAACCCATGGTCTTGAAGAAATAATCGTTGGCTTTGAATCCACCGGGCCATACATGGAACCCTTGACGCAGTTTCTGAGAAGCAAGAAGGGCGTCCGGCTGGTGCAGGTCAACCCGATGCACACGAAGCGGCTGAAGGAGCTTTCGGGCAATTCGCCGCTCAAGACCGACCGGAAGGACCCGAAGGTCATTGCAGACATCATCGAACTTGGCCATGCTCTGACCGTGGTGATCCCCGAGGGAGCCGGCGGCAGAGCTTCGAAGGCTCACTCAGGGCAAGAGAACGAACGATTGAAAGCCGTACGAGGTTGTTTAATCAGCTGCAGAGTCTCCTGGTGATCAGCTTTCCCGAGTTTTTGCAGGTGATGAAGGATGTGAAGACCGCGAGCGCCCAGCACCTTTTGCGGCATTATCCGACGCCGCAGGACATTGTGGCTCTCGGAGAATCCGCCCTGGCTGCTTTACTCCGAAAAGTCAGCCGGGGGAAGCTTAGAGAAGACCGTGCCAGAGCGCTTTTTGAGGCCGCAAGCGAATCGGTCGGCCTTAAGGATGGTCGCAGAGCAGCATGCTCCTTGAGATCGAACTGATGCTTGATACCATAGCCACCTATGAGCGTTTTATCGAAGGTTTTGAGACTGAGATGTTGCGGCATCTGGAACAGATTCCGTACAGCCGACGTGATTCTTTCGCTTAAAGGGATCGGCACGGTCACTGCAGCGGGGCTGATCGGCGAAGTAGGAGATTTCAGCAAGTTCGCCACCATCTCCGAGGTGATGAAACTTGCCGGGCTTGATCTGTATGAAGTCAGCTCGGGGAAACACCGGGGCAAACTTCGTATCTCCAAGCGAGGCAGGCCGCTTATGCGAAAGCTTCTGTACTTCGCGGCTCTTGAGCACTGTCCGGAAGGGCGGCGTGATGCATGAGTGGTATCAGCGCGCCCTGGGCCGGGGCATGATTAAGACCAAGGCCTTGGTGGCGGTCAGCCGGAAGCTTTTGGGAATTATTTTTGCTTTGGTACGTGATCATAGTGTTTACGTAGAGAACTATGCGAAACAAAAACCGATTTTACAGGAGGCTGCTTAAACTAAGACGATCGTTGCGTGTAAGCGGGGAGATTATCGTTCGCTTCATCTAAGGCGGCTATGCCGACCTTCTCATAAAGCCTACATAACTCCCCGCTTGCACCTTATTTCCAATAAAGCAAGATCAGGGCTCTGTAGAGACCCTTTAAACCAGAGTTGGAAAAGGTGCCGCACTCAAAGATCAATATCTCTTAAAAAGCAATGCCTCTAAAAAAAGTACTTGACAAAAACAAACCAGAAACGGAGTGAGATCCTTGTCCTTAAACTGGGCGTATTGCTGATCAATCGGCGGCTGTAGTCCGGTCAGCGACAGTGAATGATTCCGGAAAGTACGGAAATAACGCTCTTCGGCAACCTTGGCGTTGTAGATAAACCGCTGGCAGCCCATCCACTGCGCGAGAATATCGGACTGCTCCGTTGTCGGGTAGCAACGGAATTTTATGCCGCTTGAAATCGCCACATCTCTAATATAGGTGATGAATCCTGATAGTGCAACTGAATAATACGCTGTAGCCATCGGTACTATATTATAAGATTGCATATCGTTTCGTAGCACAGACAACGCACCAATCCACATCCAAAACAGTCCGCTTGACCCCCTCCTGACGCTTCGCCCCTAGCAGGGGGAATGCGCGGACTTTGTTCAGGATGGGCAGGCTTGAGGAGAAACTGGCGGAAGGCCTCGGCTGATTCGCACAACGTTAAAATGTTATTCGGCGCGCCCCGCCCATCGTGTATAATACCCGCATGTTCCTGCTTCTGACCCCGCGTTATCACGCCGTAAAAAACCGTCTCACCCGCCTGGCCCCCGGCGACGGGCTCAAGACAATCGTCCTTACGCTCCTCGGCCTTGCGTTCTGGGCCTTCATGTTCGGCGTGTCGTACCGCGTGCTCTCTTACTTCAGGACCATCGAGGGCTTGGGCGACCTCCTGGCGCTCCGTCTCCTTTCGATGATCCTCTTGACCTTCTTCTCCATCCTCGTGTTCAGCAATATTGTCACGGCTCCTTTCGACGTTTTATCTTTCGGGTGAACTGGAGATCCTGCTCTCCGCGCCGGTCAGGACCGAAAGCATCTACCGGGCCAAGTATATCGAAACCATCATGGATTCATCATGGATGACGCTCATCTATGGTCTGCCGGTCTTCATCGCCTACGGGGCGGCATTCAAGGCGCCTTTCCTGTATTATCTCGGCCTCATTCTCACCATCGTCCCCTTTCTGTTCATCCCTGCGGCCCTTGGGACCGTCGTGACCATGCTGCTCGTCAATGCCTTCCCGGCCCGGCGGGCAAAGGACATCATCGTGCTTCTGGGACTTTTGTTCTTCGTGGTCTTGTATATTTTATTTCGCGTGCTGCAGCCGGAAAAACTCGTTGACCCCGACGCATTTCCCTCGCTCGTGCAGTATCTCACGGCCATGCGTACGCCGGTTTCTCCGCTTCTGCCGAGTTCGTGGGCGTCCGAGGTGCTCGCCCCCCTTCTGCGAAGGACAAACGGAGACGCGATATTTTATCTTCTGATGCTCTGGAGCACGGGCCTCGCCGGCATTGTCATCGGCGAATGGGCCTGCCTCAGGATTTACTATGCCGGCTGGTCCAGGTCTCAGGAAGGCAAAAAGGCCCGGATCTCACGCTCGCGGATGGCCGACCTGTTCTTCACAGCCGTGTCCCTGCCCTTTCGCGGGAAGATGCGTGCCATTGTGTTGAAGGACGTGAAGCTGTTCTTCCGGGACACATCCCAGTGGTCGCAGCTTTTTCTCATCTTCGCCCTGACGGTGGTCTATATATACAGTTTCAAACTCCTGCCCCTGGAACGCGCCCAGATGCCGAGCTTCTATCTGCAAAACCTCATTTCCTTCCTGAATCTCGGCATGGTGGGTTTCGTAATCTCCGCCGTATCGGTCCGTTTCGTCTTCCCCGCAGTGAGCCTCGAAGGCGCCTCGTTCTGGATCATCCGTTCCGCGCCGCTTTCCCTCAAGGATTTTCTCTGGGCAAAGTTCTGGAGCAGTCTTCTGCCGCTCCTCGTGCTCGCGGAAGTCCTGATTGTCTTGTCGAACTCCCTGCTGCAAGTAACTCCCTTTATGATGGCCCTTGGCGTCGTCACCGTCTTCATGATGACCTTCGGCATTACGTCGCTCGGCATAGGTCTCGGCGCCGTATTCCCCAGGTTCAAGCATGACAATGTCGCCCAGATCCCGACAGGTTTCGGAGGCATCGTGTACATGCTGGTGACCATGATATTCATCGGCGTCGTCATCATCTTTGAAGCCTGGCCTGTGTATAGGATATTCATGGCCCAGACCACGGGCAGACCCATATCCGTCATGGGCTGGGTGGCGATCCTTGGTTCATTCATGATCGTCATCACCGTCAATATTATGGCGCTTATTTTACCCATGAAGATCGGGTTTAAACGGCTTTCGGAGCATGAAGTATAGTTTTAAGCCCACCACAATATATTGTATATACCACGCAATACAATACCTTACCTTGTTATTTTTCCCTTTACAAACCACCCTTCTTATGATATAAAAACGGCTAAATAACAGTTATAAAAATATATTCCAAAGACACGATTCCAAGTGCTTTAGAAATTGGTTATTGAGTTTAGAACATTATTTCGGATTTGGAATTTACCTTACTCTTTACTTGTTTTTCTAAAAAGGAGGCCTATGCAGCTCAAAACCCTCGAAATGATCGGCTTCAAATCCTTCTGTGACAAGACAATGATCACGTTTCAACCGGGCGTCACGGCAGTGGTGGGTCCGAACGGCTGCGGTAAGAGCAACATCTCCGACGCCATCCGCTGGGTCCTCGGAGAGCAGAGCGCCAAGCACCTCCGCGGCGACAAGATGGAAGACGTCATCTTCAACGGAAGCGAGAGCCGCAAACCCCTGGGCATGGCGGACGTGACGCTCCGGCTCACCAACGTCGGCGGCGGCATATCCTCCGAATTCGGACAGTACGAGGAAATAGAGATCACCCGCCGGCTCTTTCGCTCCGGCGAGAGCGAATACCTCATCAACAAGATACCCTGCCGCCTCAAGGACATCCGCGACCTCATGACGGATGCCGGCGTCGGCGCCAAGATCCACGCCATCATCGAACAGGACAAGGTCGACCAGATCCTTTCCTCCAAGCCGCAGGATCGCCGCTTCCTGTTCGAGGAAGTCGCCGGCGTCATGAAATACAAGGCCCGCCGCCAGGAGGCGCTCTCCAAACTCGAATCAACCCAGCAGAACCAGCTCCGCATCAACGATATCATCACCGAAGTTAAACGACAGGTCAATTCCCTGGACCGTCAGGCAAAGAAGGCAGAGCGTTACCAGAAGCTGCGTAGCGAGATGAAAGACCTCGATTTCCGGCTCGCCTCGGCGGAGTACTCGAACCTGGGGATCGAGTGGACTGCGGCGTCGGAGGAATTCAAAAAGGCCGAAGACGAAATAACGGAACTGCACGCCGCCCTCGGCACCATCGAGTCGTCCATCGAGGAAGCGCGCGCCGACGCCCTTGCCGCGGAGCATGAGCTCTCGGCGCTCCAGCGCCACATTCATGAGACCGAGACCGCGCTCAGCCGGGCCGAACACAAGGTCGAGATGTCCAAAAGCCAGATCGCCGCGTTAAGCGAGCAGCGCGGCCGCGACCTCTCCGACATCGAATACCTGAAAACGGAGATCGCCCGTTCCACGCAGCAGCGCGAGCTGCACGAACGGGAAGCAGGCGCTCTCGGTGAAGAGATCGCGGCGCAGAATGCCCTCCTCGGAGAAAAGACCGCCGTGCTGGATGCAATGGCCGGAGAGCTCAGGGAAAAGGAACGCTCCCTGAGAGGACACGAGGAACGGCATCTTCAGCGCCATGAACGAATCCGCGGCTGAAAAAACAAAGATTGCCAACCTGCAGTCACGGATCGCGCAGATAGACGAGCTGGATGCCCGTGGGGCGCAGGAAGTCCGGGATCTTGCCCTGAAACTGCGGGAACTTTCGGAGCGGCTCGCGCAGAAAGAACAGGAACGCGGGGAAATAGCCGCCAGGCGCGCGGCCGCCCTGGAAGAGCGCGCCGTCGTCGCGGCGCGGCTGACGGAGTCCCTCGAGAAAAAGAAGTCGCTGGAAGCGGACCTGGCTTCAACCCGAAACAAGCTCGCGGGCCAGAGCTCCCGTCTCCGCTCCCTGATCGAGCTGGAGCAGCGCCTCGACGGTTACCAAAAGGGCGTGCGTACGGTCATGTCCGCGCGCAAAGAGGCCGCGGCCGGCGAACGCATCGGGACCATCCACGGGCTCGTGGCGGACATGATCGAGACCGAACCCCGGTATGAAACGGCGATCGAGGCTGTTCTGGGCGACCGGCTCCAGTACGTCGTCGTAGACTCGCAGACCGATTCGCTCAAGGCCATCGACTTCCTCAAGACGCAGAGCGGCGGACGGAGCACCTTCGTCCCGATGACGCCGCGCGAGATGAGGTCCGAGCCCTTCATCAAGAACGGGCGCGCCGGTGTCATCGGTTCGGCGCTCAGCATCGTGCGCTGCAACGACCAGTACAGCAGCGTGGCCCAGTATCTCCTGGGCGACGTGGTCGTCGTCGACACCATGGACACCGCGCTCTATCTGTGGAACAAAGACGGGTTCAACAAGACCGTCGTCACGCTCTCCGGCGATATCCTCGACCCCGGGGGCGCCGTTACCGGGGGCGCCGTAGACGGGGGCGGGTCGGGCATGCTCACCAAGCGCCGCGAGATAAAGGATCTGGAGCATGAAGTGGCGGAATTGACGACACTCGCCGCGGGACTCGACGCCGAGCTGGCCGACCTGGACGAAGCCATCGAATCGGACCGGCAGATCGAGGCCGGGCTGTCCCAGCAGATTCACCTCGATGAAATCGAGCTCGTCAACCGCGACAAGGACGGCTCATCGCTGAAGGAGGAGATCGTCCGCTCGACCGACCGGTCGCAGACGGTCGAGGCCGAGGCCTCCGAACGGGCCTCGAAGCGACAGGAGCTGGATGCGGAGATCGGACGGTCCGCCGAAACACTCCGCGGTCTCGAAGCGGGCCACGCAAACGCCCAGGAAACCATCGATGCGCTGCAGGCGGAGCTTTCGCGGCGCAGGGAACATCTCGAATCGGCCCGCGCCGAGATCACCGAGATCCGCATGACCCTTGCCGCGCTCCAGGAAAAACAGGCCGCGGCTATGCGAAACGTCTCGAGCTTCTTGAAAGCCGAAACAGAACTGGTCGAGCGGCTGGTGAAACGCGATGCCGAAATCGAGAGCATTGCCGGGAAGCTCGCCGAGCTCGAGGCTTCCATCAGAGAAGCGGAGAGCGAGATCAAGGGACGCATCGAGGTCCTCGACGCCGGACGCAAGGTCCTCATCTCGAAACAGGAGGCGCATGGAGCGAAGGCCGAAATCGTCCAGGCCGCCGAGGAACAGGCCCGGGAAAAGAGGCACGGCCTCGAAACGGCCCAGAAGCGTCTCTCCGCAAGCGAAGTCCGGCGCACGGAACTCCGCATGAAGATCGAGCACCTGAAGGACCGGATCTGGACCGCCTACCATTCCGAATTGGAATCGGTCGTCCGGGAGCTCGGCCGGTTCGAAATCAACATGGAAGAGGCGACGCTCCGGGTCGATGAATTGCGCGAGAAGATCGACCAGATGGGGCCGATCAACGTCGATGCTCTCCAGGAATACAACGAGCTGAAGGAGCGGTTCGACCTTCTCTCTTCGCAGCAGAACGACATCAACGAGGCCATCGGCAACCTCAAGGCGACCATCTCAAAGCTCGACGGAGAGACCGTAGATCTTTTCAGCGAGGCCTTCAGCGCCATACAGGAGAAGTTCAAGGAAGTCTTCTCCCTCCTCTTCGAAGGCGGCAGGGCCGAGCTCGTGCTCCTCGACCCGTCGAACATCCTCGAGTCCGGGATCGAGATCATAGCGCAGCCCCGGGGCAAGAAGTTCCAGAGCATCACCCTGCTGTCAGGCGGTGAGCGGGCGCTCACGGCCATCGCGCTCCTGTTCGCGGCCTTCCTGGTGAAGCCCTCCCCCTTCTGCATGCTCGACGAGGTCGACGCCCCCCTGGACGAGGCGAATGTCACGCGCTTCACGCGCCTCATCCGCGAGATGAGCAGCCGCTCCCAGTTCATCACGATCACGCACAACAAGCGGACCATGGAGATGGCCGACGCGCTCTATGGCATCACTATGGAAGAACCAGGCTGCTCACGGGTCATTTCGGCCATGCTTCGTGAGCCGGCGATGGCTTAATAACAGTCCGCAGTTCAGAAAGGCTGAACATGTGCGGAAGGTTTGAAATCCACAGCGCGCTCGATATCATTGCGAAGATATTCCAGATCGATGTGACGAACGTCGAAATTCAACCGAACTACAATGTCGCGCCGAGCCAGGACGTTGCTATAGTTCTCCATGACGGGAAGAAGAAGCGCCTCGTCGCCTGCCGGTGGGGCTTCGTACCCTCCCGGTCAAAGGAACTCAAAATCGGCTATTCAACGATCAACGCCCGCGCAGAAACAATTACCACAAACCCCACGTTCAGGGACGCATTTCGAAGCCAGCATTGTCTCGTGGTAGCGGACGGTTTTTTTGAATGGAAAAAAGAGGGGCGCTTGAAGAAGCCCTACTATATCAGGGCCAGGTCCGACAAGACCCTTTGGCTTTGCCGGATTATATAATTATTGGACGTCCCCGGAAGGCGAAGAGTTTTGTACAACGACAATCATTACGACCAATGCGAACGAACTGCTCCTGCCGATACACGACCGAATGCCGGTCATCACTCCTGAAGATAGCTATGACCTCTGGCTCGATCCGTCCCTTCATGGAAAGGAAGCGCTTCTTTCCATCCTTAAACCCTTTCCTTCTGATCAAATGGAATGCTATCCCGTGACGCCCAAGGTTAATTCTTTCAAATACAATGATCCGGAAAACATAAAACCGCTGGAATGCTGATTTTATGATTTTCAATTTGCATTGGTTGCGGCCTCTGGCCGCGCTATGATCTGCTCCCTGCCGATCGAGTCCGGAGATACTGTTGCCGTGTCATAGATGCTGACCGGCACCCAGGGACTCCCCAATTTCGACCGTACTTCCTCTTCCTTCCCTTCTGCACAGACGATCGCCCGGACAACGCCGTCCTGTTTCACGACCAGGACCTTGTCGGGAACATCCGCGGTCTTTTCCAGAAAGGGTTCTTCCCAGCGCCGCAGTTCTTCCTGGAGAGCCTTATCCAGGGTCGTCCTGATCGTCAGGCCTCCGCGGTACAACTCGGTTTCATCGTAAAGGGACAGGAGCGTCTGCTCCAGCGCCCGCTGATAGCAGGCCCGTCCGTTCCCGCCGGAGAGCGCGGTGAAATCAAACCTGCCGCTTCCTTCCCGCCTGAGCGTGATCGGAGCCTCGCGGGCCGCGGCATACTCTTCATCGGTCAGGATCCGTGGCCTGATGCATGTTGAAAAGCACCTGCTGCTGGCGGCGACTGACCTTGTTCATCCTCTTGTAGGGGTTATAATAGTGGGGGTTCGCTATCATTCCGGCGAGAAGCGCCGCCTCCGCCGGCGTCACTTCCGTCGCGTGTTTGTCCAGGTAGTACCTGCACGCCGCCTCGATGCCGTTCACCTCGTCTCCCCATTCGATTTCGTTCAAATAGATTTCGAGGATCCTGCGTTTTGAAAGAATTTCCTCTGCCTTCCGGGCCAGCACATACTCGCGTACCTTGCGGGTGACGGTCTTCTCCTTTGACAGGAGCACGTTCTTGATCATCTGCTGCGTAATCGTACTTCCACCGCGGGCGAACTTCTTTCTCTGAACGTCGACGACCAGGGCATCCCACGTGGCCTGGTAGTTCACGCCGTGATGTCCAAAAAAAGTGTCGTCTTCGGCAATGACGACCGCCTGGATCACGACCTTGGGAAGGGCCGCGATCGGCGTCCAGACGCGGAACTTCCGGTCATAGTAGTGCGTCAGAACGCCGCCGTCCTTGTCGAGCACCTCGGCGGCAGCAGCGGGGCGGTATCGTTTGAGGACGGAGACATCGGGAAGATTATTGAGGGCGGAGTAGAACCACAGAAAAATCGCGAGGATGGAGACCGCGAGGATCAGGAGTCCCGCAAAGAAAAGCTTTTTCATGGCTCGATGCTATTTTTTCTCCTCGTCGTGTTTTTTTGCATGGTGATCATCCCTTCTACAGAAGGGCCCCGGATTTTCGCCTCACCCCCAGCCGAGGCCGAGATTGAACCGGGACACGGCGAGCACGAGAAGAACGAGGATTATTGCTGTTACAACCGCATCTGACATGGCACGCTCCACTCTAATGTTCGCTGGCACTTTGCCGTGGCCAGTTATGAGTGCCTGCCTAGAGGACCGCGAGCCACAGGTCCATGCTTCATATCAAAATGGATTGCTCAGACATTGCGGGAATGACATCCTTTTACTATGTTTTTGCAATGGCTTATTTGCTGCTACCGCTCCGCGATGAGGCCCCTCAAGACCCGGGGTGCGTCGGGATCGCGCCAGTCCCGGGGACCGATGATCTTGTAGCGGACCACACCCTGACGGTCCAGAATATAGGTTTCGGGCAACTTATAGGTCCCGTACGAACTCGCGATCGACCCGCCGGGATCCATGAGAACCGGAAGCTCGATGCCGTTCTTCCGCAGAAAATCCTTCACCGCTGCTTCGCCGCCTTCGTCGACGCTCACCGCGAGCATCTCGAAGTCGCTGCCGGGAAGCTCGCGGTTAAGCTGCGCCAGCGTCGGCAGCTCTTCCACGCACGGCGGACACCAGGTGGCCCAGAAGTGGACCATCACGATCTTGCCGCGTGTGTCCGAAAGGCCGACGGAGCGGCCGTCGGTAGAGGGGAGCCTGAACTCGGGCGCCCGGTCGCCGGTTGCGATGATCTTCTTCGGGGCCTTTCTGTCCTTGACCACGTAACCCGCGACGGCAACCGCGACGGCGATGACCAGGACGGCAAGTAATAGTATTTGTTTCGTGCCGCCGCCTTGTGCGTCTCTTGGCGCCATCTCTCGTTGGGCCTCTCTCTTTTTTGCGCAACCGAAGTTTTCTACTGTCTGACGAATGATATTATACGGTTTATCATGGACGGTATCAAGGAGAAAATCGGGATGCGTTTTTCGATAATACGCCGGGAGCTACATTGGCCATGGTTTCTACGAAAGCAAACTTTTTTGCATAAACGACTCTGTGAAAACGCTCAAAACCCCTCACTGTCATACCCGTCCCGCTTTAAAGCGGGGAGGCTCCAGCGGGTGTATGGGTCTTTTAGAACCTGCTTCAGAATGGATTCACCCCGACCTCTCGCGGGAACGACGAGAAAGTACACTGCGTGCCTTGCTACACTATGGATTTTTATTTGAAATATCAGGCCGGTCTGATATAATACGGACTGCCATGATTCATGAAATAAAATTACACGGCCAGGCCAACGAAACACTGGACTATTTCGTCACCATCACGGGCGCGGACCTGAGCAGCAGGTACTGCTACGAGTCGCTCCCCGAAGGCGACCGGTTCTTTTCCGGCAGGAACGAGTTCGTCATCACGCCGACGGGCATCGCCTACATGGGGACCGGCGGCGGTCTCTGCGAGTACATGTTCGGCGTGGACTTGCCGCTCAAGGACCTCTTGAGGAAGGACGTCTCGAACCGGCTGGTCATGTACGGCGCCTACTACGACAAGGCCGACAATATCATTTTTTCGAACAACACCGCGGGCAAGGAGTCCTTCGACCATGTCTTCCTCACCGGCAACGCGGTCTCGAACTACTACTTCTTCGTCCATACCTCACGGCGCGGGGAAATCGGGGACATCCAACGAGATCTCCTCAGGAACATCGGCAAGCAGTTGAAGCGAAGCACGACCGTCGGCGCCGCCCAGGACACCCGTCTCTGCCGCGAGATCTTCGAAGCCCTGGACGACCCCAAGGCCCTCGTTTTCCTCTTTCGCCTTCTGAACCGCCACAACGAGGAGTATTTCAATACCTTCAACCGGTTTTATTCGGCGCACAAAGCGCTGACCGCCGAGGCGCATGCGGAACTGGACAAGCTGGCGCTCAAATATAACATCATCCCCTACCAGCAGGAACGCATCAAGATCGACGGGATGTACAAACTTCACGAGAACAAGAAAATCGTCGACGAATACAAGGACATCCTCATCTCCGTGACGGAAAAAGGCGAGGTGAACCCTTCCGAACTGGCAAAGCTCTCCCGTCTGCGCACGCTCTCCCTGCGCCTCAACATCCCCCACAACCTCTTCGACACGCTGGACGAACTTCTCCTGAAGGACATGAGCATCGTCGAGGTTGAAGAGCCCGACTATGTCCGGGAAACTCGGGCGATCTTCGAGGGCCTGTTCCTCCAGACCGACAAGATCAAAGGGCACATCTCTACGGAAGACCTCGTCAAGCTCCTCCTGGCCAAGCAGAAATCGACCCTGGTCCGCGACCAGGCCTTTGAGGGGCTGCTGCTTGGACACGGTCCGCGCCTGCGACGAGCACGCCCGCGACCGGAACGACATGAGCGTACTGGAGGTCATGAGCTCCATCCTCACGTATTTCGACCGATACGACAGCACGGCGACGGCGATCAACAACCTCGCCTTCATGGAAAATTCGACGCTGACCGAAGGCAACATCAGGAGCATCTTCGGCAACAAGGAGGTCTTCGATCAGATCGGCCCCGACCTGTTCCGCGTGCTGTTCATCGCCTCCCTGCGCGACAACCGCTACCTGACCCGTTACGGCCGGAAAAAAGTCGACCTGCTGTATCAGGGGCTGCGGCAGATCAAATCGGGCGATACCACGTATCGCGAGCTTGCGGCCGCCATCACGAAGATCAATAACGACGACAAGATGTATATGTCCATCCATCGCTACATCAAGGACCGGTTCCGGAGCATCTACGCCGAGCTGAACTCGAAGGAGGACCAGGAGATCTTCATCCAGGACCTGAACCGGGAGCTCCAGTCCAAAGGGCTCGTCACCGGGCCGGTCCCGCACGGCGTATTCCATGAAATCATCCTGGATATCAGGAAGGAGTCGTTTTACCTCAACAATCTCCTGCCGCACATCATCGTGTCACGGGACAATCACGTGCGCGAGGATTTCCTGATGAACAGCGGACTCGACCGGTTCTATGTCGAGGAGCTCGAAAAAGACTACTTTGACATGAATCAGATCGAACAGAACATACTCGATGAGATCAGAAAGTGACCATGTTCAGGACGCTGGACCGCTACATATTCCGCGAAATGGCGCCGCCTTTCTTCCTCAGCATGGCGGTATTGCTGCTCGTGCTTTTCCTCCAGAAACTATTCCGGATTTCGGACCTCCTGATGTCGAAGGAGGTCAGCTTCGCGGCGACGGCGAAGGTGCTGATCTTCATCATGCCGGGGTTTCTGGTCATCACCATCCCCATGTCGCTTCTGGTGGCCGCGCTCACGGCCTTTTCGCGGATGAGCGCCGATTCCGAAGATGACCGCCATGAAGGCGTCCCGCATCAGCCTCTACCAGATGATACGGCCCGTGTTCCTCTTTGCCCTCCTCTGCTTCGCCGCGACCGCCGCGACCTCGCTCGTCCTCGTCCCCAGCGCCAATACCGCGCTCAAGATCTATCTCTTCAATCTGGTCAAGTCGAGTGCCACGGTGGGCGTCGAGCCGGGCGTCTTCAGCAGCTCCTTCAACGGCATGGTGATGTACGTGGAAAAAATGGACCCGCACAACAACATGGAAGGCGTATTCATTTCCGATGAACGCACCGCCGCGGAGCACTACACGATCGTCGCCCAACGCGGCAAGCTCATCGCGGACCCCCGGTCTCTGAACATTACGCTCGCCCTGCAGAACGGCTCCATTCATACCGCCCCGAAAAACGACGAGGCCTACCCGCTCATGCACTTTACCGGGGCCAAGCTCTTTATCGACATCAACAGCTCCCTCGCCGGGAAGGACGCCCCCGGCAAGAGCTACGAAGACATGAGCAGCCCTGACCTGATCCAGGACATCGACAAAACGCGCGGGCAGGGGAAGCCGGTCTTCTCCCAGGAAACGGAGCTGCACAAGAGGCTCTCTATCCCCTTTGCCTGCCTCCTCTTCGGACTCATCGGCGCGCCCCTCGGCATCCGGCGGAGCCGTTCGGGCAAATCCGCGGGCATCGCCATCGCCCTGCTGGTATTTCTCATTTATTATATCATCCTGGGCGGGGCGACGAACCTCGCCGAGACCGGCACGTTCCCGCCGTACCTGGCATACTGGATCCCGAATGTCGTCCTCACGCTGGCTGCGCTGTTTTTCGTTTACAAGAAGGGGCAGGAAGTAAACCTGAGGATCGGGTATGCGATCGCCAAGCGCTACTATCAATTGAAGGAGCGGATTCTGAGCAAGCCCAACGCGCCGAAACCGCGGTGAGGGAACGGGACCAAATACCATGACCCTGCTGAGCCGGTACATATTCAAGGAATTCATCACCCTCGTCGCGGGCGTCCTCCTCGGCATCCTCGTCGTTTACCTGTGCGTGGAGTTTCTCCAGAAGGCCGACAAACTCATCAAATTCCATGCCACCGTCTCGCAGGTCGGCCGGTACTTTCTCTTCAGCATCCCCAGCATGATCTCGATGTCGCTGCCCATGGCGACCCTGATCGGCGCGCTCCTGTCGCTCGGCGGCCTCTCGCGCCACAACGAGATCATCGCCATGCGCGCGAGCGGCGTGAGCCTGGGAAGAATCATCGCCCCCATGCTCGCCGGGGGGCTCGTCATCTCCGCATGCGGCTTCCTCAACAACGAGTTCATCATGCCCAAGTATACTTCGCTCGCCAACTATATCCGCAACGTCGAGATCGAGAAAAAACAGCAGCGGGTCATGTTCCAGCAGCAGAAACTGTGGCTCCGCGGGCCGGACAACAGCATCGCCAACATCGAGCTGGTCTCTCCGAATCGCAACGAAATGCTCGGTCTGAACATCTATAAGCTGAATCCCGATTTTTCGGTGCGGGAACGGATCACGGCCGGCAGCCTCTTGTGGCAAGACGGCGCATGGAGGCTGCAGCACAGCCGCACCTATGCGCAGGAGGGAGATTCCGTGCGGACCCGCCCTTCCGACGGAGAAATATTCAACATCGTGGACAGTCCCAACGACCTGGGAATGATCGTCAAAAACTCCGAGGAAATGAACTTTCGCGAGATGTGGGACTATGTCAAGAGGATCAAGTCGAGCGGGTACAAGGCCGGCATGTATGAAGTCGAGCTGCACGACAAAATCTCGTACCCCTTTTCCAGCCTGCTCATGGTGCTGATTTCCATTCCCTTCTCGATCCACAAGGTCCGCAGCGGCGGCGCCGCCAAGGGGTTTGCCTTTGCCGTCATGATCGCCTTCTTCTATTGGACACTCATGAGTGTCGGCGGGTCGCTCGGCCGCTCGGGCGCCGTTTCCGCCATTGTCGCGGCGTGGTTCGCGAACATTTTTTTCGGCGGCGTCGCCATCATCGTATTGTTCCGCATGCAGCGGGCGGCGTAAATAACCGGCTCGTGGCCTTACGAAGGTCTTCAGAAATATAGCGTCTTTTTGTCATTCCGCGGAAGCAGGAATCCGATCTTTGTATTGAAAAGCCAATGGATTCCGGTGTCAAGTTCCCGGAATGACACCAAAAGAAAGAGATTTCTCTTTTAACGTCATGGCGAAACGCTTCGTAAAAATAGTGCTCGGCCTTGCGCTCGTTCCGGTTTGTCTGGGTTTTACCCGGCAGCTGGCCGCGACGGTTTTTTCCGTGGCGTACAAACCTGATGCGCCCTATGTCTTTCTGGCCGGCGGGCTGTCCTATCTGGTCGTTCACCTGCTCTTCAAGAAGCCTATTTTCACCTATGTCATCGGGCACGAGTTTACCCACGCCCTCTTCGCCATGCTCTTCGGCGGGTCGGTAAAGTCCCTGCAGGCCGGAGAACGGGGCGGCCGGGTGACCGTCACCAAGTCGAATTTCGTAATAACCCTGGCGCCTTATTTTTTCCCCCTCTACACGGTCATCGCCATGGGATGCTACGGCGCCGCGCGCGCCTGGAGCGCCGGCCGGGCCGCGACGAACACGATCATTTTTTTCAGCGGCGCCGCGTTTACGTTTCATCTGGCGCTGACGTTCATGTTCCTGCGGACCGATCAAACAGACATCAACGAGCAGGGCGCAATCTTCTCCTATCCGCTCATCTACCTGTTCAACATAGTCTTTGCGGGGCTTCTCATCGGTATTTATCTTGCCGAAGATATGGATTACCTGAGGTTCTTCGCCGGCGGGATATTCAAGAGCGCGGACATGATCATGATGCTCGTAAATAAGGCGCATGGGTTGATGCGGTAACGGTTACGAAAAACGTAGCGTAAACGTGGTGAGGTCAGGTTCGCGGTACAAGGTGGCTACGATGTCTGAGCTTTGATACGCTCGTTCACATAGCCGGAACCTTGAACCGCTCACATGACAACCTGAGCAGTTACGAAAGGCAAGCATGCTTCTGGTAGGACTGACGGGCGGAATAGCCAGCGGGAAGAGCCTCGTAGCGCGCGTCTTCAAGGACCTCGGCGCCCGCCTGATCGACGCAGACCGGATCGTCCATGAGCTCCTGGAGACGAACCGGGAGACGCAGGAGGATGTGGTCGGCCATTTTGGAAGCAGCATTCTCTCGCCGGACGGAAGCATCGACCGGCGGAAACTGGGCGAGCTCGTCTTCGATGATGAGGAGAAGAGGGCATGGCTCAACAACTGCCTGCACCCGAAGGTCTTCGACGCCTTCCAGTCGCAGATCCGGCAGATGCTCGGCCGTCCTCCCGATACGGTCGTCATCCTCGACGCCGCACTCCTCATCGAGACGGCTTACCATCGGAAGATGGACCGGGTCGTCGTAGTCTACGCGGAACCCGAGCAGCAGATTGACCGGCTTATGAAACGCGATAACTTTACCCGGGAGCAGGCCCTCGTCCGGATACGAAGCCAGATGCCCCTTGCGGAAAAACGCGGTCACGCGGATTACGTCATCGACAATACGGGGGCCCGCGAGCGCACGGAGCGTCAAGCCCGCGAGGTCTATTCCAAGCTCAAGCAGGAAGCGGAGAGAAAAGCGTGAAATCCGGCGCTCTCACTATCATCCCCATGACGCGCTCGCATATTCGGGCCTGCGATGCTATTGCCGCGGTTTCAGAACCGTGGCAGACCTTGAACGAGCGAATCGACTTTCTGAAATACATCAGGTTAAAGCAGGCTTTTGTCTGCTTGCTTGGGGACGAACCCGCCGGTTTTGTTATCTTCACGCCGGAGCCGGTTTTCGCGAGAGGCGGTTACCTTCGCGCGATCGGCGTTGATGCCGCAATGCGCAGGCGCGGCATCGGCAGGATGCTCCTCGATTTTGCCGAAGGGATGACGGCCAGACGTTCACCCAACCTTTATCTGTGCGTTTCATCGTTTAACCGCAAGGCCCGGGCATTTTACAAAAGTCTGGGCTATACTCGGGTCGGGAAACTCCCCGGCTTGATTATTCCGGGCGCCTCAGAGTATATTTTTTGGAAAAGGCTCAAGAACAAAAAGGCATAACGTAAACAAAACAGTGTTTTGTATTGATTAAGGCGGAGTGATAAATATAAGGGCCAGTTTGACACCAATATTCTTAAAATCATGTTGCAAATTTCAACAACCAATGGCTCAATCAATTATTGGCGCTCAAATCACCCTCTGCGCGTCAAGCAGGTTGTCTGAAAAATTCGCTTTTTTGTGGATTCGAACATAAATTTTGATATAATGACGGCTTATGATAAAAAACTTAAAAAAGATAGACCTGTTCAAAAATCTTTCAGACAAGGAACTCAAGGAGCTGGAGCCCTACCTCATCACGACAACGTTAAAAAAGAAAGGGGATATTTTTTCGGAAGGCGACCAGCCGGAATGGTTTTATATCGTTTCAAAAGGAAAAGTGAAGATCACGAAGCTCTCCCATGAGGGCAAGGAGATCATTCTGGAGATCATCTCTCCGCCGGACATCTTCGGAGGAGTCGCAGTCCTTCGGAACTTCCCCTACCCTGCAAATGCCGTTGCCATGGAGGACAGCGAGATAATCAAAATATCCCGTAAAAACCTCATGCGCTTGGTGGACCGCTTCCCGAACCTCATGTACTGCATCGCTCTCCAGCTGGGAGACCGGATGAAGAGCTCCTATGACTCGCTCAAGAACATCGCCCTCGAACGCGTCGAGGCGCGAATTGCCGCGCTGCTTCTGAAACTCGCCGGCAAGATAGGTATTGAAACAAATGAAGGGCTCCTCATCGATATGAGGCTTACCAAGCAGGATGTGGCCGACATGGTGGGCACTACGGTCGAGACCTCCATCCGCACCTTCAGCAAGTTCAAGAAACAGGGGTTTCTGACGGACAAGAATGGCAAGATCGTCCTCAAGGACCGGGAAGGACTGGAGGAGCTTTCGTCGTGACAACACTTTAGTAATGGTCTCATAACAATAATTCGAATAGCAAATAGTTTGTCATCCCCGAATGCCTCTATCGGGGATCCATCCTGACGTTTAAAATAGACAAAAATGGATTCCCGCTCAAAAACGTTGCGGGAATGACAATTTATAATGTGATCATCTTGTCGTTCGTTAATGAGGCTGCTCTACCTTCGTGAGCAGGGTCATCAGCATATTGTAGAAAAAAAGAAAGATGGCCAATGCCTGGATTGCCCCTGATAGTACGGTAAGCGTACGGAACATCCCGGTCGGGCTGTAGATATTCAGCACATAGAACAGGAGCATCGACACGAGAGATATGTTCGCGAGATAGAATTGCGCCTCTCCTATCTTGTTGCTGTACAGCGGCCTCCCCATGAACCTAGGTAGGATGTGATAACCCACGCCGTAGATCATCATCGAGACCCAGCCCAGCATGTTCAGGTGCGAATGAACGAACTTCAAGGCCATTGCGTTCTGGCTCCCCAGCATAACGACGCCGAGCAGTGCCGCGATTCCCAGATATACGACGCTCATCACGATAAACCCTTTTACGAACCTGTCCATAACGATACACCTCCCGAAGTTTTATTGTAGTCTTAGTATAGAGCATCCCGCGGCAGCGCGCTATGATGTGCCTCATAATCAGTCGAGAATAGTAGTATGACGCAGGTCATAGCGGTCATGATCAAAACCTGATAGAGTATATCCAACAAACTACCTAAGGAGGCCACTATGATCGCGGAAAAAAAGAAAGTAACGAAAGATACCATCATCGGTGACGTCATCAAGATGAGCCCAGCCGCAAAAGCGGTGATCCAGAAATACTTCGGCAACGGGTGTTTCACCTGTGCGGGCATCAACATGGAGTCCATATCCTTCGGCTCCATGATGCACAACATGGACCCGAACAAAATCGTTGACGAGATAAACGCACTGGAGGGATAAGATGGCGGGCAAAGAGCTGAAATGTTTTGTGTGCGGGACCGATGACAAATCGAGGGTGTATCTGCCCTGCTACCATGAGGGAAAAGAAAAGGTCGTCTGCACCCGATGTCTGCCCATGCTAATCCACGGAGCGCACTGATACTTGTTTATGACACGACCGTAAAGGACCCATCCCCCTTCCCGCCCTCTCCCTTCAAGGGAAGGGTGAGGGTGGGGATGGGTTAAAAAAGCATGGAATTTCACGGCCGACGCTGGTAAACTGTCTTCATGAAAAACGAGTTGGCAATAATCCTCGTCAGCGGCGGCATGGACAGCTGTGTTACGGCAGCGCTCGCGAATGAAGAGTTTCGTCTTGCCTTTCTCCACGTAAACTACGGCCAGAGGACCGAGGCGCGTGAGCTGAAGGCGTTCAACGACGTAGCGGATTTTTATCAGGCTGACAAGCGGCTCATCGTCAGCCTGGAGCACCTCAAGGTAATCGGAGGCTCAGCCCTCACGGACGACAACAATCCCCGTCCCTGAAATCGGCTTTGCTTCCCAATCCGACGATCCACAATCCGCATATCCGACAATTCCCGATCACCTACGTCCCCTTCCGGAATGCGCACCTCCTCTCCATAGCCACTTCCTGGGCGGAGGTCATTGGCGCCGTGAAGATATTCATCGGCGCGGTGGAAGAAGACAGTTCAGGCTATCCCGACTGCCGGGAGACGTTCTATCAGGCCTTCAATAAAGTCATAGAAATGGGCACGAGGCCGGAAACGCGAATCGAGATCGTAACACCACTCATCCACTTGAAAAAGTCCGAAATCGTGAAGCGCGGCGTTGCGCTCGGCGCCCCGCTCAACCTCACCTGGAGCTGTTACCAGCGCAGCGAAAAAGCGTGCGGCAGGTGCGAGAGCTGCGCCCTGCGATTGAAGGGGTTCCGAGAAGCCGACGTGAATGACCCCATCCTCTACGAAAAACTATAAACTCGTGCAGATGTTGCTTCTCGAAATGCATTGACACCGCACCGAATCAGCGCGATAGCGCCATGGCCCGCCGCGTCTCCACGTACCGCGCAGCGGCAAGCGCTGCTATGCATCCGTCGGCCGTTGCAACCACAATCTGGTTGGCGAACTTTTGGCGCAAGTCTCCGGCCACGAAGATACCCGGGATGTTTGTCTCGCATTTCTCGTCCGTGATGACGAAACCCCGTTCGTTCATTCGGATCGCCGGTGGGATCAGCAGGTTATTCGGGTCATACCCGATAAAGATGAATATACCGTCCGTCGGCAGCGTCCGCTTTTCCCCGCTTTCGATGTTCTCAAGTGACACGGAGTCGACCATCAAACCGTCCCCCCGGATCTCCGTCACTATTGTATTCCAGATAACGTTGATACGCGGTTCGTTCATGAGACGATTGACCAGCATTTTCGCTGCCCGCAGCTCGTTTCTTCGATGAATGAGATATATTTTCTTAGCCAGACTCGACAGATACAGGGCCTCTTCCACGGCGGTGTCTCCCCCTCCGACTACCACGACAGTCTTGTCCCTGAAGAAAAAACCGTCGCATGTGCCGCAATAAGAGACGCCGGTCCCGAGGTATTTCGTTTCACCGGGAATCCCGAGCTTTCGAGCTGCCCCCCCCAAAGCGAGGATCAGGGCCACGGTCTGGAGCTCATCGCCGTCGGAAAGCAGCACCGTGTGAAAATCCGCTCCTGCTGATATCATGGATACCCCCTGGGGTCTGACGTGCAGGTCGTAGGACCTTGCATGATGGATCAGTTTCTCCGTCAGGTCGAACCCGGTTATCCCCTCCATACCGGGGTAGTTATCCACGTCTTTCGATATGGCGATCTGGCCGCCGATCAATCCCCTCTCAAAAAGAATCGTTTTCATTGCGGCCCTTTTTGCATAGAGCCCCGCGGCGAGTCCCGCGGGCCCGCCTCCCACGATGATTACATCATAGGTATCCTTCACGTCCATACCGCTCCTCCCCGGAATCGTTCCCGCATGCGGGTCTTTCCTTCTTGCTTCCTACTTTATAGTATATCGCGTTTTAATCGAGCTATAATCAAAGAGAAAATCATCAAACTTCAATCAGGCAGAGGACGACTACCGATGAACATCTATCTGGACAATAACTCCACTACTCCACTCGCTCCCGAGGTCCTGGAGGCCATGCTGCCCTATCTCAACGAAAAATATGGCAATGCTTCCTCCATCCACACCGCCGGACGAGAAGCTAAAAAGGCCCTGGAGGAATCACGGGAAACCATCGCTCGCATCGTGGGGGCCACGAACCCGGAATGCATCTGTTTCACCGGGTCGGGATCGGAGGCTGACAACATGGCGATCAGGGGGGTTACCGGCGCCCTACGGCGCAAGGGGAACCACATTGTCACTTCGGCGGTGGAGCATCCAGCGGTCCTCAGTCCCTGCAAATTTCTGGAAGAGGAAGGCGCCCGGGTGACCTATGTAAAACCCGATGGAAACGGGCTGATCAGGGCTGACGTGGTCGCTGAGGCCTTGCGGGACGACACCGTTTTGATTTCCATCATGCATGCCAACAACGAAACAGGTACGATCAACCCCATCCCGGATATCGGCAGAATCGCGAGGGAACGAAACATCCTTTTCCATACGGACGCTGTACAGAGCTTCTGCAAGGTCCCCTTCGCGGTTGATGAGCTCAGGGCCGATTTGCTATCGGTTTCGGCCCACAAGATCAACGGGCCCAAGGGAGTAGGCGCCCTGTACATCCGGGAAGGTGTGACCATTAAACCCCTGGTCTATGGCGGACATCAGGAGGTAAACCGGCGGGCAGGCACCGAGAACGTAGCAGGTATCGTGGGCATGGCAAAGGCAGCCCAACTCGGGATGGCGGGTTTGGAAAAGGAGGCCGCACGAATGCAGGCGCTCAGGGACAAACTGGAGAAAGGATTGCTGCAAAAGGTACCTCATACCCGGCTGAACGGCCATCCAACGATGAGGCTGCCCCATACCTTGAATCTCTCCTTTCCGTTTGTAGAATCCGAGTCCCTACTCCTCGAATTGGACCTCAAGGGGGTGGAGGTGTCGTCAGGCTCGGCATGCACATCCGGGACGGGAGAACCTTCTCATGTGCTTTTGGCCATGGGGATTCCTCATGAGATATGCCGCGGCGCCCTTCGCTTCTCTCTGGGAAGGGAGAACACGGAAACGGAGATCGATTATGTCCTCAAGGTGTTGCCTGAAATCGTTCATCGGATACGGGCGATGTCTCCTCTCTCTGCATCATAGTGTAATATCCATCAACTTCCCCCTTCTGAGCATAGAAAAAGGACAGACGCAAGGCGGTCTGTGATTGCGGGCATGCAGGCGCCGCTCGCCGCGAAAACCTGGTTTCCAGCAGTCGATTAGACCGGAACTGATATTTTTTTCGCGTTTACGAACGGATTTTACCTGGCTTCTTCGGATCTTCTCTTCCCGGATCGCCTCTCTTTTCCGGTTCTTCGCTCGGGTCCCTTGCGACCGGGGTCACGTAACCTTCTTCGATCGGCGAATGATCTTCGATCAATCCGTGACCTGCGTTCTTTCTGCAGAAGGTCAAAAAGGTAGTCGAGCATCTCTTTCCGCTTTTCCAGGAGGAGGTCTTTGTGGGTCGTTTCGGCCAAGGCCGGCGCCGTCTTCAACTCGAAGCGATAATCCGATATGAGTGAGATGAGAACCTCTTCAATCCGTGTGAAGAACCCTGCGTCATTGTCCGTACCCTTGTCCTTGTTGTTTTTCACCTTATCCAGAAGGGCATCGAGCTCGCGAGAGGTTTTTTTCGCGTGGTCGTGAATGGATTCGTACAACCCTGTCAGGGCGTATACATCTTCCCTGATAAAACTGGAAATTTCCTTCGACGCTTCCGCGACATCTTTTTGTAAAGTCTCTTGATATTGCTTCGGGATTGGACCACGGGGCAGGACGTCCCTGAGACGCTCCCTGAAGTGTTCCTTGACCTCCTCGATCAGGCGCCTTTCTAAGCTCTTCCCGATCTGGACGTTCACGAGGACGACGATCGACGTTTCGCAGAGTTTTTCGATCTTGCCCAGATTGTCCCTGATATACTGGGCGATGTTGGCCAGTTCCCCAGCCAAGGCGACGCGTCGTTTCGTAAGCGCCTCAAGCGTGCTTTTGCGGTCCCTGACCATGACCCGAAGCCTGGTCAGCTTGGCCGCCTCATCCCTTTTTTTCGGGTTAAGCCTGCTCATTTCCGCTGCAGCGGTCGTGATGAACACCCTCGGTTTCTTGAAATCGAGGGTCGCAAGCGAGTGCGCGTGATATTTATATTGCTCCACCGCGGACTTGAGGGCGGGGTCAACAAAACAGGAATGGCGGAGCACGAAATAAAACATTTTTTCGCGGAAATTCGGCGTCTCTTCGACTCTGTGGAGGCGCTGCTCGAACGCCCTGAGCCTTTGAATCAATTCGCCGTACGCTGCAGTGTCGTGCCCTTGTGGTTCTTTTCGGCCCACCTTTTTCGGACTCCGAAGAAATGAGTCAAGATCCTCCTGTGTCGGTGAGAGTTCAGTGGTCGCGCCGAATCGAAGGCCAAATATGGATCTATCTATAGTCATGGCAATAGTCCAAATAATTAGGATGGGACGACGCGACCCTATTTCAGCGTCTGCTCCTGACTACCGGGATCCACAAGCGGGAATCCGGATTTTTTCCAACCCTCCACTCCCCCGCCGAGGACCTTGACGTTACGAAACCCTTTTTCCAGGTATTCTGCTGCCCGACGGGCAGCACTCGCCTCCTTTGGTCAGCCTCAATAGAAAATGATTTCCTGCTCCCTGGACAGGGACGGGGCCCTGTTCTTAAACTCGGCATACGAGGTGCCGCCTTCAAGATGCATTCTCTCGAACTTCTCCTCGTCGTCATAAGCGCAGACGAAAATGGCGGCGCCGGACAGGACCCTTTTTCTCGCTTCTTCCGGAGGGATTCTTTCAGGTTCGATCATAGTTTATCTCCTCCATGCTTGTCAGAACTCCATAACACCAGTATAACACAGGAGCCCTCGCCGCTGCTATCGAGTCGCCTGCTACTGTAGGAAGCTCATCACTACGAGCATGGCCGTAAGCAGGACGAGGATCATCACGGTGAACCACGTGACGATATTCATCCGTTTCGAATTGACGTACTCGCCCATGATCTCACGGTTGTTCACGAGCTTGAGCATGATGATGAGCACAAACGGCAGCAGGATGCCGTTGATCGTCTGGGAAAGGAACATGATCGAGATCAGCGGCACGTTCGGGATCAGGATGACCCCGGCGCCAATTACGATAAAGGCGGTATAGAAACCGAGGAACTGCGGCGCTTCCTTGAAGTTCTTGTTGAGCCCAGACTCCCAGCCGAAGGCCTCGGACAATCCGTAGGCCGTGGCCAGCGGCAAAACAAAGGCCGCGAGAAACGAAGCGTTCAAAAGACCCACGGCAAAGAGTTGTGACGCGAAGTTTCCCGCCAGAGGTTCGAGGGCCCGGGCCGCGTCCTCGGCGGAATCCACGATCACCCCCGCAGGATGCAGAATGGTGCCCGTGGCCAGGACGATGAAAAAAGCGATGAACACGGTCATGATCGAGCCGGCGTAGACGTCGAACTTGGCGAAACCGTACTCCTCGATCCTAACGCCCTTGTCTACCACGGCGGACTGGAGATAGAACTGCATGTACGGCGTGATCGTGGTCCCCACCATCGTGATAAAAAGGAGAAGATAGTCCTTGTCCATCCTCACGTGCGGCAGCGCTATCTGCCGTGCGACCTCTTTCCAGGGCGGATTCGACATCACCCCGGAAATCACGTAGGTCAGATAGATGAGGCTGATGGCGATGAGGAAGCGCTCGACCTGCTTGAAGTTCCCCTTGACGACCACCAGCCAGACGATGAAGGCGGAAACCGGCACGGACACGTATTTCGTGACACCGAAAAGCTCCATGCTCGCGGCGATGCCCGCGAACTCGGCGATGGTGACGGTCAGATTGGCGAAGACGAAGAGCGCCATGATGCCGAGGGTTACCTTGACGCCGAACTGCTCCCGGACAAGGTCGCCGAAGCCCTTGCCGGTCACCACTCCCATCCTCGACGACATTTCCTGGACCACCGCAAGGGCGACGGTGACGAGCAGCAGCGCCCAGAGCAGGCCGTAGCCTTCGCGGGCGCCCACAATGGAATAGGTCGCGATGCCGCCCGCGTCATTGCCGGCGTTTCCCGCGATGAATCCCGGGCCGATGACGCTTAAGATCGCGATCAGCCGGGCCCCCTTCAGCGTCTTGATTTGATCGAGTAACTTCACGTTTCAAAACCTCACAATATCTTCGCCGCATTTGATATCGTTACTGCGAACCCTTTTCGTCACTCCCGTCCTTCCCGGCGTTTTGACAACAACCGGAAACGCCTTTGTCGGGAATCTATGATCCCAAAATGATCAGGAGCAAAGACACACCCTGCACTCGCGCTATCGCACACCGAGCATTCGCGATGTAGCACTCATAACCGCTGGGCGCAGGCTGGATTCCGGCTTGAATCGTGACGGAATGATGGTCAACGGAAAGAAGTACCTGGCTCACTACGTTACAGCTTTCTTCGTTTCTTTCTCGATGCCGTGGGCAGGAGGAAATCGACGACGTCGTCCACGGTCACAATGCCGTGAAGGACCATGTTTTCATCAACGACCGGTGCAGCGAGGAGATTGTATTTCGATATGAATTCCGCCACGTCCTTCTGACTTGCGTCCAGCGGGAGCGTCTTGACCGGCGCCGTCATGATGTCGCCGAGCAGGGTCTGCGCCGTGGCAAGAATGAGGTTTTTCAGGGACAGAATGCCCACGATCCGTTCGTTGCCGTCAACGATGAAAAGATAATAGACTGTTTCAACATCGGGCGCCTCAAGCCTCAACTCCGTGATCGCTTCCTCGACAGTCATGTCCGGAGGAAAAGCCAGAAACTCGGTCGTCATGAGGCCGCCCGCCGTGTCTTCCTCGTGTTCCAGGAGCTCCTGCACATCCTCGGCCTCCTCCTTTTCCATGAGGTTGATCAGTTCCTGCGCCTTTGCCTCCGGAAGGTCGCCGAGTACGTCGGCCGCCTCGTCAGGGGGCATGCGTTCGAGAATGTCCGACGCGCGCTCCTTGGACATGTCGTCGATAATGTCCGCCTGGACCCCGGGTTCGAGTTCATGCAGGGCCTCGGCGGCCGTATCGACATCGAGACTGCCGAACAAGGCGGTCCTTTCCTTTTGAGTTACCTCGCTGATGATCTCCGCAAGGTCGGCCGGATGCAGGAGCGAAACCTTTTGACGGGTGACGGTCAAGGTCAGCCTTGTCAGCTTCGGTTCGACGGTCTGGACCAGGCGCCAGGAGATAAGTTTGTGCGGCAGCTTGGAGTGGATCAGGGAAAAGAGCTTTTCGCCGCGCCTTTCGATCCCGAGACGCCGCAGGAGGCCCCGGAATCCGATGTCCGCGGCGACCAGGCACAGCTTCCCCTTTACATCTCCGAGTTCGAGGTCGTTTACGCGCACGAGTTTGGCGCCGTTGATGTCTACGATTTGCTTGTCGAGGAGGTCCCTGCAGATCAGAATGTCCGAGGGCGAGGGCACCGCGCCTGCGAGGTCCTTTCGATAGGCGCTGACAGAGATGACCCGCCTGTTGAAGAGGTTGACCATCTCCCAGGGAACGAGAAACGTTTCCTTGCCGGAGGAAATAAAGAGGAAGCTCACCGAAGGAAACGGTTCGCCCATGCTCAAGATGATGTCCGTGAGGCGTCCGATCTCATCGCCCATCGGGTCAAGCACCGGCTTGCGATAAACCTCGCTGACGAAAATTTCACCGGCAAAAAAGGGCATGATCCGCTCCGCGGCACGGTCCTGAAACGATGGTCTAGGTTATACCAGCGGCCATACGGTATGTCAAGAAAAAAGCCGTCCGCAGCGGCAATGTATGCTAAAATAACTTCAGAACCGGGCAGCAGGCGCGGCGAAAAGCAGGTCGGTGATCCGCGGCGCGAGGAAGCAAAATCCATAAAACATTAAAATATCTTTATAAATAAATTTAACATGTCTTATCAAACGTTTTCTGCTATAGTCTGGAGAAATTTTTCAGTATATCGCATCAGCTTGCACGGCAATATCTGAAAGGAGCTCGCAACGTATGTCGGAACCGACCGTAAAAGACGTCAGGAAAGATATCTATCTGGTGATGCATAAAGCACAGTCCATGCTTGAACTCACGGAAGATGGGTTCATGAAGAACAGGACAGCATCGCTGGACGAGGCGGACGAACTCGCCGGGGAAATTCAGGCAAAGGAAGACGGCCTCACCGCCTTACTTGCGAAGATGGCCTCCGCAAACAATGAGGCCCGCGCGATCCTGACCGTACCCGCTCACATCGAAAAGATCGCCACGAGCATCAAGCGCATCGGCGAAAACAGCCGAAGCCGGATCAAAGAAGGGTTGCTGTTCAGCGACAAGGCCATCCTCGAAACGGGCAAACTCTTCACGAAGTCAAAGGACATCCTGAAAAAAGCCGGGGAGGTAGCGGTCACCGGGTCTCCGGCGACCCTCCAGACTGTGCTGGCCGACAGCGACATCCTCGAACGCATGGCCAATGAATTCGCAACCGCACACGAAGAGAGGCTCGTGACCGGCGAATGCTCGCCCAAGTCGTCATCGACCTATCTGTGCATCCTGTACGCCTTCGAAGACATGGGCGGCCATATCAAAAACACGATCAATAAGCTCGCGGGAAAATAGTCGCATTCTCTCCCTCTCCATCCGGAAATCCCTTCGTGCTCGCCCCATCCCCATGGGGCGAGGCAGGGTACTTTCTTCCTCCTTCTCTTCAGGAGAGGAGCGAAATAACAATATTTTTCATCACAAAGAACTTACACAGGGTAGAAACGCCCAACTATGCCTATCACCTCTATTCCGAAAATCGGGCTGGCGCTCTCAGGAGGGGCGGCTCGCGGCATAGCGCATATAGCAGTTCTGGACACCCTGGAACTGGAAGGCATCCCCATCCACGCTATCGCCGGGACAAGCGCCGGCAGCATCATCGGCGCCCTTTATGCCGCAGGCATGCCGCTTCTTGAAATCAAACGGATCATCCTGAAGACGACCTGGACGGACATTCTGAAATTCAATGTTCCCCGCAGGGGGCTGATCTCGAGCGAGGGCATTTACCGCTTTATGGATTCGATCCTACCGGTCAAAAAGTTCTCCTCCCTTCTCTTCCCCTTTGCCGCCGTAGCCACCGATCTTCGGACCGGGGAAAAAGTCTCCATCACCACAGGCTCCGTGGCCAGGGCCGTACAGGCAAGCTGCAGTCTGCCGGTTGTCTTTACTCCGACGGAAATCAACAAGCGTCTGCTGGTGGACGGCGGCGTCGTCAGCCAGATACCGGTCAGGACGGCGAGGGAGGAGCTGGGCGCTGCAGAAAGTGATCGCCGTGAACGTGAACTACAATGCGCTGGAAACGGAGGAGTTCGACAGCATCATGAAAATCGCGGCCCACCTCTCCGCCCTCTGGGCGTCGAGAAATGCCCGGGTGGAAGAAAAGCTCGCGGACGTGCTAGTGAACGTCAACGCAAAGGGCATCTCCCTGCTACGATCTCTCAAAGGCGAAGGAACTGTTGAAACGGGGCAGAATGGCGACTGAGGAAAAGTTGCCGGAGATCCAGGCGCTGCTATGAATCTCACGAGGTTTTCATACACGATGTACCGCGCAGTTCATCGTATTCTCCTCTTCATCCTGTCAGGATGCGTCATGGACGAAATTTATGACCACCCGGCTGGAGAAGCCCACGTTCACCTACACGGGATCCGAACTGGTCGAGGCCTCGCAAAACCGGGCAATGGTGAACTTTCTTTTTTCCGTGCATAACCCGAATGAGGCGGGACTAAAAAACGTTTCCGTCTCCTATGAGCTTTTTATCGAGGAGGAAAAGTTTCTGACGGGGAAAGACATCCCTTTGGAGCTTAAACCGAAAAGCGACATGGAGATCAAGGTCCCGGCGGAGATCGCCTATAGGGACCTCGTGCCAGTTTTGGGTCTGTCGTAGGACGGTTGTTATAAGGCCAGAAAACAATACCCATAACGATCGACGCCGTCTTCTCCGGAAAACCCGCGATCTACAGCGAAGCAGGAAAAGAGAAACTGATTACCTTCGAGATGAAATTGACCAAGACAGCTGACATTCCGTTGCCCCACGAGAAAAGAAACTAACAGAACCAATTGATGTCCAGCCCGGTCTTGACGTGCAACGTGCTCGGTGCACTGACCTTATTGCCGCCGCGGCAGCCTGGGTTGTCGGCAGCCGCACACTTCAAGGTGAGTTTTTCATCCTATGTTTTCGAAAATATCAGCTGACACTGTCATCCTGTTTCATTTTGCCTTCGTGTTTTTCGCGGTCTTCGGCGGGGTTGCCGTTCACTATAAGCGGCAGGTAGCATGGTTTCACATCCCCGCAGTCCTGTGGTCATCGGTGATCAACCTTGGCGGCTGGATCTGCCCGCTCACTCCCCTGGAGAATTACTTTCGCTCGAAGGCCGGCCTTGCCGGATACGAAGGCGGCTTTATCGAGCATTACATCGAACCCCTGGTCTACCCGGCTGGCATGCCCCGGAACTTCCAACTCATCGCGGGTATTTCGGTCGTCCTCTGGAACGTGCTCGTTTATGCGTTCGTCCTGCTGTATTGGAAGCGTCGACAGCAGGATTAAGGGTCAAAGGGCTGATTTCAACCAATTAGTGAAGAATCTTGGTTGAAACATGTAGTGTCAGCTACATCCTGTTACTGTTGAAGTTTCCGCTCTTTGAACCATTCTAATTATCAACCAGAATTGAATAGCGTATATCCTTAAAATATCCATTCAAAATAATTGACAAGTCTTAATATCTGTGCTTGTATCTAAGTATTTCTCGATAAAGCCATTAGATTACAGACACGCGACAGGCCTATTAATATTGCATATTTTAAGTGATGTCGTTACGGACATCCTGAAACATCACACTTCTAAGCTGTAACACTTTTGAGTTTATCAGTTTCCATTTGTATCAGCTTAACTCTAAAATCAGTTGTACGATTTAAGGTGTCGACGATTGAAAGACAAACAATTACTTGCCATTGCTATTGCGATTGCCTCATGTGTCTTTCTCCTCGATGTTCGGGCAGTAATAGGGTTCGCATTCTATCTACTCTATATTATCCCCATATTCGTGGCCGCCCCTGCGATAAAACGTTTCTCCATCCTCATTCTCCCGTTTATCAGCACGCTCCTGACCACAGCGAGCTATTTTATTGCTCCTCCGGGAGGCAGCCTTTCAAGGGCAATAATCAATCGGTCTTTGGGGGTGTTCGTATTTTGGACGGTTTCATTCATTCTAATCATGCGCAAACGGGCGGAGGTAGCGCTGGAGCTATCGTATCGGCAAGTGCAGCAGAAGATTGACGAGCTCGGGAAAAGCGAAGAAGAGTTGAGATCGTCTCGACAACAACTTATTGACATCATCGATTTTTTCCCGGATGCCACCTTCGTCATCGACCACAACAGGAAAGTCATTGTATGGAACAACGCCATGGAAGCCATGACCGGCGTAAGCAAGGCGGAGATTATCGGTCAGGGCGATCGTGCCTACTCTCTTCCCTTTTACGCAGAACGACGGAGGCAGTTGCTTGATCTGATTGAGAACGACGATGAAGCATTAGCGGCTAAGTATGCCTGGGTCCAAAAAAAGGGGCGTATTCTGTATGCAGAGACTTTTTGCCCCGCCTTATATGGCGGCAAGGGGGCCTATGTATGGGCGACAGCGACGTCGCTTTTAGACATGCATGGCAACCATGTAGGTGCCATCGAATCCATACGCGATATGACTGACCGCTGGATGGCCGAAGAAGCACTCCGGAAAAGTGATGCCCGTTTTCGCAGCTACTTCAACTTACCCCTTGTCGGTATTGCTATTATGAACAGGGAAAAGTGCTGGGTTGAGGCCAACGACCGCATCTGTGATATATTAGGGTACTCGCGTCAGGAGCTTTTGCACACGGCGTGGTCCGAATTGACGCATCCCGAGGACCTGGCCGTTGCTCAGGAGCAGTTCAATAAAGTGCTCGATGGGCAGCTGGATAGTTATACGCTGGAAAAGCGGTTTATTCGCAAGAATGGAGCAATAATATGGGCCAGCGTTGCCGTGGGAGGTGTTCGGAAACAGGACGGCACACTGGACTATATCGTAGCGCTCCTACAGGATATCACCGTGCGCAAACAAGCCGAGTCACAGCGCGATCTCCTTACTGCGGCGTTCGAATCGACCGCTGACGCCATTGTAATTACAGATACGCCGGATGGTACAATCAGGTATGTAAATAAGGCGTTCGAACAGATTACAGGATATCTCAGGCGTGATATCATTGGGCGTTCCCTGGACCTTCTAGAGAGCTGCAACGTTGATGACCAGTTAAATCGAATCACCAAGGAAACAAGCGGTAGAAATGACGCCTGGAGTGGACGCCTCATCAGCAAGAAAAAAGACGGTACCCTATATCATGAGGACTGCACATATACTCCAGTTAAAAATTCCAATGGTGAGACACTGGGCCACGTATCCATCAAACGCGATGTTACAGATAAAATGAAGCTCGAATCAATCGCTCAGACCGTGGACAACATGAACAACATTGGATATATCTTTTCAGGGGTCCGGCATGAAATTGGAAATCTTATCTTTGGAATGACGGCGCACTTGAATTATCTGGCAGAAAAAGTCGAAAATATTGATACCGCAACTATAAAAAAACATGTGAGCTACGCATTGGAAGCGATCGATGAAATGGAGTTTATTTTTCGAGGCCTGAAGAGTTTTAATATGTTCGAAAATCTCGAACTTGGTTGGATTAGCATGACCGATTTCATGAACAACTTCCTCGCGTTGATACGGGAGGATTTTTACAAAAAAGGCATAACAATCTTAGTAGAGGTCCAACCGTGTGCTGAACGCTGCCACGGGGATCCGCGCGCGCTACAACAGGTCCTGCTCAATCTTTTCACGAATGCAGCAGACGCATTAAGCGGAAGAAAAGATGCGTCGGTGTCCGTGTTTGTATCCCGGAACGGCGGCATGGTCAGGATAACAATAGAGGATAACGGATGCGGAATACCTGAAGAAAACTTGAAGGACCTTTTCAAGCCATTTTTCACGACCAAGGGCCATGGCACTGGCCTCGGACTTGTCATCTCTAAAAAAATGATCGAAAGGATGAACGGAAACATCCAGATTAAGAGTCGTCAGAGTGGAGGAACGACTGTTGACATCCTCCTGCCAATGGAAACACCTTAAGAAATGAAAGAACTCCTTCCCCGATGGAATAATGAGGCCGCTAGAACTTAATGTATATTTCGAACGGTATTCTTTGCCCTTGTCACAATATCGGCAGTGCGGACTTGTAGATATATCTCGCGATTTCCAAAACGCGAAACTCTTGTGAAGTACACATAGAAGTTGATAACATATTTGATGCTCCGAAATCACACCTTGTAGCAAATAATCCCCTCCTCATTTCAATAATTCAATATTTACCCTTGAACTCCGCATCATGCATTTTTCCTCTCGCCTTCCCCCCTTTTCTGTTATAATGCCTCCGAGGTATCCTGATGAGACTTTCCAAGGAAATGATCAAACACCTGGCCGACGCCATTGCCGCGAACCTTGAGAGCAAGGGGATCGTCGAATATGAAGTGCCGAAGGAAGCCATTGCCGCGAAGATCATTGACGTGATTACGGAGAACATGCTTGAGGAGGAGAGGCTCAACAAGGACGTTGAAAAGCTCCTCTCTTCGCACGAGGCGGAGATCGCCAGGGAGAACATGGACTACCGAAAGGTGTTCGAGCTTACCAAGCAGAAGCTGGCGAAGGAGCGGGGAATAGTTCTCTAAATATGGAGCGAGCCAACCGCGTTGGCGTGCATTAAAGATGTAAAGATTAAAGAAACATTAAATCACGGCAACACGGTTGCCTTGGTCCATACGAAACGGAGCAAATCAACTATCATGCGTTTAAGCGAAGACCGGATATCCCACCTCTCCCACCTCATCCTGGACAAGATCGTCCGGGACAGGAATATCGACGTGCTCTTGGCCGAGGAACGGTTGCTGCGCGAGATCAAGCGGACCATCACGTCGGAGTTCCAGTACGAGGACGAGGCCGACGCTGCGGCCCGGCGTACGATCCAGTCGCTTTCGCGCAGGGTCCCCGAAGGGAGCAGGGAGTGGGACGTCCTGTACCGGAAGTACTTCGAGGAAGAGATGAACAGGAGAAAAAAGGTGTGAAGAAAATCGTCTCCGCCGGCCTCGCCCTCTACTGTGTCGTTTCCGGCTTGGGATTGTTCATCCGTACGGGCCTGGCAAGCAGGTTCCTGATACCCTGGCTGATCGGTTTCGTCTTTCTCTTCTTCGCCCTTTCCTACGCGGCGCTCTTTACCAAGGAACGCTCCAAAAGCCTCTCCTTCCCCTTCATCATCCTCGGAACCATCGGCCTCAACTTTCTCATTCAACTGAGCGGCGCCTCCGGCTCGCCGCTCTTCCCTCTCTACTTCCTCATCACCTCGGCAGCCGCATTCCAGCACCGCACCTGGGCCTACCCGGTGGCAGCTCTCATCCTCGTCATCGAAGCCTCGAACCTCCTCCTCACGGGCCATGCAGACCCGCGGCAATGGTATATGCTCGCCGGCTTCACCGCCTCCCTCGTCGGCGTTGCCTTCATCACCGCCCACATCATGCACCGCATAAAAAGCGAGGCAAAGACCGCCAGAGACAGCTACGAGAAGCTTCTTTCCGATGCCGACGCGGTCGATCCTCTGGCCGGCGGCACGAACGTCGAGGCACTGGCCGAGAAGAGCAGGCAAGCGACCTGTGTCAGCGGCGCAAGAGAGCGGGAAGGCGCTTTCTGCGCGCTGATCGATATGATCTCTGCCTTCGTTCCCGCCCACACCTATGCCCTCTTTCTCGATGACCGCGAAGACGGGACCTTCACGCTTCGAGGGGTCCGCAGCCAAAGCAAATACATCCCCTCGCACACCGTGGAGATCTCCGGAGGGAGCGGACTCATCGGCATCTGCGCGGCCCGAAAACAGCCCCAGTACCTGCCGTACATGGTCGTCCCGCCGCGGAGCCTCGGCTATTATTCAAGAAACGTCCCGGTCAAATCCTTTCTCGCCATCCCGGTCACCCAGGGAGAGCGGGTCACCGGGGTCCTTGTTGTCGACAGCCTTGTTAACGACGCCTTTCCTGCCGAGCTGCAGGACACCCTGACCCGCTTCATTCCGTTCTTCAGCCAGATCATTGAGAAGATCCGCATCTCGCTCGAAATGGACATACGGGCGAAAAACTTCGCGGCTCTTCACGAGATGAGCTCGGTCCTGAGCAGCAGCCTCGATATCGCAGAGGTGCTCGACAAACTCGCTGTCCAGGTCAGGTCAGTCGTTCCCTACGACTTCTGCGCCTTCCTGCTGTACGATGAAAAGACGAACGAAGCAATATTCAGTACGCTCAGGGGGTACGACGCCGCTTTCTCCGGAAGCAGGTTCCCCATCGAACAAAGCGCGATTCTCGCGCACATGCTGAACGAGTGGCGGGACCGCCGTGTCTGCTCCATCCATCACGATCCGGACCTGGGTAGCCGGGGTAGAGAGATCGGCCTGTTCCCCCTGAAGGGGTTCCGGCAGCCGCTGAAATCGCTTTTCGGCAGGCCGCTCGTGGCCCGCGACAAATTCATCGGCGCGGCGTTTCTCGCCTCGCGCCGCGCCAACGCCTTTACCGAATACCACCGGAACTTCATGGATACCCTCCTGAACCAGGTGTCGATGGTCGTCGACAACAGCATGTTGCACGAGAGCATCCGGGACATGGCCCGCACCGACGGCCTGACGGGACTGTTGAATCACCGGACCTTTATGGAAAAGCTTGCCGAGGAATACAAGCGCATCGACCGTGAGCCCCGCCCCTTCTCCATCCTCCTGATGGATATCGACAAATTTAAAAACGTCAACGACAAGTACGGTCATCCCGTGGGCGACGTGGCGATCAGGGCTGTTGCCAAAATCCTTAAGGAGACAGTCCGAGGATCGGACTTCGTTGCCCGGTACGGCGGCGAGGAGTTCACCGTAGGCATGGTGGACACGGACAGCCGGGGCGCCTTGCAAATGGGCGAACGTATCCGGAAAATACTGGAAAAAACGCTCGTGGCGCGCGTCTATGATGGAGATCTGCGCGTGACCGTAAGCATCGGGATCAGTTCGTTCCCTGAGGACACGAAGAACGGAGCAGACCTCGTCACCCTGGCCGACAACGCGCTTTATCAGGCAAAGCGGTCGGGCAGGAACCGCGTCTGCCTGCACCGGGATGTGAGGGAAGTCGAAGAGAACCCGGTAACCAAACGGTGAAGCAGTTCCTCCCCTTTCAACCTTTTCTCTTGTCCGGTGTCACATTAACCAGAATACGGCGCTGGTATGGATGAAGACCTTGATCTGATCACGAGGACCGAAGCAGGCGAACGCGAGGCCTTCGATGAGCTGGTGCTTAAGTATCAAAAACCGCTTTATTCCCTGCTCTACCGCATGGTGAGCAACCACGAGGACGCCTCGGACGTTCTGCAAAAAACCTTTGTCAAGGCATTCACCGGTCTCGGCTCCTTCGAACGGCGGGCAAGCTTCAAGACCTGGCTTTACCAGATCGCGATCAATCTCGCGAAAAACGTGTACCGCGACCGCGCGCGGGTCGAGTATGTGCACATCGACAGCGTCGTCATCAGGAAAAACCCCCGGACCCTCGAAACACTGATCCACGACGAGAACAGGATGCTGGTCCGGCAGGCGCTGGGAGGGTTGCCCGAAAAGCAGCGGGTAACGCTGATGCTTCGGGTGCAGGAAGGGAAAAAGTTTGAGGAAATCGCGGGCATCATGCGATGTACCGTAGGGACTGCAAAGGCGAATTTTCATCATGCAATGAAAAAACTGAAATCGAGGCTGGGAGAAAAAGATGAGGGGAAATAAATCCTGCGCCGGCCGAATAAAAACGGGCCATGACATGCCATGACGAAAACATAAAGGACCTTCTCCCCGCTTATCGGGAACAGGTGCTTGACCAGCCAGAGTTGGACAGGGTCCGGATTCACCTCGAATCATGCGAGGACTGCCGCAGGTCGCTGGTCCTGCTCGAACTCCTGGCCGAAGAGTCCGTCCCCGATCCGGGGGAGGCATACTGGGCAGCGCTGCCGGAACGAGTGCACCGCGCTGTTCGCGAGGCGAAAGAGCGCAAAGGGCATTTTGGCCTGTCGCGGATTCTGGGCAGGTTCATCCTGCCGCGGTGGGCCTGGACCGCAGCGGCGACCGGCGTCGTGCTGCTGGTCTCCTGGGTCGCATTTCGTGCCCCGCAGAAATTACCGGATCAGGCTCTGTCTCCGGGATATGAAGTATCCGACGAAATTGTGGCGGCTGACCCGGCGCAGATAAGCGAGTTTGACCGGGATGAACTGGACGCCGTGGCTTCCTGGGCCGGCAACGAGCTTGCCTCGATTTCCCAGGAGATCGAGAGCGGCATGATGAACGGGTCTGATACGGACCTCTATGAGGACGTGAGACAATTAAATGCAAGGGAAGTAGAACGGCTTTCAACCATGATCGATCAATGGAAACAGGAGGGGTAATGATGAGAAAAATATTAATCAGCGCGCTGGCCGCGGCTATCGCGCTCTCATCCGCGGCGCCGGTATTCGCTCAGCAGGGGCCGCCCGCTGCCCGGTATGACGATAGGGCGGGGCTTGGCAATCCGCATGCGGCCGGAGGAGCTCCCTCGGAGGAAAAGCGTGAAGAGATCAGAAAAAAAATCGAGGCGGTCAGGATCTGGCGCCTCACGGAAGCGCTGAAGCTCGATGGCCAGACGAGCTCGAAGCTGTCTGCCCTGCTCGGCTCCTGTGAGCACCGGAGGAAAGGCATCATCCGCGAGCAGACGGCGACGATGAGAGAAATCCGGCACGCCCTTACCTCTACGAAACCGGACACGTCGAAAATCAAGACCGCCCTCGATAAACTGGAAAAGAACCGGCATGCCATGCAAGAGCTCAGGGACGAGGAGCTCAGCGGAGTCAAGAGCATCCTGACGGTCGAACAACAGGCGCGTTTCCTACTGTTCCAGCAGGATTTCAGGCATGAGATGCAGGGAATCATCGACGATGCCCGGCGGGGCGGTGCGGGCAGCGGCCCCGCGGGGCCCCCCCCCCGAAAGGGCGATACCGGCGTAAACCGCCCGGAGCGCTCGCAGGCTAATTGAGGGAAAGACACCTGGCTGCACCTAGACGACTCATAAGGAACCGGGTAATTTACCGCCTCTTTTCACTTCAGATGGGCAATCCCCATCCGCGCACGTCTGGCGATCCTCCTCAATGTCGCTCATTCCAAAGTATCCCGCTGAATATTCTATCAGTGAGCGTCCCTGACCAATAAACCTGGTTTTAACCAAAAACTAGGTGAAAAAAATGCTTTTCATTTAAATCTGCCTATGATAGACTAGAATCGGTCAGTGAGATACCTGCCCCGCATGGACTGATTTTTAGAAAACGCCCGTTTCCTGCGGAGCGTGCCAATATTCGCACGGGTACATTTGATCTCGAAAAACGATTTTCAGCGAAGAATGTGCAATGCGTCGGAGGCATTGTGACGAACACGATCGCCGGAGAACAGCTGCAGGACCTCTTGAGGACCGAGATGTGGCGGGACCACTTCACGGCCCTTTCCGAGAGCCTCGGATTTTCTCTGAGTGTTTATTCACAGTCGGGAACACTGATCATGGCTCCTCCCGGCCCGTTTCCCCTCTGCCCGGCGTTCCGCTCGGCCTCCTCCTCGTTCAACGCGCATTGCGACGCGCAATGCCTGACCCGGGCGTTAAACACCCTGTCGACGAATAAACCCGACGTCTTCAAGTGTCAAGCAAAAATAGTGAGTTTCGCCCTTCCTATCGAATACCGGGGAGATAGAGCGGTCATTCTCGGGCAGGGGTCGTTCTCCTCGTACAACGATTTCCGTGAATACATGAACAGCGTGGATGCCGGTGACCTTGACTCGGTTTCCATACCCCTCCCGACGTCCTTTACGACCTTCGAACAGGCGTGGAAAGTCTGCGGTTTTGTGGCCGACTCCGTGATGAGGCTCCTGAAAAACACCCAGGAAACCGCGAGTCTCAGGGAAAAGTTCGGACGCTTGAAAGATTTCATTGCAATGTGCGGTACGCTCGAAGAGGAGCGGCCCGAAACGTTGTATAAACACATGATAAGCAAGCTGGCCTCGCTGTTTGACCTCGGTCATGTCTCCATTTTTATCGATGAAAAAAAACAGGGAATCTTTACGAACCGCGTCGGCCTGGAAAGCGGAGGCGGGTCGCGAGATCTCTTCAGCATCATCGACCATGATACGATCGTTGAGGATTTGATCGGCGGCAAAGCGTTCGTCCGCGCCTCGGGCCCTTCGGGAGCACGCGGCGCCGGCCCCCTCCCCGGACATGAGGACCTCTATTTTTTCCCCATCATGATCAACAAGAGGCTTGAGGGCATCCTCTATGCTGCCGGCAAGAATCTCACGGAGGGCGATACGCAAATGATCATCGCATTCTGCAGGCAAGCCGCCCTGTCTATCGAGAACCAGCGTCTCCATCAAAAGCTCTACAGGAAGTTCGACCGGTTCGCCGCGATTGCGGAGCTGACAAAATCCATAACACCCATCCAGAATTACGATAAGCTGATCAGGACGATCCTTGAGCAGTCCATCTCTTTGCTCAGGGCGGAGCGGGGCTCCCTGATGCTCATCGACCAAGAGAGCGACGACCTGCTCCTCGAGGCGCAACAAGGCGCAGTGAACGGCGTGGTAGAAAAGCTCAGAATCAACCGGGGCGAAGGGATAGCCGGCAAGGTGGCCGAATTCGGAGAACCCATCCTTGTCGAAGACCTTGAACACGATCCGAGGATCATGCAGAAAAACAGGTATCACTACAAAACGCGTTCTTTCGTCAGCGTCCCGCTCAAGATCGATGAACGCATCATCGGCGTGCTCAACCTTTCCGATAAGATATCCGGAGAGGTGTTCGATGAAGACGACCTCAAGCTTATTCAGTCTTTTGTAACGCAGGCCGCCATCGTCATGGAACGACAGCATTTTATCAATCAAACCGAGGAACTCAAAAAACTGACCAACACAGATCCCCTGACGGGCCTCCCGAACCGCAGATATCTTTATGAACGGCTGAAAAACGAATTGGCAAGGGCTGATCGACACATCCGCCCTCTCTGCCTTCTGATGCTTGATCTGGACGGGTTCAAGGCGTGCAACGACACCCTGGGCCATCTTTTCGGAGACAGGATCCTGAAAAACATAGCAGACGCCGTATTTCACACCGTGCGCTCCATGGACATCGTAGCGCGATACGGCGGTGATGAGTTCATGATAATTCTTCCCGAGACTGAAGAACCGCTGGCGATGGATATCGCGGAGCGGGTGCGGAATAATATCAGAAGGCAGGTGACGCTGCCCCGGGATGCGTCCTCAGAGGGACCGCATACCCTGACGGCCAGTATCGGAATCGCCTGCTTTCCCGAACACGGGGAAACGGTCGAACTTCTTCTTGAGCATGTTGACAAGGCGTTGTACCGCGCCAAGGAGAAGGGGAAAAACAGAATAGAGGTCTTTTCCTAATATGCTGTTCAGTCCACTCCGGAATAATGATTTTGTCGACAGACAGGAAGAGCTTTCCAGCCTCTCTGCGCGAATTCTCCAGGCGGACAAGGGCCGGGGGCGGAGCGCCGTGCTGTCAGGCCCCCGCGGCGTCGGGAAGACGGAGTTGCTCAGGCGCCTCTTCGGCGATCTGTTCTGGAAGCAGGACCGTGTGGCCCCTTTCCAGTTCACCGTCAATCCGGCGCTGCTGTCCGTAGCGGCATTTTCCAAATCATATCTCTGCCGGTTTCTCTGTCAACGTCTCGCGTTTCAGAAACGGGAGCAGGCCCTGCTGTATCGTGACGGGATGTCCATCGACGCGCTGTCGACTCTCGCCGAGGAGATGGATGCGGTATGGGCCAAGGAGATACTTGACCAGTACGCGCAGAATTCCGGCGATCCCCTGGACGCTTTCCGTATTGCCCTTGCAGCCCCGCGCAGTTCAGTCCTTGCCACAGGGATGCCCGTCGCGGTTCTGATCGACGATTTTCACTGGCTCCAGGGCCTCCATCTCGACAGCAACCCCGATCCCCGGCTGGTATCGCTCTTCGAAGAACCGGTGTCGTACGGGAAAACGCCCCATCTGATCACGGGAAATGCAGCCCAGCTTCAGGATATGCCCATCGCCGGCAGTCTTGAGCGCATACCCGTGCAACCGCTCGGCCCCTCAGGGACGTCGTCGAGAACACTCTCCCTGCTGACTGCGCATCAAGCCCAGGGTGAGGTGCCTGCTCTTCTGCTACAGCGTCTCGGCGGAAACCCGCTGTACCTGGACTGCGTCGTCACCAGGGCGTGCGTGTCGAACAATCCAACGGAAAAGGATTTTTGGAACGCCTACACCCGGGAGATCACGGAAGGGAAACTCTCCCTCTTCTGGCTGTCCGCCTTGAAGCGCGCCTTCCCGGACCTGGGGCTGCGCAGAGTCGCCCTCGCAATGACCTACAAAATCTATCATGCCGCCGAGCCCTTATCCTGCGAGCGGCTTGCAAAATCTTTTTCCCTGACGGAGAGCCGCGCGCATGACACAGCAAATGCCCTCTACCTCGCGGGTTTCATCCGTGGAGAGTTCGGCGTCTTCAGGGCGGTGGAAGACCCCGTTGTGAAGGATATTATCGAGAGCCTCTACATGAAAGAAATCCTTGGGAAGTCTTCTCATGACCTGGAGAAAAACCTCCTCGACAAGCTGCTGCCGCAAAAGGAGCCCGTCTTCCGCTTTGACATGGTCCTTCCGCTGACCAAGGATGCGGAACTCGTTGCGGCCAGGAGCCTTGAGCAAATAGGCAAGAACCTGAACCTCAACCAGGATGCCGTTGGTCAGATGCAGATAGCCTTCATCGAGGCCTGCATCAACGCAATGGAACACGGGCGGGGCAGCGAGGGAAAGGTCTACGTCAACATTGCCGCTGACGATGATCGATTGGAGGTTTCGGTTGAAAGCGCCGGGCAGGAGTTTATCATTCAGGAGACCGGCGAGCCCTTCGGTGACCGGGAAGCAAAGAAAGCATCGGGGAGAGGATGGGGCCTGAAATTGATCAAGCGCTTCGTCGATGATGTCAAGTTTGAAAAAACCGCTCGCGGCACAAAAGTCGTGCTCGTCAAAAAATTTGCAAAGTCCGCGGCCATTCAGGAGGAGTATACCGCAAACCATGAGTAATTTTTCCTTATCGTCGAAAGCCGAACAAGTAAATATTGCCGTCATGATGCCCCACGGATATATTAATGACATGGGGGCTGCGAGTCTGGAGCAGATGAGCGAGCAGTTTCTGGACCATGGTTTGAAAAAGCTCGTCGTCAATTTTGCAGACGTGCAATTTATCAATACCATCGGGCTCTCCATTTTTCTGAGCATCGTTCAGAAAACGCTGGAATTCAAGAGCATGCTCTGCTTCACGAATATGAAGAAAGACCATCGCGAGATCTTCGAGATGGCGGGCCTGATGAAGTACGTCAAGGTCTTCAAGGACGAAGTCGACGCCTTCAACTATTTGAACGGGAGAAATAATTAGCATGGCGAATAACACCCTTCGCCTCAAGCGCCTGATGTTTAGCATCGCGTCCTTGATCGATCTGGGTCAGGAGGCAACGTCCGCGAAGGTCTTGTCCGAAAAAATGAAAGCGGCCCTCTATGTCATTACGGGGACCTTTTCCGTGCCGACAGGGGCTCTGTTCGTGTATCACCCTCAAAGAAAAAATCTCAGGCTCCTCGCCGAAAAGGGGTTTCGCGAGAAGGACCTCCGGGAAATAAAGCTGGGTGTCCAGCCGGGACAAATAAAGTCTTTCAGGATGAACGCCCCGCACTCCCTAAAAGACATCTCAGGGAGTTCGTTTTTCAGACAAAATAAAGACGCGTTCATGAAATTGCAGACGCGGATATTTCTTCCGCTCTTCGCCAAAGAGGAGTTTATCGGCGTCATCCTGCTCGGGAGGAAACTCGGCAATGCCCCCTACCGTCAGGGAGAGAAAGATGTCCTCACGGTGATAGCGCATCAAATGGCGATCACGCTGCATCATGCCCAGCTTTTCCTGGAACTGGCCAGGAAAGCCTCTGAAAACAGGAGGCTCTACAAAAATATGCAGCGGATCTACCACGACACGATCCAGGCATTTGCAACCGCTATCGACGCCAAGGACGGGTATACCAAGGACCATTCCTACCGGGTGGCGAGTTATGCCGTAGCGATCGCCAAGGAACTCGGATGGAAGAAAAAAGACGTGGAAGGGATCTATATCGCAGGATTGCTTCATGACATCGGGAAAATCATCATCGACACGAAAATCATCAGGAAAGACACAAAACTCACAGCAACCGAGTACAACGAAATCAGAAAGCATCCGCAGATATCATACGACATCCTCTCGAAGGTCAAGTTCCCCTGGAAGAACATAGACTTTTTCGTTCGCCATCACCATGAACGCATGGACGGGAAAGGATACCCCGATGCGCTCATCTCGGGCCAATTGAGCGAAGGCGTCAAGATCCTTGCCCTGGTCGATGCCTTTGACGCCATGACCACGGACCGCCCGTACCGGCATAGGCTGGGCCTTGATGAAACATTCACGGAAGTCATTAAATGCTGCGGGACGCAATTTGACGAAAAGATCACGAAGACGTTTTTCACCTTGCTGCTCAGGGAATTAAGCGGCGAGGTCAAGGATCTGCAGATACTTCCCCTCCTCGATCAAGCTCAGACAGGTACTTTTACGGCCGTCCGTTTAGACACCGATATGTAGACATCCGCAAGCACCGGCGCGGATGATTCCTCCCTTCCTTATGGTACCGCCCTCCGAATCATGATTATCTTCACTGTGTATTGACAAACAACCCGCCGAGCCCGTATAATCCCCGGACCCCTGGGGAAAGGCGACGGTGCTCATGAAAAGAATCGTAAAAAAATACGAGAAGTTTCTCAATCTGACCACGGAGCAGTTCCGTGAAGCGACGAAGAAAAACAAGGTGAATTGCAAGCGAGGCTGCCATGAATGCTGTTCAGTGGGTTTCTTCGACATCACGCTGCTCGATGCGCTCTATCTGAGGGAAGGCCTCAAAAAGATCCCCGCCGGCATCAGAAAGCGCGTTGTGGACAAGGCGAACGAGCAGTTGGACATTCTAGAGAAGAAAGGCGCCTTCTCCCGGAAGGACCCCCTTCTCAAAACACTGCCTGCAATCGACTCCATCTCCCGCCGCTCCGCCAAGATGCGCTGCCCGGCCCTCGACGACGAGGGCGTCTGCCTGATCTACGATATCCGCCCCCACATCTGCCGTATCTTCGGTCCTACGGTCCGCGGCAAAAGGCGCGCGGTGAGGCTTGAAGGCTGTGGCTATTTTGTCCACGATTTACCCGAGGAGGATTACCCAATCCTGGACCATTACGCCGACGAGGACGTACTGCGCAAAGCCATGTTCGTCAAGGCCGGGCGCAAGCGGATCCGCGAGGTGGACACCATCATCCCAGCTGCTTTGGCCCTGGACCTGGAGAAGTGGCTGTAAAGAAAACGAAGTAAGAAGTCAGAAGGATGAAGTAAGAAAATATTTCGGATCAGCCGCATCTTTATTCTGACTTCTTAATTCTTACTTCTGCCTTGACATACCTCATGGAAATCATCAGTAAAAAAGTCGTCTGGCAGGGCAAGTTCATGAGCGCCGTGGAGATCACCTACCGCGACGCCCGGGGCGTACTCCGTACGTGGGAGGCCCTGGAGCGGCTGGGGGTCGGCGGGATAGTTGTAATGGTCGCAGTCACGCCGGCCGGCAATGTCATACTCGAAAAACAGTTCCGGCCGCCGGTCGGCAGGGAGGTGCTGGAACTCCCCGCCGGCCTCGTCGAACCCGATGAGTCCATGGAGGTCGCTGCGAAACGCGAACTCATCGAGGAAACGGGCTGGTCTGCGGGCAGGCTCGAATTCCTTGCCGAGGGGCCCATATCAACCGGGGCCTCGACTGAGGCGCTTCGCGCCTATCTTTGTACTGACCTTGACTATGTCGGGAAAAACGGCGGAGATGATAACGAGATCATTGAGGTCATCGAGGTCCCAATCCAGCATGCCCAGGAATATCTTCGCACTGCCCAGTTAAAAGGCACCCTCATCGACCTCAAGGTGTTTGGGTTGGTGGAACTGGCGAGAAAAGAGCTGGGCCTTTAGCGGCGGGGATATTTCCTGAAACAGGGGAATATCCCTTTTTCCTGGCACCTCAAACCCTGTCATCCTTGAGGTCGGGTTGCCGGCTGCGGATTTCGTCAGCGGTACACCTGGATTGCAAGCACTCCCCTCCTTCGCGACCGTCACTGATAGTCCACGAACTCGCGGGATATTCTCCACAGAACCTATGGTGAAGCGCTCCCCCCTGGATATTCGTGATGATGTCGTCAGTCCTTCCCTTCCTCGATCGCAAGCGCTACGGCACCGGTGGAGGGATCGGGAACGCTCCACCGCAGCACCCACCGTGACAGGGTTGTCCGGACAGGAGGGGAATCGGCAGAACGGCGGTATTCCGCCCATGCAACAAGATCGAACCTCCAGTTCAGTGCCGCACGATATCCGAACATGTGGACCTTGCTCGCGGTCCCGGGGTGTGCAGGGAGCAGAAGGTCGTACACGTCCCAGCTGACGGTGCCACCGGGCGGGATCGATGCAACAGCCTTGCCGGGGAAGGCGCCGGAGACATCCTGGACCGTGCCTCCCTCCTGGCCGAGCGTCGCGTGCGGGACGATGCTGACCAGCTCCGCAGGGCACGCATTGCGTATTGTCAGGACCGCCCTGGTAAAGTGGATCTCCTTCCCGCCGCTCGCTGCCAGGCGTGAAGCAGCGGGCTCCAATGAGACAACGAGGCAGCGTTCCTGGTCCTCCCCTCCTGCAGTTCCCTCCCCTTTGTCCGGCATGGCCCACCTCCTCTCACAAGCGTCTTGTCCTTAGTATATCACGGCCTGGTGCGGCGGCAGTCCTCCCCCCTCATGAGAGGCAGTGGAACAGGCCGGTACACCAGAGACAGGCCCCGCAGGGGACCTGCCCAAGATAGCAGTCCTGCTCGAACTCCTCTTCGCTCACATAGTCGCATAGAGCGAAACCGCAGTCGAAACAAAAAGGGAACTGGTACCCGAGCACGCGTTCCCGGAAGGAACGGGAGGCAGCGTCGTTCCAGATGTCCAGGATGTCCCGGTCGCGCACGTTGCCGAGGACCCAGGGTTTCACCTGCTTGGCAACACCGCCTACATAGCAAGCATAACGGTGCCAGAGAAAATAGCAGGGATGGATGTTGCCGTCCCAGGAGACGAAAGCGCTGTTCCCTTCGACGAACTCGCACTTCCTCGTATTGCGGGGCGCCATGCCCGGAAGCGTCAACTCCACGCCTGCCTCCTGCGCGGCTTGCCGGGCCTCGTCAAAGACCTTCTCAACCGACGCGAACCATTCCTCGTCCCGCCTGAGCAACCTGTCCAGGTGCAGGGTGATGCCCTGTGCCTCGGCATCGTTCCTCATCTGTCCCACAAGCTGCACGATGCGTACTTCATCCGGAGAATGACCAACCTTCGTGAGGGTGGTTAGATAACGGCGGATATCCAGGCCTTCCTGCAGCGCCTTTGCTTTCCAGTTCTCGTAAACTGCTATGGCAGCGGTCGTATTGGTATCGTAAGCTGTTTGCGCTACGATATCCTGGTGATAGGGAAGAAGCTGGGTGACAATGGCGAAACTGGCGCCGGACCTGCCTGCCCAGCGGATCGCTGCCGGAAGGTCGGCAAGGTTGTTCCGCATCAGCACGAACTCGATCCCGATCCTGAGGTCGCGCCCCCGCCGACTCGCCTTTGCCTTGTTCAGGCTTGCAAAGGCGGCAACGATGCCCCTCATCTCGCCGCCGCTCCGGATGGAACGGAAGCTGTCGTCCGACACCGTGTCGAGGGAGATGCAGATGCGGCCGAGCCCCGCATCGACGAGCGATGCCGCCCGTTCGTCGGTCAGCAGCATGCCGTTCGACTGGAAACCCACCCAGGCGCTTTCAGGGAGAAGGGCTCGAGCACGGGAGATGAACGTTTCCAGGTGCGGATGGAGCAGGGGCTCGCCGATGCCGTTCAGAACAAGGGACTCAAGATAGGGAAAGGCCGGAGCAAGGCGCTCGAAGGTCTCCGGGGACATGGTCCCCTCGGGGATGCCGCCCGTGCCGTTCTGCTTCACGCACATGCCGCATTGCAGGTTGCAGAGCGTTGTCACTTCGACGAAGAGTTTTACAGGGTACTTGTTCAGTGCCATACTGAATTATAACCGTTCAATCTCTGAGGGGTATGATGCCGGTCATATGCCCATTGCCCGGAAGAACCGCAGTCAGTTACGAATTAAATTCGGATCAAACGGGTAAGCATAGGTTAAATAGATCTGTGGGTGCCGGCGGGATGTCTGGTATAATACGGGTATGAAAGTGAAGGTCAAACTGTTCGCGTCCCTCCGGACCCTGGGCCCTGATGAGCAGGTGCTCGACCTGCCCGCCGGGACGACAATCGATGATGTCGTTCATATCCTCAAGATACCCGTGACCATAAGACTCCTAAGGATCGTGAACGGCGAGCACTGGCCCGGGGATCATGCCCTGAAGGATGGTGACGATCTCGCTCTCTTCCCTCCCATAGCAGGCGGCTGACTTCAGCTTTCAGGTCTTGACCGGACCGGCGGCTACGGTAAAAAATATCTGGTTCTTTCCTGCCAACAATCTGCTTCCTTCCATCATCCCCACTTCGATAGACTCATTGTCGAGCGTAAAGCTGCAGCCCCGCCGGAACTCCTCTGCCCGCTCTGCCAGAAGATCAGCAAGATCAGGAGATCTGACGAGAACTCCCTGCCGCAACAGTCCCGGCCCCAGTTCGGCCATCATCAGATTGAAGAGCTTTATGGTTACCCAGCCCTCACCAGGCTTGCACGCTTCACCGGTCTCATGATAGGTGATCACACTGCGGAGCGAGGAGTATGCACCACCCCGCCTAAGCGTTGCGCCAACCAGACCGGGCAAGGCTGCAGAGAGCGCGAGGACCGAACCGTCGTGTATCATAGCCGAACCGATGTCATCGACCGGTTTACCGTCCAGCATGATGGACTGGATCTTCTCGATCGTCGCAGGACCTACCCCGAGCTGTTCCTGCAGGAACGCCGCGACCGTGCAGCCTACCCGGCGTCGGATCTTCACCCCCTGCTGAAGCAGCAAGAAGAACCGCTCTATGAGCGGTCCTTCCACGACGATCGCACATTGGGCGAAAGACAGGTTCTCTGCCGGACTTTTATCGTTCATGCCATCCTCGCCGCCATGCCGGGCGCACCATAAAAAAGGAGAGACCTTTGTCTCTCCTTTCATTTGCCATCTCTGCTTCCGCTACCAGTTGAAGACCTTGTCCAGGTCCTCGTCCTTGACGCCGAAGGTGACGTTGTGCGGGGCGAACTTCTCCGTCTTGAAGAAGTCCGGCAGCCGGTCGTGCTGGGGCGTGAAGCCCGCCCGCGCATTGAAGTCCCGCTCCATCTTGAGGACCTTCTTTCCGAGGTCGGTCACGCCGTCGGCTGTCAGGTTCAGCCCGTAGAAGGAATTCAGAAGATCGAGAAGGGCCTGGAACGTATCAGGCTGATCGAGTATGGCAAAAGCAATGAAAAGGCACATTCCGGTGGAATCAATCGCCGCGGTCGCGATCTGGAGGTTCCGCGAAAGTTCCACCTGCCCTTCGGGCTTGAGCGCGTTCACATCGCCGCCCACCTTCAGCACGTTCTGGGCCACCGCGTAGCCTGCGGTATGGTCCGCTCCCATGGGGCTCGTTGCATAGGTAACGCCGATCCCCTGGACAGCACGGGGATCATAGGCCGGCATCGCCTGGCCTTTGACCACCGGCACCCGCTCGACGCCGAAGACCTTGCCGGTGACGGCTGCGCCGCTGCCGAGGATCCTGCCGAGGTACGTGCCCTTGCCGACCTCGTGTATGAAATTGATCGCCGCGTCCGCGTCGCCGAACTTGGCAAGACCTGCCTCCATGGCGACCGCGATCGTCGCTCCCAGCTCGATCGTATCGACGCCGTAGGTGTCATCCAGAAAATCCATCATGGCGATCTTGTCCATGTCGCTGATGCCGCAGTTACCGCCATGCGCCCAGACGGTCTCGTACTCGGGCTGCTTGGTGAGATAATGGCCATCCTTGTCATTGAAGGTGCCGGAACACTGGATGACGCAGCCGCGGTGGCAGCCATGGGTCGGGTTCGCCCCGCGCTGTTTCTCTGTTTCCGCCAGCGTTTCGCCGCTGATCTTGGATGCGCCGTCGAAGCGGCCCTGCTTGAAGTTGTAGGTGGGATAGCCGCCGACCTCGTTCAGGATGTTGGTCAGCACGTTCGTGCCGAAGGCCGGAAGGCCTTGGCCGGTGACCGGATGTTTCTTCAGGCCTTCGACGAACCGCTTGTTGGCGTCCTGGAACTTTGCCGGGTCCTTGGGCGGCCGCACCGGCATGCCGGTGGCATCGAGAACGATGACCTTGATGTTCTTGGCGCCCATGACCGCACCCAAGCCCCCGCGTCCGGCGTGGCGGGTCGGCCGAAGCTCCATATCGGTGAACGCGACGGTGGCGGAAGCCATCTTCATCTCTCCGGCAGGTCCGATCGAGATGCAGCACATCTTGTCGCCGTACTCCTTCTTCATCTTTTCGACCAGATCGTAGTTCGTCAGCATCTTGAGGCTGTTGTCCTTCGTGATCTTGACCCCATCCTTGTTGATAAACACCTTGTACAGGTCGTCGCTCGTCGGTTTCCCTTCGAGCACGATGGCGCCGTAGCCGAGCTTTGCAATGACCTGGGAAGCCTGTCCCCCGGAGTTCGCCTCCTTGATGCCCCCGGTAAGCGGGCTCTTGCCGCCCACGGAGATCCGGCCCGACTGAGCGCCCGCGGTCCCGCTCAGAAGTCCCGGAGCTATCACAAGCTTGTTCTCCGCGCCCAACGGATGGCAGAGGGGCGGCACTTCCTTCGAGACAATCGCCGAGGTCATGGCCCTGCCCCCGAACCCCGCGTACTCTCCGATCGGCGTCTTCTCTGGCCGTCGGACCTCCTTCTGCTCCCACATTAATGCGCAAAATCTTGTCCATGGTTGCCTCCCTCAAACTGAAATTAAGATCGTAAATCCCCCCGGTCTATGATTAATGAGCATGAGCATCATGACTTTTTTACATAGATATCATCATAGCACAGAATGTATGGTTGTCAATCGATACATCGCCAACGCCTCTGAAAAACGGCATGTATCTCTTCGCCAATCATATTCAGATGGAAGTTGCAAAGCGAACTCCATCATCACGATCCTGCGCCACGCCGCAGCAGGCAAAAAAAACCCGCTCCGGCATGCCGGGGCGGGTTAGCTGTCGCTCGCTGTATCCTTATCTACGCCGCAGCCTTGTAGATGTTGATCACATCCTCAAGCGACGGGCACCGGGGGTTTGTCAAACCGCAGGCGTCCTTCTGGGCGTTCTCGGCCATGGTCCTGAGGTCCTTTTCCTTCACTCCCAGCTCGGATAGGCCGGAAGGGATGCCGATGTCCTTTGACAAGGTCTTAATGGCCTCGATCGCCTTTTCCGCCGCGGCCCGGGCCGACAGGCCTTCCACCTTCTCCCCCATGGCCTTTGCGATGTCCACAAAGCGGTCCATCTTGGCGATCATATTGAAGCGCTCCACATGCGGCAGCAGGATGGCGTTGCACACCCCATGGGGAAGGTCGTAGAACCCGCCGAGCTGGTGCGCCATGGCATGCACGTGGCCGAGGCTCGCGTTATTGAAGGCCATGCCGGCAAGGTATTCGGCGTAGGCCATGTTGTCGCGGGCGATCATGTCGCCGCCGTTCGCCACGGCCGCGCGCAGGTTCTGCGAGACCAGTTCGATGGCCTTGAGCGCGCAGGCGTCGGTCACGGGCGTTGCAATGGTCGATACATAGGCCTCCACCGCGTGGGTCAGGGCGTCCATGCCCGTGGATGCCGTCAGTGCCGGAGGCATGCCCGCCATCAGCAGCGGGTCGTTGATGGCGATCGTGGGCGTCACCCTCCAGTCTACGATGGCCATCTTCACCTTCCGGCTCGTATCGGTGATGATGCAGAACCGGGTCAGTTCGCTCCCCGTTCCCGCCGTGGTGTTGACGGCGATAAAGGGAGGCATGGGTTTCGTGGACTTGTCGACGCCCTCGTAGTCCTTGATACTGCCGCCGTTTGAAACCACGAGGCCGATCCCTTTGCCGCAGTCGTGGGGGCTGCCCCCGCCGAGCGTGATGATCATGTCACAGCCGTTCTTCTTGATATACCTCCACCCCGTCATGGACGTTCTTGTCCGTGGGGTTCGGGACTGTCTCGTCGAAGATCACCGGCTCCAGGCCGGCGTCCTTGCGCACCAGGTCGGCGATCTTCTGGGTCAGAGCCTGTCTTCGTGATCCCCTTGTCCGTAACGATGAGGGGTTTCTTCGCCCCGAGCGTCTTGATCCTGCCTCCCAGTTCCTTATGCGCGCCAATCCCCATCAGGGTAACCGTGGGGATGTAAAATCCATACACTTGTTCTCTGATTGCCATATCCTTCACCTCCTACCCTATTTTTCACAATCACTACTACGTCCCTACAGAAGAAAAACAATAAATGATCCTCTCATTCCTCTTAATTCAAAGCTTAGGGGGTCACCCGAGGTTTGTCAACGTCAACCAAAGTAGGAACATTAGGAGAAACCAACCTTCCGCTCCGCCTCCGACGAATAGTTATTTCTTGACCCCGATCTTTACCGTCGCATCGCTGCTTGGCCTTTTCTGAATCATGATTCCCATGCCGTTATCCGTTTCAGCGAATGCCTGACCGCTGCCTTGAAAGGAGTGTTCGCCGGGTCCGTGAGGGTCTATCAAGATGCCGACGCTGCCGCTTGTAGCTGCGCCCTGGACCAGGGTCCCCCCCTGATAAATATTTTCCCCTCCCTCATCATCGAAAAAGCCGACTCCGAAATCATGCCCCATGCCCTGCCCTACGCCAAAGGATGAATAGTAGAAATCATTTCCTTTCCGGTCGATGAAGACCCCGACAGAAGAATGGATCCCCGCGCCTTGGGCATAACGTCCGGAAAGGTATTGGTCGTCGCCGGCCCTGTCGTCCAGAATGCCTAATCCATAGTAATAGGACGAACCCTGGGCAAAATAGTCTGCGATATAGGTGTCGTTTCCTTCTATATCAAGAAGCATACCGACGCCTCCCGGCGCTGCGTTGATATTTTTCTCCGATCTCACGCCCTGTCCGAACCCCTGGCCGAAGCTCTGCGTGGACTTCAACGGATCGCGGAAGTCCGGTTCTCTGCCCCCCAACTGGTAAAAATCGTTTCCCGCCTCATCGATCAGGATGCCCGCTCCGCCGAAAAGTCCGAGGCCCTGACCGCCATAGGAGCAGAGATATTTGCTGTTTCCTTTTCGGTTTATCATGAGCCCGATGCCCATCTGTCCCGTGCCCTGGGAAAACCGGCTCGTGCTGAACACGCCATCGCCGTCGCCGTGATACAGAAGGCCCATTCCAAAAAACCCCGCTCCCTGGCTTCCCCCTGATGATAGGAACGTATCCTTCCCGCCGAGATCAAGGAGAAAGCCGCCGCCCAATACTCCGGCGCCTTGCGAGAGGCTCTCCCTGCCGAGGTAGCGGTCGTTACCTCCCCAGTCGATCACGAGTGCAACGGGCATGCCGGGTCGGGTCCCTCCCGCATTATTGAGATAAAGATCATCCCCGCCGAGATCAAGGATCAGCGCCGCGTCCTCCGTGTACACATTGGAACCAGTGTTGCCCACGATCACCTTGCCGATGGGCGTCACTTCTTCATAGAGCAGAGGTCCTTTGTTCGCCGCGAAACGTCTGACGAGGTCATCCTTTAAGAGCTCCAGGTTGTTCCGGGTAAGAAAGGACAGAAGCGGAGAAAATGCCGTGAAAAGCTTCGCTCGGTCAACCTTCATCGATATTTCCAGAATTCTGTTCCACTCGCTGTCGTCGGCCGGATCGTTCGCGGACTTTCGCAAGAGATTCTGTTCTTCCGGGGTAAGATTGCCGAGCGCTTCTTCAACATTCTTTTTCGTTTCTGTCATGACCTGAAGCAATGCGGGAAACGTGATCACGGAAGGCTGCGGCGCAGAAGAAAGCTCGATATCCAACAACGAAGCGGTCCTCCGCATAACCTCCCCCGCGTTCCAATTACGTTCCTCAAGAGGGGCAAAGATGCGCTCAGACAGCTCTTTTGCGACTTCGCCTGCCGCCTGCGGATGCCGCATCAGATAGGTCACTTCATCAAGCTGGAGAGGGTGAAACATTATTTCAAAAGCCGATCCGGGGTTGTGCACCACGTTGGACTTCCGATACAGCTCGTTCAAAATCGTATCGAAGAGAGGAAGCGCATTTTGAGCAGCCAATGCATTCTGAAGAGTCGAAGCCCGGTCCGGGCACTGTTCGAGTTCAGGGTGACTTGCTTCGGGTTGATTGTGGAGGGGCATCTCTTCCATTACAACGCTCAGGGAAAACTTTTCGTCTTTGCGCAGAATGTCCAGGGTGGCCCGGGAGCCGATCTTTTGACGCTCGACCATTTTTTTGAAGGACAAGATGATATTTCCTTCGTCGACACAGGTAGGCTTGCCGTTTAGGGACAGGATAACATCATTCTCCCGCAGTCCTGCTTTTGCCGCGGGCGATCCGTTCATGACCCCGCCGACCTTGATAAAGATGTTGTCCTTGCATGTAAGATCGGTTTGCTCCACTTTCTGGGAAGCCAAATAGGAACCAAGGTAGGTTCTCGGCTCGAGGGGGGGGAACGATTTTGAAGGCATCGAGACTAAATCGCAATAAGAGAGATGACTTATCGATGGAGCCGCTGCTGATGGCGGGAATTGATGTCCGGCGCAGGACAAGAGACAAAGGACAAGAAGAATATTGAGAACAGTAACTCTCGACATGGTTGTGTATGACTCATGGGACGAAACAAGCGCAGCATCTTAGCCAAGCCTAAAGGCCCTCCCCCTTTTTGCCGGAACCAACCGCCTTGATACTTTTCTCGAAGCGCCCGATCTTTACGAAGAGTAGAAGGCTCAATAGGAAAAGTATGAGCCCGATACTCCCTATTGTCAAGGGTCCCATCCAAAGTTGCTTGAAGCTTCCGACCCGGGCATTTACGGGATTCCGGGGGTCAAAAAGGACATCAACCGCTTGTCCAACGTCGTACTCGGGAGCGCCTCCTGCCCCGGTGGAGGCGCGGAAGCGCACCGTTACGCTGGTTGCGGTCGAAAATTCAACGATCGGAAAATACATAACCTCGGATGTTTTACCGGCCTTCTCCAAGAATTCCTCGACGACAATACCCCGGGTCGGTACGTTGTCCCGGATGATCGGATAACTTTCGAGGCCCCAGATGGTACCGGCGACGAGGGCAGCCAGACCGATCGTTCCAAAAATAAAGAGTACGGCCCATCTCACGGATTCATTCTCCCTTTCGCGAACAAGGCTGCGGCTAAATAACCTGACAAGCAGAAGGATACCGGAATCTCATGCTCACACTATGAATATTACAATGGAATGCGTTAAATGGCAATGAGGTACAATCAAGACATGATTGTGAGATCCCGCGTCGTGGAAATGCAGCCCGAGGAAGGACATGTTATCTTCCTGGTAAGCGAAAAGCCCGCTCAAGGTGCGAGCGGGCTTTCGTTTGGAAAAAGGTAAAGCGCGGAGCATAACAGTGCCTGAGCTGCTGCTAAGAATGGAAGAAACCTTTCTTCGGATCCTCTTTTTTTTGTTGTTCGGGTTTTCGTTCCGGCCCGGCAATCCGTTCCGGTTCGGCACGAGTGACCTTGCCTTCCAATTTCGCTCCCTTTTGAATGCAGAGCGTCTCCTTGTACAAAATCTCCCCCCTGCCTCGCGCGGCGGCCCCGAGCTCCACCTCGTTGCTCTCAAGGTTGCCTGTGAACTCGCCATTGATGTGGATCTTGTCTTTTGCTTTAATCTTTCCGCCCAGAAACTTGCCGGTTACATTCACGTACCCTCCGGCGCTGATATTTCCTCCACTCATTTCGCCTTCGATCTCGACGCTGCCGCCCTTGGCATCGATGTTCCCCTTGCAAGTGCCTTTGATGAAGATGCTTGCATTGTTTTCGGCAGTGATATTCCCCTCGAGGTCGCCGTTCATCTGCAGGTCCTGGCTGATGACCATGTTGCCGGTAACCTTGTTTCCCTTGCATATCATGTTAATTCCCGGCTCGGCGGGTTTAACTGCACTCGCCACGGTATTCTTCTCCGCTACCTTGATCTCGATCATCTCTTCCTGTTTTATCATCTTTTATCCTCCGATATCCGTATTCGACCAAACGGCTGGTTCCGTCGCCATATCATGCAAGCCTACGCTATACAAAAATCCTGTCTGTTCATTCAGGGTTACGTGATGGGAGTATATCGTTATCAAAGAGAGGAGACAATCAGCCTAAAGAAGGAATTTCAAAACGGGGTCTAGGACTTTTGTCCTAGATGCTTTGAATGAAGTCCGCGCATTCCCCCTGCTAGGGGCGAAGCGTCAGGAGGGGGTCAAGCGGACTGTTTTGGATGTGGATTGGTGCGTTGTCTGTGCTACGAAACGATATGCAATCTTATAATATAGTACCGATGGCTGCAGCGTATTATTGAGTTGCACTATCAGGATTCATCACCTATATTAGAAATATGGCGGTTTTAAGCGGCATAAAATTCCGTTGCTACCCGACAACGGAGCAGTCCGATATTCTCGCGCAGTGGATGGGCTGCCAGCGGTTTATCTACAACGCCAAGGTTGCCGAGGAGCGTTATTTCCGACATTCCGGAATCATTCGCTGTCGCTGACCGGACTACAGCCGCCGATTGATCAGCAATACGCCCAGTTCAAGGACAAGGAACTCACTCCGTTTCTTACGATGTGCCGTCACAGATCCTAAGGAATGGCGCGACCAAGTTCATGGGCTCCTGCAAGAGTTACCTGACAGGTTTGGCTGGTCGTCCTGTTTATAAAAAGAAGGCGGGACGGCAGTCCGTCTGGATTACCAGCGAGCTATTCAGGTTCGTTCCTACTGGAGGCTCAAAACAGCGGCAGACCAAAACAATATATGAGCACCGGCTGATGCTTGGCACAAAGTCGGTCGATCTGGGCGAACTTAGTTCAAGGCTCATGATGAGTACGAGGTTCCGGCGGCTATCACCATTACCCGGGAGTCCGGGAAATGGTATGTCTCGTTCTCCTATGAGAAGCAAGGCACAGTTATGAGCGAGCAGGAACTTCTCGAGCTTTACGGCGGCATGTCATCAGAGAGTCTCAATACCGTACCCTGGGAATGGACCGAGGGGTTGTAATCCCGCTGGCAACGAGCGACGGTTAGTGCATGACTTCCCGGCATCCAAAAAGAGCGACTGGCAAAAAAGGATGCCCGGAAGAAGAGATATCAGAGACAATTGGCGAGGCGGATCAAAGGATCCGGCCGCTTTAAGCAATCAGCAGCGAATCAGCCCGGTGCCAGGCTATGCTGCCAATGTGAGGCATGATTTCGCGCATAAGGCCAGCCGCAAGCTCGTGGATTCACCCGCGGAGGTGTTCGTCTTCGAGGACCTCAAGGTCAAGAACATGACCAGAGCGCCAAAACCTAGAAGTCAGCCGGCGGACGTATATTCCGAACGGGGCAAAGGCCAAGGCCGGTCTCAACAAGTCCATACTCGAATCAGCGTGGGGCAAGGTAAAACTCTTTACGACGTACAAAGCCTCGCGACGCAACAAGCTCGTTATCGCCATACCGCCGCACGGCACCTCACAGGAGTGTTCGAAGTGTTCGCACACTCACCCGGACAACCGTCAGTCACAGGCGGTGTTCGATTGCCAGAGCTGTGGCTTTACGGAAAACGCCGATACCAATGCGTCTCTCGTTATCAAGAAGCGCGGCATAAAAATGCTCGTATCTGGCGAAATTACCGTAAAGCATCAGGAAACGCGCCATGCGGTTAAGGAAGAAGGAAACACTAGGCCGGGAACCGGCCGAAGTTACGCACGGGGAGAGCAGATAAGCACGCCTTGGGAACTACCAGGGACGATGCTTCATGATCCGTGAACCCCAGACAGTAATTGGTTCAGTGGGGGTATTATAGGCTAGGGTCTGTGTACGGTTTTTTCACGCAGAATTTCCGGAGGTGTTCAAAGAGTGTGATTCAGAAATTACATTTCAACCACGGTGTCATAAAATGAGTGCTACCGACGGTCCGATTCCGACCCCAGTCATTGACGATGCCTTAAACTGCCCCGGTCGCTCACGTTCAAAGAAGTTTATAAATCAGTTCGTTGTCCGAATAATCGATGGGCACGTCGATGATGACAGGCACGTCCCTGGTCAGAGCCTCCCGGAGCATGGGCTCGAAGTCGCTTGCTGTCTTGAGCCTCATGCCGACAGCGCCGAAGCCCTCGGCCACCTTGATGAAATCGGGGTTCGTGAAATCGACGCCGTAGGAAGCGCCGAATTTTTTCGTGGATTTCCATTTGATCAGGTTATAGCTGCTGTCGTTGAAGATGACAACGGCCATGCCCAGCTTCATCCGCACCGCGGTCTCGAGGTCCTGCAAGTTCATCAGGAAGCCGCCGTCGCCGGAGAGAGCGACCACCTTGCGGTCAGGATGTACGAGCTTGGCCACCATGGCCGTGGGCAGGGAAAATCCCATGGACGCGAAGCCGTTGGAAAGGATGAAGGTATTGTTGTCGTAGACGGGGTAGAATTTGGCAGCCCAGAATTTGCACGTTCCTACGTCAGAAACCAGGATGTCGGAATCGGCGAGCACCTTCCTGATACCGTACAAAATCTGCGGGGGACGGACGGGCCAGGTCGCATCCTTTCCGATGCGTTCGAACTCATCAACGAAATTAGCATGGAGATCGATGGCGCACTGGCTCTTCTTGTTCGTGCTGAGCATGCCCTCGAGGAGTTCGAGACTTTCCCGGATGTCCGAAACGATCTCTACCTCGGGCACGTAATGAAGGTCGACCTCGCTCGAAGTAAAATCGATGTGGATGATCTTTTTATCGATCTTCGGATTCCAGTTCTTCGGGGCATATTCGACGAGCCCGTAGCCGGTTGCCAAAATAAGATCGGCCTTGCTGAAGACATCTTCGATCTGGCGGTCGTTCGAAAGGCCGAGGGAGCCGATGCAGGAAGGGCTCCTGGCGCTCACCGCCCCCTTGCCCATGAAGGTCGTGACCACGGGAATGCAGAGCATTTCAGCAAATTGCCGGAGCTGTGCGTTCGCCGCCGTTCTGACGACGCCGTGTCCGGACAGGATAACGGGAAACTCAGCGGCCTCGATCAGGTCCGCCGCTTTTCTCAAGGACTGCCGGTCGGGAGAGCTCCGTCTTGCCCTGATGGGCGGGATCATCGCAACGTACATCTCCTTCGTCGTCATGGCCGCGATGTTCTCGGGAAACTCCAGGTGGGTGGGGCCCGGCTTTTCCGATTCGGCGAGCTTGAAAGCCTTCCGGACCATCTCGGGAATGACCTCGGGCGACTCGATCCGGCCGTTCCACTTGGTCACGCTCTCGCACATGTCGACGATATTGATGTACTGGTGAGATTCCTTGTGGATCCGCTTGAGGTCCGCCTGTCCGGTGATCGCGACCACGGGGGAAGCGTCAAGATAGGCGTCGCCTATGCCGGTCAGGAGGTTCGTGGCGCCCGGCCCCAGGGTCGACATGCAGACGCCGGCCTTGCCGGTGAACCTTCCGTATGCGTCTGCCATGAAGGCCGCGGCCTGTTCATGGCGGGTGAGGATGTATTTTATCTTCGAGGTCCTGAGCGACTCCATCAGGTCGAGCGTTTCTTCGCCGGGAATGCCGAAGACATACTCGACATTTTCATTTTCGAGGCATTTTACAAGCAGGTCCGAAGCCTTCATGCTGGCGATTCCTCCCCACGGCAAAGACAATGCGAACAGACCAAGACAGTGACAGGATCATCCCGAACATCCGGCCCTGTTTGAGTTACAGGGAATTGCGTTCTGACCTTTTATGCCGAATGCCTGTCTCTCAATCCCTGCTGCCGGCATTCAGCAGTTTCTTCCTCCGGTGGTTCCAGATATACACGGCGATGATGACCACGCTCAGCGTCACGGCCCCGATCAGGGCCTGATGCGAGTACTGCATGATGAGTTCCCTGTTCTCGCCGATGAAGTAACCGATATAGGTCAGCACCGTGACCCAGAGCCCGGCGCCGAGCAGGGTGTAGAGCGCGAACTTCATATGGTTCATGCCCGCCAGGCCCGCGGGAAGCGAGATGAGGTGCCGCACCACGGGCAGGAGCCGGCCGATGAAGGTCGATACCTCGCCGTGGTCCTTGAAGAACGTCTCGACCTTGGCGAATTTATCCTCCGTGATCCAAACGTATTTCCCGTACTTGAGAAGCAGCGGCCTTCCGAGATAATGCGCGGCAAAATAGTTGGCATAGGCGCCGACGAGGCTTCCGGCCGTGCCGCAGAGAATGGCGAGCAGCATATTCATCTGGCCCTGCTGCGCGAGGTAGCCGGCCGGCGGCATGACGAGTTCGCTCGGGATGGGGATCACCGAACTCTCCATGGCCATGAGCATGAAGATGCCGGGATAGCCCAGGGCGCCGATGGTCTCTAGCAGCCAGTTAATCAGTTCGTGCATGAGTAACTCCCTTGTTTCGAGTTGCTGCGAGTTGCGAGTTACGGGTTTACATCGGCATTCCGAATCCGCATTCCGACGATTATCTTACTCTTCTCCCACTATCCCGATGTTCCTCAGCATCCGCTCGTCCTCCCGCCAGCCCTTCTTGACCTTGACGTAGAGCTTCAGAAAAACCTTGACGCCGAGAAGTTTCTCGGAGTCCATTCTGGCCAGGGTGCCGATCTTCTTCAGCATGGCCCCGCCCTTGCCGATCAGGATCCCTTTTTGCGATTCCCGTTCCACGTAGATCACCGCATGGATGCGCGTGATGTCGGGCTCTTCCTTCATTTCCTCGATCATGACGGCCGTGGAATAGGGGATCTCTTCCTTGGTGAGCTCAAAGATCTTCTCCCGCACGATCTCGCAAACAATGAACCGCTCGGGCTGGTCCGTGAGCTGGTCATCGGGAAAATATTTCGGCCCCTGCGGCAGCCGTTTGAGAATGGCCGGGACAAGGCCGCCGAGGTCGTTCTTGAGCGCGGATACGGGGATGATCTCGGCAAAGGGATAGAGTTTGCTGTACTGCTGGATGAGCGGCAGGAGCGCATCTTTCTTGATGAGGTCGACCTTGTTGATGAGAAGAAAGACCGGCGTCTTCACCTTGGCAAGGGTCTCGATGATGAACCGGTCCCCTCCCCCGGGGGCCTCCGTGGCCTCGACGAGCATGAGGATCACATCCACCTCGTTGTACGTCCGGAGCGCGGTCTTGCACCATGAACTCGTTCATCTTGTGCATGGGTTTATGGATGCCCGGCGTGTCCATGAACACCAGCTGCGCGCCCGGCTGCGTTCACGATGCCGAGGATCTTGTTCCGCGTGGTCTGGGGCTTGTCCGAGATGATGGCGATCTTCTCGCCCAGAAGCGCGTTCAGGAGCGTGGATTTGCCGACGTTCGGCCTGCCGATGATGGAGATGAAGCCTGACTTGAAGTTGTTTTCTTCTGACATGGGAGACAGGATACCCGAAATGAGGGCCGCGCGCAACTGAAAAGCCGGAAGCGGGGGCCCCTTGGCCGGACTATGACCGTGCACCCGGAAGACCGCTTGTTCGCCGAAACGTCGATCGGGCTGCAACACGCGAAAAGCTTACCTCGGATCAATTTCCATTTGACAATACCGTGTGATTATCGGTATTATCCACTACCTATGACCGCGACAGACTGATATCAATACCCTCCGCGAAAAGATCCTCAAGCTCAAGAAAGACCTGAACGCCATCATCCTCGCGCACAATTACCAGCGCCCCGAGGTTCAGGACATAGCCGACATCACCGGCGACTCCCTTGAGCTTTCGCGCGCCGCGGCACGGACGGACTACGACGTGATCGTCTTTTGCGGCGTCCATTTCATGGCCGAGAGCGCCTCGATCCTTTCCCCGGACAAGACCGTGCTGCTCCCCGAGATCACTGCGGGCTGCCCCATGGCCGACATGGTCACGGTCAAGGGCCCGCGCAAGACGAAGCGGGAGCTTTTCACCGACGTCCTCGGCGTCACCTTCGAGTTCGCCGACGAGTTCACCCTTCTCGACCTCAAGAAACAGCATCCCGGCGTCCCGGTCGTGGCCTACGTGAACACCTCGGCCGCGGTCAAGGCCGAGAGCGACATCTGCTGCACCTCGTCCAACGTGGTCAAGGTCGTGGAGTCCCTGAAGGAGGATACGGTCATCTGCATTCCCGACCGGAACCTCTCCGCCTATGCCGCGAAACGGACGAACAAAAAGATCATCTCCTGGGACGGGTTCTGCAACGTGCACCATGCCCATCTCGACGTCGAGGATGTAAAAAAGGCAAAAGCCGAACATCCCGACGCCGTTCTGGTCGTCCATCCTGAATGCCCGCCCGAGGTCCAGGACATGGCGGACATTATCACGAGCACCTCGGGAATGCTGCGGTTCTGCAAGGAGTCGAACCAAAAGGAATTCATCATCGGCACCGAGGAAGGGATCCTCCACCGCCTGCGGAAGGAAAGTCCGGACAAGCAGTTCTACGTCCTGAACAAAGAAATGGTATGCCCCAACATGAAACGGACGAAGCTCGAAAGCGTGCTTCGCGCCCTGGAAAAACGCGAGCACGTGATCACGGTCCCCGAGGATATCCGCGTTAAGGCAAAGCGGGCGTTGGACAGGATGCTGGAAATTTCATAAACAAGTTCAGAGTTAACAGTTCAAAGTTCAGAGTATAACCTCTCCGTTTTTCCCGTTGTGCTCTGAACCCTGAACTTTTGAGCTCTATCTTATGCAGATCGCAATCCTCATACTCGTAGCCGCCGTTGTTCTCATCCTCCTCTGGCTCGTCATCCAGTCGCAGAAGAAGACCGTTGACCCCACTGTCAGCCTTCTCCAGCGGGAGGTCGAATCCCTTCGAGGCCAGCTCACCGAGTCCATGCAGCGGGGCCAGGATACGGTTAACCAGCAGCTCGGCCAGATCAACCTGCAGGTGAGTACCCAGCTCGGGAAAGTAACAGAGCAGGTGAACATGCAGCTCGGCCAGGCAACATCTCAGATGAACGCACGTTTGGGTCAGGTGACGGAGCAGCTCCAGAAATCAACGGGCGACCTTAACACGAGACTGGACAATGCGGCCAAGGTCGTATCGGAAGTGAGCAAAGGACTGGGAGGCCTCGCTGAAGCGACAAAGAAGGTCTTTGACGTAGGCAAGGACATTGCGAGTCTGCAGGAGATCCTGCGTTCTCCGAAGCTCAGGGGCGGGCTGGGAGAGCTTTTTCTCGGAGACCTTCTGGCCCAGATCTTCCCGCCTGCGCACTACACGCTGCAGCACCGCTTCAAGAGCGGCGAGGCCGTGGACGCGGTCATCAGGCTCGGGCACAACCTCGTGCCGATCGACGCCAAGTTCCCGCTCGAGAACTTCAGGCGCGTCGTGGAGACGGTTACGGAGGACGAGCGAAAGACCGCCAAAAGAAAGTTCATCAGCGACGTTAAAAAGCATGTCGATGCCATCTCCGGGAAATATATTCTTCCCGACGAAGGGACTTTCGACTTCGCGCTCATGTACATCCCGGCTGAGAATGTGTACTACGAACTCATCATCAAGGACGAGGCCGTGGACACGGACAAGGCGCTCCTGAACTACGCTTTCACCAAACGGGTCATCCCCGTCTCGCCGAACAGTTTTTACGCCTACCTCCAGACCATTCTTCTCGGCCTCAAGGGCATGCATGTCGAGGAACAGGCCCAGGATATCCTGAAAAACCTCGCGCGGCTATCGGGAGACTTTGAGCGGTTTCGGAATGATTTCGAGCTGGTGGGAAAACACCTTACCAATGTGAAGACAAAATATGACGACGCGGACAGGAAGCTGGAGAAGTTCGGCGACCGGCTTCAGTCCCTGAGCGGGACGGAGGCCGGCTCGGTTATTGAAGAAGCGACAAAGCTGCCGCTGTGACCCCTTCCGATCAGTTGTTCCTTATTTCATGAGAGAATCGGCCTCCCCTGTATTTTCTTCTTGTTTTGTCATCCTCTACGGGGTATTTACTTTACTCAACTAAACACAAAACCGGATCAGGTTGCTTTCACATCGCTCACAACGACCCTGTTCTTCCCGCTCCTTTTGGCATCGTAGAGCGCCTTGTCAGCCGCCGCGATAAAGTCCCGGATGGTCGTTGCATTCTCGGGGCAGGATGCGACCCCGACACTCACGGTAAGACTTAAACGGTGTTCATCAGCGGAGAAAACAGTGCTTTCGATTTTTTTCCTGATCCTTTCCGCGACGTATTCCCCTCCGGCGCTTCCGGTTGCGATCAGGGTCACGGCGAACTCCTCCCCCCCATAACGGAAATCGGCGTCCTCGCCCCGCGTCGAACGCAGGATGCGTTGAGCCACTTCCTTCAGGACCTGATCGCCCGCCGGATGACCGTACGTATCGTTGACAGCCTTAAAATTATCCACATCGATCATCAGGAGGGTTAATTTCTCGCCGTAGCGCTCATAGCGCGCAAAATTCTTTTCCATGTAATTTCTGAAATGTCTCTGCGAATAGAGCCCGGTCAACTCGTCGGTGATGGCGATCTCATACAGCGCAGCATTATCCATAGCCACGGCGATATGGCCGCCCATCGCCTTGACCAGGCTAATCCCGGCAGCGTCGAAAGGGCCTCCGCTTTTTTTTGCGATGATCAAGGCAAGGCGGGCGCCGCTTTTACAGATCGGCAGGTAGATTTCTTTTCCTTCCGCGATGACCTCTTCGCAGGTCAGCGCTCCGCTCTGCCAGGAGACGAGAACGCGCCGATCGGGGTCGTCGTCAGGAAACATCCTCCGGTCGACCTTGTTGTCGCTTTTTCTCCAAACGATCCCGCCGTATTCACTTTTCTCCTTGGGAAAAATGATATCGATCTGGTCCGCATCGAGTATCTCCCGGATGATCTCGATAACGGCCTGCCTCGCTTCATCCATGTCGATGGTCTTGCTCAGGCGGTCCACGATCCGGTAGACCAGAGACAGTTCCGTGGATTTAAGAACGACCTCGGTGATATATTTGTCCAAACCATTCGACAGAACCCGCGACAGGAGCGGGACGAGAATGACGAGGCACAACAGGCCGGAAGCGGCGATCATGAGTTCCACCCTGGTGACGAGTGCATACACGGGCCGTACTGAGCGGTCGATGATCAGTTTGCCGTTTATCCGGTCCGTCGCGGGATGGCAGACTTGGCAGGGCTTTTGATTATAGATGATCACAACCGTCCGCAGCACCTCTTGCCTGCCGACAGGAATGATCATGGTGGTTTCATGAGGGACGGTCACGGGACCCGTATGGCAGACCCTGCAGGATTGCTCCTGGAACCGGTCGATGAGAACACCGGTCTCGCGTTTGTCGGAAGAATACACAATCCGTCCATTCTTGTTCAGGATGAAGGCCTTCACGATGGAGGATTCGTGCGACGAGATGGTTTCGAGCGTGCGCTGTATATTGTCGGGATTGCGCACCAGCATGAGGTCGCTGAAGCTCAACCGGATGACCTCGCCCAGTTCCCGGGTCTTGGCCTTGCTGTCGTCCAGAAGCCGAACCCGCAGAACCGCCGCAATGGAAACCATGGCGACTACCACGGTAAGCGTCGACACGAGGAGGACGCCGATGATGATCCTCCTCTTGTACCCATAGAGCCAGTCGGAAGTCCGCTGGTCGTCGCTGTTTTGTCTGGCACTGTCCATAAGGTATTGCCAATAGTCCCGGAGACGGGTTTGCGGCGCACCAGTCGCGGATGATGCGGTTTTCGGGAAAAGACAAAACGAAACACACAAAAAAACACGGACCGAGGATGCTCACCTCAATCCGTGTCTATGATGATTGTTCACGGCAAACGGAACAAATGCATGGCGGTTTAAGCCTTCTTCTCTTCCTGTTTGTGCTCGATCGGCGTCGCGCCTGTTTGCTCTTCCTTCATCGCCTTTTTAAAGGCCTTAATACTCTTTCCGAGGCCTTCTCCGAGCTCCGGCAGTTTCCCGGGGCCGAAAATGATGAGTACGATGACCAGGATCAGGATCAGGTGCATCGGCTGAAACAGTCCTTCAAACATAGGTATACTCCTCCTTCACCAAATATACCAATTATACCCGGCTCTCACTTCGATTGCAATATATTATGGGAAATTATTATCAGGACGAACGGAAGGTGTCAACTTTTGACCACCAGAACCGGACAAGGCGCGTAGCCGATGACCTTTTCAGTCACGCTCCCCATGAGGAGCCGGCGAAGGCCCGTCCGCCCGTGTGAGCCCAGGACGATCATATCGGCCTTCTGTTCCTGGGCCAGGTTGTTGACCGCCTGGTACGCTTCAGCCTCGCCCACAAAGGTCTCGGTTTTTACCCCTGCGGCCTCGGCCTGTTTCTTCACATCGGCCACGAAGCCTTTGGCCTTGCGCACAAGGTCCTCCACCGCGCTGGGGGCCTCCGCGTAGAATTCCGCGGGAACGTCCACGACCGACAGGACCCTCAGCTCCCCGCCGTAGGCCTTGGCAAAGGAGATCGCGCGCTCCGCCGCGGCCGCGCTGTACTTGGAGCCGTCCGTCGCAAGGACGATCGTTTTCCATCCCACCTTCGTGCCGTTCGGGAACAACGAGCACGTCCCGTTGGGTGTGCCCGATGACCCTCGCCGTCACAACCCCCACGAGCATGTTCGCGACAGGGCGAAGCCCCCGCCTTCCCATGATGATGAGATCGCAATTCTCGGCGTCGGCCAGATCGACGATGCGCTCGTAGATTTCCCCTTCTTCGCAGACGGTCTTGATGAGCGCCCGTTCCGATTCCGCCAGCTTCCGCGCCTCATTCAGGGCGTCATCACAGGGCTTTCGAAGGGAGGCCCTGATGTCCTTGACCCCGAGTGTCTCCATCTCGCCTTCGTAGGGCGGGACCACGGACGTTACGGTAATCCAGCACTTCTCGTCAACAGCAAACCGGAACGCCTGCTGAGAGCGCGTTCCGGCTTGATTCAGAACCATCGACCGCTACAAGGATCTTTCTATATTTCCCCATGCTCCAAGGCTCCCGCTGCAAGCTGCAGTCTCTCTGCCTGGCGTCCCTGCCACATGGCACGGAGAACGATGAAAGCGCCGATCAGCAATGCGAAGATCATTATAGCAAAGCTGGCGGTCTTGAGCAAGGATACGGTGCCGTCGCCGAGCTTGTCGATCAGCCCGAGCTGGGCAAGGTATACCGGTACCATGAGGCCGCGGGAAAAGAGCACGATCACCATGATCAATCCCATCACGACCTTGATCATGAAGGGCTTCACATAGGTGGTGCCGATGGCTCCGAGCTGGATGCCGAAGAGCGAGCCGGCGAGGATGATCATGGCGAGCCGGATGTCCACCATGCCGTGGAGCGCATACTTGAGCGAACCGCCCAGGCCCATGACAAAGGCGATAACCAGCTCCGTGGCCGAAGCCATGAGGCTCGGCGCGCCGAGAACGTAGATCATCGCGGGGACGCCGATGAAACCGCCAACCGCGATCGTGGCGGCCAGCATGCCCGTGGCAAAACCGAAAGGAATAGTGAAGAGGATGGATACGCGGGCATTGATGCTCTTGAAATAGACCATGGTGCCCGGGATATTGATGGACTGGACCCACTTTGCCAGTTTTCCGGTCTTTTCCGCTGTCTGGTATTGCCGGACTTGTAGGTCTTCCAGGCGTCATAGAGAACAAAACCGCCGACCGTAGCGAGGATCACGACAAAGGCCACGCTGACATAGAGGTTCGAACCTGCGTCGCCGAAGGCCTTCTTGATGTTTTCCTGAATCTGGGCGCCGTAGAGCACCCCCGCCTCGGCCGATACGCCGAGAACGATGCCGAGTTTCACGTCCACCTGCCCGTATTTGGCCCGCTTGAGCGCGCCCACGAGGGCTTTGGGAAACTTGTGGCACATGTTGCTGGCCACTGCCATGAGCCCCGGGACGCCGAGGCTCATCATGCCCGGAGTGAGTACGAATGCGCCGCCGGAACCGATAAATCCGCTGACGAGGCCGCCGACAAAGCCAACCCCGAACAGGTAGAGGATCGTCATAGCATCAAGATTGATGAAATTCGCCGCAAGGTCATGCATCTTATTTTACCTCCTTTTTCTTCTTCGAAGCCTCGACGCCGAGCACGGTCCAGAAATGGCCGGTGAATGTGCCGTGAAAATAAGAAAAGACAAATGCCGTGATGATCGGCAACAGCGCATACAGTCCGCCTTTCGCGAAGTTGCTGTTGATCAGGTCCTGCTTCGCCAGAAGGGTCGCATAGAGCGCTACGGAAATGATGCCCATAACGATCATCGTGCCCACCGGCTTCTTCCTTGTGGTGCTTTGTGCCATGATAATTCCTCCTTGGATTGATTTAAAAAACTGTTTCGAGTCTCGGGTTTATGGTCTCGAGTTAAGGCGATCACAACTCGAGACTTGAAACTCATAGACTTTCCCTGTAAACTTACGCCCTGGCCCCGTCCATGACCACGACGAGCGGGCATTTCAGTTTCCGCCACAATTCTGAAAGCTCTTTGTCATGCTTGTTGCAGTCGTCGTCGAGGCTGGCCGGAGGACTCGATGACCGCGAACAGAATTTCTTTTTCACTGTTCGTATATTCGATGATCTGCTGTTTGAGGCAACCCGACCGTGGAACGAGCCGGTGCTTGACTCCCTTCCGCCGCGAGTTCAGCCTCGAACGCCTCGAGGCGCCGGGTCGCCGCGCTTGCCCGTCGGCACGGGGCGAACTGACAGTAAAGGATGTCGAGCTGCGCGTTGATCCGCTTGGCTGTATTCAGGGCGTATTTCAGTGTCTTCGCGTCGATCTGTCCCGCTTTGAGCCGAGCAGCACGCGCCTTGATTCCGTCATAAGAGAACGCGCGGTTTCCACATCCCCCTCTTCGGCAAACGAGGCCGCTGTCAAGCGCATGTTCCACAGCTTCATCATCTTCTTAAATTTAGTCGTTTCCATGATCCCTCTTTTAACACTCTGCCGCACTCTGAATTTCTCTGTACTCTGACTCTAACTTAGTCGGCGCGCAGTTCTTTTCTATTCGCCGGTCTCTGGTAGTCATGCATGGAAGGCCGATCGGTCTTTCTGGGTCTGTCTTCATTCATGATCTCGCGCGCCATCTCGAATTCACCTTCTTCGGCGAACGCCGCCGCCACCATGGCTGTTTCGAATTTCTTAAATATGTTCTTCATGGTCTTTCCCTCCTTTCGTGTAATCTGATCAGAACTAATACAAGCTCCGTGCCAAAGATGAATCGGCACTTAACACATTGAAATTATGTATGATTCAACTGGACGATGGGCTGACGTTTTAAAACAATGCTTTTAGGAGTAGTGGTGTGATCGTTTTAAAATGCAATGCCTTTTCTCGATAACCGTTTACCCATTTGAAAATACAATAATGTTTTATTGGGTGTTGCAATAGAATTGAAAACGTTGTAAAATGCAACCAATTGCAAATTAATGACCTCGTCCGTGTACATTCGTGGTTAAAAATTCTTTTGTTCCCGTTCAGGCTTAAGCATGAAATTTTTCAAAAAATCAGAAGACGACCACCGGGATGCCCTCATAGAAGAACTGCGCCAGAAGATATCGTCGGCGCTGATGCCGGATGCCGTCCTGAAGATCGCCGAACAGGAACTGGACGTCATTTCGCGAAGATCAGCCCCTCGTCCGCCGAATACACCATCGGCATCACCTACCTTGATTATCTCCTGTCTCTTCCCTGGAACAGGAAAACGGAAGACAATCTCGATCTTGCGCGCGCGGAACGGATCATGAACGAAGAACCATTACGGCCTGGACAAGATTAAGGAGCGGGTGCTGGAACACCTGGCCGTCAAGGTGCTCATGATGAGCAAAAAAGCGCGCATTCTGATCGTCGATGACGAGGAGATCGCCCGCAAAAACCTCGCCCACGTGCTCACAAAAGAAGAATACGACGTGGTCACGGCCGCTGACGGCGAGAGTGCGCTCAAGGCAACTGGAGGCTGAGGAGTTCGACGTGGTGCTCACGGATCTTCGCATGGGCAGGATCGACGGGATGGACCTTCTGGACCGTATCAAGGTCCGCGTTTCCGGAGACCCGGGTCATCATGGTGACGGGCTTCGCCACGGTCCCGTCAGCCATCGAGGCCATGCAGAAGGGCGCCTTCCATTACATCGCAAAGCCTTTCAAGCTGGACGAGGTGCGGGCGGCGATCAAACTGGCGCTGGAGAAAAAGACGATCAGGGCGAACACGAAAGGCTCGGTCCTCTGTTTCGCCGGCCCCCCGGGGACGGGAAAGACATCCCTGGGCCGGTCTATTGCCCGCGCCCTCGGCCGCAAGTTCACGCGCATCAGCCTGGGCGGCCTCAAGGACGAGGCGGACATCCGCGGACACCGGCGCACCTACGTGGGGGCTAAACCCGGCAGGGTGATCGAGGAGATCCGCCGCGTGGAATCGGCCAATCCCGTGATCATGCTCGACGAGTTGGACAAGATCGGCCGGGACTTCAAAGGTGACCCCGAGTCGGCCCTGCTCGAGGTGCTCGACCCGGAGCAAAACTGCGCCTTCGTGGACCATTATCTGGACGCCCCCTTCGACCTGTCGAGCGTTATGTTCATCCTCACCGCGAACATGCTCGATACGGTCCCCGCCCCGCTCCGCGACCGCATGGAGGTCATCGAGTTCTCCGGCTACACCCAGGAGGAAAAGTCGCATATCGCGAGCCGGTTCCTCTGCCCAAAACAGGTCCGGGAGAAGGGGCTGTCCCCCGACGATGTCTCCTTCACCGACGAAGCCATCACAAAGATCATCCAGGAATACACGCGCGAGGCAGGGATAAGGAACCTCGAACGGAAGATCGCGACCATCTGCCGCAAAATAGCGAAGGAGTCCGTCGAAAGCCGGGGCGCGCCGCAGCCGGTCCGGATTACCCCGGAAGCCGTGGAGCGCTATCTCGGCAGGCGCAGGTACCACTTCGACGTCATCGAGGAACAGGACCGGGTCGGCGTGGCCACGGGCCTCGTACGCACCGAAACCGGCGGCGAGATCATCTTCGTCGAGGCCGCGAAAATGAAAGGCACGAAGGAACTGATCATCACCGGATCACTCGGCGACGTCATGCGCGAATCGGCGCAGGCGGCGCTGTCCTACATCCGGAGCAACTCCGGCGAGTTCGGCATCGCGGACGATTTTTTTGAATACCACGATATCCACATCCATGTGCCCTCGGGCGCGATCCAGAAGGACGGCCCTTCGGCGGGCGTCACTATTCTCGTCGCCCTTGCCTCTCTCCTGACCCGCCGGCCGGCCCGGCGCGACATAGCCATGACCGGCGAAATCACCCTCACCGGACGGATACTCCCTGTGGGAGGCATCCGCGAAAAGGTGCTTGCCGCGAAACGCGCGATGGTCAGGACCATGATTGTGCCCCTGCGCAACCGCGACGACGTGGAGGAACTGACCGACGACGTGAAGGCCGGCATCGAAATCCGACTCGCCGACACCGTCAAGGATGTCGTGAGCGCGGTGCTGATGTAAGATACGGAAGCAGTTGCAGGCGCATAGTTCAGCGCACAGGTAGTAAAACCATGCCAGCGTGACTAACTCTGCTACACTGCTACTTGCTACTTGCTTTAAGTATAACCATGTTCAACTACCAGCCCAGCATACGACAGAAGATCACCCTCGGCTACTACGCGATCGTCGCGATGATTATCGGCCTGACCATGTTCACCTTCCTCGAACTGCGCTTCATCGAACAGAAGATCATCTTCGGCGAGACCATCTCGGAATTTTTCGACACGACCCTTGAGCTCCGTCGCTTCGAGAAGAACTTTTTTCTGTATGAAGAGCGATCGGACTACGACGAGAACATAAATTATATTAACAAGGCGCAAGACATCATCGATCGCAACGTCCGCGGGTTCAGCACACTCGCCTCGTCCGGGCAAATCTCCCTGCTCCAGGTCAGCCTCAAGAACTACCGGAATCTTATGGAGCTTTATGCGGTAACGGACGAACGCTACGCTGCCCGCAGGAACATTCTGGCAGGGAAAATACGGCTGGCCGGCAAGGACATCATCGCCATAGCGGAAGAGATCTCGAAGACCGAGCGCAAAAGCCTGCAGCAGCTCCTGAGCAGCTCCCAGCGCATTCTCATCATCTCCATCGTCATCCTTTCCGTCTCCGTTATCAGCATCGGTCAGATACTCTCGCGCATGGTGGTGAGGCCGCTGAAGTCCCTGGAAGAAAGCATGGGGGTCATCGCGGAGGGAAAGTTCGAGCGCGTGGCCATCGATTCGAAGGACCGGGAGATCGTCTCGCTCACCAAGGCCTTCAATAAGATGCTGAAGCAACTGGAGCTGCATGAGCGGCACCTGATCCAGTCGGAGAAGCTCGCTTCCCTGGGCACGCTGCTCTCCGGCGTAGCGCACGAGTTGAACAACCCCCTCTCGAACATATCCTCCTCGAACCAGATATTGATGGAGGAGCTCAAAGAGGGCCTGGGGTCCGGGATCGCGGGCCGGGATAAAGCGGCAAGCGCGGAGGAGAGCGCGGCAGGGATCGCCCCCGACCTTCGTTTCTCGTCTCTCGACCCTGAGTTCATCCTGGAGCTGAGCAGCCAGATCAACGACCAGACCGACCGCGCGCGTAACATCGTCCGCTCGCTCCTGGATTTTTCACGGGACCGTGAGTTTAAAAAGGAGCGGGTGTCCCTCCGGAAGATCATCGAAGAGACGATTCAATTCGTCAAGGGCCAGGTGCCGACAAATGTCGCGGTCACGCTCGCCGTTCCCGACGACATCGTCATTGTCGCCGACAAGCAGCGCATGCAACAGGTTTTTCTGAACCTGATCAAAAACGCCATAGAGGCAATCACGTCAAACGTGGGATTGGTCTCGATCAAGGCGGAGAAACGGCGGGCGATGGACGACTTCGACGACGAAAAGATCGGCATCTCCAACTACCTCAAGTACCGCGGCAAATGCACCCTCGATCAGGACACCGTCGACATAGAAATCCGGGACAACGGATCCGGCATCCCCCTCGACCTCGTCCCCAAGGTATTCGACCCCTTTTTCACGACCAAGGACGTCGGCAAGGGCTCCGGGCTCGGACTCTTCATCGTCCACGAGATCATCGAGGAGCATGACGGCTGCATTGCCGTGGACAGCGAGCCGGGAAAAGGAACGGCGTTCCTGATCCGGCTGCCGCGTAAGGAGTAATCTATTCATGCAAGAAACCGCAAAGCTACTCATTGTCGATGACGAACGGATCGCGCTCCGGAACCTCGAGCATGTGATGAAAAAAGAAGGCTACGAAGTGACCGGCACGCAGAGCGGGCCGAACGCCCTCAAGCTCCTCGAAGATCAGCAATTCGATGTGGTTCTTACCGACCTCCGCATGGAAAAGGTCGACGGCATGCAGATCCTCAGGAAAACCCGCGAGCTCTACCCGGACACGGAAGTGATCATGATTACCGGATATGCGACCCTCGATTCGGCGGTTGAGTCGATGAAACACGGCGCATTCTACTATATCGCGAAACCCTTCAAACTCGAGGAAGTGCGCAAGGTCGTTCAGGAGGCTTTGCATAAGGTCCGTCTCAAGATGGAGAACCGCCACCTCCGGGAGCAGCTCGACAGCTACCAGGGCAAGGTCAAGATCATTACTCAGGACCCGTCCATGCAGAAACTCCTCGAGACAGCCCGGCAGATCGCGCCCACGGACTGCAATGTACTTATCACCGGCGAGAGCGGCACGGGCAAGGAGCTCTTCGCCCGGTTCATTCACCTGAACAGCAATCGCGCAACCGGCCCCTTTTTCGCCATCAACTGCGGCGCCTTTACCGAGGAACTCCTGTCGAACGAGCTTTTCGGCCACGAAAAGGGCGCTTTTACCGGGGCGAACAATATGAAGAAAGGCCTGATCGAGATGGCGTCGGGGGGCACGCTGTTCATGGATGAGGTCACGGAGATGCCGTCGTCCATGCAGGTAAAGCTCCTCCGGGTCATCCAGGAAAAGGAGGTCCTTCGCGTCGGCGGCACCGAGCCGACCAAGGTGGACGTGCGGCTCGTCGCTGCCACGAACCGGGACATTCACGATTCCATGAAGACCGGCTCTTTCCGGCAGGACCTCTACTTCCGCCTGAACGTCGTCTCGCTCCGCATCCCGCCCCTCGCGGAACGGAGGGACGACATTCCCCTCCTCTCCTACTATTTTCTGAAGAAATACTCCGTGCTCATGAAAAAAGAGGTCAAGGAGATCGCCGAAGATGTGATCGCCCTGCTCATGAACTATGACTTTCCGGGAAACGTGCGCGAACTCGAGAACATCATGGAGCGCGGGGTGGCGCTCTCGAACGGCCAGATCATCGAGACGGGCCATCTGCCCGAGGACCTGCGGGAGCTCAGCATCAAGACTTTTCGTAAAAAGGAGGGCAAGATCCCGTCTCTCGATGAGCAGGAAGAGTCCTATATCAAGTGGGTTCTCGCCGAGGTGGGCGGCAACAAGACCCTCGCCTCGCAGATCCTCGGCATCGACCGCGTCTCGCTGTGGCGAAAACTCAAGAAGTACGGGCTTGAAGCGGAATAGCGATCTTGAAGGAAATCTCTTGCGGAACCGGCAAATAAGATTTATAGTGCCGGGGTCATGAACTCTGGAGTGAGCGCAGCGAGCGAATACGATAATATTTCAAACCCCAAGAGTCGAAGCTTCCCCGAAGCTTGCTCAGGGGAAGTTTCAATTTCAGCATGAAATCCGATAAAATCATCCTGATCGCCGGCGTCGTCCTGCTCGCGGCCTTGGCGTTCAAGTCGCTGAAGCAGATGATCTTTTTATCGTTCACCCTGCTTTCGCTGAAAATAGTCTGGGTGCTTCTCGTCGTTCTGTATATTCTGACGGTACTAAAAAAACGCACGCGTTCATCGCGTGATGTGAAAAAATAACATTCTTGAGCGGAGGAACAGTAAAATGGGTAGAGGTCTCTTTCAACCGATGCATCTGATTCTTATCCTCGTGATCGTCCTGATCATCTTCGGTCCGGGAAAACTCCCCCAGCTTGGCGAAAGTCTCGGGAAAAGCATCAGGGGCTTCAAGAAGGCCATGTCCGAGAAAGATGATGAGCAGGTAATTGCAGCGAAGAAGGAAGAGAAAAAACCGTAGATACTTGTCACCCGAACCGCGATACCCCATAGTCGCTATTCGAGAGGACCTTTTTTTACCGTCATCCCTGGCTTGCAAGCCTGCCGCTCGTATGCTGTCTTCAACGCTAATAACCGCCCCCCTTGCGGATGCCGCTGCAGTCAAGCCTCCTGTAGACGAACAATGAATACCGTACATCTCTCGACCCATGATTTATTTCTAAACCCCTTCTATTTTTTTTCTATCACCGCCTTTTCCGCCGAATCACGCAGAATAAATAATTTTCAATAAAAAAATGATTACTAGGGAATTATAGTCTAAAAAATTGGCTATAATTAGCAGAAAGTGCTTCGGGGAAGACAAGTGGCGGTCAAATTTAATATTTTTTTTGGTAATAACCATTTTTCTAGCTAATACGAGCTACGTGAAAAAAGGGCTTCTAGATCGCTCTTTGTTCAGGGGACGTGCCATGATCGTAAAGGTAGCTATGCTTTCGGCTACCATAGCCATGTTCCTTTCTTTTCATTCATTCTCCTTTGCCTATGAAACCCGAGAGGTCAAAGACGGCGGGAGCATCGAAGGAGTGGTTGAGTATTCGGGGGCGACCATCCCGAAGGACCCTACGATGACGTTAACTTCCGAGACAGCGTACTGCGGCAAGAGCCTGCCCGCGGAAAGATATCTGATCAAGGACCGGAAAGTCAAGAATGCGGTTGTCTATTTGGTCAGGATCGAAGCGGGTAAAAAGGTCCCCAACGAGCCGGTCATCATAACGAATACAAAATGTAAATTTGAACCCCACGTTTCCGTTGGGTTCAAGGGTAATCTTTTCACAGCAAAAAACGATGATCCGGTTCTGCACCAATTCGATATTCATGCCGCGATAGGCGGCGCTGAAATCTATAGTGTAAGTCTTCATGAACAAGGGTCCTCGGTGACAAAGACCCTCCCGAAGACCGGCCTTATGGAACTGAGTTGTTATGTCCATCCGTGGCAGCGCGCATATGTCTACATTTTCGACCATCCCTATGCAACGGTCACCGACGAAAATGGCTCGTTTGTCATGAAAGAAGTCCCGCCTGGAACATACACGGTCGCGGTCTGGCACGAATCACTTGGAATCAATGAAATCAGGGATGTCAAAGTGGAAAGCTTGAAGGCCAGCATCATCAGACTAAAATACACCCATGAAGTAAAACTTCAATAAGAAGGAGGGTCCGAGATGAAGAGGATGATCGTTGCAGCAGGTATTCTTGTCGATATTGTTTTCCTTTTCCCCGGCTGCTTTCGCCTATGAGACGATTGAAGTAAAAAACGGCGGAAGCATCGAGGGGGTGGTGGAGTACACGGGAGCCACGGTACCGAAAGACCAGATGGTTAAGCTCAGTTCCGAGACCAAGTACTGCGGCCAGAGCATGCCGGCTGAAAAGTACCTTATCAAGGACAAGAAAATCAAGAACGTGGTTGTATATATAGAAGAGATCAAGGCCGGCAAGGCGGTCCCAGCCGAGCCCGTTACGCTTACGAACCTGAAATGCGCCTTCGAGCCGCATGTTGCCGTGGGATTCAAGGGAAGCAAGTTCATCGAGCGCAACGACGACCCGATATTCCATAACATCCATACGTATATCAACGGGAAGACCATGTATAACATCGGACTTCCCGAAAAAGGTTCATCGGTCACAAAGCCCCTGACCAAGGCGGGAATCATCGAAGTGACCTGCGACAGCCACCCCTGGATGCACGGCTATCTCTACGTGTCTGAGAACCCCTATGCCGCGGTCACGAACGATACGGGCGAGTTTTCGCTCAAAGATGTCCCCCCGGGCACCTATACCGTCGAGGCCTGGCATGAGGCGCTCGGCAAAACAAAAATAACAAGCGTCAAGGTGGAAAGCGGCAAGGCAAGCAAGGTAACGCTGGAGTATAAGAAGTAATATTTCATCACGAGGAGGATAACATGAAAAAGGCATTATTGCTCGTAGTGGTACTGATTGTCTCCATTATGGTGATGTCGACTGATTCTCAAGCCGTTCCATCCTTTGCGCGTCAGGTTCAGAAGCCCTGCACTGCCTGCCATACGATATGGCCGAATCTGAACCAGGCCGGAAGGCAGTTCAAGGTAAAGGCCTATACGGACGTGAGCGAAAAGTGGGACATGATCAACAAGGACAACATGAATTTAGCGACGGTCTTTCCGTTTTCAGCGAGGGTAATATTTTTCCCGGAGGTACATGAATCAGGCAACCCCGAAGCTGCATCACAGAGTTCAACCTCTCTGGATCAAGTCGCGCTTGTTCATCGCAAGCCGGGTCTATGACTATGCGGGCGTGTTCGCGAGTGCCGAGTTTTCTCCCGATGATAACAGCTTCGGACTGCCCACGGTCAAATTGGCCTTTCAATATCCCCTCGGAGAGGGCAACACGGTAGGTCTGGTCGTCTTCAAGGGGCTTGCTTCCGGTGCAGATCCCTTCAACGCCTTGGGCGGCAGAGACCGCTCGCTGAGCTGGGGGGATGAGAGCAGGCCGTTGATCCTCACGTCGGGTTGGACATTTAACTTTTCCAGCGAAGGAAACGTCGGTACCGTGGCCCACGGGTACTTCTTCGGCAACCGCCTCTACGCCGCAGTCGGAGGGCTGAGAGGCGGACTTTCTGCCGACGCGGAGACGCCGGGAAGCGGAGCCCTTGTCAATACGACGGCTAATATCTCTGACACGGATCCCTATGACCTGATCGCCCGCATCGCCTGGGACCAGAAACTGCCCAATGGAGCAGTCACCGTGGGGGTCGCCTACTACGGCGGCACGCAGCGTATCATAGCCACCCCCACTACAGCAAGCCTCATTTTTCCATATGATGCCAAGGTCAAAAGGAACTACGTCGATGTGTCGCTGGAGCAGAATATCGGCGAGGATCATCTCATCGAGGTTCAGGCCTTGTACGGAATCGGCCAAGAAGAAAATGTCTTCGGCGGGAATGAGACAAGAAAGTTCGACGGTCTGTACCTCGAGGCCAGCTATTTCTATGACAGAAAGGTGGGTCTCGTCCTCGCAACGAACAATATCAAGTTCAAGGACGTCGATGCAGACCGACCGTGACCGGGCATCAGGACAAAATTGATTCGTGGCTTGCCTCCGTCAATTTCCTGCCGTGGCTCAACACGAAGTTTGCCATCCAATACGTCAATACCAAGACGACCTTCGTGGACTCCGATGTCGAGCCGGACGTGACCGACAAGATCACCAGGGTCGTCCTGGACATGTTGTTTTAGGTCGCGAAATCCCCCGGGGACGAGGCTGCCCCCGGGGGATGGTTTTCCCAAACAAGCGGGAGGTTCGGAATGGGTGAAGCCGGCGTGGGAAAAGGCATACTCAAGGGCGTCGTAAAGTTCACCGCAATACTCGGCGCCGGCTTTTTACTCCTGTTTGTTCTCAAAAAAATGCTGGCCCTGCCGACGCCGGACGGCTACCGGTTTTTCCCCGTTATCGGCAGCAGGGACTGGATCTGGATCGTCGCCCAACTGCATCTCAATTTTGCCGCTTTTGTCCTCGGGGTCCCTATCTTTGCCGTGACCATGGAGTACCTCGGGTGGAAAAAACGGGAGGCGAGGCTCGACCGGATCGCTTATGATTTCACGAAGCTCTTCACGCTTGCTTATACCGTGACGGCGGTCATGGGGTCGATCTTCCTCGTCAGCCTGCCGCTGCTTTACCCCACATTCATCGATTACATGATGAAAGTACTCGGCCCCACCTGGTGGTTGTATCTCGTCGTGATGTACGGCGAAGTGTTCGTCTGCTATTATTATTTTTATTCCTGGCACAAGCTCGCGAACCGGAAGGGCTTCCACGTCGCGCTGGGCGTGTTGTTAAACGTCCTTGGGGCCATGCTGCTTTTGATTACCAGTGCATGGGTCGGGTTCATGACCACGCCGGCCGGCGTCAGCGCGGAAGGTGAACTGATGAGCCGGTGGGGCGCCATCCATACCCATATGTGGATCCCGCTGTTCCTGCACCGGTTCGTGGCCAATATCGTTTTCGGTGCCGGCATCGCCGCAGCCTATGCGGCGTTTCGGTTCATTACCGCGAAAACGGATGAAGAAAGGGCCTACTATGACTGGATGGGCTACAGCTCCGCGATCATATCGATAGGGGTTTCCCTGCTTCTTCCGGGCGTCGGCTATCTCCTCGGCGTCGAGATCTATTCCTTCAACGAACAGATGGGCATCCAGCTCATGGGCGGATTTTTTGCCTGGCTGTGGGTCATGCAGGCGATCCTGATCGGTGCAATCCTGTTCTTCATCAACTACTACCTCTGGATATCCCTCCATAAAATGCCGGGCGGGGACCGATACTTCAAGTATGTAAAGTTCATCTTCATCGTCCTTCTTCTCGGCTATGCGGTCTGGCTGACCCCCCATGATATCTCGTTAAGCCTCGAAGAGGCAAGACGAACGGGCACGTATCATCCTGCATTGGGAAAACTCGGCGTGATGGCGGCCAAAAACACCGCCGTCATACTCTCCTATCTCGCCACGTTTTTGAGCTTTGCGATATTCCGGATGAGCAATAAGGAACCGACCGTATCGTGGGCAAAAACGGGAAACACGATCAGGGCGCTTCTCATCGTTGTCTCTTCCGCGGGTGTCCTCATCCTCGGCGTACTCAGTTATTCCGTTTCAGCCGCAGTAAGGGTCAAGGTGCTTTCCCCTATCCAGTTCGGTCTTTTCTTTTTCTCCCTTATCGCGCTCTATGTACTGGACAATTACATGTATAAGGGGGCCCGGATCATCGGCGAACCCCAATGGGGCAGGATGCCCGAACGCTCGCAGTACGCCCTCATCGCCATTACGGTGACCTTCACCTGGCTCATGGGGATGCTCGGCTACATGAGGGCAGGCGCCCGGCAATACTGGCACGTATACGGAATCATGAAGAACACGAGTCCGGACGCCTATCTGCCGACCCACGGCTACGCATCGATCGTGGTCACGATCGTCACGCTGCTGTTCTTCGTCCTCGTCTCCCTGGTCTTCTGGAGCATCATGAAACTTGAGAAGTTCGCCGGGGAAAGAAGGGAAAAATCATGAGGCAGGGCGTCCTCAAACTTGCGGCCATCGTGATCGGACTGAATCTGATTTTTCTCTATATCGGTCTGGAATTTTTACCCCAATCCGAATCCCGGCCCCCCAAGGTAATCAAGATAGAGGAAGGCATCTCCCCGGAGGACCTGGTCCGGGTCGGCGAAGAGATCGTCTTCGGAAAAGGCCAGTGCATGGTGTGCCATCCCGCCAAAGCGGAATCGGGAATGAGGGCGCCGGCAATGGCCACCATAGGCGCGGACATGGAAAAGGAAGCAAAAACGAGAGGAATAACCGTGGAAGAGCATGTCTTTGAGGCCCTGGTCAACCCGTCCAAATACGTCGTGAAAGGCTTCGAAGACATCATGTCGCCGGTGCACACTCCCCCGTCCTCGTTGACCGACGGCGAGATCATTGCAGTCGCGGCTTATCTGCAGAGTAACGGCGGGAAGGCGACGGTTTCCTATCCCGGGTCGGTGCCGATCTTAAGGGACCAGATACAAAAGGCGGGAAGGAAATAAGATGCAATTCATATTTCCAGTCATCACGATCATCGGCCTTGCAATCGCCGTCATCTCCAGCCTGAAGAAATCCCCCTTCTTCAATTTTATCGGCATCCTCCTCGCCGTTTACGGCGGGCTCAAGAGCCTGGCCTTCATCATGCCTCCCCTCCCCGGCCAGGTCGTCGTCATGTTCATGATCATGTCCTTCTTTGCATTCCTCATCTATTTCTCCATCCAGGACGATACGCTGAAAGCCTTTCTCGAACCCATGAGAGCGGTACTCGCGGACGATGACAAAAAAATCCTGCGTATGGCCATCGTGTACGTCCTGATCCCCTTGCTGGCCGCCTACCTCACCTACGCCTGGGTCAAGCCTGCCTTCGAACCACCGATATCCGCGAGGATCACGCATCCGGAGCCGCCGTCGGAAATCGAGCTCAAGGGGAACACGATCAGGATACTCGGACTGGAAAATCCCTTGCGCAAGGACACGGCAAACCTTGCAAAGAATACGACGGAAGGAAAAGACCTCTATTATCAGAACTGCTTCTTCTGCCACGGCGACGACCTCGACGGGAAAGGGAACTTCGCCCAGGCCTTCAATCCCGTCCCGCCCCCGTTCCGGGGCACTGACACGATCGCCCAACTGCCCGAGTCCTACGTGTTCTGGAGAATAGCAAAAGGATGGAGGGGGCTACCCGCGGGCGCTCATCCCTGGGACTCCGCCATGCCCGCATTCGAGGACTTTCTGACGGAAGAACAGATGTGGAAGGTGATCCTCTTTATTTATGACGCAACCGGGAACAAACCAAGGACGTGGTAATAAATAGCGGTAACTGCTAAGGTTGTCATTCCCGCGAAAGCGGGAATCCAATGGCTTTTCCAGGGATAAATTCAAAATGGATTCCCGATAGAATCATTCCGCACTCGCGCTCCGGCGCTCGTAGACGCTGGGTGCAGGGGGAATGACGACAGTTCGGTTGAGGTCGTGGCAGGCATTCACATACCTGAGCAGTTACAAGTAATGAAGGGAAACATCGTCATGAATTTGTTCATAACCGTCATAATACTGATGCTGCTGCCCGCCTCCGCGCATCCCCAGGAGAAAGGGAAGGCCCTTTATGACCAGTGGTGCAGCCAGTGCCACGGCGAAAAAGGCGACGGCAAGGGCCCTGCCGCGGACTTCGTGTTGCCGAAGCCGAGGGATTTTACGAAAGGCACTTACAAATTTCACTCTACCGCTTCGGGCGAGCCGCCGCTGGATTCAGACATCATCCGGTCGATCAGAAACGGAAATCCCGGCACATCCATGCCGCCGTGGAAACGGTTCAGCGACGACGACGTGAAGGCAATGCTCGATTATCTGAAAAAGTTTTCGCCCCCTGATACTTTTGAAACAAAGGGCACCGCCACGAAGATCAAAGCGCCGTCAACAAGCAAGGAGAAACTGATCGCTCAGGGGAAAGAGCTGTACGATAAGATAAAATGCTGGGAATGCCACGGCAAGGCGGGGCGGGGGGACGGTGAAAAAGGGTGGCAGGAAAAATTCAAGGACGATTGGGGCAATAAGGCCTATCCTGCTGATCAGACCCACCCATGGGAATACCGGAACGGCTCCGAGGTTAACGATATATTCGTGACTATTTCGGCCGGCATAGAGGGCACGCCCATGACCTCCTACGGAGACACGGTGCCGGAGGACAAGAGATGGGCGCTCGCCTATTACGTAAAGTCACAGCAACAGACGAGAAACCTCGGTCTTGCCTTGCGGGTGAAAAAAACGGAGACCATCCCCTCTTCGACCGATGATCCCGTCTGGCAGAGCGTCGACTACCTCGATCTGCCGATGGCCGGACAGGTGATCTTCGAGCCCCGCGACTTTACCACACTGATAACGAACGCGCGGGTGCGGGGAGTCTATACCGGTTCGGATTTGGCGATCATGGTTGAATGGACAGGGAAAAAGCATAATATCGGCGACGACGGCAATCCTCCCGATGCCGCCCGCATTCAGTTTCCCACGAAAGCTTCGGAAGGCGCCCTGCCGTACTTTTTCATGGGAGACAGGAAACTCGGCGTCAATCTCTGGCAGTGGAAGGCGTCGGACAATCTGGGTGTCGAACTCATGGCGGGGGGCACGGAGAATGTTACGCAGCAGGAACAGCAGGACATGAAGGTCACAGCCTCCTATACGGATGGATTATACAGGGTCATGTTCAGGAGACCTCTGCAAACCGCAGACAAGAACGACACCGTGTTCGAGGCCGGAAAATTTACTCCCTTCTCGGTCACCCTGTATGACGGCAGGAACGGAGAGGAGAACAAGAAGGGTGCGATCTCCGCGTGGTACTATCTGGTGCTGGAGCCTCCGACGCCGGCCACCGTCTATATTCTACCGTTCGTTTCGTTTTCTGTGTTCCTGGTCCTCGGTTTGATGCTTCATAAGATCGTCAGAAAAAAAGGGCAAGCGAGGTAGACGCCGGTATGTACAAGAAAATATATATCCCGATAGACAACTCGAAATACTCGCGCTCCTGTACGCTGATCGGAACTGACCTGGCCGGGCAATTCGGCTCGGAACTTACCGGCAGCCACATCTACAGCGCCAACTTGCACGACAGGCGGTTCAAGGACATGGAAGTCGGGCTTCCCGGTCACTACCAGGAGGAAGAAAGACTGAAAAAATCGCGAAAGGTCCATGACTCCCTGATAGGAGACGGGCTCCGGCTGATCTCCGACGCCTATCTTGAATCATTCAAACAGGAGTGCCGAAATTCATCGATCCCGTTCACGTGCAAGATGCTGGAGGGTAAGAACTGGCTGGAGCTGGTAAAGGACGTGCGGAGCAGCGGTTATGACCTCGTGATCATGGGGATCCTTGGCCTCGGCGCAAGCAACGGCAATCTCATCGGGAGCGTCTGCGAAAGGGTCGTTCGGAAAGTCTCCGCGGACGTCCTGGTGGTAAAAAACGACGCCCCGCTTGCCGGCAGGATCGTCGCTGCGATCGACGGGAGCGAGCATTCCTATGCCGCCTTCAGGAAAGCGCTGCTCCTGAGCAAGCGGTTCAGTCTTGGACTCGAGGCCGTTTCCGCATACGACCCTTATTTCCACCGAAGGGCCTTCCAGGCTCTCGTCGGCGTCCTCTCAGACGAAACAGGAAAAATGTTCAAGTTCAAAGACCAGGAAAAACTGCATGACGAGATCATCGACGACGGCCTGGGCAAGATATACCGGGAGTACCTCGATCGAGCGGTCCGGATGGGGCATGACGAAAGCGTCGAGGTGAAAAGCGCTCTTCTTGCGGGAAAGGCCTACGAGGAAATAAAAAAGTATCTGGAAAAAGAACCGCCGTCTCTGCTGGTCGTGGGCCGCTTCGGCGCGCACAAAACCGACGAACAGGACATTGGCAGCACCACCGAGAACCTTCTCCGCCTCGCTCCGTGCAACGTGCTCATCACCGGCAACCAGTAGACCGAACGATACCCATCCTCAAAAAGTGGAACAGGCTATGATCCCCGGTAAGGAGGCCGGAGATTGTGCACGCCAGCAGTTTATGATAAAAATTTTAGAGAAAATTGGGTGACACTTTTCCGTTGATCGTAACGGTAATTAACCCCTTCATCCTCAGCCAGGCCTCGACGGCGATCCGCCAGGCCGCTTGCGGCTGAACACCCCCATCACTGCATAGTATATCATCCTGCAAGTTTGTCATCCAAACATAGGCATCCCTCCTTTCCCACTTGGTAAACGTTCTTTTGTTCATGAAGTACACTTGGCAGGCGTTGCTGCCATGTAGGCACGGACGGGGTTGATGGTTAAGGTCGTGTTCAACCGTCGATGCATAGGCTTCCATGTGCTCGCGCTGGCAGCTGGGCTTGTACGAGAGCTTTGCGGCAAGCCCGTTCTTCAGCTCGGTTTGCGCCTCTTCGATCGCGCCGTTGTAAGGCGGATAATGGACCGGGCTGTTCAAGGGCAGGACGAAGTAGTCCTCGAGCACGGCATTGACCGCCGCATGGTTCAGGTTGCCGCCATTGTCCCGTTTGAGGAACAGGGGCGCCCCGAAACGGTCGAAGGTTGCCGCAAGATAGCCGGATATTTCTTCGCCGCAGGGAACATCTCCTGTCATGGGACGTGAACTTGTAGCGAGACGCGAGGTCCTGCATATGGTTCAGGTACACCTTGCCGCCGTCTGCGTCATGATGTTTGTATTCGCAGGGGTCCATGGACCATGCGACGTTCGGCACGTTCCAGCTGATCCGCCGCAGATTCTGACGATGGGACGTGTTGAGATCATGCCTCGCCATAGCTACCATACTCTGCAGGTCTCGCCGTGACACAGAGGACGCATGACGACCGTATAGTGCGCCTGTGCCCTGCGTGCGGTCCTGCCCGTGAGACAGCTTTGAGATATCCAGTCCAAGCCTCTCAAGATCCGGCGGTTTGACCTTGGGAGGACCTGAGTGCGAAAAAGGTGATCGCCGTGAACGTGAACTACAAGGCACTCGAAACGGAGGAGTTCGACAGCATCGTAAAAATCGCGGCTCACCTCTCCGCCCTCTGGGCGTCCAGGAACGCGCGGGTTGAAGAAAAGCTCGCGGACGTGCTGGTGAACGTCAATGTTAAGGGAATCTCCCTCTACGACCTCTCGAAGTCGAAAGAACTCCTCCGCCGCGGTCAGGAGGCCACTCGGGGAAAAATGACTTGAGATCCGGACACTGTTGTAAAATACTATTGCCGTCTTCCGGAATGTACCCTTCAACTGATAATCGTTAAAAAAGTAACCATTTCAAAACCCTTTTTTTTCTTTACTCCGTCTAATATTGTTATAAAATAGACCAACAATATTTTTTGAGGATCCCTATTTATCTTGCCAACTCAGTCTTGCGTTGTTGCTTGTGATACAGAAGTGAAGATAAACTTCTATCATACAAAGCATGATGCCGTATCCATTCTGGAACTCGCCCACATATTTTTTGATTGATGATGAAAAAAGATCCGAGAGATCAAGAGAAAACCTCAGTCCTTGTTCCGGCATGAGTACACTTTCAGCGTTATTTCAGCGTTCAGGAAGAACGGATTGCATGTAAAGGGCGGCCTGGACTATGAAACTGCAGATCGCAAAACTGACCCGACCGCGCCTTACCGGAGTCGTAGAGCGCCGTCGCCTGTTTGATCAGCTTGACCGTATCAGCAAGACAAAGATCGCGTGGATCTCCGCTCCGGCAGGCTCCGGAAAGACGACGCTGGTGGCCAGCTGGCTCGATGCCCGGAAATTGCCTTGTCTGTGGTACCAGGCAGATGAGGGCGACTCGGACATCGCTACGTTCTTCTCATACCTGGGTATCGCGGCAAAGCTTGCAGCCCCGCGGTATCGCAAACCACTGCCTCACCTCACTCGAGAATATCTGTCCAGCGTTACCGCATTCACTAAAAGCTTTTTCGAAGCGCTGTTCGGCAGAATGAAGCCTCCCTTTTGCTTCGTCATTGACAACTATCAAAATGTTCCGCCGGAATCGCGGTTCCATGAGGTGGTCCGTGAAGGGCTGTGGACGGTCCCCGACGGCATGACTGTAGTTATTATCAGCAGGTCCGATCCGCCTCCAATGATGTCGCGGCTTCACATGAACAGACGTTTGGATATCATCAGGGCGGAGGAGATGGCGTTCACGTTCGAGGAGTCCCGGAAGCTTATTACTTCACAGACGAGGGAAAAGCCACCTGACGATGTTATAAAGGCACTGTTCCAAAAGACGGTCGGATGGGCCGCGGGTTTGATACTTTTAACAAGGAGCGCCGCCCTGGGGGGCGACCTTGCCGAGTGGGATGATGTTCCCGTCGAACAGTTATACGACTACTTTGCGACCGAGGTTTACGAGCGGATAGATGATGAGATGCGCACCTTCCTGCTCCTGACCGCTTTTCTCCCGAGAGTTACTGTCAGGGCTGCGGATGCAATTACCGGTAATAAAAATTCGGAACAGATATTGTCCCGTCTCAGTCGCACAAACTTTTTCACTGCGCGTCATGCAACCTCTGCGTTCGTATCCTACCAGTACAACCCTCTTTTCAGGGATTTTCTTCTGAATCGGGCCGGGGACCGATTCAGCCGCGCTGAAATCAACGGGATCAAGAAAAAGGCGGCTGAGATTCTCGAAACCGAAGGCCAGACCGAGGATGCGGTGCGGCTCCTGATCGAGGCCGGAGAGTGGCAGGGGCTGATCGATCTCGTCATCCGCCATGCAACTGGGCTTATGACTGCGGGAAGATTTCGGACTCTCGAAGCATGGATGGACAACATCCCCCAGACGATGACGGAGCAAAACGCGTGGCTCCTGTACTGGAAGGCATCGTGCCATATTACCTCAAGACCCGTGGAAGCCAGAAGCATGTTCGAAAGAGCATACGAGCTATCTCTGGACGCGCAGGATCCCACGGGATCCTTTCTCTCCTGGACCGGCGTGGTGAATACCTACATGTACGAGTGGCAGGATTTTCAACCACTCGACCGATGGATTACAGCATTTGCGGAACTCCTGAGAAAGTACGAGGTCTTCCCTTCTCCGGAGGTCGAGGAGCGCGCCACATCCGCGATCTTCGCGGCCATGATGCTCCGCCAACCCCAGCACCCTGATCTCCCTGTATGGGCGAAGCGCGTACAGGCAGTTATGCAAAGCACCGCGGACCCGTTCCGCCGCATATTCATCGGAAATAGTCTCCTCCTCTATTATCTCTGGACCGGCAGGATCAGCGAGGCAGGAGCGCTCGTGTCAATGCTTTCGCCTGTCATCAAGTCTGCCCAAGGAGCGTCTCTCCCCAAGTTCCGGTGTTTGAGGTCAATTGCACTCTATCACTTTTATGCATCGCAGCCGGAGCTCGGCCTGAGGACCGTCGAACAGGGACTCAGACTCGCTGAGGAAACCGACGTTCATCAAACAGATATGATGCTTTACGGAGCGGCAATCTATCATGCCGCACTTCTGGGAGATGTGGACATGGCTGAAAGTTATCTGAAACGGATGGCGTTCGCTCGCAATCACAGCAGGCGGCTACGCTGATATCTTCTATGCCAGTCAGTCATCTCTTGAAGCTCTTCTTCGGGGCGATCATGAGACAGCAGTATTCCAGGCGGAAATCAGCGTTCGCCTCGCGGACGAGGCCGGTGTTCCCCTGATCTTGAACGCTGTTGAGTCAATCGCTGGTGTTTATCCTGACGGAGGCACATCAATATGACAAGATCAGGCTGCACATTTCCGAACTCAGGAAAAGAGCAGAGTCGACCAGGAGCACGCACATCGAGGCATGGTGCTCGAGTTGCGAGGCCCAGCTTGCCCTTCAGGACGGCAATGACTCGCTTTTTGCCGAGCGCTTTAAACGGGCGATTGACGTATGCAAAGAAACAGGACTCAGGCTTTTGACGGTTCCGCCCTCAGCATTTTCTCGCATCTGCGCAAAAGCGCTTGATCTGAATCTCGAGACGGATTTTGTCAGAAAACTTATCACCCTGAACAAACTCATCCCTGATAGCTCCACGGCTGTCGCGGACTCCTGGCCCTTCCCTCTCAAGGTCTACACGCTGGGCAGATACACACTGCTGCGGGACGAGAAGCCCGTTTTGTCCTCTGGCAAGGCCCAGCAGAAGCCGCTCGCGATGCTGAAGGCTTTAATCGCCTTCGGCGGGAAGGGTGTTTCTCAATCGCAGCTCATCGATGCCTTGTGGCCTGAAGCGGAAGGCGACGCCGCCAACCGGAACCTGGATACCACACTCCACCGCTTACGGAAGCTTTTGGGTGATGATGAGGCGATCCTGCTTCATGAAGGACAGGTGAGCCTGAACAACACGCGTGTATGGACTGATGCGTGGGAGTTCGAACGTCTCCTGTGCCAGGTTGAAGATATGTGGAAACTAGAAGGAGAAAGGGCATGAGTCCGTAGCCGCTAAAGATCCGGCATGCCCCGATCCGGCAGCCCACCGTCCGGAACCCGATCTTGAGGAAACGATACGACTGACTGAAAAGGCTCTTGCTCTTTATAAAGGCCATTTTCTTCCCGGGGACGTTAAAGATACCTGTACTGTTTCGCTCAGAGAGCGTTTGCGCGCGAAATTTCTCCATTACACAAAGACCCTTGGCAGATACCGGCAGCAGTCAGGCCGCTACGATCTCGCGGTGGAGTGTTACCAGAGAGGGATAGAAATAGACGACCTTGCCGAGGAGCTGTATCAGCAGCTTATAATCTGCCACCAGAAACTGGGCCAGGAAGCAGAGGCCGTCAAAGTCTACTACCGCTGCCGCGCAATGCTTCATAAGGCATTCGGACTTGAGCCCTCCACAAAAACCAGGGAAATATATTCCTCTATACACCGCAACAAGTAATTCTCGGCATTTCACCCCGCATCTTCCCCTTTTTCATCAGTTTGTTACTTTTTTACACACATTTTCTACAAAAAATTTACTTTTTCTTTCAATCTGTAAGTCATCTGTAAGTCGGCCTATGCTATTCTATGATATAAAATTACAAGGACAGAAAGATCAATAATGGAAAATTACATCATTCGCATATACCGGCGGGATCCTGATGATCCGCTCAAGCCCGTCGGGATGGTTGAGGTCGTGGAGACCTCGGAAACGAGGACCTTTACGCATGCGAGTGAGCTTGTCGATATCATATGTTCCGCGGGTGATTCATCCGAACCGGATTCTAGTAACAGAAGACACACATGATAATTCGCGGATTGAAAGTATCGGCAGTGGTTCTTTGGTCTTCATCACAAATTTTTTTTCACAATAAGTGTCGGGTATGTATGTGATTCACCTGAATTCCATCAGGATATTCAGAAGAAAGGGGACGGAGGCTGCTTCATCGAAGACAGATGGGGACCTCGTATATTGCATGATGCGAAATCGTATTGATTAATTGGGGAGAGAATATCCTTGTTATTTTCCGAACGTGTTTCCATGAAGTAATTAAAAATACATTAAAGGGGGATAGTATCATGAAGAAAGCACTATCGATAGTATTGTTGTTGTCGGGTCTTTTTCTCTACGGCTGCGGCGCAGGCGGGAACAACAATGCGTCATCGGATGGCGGCAATTCCACTTCGAATCCTGGAGGAGGGCCTCAACCTCAACTTGGTCCTGCTCAAGTCTTTACACTAAACCTTGTTGACGCTGACGCGTCAAGAGCAGCTCGTGCAACTACTTCTCGGCACACGTCGCAGCCAGCTGCCACAGTGTCAGGGTTGTGATCAGGCTATATTCTAATGTAACAACAACTCATCAAGAATGTCTGTACACTATGACGACGAAGGAAATCCGACGTCATTATTGCCGGTACATGTCATGATGTAGGAGTACACAAAACTACTGAGGTCTATAAGGATATTCAGGATGTGCCGTATTCTGCGTCCTCCGTTCAAGTAGTCAATTCCGGCAGCAGACGGTTATACCATTGATGTTATAACCAGCCAGCTAACAGGTACACTACTCATAACATCTTAAAATATGGACAGGCGACAGATGTCAATGTTGGTGGTAACAACCCCACAAGTGGCGACTATCACCATAAGTAGCGTTGGTAGCAACTTAATATGTCGGTTACCGATAACGTTTTATCTTCAACTCCCACTCATCCAGTATCGTTTGATGTTACTGTCAATAATGGACTGCCATTTGCTCCTACCTATTCGATGATCATGAGCTTCGGCAGCAATACATTCCACTGTGCCAGCAGCTCAACTAACACATGCACCATTAACGCACCGAAATCTACTGCTTCGGGAGGAGCAGTTGATTTGAAGGGACGTTTACCCTTGACAGATGCATTCTTGAAGCCGGGCGAATAGAGGGCGGATGGATACGTTCCTTCCCATACTTAGCTGGTGAAAGAGTATGGTATAATTTGAGCCCGCTCGTATCGGTAACTATGTAACTCCTTAATAGCTTCCCCAAGCTCAGCACCAGGAATTTTGCTGTCAATATATCCGCAATAAAGGCAGCCATGATCAACATTGGCTGCCTTTTTTTGTCGCAGCGTGAACCGGATTTTTAGCTGATTTGAGACTCACTATCTCGAACGGAGGAAAGTCCCAAGCGAAAGAAGCGACACAACCACACCACCGAGGAAAAGATGCTCATCCTCAAACATCATTTGGTCGAAGGAGTTCCCGTTTACAATTTGCGAAGAGTATCAGTTGCGGCCCATGGTTTTCTCTATCCGGCAGCAGCATCTTATTTCCAGGGCTGTTTATTGATTGATGCCAATTGAAAACAAATCAGTGTTTGAACACCCGTTGGCCGGTGAATACCATGGTCACCTTGGGATTCGCTTCGTTGCAGGCCGTAATGGCTTCAAAATCCCGGTCCGACCCGCCGGGCTGTACAATCGCCGAGATCCCCTCCTTGATGCCCACATCCACGCCGTCCCGGAACGGGAAGAAGGCGTCCGAGACCATGGTGGAGCCGATGAGGCCGCCTTTGTCTTTCTTCGTCTGCTCGTCGATCTCCCTGAGCGCTCCCTTGTCCCTTTTCCCCTGGCTCGCTTCCAGCTCGAATGTCTTATAGGGGACGCCGTATTTTTTGAAGCAGAGCGCGTCGGCGTACTTCGTATAGGCCTTGAAGATCGCGATCTCGGCGACACCGACCCGGTCCTGCTCTCCCGTGCCGATGCCCACGGTCACGCCGTCCTTGACGTAGATGACCGAATTCGACGTTATCCCCTGCTCCACGTTCCAGCCGAAGAGCATGTCGTCGTATTCGCGGTCCGTGGGTTTCCTTTCGATCTTGTATTCCCGCCCTTTGTACATTGTCTTTGCTTCCTGGAAATCTTCTTTGCTTCGTATCTTGTTCTTTTGTGACTGCTGAACGATGATTCCGCCGTCGATAAGGGCCTTGAACTCAACGAAGCTCATGTCCCGGTGCTTTGCAAGCTCGCTGATCTTCTCAAGCTTGATGATGCGGAGGTTCTTGCGCTTTGCAAGGATGGATACGGCCCCTTCCTCGTAATCAGGAGCGGCAACGACCTCGAGATAGTTCGCATTCGCCATCTCGGCGGTCTGTTTATCCATGGGCCGGTTCACGACCAGGCATCCGCCGAACGCGGCGATGCGGTCGGCCATGTTCGCCCGGTCATAGGCCTCGGCGATCGTTTTGCCGTAGGCAACGCCGCAGGGGTTGTTGTGCTTCATGATGGCCGCGGCAGGACGGTCCATCAGGAACTTCAGGATATTGAGCGCATTGTCGAGATCGGTGAAGTTCGTCTTGCCGGGATGTTTTCCGGCCTGGAGCATCTGCTCCTCGGTGATGGCGCTCACGAGGCCGTTGCCGGGCTCGATGAACTTTACGCCTGCCAGAACGAGGTTCCCGTTCACGAGCTGGTACATGGCGGCCTGCTGGTCGGGGTTATCGCCGTACCTCAGGCCTTTCTCGATCAGTTCTCCCGTACCTTCATCAGCCAGCTTCCATGCCCGTTTCCGGTAGACCAGTTTCTGGTCGCCGAAGGTGATGGTCATCTCCGGCGGGAAATTGTCGGACATGATGGTTTTGTACATTTTTTTCAGATCTGACATGAAGACCTCCTAGAATAGTCGATAGTCATGAGTCGGCAGTCATCAGTCAAGAGCTTTCGACTAGTCGACTGTCGACTATCTGACTGCTCGACTGTATCTAAACTTTATCCACGGACTTTTGCCCGAACAGTCCCGCCGGTCGAATGACGAGCGTAATGATCAGGACGACGAAGGCAAAGGCGTCTTTATACACGCTCGAAACGTAGCTTGCGCCGAAGTTCTCGATGAGACCGAGCATGAAGCCTCCGAGCATGGCGCCGGGAATGCTCCCGATCCCTCCGAGGACCGCCGCGGTGAATGCCTTGATGCCGGCGAGATATCCCATGAAGAAGTGCACCACGCCGTAATAGAGCGTGACCATCACGCCCGCCACGGCCGCGAGCGCCGACCCGATCATGAAGGTCACGGAAATGACCTGGTTGATGTCGATCCCCACGAGGCCCGCCATGACGCGGTCCTGCGAGGTGGCGCGCATGGCCTTGCCGAGCCTGGTTTTCGAGACGAAGAGATGAAGAACAATCATGAGCAGGACCGACGCGCTCAGGATGAAGATCTGCGCGGGCGATACGTTCGCGCCGAAGACGGTCAAGTCCTTCGGAGGGGAGCATCGGCGGAAGGTTCTTGTACTCCTTGCCCTGGGCGAGCATGACGACGTTCTGGAGGATGATCGACATGCCCACGGCGCTGATGAGCGGCGCCAGTTTTGTGGCGTTCCTGAGCGGCCGGTAGGCGATCCGTTCGATCACAGCGCCGTAGGCTGCGCAAAAAGCCATGGACACGAGCACCGTGACCAGGAGCGAAAGAGGCAGGCTGTAGGCCGTCAGTCCCAGCGCGGTCAAGCACCCCGAGGACGATGATCCCCAGATAGGCCCCGAGCATGTACACCTCGCCGTGGGCGAAGTTGATGAGCTGGAGGATGCCGTAGACCATGGTGTACCCCAGCGCGATGAGCGCATACACCGCGCCGAGGGCCAGGCCGTTGATGAGCTGTTGGGTGAACATGATTACTAATAAAGTAGGAAGTAAGGAAGATACGAGGGTAAGAAAGAAACATCGGAGTGCTGATCTTCCTTACCTTCCTTACTTCTTCCTTCTTCCTTCTCACCTCTACCTTCCTACTTTCTGATTTACTGCACTTCCACGAACTTCCCGTCCTTGACCTGCCAGATCACATAGGGCGCCTTGGTCACGTCGCCGTGCTCGTCGAACGAGATATCCCCGAAGGCCCCGTGAAACGTCGTCTTCGCTATATATTCGGCGATCTTGGCGCCGTCCGTCGATCCCGTCTGGGCAATGGCGGTCAGGATGATATTCGCCGCATCATAGGAATAGATCGAATACGGTCCCGGGTCGCCGTATTTGGCCTTATATTTCTGCATGAACGACTGAGCCGACGCAAGCCCGGCCGGCTCCTTGCCGAAAGTTACGTAGGTCCCCTCGGCCGCCTTGCCCGCTATGCTGATGAACGTCGGATCATACACTCCGTCGCCCGTGATCATGGGTATGTTCAGCCCTATTTCCTTTGCCTGCCTGCACCAGCCTGCCGGCCTCGGGATAGATGCCTCCGAAGAAGTACAGGTCGGGTTTGTTTTCCTTGATCGTCGTGAGCACCGCCTTGTAATCGGGGTCGCGCTGAATGATGCCGCCGTAATAGACCACGGTCGCCCTGTCGCCGAGCGCCTTTTTGAAATAATCGGCCAGCCCCTGGCCATAGGCCGTCTTGTCGTGGATGATCGCCACGCGCCTGGGATGGAGCTTATTCAGAACAAACTCGGCGGCAATGCGGCCCTGCTGGTCATCGGTGCCGCATACCCGGAAGACCCGTTTGAACCCCTGCCGGGTGAGCTGCGGATTCGTGGTTGCCGGAGAGATCATGACGATGTTCGCGTCATTGATAGTATTTCGAAGCGGGAATGGAACAGCTCGAGTTCCAGTGGCCGACGACGGCCGCCGCTTTCTGGTTGATGAACTTGTTCGCGATGGACACCGCCTGCTTGGGGTCCGCCTGGTCGTCCCCGGCCAGGAGGACGATCTTCTTCCCCAGGACGCCGCCCTTCTCGTTCCATTCCGCAACGGCGAGCTCCGCGGCGTTCTTCAGGTCCATGCCCATCTTGCTCTGGTCGCCGGTCATGGGGCCTGCCGCGCCGATCCTGATGACGTTCTCCTCCTGACGGACACAGCCTGACAGTATGACAAAGAGAATCGATGAGATGACGATGAGTTTTTTCACGTTTGACCTCCTGGTCTCTGCAATTCCCGCATTCAGTCTCCCGGATGATCCGGATCATCTCTTCCGCCGCGCGTCCGATGTCCGGGGCTGAAAGCACCGCCGAGATCACGGCCGCGCCGTCCGCACCGGCCCGTATCACATCCGCGACATTCGCGTGATTGATGCCGCCGATGGCGATGACCGGGATCGAGACCGACTGCCGTATGAGGGCGAGGTTCCCGGTCCCCTGCGTTGCTCCGGCTTCCTTCGTCGTGGTGTCGAAAGATAGGCCCAAACCCGATATAGTCGGCCCCCGCCTCTTCCGCCGCCCTGGCCTGCTCGATGCTGTGGGTCGAGATGCCGATGATCTTGTCGCTGCCCAGAAGCCTTCTCGCCGCTTCGATCGGCAGATCGTCCTGCCCGAGATGCACGCCGTCGGCATCCGCCGCCGCCGCGATGTCCGCGTGATCGTTCAGGATGAACAGCGCCTGCGACCGGCGGGCCACGGCCGCGAGCAGCCGCGCCGTTTCGTAAATCGTCCTTCTCGGACCGCTTTTGTTCCGGTACTGGAACAACCTGACGCCCGGCGGACAATGCCCGGGCCATTGCCGTTTCCGGGCCGGCGCGGAGAAGGTCCTGATCAAGGATCAGGCAAAGCCCTTTGAGATCAAGCCGGCGAATTGAGGTACCGCTCCATGAATTTTGTCGAGATGTTGCCCGCCTGGAAGTCCGGGTCCGCGAGGATCTTCTTGTGCATGGGGATCGTCGTCTTCACGCCTTCGATGATGAACTCGTCAAGCGCGCGCTGCATGCGCATGATCGCCTCTTCCCGCGTCGCCGCATGGACGATGAGCTTTGCGATCATCGAATCGTAATAGGGAGGGATCACGTACTGCGTGTACGCGGCGGTCTCCACCCGGACGCCGAGTCCGCCCGGAGGATTGAAGGCCGTGATGGTCCCGGGGGAAGGCGTAAACTTGTCCGGGTCCTCCGCGTTGATCCTGCACTCGATGCTGTGCCCTCTCACCGTAATCTGGTCCTGGCTGATCGAAAGCGGAAGTCCGGCCGCCACGCGGATCTGCTCCTTCACGAGGTCAATGCCGGTCACCATCTCGGTCACCGGGTGCTCGACCTGGATGCGGGTATTCATCTCCATGAAGTAGAATTTTCTGTTCTCGTCCATGAGAAACTCGATCGTTCCGGCGTTCCGGTAGCGGACCGCCTTCGCGATGGCCACGGCCATCTCGCCCATCTGTTTCCGCAGACCCGCGTCGACGATGACGGAAGGCGCTTCTTCGATGAGTTTCTGGTGCCTGCGCTGGATCGAGCACTCGCGCTCGCCGAGATAGACGGTATTGCCCTTTTCATCGGCCATGAGCTGTATCTCGATGTGGCGGGGCTGGAGGATATATTTTTCGATATACACGTCGGCATTGCTGAACGACGCAAGCGCTTCGGCCTGGGCCATGACAAAGGCATTGGCGAAATTCGCTTCTTCCATCACCACGCGCATGCCCTTGCCGCCGCCGCCCGCCGCCGCCTTCACGATCACGGGAAAACCGAGTTCCCTCGCGATCTCAATGGCGCTGCTCTCTTCGGTCACGACGCCGTCGCTGCCGGGCAGCACCGGCACGCCCGCCTTCTGCGCGGTCTCCCGGGCCTTGGCCTTGTCGCCCATGAGTTTGATGCTTTCCGGGCTGGGTCCGATGAACCGCAGGCCCGTGGAATTGCAGACCTCGGCGAAGCTGGCGTTCTCGGCCAGAAACCCGTAGCCGGGGTGGATGGCCTCGGTATCGGTGATCTCCGCAGCGCTGATGATGCTCGGGAACGTTCAGGTAGCTGTCGGCGCTTTTCGGCGGACCGATGCACACGCTCTGGTCGGCAAAGCGCACATGGAGCGAGTTGGCGTCAGCCGTCGAATGGACCGCAACGGTCTTGATGCCCATCTCCTTGCAGGCACGGATGATCCGGAGCGCGATCTCGCCGCGGTTGGCTATCAGAATTTTTTTAAACACCCAAACACCTCAGATATTCTATTCTTTGCAGGACCTGCTATGGTCTCGAATCTCATCGTTACGAGTTGCGCGTCGCGACCTGCACCCAGCGTTTACGAGCCTGTGGCCAGTGCCTATGAGTGCGCTGCGCGAATACAGGCCATGCGCCGCGCGAGTGCAGAGTGTTTAACCCGCAACCCGTAACCCGCAACCGCTTCTGGCTGCGGCTGGAGGCTGCGCTTACGCAGGTTCGATCACGAAGAGCGGCTGACCGTATTCCACGGGCTGCCCGTTTTCCACCAGGACCTGAACGATCTTGCCCGCGGATTCGGATTCGATCTCGTTCATGAGTTTCATGGCCTCGATGATGCAGAGCACCTGTCCTTTTTTCACTACAGCGCCTATTTCCACATAGGCCGGTTTATCCGGAGAACTTGAGCGGTAGAACGTGCCGACAATGGGAGAGGTCACTTTGACCTCGTTCACCGTAGCCGGCTCCGCCGCCTTTCCGGCCTGAGGCTCGGGAACCTCGGTAACGGCGGGGGCGACAATGGCTGCCGGCGGGTACTCCATACGCGGCATGACGGGATGGAGTGTGACATCTCCGCCTTTTCTGAGACGCACCTTAACGCCGGAACGCTCGATTTCCAGCTCCGAGATGTCCGTATTCTTGAGCATCTCGATCAGTTCCTTGATTTCCTTAAGGTTCATGGTTGCTCCTTTGACGCTTCATGAAGGACGGCGGACTACTTCTTGACCCGCTCGATAAAGGTCCCCGTACGCGTGTCGACCTTGATCACGTCACCCTCATTCAGATAAAACGGCACCTTGACCACGGCGCCTGTCTCCAGCGTTGCCGGTTTGGAACCACCTGACGCGGTGTCGCCCCGCACTCCCGGGTCGGTCTTGGCGATCGCGAGCTCGACGAACATCGGCACCTCGATGTTGATGGGAGCTCCCTTGTGGTACAGGACCTTGATCTCCATGTTCTCCTTGAGATAACTGATGCTGTCGCCCAGTTGCAGTTCGGAGAGGGATACCTGCTCGTAGCTCGTCGTATCCATGAAGACGCGGTCCTTGTCCGCCGCGTAAAGATACTGCATTGTCTTCTCCTCCAGCTCGGGAACATCGAGTTTTTCGCCCGCCCGGTACGTCCGGTCGATGACGTTCCCCGACCTGAGGCTTTTGATCTTGGTCCTCACGAATGCCCCGCCCTTGCCGGGCTTCACGTGCTGAAAATCCACGATCACATAAGGCTCTCCGTCAATTTCAATTTTCAATCCGGTTCTGAACTCCGTGGTAGATACAGGCACCTTCTACTACCTCCCTTTCATTCTTACAGGCTAAAAGTATTGTATTACAAATATCAGTAAAACTTTAGACAAGAACTTCCGTACTCTACAAATTCTTTAAGCTCTCCAGCCCTCTGGGCAGCGTAGTCAGCACTTTTACGCCGTCGTCCGTCGCCAGGACCATGTCTTCAATCCTTACTCCGCCCCATCCGGGGATATAGACGCCCGGCTCGACGGTAAAGACCATCCCCTGCTCGACACTGTCCTTTGACAGGGGCGATACTGACGGGCCTTCATGCACCATGAGGCCGATGCCATGGCCCGTTCCATGGCCGAAGTGCGCTCCATGACCGGCCCTTCTGATGACCTCGCGCGCGGCATCGTCCACGGATTTACAGCTCACGCCCGGGCGGACGCTCTTCATTGCCGATTCCTGGGCCGTCCGAACAAGTTCATGGATCTCCCTCTGCCTGGCCGTAGGCCGGCCGATGCAGATGGTCCGCGTAATATCGCAGCAATATCCGTTGGCTTCCGCACCGAAATCGATGGTCACGAGGTCGCCTTTCCTGATGCGCCGGCTGGTGACCGATGCATGGGGCATCGCTCCGTTGCCCGCAGACGCGACGATGGTATCAAAGGCAGCCCTGCGGGCCCCTTTGTCCCGCATAAGATATTCGAGCTTGAGCGCGAGTTCCCGCTCGGTTGCGCCCGGTTTGAGGAACTGTTTCAGCTCCCGGAACGATTCTTCCGCCCTCCGGATTGCCAGCCGGATATGGGAGAGTTCGTGACGGTCCTTGCGGAGCCGGAGTTCGCGCACCAGGTCCCGGTGCTCCCTGACGCGGAGCCCGCTTTTTTTTAGTTTCTTAAGCACTTCGATCGTGAGCGAGGACTCGTCATGCCAGAGCGTATCTACTCCCATTCGGTCGGCCACGAGACGGAGGGCGGTATAAAAATCCTTTTTCTGGATGACAACCGCAACCCCGTCGGTCTCCCTGCGCGACTGCAGCTGGTACCGGAAATCAGTTATCAGGCAGGGTCTTCCCGAAGCGACGAGGAGAGATCCCGCCGAACCGGTAAAGCCAGTCAGGTACCGGACATCCTCGCGCCGCGTCACGAGGAGGGACTTGATGCCATCGGCCTTCATGAGTTGCTTGAGCCGCGCGAGACGATCGTGCTCCGGTCTTTTTTTCATTTCTTTTTTCCGCTGGTTGAGGATAAGGTGGCAGCCGCCCTGAGGGCGAGGAGGTAGCTTTCCGGTCCAAAACCGGATATTTGGCCGGCAGCGACGCCGGCTATATAAGAGCGTTTTCTGAAATCCTCCCGCTTGTAGATGTTGGAGATGTGCGTCTCGACGGTCGGAATGCCCGCCGATGAAATCGCGTCGCGGAGCGCAATGCTCGTGTGTGTATAAGCCCCGGGGTTGATCACGATGGCTTGATAGACGTCCATGGCGTCCTGGATTTTTTGGACCAACTCGCCTTCATGGTTCGACTGGAAAAAGGACACTTCCACGCCAAGCTCAGCCGCCAGCGCCGCAACGCTTTTGTTGATGTCGTCCAGAGTTATGGAACCGTAGACCTCGGGTTCACGCTTTCCGAGCAGATTAAGGTTCGGCCCGTTGATGATCAGGATCTTCATGCCACCCCCTGAAAATAAAAAACTGCCTGGGGCAGTTTAGAATACCAAAAGAACCGGGGAAATGCCCTCGTCATCAGAACTCCTTCAGCAGCTTGGGCGCCGACATCCTGAGCAGGAATCTCCCCTTGCCGAAGTTGCCGTCAGGCTTGATGATGAGAACGAAAAAATATTCTTCATTCAGCCTTCGGAGCATGATCATGGCCTTGTCCGCAATAACCGAGACTTCCCGGGTGGAGCCCATTTGCGATGCCTGTGAACCTTTTTCTATCTCCTTGAGAAGCGCAGAGAACTCGACCGTCATGGATTGGATGTCCATCCCGTCGCCGACAGAATATTCTTCCACCGGGATGCCGTCGAGCCCTACGATGACGGCGCCGAGCGCCCCTTCCGTGCCGTGGACGACTTCTTGTAAGATATCGGAAAAGGACATCTAGATCTCCTTTTTGATGTTCTTAAGCCAGTGTTCAAGACGATCGATTATCTCTTTACGGGCTACCCCGGACTGTTTCGACTCAGCCGACCCTGCTGCTACCCTCGTCTTTTGAAACTCCTCGGCCGGCGCAATATACTCCTGCGGTGTAAAATCGGAAGGTACGGTCCCTGCCCGCGTGAACTTCTCTTCCGGCGGGTTCAGGACGGCATCAAAATATTTTTCTTCATCTGCCGCTCCGGCGGTCGCACCAGGTTCCGGAGGCGGAGGGGTATACTCTTTTGGCTCTCCGAAGCGGGTATCCTCTCCCCTTGCGCCCGCTGCATCCGGTTGGGTCTCCTCCGGTACGGCGATCTGTTCAGCCTCAAGGGTGATCTCTTCTTCTGCGGTGTCCTTCGTGACGGCGGGGATATCTTCCTGAACCTCGGCAAAAATATTTGCGTCAATCTCCGCTTCGAGCGTATCGTTGCCTTCTCGTGGCGGTTGAGGAGTTTTGAAGGAAGCAGCCAGGGATCTCACTCGTTCAAGTTTATGTTTGAGGCCCCTGCTGTCGGGACGGTCGGCCAGCATCCGTTCATAAATATCGATCGCCTTTTCATAAAATCCCTGTGCGATGTACAGCTCAGCTAGCGTATCGGTCGTAAAATCATCGGATAAACCCCAGGCCCGTTCAGCTGTCGCTTCCGGTCTGGGCGGGGCGGCGGTAATTTCCTCGTGAGGAACGCCCCCTTCGGATTCTTCAGCGGGAAACATTTCTGTTTCCCTCAGAAGATTTTGTTCCTCCGAAGGCGGCCCGGGCGTTTCCCCGGGTGAAACTTCTTCCTCAAGCGGTTCGACAAAAAGAACTTCCTCGGCCTCCTCGGGTTCCGCGGGCATGACCGTCGAAGGGGGGGGCTGATCAACTTCTGCGAATACCGCCCCTTCTTCCGCCGCAACCGGCGAGGTCGCTTCTTCCTTTGATCCGGGTTCCGTCGTTTTTCCTTCCCCGGTCCCCGCCGCTACTCCCGGTGTTTCCGCTTTTGTGGCCTCCGCGGCCGTTTGTTGGAGAACGGGCCTCTGCTCAGATGTTACGTCAGGCCCGGGAGGAGATACGGCCTTTTGCTGCAAAAGCCGCGGACTGACATCAAGTCCCGACTCAAGGTCCGATACGAGGGAGGAGATCTCTGCGTCTCCGGGGTTTAAGGAATGAGCTGTTTTATAATATTTAAGCGCCTCGGTCTGATTGCCGAGCAAGATATGCAGGTCGCCAAGTTTTTTTTGGGCCAGGAGGTTATCCGGCACGGCCTTGACCACCTCTTCAAACTCTCTCCGGGCAGAAGCCATGTCCCCCATGTCGAACAGCAGTCTGCCGAGGAAAGACCGTGCCGTCACATATCCCGGATTGTTTTTAAGGCCTTCCGAAAGCACATGGATAGCCATTTCAATGTCACCGCATCTTTTGTACTCCTCTGCAAGAGGTACAAAAAGCTTTGACTTGGGATCCCTTGAAATACGCTCCGTCAACTTAGCTATTTCGGAGGTGTTTTTATCCATGGAATTTTCTTGTGTTATCAAATCGATGCGGAAAAATTCTACCAAAAACAGAGGTTAAAAGTCAAGGTAATACTTTCCCCAATCGATATAACTGCCTGTTTTTTTCGTAAAAAGAAGGCGTGGCTCAGATTTTACGCTCTTATCGTTACAAAACGTCTAAGATAGACCATTTGTCACCGGACTACGTCTAAATTGACCGGAGTTCTCGGTTTTTCATAGTAGAATAAAGGCTTGTGAGGACGAGAAACTACAACACAAAAAGCAGTCGTTCCGAAAATATTTATCTTCCAGAAAATGTTTCTATGTCCGGATGCACATTTCGGCTCCCTGCTTCAATGCCGCTTCATTGAGAGGGATAAGAGCATGCCTGCGGGCGGGAAGTACCTGCTTAAGCGCGGATAAAACCGAATCCAGGGACACGACGCCTGTCTCTTCGAGAAAAGCGCCGAGTATCACCATATTCGCAATACGGATGTCGCCCAACGCCTCGGCGATGCCGGTTGCGCGCACCTCTATGCGGCTGATATCGGGACGCGATGACGGAGCCTGTACAAGGGAGGTGTTTAGGAAAAGGCGGCCGCCCTTTTCGATCCTCTTCTCGAATTTAATAAATGACGCTTCATTCAGAATTATCATGGCCGAGGGATGCTGCACCACAGGAGATCCGATTTCCCCGCTGGAGATAATAACCGTACAATTCGCCGTTCCGCCTCGGATCTCTGCCCCATAGGAGGGAAACCACGTCACGCGCCTGCCCTCGAGCATTCCGGCGTAAGCAAGCAGTTTTCCGGCAACCAGCACCCCTTGACCCCCGAAGCCCGCTATCATCACGTCCTGATACATAAGACCTCGCTATCAGATTGCCGATTTCGAATTTTAATAAGCCCTCATTCCCCATGCCGCAGTGCGTCATTGTCATTCTGCTCCTTGACTCCTGTCTTTATACACCCCGAGCGGGTAGTACTTCATCATGTGATCCCGAACCCATTCCACGGCTTGACTAGGGGTCATGCCCCAATCGGTCGGGCACATGGAGAGCGCCTCGACGAAAGAAAAACCTACACCCTCCACCTGGTTCCTGAACGCTTTCTGAATGGCCTTCTTTGCGCCAAGCACATGTTTGGGGCTGTCGAGTGATACTCGTTCGATGTAGACCGGTCCATCCAACACAGCAAGCATCTCACTCACCCTGAGCGGGCTGCCGGCTTCGCGAATGTTCCTTCCCAATGGCGTGGTCGTCGTTTTCTGGCCCGGCAAGGTGGTCGGCGCCATCTGGCCGCCGGTCATACCGTAGGTGCCGTTATTAACGAATATGACGGTAATGTTCTCTCCGCGGGCCGCAGCGTGTATGATCTCGGCGGTGCCGATGGCGGCGAGGTCGCCGTCGCCCTGGTAACTGAAGATGATCGAATCGGGACGAGAGCGCTTCATCCCCGTGGCGATCGCAGGCGGCCTGCCGTGCGGCACTTCTATCATGTCGATATCGAAATAGTCGTAGGCAAAGACCGCGCATCCGACCGGCGCAATGCCGATGGTCCGGTCGCGTATTCCCATGGAATCGATGGTCTCGGCAACGATCCTGTGTAAAACGCCGTGACTGCACCCCGGGCAATACCGGAACGGCCTGTCTTTCAAGCATGATGGTCGGGAGAAAACTTTATTCATTGCTCACCGGGTCAAGCAAAAATCGCTTGACATTCAACCCCTCACTCTGTTATTTTATCGTCCTGCTTTATTGTTCGCCGTGATGCGCCGATGCCGAGGTAGCTCAGTTGGTAGAGCAGAGGCCTGAAAAGCCTCGTGTCCGCAGTTCGATTCTGCGCCTCGGCACCATTTCTTTCAGAAATTCCTCGATCCAAAACTCCCACATTGAACCTGCTGTTGAAAATCTATTTTTCGACTTTTCCAGAGTTTGACTCAATTCACTCTTTATCAAACAGCCCCAACTGCAGCATCTTCTCCCCGGGGAACGGCACGGGGTACTCGCCATCGAAGCAGGCCGCGCAATAATTCATGCGGTGCGGCACTACCTTCTGGATCCCGTCCATACTGATATAGCCCAGCGTGTCCGCGGTGATATATTTCCTGATCTCCTCGATACTGTGCGTTGACGCTATGAGCTCCTGCCGCGTCGGCATGTCGATGCCGTAGAAACAGGGAAACGATGTCGGAGGCGAGCTGATGCGCAAGTGGACTTCCGCCGCACCCGCGTTCCTGATCATCTTGATGATCTTCTTGCTGGTGGTGCCGCGCACGATGGAATCGTCCACCACCACGACACGCTTGCCCCTGAGCGCGTCCCTTACGGGGTTCAGTTTGATCTTGACGCCGAAGTGCCTGATGCTCTGGCGCGGTTCGATGAAGGTGCGTCCGATGTAATGGTTCCTGATGAGTCCCGTGTCAAAGGGGAGCCCCGCTTCCTCTGCATACCCCAGGGCGGCCGGTACGCCCGAGTCCGGCACGGGAATGACCACGTCAGCCTCGATGCCGGTCTCCCGAGCGAGCTGCCTGCCGAAATTTTTTCTGATCGTATAGACATTCTGGCCGAAGACCATGCTGTCGGGCCTCGCGAAATAGATGAACTCGAATATGCAGTGAGAAGGCTCTGCGGGTTTGAACGGGAACGAGGAATGGATGCCTTTGCTGTTGATCACCACCATCTCGCCCGGCGCGACATCGCGGATGTAGGTCGCTTCGATGAGGTCGAAAGCGCACGTCTCCGAGGCAACCACGTAGGCGCTGTCGAGTTCCGCGAGTGAAAGCGGCCGGAATCCGTTCGGATCACGGACGGCGATGAGTTCCTCTTCGGTGATGATCAGGAGACTGTAGGACCCCTGGACGTGGCCCAGGGCGTCGACGATCCGCTCGTGCAGGGTCGCCGCCCGGGACTGGGCTATCAGGTGCACGATCACTTCGGTGTCCGTCGTCATGACGAATATCGAACCGTAGGCTTCGAGTTCGTCCTTCAGTATCCCGGCGTTCACCAGGTTTCCGTTGTGCGCGACCGCCAATCCACCCAAGGCGAAGTTGACGAGGATAGGTTGTATGTTGAGCGCGGCGCTTTCTCCCGTGGTCGAGTACCGGTTGTGGCCGATGGCCATATGCCCCGGCAGCTTCTTGATCCGGTCTTCGGAAAAGATGTCCGCCACCAGTCCCATGGCCTTCTGGCCATAAAGCTTTTTTCCGTCGGACGAGACGATCCCGGCTGATTCCTGGCCGCGGTGCTGAAGCGCATAGAGGCCGAGATAGGTGAGGTTCGCTGCGTCCGGGTGTCCGTAGATCCCGAACACACCGCATTCTTCATGGAGCTTGTCGAACATAATCTGTACCAACTTCCTTTCACCACTAAGACACCAAGGCACTAAGATAACGACTTAGTCTTTCTTCGTGACTTCGTGCCTTCGTGGTGACTGTTTGTTCTTTTTGTTAAAGACCCTCTTGAAAATATAATCGACCTTCTTGAGCGTATGCGAAAGGTCGAAGCAATCGTTGATCTCCCTGACGGTCAGGTATTTACGGATGTCCTTGTCGTTTTGCAGCCGTTCCTTAAAATCGCCGCCCTGTTTCCAGACATCCATCGCGTTCCGCTGGACGTAGGAGTACGCGGTCTCGCGCGATACCCCCTTCCCCACGAGCGCCAGCATCACGGTCTCGGAGTGGAAGAGGCCCTTCGAAAGCGCCATGTTCCGCTCCATGTTCCGCGGGTAGACGAATAGTTTATCGACGAGACTGTTAAAGCGCATGAGCATGTAATCGATGAGGATCGTGCTGTCAGGAATGATGATACGCTCGACGGAGGAATGGCTGATGTCCCGCTCGTGCCACAGCGCGACGTTTTCCATGCCGGCGACCGCGTTCGCGCGGACCACGCGGGCAAGGCCGGAGAGGTTCTCTGCCGAAATGGGGTTCCGCTTGTGCGGCATGGCGGACGAGCCCTTCTGGCCTTCGGAAAAGTACTCCTCCGCCTCGAGCACCTCGGTGCGCTGGAGGTGGCGGAGTTCGATGGAAAATTTTTCCAGGGAGGAGGCGATGAGCGCGAGCGTCGAGAGGAACTCGGCGTGCCGGTCCCGCTGCACGACCTGCGTGGCGACGGGTTCGGGCGTAAGACCCAGTTTCCGGCACACGTAGTTCTCCACGAAGGGATCGATGTTCGCGAAGGTCCCCACGGCCCCCGATACCTTTCCCACGCTGATCACGTCCCGTGCGCGGACCATGCGGTCGAGGGCGCGGCCCATTTCCTCGTACCAGAGCGCCATTTTGAGGCCGAAGGTGATCGGTTCGGCATGCACGCCGTGGGAGCGGCCGATCATGACCGTGTTCTTGTGCTGGCGGGCCTTCTTTTTGAGTGTGACCAGCACGATCCGGACGTCCTTGATGATGATGTCCGCCGCCCTGCGCATAAGCGAGGCAAGGGACGTATCGAGCACGTCCGACGAGGTGAGGCCGAGATGGATATACCGCGAATCGGGCCCCACGTTCTCGCCGACGGCGGTCAGAAAAGCGATGACGTCGTGCTTCACGATTTTTTCGAGGGCGTCGATCCGCCTGACGTTGAAGTCGGCCTTGTTTTTGATGTTCGTGAGGGCCTTCGCCGGTATCAACCCGAGTTTGGCGTTCGCCTCGCACGCGAGGATTTCCACCGCGAGCCACGCGCGATATCTGTTCTCCGGTTCCCAGAGGCCCGCCATTTCGGGCCTGCTGTAGCGAGGGATCATTCAGTTCTCCTCTTCGTATGCATGCGTTATGCTGTCTCCCTTCCTACGGCCGCGTTACTCATTCACCAGCCGCGAAAGCTCCTTATATGCCGCCTCGTCCGGCGCGAGCAGGGAGACTGTCAGACTGCGCCCGCCGGCGCCCGCCGACAGCCCTTCTCTGAGCGCTCGGAGTCCCGCATCGTGGGGCGTCCGAAGCGGCTGCAGGTACTCGAATGCCGCACTGGAGGCGCCGGTGCCCGCCACGCTCGCCGCGGCGGTGCGCGCCGCATTCTTGAGCGCGGGCAGGGAAAAATCGGACGCGGGGCCGAGGCCGACCATGAAGACCTTTTGTGCGGGCACCTTTCCCCGTGCGGGCAAAAGGGCCACGTCGCCCGGCGATCCACGCAGCTTGTCATCAAGCAACAGGCTTGATAAGGAGCCGCACAGCAGCCAATCGAGCCGCCCGGCGAGACCCTTCAGCGGCCTCACGTCCTCGAAAAAACCGACGACGAGTGCTTCGCACTCGACCGTTGTTATGTCCTGGAGAATGACTTTCACTGTCAGCCCGGGCATCCCTCGCCTAATCCTCGATCCTGTTTTCTTCCAACTTCCCCGCTAAGCGGGCAACACGGTCCAGGATGCCGTTCACAAAGGCCCCGGATTCTTCCGTACCGTATTTCTTTGCGATTTCGATGGCTTCGTTGATCGTTACGCTGGTGGGGATGTCGATCCGGTAGAGAATTTCATAGATCGCCATCCTCAGGACATTGCGGTCGACAACCGCCATGCGGTCGAGACTCCAGTTCTTTGCGCATTGATGAATGAGGTCGTTGATCTTGGGCAGGTGCTTGTACGTTCCCTTGATGATCTCTTCCGCAAAGGCCTTTACTTCATCTTCCGGGTCGATACTCCGCCCAGAAATGCTTGAGAATGGCGGCAGAAGGCTTCTCTTTCCTGATGTCGAGCTGAAACAGTATCTGGAGCGCGTGCTCCCTGGCCTTGCGTCTCTTCATTTAAAATGCCGTTCTCCAATGGTCCTGACCGCCGTTCCCTGCCGCGCATCGTGACTCTATGCCATCTGTTTCATGACGTTCGCCATCTCGATGGCGGACAGCGCCGCGTCCCATCCTTTATTGCCGCTCTTGGTCCCCGCACGTTCAATGGCCTGTTCGATGGTATCGGTGGTCAGCACGCCGAAGATGACGGGCAGGCCGCTTTCCATGGACACCGAGGCCACGCCCTTGCTCACTTCGGCGCTCACATACTCGAAGTGAGGCGTGGCCCCCCGGATGACCGCGCCGAGACAGATGACCGCGTTGTATTTTTTCGTCTGCGCCATCATCTTCGCCGCGAGAGGGATCTCGTAAGAGCCCGGGACCTTCACGACTTCGATGTCGTTCTCCGCAACGCCGTGACGCTGCAGCGCGTCAACGGCGCCGTCAAGGAGCCGCGCCGTGATGAAATCATTAAAGCGCGCAGCCACAATCCCGAACTTGAGCCCCTTGCCGCTCAGATCACCCTGGATGATTTTTGCCATCGTGTTCCTCCGCACATTCGTTGAATATACTCCGAACTCTGAACTTTAGACTTGAATCGTTAACTTTCTCCAGCATATGCCCCATCTTATGCTTCTTGACCTTGAGGTAGTGGATGTTCTTTGCATGGGGATGCATCTCGATCGGCACACGCTTCGTCACGGTCAAACCATAGCCTTCCAGTCCGATGATTTTTTTCGGATTGTTCGTCAGGAGCTTGATCTTGCGGATGCCGAGGTCGCGAAGGATCTGGGCGCCGACGCCGTAATCCCGGAGATCGGCCTTGAAGCCGAGCGCGAGGTTCGCCTCGACCGTGTCCTTGCCCTTGTCCTGGAGTTCGTAGGCCTTCAGTTTGCCCTCGATGCCGATGCCCCGTCCTTCCTGTCGCATATAGAGGATCACGCCCTTGCCTTCCTTATCGATCATCTGCATGGCGTTGCGGAGCTGTTCGCCGCAGTCGCAGCGCATCGAGCCGAAGACGTCCCCGGTGAGGCACTCCGAATGGACGCGGACCATCACCTCGTCGTCGGGCTTGATATCGCCCTTGACCAGCGCGATATGGCTCAGGCGGTCGATGTCGTTCGCATACAGGATCGCCGTAAAATCGTTGCCGTGCATCGTCGGAAGCTTCGTTACCGCCACGCGTCGGACGAGGGACTCCTTCCTCACCCGGTACGCGATAAGGTCCTTGATAGTCACGATCTTCATCCGGTGGGTCTTTGCGAATTCCATGAGCTGCGGCACTCGGGACATGGTGCCGTCATCGTTCATGATCTCGCAGATCACGCCCGCAGGAGAGAGCCCCGCGAGCCGCGCGAGGTCCACCGAGCCCTCCGTCTGGCCCGCGCGCTGGAGCACGCCGCCCGGTTTGGCCCGGAGCGGAAAGACATGACCCGGCCGGGCAAGGTCTTCCGCGCCCTTCTTGGGGTTGATCGCGGTCTTGATCGTTGTCGCGCGGTCCGCCGCGGAAATGCCGGTCGTCACGCCCTTCTTCGCCTCAATGGATATGGTGAACGCCGTGCCGAACGAGGAGGTGTTGTCGGTGGTCATCATCGGAAGCTGCAGTTGTTCCACCCGCTCCGGCGTAAGCGAAAGGCAAATGAGCCCCCTGCCGTACCTGGCCATGAAATTGATGGCCTCGGGGGTCACCATTTCGGCCGCCATGGTCAGATCGCCTTCGTTTTCCCGGTCCTCGTCGTCCACGAGAATGACCATCTTCCCGTTTCTGATGTCTTCGATAGCTTCTTCAATCGTATTGAACTTCATAGAAATGCACCTCGATAATGCAGTGATGCCGATCCGGCGTCAGGAGCATGACTAGCGATTATCTGTACCGTGCGATCTCTGCACCATGTACCATTTTTCTTAAGCAAATCCCGTCTTCTTGAGCAGCTCCAGATTCACGCCGCCTTCAACCCTTCCGGACAAAAGACGCTCCACATACTTGCCGATAATGTCCGCCTCCAGGTTCACGCTGTCGCCGGCTGACTTGAAACCCAGAGTCGTCAATTTTGCCGTGTGGGGGATCATGGCGATGGAGAAACCGGTCTTGTCCGTGTCCGCCACCGTCAGGCTGATTCCGTCAATGGCGATGGAGCCCTTTTTGATGACGTAGCGAAGGACCTCGTCCGGCGCATCGAAGAATATCCTCCAGCCGTTGCCCTCGACACGCCTCTCGCGGATTCGGCCGACCGCGTCCACGTGGCCGCTCACCAGATGACCGCCGATCCGGGCGGAAAGCTGGAGCGCCCGTTCCAGGTTCACCTTCGCGCCGATCGTGAGTTCCCCCAGGTTCGTGACCTTGAGCGTTTCGGCCGCGACATCCGCGGAGAACTCGCTTTTTGTTCAGATCGACAACGGTGAGACAGACCCCATTCACACAGATGCTTTCGCCCAGGGCCGTGCCGTCAAGGACCGTGGATGCGGAAATCGTGAGCCGGGCGGCGCCTGTTTCCCGCCTGAGAGACTTCACGCTTCCCATCTCTTCCACGATCCCGGTGAACATGAGTGATGAACGACCTCTTTAGTCTGAGAATGATCGCCTGCCCGCACGAAGGACGGGGCACGCGTAACACGCAGCAACAACCTGATAAAAAAGTCTTTTCTTCGAAGAATTGCGCTGATATAAGCTGTAATGACAATGAAGACGGAGACTCGTTATAATAACTGCGACTGACTTTATTGTCAAGAATATTGTGGGCTTAGAACGGCAGTTGAGGGCGAATTCCGGCGTGTTCGGTGCAGGTGCTTGATCAACGACGGCTCAAGGAGGGACGAAGCAACGATCGTCCCTGTAATCACGTCATTTAAGTCGTCGCATACCGGGGAACGGCCCCCGACGAAAAAACCGGGGACACCAACAGTAACATACTCCGCACGGTCCGGATCGGGAGTGCGCTGTCGGACCCGGTCGCCGTCAGGTGGCTCAATTGAATCCGAATCCGATCTGAAATGCCGCGAACCTGCCCATGAAGTTTTCATTGTTTCCGACCGTCAGGCCGATTCCGGGGAGATTGATGAGGTTGATGAAATAATAGGCCCCGATCCCATAGGCCGAGTAGTTCGAACCGTTGCCTTCGAAGAACGGCTTATAAACGCCGTAATCAATGAACGGGGCCACGGTGATCGTGCCATGGCTCCGCTGCGCCAGAGGGATCTGGTAATCCGCCGACGCGGCGACGACCTCGCGCGTCCAGAGTCCCCCCGGTTGAATACCCCGGTAGCCCTTGGCACGTCCGTAGGTTGACACATCCCCGACAGATGCCCCGGTCTGGCGCGCGGCGTGCAGTCCAAGCTGCAGGGCATGCTTCCCGAATATGAGTTTGTCCCAGTCAAGTCCTGCGGTCGTGTTCGAGACGTGTTCGCCTTCATCGGACCGGTGCACCTGACGGTTCCAGGCAATGGTTGCGGAAAACCCGTCGCTATAGAAAAGCTTGTAGTCCGCGTTTCGATAAACGGCCCGTGCGCCAACGCCCCAGGAGTAGTAGTCCTGCGGAACGGGAAAGGATTCCAGTTGAGAGTACCTTTTCCCTGTGTAGTTCATTGACACGGAAGTCTGAAGGCGCTGCGTGATCCGGTATCCCGGGGACAGGGTGAACCCTTCTTCGATTTTATGATAGCTGTACAGGACCGTCTTTTTCTCGAAGGCTTCCGCATCGATGTTCGATCTGATTGCCATAACGTTGCAGGTGAAGTCGCTGAGCATCACCGAAGGGTCAATATACATAAGCGTAAAGCTGTTGCCTTCCGTCGACACGGCCCCGCCGGCCACGACGATCTTGCCGTAGCCGAGAAAATTGGATTCGTAGAGGAAGGCCCCTGCGGACCGTGTGCCGTTGGAGGCGAAGACGTTCGGTACGGGGATCAGGGTCCAGCGTTCCGAGACCTTGACGTTGATCTCGGGTTCCTTGACCGAGACCTCGACCTGGGAAAAGATCCGGGTATTCGTGAGGCACTGTCCCAGCTTCGCTGAGTCTACAGCGTCCCACGCGCGGTAATCATCTTTTTCAAGGCATTTTTCGACCAGGGACTCGATATAGCGGTCCTTGGTCCTTGTGGCCCCTTCGACGTGAACAATAACCTCGCCCAGGTACTCGTTTCCGATCGAGGCCGACGACGCCGGAGGCAGCAGCCACAAAATCATCGTAATTATAAGCAGCTGTTTCATCACTGGATTGCACGCTAGGTTTTACTCTCGTATTTCGGAAGAAATGATGATGGCAAGTTCGGCTGGCCTGATATAACCAGCCCATGTCGAGCTAAACGAAGAAAACCCGGCAAACTGCCGCCCGTCATCTGTGGAAGATACGCTACGCGAACGCTTTTGCCGGATGGAGTTCGGCCGTTTCGAAGGTGATGAGCCCCGCGCGAACGAACGGGTCCTGATCCACGATCTTCTCCGCCTCGGCCATGCTGTCCGCCTTGATGACGATCATGCCTCCCCGGTCGCCCCACTTCCCCGCCTGCACGAGAGTTCCCGCGGCGAGTTGCTGCTTCGCCCACTCCCGGTGTTCGGGAATGACCTTGCCTATGAGCGCCCGGTCCGCGTCGGGCTTAAACTTGTTGATGGACATGAAATACATGGAGACCTCCTCAGTGAAACCTTGAGTGACGGCCTACATGTGCCGGCTTGACAGGCAGGATTTCCACCACGGTTTTGTCGGCTGAAAGCAGAACGAGTTTCTTAACGTACTCGCCGCTCCAACTCCTCCGGCGTGATTCATGTTACACCGTGCGTGCCGATGACGATGTTGATCGTTGGAAAAGTCTCATGCATTGCATTGGCGTAGTTTACCATGAAGTATTGGCAGCAGAGCGCCTTGACCAGTTGGAAAAGTGGATGAGCGTCGACGCGGAAAGTCGGTCAAGGCTCTGACGCGCTGAAGAAGCTTGTCTGGACCGGTAAGCGTAGGACCGCCCGGGCAATTGATGATGCCGGCAAGATTGAGGGGCTGCGCCGCAGGGTGACCTTCGAGATTGCGCCCTTTCGTATTTCTCAAATCTGACCGGAGGCAGACTCGCTCGAGAACGGTCCGCAAGATGCTTGAGTGGCATTCGGGCAGGCCCAAAGATCTCATCCGAGCCATGAAACTCCTTGCGTGGTTAAGACCGGTCACCGCAATGACGCCGAGGCTAGCGGTGAAAGTGTCTCATCCTGGTTGAATGATTTCTTTCCCGCCAGCGCTCGTCCGCCAGCACCACGGATGTCTCCGTCTGGCGCTCGGGGATGGACCAGTATTTCCTAAGGAGGCGCTCTTTTTCTTCCCAGGTAACCAGCTTGAATCCATACCTTTCGTAAAACCTCACGGCCCAGGTCGCCGCGGCCCATGTGCCCACAAGCGTTGGGCGAGTGATCATCGCCTTGAGATGGTTGATGAGCTTTCCGCCGACACCTTTGTTTCGCTGTGCGGTCCGAACATAGGCGTGACGGATAAGCGTTACGTCCTGCACATCCTGGATGCCCATGACGCCGATCAAGCGCCCCTGTTCCTCGTACCCCCAGAACACAACACCCGCATCGAGCTCATGCCGGAGATATTCACGCGACATGTAGGGTTCGTGCCAGCGGTCAGGGGGGATCACGCCACTGTACGCCCGGGCTGCATCGTTGATGATTTCGTACATGGATTCGAAATCATTTTCTGTGCATTTCCTGATCAAGGCTTCCTCACATCACTTCCTTTTGGCCATGTGTCGCATGATCTCGTCTTGATGGATGCCCACATAAGCACAGCTTGGTGCCGATCCGCATTTTCTGCATGCCATACGATCCGATGAATTATTCAGTCTGTGGCAACACCCGGTCAGGATAGGATCTTGTATCCGGCTGCGATCTCGGCGTTGCCTTTCACCATTGCCCAAACGGGGCAGACCGAGTCCTCGGCGAGCTTTATCGCCTTTTGAATGTCCGCGTCCTTTACATCGTTTGAATTCACGGTAAACTCCATAATAATATTCTGGAAGGATGTCGGGTCTGGTCGCGCCGCGTCCCTTTTACATTCACCGTGATCGCGGAAACGGTCCTCCCCATTTTCCGGAGTAAAAGACCGATCGTACCTCCGCTGCAGGCGCCGAGACTCATGAGCAGCATCTCAAGCGGCAGATAGCCCTGTCCGTCCCCGAGCGGTGGGACGTAGTCTATCGAGATCGGGGCGAGCGACCGCAATGCCCCGGTGTAGCCCAGCTTCTGATTCGTTGAATTGACCGTGACTTCCAATTGTGCAGCCATGATTCCCCTCTCCTTTATGCGGATTATCCGATCACTATTTTTTCGGTTTCAGCTTCGTGACTGATTTTTTTCAATCGCGGCATTAATATTTTATCCTCAGCGTTGCGGCTGCCTTACCGAGTCTCCTATCAAGGGTCCAGAGAGGGACATTCGTCAATACTGCCGACGCGAGGAGATGGATATCAACGTATCCCAGCCCTTTTCCCATCAGTCGGTTTATCTCGATGAAACGCATCACTTCTTCATGATCAGCAAGTCGAGCGAAGGGGAGTGTGCCGAGCAGTGAAAGGATTTGTGGCCTGTTTTTCAGGTTGCCGCATGCCAATTCACCGGCGATAAAAGGATGGCAGACGACCTGTCCGCTATTTAACGGTGTTTCAAGCCCGATCGTTCCGCTTCTGAGATGCTCGACCCAGACTGAGGTATCAACCAGAACCATGTTACCTGCCCGCTGTTCGTCGTCGGGGTATCGTTCCTTTTTCGGACCCGCCCAGACGCGCGAGCGATGTTTTTTCCTTAATGCCGGTCAGCTTCGCAGCCTTGTCGAGCAGTTCGTCCTCGATATTCAATGTCGTTCGCACGGAGCTCCTCCTGATCATCAGATATGCATGTTCATATGTATAAATATGTATCAACTGCATGCCGGTGTCAAGAGTTTTTTGCGTCTCGGCGCACGGTCTCCGGGGAGAAAGCCGGCACGCATACCGCAATATATTCAGCACCGCCGGCATAGGGTGTGCTGTATTGGACCCATTCTCCGGCATCCGTGATGATCGCTTGGCCCGCGGAAACTTCCAGTTCCTTGTCTTTCAGTTTCACCTTAAGTGTGCCCCGGAGGACCACGGTATACTCGCTGAACTCCGGTGTCTGGCCTGGCTCCGACCATCCTGCAGGGCTTGTCATCCTGGCGATGCTGACCTCGGAATTCCGTGAATTCACCCTCCCGATGAACTCCTCGATCTGCTTCGGCGGACTGCCCGCGGCCTGGATCACGATTGGCTTCTGGATGTGTTTCATGTTCCTCCTTCCGGTAATGTTATCATCGTGCATTCACTGCATCTCATGCTTTGACAGGATGATGATCCCTTGATTGCCTCTGTGAGCCTGCAGGGAATGTATCCTTCAATTTTTCTGCCTTTTGTACACCTCCGGATTCAGGATCACCATCAATCTTTCCATGGCCGGCGTCTCCGCAACTTTTTTAAAACCGTACTTCCGGTACAGGTCATGGGCGTCCTTTGTCCCGAGGAACCACAGACGCAGGCCCTCAAGCTCGGGGTGATCCACGATGGCTTTGACGAGCCTTTTTCCGAGCCCCCTGCCCCGGTAGGATTCTATGATAAAGACATCGCCCACGTAGGCGGTCGTGGCGTAATCCGTCACGACCCTGGCAAAGCCCACCTGCCTGCCCTGATGGTACACGCCGAAGCAGAGCGAATTATCGATGGACTTCTTCATCACCTCCAGGGGGATTCCCTTGGCCCAATAGGACTCGTTCGCGAGAAAATTGTGCACCATTGAAAGATCAAACCGCTTTTTGTCCGTGCTTATTTCGTATTCGTCTTCGTTCATGTCGGCTCCTTTCTCCGCATCAAGCCAGCTTGCGCCTGATGAACTGGCCGACCTTTTCAAGAGCCCGTTGTCCTTCCGGCAGCTGGGGCGCGAACGCGTGCCACGCATGCCACATGCCCTCCCAGACGTCCAGCGTCACCTCAACGCCGTCGGCCTTTGCCCGCTCGGCGACGCGTGTTGAATCGTCGAGCATGACCTCATCACTGCCGACATGGATAAGCAGCGGCGGCAGACCATGAAGATCAGCGTAAAGCGGAGAAATAAGCGGATGGCGCAGATCCGCCCCCTTGGCATAGAGCCGGGCATGGTATTGATTCATGTGCGGGGTAATCCAGGGATCGGCTTCGGCGCGGGTGGTCATTGATTCACCGGTGCCTGCGAGGTCGGTCCAGGGCGACAGAAGCACCGCGCATGCCGGAAGAGCAATGACCGCATCGCGCAGCGTGACCAGCGTGGACAGGGCCAGGCCGCCTCCGGCAGAGACTCCCACGATGGTAATATGGCGAGGCAGGATGCCCTGGTCAAGCAGCCAGCGATAAGCGGCTGTTGCATCTTCCAGGGCGGCGGGGAAAGGATGTTCCGGGGCCAAACGGTAACCGATGGCCAGGGCACGATATCCTGAAACAGCCGAGAGAATAGAGGCTATGCCATGAACCGATTTGCTCGTGCCCATGGTATAGCCCCCGCCGTGCAGGCAGAGTATGCATTTATCCGTAGCCGCATCGGGAGCGCTTACCCACTCGCCCGGCACGCCGCCTGCCATGATCGGTTCAACCCGTGTTGCCGCGGCTAAGGTCCTTCGGCTTGCCAGCATGTTGAGTCTGTCCCGCGCCTCCTCGATTGAGGACGGAGGAGGAGCGTTTTTCATGTTCTGAATCAGCCAGAGACGTATTTGATTGCTTTCCGGGCTTAACATGATTTGTATCTCCGTGGCATGATTGGGTCTAACACCATCCTTAATGAAGTCGTAAAAAGTCGGATTAAACCACAGAGTCACGGAGGGCACGGAGAATAATCTTTTATTATCAATACCACTTTCTCCGTGTCTCCGTGTCTCCGTGGTGGATCTTGACTCTTTACGAGACTATCATCCTTAGTCTGCTGCCATACGCCCAATCGTTATGCCGATTTTCGCAAGAGCTCCCGGATTGCTGCGCCCAAACGGCTGATGCCGATCTCGATGGTTTTTTCGTCCACGCACGAAAAATTGAGCCGCATGGTTCTGGTCTTCGTTTTCTTGACGTAGAACGGGTCGCCCGGAACGAATATGACCTTGTCCTTGACCGCGAGTTCGAACAGCTCAAGCGAGGTCGCGCCTTGCGGCAATTCAGCCCAGAGAAACATCCCTCCCTCTGGCGTGGTGTGCGCGACATTGGCGGGAAAGTGCTTCCGGATGCCTGCTATCATTGCCCGGCATTGATTCCCATAGGCAGTTCGAATCTTGTTTATATGGCCGTCAAGGTCGTTGTCCTTTAAATACTGATAGATGATGGCCTGGGTAAAATGGCTCGTATGAAGGTCGGCTGCCTGCTTCGCGATGATCAGCTTCTCCATGATGCGCTTCGGCGCCACGATCCACCCCAGGCGGAATCCCGGGACAATGATTTTGGAAAAAGAACCAAGCATGACAGCATTGTCCGGCAAGAGCTCTTTGAAGGACTTTTTCGCTTCGCCCTCGAACCTCAACTCTCCGTAAGGATCGTCTTCGATCAGGAGCGTTTTTGAGCCTTGAAGGATTTCCGACACCTCGGTCCTGTTCTCTCGCGAATAGGATATGCCCGATGGGTTCTGAAAGTTCGGGACCGCGTACATGAGCTTCGGCTTTTCCGAGGACATCACCTTCCGCAGTTTCGCCCTGTCCATTCCCTCTTCGGAAACCGGGACAGGGAGAAACTTCGGCTGGTAGATCGAAAACGCCTGGATAGCCCCGAGGTATCCGGGTTCCTCGATGATCAGGCTGTCGCCGCAGTTCAGCAGAATCTTCCCTAAAAGGTCCAGACCCTGCTGAGAACCGCTGGTGATCAGGATATCCTCGACGGATATGTCGAGCTTTTGCTTGTAACGATACCGCTCAGCGATATATTCCCGGAGTTTCAGATACCCTTCAGAGTTGCTGTACTGAAAGATGTCCCTGCCGTGTATACTGAAAACCTTATCGGTCGCTGCCTTCAGCTCTTCAGCGGGAAAAAGATCCCTGTTGGGCAGTCCTCCGGCAAAGGAGATCACCCCGGGATCGAGGGCGACCTTCAGTATTTCGCGGATGAACGAGCGCGGAACATCGGTAATTCTGTCTGAAAATAAACTGTCCATTGAATTCCCTTATGGTTATTCTCAGTGTGACAATTGGTGATTTCGCAAAATATTAATATCCACCACGGAGACACGGAAAAACGGAGAAACGGAGAAAAAATTTAAATAAATTACGTGGTTTCCTTCGTGACCTCTGTGACTCAGTGGTTAAGTCAGATTTATTACGAATTCATCCCAAATTATCCCGTTCTTTTTGTGAGTGTACCAGAAGGTTAAAGAAAAACAAGCATAAATTGGCAAAGCGGTCCCGGACTGCCGCCTCTTTATTTTTTCATCGCCTTCTCCATGTCATCGATGAGATCATCCACCTGCTCAATACCCACGGACAGCCTCAACAGCGAGTCGGAGATCCCAATCCTCTTGCGCTCAGTGGCCGTAATTTTGGCGTGTGACGTTACGGCTGGAGCGCAGATAGTCGATTCGACGCCCCCAAGGCTGACCGCCGGTTTGATGAGACGCAGCTCTCGTATGAAACGGTCGGGGTTGACTTTTGCTTCATCCAATTCAAACGACAGCATTGGCCCGAAACCGCTCATTTGCGATTTCGCCATTTTGTGGTACGCGGAACTCACGAGGCCCGGATAGTTCACGCGACGGACGTTGCCATTTTGTTCCAGATAACGGGCGATTCGGCCGGCGTTCTCGGTCTGTCGCTCCACCCGGATTGCAAGCGTTTTCAGGCTGCGTTCGAGCAGAGCGCACGTGGCTGCATTCAGGCTTCCGCCCAGGTTCCGCGCCACGTTGCGTATGCGCTCCGCCTTTTCCCGCGACGTGACGGCGATGCCGCAGCAGATGTCGCTGTGCCCGCCCAGGTATTTCGTACCGCTGTGGACCACAACGTCGATGCCGAGTGAAATCGGGTTTTGATAAAGCGGCGTCGCGAACGTGTTGTCGATAATGGTCAGCACGTTCCGCTCCCGCGCGAAAGCCGCGACCTTCCTGATGTCGATCACGCTCAAAAGAGGGTTGGTGGGCGACTCGATGACGATGACCCGGGTATTCTCTTTGACTGCGCCGCAAAGGTCATCGGCATCGGTCGCGGCGAAGGTGTATTCCATGCCGAGCCGTGGGAACTGTTCGGTTGCGAACGCGTGCGTCCCGCCGTAAAGCTCGTCCATCATCACGACGTTGTCGCCTGCGCCCGCAAAAGCAAGGATGGTCGAGCTCATCGCGGCCATGCCGGAGCTGAAGAGTACGCCGTCTTCGGCGTCCTCCAGGGCGCATACCTTCTCAACCACGGCATTCTGGTTCGGTGTGTTAAAATAACGCGGATAGGAGACAGATTCGCGGTCGAGATACCCGAAGGCCGATGACGTGAATATGGGCGAGTTCACCCCGCCGGTCAAAGGGTCATTGATCGCGCCGCTATGTACGCATTGTGTCTCTTTATTCATATCAAACCTCCATTATTCCTGCATTTTCTATATTTCAGCAGCGCATCAATACCCTTCCGGCTTCAAAGCGATCGAGGGCCTTTCCCTAGCCGGTTGGCACTTGAAAGGGTATTTTCAGCGCGTGTATGTTTTTTGTCACCTGCATATTCATTCTCCTTTCCGGATACGGGAATGACACGTTGTGGTGTAATAAAAAAGGCCGCGGAGTTTATTATCCGTGGCCTTGTGGGTGTTTGCTATTCTATCGTCAGTGCAAAAAGTTAATAGAATCCCCCTCCAGCCACGGCGTATTTACGCCATGCTGCCATCAGAACATGCTTACGGGTGAGGAGATTCATAATGATCATGGGATGAATATAGAAAATATGTGTGGAGGTGTCAAGTTATTTTTCCCCCATCAATCGCCTTTTTGTGTCCGAAGCACCGTGTCAGAAAGCTCAGGCAGCCGTAAGCCATGAACAAAAGCGCGGAAAGAGTCGGCTCTTGATTTACCGCTGTTTTTCCGGGACATCAAAATTCAATCAGCGGAGTCTCGCTCTACAGCATATTTTGATCAATCGTCCCAATGGGAAAATCAACTTTTTCCAGGAAGAGTCTAAACGATGGAGAGATGGGAAATCGTGAATTTCCATCACCATCTCTCCATCATAAAGACTGAAGAAATACTAGGCGTGGTTGTGGCGGCTGACACTAAGATCGAGGTGATGGTAGCGCAGCATATGGGTTACTTCGTATGCTATAGTGCCCAACACCGGCACAACAACCAGCGCGAACAGGAATACTTCGGTCGAACCGTATTCGTTCATGGCTTGGGGCAGGGTACCTCTCAGCCCAAAAAGCGCCATCGCGCAAAAAGTAAAAATTGTTATCAACGTGTCTATCATATTTTGTCCTCCTTCAAACCTTCATGCGAGCACTTCCTGTAATTAATAATAGCTCTAATTTACTCGATATTCCATAATCCTTAGGTTTGTATGGAAAATCCATGTTTCTCGGGCTTGCAGCGAATAACCATAAAAAAAACAGGCAAATTGCCTTGCCTGTTTCGGAGCCTCCTGCATATTCAAAGGATGATTTATAAATGCCGGGAATATTGTCTTACTTTTTGCTTATGCGCCGATGCAAAATATTCTTTTCCTGGGACGGTCCGGATTACCGAATCAGCTGTCCCTTTCAAAGCACGGGATGCACACGATCTTGCCGCTTTTAACCCGTCCGCGGGATTCCATGAATTTCTCGCCACAGATCGCGCACCGCATTGAGCCGCGTATCCTCGCCTCATGAGGGGGCGCTGTTGTGATCTCGGTGATGGTCATGATATCTTTTTCATCAGCAGCCAGAATCGCCGCGGTCTTTTCCATCTTGTACGTCCTGGATCTCGCGGGTCACGTCCTCCCCGGCGTCCTGGCGTTTTTTAAGTTCAGGGAACCGTTTATCTCCTTCGAGCCCGCGAAAATCCTCGGAGATGCGGACGCCTCTGCCGGTGCGCCGGTTAAAGATGGTGTAGACGTGTTTCCCAAAGTCGCGGAAGATGAGATTGCCCTTGCCGAAGGTGCAGCCGGTGATGAACTGAATGGCGTCGGCTGCGCAGGAATCATTCTCCACCACGGCGACAAGCTCTTCATCCTGAGGGCGGTCGGCCTTAAGCTCCCGGAGCGCGGCCTTAGCCACCCGGTAACCGAGCGCGAGACCGGGGCAGAGGTGGCCGTGGAACTGTACGACGTCTCTCAGGTCTTCTGTGGATATATTCTGCATAACCGACTCCTTATCGGTAACAATACTCGAGGGACGACGGACGATCTCTCCTGAAGAAGCTAGGACGATAGAAAACCCTTTGCGTCTCTCGTCCCTCGTCCGTCGTCCCTCGTCTCTCGCTACTTCCTCAGCACCAGTTTCGCCGCCAGGATCGCCTTCGCCCTCTTTAAATGTTTCTTCAGCTCCTCGCTGTCGTCGACGGCGAGGTGTATCTCCTTCGCGATCTCGTCTTCTCCGGCGGCGCTGGCCTTCCCTGCCCATTCACGGTAGTTTTCCACGTGGCTGTCTCCGTGCTCGATCCAGTGGTCGAGCATGACCAGAAGTTTCCTCAGGTCTTCGGTCCCGGGACCGTGTTCGTGATCCCCCCCGTGGCTATGGTGTTTGTGGGTGTCGTGCATCGCTCCTCCGTCTGCATGAATATGCCCATAGTGCCCGTGCCGGTGCACGTGAGTCGTGTCTCCATGATAGTGGGCGTGCTCATGGATCAGGTTGACTTTAAGCAGCAGTTCATCATCACGGATAATGTCATGAAACAGGCCGTCCGCCGCTATCGTATGGTCTTCCGAGATCACGACGGCGCGGTCGGCGATATCATCGGCGATCGACAGGTCATGCGTGGCCGAAATGATCGTCTTCCCCTTCTGATGAAGTCCGTGCAGGATTTCGATGAGCCAGACCTGTGTCCGCGGATCCAGGCCGCTCGTCGGCTCGTCGAGCAGAAGCACTTCAGGGTCCGTCGCCAGGCTCGACGCAATGGCCACCTTCTTTTTCTGTCCGTCGGACAGCGTGTGCGGGGCGCGCTCGCCGAGGTCCGTGATGTTGAGCGACTCGAGAAGGCCGTTCACGATCTCCCGGATCTCCGCGTGAGGCAGGCCGAGTTGAAGCGGGCCGAATGCGATTTCGTCCCAGACCGTAGCTGAAAAGAGCTGAACGTCCGGATTTGAAAAAACAAAGGCCACGCGTTTCCGGAAATCCATGGAGAAGGAGCGATCTTCGAACGTCTCCTCCGACAGCGTCCGCCCGAAGGCGCTGACGGACCCTGACTTCGGGAAGACCAGGCCGTCGAGCAGGGAAAGGAGCGTGGACTTGCCCGTGCCGTTCGCCCCGAGGACCGCGATCCGCTCTCCGGAATGGAAATCGAGCGTCACGTCCTTCAGGACCGCCGCCCCGTTCGCGTAGGAATACATAACCTTCTGTAAACTGAAGACCGCCGTCACCGGGCCGCGCCCCTTTCAAACAGGATAAGCGCGACGCCCCCGGCGAGCACGGCTGAAAGCCAGAGCAGGTCGAGGGGACCGCTCTTTAACCGGTTGACGGACCTGAACTCTCCGTGAAAACCGCGGGAGAGCATCGCCTTATAGACGTCGTCGCTCATCTCCACCGACTTTCTGAACGTGACTCCGATGCGTGACGCGGTCCAACTCCGCTCGACGGCGGCGGAAAAGGGCTTGATGGTCCTGCTCTTCCTGGCCTTGTACATGTCCTGGACCAGGCGAAGAAAAACGAAGAGGTACCGCTCGGTCATGCTGAGTGTCATGACGAATACGCGGGGCACGAAAAGCGCGCGGAGACCGGCGAAGATATCCGCCCAGCGATGCGTCAACGTAAACAGCACGGCAAAAGAGACCGATGCAGCCACGCGGGACACGAACACAATCCCGCCCCAGAGCCCCTGGCGCGTAACGGCGATTTCAGCGGGGAACGTGTAAGGGCCCCACGAGTAAGAACGGGAGAGCTTCAGCAGCACCCAAACCGGTTCCCCCGGCGTGATGATGTTCAGGAGCGCTGGAAGAACGATGGCCGCCGAGAAGAGAGGCACGAACAGCCAGACGCGCTTTACAAAGAACCACAGCGGCACCCGGGAAAAAGCGGCGAGCGCCAGGCCTGCGCCGTAGACCAGCCAGAGGGCCTGCGGCGTATGAAGCAGGCTGATGACGACGAGAATGAACAGAAAGGTAACGAGCTGGAACCTGATGTCGAGGGACTGCAAGAGTCCGCGCCGGTTGGCGTACTGCTCCGAAAACAATGACTGTTCAGCCACGTCAGTGATTGCCAGCAGCGTCTTGTCGAGAAAAGTCGTTCTTACCACGTTAGTTCACCCGAGGACCGGTCATTTCCGTTCGTTGGGGCCGTCCTTGCGAACGAGCAACTTCGACAGAAGATACACGAGGCCCGCAACCGCTGCGACGCCGACAACGCCGGAAAGGACATATCCGAACCCGCCGCCCACAAGCCCCTGCCCCGTTCCGGGGACGGCGTAGTCGGGCATCGGCGCCTTCCATCTCCCTGCCAGCCGTCTCATTCCTTCAGGGACATAACCCACGAGCTTTTCAATCTGATGAAGTCCCCACTCGCCCCACGCGCCCTGCGCGCCGAACATCGCGGGGAGCATCAAGCCCAGCGGTGAAAGCAGAACAAGAAGGCCGATACCTATCCAAAGCTTCTTTGTCGTGGTCATCTTTTGGACCATGGCAACCGCGTTGCCGTTAACAAATGCCGACACGGTCGGCTTGCTCCAAATTATACTAGCATCCCGGGATCGTTTTTCTGGAGATACTTTATGACGAGGGCCGTGACCGCCGCTTCGGCAAAACCGAACACAAGGAGGTGTTGGAGCAGCATCGCCGGCACCGCGACCTGCAAGGGAAAGGGCGCGTACAGGGGCTGCCCCGACGACGAACGCTCAAGCACGGGCTGCAGACCCAATTGAATCGACGCAAGCAGCGCAGACACATTCAGGCTTACGTACGAGGCAATCGCACCGGCGATCACCTTCCTGCGGCTCGCGGGGCCGGCCCCCGCGGCAACGGCGCGGTATATGCCGTAGCCGACAAACGAGCCCGCGATCGCCATATTAAAACAATTCGCGCCGATCGCCGTGATGCCCCCATCGCCGAAGAGCAGGGCCTGGATGATGAGCGCAGCCGAGACGGCGATCACCGCGGCCCAGGGGCCGAGCAGGATGGCAACGAGGGTGGCTCCGGTCGCATGTCCCGTCGTACCGCCGACGATCGGGATGTTGAACATCATGATGACGAAGGTAAACGCCGCGCCGATCGCGAGATAGGGCGCCTGCTTGGCCTTGAGGGACCTGTTCAATTTCCAGGACGCCGCAACCCAGAAGGGGATCGTGATCCCGTAGAGGGTCCCATAGGTTGCTGGGCCAAGATACCCGTCAGGGATGTGCATGCAGGACCTTACGATACATAAAGCGGCCTCCGGCCGCAGCCAAACTCGATGCTGGGTATTTGATAATGGATTCTTGCTGAATACGGCAGATGTTGGATGCTGATTGGCTTAACCAGCATCAAGCATCCTGCATAAGGTATCCGATTAATCTACTTCTCTAAAACCTCCAGGCTGTCCCGGCAAGCACCGTATAATCCTGGGCATACTTGTTCAGCGCCGCCCGTACGCCGAGATCGACGTACCAGGATTTCGACAGATCATAGATGATCCCCCCGAGTAAGGTAAAAGGCTGCGAATGCTGCCCGCTCTTCTTCCCTGACTTCACCTGCAATCTCCGTCAGGATCCGGAACGAGTTCGTAATCCTGTACCCGGCGGCAAGGCCGAATGTTATGGCATAATTCTCTCCAAAGTGAAACTTTTTCAAGTCCTTGCCGAATACCTCGTACCCGACATTAACATGAAATATGCAGCTTTTACATTCCTGCGAATCAATGAGCTTGACGCCCCAGACCGTATTGTTCGTACCGAGCCCCTTGTTGACATCGCCGGACGGCAGATCGAGGAAAAACAGGTAGGCCATGGACTGTTTGACCTCGTTTTCAAAAATCTGGCCCTTCGCTGTTATCCGTACGTCTCCGATGCCGCTGGCGTTCTGCTCCAGCACCGGGCTCGGATTCAGCCAGAGATAAGGTACTTGAAGGGAGACATCCGTGTGATCGCCGGTGCCGCCAGTGATGATGCCGGTCCACTTCGTGGTTTTGAATTCATTGTCTTTCTCATAATCTCCGGCGAGTTCGAACAGGAAATTTCCCTTGCCCTCCGTTGCCGTGTCCTCGACCTCGAGAGGATGGCCGGCCCGCGCGATGGATGGCAGCAGCAGAATCGCGATGAGCAAAAGATAACGCATAAAATAAGCCATTTCATCTCCCTGGTGCAAAGCAGTTAGGAAAGGTTATACAGTAATTTATTTTTCGCGTCAACCGTCAATTTCTGTTGTCGCAGGGATTATCGCCTTGACAAATTTCTTCTCACTATGATACCTTTGGCACGACTCGTAATCAACGACCGTCCTATTTACCGACTGAAGGAGGATGTACATGAAGAAAATCGTAATCGCAGCGCTCTTCGTGTTTTTGGCTGCCGTACCGGCAATGGCAAAGACCACGATCACTATTCCCGGCACATACACCCAGTCAGAATTTAAGGATCTCAGCACCGAGCTTGGACTGGCCATCAGTTATGTTCCCCTGTCGCCCGCTGAGCCGCTCGGGGGCCTTGTTCCGGGCTTTGACGTCGGGTGTAGAACTGACGGGAGCCCAGATCAGCAATAACAGCAAATTTTGGACTGATTTGTCCCCGGGGAACAAGCCTTCCGGCGTATCTGCCCCTTCCCAAGATCCATGTCCAGTTCGGCTTCCCGGCTGTTCCCATCGATCTCGGCGTGGTGTATTCAGCGGTGCCGGACACCGACATCAAGGTCATAGGCGGCGAGATCAAATTCGCGATCCTGAAGGGCGGCACAGTCATGCCAGCCGTCGCGGTGCGGGGTGCGTATACGAAGCTCTCCGGGATCGACGACATCGATATGTCGACCACATCTCTCGATCTTTCGATCAGCAAGGGCATCCTGATGTTCACGCCCTATGCGGGAGTGGGCGAGGTTTGGATCACCAGTACGCCGAAGCCTGCAGTTCCCGGCCTCACCCTGGAGAAGGAAAACATCACCGAGACGAAACCCTTCCTGGGGCTTAAAGTCAGCTTTCTGCCTATTTTAAATATGGTGGCCGAGGCCGATTTCGCCAAGGTGAAGGCATATTCACTCAGGCTGAACCTTCACTTCTGATCTGTGACACCTCCCGACGCTCTCCTGAACCCCCGGTCATAAAACCGGGGGTTCTTTTTATTTGGACCAAGTCATCCGTGCCTGCACCAGGTGGTTATCAGCTACACCGCGAGTGCAGGGTGTTGGGTGACACACGCCGTCACGGACGGCTCGTCCTGTGGGATTGGTCCATAAATTGGTTGCGGCTTGAAGACGCTCTATGTTATATTCCCTTCGTGGAAACCAAGCGAGAGGCCCCGATCATAAGAGTAACCGGCGATCGAGCCGAGGGCGTGATTGACGAGGTAGCGTCCGAACTCCCCATCAGGATCGTGCTGAACAACGAGCCGCTCGTGACGCTCCTGTGCACACCGGCCGAGCTCGAAGAACTCACCGTCGGATTTCTTTTTTCGGAAGGTCTTCTCCGCGACAAGTCATCGATCCGGACACTGGTTGTCGATGAGCGTGAACTGGCCGTATTCATCGAGCTCGCCGGCTTGCCGGAGGATTTTCCCAAGGCTTTCGAAAAGCGGGCCATTTCCTCGGGATGCGGGAAAGGCATCACGTTTACGAATTTCCGCGCAGACGCCGGCCCCCGAATTGACGCCACGCGGCCGCATCATGCGCCTCGACGACATCAGACGACTGCTCGTGACATTCCGGAACATCTCTGCCCTCTATCAGGAAACGGGTGGCGTTCACAGCGCCGCCCTTTCCGATGGAAAGGACATTCTGCTCTTCTCCGAGGACATCGGCAGGCATAATGCCGTTGATAAACTGATAGGCAAGGCTTTCTTAAGATCGATTTCGCTTGAGGACAGGGTCCTTCTCACGAGCGGCCGTGTGACCTCCGAGATCGTCACCAAGGCGGCCAGAAGCCGGTTCCCAATCCTCGTCAGTCGCGCGGCCCCATCGTGCATGGCCATAAGCATTGCGGAGGATGCGGGTATCACGCTCATCGGCTTTGCCCGGGGAGACCGCATGAACATCTACACCTGGCCGAACAGGATCGCCTTGTAAAGCGGTCCCACGTTAACCGAACCTTGAGACATTACGCTCGGCTACTGTTGATAAATCGCATCATTTCTGCTATTGTTGATATGGGTTTTCCGGGACCGGAAAACCTTTTCGTTTGAGGGAGAACTATGAACAACATGCATGAATTCACTACCGAGCCCATGATCGCTTATTTTTCCATGGAGATCGGCGTGAAGAACGACATTCCCACTTACAGCGGAGGCCTGGGGATCCTTGCCGGCGATACCATCAAGGCGGCGGCGGACCTGAAGCTGCCCCTGGTCGCCGTGACCCTCATCGACCGCAAGGGATATTTTTCCCAGGAAATCGACGCCGACGGCTGGCAGCGGGAAAAGCCCATGTCCTGGGACCCTGCAAAGTACATGACGCTTCTTCCTCAGAAGGTCCGGGTGCAGATCGAAGGCCGCGACGTCTATATCCAGGCCTGGCTCTACCCTGTGGTAAGCCCGACGGGAGGCAAGGTGCCTATCCTCTTCCTGGACACCGACCTCGAGGAGAACGCGGCGCAGGACCGGAGCATCACGGACCAGCTCTACGGCGGCGACAGCGTCTACCGCATCAAGCAGGAGGTCGTCCTCGGCATGGGAGGGGTGCGCATGCTCCAGGTCCTCGACTTCCACATCAAGAAGTATCACATGAATGAGGGGCATGCAAGCTTCCTCGCCCTCGAATTGCTCCTCCAATTCAAGCGCGACATTGAGAGCGTCTGGGACGAACGGTCGGTGTGGGACATCGCCCGGGTGCGGGACCTCTGCGTTTTTACGACCCACACGCCGGTCGAAGCGGGCCACGACAAGTTTCCCTACTCCGTCGTGAAGCAGGTGCTTGGAGAGATCATTCCTTTCGATGTCTTGAAAGATATCGCTGGCAAAGACAACCTGAACATGACGCTCCTGGCGCTCAGCCTGAGCAAGTACGTGAACGGCGTCGCCAAGAAGCACGGTGAGGTGTCGCAGCACATGTTCCCCAGCTACCATATCCACGCCATAACGAACGGCGTGCATACCTTCACCTGGACCTGCGACGATATGGCACGACTGTTCGACAAGTATATTCCCGGCTGGGCGAACGAGCCGGAGCTCTTCGTCCGCTGCGGCAGCATCCCCGAGCTGGAACTCTGGGAAGCGCATCGCGAGGCAAAACGAAAGCTTTTGACCTATGTTGGGGAGGCGACCGGCGTTGTCATGGATCCGAACGTCCTGACCTTCGGTTTTGCGCGGCGCGCGACGGCGTACAAGCGGCCCCACCTTCTCTTTCACGACATCGACCGGCTCGTCAAGATCGCGGAAAAAGGCAGGATCCAGATCGTCTATGCGGGCAAGGCGCACCCGAATGACGACAATGGGAAACGGCTGATCCAGGGCATCTACGGCTACCGCGACAAGCTCAAGGGGAAAATCGCGATCGCTTTTCTGCCGGGCTATGACATGGAGATCGCGCTCAAGCTCGTCTCCGGCGTGGACGTTTGGGTCAATACGCCGCTGAGACCCCTCGAGGCGTCAGGCACCAGCGGCATGAAGGCGGCGCACAATGGCGTGATGAACTTCAGCGTTCTCGACGGCTGGTGGATCGAAGGGCATATCGAGGGATTTACCGGCTGGTCGATCGGCGCCAAACCCACGGAAACGGACAAGCCCGGCTTGTCGGACGCAGCAGACGCAGCCGATCTTTACGAGAAGCTCGAAAATCTGATCATCCCGAAATATTATGACCCCAACAAGAGCGGGTGGAGCCGCATGATGAGAAATGCCATCAGCAAGAACGCCTACTACTTTAACTGCCACCGCATGATGCGCCGTTATGTGACGGAAGCGTATATCAGATGAAATGCGGAGTGCGAAATTAACCCAAAAAGATTCGCCAATAGACTCTGAGCGACAAAGTAGCTTTTTCCATACTTCCATTCGCGTCTTTCACTGTTTTCATTCCGCTTTCCGCCGCGAGGAAACGACCAGAAAGGGCTCCGTCCCCATGTCGATGAGCCTGGTAGCGAAGCCCGGTGCATCGTTCGAGTGAAGCGTGGCGATGACCAAATGGCCGGCGGCGAAAGCCTTCGCGAAATGATTATCGACACCTCGGCATCGCATTAAAGAATGCTAACGGTGCTGCCGATAAGATATGCAGCGGGAAACGACCTGAACGTCATGCCGCGGAAGGATGTCGGGAGGCTGTCTCATCAAATAAATCCAAGGGTTACGGCAGCTTAACGAGAGATAAAACATGACGGCACTCGAGAGGCGTTACTCATGCGTTTCGATGCGTCGTGACTGTGTACGTCTCCGTATCGTTCCAAAAAAGACATTTCCGAGGAGGGATTCATCCCCTATGCAAACCCAAAGCACCTTGAGCATTGCCAAAATAAATCAAGAAAGCTCTTGCTCCATGAAGGACAACGGGAAAGGCATCCTGCTCATTGTCGATGACGACCCCTATGTGCTGGAATCCATTTCAACGCTGCTTAAAGAGTGTGGCCACACGGTCTTTACCTGCAATAACGGGAGCGATGCCATTAAAATGATGGAAAAAGTCAGCTTCGATGCCGTACTGACAGACTTCAAGATGCCGCAGGTAACCGGCGTCGAGCTTTTACAGAACATCCATGCTTATAATCAGCAGATCCCGGTCATCATGATGACCGCGTTCGCGGAATTGGATGTTGCCGTCGACGCCATAAAACGGGGCGCCTTCGACTTTATCACGAAACCGTTTAACCCCGACTATCTGCTGCATGCCGTTGAAAAGGCGGTCAAATATACCCGCTTTGTTCAGATGGAAGTAAATTATAAAGCCATGTTGGAAGACACGGTCAAGCTGCGGACTCAGGAACTGGCAGACGCCCTCATGATGGTAAAAAAAATGAGCACCGAGATCATCCAGCGCCTGACTGCGGTTTCCGAATACCGCGATACGGACACGGGCGCCCACATCGCCAGGATCGGGCTTTACTCGAGCAGGATGGCGGAAGCTCTCAACATGCCCTCCGATTTCATCGAAACGCTGACCTTCGCGAGCCCCATGCACGACCTGGGGAAGATCGGCATTCCCGACAGCATCCTGCTGAAACCAGGCGCCCTGACGAAGGAAGAATTCGAAATCATGAAGACCCATACTTCGATCGGCCAAAAGATGCTTGTCGGGTCATCCTATCCGGGAATCCAGATTGCCTCGTCCGTAGCGTTGTTCCACCACGAGCGGTGGGACGGCAACGGGTACCCGAACGGGCTCAAGGGAGAAGAGATCCCGATCGAAGCCAGGATCGTCATGCTCGTGGACCAGTATGACGCCCTCAGGAGCAAGAGACCGTACAAGCCTGCGTTCGATCACGAGAAGACCTGTAAGATAATCACCGAAGGAGACGGAAGGACGATGCCGGAGCATTTTGATCCGACTGTATTAAAGGCCTTTACGAAGGTCTCTCCCCTGTTCAACGAAATTTTCGAATCCCACCGGGACTAGTGCCGCCCGGGCGGCACGATGAGCCGTTGTCCCCACGTCCGCCCGGAATCCACGCCCCATTTTCCATCAAATTCCCCTCGGTAACTGCGCTCGATGACGATTGCTTGATTTATCTTCCGTTTTATATTATAGTTTCGCATGCTTGATAAAATAAAGACCGTCGTTCATCTTCTTCCCCTCCTTGCTATCAGTCGCGCCGCGGGAAAGAAGATCGTTTTTACGAATGGTTGTTTCGACATTCTCCACACCGGCCATACTCGCTATCTTGAGAAAGCCAGATCGCTCGGCGACGTACTCATCGTTGCTGTGAACAGCGACGCGTCGGTGCGCGCAATCAAGGGAGAAAAAAGGCCGATCAATTCCGAAGCCGAAAGGATGGAGACCCTGGCCGCCCTTGAATGCGTGGACTACGTCACGATCTTCAGCGAACCGGATCCTCACCGAATCATTTCCGAACTCCAGCCCGATGTTCTGGTCAAGGGCGGCGACTGGCCAATTGAAAAAATCATCGGGAGAGATGTGGTTGAAGCGCGAGGGGGAAAAGTCGTAAACATACCGTATATCGATGGCGCATCGACAACCGGCATTATTCAGAAAATCGTTGAGAAATACGGAAAGGAAAGATGAGGAAATAACGTCATGTGACGAGGATGCTCTTGAAGAGATCGGTCGAATCATGGGAGTAGGATTTCACCCCCTATGCGAATAACGCGTCGGACAATACTAATGATTCTCTTGACGGCAGTATTGACTGCAGGTGCCGCCATACTCGCTCTAGGGCCCGGCTCCTCCCATCATATATTCAATCATCCTGTAACACTTTTTGATGTCATGATCGTGATTGTTCTCGTGTCGTCAATATTGGCAGCGTTCGCCCTGCTGCTCGTTCCGGAGACCAGCGACCCCCATCAAAAACTGAGTCAGGCTGCAATGCTGTTTCACAAGCGAACCCGCCCCGTGGCAGCGGAACGACTTATCAGAGAGGCCATCTATATTTTCAAACAGAATAACGATCAACTGGGTCTTGCTGCGGCATACCAAATCTACGGATTCTTTTTTCGGTCCGCTTCAATTAAAAAGTGGCGGAAAACATATCGCGAAAGCGGTTTTTTCGACAAAAGCGCTGACTATGACTACCGATTGCTAAAATCGCTTGAGTATTTCGAGAAAGCCAAGGCCATATTTATGGAAAATAATAACTATGAAGGGCTGACAAATGTCAATTACAATTTAGGCGTCACTTACGAATACATGAACAATGTTTTCCTTGCCTGTCAGGCATACGACGAGAGCCTGAGCTGTTATAGAAATAATCTCCGGCAAAATCCGCAGAAAACGGGGGCTGAAGCAAGCGGATTTTCGGACTTCGAAAAAGTTGTGGACTCCTGTAAGAGGAGGGCCGGGTGTAAATAGCAGCCTTTAACCTCATTGCAGCGGGAAAGCTTCTTAAGAACAATTGCGTTACCTCGTGTTCAGCCCATAAAACTGGCGCTCATCAATGAACGCGGGACATCATGAAGGCAAAGATACAAGGGCTGTCATTCGAGGCGTGACCATGCCAATCTCCGATGGGACCGATTCAAATAATCATGAGTCCTCCCCTGCTTTGTTCCGTCAACTTATCGCAGATGAGTGGGATTTTCGCATGCGGGAAGACCCCTTATTCGCGACTATGACCGGTGACCACCGCTTCGACGACCGGCTGCCCGGCCTTTCCGAAGCGGACTTCTCGCGGCGGCTTGATCGCATGATCGAGTTTCGTTCTCGGCAAAAAGAGATCGATCGCGGCCTCCTCACCCCCGCAGAGCAGATTAATTATGATATTTTCTCCGGTCTTCTCGACCGGGAAATCGCCGAACTCCGGTTCCATGCCTACCGGATGCCCGTCACGAAAATTGACGGCTACCACGCCCTCTTCCCCCAATTGCCCCAGTTCATACCGCTTGAATCTTCCTCGGACTATGATAACTACATCGCCCGCCTGCGCGCATTCCCCCGGCTCGCGGACGATCTCATTGATGTCATGCGGATGGGACTACGCAATGGGCAGGTGCCGCCGCGCGTGACCCTGGACACCGTGGTTGATCAACTAAGGACTCATATCGTTGACGAACCGGTTCACAGCCGACTCTATAAACCCTTTGTGCGATTTCCGCGAGCGGTCCGGCAGGCAGACGGAGAACGTCTCGCCGCGGAAGGCCGGTCGGCGATCATGCAGGCCGTCGTACCCGGGTATCAGGCGCTGCTAAAATTTTTCGAGGAAGAGTACCTTCCGGCGGCTAGGACTGATATCGCCGCTGCCAACCTTCCTGACGGCCGCGCCTTTTATGCCCATCGCATCCGCTACCATACCACGCTCGATCTGTCTCCGGACGCGGTGCACGCAACCGGTTTGGCAGAGGTCGAACGGATACGAGGAGAGATGGAGGACGTCATCCGGAAGACCGATTTCAAGGGATTTTTCCGGGAGTTCGTGGAATTCCTGCGCGTTGATTCCCGCTTTTATGTCGCTACGCCGGAGAAATTGATGAAGGAGGCGTCGTACATCCTCAAGCGCATGGACGGCGAGCTGCCACGGTTGTTCAAGACTTTGCCGCGCATGCCTTACGGCCTCCGCGCCATGCCCGAGGAGATATCACCGGGCAATACCACGGCCCGCTACTGGCCGCCGACGGGCGACGGAACGCATGCCGGCGTTTTCTTTGTCAACACCTACGACTTGAAGAGCCGCCCGCTGTACGAACTGGAGGCGCTGTCCCTGCATGAGGCGGTGCCGGGCCATCACCTGCAGCTTGCGCTCCAGAGGGAATCGGATGAACTCCCCAATTTCCGCCGCTTCGGCGATTTCACGGCCTTTGTCGAGGGATGGGCGCTTTATGCCGAGCGACTGGGGCTGGAGGTCGGCTTCTACGAAGATCTATACAGCGACTTCGGCAGGCTCAGCTTCGAGATGTGGCGCGCTTGCCGTCTGGTCGTGGACACGGGCATGCACAGCCTCGGCTGGACGCGCGGGCAGGCCATTGACTACCTGGTTGACCGTACGGCGCAGACTTTTTTGAACATCACAAACGAGGTCGACCGCTATATCGCGTGGCCCGGCCAGGCCCTGGCCTACAAGACGGGGGAAATGAAGATCCGGGAACTTCGCAGGCGGGCGGAAGATGCGCTCGGGCAGCGCTTCGATGTGCGCGAATTTCATGACGCGGTCCTCAGAAACGGCGCCGTGCCGCTCGGAGTACTTGATAAGCTCATCACGAACTGGATTAAACTGCATGATCCGGACACCGGAAGCCGGAGTAAAGACGAACGGACCTGATGACAATCCCTGCCAATACCGACGTGCTCATCGTAGGCGCCGGCCCGACCGGGCTTATGCTCGGCATTCAACTGGCCAGGCGCGGCGTGCGCGCCCTGATCGTGGACCGCAATCCCGGCCCATCTGTCTACAGCAAGGCCCTCGGCGTACATGCACGCTCCCTTGAAATTTATTCGCATCTCGGGATTGCCGACCGGGCGATCGAGTTGGGTATACGCGCAGCAGCCGCCAACCTCTGGGTCGAAGGCCGCCGCGCCGCACGCGTGCCTCTCGGCGATATCGGCCGCGACCTGAGTCCCTACCCCTTTCTTCTTATATTGGCGCAGGACAGCAATGAACAACTGCTCGGTGAGGTCTTGCACGGCCTGGGTACGGAGGTCTCCTGGAATACCGAGCTTGTCGGTCTCAAGCAGCAGCCCGAAACGTCATCGGCAACGCTGAGACTGGCGGACGGCTCGACCCGCGAGCTCGAGGCGCGATGGATAGCTGGCTGCGACGGCCCGCACAGCGCTGTTCGGAACCTCTGCGGTATCGACTTCCCCGGCGCGCCCTACGAGCACGTGTTTTATGTCGCCGACACGACAATGACCGGTCCCATGGCGCCTTCCGAGCTCAACATCTACCTGCGGCGCAACGGGTTTAACATTTTCTTCCCGATGCGCGGGCAGGACCGCTGGCGGATCGTTGGTATCCTTCCTCAGGACCTGAACAGCAGGGATGATCTGGCATTCGAGGCCGTAGCCCCGTCGATCCGCGAGCAGGTGGGCTCTTCTCTTGTGTTTCAGGAATGCCGCTGGTTTTCAACCTACCGCATCCATCATCGCCGGGCCGAACGGTTTCGAGACCGCAGATGCTTCCTGCTCGGCGACGCGGCTCACATCCACAGCCCCGTCGGCGGCCAGGGTATGAACACCGGCCTGCAGGACGCATATAACCTGGCGTGGAAGCTTGCCCTCGTCATAAGAGGACGGGCCGAAGAGGCTCTGCTCGACTCCTATGAGGCGGAACGCCTGCCAAACGCCATACGACTGCTCAGGACAACGGACCGGGCGTTCTCGTTCGTCGTCTCCAGCCAATGGCTTGCGGGGACCTTTCGCATCCGGGTGCTCGGCAGGGCCGTCGCCTTCGCAATGGGCCGCGACCGCATGCGAAAGTTCGTATTCCGCACCATTTCCCAGATCGGCATCAACTACCCCGCGAGCATCCTCTCGGAGACACTTCCGGGCCTGCCCGAAGATGCGCCGCAGGCGGGAGACCGCTTCCCCTGGCTTCATCTCAAGTTCTCTCCGGACGCTCCTGCCGTGGACTTGTTCGCGAGGCTCGATGATACACGCTTCAATTTCATCGTGATCGGGCAGTCATTCTCTTCCCGAAGAACCGCCGGAGCTCGCCGGTCTCCTCGTTACCCACCGAGTACCCGACGACCCGGCCAATGACCGGGAACTCGCACGCTTCCGGATACCGCAGCCGTCCTTTTATCTTCTGCGGCCTGACGGCCACATCGGGCTCGCCGGAACGAAGCTGGATGCTTCTTTACTACGCCGGTATCTTGAGGGGAGCCTGCATCTCCGAAGAGCTGGCTGACCTCCTCGAGCGAGATAAGCTTCGCGCCTTCTCCGCAAGATGCTAGACGGTCATCTCCGGCACGATCATCCACTCCATGGCCCATCTCCCGTCGTCGGATCGCTTTATGCAGACGAGCCCTCCCATCTTGAAGTCCACGAACATCTTCTCTTTGTCCCCACAGAGAAGCAACCCGGCAAGCTTCGCCAGGTAGGGAAGGTGGCCCACGAGCATGATGTCTTCGTTCATTTCAGCGACGCGCTTCGACCAGGCGGCAGGGTCATCCAGGGGCGCGAGGTTATCGGTCGCCGTCACGCCCTTCTCCGGCTTCAGATAGTCCGCAAGCACCTTCGCGGTCTGTGCGGCCCTTTTCTTTCCGCTGTGATAATATGGCGCTTACCCTGACACCGAGTTTCTGGGCATACACGGCGGTCCTCGCAATATCCCTGAAACCTTTGTCGGTCAGTCCCCTCTCCGGGTCTTCCTCCACCTTCTTCGCCTCGGCATGCTGGACAAGATAGAGCAGCATGAACATCACCTCCTGTGCATCGCACCGATTGTGCTCCTGAGATAGTATAATTATATCGTAGCAGCTGAGGAACCCTGATATGCGCGATCGAAATGCAAAACGAGCAAAGGAGGCTTCAGAGCATGAGACCCCATGACATCCTGCCGCTGGCCGTCCCGCTGGTCGGGTTCTTCCTGCTTTTTTCCAATGTCCAAGCTGAAAATAAAAACAAGCCTTCCGGTCCTGAACAGTGGGACAGGTTCGTCCAGGATTTCATCGAATCGTTCTTTACCGCCCACCCGGATGCAGCCGTTTTTGCGGGTCGTCATGAGTTCGACGGCAAGCTTCCTGACTGGAGCCGGGCCGGTCTGGATCGGGAAGGCCGGCGTCTTCGCGCCGAGCGGGAACGTGCGCTGTCCTTTAATCCCGCGGACCTCGATGAACGACGGCGCTTCGAGCGCGAGTACCTGACGGCGGTCGTAGACGGGAAATTATTCTGGCTGACCTCTGCGGGATGGCCGTACAGGAACCCGGTCTTTTACGAACGCGCCCTTGATCCCAATGTGTACCTCATGCGCGAATATGCGCCTTTGGCAAAACGCATGGCCGCCTACATCAGGTATGCGAAGGCGGTCCCTCTTGCTACCAGGCAGATTCGAGACAATCTGCGGCCGCCGCTTCCCCGGCACTATCTCTCTATCGGACGCACTATCTTCGCCGGCTTGGCATCGTATTATGAGAAGGACGTACCCGCGGCCTTTTCTCCGGTGAACGACCTGAAGTTGCAGAGGGACTTCCGAGCGGCCAATGAAACGGCGATACAGGCGATGAAAGAGCTTGTGGTCGGGATTGAAAGCCTGGAGGCCTCCGCAACCGAAGATTTTGCACTGGGAGCCGAGCGGCTTCGTGAAATGCTGTGGACGACAGAAAGGATCGACGCCTCGCTTGAAAGCCTTGAGACGACGGCCAGGCAGGACTTGGAGCGCAATACGGCGGCTCTGCGCCAAGCCTGTGCCGAGTTCGCTCCCGGGAAGACGATTCCGGAGTGCATTGCGCTGGTGCAGGGGAAAAAACCGGAGGGCGGGGCGGTTGCCGAGGCGCAGCAGCAACTCTCCCTGCTCAAGACGTTCATCCGGGAAAAGGACCTCGTCTCGATCCCCGGCGAGGAGGAAGCACGCGTCGCGGAGTCCCCGCCCTACAAGCGCTGGAATCTCGCCTATATCGATATCCCCGGTCCCTATGAGAAAGGGCTGCCCTCAACTTACTATATAGCGCCTCCGAACCCATCCTGGTCGGCGGCGGAGCGCGATGCGTATGTCCCGGGCAGGACGAACCTCTTGTTTGTATCTGTCCATGAGGTCTGGCCCGGCCACTTCCTGCAGTTTCTCCACGCGCACCGGACGCCATCGAAGTTCAGCCAGGTCTTCGTCGGTTACGCCTATTCGGAAGGATGGGCGCACTACACCGAGGAGATGATGTGGGAGGCAGGCCTCGGCAAGGGGGCCCCGGAGGTACACATCGGCCAGCTCATGAACGCCCTGCTCCGTGACGTGCGGTTCATTTCCGCACTGGGTTTACATACCGGACGCATGACGGTGGCGGAATCGGAGAGGATGTTCCGTGAGTCCGCCTGCGAAGACCCGGGTAACGCCAGACAGCAGGCTGAACGGGGCGCCTTCGATCCCGCCTATCTGAACTACACCGTCGGCAAGCTCATGATCCGCAAGCTGCGGGACGACTGGACGTCGTCGCGGGGGGGACGTCAGGCGTGGCGCGCATTCCACGACCGATTCCTTTCATACGGCGGGCCTCCGATCCCGCTCGTCCGCACCCAAATGATGGGCAAGGATGCGGGACCGCTTTTTTGAGTGATAACGGGACTGCCCAGTACCAATTCTCTCGCAAAGTCGCCAGAGAAACCTTTACAAGGAATTCGTTGGTGAAGCCCATAGCCTCTTTTAGTAATCCGGGCTTGACCGGAATCCATCGGCCCTCGATACAAAAATGAATTCCCTTTCGCAGGAATGACAAGGAGACCCAACCCGGTTAACCTTTCAATGCGTAATATGCGAGCTTGCGCGAGACGCACTGCTTCTCGCCGAGATACGAAAACCATGAAATGGCCCGACGACCATTCACGATCGACCAGGCGCGCGATCTCCAGCTCCGGCTCCGGAAAATAGTCAGGATCGCCCCCCTCAAAAAAGAGCCGAGATACATTGCGGGCGTGGACGCGGCTTTCTCTGATGACGCCGTCTTCGCCGCGTCATGCCTTTATCTTTTCCCGGAACTGGCCCTGCTTGAAGAAAGTTTTGCCGTCAAACAACTTTCGTTTCCCTACGTTCCGGGCTACCTGGCTTTTCGGGAAGGACCCGCAATCATGGCCGCACTCGAACAGTTGCCGCGAAAGCCTGACCTCATCCTGGTCGACGGACAGGGAATTGCCCATCCCCGCGGCATGGGGATCGCCTCGTATCTCGGAGTGCTGTCAGGCATTCCCTCGATCGGCTGCGCCAAGTCGAGACTGGTCGGCGAGCACGACGAGCCGCGTAGAAAAAAAGGCGACTGGTCGCCGCTCCGGTTCGACGGCAAAACCATCGGCGCGGTCTTAAGAACACGGGACAATACCCGGCCCCTCTTCATCTCTCCCGGCCACAAGACCGACCTTGACAGCTCGATCCGCCTAACCCTTGCCTGCACCGGCGCCTTTCGCATTCCCGAGCCGATCAGATGCGCGGACATGTTTTCAAAAAAAATAAAAAATAGGGAGCTGTTTCGTCGGAATGGGGATGTCGCTTAAATTCGAAGATCTCCTGCAAGGACCGTCGTCAAGCCCTTCATTCAGCCAAGTCGGCTTCCACATCAAGAAAGAGCTGCACCTCTTTTCCCGCGACCAATCCGCCTCCTTCCATCAGTTCGCTTCCCCACATGATGCCGAAGTCCTCGCGGTCTATCGTCGTGGAACCGGAAAAACCCAGGGTCATTTCGCCGCCGTAGGGGGTCTTACGCGGCCCGGCATACTCCCCCTCGAACGTGACCTGCCGCGTCGTACCGTGGATCGTCAATTTGCCGTTCACCCGGCAGCGGTTGCCGTCGAGAAATTCGACTGACTCGCTTGAAAACTTGATCGTCGGATATTTCCCCTGGTCGAAAAAGTCTCCGGTCAGCAGATGCGCGTCCCGGTTTTTGTTCCCCGTCATAACGCTTGAGACGTCGATTTCAACGTCAACGGAAACGTGCGAACGGTCAGCAGGATCATAATGGATCGCCCCCTGCATCTTCGTGAACTGGCCTCGAACATTGGCGAGGGCCATATGCCGGATCGCAAAAGCCGCGCAGGAATGGTTCGGATCAATCGTCCAGATAGCCATAAGATTCCCTCCTCTCAAACTGCCTCTGTAGCAATTATACAGATTTTCCCTGCGCCCCACGCTGATAATTGACCTATTAAAAATGTTTTTTTTGCGTTCTTCCCTATTGCGAAACGATAGACAGAGATTTATAATAGGGCGACAATTTCGGCGAAAGGCGGGACTTAAGCGGTGCGCATCAAAAGCAGTCGCACTCATCTCCGGCGGGCTGGACAGCGTGCTGGCGGCCAAGGTGATCATGGAACAGGGTTTCGATGTCCTCGGGCTCTATTTTACCTCCGCCTTTTCCAAGAACTACGGCAAAGAGCAGGATACGCACGCGGCCCACGTCTCCAAGGCCATCGGCATCGACCTTCGCGTCATCGACATGGGGCAGGCTTACATCGATCTGGTCCGTAACCCCGTTCACGGCTATGGTAAAAACGTGAACCCCTGCATCGACTGCAAGATCTTCATGCTCAAGTACGCCAAGGCTGTCATGCAGGAAATAAAGGCCCCGTTCGCGGTCACCGGCGAGGTCCTGGGCCAACGCCCGATGTCGCAGCGGCGAGATACCTTGCACGTTATCGAGCGCGACTGCGATATGCGGGGTCTGATCGTTCGTCCCCTCTCCGCAACGCTCCTGCCTCCCACCAAGGCCGAGCAGGACGGGCTGATCCAGCGGGACAAGCTCCTGGGCATCAGCGGCCGGTCCCGCACGGTCCAACTGCAGCTTGCGGAACGCTATGGCATCCGCGGTTACTCCACCCCTGCCGGCGGATGCCTGCTCACGGACAAGAACTTCTCCGAAAAACTTCGCGACCTGTTTGAAGACCAGCGGGCCGTCAACTCCGACGACATCCGACTTTTGACCGTCGGCCGTCATTTCCGGATCGACCGGGGGATCAAGATCGTCCTCGGACGCGACAACAAAGAGAACACCATGCTCATGTCGCTGGCGCAGAACGGGTATCATCTGTTCACGCCCCATGGTTTCCCCGGGCCCGTGGCCCTGCTGCAAGGAGATCCCTCACAGGATACCAGGCAAACCATCGGGAGACTGATAATCACTTACAGCAAGCGCGTCCCTGGCCGTAAATACCGCATCCAGCACGGCAACGAGGTCTTCGACCCCGGGGAACCGCTGCCTATCAACGGATCACCGCTCCGGCGGCTCGGGGCGGACAGTATAGCAATTTCCTTCCGCCTGGCTTCATCATCTCCCTGCACCTACCCTTTTACCGGCATCGCGCTTGTCGGTTCGAGTGTCCCGCCTTTCCCCGTGCCATGCTAAAATAGGAGCAGGTCCTTCCCATCACCCATCTCAATCGAGGAGCATATGCCGGGTCTATCAATGAAGGCGGTGCAGGAATATCTCGAATCCCTTTACAACCAACCGGTGCGGCTTTTGTCCATGACGACACGGGGCTCGCAGGAGGAGGGAGACGACCTGAAGGGGTTCGGATACGGCTCGCCGTTGTTCATTGAATATCGAGATCGCCGAAGGCCGGAGAAAGGCCGTGTTGGAGACCATGGCGCCTTCCACGTTCGGACACGATCATTTTTCAGACCGCGCCCAAACCATCCTGTGGGAGCACTCGGCGTTCAACGACCTGCCGCGCCATGTTCGCTCCCTGGACAGCGGCGCATTTCTCGATTCCGGCGGATGATCTCGACGGGGAAGGCGCAGGAGTTTTTTCTGCTCACCGAATTTGCGGACGGCTCCGGGTATTTCAAGGACCTGGAGCGGATCCGGGACACGGGCGCGGCTGAAGAAGCCGATCTCCTGAGGGTCCTGGCCTTGTCGGACTATCTCGTCGAGATTCACCGGAAAAAAACCGATGTCCCCGGGCTCTACGTCCGGCGCATCCGCGACCTCCTCGGCCACGGTGAATGCATCATGGGGATCATCGACAGCTATCCGGAGGCGTTTGACTTCATCAACGCACCGCTCCTCGAACAGATCGAACGGGCATGCGTCGCATGGCGCTGGCAGATAAAGCGACCGGACGCACCGCCTCTGCCAGGTCCACGGAGACTTCCATCCCTGGAATGTGCTCTTCCGCGCAGGGACGGACTTCTCGGTGCTTGACCGCTCGCGGGGCGAATGGGGCGAGCCGGCTGATGACACCGCCACAATGAGCATCAACTATCTGTTCTTTTCCCTCCAGCGCTCCGGCAGGTTCGAGGGCGCATTCGAGAAATTGTTCACGGTCTTCTGGGACAACTACCTCGAAAAAACAGGCGACCGCGAGATGCTGGAGGTTATTGCGCCTTTCTTTGCCTTTCGGGGCCTGGTGATCGCCAGCCCGCTTTGGTATCCGCACCTCCCCTCTGTTCTCAGAAAAACCGTTTTCACCTTCATTCAGAACGTCCTCGGCGCGGGAAGCTTCGACCCGGGAGACATGAACAGGTATCTCCGATGAGTCACCGGGCAGGGGTTCGCCGTCTGGATAACCGGCCTTCCGGCGTCCGGCAAGAGTTCCATCACCCGCGAGCTCGTAAAAAGGCTGCGCGAGCTTCAGGTGCCGGTGGTTGTGCTGGAATCCGACAGATTGCGAAAAATCCTGACGCCCAACGCGACGTATAGCCCCGGAGGAACGTGACCGGTTTTACCGTACCATGGCTTTGCTGGGAGAATTAATCACGCGAAACAGCGTCAATGTGATCTTCGATGCCACGGCAAACCGGCGTGGCTACCGCGATTACGCGCGAACGCTCATCCCGAAATTCCTTGAAGCCTATGTGCGATGTCCCCTCGAGGTCTGCATGAAACGGGACCCCAAAGGGATCTACAACCGCGCCCGTTCAGGCGCTGTCGTCACGGTGCCGGGGCTCCAGGCTGAATATGAGCCGCCCAGAGTCCCGGAAATCACGCTGGATTGCGAGGCCCGCCCAGAAACGAGCGCCGAAGTCGTTTTAAACAAGCTGAAGCAATTATTGTATATATAAACAGTTTTTTCCTGCCTATTTATGAAACTCATTTGACTGGCTTTGACCCCTCCTATAGAATAGCCCCCATTATGGGGAAAAAAGTAACTTACGAGCGATGGATCAACCTGTTTCTGCCGGACGGATGGAACGAGCGTGAAGAGATGGGTTTTATAATGCTGGAGAAGGAAGGATGGCCCGGCATGGTTCAGCTTACCTTCATCGAACGGGATGAATCAAAGCTGCCGCCGGTAGAAGCCGCCAAGATACTTCTTGAGGATACCCTGGAGGAACGCGATGTCCCTTTCCCGCGGGAGGCTATCAGGGTTGAGGACCGGGGAGATATGGGGATCGCGAGCCTTGACTACCTCTTTCAGGACAAGGACGAGCCTACTCACTGGCGAATCTGGTTCCTGGCAGACAAAACCCGTGCGCTTATGGCCGCCTACATCAGCGCGCCCGAACTCGACGTTCCACACCTCGATGAAGCCACGCGCATTATCGCCGATATTGAATTCATCGGAAGCACGAACGACTGAGCCACCCTTGAGCAGCGGCGTTCCGTCTTCGACCATCACGAGCCGGTGAGCAGCAGAAGACAAAAAAAAGGACGCCTCACTTCGGCGTCCTCCTCGATAATTTCCCTTCAGAATCTCCTGATTCAAAATCAAACGTACTCGCGCAGCAGCTTGCTGCGGGCCGGATGGCGAAGCTTTTTTAGCGCCTTGATCTCGATCTGACGGATTCGCTCCCTGGTGAGGTTGAAAAATTTCCCCACCTCTTCAAGCGTGTGCTCGCTGCCCACCCCGATGCCGAAGCGCATCCGTATGATCTTCTCTTCCCGCTCCGTAAGCGATGAGAGCACCTGTTCAATGCGGTTTGCCGCCTCGTTGTTTTCCAGCGTTTTGAAGGGGGAAATGGATTTTTCGTCGATAATGACGTCCTTCAGTTCCTTTTCCTCGGAGAGGATGGGCGTCTCCAGGGATACGGGTTCCTGGATCGCGCGAAGGATTTCATTCACCCGAACGACGGACAGCCCCATGAGCTTGGAGACCTCTTCGGGCGCAGGCTCTCTCCCCTTTTCACGCATGAACTTGGTATAAATACGGCTGATCCGGGTGCTTTCCTCGATCAGATGTACGGGCAGGCGGATCGTACGCGCCTGGTCGAGTATTGCGCGGGTGATACGCTGTCTGATCCACCAGGTTGAATACGTGCTGAACTTCGTGCCCTTGCCTGATTCGTAGCGGTCCGCGGCCTTCATCAGCCCGATGTTGCCTTCCTGGACGAGATCGAGAAGCGTCAGGCCCCGGTTTACATACTTTTTCGCGATCGAGACAACCAGCCTGAGGTTGGCCTTGATCAACTCGTCCTTGGCCTGCTTTACCCTGACTTCTTCCTCCTCGATGCGGTTGACCATGTCCCGCAACGCCCGCTCGTCGATGCCGAGCTTTTCCAGTTCCGCCATGTTGCCCCGCTCGACCTGTTTCCCCAGCGCCACGAGCTTCTTGAGCATTTTTTCGATCTCGCGGAACGAAAGGCTCATTTCATTCAGCGTCGCTGTCGCGCGCTCCATGTCCCGCCTTGCAACCTGCCTCTTCAGCCGATTGTACTGACGCATGAAGTTGCCTCGTACGAGTCATTCCATTCACCCGGATAACGAAGAACGTCCAACGCCTTTACGAGCCCCTGCTTGATATTTGCGCCCAACGCCAGGACCCGCGGGATCGCCAACGGGGAGCTCAACGCTATCGTTTTGAGCGCGGCCTTGCCTTCCTCGAGCCGACGGACGTATTCATGCTCTTCTTCGATCTTGAGCATGGGAAACCTGCCGACGGATTTAAGGTAGGTATCGACGAGATCGGCGCCGCCGCTACTTCTTCGGCCGCGACCTCGGCGATCTCGACGGCGGTGGGCTCTTCTTCCTCTTCCTCCTCCGCGAGTTCGTCGGCGAGTTCTTCCAACACGTCTTCAGGGACCCCTTCGGGGTATTCATTTTTTTCTTCTGTCAAAACAGCCTTGCTCATATGTCCTCTTTATATCTGCACTATCTTCTTTCGTGCTTTCATCTCTTCCTAAAACAATTATATCAGAATAAATCAACAACCCATAGTCGATCAAACATTAATTTATTTGCGCTATAATAGAATAATTTACATTGGCATCTTCTCCGCGGGTTACCCTCTGATCGTTCCCCCTGCAGAACCTGTACGCGATGTTCCCCATGTCGGGAAAAACCTGGGTCTTTCTCCCGCCTTGCGTAGCCTTCGTTGCTTCACCTCTTATTTCGATGCCGGGTGTGTCTGTCTGGTGCTCCTCTTCATCGGGGTCAGGCTGCTTTGTGAAATGACCGGAATTGCGGAGACAGTAAACAATGAAGATAAGCTTGGCAGAAAATTCTCGGCAAAAACAAAGCTCATCACGATCAGGGCATTCACAGGCCGGACGAAGATATTACTTCAAACCCCGGCTGCCGGGCTTGACAGGCGCGCTCCCTGCCTTGCACAGGGGGCATGCATCCGGCTCATAGGTGGGGACATTCAGCGTAACGAGGGATTTGTACGGCACGCCGATGTCTGCTCTGCCGCCGGACCGGTCTACGAGCGAGCCCGCCGCCGCCGCTACTCCGCCTGCCCTCCTCACGACCTCGATGGTCTCTTTCGTCGACTTTCCGGTCGTGATTACGTCCTCGACCACGAGGAGGCGCTCACCCGGTTTGATGGTGAACCCGCGGCGGAGCGTCAGTTCTCCGTTTACGCGTTCGGCAAAGAGAGCGCGCACGCCGAGCGCGCGCGCGGTTTCATGTGAGACGAACACTCCCCCAAGTGCCGGGGCGATCACGGCCTCGATGCGTTCGTCCTTAAAGTGGGCCGCAAGGGCCGCGCAGAGCCGTGTCGCGATATCCGGCTCTTGCAGCACCAGCGCCGACTGAAGATACTGTTCGCTGTGCAGGCCCGATGAAAGAAGAAAATGGCCGGTCAAAAGCGCCCCGGTTTTCCTGTAGATGTCCAATACCTGTTCTGATGTCATCTCGTATTACTCCTTCAAAAGACAAAGGGACGTAGATTTTCACAGATCAACACAGATGAAGAAAGAAGTTCAGTTTGAAAGAAGGGACTTCAGTCATCTCTCTCCGTCCGCCTCTTGATTTGTCTTATCAGCGCTCATCTGCGTTCATCTCGTCCCACGTTATCCATTTCTTCCAGAATCTTCTCCACCGCCGCCTTCCGGTCCCTGGCCTTCAGTACCGGCCGCCCGACAACGATAAAATCTGCGCCGGTCCTGACGGCCTCGCCGGGCGTCATGACCCTTTTCTGATCGTCCTTTTCCGCCCACGTCGGCCGAACGCCCGGGGTGAGGATAAGGAATTCTCCGCGCACCGACCGGCGAAGCATCTTGATCTCTTGCGGCGAAGCGACAACACCGCTCATGCCTGCGCGCTGCGACAGCCTTGCCAGATGGGCGACCTGCCGCGGAAGAGATCGCGTGATTTTCAGTTCCCGACGAAGACTCCGTCCGTCCATGCTGGTAAGAACGGTGACAGCCAGCATGATCGGAGCCGGAAGGTTGCATTTCTCCGCTGCTTCCTTCGCGGCGTATACGGCGGCGCTCATCATGTCCAGTCCGCCCAGGGCATGAACATTAAAGATGCTCACGCCGAGCTTCACGGCCTCGGTTGATGCTTTTGCAACCGTGTTCGGGATGTCGTGGTATTTAAGATCGAGGAAAACTCGACCGCCCATGCCGATGATGCGGCGCACGATATCGGGGCCATAAGCAGTAAAAAGCTGATGGCCGACCTTGAACATGCCGACCGAATCCCGGAGCTCGGCCACGAGGCCAAGCGCCTCGGCGTCATTATCGACGTCAAGGGCGATGACGAGACGATCAACCGGCCGCAATTCAGCATTCAGCATTCCGCATTCCGCATTGAAGTGTCAATAGATTCTGATCAAACTCAAGAGCCGGTCCTTGAACATATCCGCCAGGGTATGGAGGCTCGACACGGTCAAAAACTCTCCGGCATTGTTCGAAAACAGGAGCCAAACCTCGGCCGGGAAATCCTGGGTTTCCTCGGAGATCTCCACATGCAAGTAAACTTTCGGCAGCGCGCGCACCGTGAAAGCAAGGTCGCTCCCGATGATGCTCGGCGCCACTTTGGCGTCTATCATGGAAAAAATCGAGTTTGCCCGGGAGATGATCCCTGATGCATAGGCGGTCAACGGCAGTTCCACCCGCTTTCGGAAATCCGGAACTGACTGACCGGCAAAGTCCCCGATAGCCCGCCAAGGCACCATGACGACCGCCGCCCCGGAAGCAAACAGGTAATCCAGAACCACTGATGCGTGCGCTTCAGGCGCCTTCTGACCGTGGATAAAGACGCCGTCGTGCCGGATGATATATTCCTGACCCAGCATGCCCAGGAGGAGCGCGTCCTGGTCTTCGCTATAAAGGGCGCAAACCCGTTCCGCTATTTCTGGAAATGCAATATGATCGAGGGCCTTCATGCTTAAGCTCCGGTTCATGCGGCTAAACGGAAGAAATTATACCTGTAACCGCTGGAAACGACAACAATAAAATTGGAATTCCGGGGCGGCAGCGGAACGTTTGAACATTGCGACTGCCGATCAGGCTCCATGCCTGATTCTTTTAGCGGTTTCGTTTGAATATTCCCTGAAATCTGAATGGACATACCCCCCGGATTACAGGCGTGTGTCAGAAATTTCCCGGATATGCTCGATCCCTGAATACTCGATTGTTGTGCAAATGCAATCACTCTCGTTTGGGAATGAGGGATTAGCAAGGGACAGGCGCTTGGCTCAGGTTGCCATACCTACGATGAGAGGGTTTGCCATTAGGGGGGCTGCCTGAACGAAGGAGACGCCCGATGAACGGGGATTAATACTCAAACCTGATGCCCGCTCCGCCCGTCGTTCGGTCGCCGGCTTCGACTTCCAGAAGAACCATGAACTTCTGGCTGATCTTCCACTCAAGCCCCACAAAGCCGTTCACGAACGTTTCGCGCTGGTCGGGAAGCGATCCGTAGATGGCCGACATAGACAGCCCGCCGTAAGGGACAAGCTTATATCCCCGGTCTGTCAGAGGAAAGTCTTTACTGACGATGGTCACAAAGGACAGTTCACTCGCGTTTTTGTCGTTGATAATCGTAGTGTCGACCCCCAGATCCACAGAGAGATCGAGCGGAATGCCCTCGGTCTCTTTGATGAGCTGATACTTGAAATCGGCGCCGATCAGCGCCCCCAGTTTGTCCGTCGATTCAAGGGGTATCTCCGTAGCGCCGAACTTGACCCCTACCTCCATCATCGCTCCCAATCCGTAGCGGATTTCCGGGTAGTAGCTTTTAAAATGATCACCGAAACTGAAAAAGATGCCGGTCTGAGCCATGCCGGGGTCAAGGCTTTCTCCGGTCTTGAATTCATTCTGAGTAATATGGGGAAATGCCGCAGCACTGCTTACCGTAAGCAGCAGGACCGCGGCGATAATGATAAATGATGAAATATTTTTTTGCATTCCTCATGGCCTCCGCGCCGTAATGATCGATCGCACAATGACACGGAATATAGCATCAAACACCATGGTTGACAAGAAAAAAAATTCGGTGCAGAGGGCTACGGGTTTGCGGATTGAGAATTCGACTGCCCGGGCAAATCGCAGTCATCGCAGTGGAGGGGTGTCGAAGGCATTGCGGAGAGTGGTGATCGTTTGCATCTTCCGGTTCAGTCGTCTTTGGTGAGCTCAATGTTCCAGTAGAGATAATCGCGCCAGCTGAGAGGGGCGTTTTTGATCCCGATCGTCATCGTGACAACCGGCATCCACCGGGGCTTGTGCGGGTGCCGGATCAGCCTCATCTTCGCCTCCTGGGGCGTCCTGCCGCCCTTCCGGTTGTTGCAGGACAGACAGGCGGTTACAATATTTTCCCAGGTGGCCTGGCCGCCTTGGACCTGCGGGATGACATGATCAAAGGTCAGATCCTCGGCAGCGTGCCTGACTCCGCAGTACTGGCAGGTATACTTGTCGCGCTGGTAGATATTTGCCCGTGAAAAACGCACTTCCCTGCTGGCGCGCCGGATCTTGACAAGTTTCAGCAGACGGAGGATGGAGGGCAGCTTGAAGGAGATGGACACGCCGCGGACATCTCGATCGTAAAAGTCGATTACCTCCACTTTCCCCTGGGTCAGGAGGGTAATCGCCCTTTGCCACGAGATGATCTTTAACGGTTCAAATGTTGCGTTGAGAAGCAGCGTCCGTTCCATTGCGACCCTCGTATTCCCGCGATAAAGGAGAACCGAAAAGCATGCAAATTCACGTTGTTAAGTGATAAAAATACAGAAAACTTTGGTGTTTGTCAATAGTTTTGAAAACCCGTATAATGTGGCTATGAGCGACGTCGATGAGGCAAAAAAGGCAGAAGCTGCGTCAGCCGGCGACGACCAGATAGTCACGCTGCTCCACGACCCCTCTCCCGAGGTCATGAGGGCGCTTCTGGAAAACAGCAACCTGCGCGAGGAGCATGTCCTCGTCATCGCGAACAGGAAAAACCTGCCCGCCGATGTGCTCGCCAAGATCGCCCGGGACAATCGCTGGATGGATAACTATCCGATCCGCCTTGCGCTTGCTAAAAACCCGAAGACGCCCCTTTCGGTCTCTCTCTCGATTGTGCGATATCTCCGCCTCTTTGATATCGCGGAGATGACCCGCAATCACCTCCTTCCTCTTGCCTTCAGGCACAAGGTGGAATTCATCGTCATGGAAAAGATTCCCACCATGCCGCTCGGAAATAAGAAGTCGCTGGCGAAGATGGCGGTAGGCGCCGTCCTCTTCAGGCTGCTGCAGGATGTCGAAGACGAGGTGGTCGCGCTGTGTCTCGCTAATCCGCGGATGCAGGAGAGCCACCTCTTCAAGATCATCAGCCGCAAGGACACGCGGGCGGAAACCATCCGCATGATCGCCGAACACCGGAACTGGTCAAGCCGCTCGCTCGTACGGTTTGCACTTGTCCGGAACGAGCATATGCCGCTTGCGGTCTCTGAGCGTTTTCTGCGGTCCATGAGGGTGCCCGAACTGCGGGAACTCTATGCCGACCCGATGCTGCCCTTGGGCGTTAAACCGCTCGTCTACCGGGAACTCGTCAGCCGCGGGCAGGAACCGAGCGAGAGTATCGAGGAGCCCGTTTTTGAAATTGACGAAGACGCTGACGCGGATCTGGACAACTTCGAGACTATTGAAGATACTGCAGGACCGGAGAAGCCGGACGAAGAGAAGCTGAATAGACGCACCCGAGCTGGATCATGGGGAAATGAAACCGGGCACGCGAAGGAGAAGGAGGAGAAGGTTTAGTAATAGTACCCATTGTAACGGGCTTTGAATGTTGTTACAATTATACAAGAAACATCCGACATAAGGAGATGTAACTATGGTTAACCTGACAAGAATATATCTAGGGGTTATAAGAGCCCGGGCAGTTCTCTTTCAATTCCTTTCTGCGCTTGCTGTAACCGGCTTACTTTTCGCATGCGTTGCCAAGTCTAGCGGGGACGGCACCCAACCCGCAGGTGTTGCTGGAGACCTGGTTTCCTCCGGTGAGATCGCCACCCTCGGGGTGGCTCAACTTGACCAGACACTCGCGGGCTTCGGCATCACCGGTATTTCCGTAAGCGGCAGCGTGACATGCTATAAGCTTTCGTACATAACGCCGGATGTCTCAAACAACCTTATCACAGGCCTCGGGCCTGGTCTGTGTGCCCCCGGCCAAAAGCGGCGGCAACCCTGTCATCAGCTATCAGCACGGCACAATATTTCAGGATACCGATCAGGTCAGCGAGGCGCCCTCCAGGTTTACTAACGGCGAAGGGCTGTGGGCATCCTCCTCGCGTCGATTGGATACATAGCGGTGTTGCCGGATTATATCGGCTACGGCGATTCGACAAATGAACTTCACCCCTATGTGCATGCAGCCACACTCGCGTCGGCCACCGTCGACATGAACCGGGCAGCGCGCAAGTTCCTGGCGGGCATCAACAGGTCCACCAACGGACAGTTTTTTCTTACGGGCTACTCGGAAGGGGGATACGCGACGCTCGCGACCCAACGGCTGATGCAGCAAAGCCTAGCAACGGAGTTTCCCGGTAACCGCTTCGGAACCCGGCGCGGGGCCATATGACATGACGGGCACGACCCGGACAATCCTGTCGTCACCCACCCTGTCGCAGCCGGCCTTTGCAGGATTTTTTATGAAGGCCTACGATTCCATTTACAATACGCCCAGCCAGCTCACGAACTATTTCTCCGCGCAATACGTGAACATCGTAGACACTCATTTTGACGGAAGTTACAGCAGGAACGAGGTCAGCGCCGCCCTCGGAGGCCCCGGAGTCCCAACAAACACGCTTTTCAATCCGGCGTTTATTACAAGCTACCTTGGCACGGGCGAGACTTCATTAAAAGCGCACATAGCGGAAAACGACATCTACAACTGGGCGCCGGCAGTCCCCACGCGTTTGTTCCACAGCACGGACGACGACACCGTTCCTTTCGCCAATTCAACGACTGCAAAGACTGCGATGGAAAATAACGGTTCGACCAAGGTGACCCTTGTTACCTGCGTTTCCGGCACATTACCGGCGACACATACCAACTGCGCACGCCCGTTCGCCCTCGACATGATTTCTTTTTTTAAACTGACTTCAGGGTTATGATACGATCTTGAGTCCCCATCCCTTGCCAACCGTTATCGCGCCCTGGGGACAAAATTCCTGGCAGCAGAAACAGCGGATACAATCTCTGTAGCGGATCTCAAGCCCCCGCTCTGAATCCTTGATAGCTCTCTGAGGGCAGTGGCCCTGGCAGATGCCGCACTTGACGCAGAGCTCATGGTTGATGAGGGGTCTTGTCGTGAAGGCGTTCTTGAGAGAACTGCGGGCCCACTCAGGCAGCGCCCATTCGGTGTGCTCCCGCGGGGGGAGACGAAACCGCTTGACGGCCGCGCCTCCCAGGGGTTCTCCCAGGACCCTGATGCGGTCTGCTTTCGTCTCGCCGACTCCTGCTGCTCGGGCGGCCATAAGGACGGGAAGTTCTTCGGCATCCACCCCGACCAGGCGGCCCGCTATCACATCGACAGCTACCGCGTCGCGGCCTGCGATGACCTTTCCGATTTTACAAGGATCGCCGCTTCCGGGGCCGTTTCCTTCCATGCCGATGACGGCATCCATGATGGTGAGCTTCGGATGAAGAAGGCGGTATAACTCAACGAGCATCGTCATGAAAAGCTCGTGGTTTACGCCGGTATTGAAGTGCCATTGGACCTTGCGCTTGCCTGGGATGCATCCAAAAAGGTTTTTGACCGCGCCGGTGAGCGTCGTCATGCCATGTGTTTTAAGCTTGGGCAGATTGATGATCAAGTCGGCATCGCGTGCGGCGCGCGACACCTCAAAGCGCTGAAATCTGCCGCTGTTCTTTACCTGCACGGCCTCATCCATGTTCGCGAAGTCCGCTCCCTCTTCACGCACGACGTCAAGAATGCCGCATCGTTCGGAAACCTTTCGAAGATCACCCATGCCGGGGCTGTCTCCTACCAGGGCCTGGCCGCCTGCTTCCTGTACGAGTCTGATAACGGCGCGGACCACTTCCGGGTGAGTCGTAACGGCCGCTTCGGGCGGGGCAGCCTTGAGCAAGTTCGGTTTTATCAAGACCCGGTCACCACGCTTCACAAATTCTGCGATGCCGCCAAGCAAATCGACAGCCTGCCTTACCGCTGAAGCCGTCTTCTCCCGGTCATACGCGGAACATCGGACAATGGCAACATCGGACGAAGTTTCGTTCATTCTCATCTTTTTTCATTCCGCATTCCAAAATCCGCGTTCCGCATCTTTTCGACCTTCTGCAGTATCTCCAGCATGTGATGATGTATCCTGCCGTTGCTTGCAAGGATCTCCTCGGCATGAATGCTGAAGCGGCTGCCGGAGAAATCGGAGACCGCACCTCCGGCCTCGGTCACGATCAGACTTCCCGCGGCTACGTCCCACGGCTTTAGTTTGAGCTCCCAGAAGCCGTCGAAACGTCCGGACGCGACATAACAGAGATCGAGCGCAGCAGACCCGTCCCGCCGTACTTCCTGCGACGCCATGAGCAGATCATGGAAGTAGTCCAGGTTATTTTTTTCGCTTATCTTGCGGTCGTAAGGAAATCCCGTCGCAAGCAGGCTCTTGATGAGGGTGTCAACGCCGGTGACCCGGATCTTCCTGCCGTTCAGGGTAGCGCCCATCCCCTTACGCGCCGCAAAAAGCTCGTCTCTCATGGGGTCATAGACGACGCCCGTGATAATTTCTCCGTTATGCTCAAGCGCGATAGACACGGAGAAACAGGGATACCCATGGGCATAATTGGTCGTGCCGTCGAGAGGGTCGATTATCCACAGATAGCCGGACTCGTTTCTCATGCTCGTTTCCTCTTCGGCAATGATGCCGTGCCCGGGAAAGGCCGCGCGAAGCGTCTCAACGATCGCCCGTTCCGAGCGTGTGTCCATCTCGGTTGCCAGATTGATGTCCCCTTTGTAGAAAATTTCCCGGGTGCCGTTTATATTTTCTCGCAGGATTTTGCCCGCGTGGCGCGCCGCATCGCTTGCGACGGCTAAAAACTCGTCCATACATCGTCCTCCCTGTTCGCAGCGTTCTGGATGATAGTACCACAATTCTCCCTGAAATAAAAAAAGGGCAAGGCTCCTTCGCCTTACCCTTCCTACTCGTAGCACCTGAAAGAAATTATCAGTGACTTCTACTGAACAATCGTTTCCATCTGAACGCCGAGGTAATCCGCCAGAAGCTTCACGGTCCGCGGCTTCATGGTGACTCCTTTGAGCGTTCTCGATACTGTTACTTTGTGCATCCCAAGCCTATCTGCAATCTCAGTGTAACTTAAACCCTTCTCCAAGCGTTTTCTTTCAAGAATTTCAATCTTATACATGACATTCCTCCGCAACAAATGTGACATATACACGGCTTAAAAGACTGTAGATGGAGATAATCTAAATATACAATTATTAATATAGCACAAATATTTGCATTGTGAAACAAAAAATATATAATTTTTTCGTAACTTCCTGTTGACAAAATGCTAAAAAGAGGGTATAAAAAGTCCGGTATGACACTCGCGGAAAAACTCAAGAAACTGCGGATGCGGAACAAACTGTCGATGAGCCAGGTGGCGCGCATGTCTGAACGCGCCTCTGACAACCGCGGCAGGATTACGCAAGGCTACATCTCGCGCCTCGAGTCTGGTAAAGAGACCAATCCCAGCCTTATGAAGCTCATCACGCTCAGCAACATCTATAAAATCCAGCCCAACGAACTCTTCGTACGAAACAACAGAAAAAAATCGAAATAGACTTGTCGGTTTCGTAAAAAGTCAGAAATGCAGAAGGTCCATCCTTCCGATGGCCCGCGCCCAGCGATTATGACCCTGCACCCAGCGGTTATGAGTGCTTGCGCGAATGCAGGGTGTTCCGAAGGCCAGTGCAGAGCGTCTGGAATCGTTTTTTACCAGGATGTCATATGAAGAGGTGATTCCCGATGATCGGGAATCACCACTTTTTAGGCGAGTTCACCAAAGTTGACGAGACCGCGTGTGCGCCTTAGCGGCTCGCAGTCCAGCGGTGCGGCACGTGGCAAATTTTGCAGTGCTTGGATGATTCGTGAATGGGTTTGAGCGAAAGCACCTCGCGCGTATGACAGCGAAGGCAATCTTCATCAGTCGGTTTGATGCGCGCATGGGGCTTGTGGCACTCATAGCAATTGAGCCGCGCCATAGGCACCCTATCGGGAAATGACGTCCGTGACGACTTTCGATGACACGAGAGGCATTGCTCACGGTCGGGGATGAAGGCCTCAAGTTTTTTTGGGGAGAAGGTGTGGCACCGCAGACAGGAGATATCCTCCATGCCGACGCCGTGAATCTTCCAGTCCTTGTGGCAGCGAAGGCAGGCGTCCTTCTCCGGTCGGAACGAATGAACGGTTTTGCTGTGGCAGTCTTTGCAGGACAGCTTTTCCATGAAAACATGGCGCGCATGGCCTGTCGATTTATTCACGGTCAGCGACCCTTGCGCAGCCTCATCCCAATGGCACTTTGTACAGGTCTTCCACGGAGTTTTATTTCCATGCGGTTCAGGCGTCTTGCGGTTGGTCGTGAAAATAAATTTCACGAGCAGCATGTTCTGTTCTATCATGCCGAGCTGGTGGCAGTCCTGGCAGACCATGTTCCGGTGGCCGGACAGCTTCCATGCCGTGATACGCCTCCTCCATCAGGTGGCAGCTGTTGCAGAACTCCGGGTTTTTCTGGATATACTGGTAATACCTCACGGCAAGGACAATCCCGAGGACCGAGATCGTAAGCAGGACGGAGACGATGATGACTTTGTCCCTCGGGCTTAATCCCCGTTCGAGCTTATCGAATATTTTGGCTATAAATTTATACATGGTTACAATCAGGAGTCGGAAACCGCCACCCCGACCCCTTACTGTTGTCTCACGGCTACTTTATCAAATGCTCCGCGATCTGCACCGCGTTCAAGGCCGCGCCCTTCCGCAGATTGTCGGTCACGAGCCAGAGATTGATCCCGTTCGGGATCGACTCGTCTTCCCGTGATCCTGCCGACATAGGTCTCGTCCTTCCCGACGACATCCAATGCCAGGGGATAAATGTTCTTTTTCGGCTCGTCGTACACCAGGATGCCCGGCGCCGCCGCAAGGAGAGCCCTCACTTCATTGGCCGAGATCTTTTTCTCGGTTTCGATGTTCACCGATTCGGAGTGGCCTCGAAAAACAGGGACCCGGACCGCCGTGGCGGTCACTCGGATGGCGTCGTCTTCCATGATTTTCTTCGTCTCGTTCACCATGTTCATCTCTTCCCTGGTATAGCCGTTGTCGAGGAAGGAATCGATGTGCGGAAGGCAGTTGAACGCGATCTGATGCGGATAGACCTTTGTTTCAATGTCCTTGAAGTTCAGGAGCGCGACGGTCTGCTGCGCAAGCTCGTCCATGGCCTTTTTGCCCGTGCCGGACACGGACTGAAAGGTGGTGACGACGATGCGTTTGATTTTCACCACGTCATGAATAGGCTTCAGCACCACGACCAACGCGATCGTGGAGCAATTCGGGTTTGCGATGATCCCGTTGTGCCTTTCCAGGGCATGAGCGTTCACCTCGGGCACCACGAGCGGGACCTTCGGGTCCATGCGGAACGCGCTCGAGTTGTCGATCACAACCGCGCCGGAATCGACTGCCGCTGGGGCGAACTCGAGGCTGCGCTCGGCGCCGGCCGAAAAGAACGCGATGTCAACATCCTTGAACGAATCCTTGTCCAGTTTACGGACAATAACGTTCTTGCCCTTAAACTCGACCCGTTCACCCTCGGAACGCTCCGACGCAAGCGCGACAAGCTCGCTCACCGGGAACTTTCGTTCTTCCAGGATCTCGAGCATTTCCCTGCCCACGGCGCCGGTGGCGCCTACAACGGCAACGACGTATTTATTCTTTTTCTTGAGCATTGTTTAAATTCGACGGAATAACAGGATCAATTTCGGATTTAATAATCCTGTCGATCCTGTCATCCTGTCCAATGTTTTGACCTTATTTCTCCACCACGATCCGCAGCATTCGCCGGAGCGGCTCTGCCGCGCCCCACAGGAGCTGGTCGCCGCAGGTGAAGGCATTCAGGAACGTCGGCCCCATGTTCATCTTGCGCAAGCGTCCGACCGGCACGGTCAGCGTGCCGGTAACCGCAGCGGGGGTGAGTTCCTTCATCGTGATCTCGCGCTGGTTCGGCACGACCTTCACCCACTTGTTATGCTTGGCGATCATGTCGGTGATCTCGTCAAGCGGCACGTCCTTGGTCATCTTGATCGTGAGCGCCTGGCTGTGGCAGCGCATGGCGCCGACACGAACGCAGGTGCCGTCGATCGGGATCGGATTATTCTCGCGGCCCAGGATCTTGTTCGTCTCGGCCTGGCCCTTCCACTCTTCCTTGCTCTGGCCGTTGTCGAGCTGTTTGTCGATCCAGGGAATGACGGAACATGCCAGCGGCACGCCGAAAAATTCCTTGGGATAGGCGTCGGAGCGGACGTGCTCGGACACCGTGCGGTCGATCTCCAGGATCGCGCCGGAGGGGTCGTCCAGGAGGTCCTTCACCGAGCCGTGGGCAGAGCCCATCTGCTTCAGAAGTTCGCGCATGTTCTTCGCGCCCGCGCCCGAGGCCGCCTGGTAGGTCATGGCGCTCATCCATTCCACGAGCTCGCGCTCGTAGAGCCCGCCCAGGGCCATGAGCATGAGCGACACGGTGCAGTTGCCGCCGATGTAGTTCTTGATCCCCTTGGCCAGGCCGTCCTTGATGACCTTCATGTTCACCGGATCGAGGATGATGATGGAATCGCTGGTCATGCGGAGCGTGGACGCCGCGTCGATCCAGTAGCCCTTCCAGCCGGCAGCGCGCAGTTTGGGATACATCTCGGTCGTGTACTCGCCGCCCTGGCAGGAGACGATGGTCTCCATCTTCTTCAATTCATCGATGTTCTTCGCGTCCTTGAGCGCCGGGACGTCCTTGCCGATATTCGGCCCCTTGCCGCCCACATTCGAGGTCGTGAAGAACACCGGATCGATAAGATTGAAATCCTTTTCCTCATTCATGCGGCCCATGAGCACCGAGCCCACCATGCCGCGCCAGCCTATGAAACCAACTCGCATCATATGTTACTCCCTTTCAGGTTTAGTTCCACAATCAGAAATTCGCAATTCAGACCAGCCCCGCCACCATGTCCCCCACTTCGGTGGTCGAATAGCCCATCTTCCCGGCAGCCTGGCTCTTCATTTTCTTCATGGTCGCAATCATCGCGTTCTCGATGGCCTGAGCTGATTTCGCTTCTCCCAAGGAGTCGAGCATCATCATGGCCGCGCCGATGGCCGCCATGGGGTTGATCACGTTCTGGCCGGCATACTTCGGCGCGCTGCCGCCCATGGGCTCGAACATGGAAACGCCCGCGGGGTTGATGTTCCCGCCGGAGGCCACGCCGAGCCCGCCCTGGATCATGGCGCCCAGGTCAGTGATGATGTCGCCGAAGAGGTTTTCCGTGACTGCCACGTCGAACCATTCGGGGTTCTTCACGAACCACATGTTCGCGGCATCGACGTGGTTATAGTCGCGCTTGAGCTCCGGATACTCTTTCGCTCCCATCTCCTCGAAGGCCCGGTACCAGAGGTCGCCGCAATAGGTCAGCACGTTTCGTTTATGAATCAGCGTGATCGGCTTTGCAGCGTATTTCGGGTTCGTTGCGTTCCGCTTCTTCTTCAGCTCGAAGGCATATTTGAGACAGCGGTCAACGGTGCGGCGGTCGTAGACCATGAGCTGCGTCGCGATCTCTTCGGTCGTGCCCACGCGCGTGGCCCCGCCGTGGCCCGTGTAGATGCCTCCGGTGTTCTCGCGGATGACCACGAAATCGATGTGTTCCGGACCCTTGTCCTTGAGCGGCGTCTCCACGTTAGGATAGAGTTTCACCGGCCGGAGATTGATGTACTGGTCGAGGGCAAAGCGTATCTTGAGCAGGATCCCTGTTTCAAGGATGCCGGGTTTGACATCGGGATGCCCGATCGCCCCCAGGAACATGGAATCGAACTTTTTGAACTCGCCGATCGCGCTATCCGGGAGCGTCTCTCCACTCTTTAAATACCGCGCGGCGCCGAAATCGAACTCGGTGAAATCCAGCTTGAAACCGCCCTTTGACGCGGCCGTGTTCAGGACTTTTACCGCCTCTCGAACGACCTCAGGTCCTGTCCCATCGCCGGGGATCAATGCGATCTTATAGGTCTTTGCCATCTTGTTGTTATCCCTTTCGTATGGATCTCTTCAGAGAAAACGCGCCCTCAAGGGTGCGGCTATCTCCGAAACCCGTTAAACAGATTCGATAGCCGAAGGACCGGCCCCTAGAGGTTATGAGCGCGCGTGTGAGGGGCTTAGCCTGCGTTCTTTCTCACGCTGCAATTGTCCGTTCGCATATGAACGCAGCCTGCGTCGTCGGGGAGAAACCCCAGTCCGCAGAATTCCGCGCTTCCCGCCGGGTGCGGATACTCGGTTTTGTCCAGGTTCTTGCTGAAGTAGACACAGGAGGCGCAATATTCTTCGGGATCGAGCCGCGGCGGCTGTTGGAGAGCTCTTACGAGTTTGAAACAGGCTGTCACGCAAGTCCCGCCTTCTTCTTCGTGTACGCCATCAACCCGCCTGCGGCGATCAGCTCCTGCATAAAAGGAGGGACAGGAGTCGCTTTGAACGTCCTGTTCGTCGTGATGTTCCGGATCACGCCGTTATCCGCGTCCACCTCGATCTGGTCCCCTTCCGTGATTCCATCTACGGCATCGGCGCTCTCGAAGATCGGGAGCCCCATGTTGAAGCAGTTCCGGTAGAAGATGCGCGCGAAGCTCTTGGCTACGACGCAGGACACACCGGCCGCCTTGATGGCGATCGGCGCATGTTCGCGCGACGACCCGCACCCGAAGTTCTTCTCGGCGACGATGATGTCCCCGGGCTTCATCTTCTTCATGAATTCAGGATTGGTCGAATCTTCCATGCAGTGTCTGGCCAGCTCTTTCGGTTCGGAGGTGTTCAGATACCGGGCCGGAATGATTGCGTCCGTGTCGACGTCAGCCCCGAATTTCCATGCATTGCCTTTGAATTTCATTGAAATCCTCAAAAGATTAATGTCTTTGGACGCTGAAACATCGGTAAAGGCGGAGACGACGGATCAGGATTTGACTCTCCGCTTTCACCGCTCTTTCCGGTTTTTCCGCGTCCAAAAGGTTTTGACCTTACTTCAGTTCTTCCGGCCTGCCGATCCTTCCCAAGACCGCCGATGCCGCCGCGATGGCCGGGTTGGAGAGATACACCTCGCTCTTGGGGTGTCCCATCCTGCCGACGAAGTTTCGGTTGGTCGTCGATATGGAGCGCTCGCCTTCCGCAAGAATGCCCATGTGGCCGCCCAGGCACGGTCCGCAGGTCGGTGTACTGAACGCCGCGCCCGCGTCGATAAAGACGTCGACCAGGCCTTCCTTGATGGACTGTTTGTACACGGCCTGTGTTGCCGGGATCACGATCATGCGCACATAGGGATGGACCTTGTGGCCTTTAATGACCCTGGCCGCTTCGCGGATGTCTTCAATCCTTCCATTCGTGCAGGAGCCGACGACCGACTGGTCGATATTGACGGCCGCAAGCGCGGAAACCGGTTTTACATTCTCGGGCATGTGCGGGCAGGCTACCTGCGGCTCCATTCCGGTAAGATCGTATTCGCGCACGTCCACGTAGTTCGCCTTTCTGTCGCTCTTGAAGAATTTATACTTCCGCTTCGCGCGCCGGGCAACGTATTTCTCGGTGATCTCGTCGGGCTCGATGATGCCGTTCTTGCCCCCCGCCTCGATCGCCATGTTGCAGATGGTGAGACGACCGTACATGGGAAGTTTCTTGATCGCCTCGCCGGTGAACTCCATGGCCCGGTAGAGCGCTCCGTCCACGCCGATATCGCCGATGGTCCTTAAGATGATGTCCTTGCCGCCGATCCACTTGCCGGGCTTGCCCGCATACACGAACTTCATGCTCTCGGGCACCTTGAACCATGCCTCGCCCGTGATCATGGCGGCGGCCACATCGGTGCTGCCCACGCCGGTCGAGAACGCCCCCAGTCCGCCGTACGTGCAGGTATGGCTGTCCGCTCCGATCACCACGTCGCCGGGGACCACGAGGCCCTGCTCGGGTAGGAGCGCATGCTCGATGCCCATCCTGCCCACCTCGAAATAGAGCGAGAGGTCGTGTTCGCGCGAGAATTGGCGGAGCAGGTTGCACTGCTCGGCCGAGGGAATATCCTTGTTCGGCGCGAAGTGGTCAGGGATGAGGGCGATCCGGTCCGGGTCGAACACCTTCTTCGCGCCCGCCGCGCGGAACTCCTTGATCGCAATCGGCGCGGTGATGTCGTTCGCGAGTACGAGGTCGAGCTTCGCATTGATCAGCTCTCCCGGCTTGACTTCTTTCTTGCCGCAATGTGCGGCCAGTATCTTTTCGGTAATGGTCATCATAGGTTTTTGAATATACCTTATCCCCGGGTCAGTTTCAACTGTTTTTTGCCCTGCCTCTTTTCCAATACTCAAGCTTGTTGAGCGCATTCAAGTACGCCTTGGCGCTCGCGACGATGATGTCCGTATCAGCCCCGTGACCGGTAACTTTCTTGCCCCCTTCCTCGACTTTTACGGTTACTTCTCCCATGGCGTCCGTCCCCCCGGTGATGCCCTGGACAAGGTACGCGTCGAGCTTGCTCTGGGTCTTCGTAAGCGACGCAATGGTACGGTAGACGGCATCCACCGGTCCGTCGCCGCTGCCGGTCTGCTTTACGGTCTTACCGTCAACCTCCAACTCCAAAGTCGCCGAGGGATGGGCATCGGTACTGCTTTCGGCATGAAGATGCTTGAGCACGTAAACTTCCTTGATCTGCTGGACTTCGTCGGAGACGATCGCTTCGAGGTCCTCGTCGAACACCTCTTTTTTCTGGTCGGCAAGGCGCTTAAACCGCTCGAAAGCCTTATTGAGATCGGGATCCGAGAGTTCATACCCCATGTCCATGAGCCGGTCCCGGAAGGCGTGCCTGCCTGAGTGTTTGCCGAGCACAAGGTTGGTCTTGACCAGCCCGATCGACTCGGGCCGCATGATCTCATAGGTGGTCCGTTCCTTGAGCAGCCCGTCCTGATGGATGCCGGCCTCGTGCGAAAAGGCGTTCGATCCGACGATGGCCTTGTTCGGCTGCACGGGAATGCCGGTGATCTTGGTCACGAGCCTGCTCGACCGGGTGATCTCTTCGGTATGGATGCGGGTGTCTGCCGCGTAGAAGTCCTTCCTCGTCTTGAGCGCCATGACGATCTCTTCCATGGAGCAGTTGCCGGCCCGCTCGCCGATGCCGTTTAGGGTGCACTCGATCTGCCCGGCCCCGTTCAGCACTGCCGCCAGGGAGTTAGCCACGGCAAGACCGAGATCATTGTGACAGTGGACGGAGATCACGGCGCGGTCGATGTTTTTGACCCGTTCCCGCAGGGTGCGGATGAGTTTGCCGAACTCCTCCGGCGTGGTGTAGCCGACCGTATCGGGGATGTTGACAGTGCCTGCGCCCGCCTCGATCACGGCCTCGATGACGTCGCAGAGATAGGCCGGTTCCGTGCGCGTTGCATCCATGGCGGAAAACTCGACGTCCTCGATGAGGCTCTTCGCAAGCTTCACCATATCAACAGAGCGCTTGAGTGCCTCGGAGCGGTCGATCTTGTACTGGTGAATAAGATGGATGTCGCTCGTGGAATGGAAGGTATGAAGCCTTCTTCTCGGGACGTCGCGCAAGGCCTCCCATGCCCGTTTGATGTCCGCTTCCTTCGCGCGCGCGAGGCTGCAGATGACCGGACCCTCCACCTCGGCGCCAATTCGTTTGATGGCCTCGAAATCGCCGGGCGAACTGATGGCAAACCCCGCCTCGATGATGTCCACACCGAGCCGCGCAAGCTGCCTGGCCAGGGTGATCTTTTCCTCGACGTTCATACTCGCGCCGGGAGACTGCTCACCGTCTCGGAGCGTGGTATCGAAAATCCTGATGATGGAACTCATATGCCCCTCCACAATACTCTGCGGTACGCCGGAAGCCATGCCCGATAAAACAGGAAAAAAGAGATCAGGACAACTGTCCTTACCCCTGAGAGACCACCGTCTTTAGCACTATTCCGAACAGGACGGACTAAGCAGCGGCTGGTTTTCGTCTCCTGAACAGCCCGTACAGCGCTTCCGCTATACCGACGGCGACGTAGGAGACGGAAACCAGGAACAGGACGAGCGCGGGATGATACGCCACAACTGTCAGGAAAGCCGCGATGATCACGAGGATCCCGAAGGGTCGGCGTTCCTTGAGATTGGCCTCCTTCAGGCTGTGATACGTAATGTTGCTCACCATCAGTCCGGCAAGGAGGAAAGTCAGCGCCAGAACCCAGTAGTCTTTACCGACCGCGTCCGCCAGCCGCACCAGATTCTGGTGTTCAAGGAACTCGATAACCTCATCATAGGCCAACACGGTAGTCGCTATGACGAGAGCCGCGGCCGGCGTGGGAAGGCCGGTAAAGTGCTTTTTTTCCGCGCCTCCCATTTGGATATTGAACCGGGCAAGACGCAACGCGGCGCAGGCGACAAGGAAGAAGGACCCGAGCCACCCGATCTTGCCGAACGAGGACAGCGTCCATGTATACACAAGAACGCCCGGCGCGACGCCGAAGGATATCACGTCGGCCAGAGAATCGATCTCAATGCCGAACCGCGTTGCCGTGTGCGTCAGCCGCGCCACCCATCCGTCCAACACATCGAAGATCGACGCGATAAGAATGGCCCATGCAGCCCGCTCGAAATCCGTATTTAGCGAGGCAATGATGGAGTAGAACCCTGCGAACATGCTGGACAGGGTGATAAGGTTCGGCAGTACGTAGATCCCTTTTCTCACTCGATAATGCCTTTCTCCAAAGTTCCGACCCCCTCAATGGGGGAGGAACCGAAGACGGGGTGAAAATTCATTTGAGCACTGCGATGACGTCCCTGGCTCCCTCGATGCGGTCGCCAAGTTTCACCTTGAGTTCCGCGTTTTTCGGCAGGAAAATATCGACCCGCGAGCCGAAACGGATCAGGCCGTACCGCTCGCCTTTTGTTACCGTGTCCCCCGGCTTGGCATAACATATGATCCGCCGCGCAATGAGCCCAGCGATCTGTTTGACGAGCACCTTGTTCCGCCCCTTCGCGATGACCATTGCCGTCTGTTCATTCATCAGCGACGCCTTGTCCACTGATGCGACGTGGAATTTGCCGGGGTTGTATTTTACGACCTCGACCGTTCCCTCGACGGGAATGCGATTCACATGCACATTGAAGACGGAAAGGAAGATGCTGATCTGCTTTACATCCTCCTTCAGATAATCGGGCTCGTGGATGTCCTTGATCACGATCACTTTGCCGTCGGCCGGAGAGACCACTACGCCCTCCCCCCCGGGGACCGCGCGCTCCGGGTCCCGGAAGAAGAACAGGACAAACAGCGTAAGCACGAGCAAAACGACGCCCGCGTTCTTCCAGCCGAGCGCAAACAGCAGCGCCGTGACCACCGCCAGGGGGATGATGAACGGCCACCCTTCCGAGGCCACGGGGATACCATAGTTTTTCATCATGAAATTAAAAGCCTTCTTTAGCCACAGAGGTCACAAAGAAATTCTTAGCAGACTGAAAATCCGAGATTTTGCCTTCACTGTGCTCTCTGTGTGCTCTGTCGGCAAATAGTTTTGCAGTTAGTTCTTGCTCTTGTCCACGAGCTTGCCCTTCTGGAGCCAGGGCATCATCTTGCGCAAACGGTCGCCCACTTCCTCGATGGGATGGGCCTGCCCTTTTTTCGTGAGCGCGTTGAACGTCGGTTTGTTCGCCATGTTCTCGAGCATCCATTCCTTCGCGAACTGGCCTGACTGTATCTCGCCGAGGATCTTCTTCATTTCCTTCTTGGTCTCCTCGGTGATGAGGCGCGGACCGCGGGTCAGGTCGCCGTACTGGGCCGTGTTGCTGATCGAGTACCGCATGTTCGAGATGCCCCCCTCGTAGATCAGGTCCACGATAAGCTTGAGCTCATGCAGGCACTCGAAATAGGCCATCTCCGGGGCATAGCCGGCTTCGACGAGCGTCTCGTACCCGGCCTGGATGAGCGCCGTGGCGCCGCCGCAGAGCACCGCCTGCTCGCCGAAGAGGTCCGTTTCGGTCTCGTCTCGGAAGGTGGTCTCGATAACGCCCGCACGGCCCAGGCCGATGGCGCAGGCGTATGCCAGGGCCACATCCTTGGTGTTCCCGGAGGGGTTCTGATGAACAGCAATAAGGCCGGGGACGCCCTCGCCTTTCGTATACTGGGAACGCACCAGATGGCCGGGGCTCTTGGGTGCCGCCATGAACACATTCACGTCCTCGCGAGGCACGATCTGGCCGAAATGGATGTTGAACCCGTGGGCGAATGCAAGGTAGGCGCCTTTCTTAATGTTTTGTTCGATGTCCTTCTTGTACATCCCGCCCTGGAGCTCGTCGGGGACCAGGATCATGATGATATCGGCGACCTTGGCGGCCTCCGCCGGCTCGACGACCTTGAGTCCGGCGCCGCTCGCCTTCTCCCAGGACTTGCTCCCCTTGCGGAGCCCGACCATCACGTCGACACCGCTTTCCTTGAGATTATTCGAATGGGCAAAACCCTGGCTGCCGTAGCCGATAACGGCCACCTTCTTGCCTTTCAGGAGGTTCAGATCCGCGTCCTTGTCATAGTAAACTTTCATCATGTCCCCTTTCAACAATCAGATAATTATGGAGCAATAAAAAAAGACACACGTCGCAGTGTTCCGTGCATCTTGAATGACAGAGCTGTGACCATTACAGGAGACGTTTTTTCAGTTCTTCATCCTGAAAAATCTGGTCCATGGCCGACGAAAGGGCCTCGGAAAGCGCGCTTTCCAGTTTCTCCTGCGAATACAACACATCCTGGTCGAGTTTGCTGCTCACCACGATCGTCCTGATGATTTTTTTCTCCGACGGGTCGCCGGCAACGACCTTGATCAGTATCGTTGCCAGGAGGTGCGTTTTCAAAGGTTCGGCGGTGGATTCCAGCCACAGCATCTTGATCTCGCCTCCCAGCAGCAGCGCCGACCCTCCGTCCGTCATGCCTTCCGCGGTCAAGTCCCATGCGGGAACGTCCTTCACGGAAATACCGCGTGACGCAAGCGCCTTCTTCAGGATGGAAGTCGTCAGCTCCGCCACCGTACCCTGAACAACAAGGTCATTCACCTGCCCGCTCGGTATCGTTCTCTTGCCCAGAACCGTTGCCGGCTTGCCGCGAACGTCCTGAAAGGGGCTCACCTCAACGGTTAGCCGTCGAAAGCGCTCCCGCTTTTTCTTTGGGCTCCTGATATGCGATATCGAGCAGGATCGGCCCCTTCTCGGCGCATCCGTGGAGCAACACTGCCAACACAACGATAAGCAAAGACTGCTTGAACCTCATGATTACCTTTCTCGAGACCATCGTGATCCATGATGCATGATTCACGATGAAAAGCCTGGATCCTGCATCCTGCGCCGTGCATCCTGTCTCATTCTCTCGTTATCGCCACCTTGCCCGTACGCACGATTTCTTTGATGCCGATCGGACGGAGGAGCTCGATGAAGGCCTCGATCTTCTTCTCATCACCCGTCAGCTGGAAGGTATAGCTTTTTTGCGAGGAATCGACGACACGCGCGCGGAAGATATCGGCGATCCTGAGCGCCTCGGCCCGGTGCTCGGCCGGCGCGTTGACCTTGATGAGGCACATCTCACGCTCGACAAACTCCTTTTCCGCAAGGTCCGTTACCTTGATGACGTCGATAAGCTTGTTCAGCTGCTTGATGATCTGCTCAAGGATGCGCTCGTCTCCGCTGGTCACGATCGTCATCTGAGAAATAGTAGGATCCAGCGTCGGTCCGATCGAGATGGTTTCGATGTTGAACCCCCTGCCGGAAAACAGTCCGGACACCCGCGACAGAACGCCGAATTTGTTCTCAACAAGCACCGATATGATATGTTTCATGCTTTATCCTTGTATTGCCCACGGATGAAGACGGTTTAGCAGCAAAAATATCTTAAGCTTTACGTTTTACCGTGTTTATCCGCGGTTACAATTATTTTACGGCTTTCAGCTTCTTCTCTTCTTTTTTCTTCTCTTCCCCGAAGATCATCTCGTGAATGGACGCGCCTGCCGGCACCATGGGGTAGACCTTCTCGTAGCGGGCGGTCACGAAATCCATGAACACGGTCTTCTTCGCTTTGAGGGCCTCTTTGAGCACCGGCTCGACCTCCACGGGCTTCACCGCGCGCAGGCCGATCGCCCCGTACGCTTCGGCGAGCTTCACGAAATCCGGAGTGCTGCCGAGGTCCACCGACGAGTAGCGCTCCTGAGTAAAACAGCTCCTGCCACTGGCGCACCATGCCCAAGTAGCGGTTGTTCAGGATCACCACTTTTACGGGGATATTATTCTCAACCGAGGTGGCCAGCTCCTGGATGTTCATCTGGATGCTGCCGTCTCCGGATATGCTGAACACATTACGGTCGGGATGGGCCACCTTGGCGCCGATGGCCGCCGGGAACCCGTAACCCATGGTTCCGAGTCCGCCGGAGGTGCACCAATTCCGCGGCTTGTCGAACTTGTAGTACTGCGCGGCCCACATCTGGTGCTGGCCTACGTCGGTCACGATGATCGCGTCCCCTCCGGTGATCTCGTAGAGCTTCTCCACCACGAACTGCGGCTTGATGACGTCATCGGCGTACTCATAGGTGAGCGGCCGTTCTTCGCGCCAAGCCTCAATCTGCCTGAGCCAGCTCTTACGGATCGCTTCCCAGGGTTCCTTGATAGCGCGGAGCTCCTTGTTGAGGTCCACCATGACGTGCTTCACATCGCCCACGATCGGGATATCCACGCGTACGTTCTTCCTGATAGAAGTCGGGTCCACGTCGATATGGATGATCCTGGCTTCGGGCGCGAACCCTTCCACCTTGCCGGTTACCCGGTCGTCGAACCGCGCGCCGATGGCGACGATCAGGTCCGAGTTGTGGATCGACATGTTGGCATAATAGGTCCCGTGCATGCCCAGCATGCCGAGCGAGAGCGGATGAGTGCCCGGAAAGCCTCCGATGCCCATCAGGGTATGGGTCACAGGAATTTTCGTAATCTCGGCGAACTCGAGGATCTCCGCCGAGGCGTTCGACAGGATAACTCCGCCACCGATATAGGCCACCGGTTTCTTGGCCTTGGCAATGGCTTCGGCCGCCTGCTTGATCTGCCACTTATTGCCGGTAACGGTCGGATTGTAGCTCCTGATCTCGACCTTCTCGGGATAATGGAACTCGGCCTTGTTCGTCACCACGTCCCTCGGCAAATCGACGAGCACCGGGCCCGGCCGTCCTGTCGAGGCGAGGTAGAACGCCTCTTTGATCGTTCGCGCGAGGTCCTTCACGTCCTTCACCAGAAAATTATACTTGGTGCACGGGCGTGTGATGCCGACGATGTCCGCTTCCTGGAAGGCGTCGTTGCCGATGAGGGCGGTAGGCACCTGCCCCGTGAAGACCACGATCGGGATGGAATCCATGTATGCGGTGGCAAGGGCGGTAACCACGTTCGTGGCGCCGGGACCGGACGTAACAAGGGCGCAACCGACCTTTCCCGTGGACCTTGCATAGCCGTCCGCCATATGGACCCCGCCCTGCTCGTGCCGCGGCAGGATCATGCGCACGTCTTTCTGATCGTAGAAGACGTCGAAGATCTTGAGCACGACGCCGCCGGGGTAGCAGAAGAGCGTATCGACTTTCTCCTTCTTCAGGCATTCCAGGAGGATTTCAGCACCGCTAATCTCTTTGTTTGACATAATGACACCTATCAATTCTCAGGGTAGCCGCCCCGGTTCGTCGGGACGACAGGAACGCACCCCAAAGGGCGCGTCCACCAAAATTTATTCCGCTTTTACGATCGCTCCGGTATTGGCCGAAGTGACCACCTTGGCATAGCGTGCGAGCCAACCCGACTTTATCTTCGGCTCACGCGGTTTCCACTTTGCGAGCCGCTTCTTGATCTCCGTTTTGGACAACTTGATCTCCAGCTTCCGATTCGGGATGTCGAGGACGATCTTGTCTCCGTTCCGTACGATCGCGATCGGCCCGCCCTCCGCAGCCTCGGGCGAGATGTGGCCGATGCACGGGCCCCGCGTGCCGCCCGAGAACCTGCCGTCGGTCAGGAGCACGACGGACTCTCCGAGCCCCATGCCGGAGATGGCCGACGTGGGCGATAGCATCTCACGCATGCCCGGCCCGCCCTTGGGCCCTTCATACCGGATCACGATCACATGGCCGGCCTTGATCTTTTTTGCGAGAATGGCCTTCATGGACTCTTCCTCGGAGTCGAAGACCACGGCCGTGCCTTCGAATTTCATCATTTTGTCGCTCACTGCAGTCTGCTTCACCACACTGCCGTTCGGCGCAAGGTTGCCCTTAAGCACCGCAATGCCGCCCTCCTTGTGATAGGCCTTTTCGAGCGTCCGGATCACATCCGCGTTCCCAACCCGGCCGGCCTTGGCGATCACACCAATCGATTTGCCGCTCACGGTCGGAGAATCCTTCAAAACATCCTTAAAACGCGACAAAACTCCGGGAATGCCGCCTGCTGCATCGAGGTCTTCGAGATAATGGTGACCGCCAGGCAAGCATATTGCAAACATGCGGCGTCGTACGGCTGATCTTGTCGAACGTGTCCATCGACAGCTCGATGCCGGCCTCATGAGCGATCGCGGGTATGTGGAGCGTCGTGTTCGTGGACCCGCCGAGCGCCATGTCGATCCGTATCGCGTTCTCAAAGGCGTTCTTCGTCATGATCTTGCGCGGAGTGAGATCTTCCTTCACCATGCTGACGATCCGTTTGCCGCTATCGAAGGCGATCCGCCGTTTTTCGGCTGAGACCGCGAGCGCGGTAGCGCATCCGGGAAGGCTCATGCCGAGAGACTCCGTGACGCAGGCCATGGTGTTCGCCGTATACATGCCCTGGCATGATCCCGGCGCCGGGACAGGCGCAGATTTCGAGCTCCGCGAGCTCCAGTTCGGAGATCTCGCCCTTCCGCACCTTGCCCACAGCCTCGAAGGCGCTGATCAGGTTCACGCGATTACCGCGATAATTGCCTGAGTGCATGGGACCGGCGGTCACCACGATCGTCGGGATATCGATCCTCGCCGCCGCCATAAGCATGCCCGGCGTGATCTTGTCGCAGTTCGTGAGCAGCACGAGCCCGTCAAAGGCGTGGGCCATGGCCACGGACTCCACCATGTCCGCGATCAATTCGCGCGAGGCCAGCGAATAGTGCATGCCCATATGCCCCATGGCAATACCATCGCAGATGCCCGGTACTCCGAAGAAGAGGGGCCAGCCGCCGCCCGAGTGTACGCCCTTCTCGATGAACCGCTCCAGGTCGCGCATACCGATATGCCCCGGGATGAGGTCGTTCCAGCTCGTTGCCACGCCGATCATGGGCTTGTCGAGCTCGCTCCTCGTGATGCCTGTGGCGAATAATAGAGACCTGTGCGGCGCCCGCTCCAGGCCTTTCTTGATTCTATCGCTCCTCAACGTTCGTACTCCTTAACTTGTTTGACGGCCTCGTAATCGAAGACAGCGCAGGCTCAAAACACCCCTCCAGATAAATCGGGCGTACGCAATTAGGTACGCCCATGGAGGATGGATGCCTCACAACAAACGTTAGAACTTTTTAAAAAAGCCGATAATCATTATTTTTAACATAGATAGATGATTCTAGTCAATAAAAAAATCCCTCTTTACTTCTACTCGTAAAGAGGGATTTCTGACTTACAACGCCTATAATACAAAAAGCAAGGTTATTTACCTTGCCTTCAACTTATCAGGCCCTCCCGACCTTGCTGCGCCTGATCATGTCCATCATTTTGTCTTTTGCCGCCAATTTCAGTTTCTGAATCCGCTTTCGTTCCACTTCTTCCTCAGGAGTGAGATACACATGAGAATCGATGCTCGCCAGTGTGGATTCCAGCTTATGGTGTTCTTCTTCCCACTTCTGGAACTCCGGGTTCTCTGTCCTGAGCTTTTCCCGCACTACTTCTTCCTTTACCTCCATGACATTCATAGGCAGCCCTCCTTATCGTCAGGTTTATTATGGTCTGAGAAGGTGTACAAAGAGCAATGCAAAAATTTTGTGTCAATAGAAAATTATCATACTTTAAAGGAAAAGGCAATAGATAATAAATACAACATAAAACAGCTACTTACGGTTTTTACAAGCTCTTGGCCAAGCTCTCGAACGCGCCTTGATCGAGCGTCATGACGACGCGTCTTCGACAGGCGCGTCATAGTAGTCCCGGCGCATGGACGTACCGGTGAATCCAAGACTCGAATAGAGCTTCTGCGCGGCCATATTCGATGCCCTGACCTCGAGAAAGGCGCGCTTGCGCGCCTCTCTGGCGGGCGCGCGCGATCGCTGCGAGCACGAGCTTTCTTGCGATGCCCTGCCGCCTCGATGCCGGCGCCACGGCGAGGTTCAGGATATGCATTTCGTCTTCAACGGTCCAGAATATAATAAAGCCGATGACAATGCGGACGCGGGCCGCCCGCGAGCGCCACCATGAGGTTCGAAACACCGGGGCTTCTGAACTCCGAGAGGAAGAGGTTCCGGGACCAGGGCATGGAAAAAGACGCCTGTTCGATGGCGAGGACCTGGTCGATGTCCTCCTTCTTCATGAAATCTATCGTGATTGCATCTTCTTTTCCCACGCGATCTCGGCCTCCGGCCGGCGAATGTACAGTGGTGCAAGGCTGTCAATATCGGTCTGCCTGCCCGTTCGGATCATGTCGAGGCCGATCTCCGCCACTGCCGCGGCCGCCGGCAGGACTGCCGAACGCGGCGCGAACAACGCCAAATTGCCGAACAGTTTTTCGATCTCCCCGCGATACAGGAGGGATGCCTCTCCGGTGAACACCGTCTTGCCGGAGAGCAGATCGCCGAGACGGGAGAGAGGAACAACCGCCTCAGGCGCCGTCTGATGGAGGACAGACCCGTCTGATATATAGACCGCCGCATAGACTTCATTCTTGCGCGCATCAAGGAGGGGGCAGACGGGACAGGCGGCATGGGGAACGTTCCACGCAAGCGCGTAAAGCGTCGGCACGGCCGCCACCGGTTTGCCCGTGGCGAACGCGAGCCCTTTGACCGTCGATACGCCGATGCGGAGCCCCGTGAAGGAACCCGGCCCCGTGGCTACGGCAAAGCCGTCGATCCGGGACAGTGCGAATTCCGGTGTCCTTCAGCACCCGGTCCACGGTTGACATGAGCCGCTCCGAGTGAGTCACCTCGATGTTCAGGCTGTACTGCGCAACCACTCCGCTGTCCGAAACCACCGCCACACTGCCGGTCTTTGTTGACGTTTCGATGCCGAGGATGAACATGGTCGCTACCTTACCGCAAAAGCCATTTGATGTCAAAAACAAAAACATGCGCTATGCCGGCTTTCCATGGTTTTCGTCCTTGACCCGGAAGCCGGATTCGACAAAAAGAAAATAGTCAATTTTCGAGTCCTGCCCGTAAAAAATTCTTTGGCATTCCGCCTCTTCCCCGCTCGACATCGGCGATTATTTTTTCTATAGTAAGAGTGAAGGAGAAGCCTGCCAGGCCGCAACCTTTTGTGCTCGCGGGATTGCCGGGCGACGTTTAAGCAAGGAGGTAAAGAATGGGCATTCTTGATTATTTCCAGTCCGTCGCTACCATGACCGCGGAGCAGGTACGCGTATTCCTGGATGGGCACAAGCCGGATGAGTACAACCTGGTGGACGTGCGCCAGCCCGGGGAATACCGGCACGTACACCTGCCCGGCGCACGACTGATCCCCCTGGCCGAGCTTGCCGGCCGGCTGCAGGAGCTCGATCCGGCAAAACCCACGATCACCTATTGTGCATCGGGCACACGCAGCCGGGCGGCCGCGTCAGTGCTTGAGACCGCGGGGTTCAGGAACGTCTCCAGCATGGCAGGCGGGATCAAGGCGTGGCAGGGAAATATTGCGGCAGGGCCGCCCGAGGCAGGCATGGCCTTCTTCACTGCCGCAGCCGATGCGGGCGAGCTGATCGCGCTGGCCTGGCTGCTTGAGGAGGGCTCGCGCAGGTTCTACTCTGCGGTTACCGAGATGCTGTCCGCGCCTGACGCTGCCGGGCTCTTCGGCGGACTGGTCGAGGCCGAAGAGCATCACAAAGAATCTCTCCGGGCGCTCTATCGCGAGGTCACGGGTAAGGAGGCGGGCCCTGATTTTCCGAAAGGTCTGGCCGTCACGCCGGACGCGGAGGACCGCATGGAAGGCAGCATGAAGGTGAGCGAAGCGCTTGACTGGGCTAAGGACAAAGGGACACGGGACCTGCTCGAGCTGTCCATGGCGCTCGAGACCGATTCCTATGATCTTTACATCAAGATGAGCAGAAGCGTGCCCGGAGAGCAGGCACGGCAGGTCTTTGCAAAACTCGTGACTGAGGAGAAGGCGCACCTGGCGCGGATGGCGGACATGCTGGACCGAAGCGTCGCGGCAGGATAGCAATGATGGATTCGCAGCGTGCCATTGGGGAGCAGCGGCCTCCCTCTTCCCGGGGTCATTCAGCCCTTTTATCTCAAACCCGCCTCGATCTCGGCGATATCCTCCGGGCTCAGGATGAATTCACCAGCCCGCATCACCCCTTCCGCCTGGGCGGCGTTCCGCGCGCCGACGATTGCGCCGGTCACCGCCGGATGCCTGAGCGTCCAGGCGATGGCCGCTTCTCCCGGAGAACGGCCGTGCCGTTTTCCCACAACCCGGAGCCGCTCGACCAGGGAGAGGTTCCGGGAGAGGTTGGGCTCGTTGAACTCAGGGCTGCGGCTCCGCCAATCGTCCGCCGGAAGCCTGGCCGCGCGCTCCCGCGTCATGGCGCCCGTGAGTAGTCCTGATGACATTGGTGCGTACACGATCACGCCGATCCCCTCCTGCTGGCAAAAGGGCAGGACCTCGGATTCGATATCGCGCCGGATGAGGGAATAGGGCGGCTGGAGCGAGGTAATAGGAGCTATGGCCTTTGCGCGCTTCATCTGTGAGACGTTAAAGTTCGAAACTCCGATCCAGCGCACTTTGCCCTCTCTCTGGAGAGCGGCCATGGCGGTCCAGCCCTCATCAAGCTCCGCGCCGTTCCGCTCAGGCGGCCAGTGGACCTGATAGAGGTCGATGGCATCGAGCTTGAGCCTTCGCAGGCTCTCTTCGCACTCGCGGCGGACCGAGTCCGCCGTAAACTTCCGGTTGACCGTGCCATGGCTGTCCCAGCGCAGCCCGCACTTTGTAAAAACAGAGGGGCGCTGGCCCGGCCAGCGCTCAAGCGCCCGCGCCACGATCTCTTCTGAGTGGCCGAGACCATATACCGCAGCCGTATCGATCCAGTTCACGCCCAGTTCAAGGGCCTTGAGGATAGCGGCAATCGAGTCCTCGTCGTTCTGCGCCCCCCAGCCATATTCCCATCCCGCGCCCCCGATGGCCCAGGCCCCATATCCGATGGGAGTAATAGAGAGATCTGAATTGCCCAGTGTTCGTATCTTCATAATTCACCTCGATATCATCTTTTCGTCGAATGAGGCGGTGGCTTGCTCAAGTCAAGCTACGAAGCGCGAATGAGTCCGCGAGCAGGGCGAGCGTGTGGTCCCAGAACTAGTCGTGACTCCGCTTACGGGAAAAATAAAAACCAGGATGAGACAGCAGCTACTTGAACCTCACAAGGTTGTACGGGCCATGATACTAAAAATATAGGGTATGACGAAGGGGAAGTCAAATTTCACGCCAGACACCGGGTGGTTCTTGTGCTCGTGTGATATCATATAAACATGAGCACGAATAGTTCATCACGGAAGAGTGTAACGGTGTTTCAGGAGGTAGAGCGATGAAAAAGATCATGTCGATCACTATGACGGCCCTCGTGGCCATGTCACTGATCGCCCTCGCAGTGTATGCGAGGAGAAAAACAGATGGGACCCCCGGTCACCCACTCCAGGGATTTTGACCGCATGAAAGAACTGGTGGGAACTTGGGAAGGGAAAACAGACATGGGCAAAGGGATGGAAAAGCTCACGGTCATCTATGAATTGACTTCGGGCGGCAATGCCGTCGTGGAGCGGTTCAATGTGGGAACGCCCCACGAGATGGTCACGGTCTACTATGACTACGGCGGGAAACTGGCCATGACCCATTACTGCTCACTCGGGAACCAGCCCCACATGGAGCTCAGTAATCCCGGCGAGACCAACCTGAAGTTCATTCTGTCCGAAAAAATGCCTGGCCTTGTTTCGTCGGATGAAATGCATATGCATGCTCTCACCATCGCCGTCGACGGCAAGGACAGCATCACCCACACCTGGACCCTCTACGATAAGGGAGCGAAGAAGTCGGATGTCGATGGTCAAGTTAGCGCGCGTCAAAACATAACCGGGTCATTCGAGCGGACCACAGAGAAGGAGTACATAAACAGCCGGGACAGCATGCCCCGGCTGTTTTGCTGATAAGCAAGAGAACGACAAGCGGAGCCCCCCTCGTTATTGATTTCGCCTTTTCGTCATGACACGTCACACGTCCGCGTCGGTCTGCAATCCGTGTCCGATCGCTTTTTTGAGCGGCTTCAGGAGGGCGAGGAACGCCAAACCGGACGCGAAGGACAGGGCGAACATCAGCAGGAAGAAATTCTCCTTGGGCATTTTCTCCCAGAACGTTCCCAGATATCCCGACAGGTAGTTGCCGAAAAAGCTCGAGAGGAACCAGACGCCCATCATCATGGAGACGATCCGGGCGGGAGCGATTTTGGTCACCAGGGAGAGGCCGATCGGGGAAAGATAGATTTCGCCGATCGTGAGCACGAACGTGCACGATGCGAGCCACCAGAGGCTCGCCTTGGGAATGACTGCCAGTTCCCGGGCCGGCGGGATCAAGACCAGAAAGGCCGCGGCAAGAAGGATGCAGCCGATTCCCATCTTGGCGATGCTCGAAGGTTCCTTTCCCCGGCGGTCCTGCGCGTGCCAGAACATATTCAGCAGCGGAACGAAAATGAAGATCATGAGCGGATTGAACGACTGGAACCACGAGGCAGGCATCTCCCAGCCGAAGATCACCCGGTCCGTATTGGCGTCGGCCCAGAGCGCCATGGTGTTTCCCTGCTGCTCGTAAACGCTCCAGAAAACGATGGAGAGCGCCATCATGACGAAAATCGCGCCGATCTTCAGCCAGTCCTCTCGTGTCATCGGTTCTGAAGACCTCTTCTCTCCGGACTGCTTTTTCTGCATGATCAGGTCGGTGGCAAGGTGCTTCTGACCCCACAGATAAACAAGGACCCCGATCACCATGCCGACGCCGGCAGCGGCAAAACCCCAGTGGTACCCGATCTTCTCGCCGAGGGTCCCGCAAACGAGCGGGGAAAAGAACGCGCCGAGATTGATTCCCATGTAGAAAATGCTGAACGCGCGGTCGCGGCGATGGTCGCCGGGAGGGTAAAGCGCCCCGACCTGCGTCGAGATATTCGGCTTGAAGGCGCCGTTTCCGAGGATCAGGAAAACGAGCGCGGGGTAGAACAGGCTTTCAAAGGCCATCAGGAAATGTCCGATAGCCATGAGCACCCCGCCCAGGATCACCGTTCGACGCTGCCCAAGAAGCCTGTCCGCGAGCATGCCGCCGAAGAGCGGGGTGAAATAGACAAACCCGGTATAGAGCCCGTAAATCTCGGATGACCGCTCCTGCGTGAACTGCAGGTGCTTGATCATGTAGTAGACCAAGAGTGAGCGCATCCCGTAGTAGGAAAACCTCTCCCACATTTCGGTAAAAAAGAGGACATACAAGCCAGGGGGGTGTCTATGGCCTCTGGTCATGTTCTCGGTTACGGCAATCGAATCGCTCATCTATCGGTCTCAGAAATCATGGTGAGGAACACAGGGAGAACATCGCGGTCCCTTCTCGACAATGACAAGTGCGTCACATGAAGGAAAAATGGAAGAAGAGAGTCAATTGCGCGGCTACGCCTCTCTCTTATCAGGCGGCTTTCTTCCGCGCTCTAAAAAGGGCGCCTCCCGTAGAGGGAGACGTACGGAAACCGGTCATGCCGCTGAACAGTATATCGCCAAAGCCCGCCCTCCGGAGCATCAGGAGATGGTCCCCGACCGGGACCGTGCCGCCGATTCATTGCGACCACGCTTCGGCGCTGCCAGCCGTGCCCGCGGGCAGTTCCTGCTCCAGCACCACATCGGCGTAACCAAGCCTGCCTCCCGGCTTCAGCACCCGGTTGATCTCCCGGAACAAGGTCTCTTTATCCGGAGAGAGATTAATCACGCCGTTCGAGATGACCACATCAAAGATGTTGTCCTCGAACGGCAGGCTCTCCGACGCCACCTGCCGCACTTCGGCATTCGCAATGCCTGCCTTCTGAAGGTTCTCGCGCGCCCGCACCACCATGGCCTCGGTCAGATCGACGCCGTGCACCATGCCCCCGGGACCGGTCAGCCTCGCCGCGATATACAGGTCGAAGCCCGCGCCGCATCCGACATCGAGAATGACCGATCCGGGCTCAATCGGGAACAGGGAAAAGGGATTGCCCACCCCGCAAAAGGATTCGAGCAAACCGGGATGGGCGGCGTCAACGAGCGCGGGATCATAGCCGAGCGCGCGTGCGCCGTCTTCGCCCGTGGGATAGGCAAACTTCCCTGAGGCCGAGATCGCCACCTCGGCATATTTGCTCCGTACTGCGCTTCTGATCTCTTCCGGCTGTGGTCCCTCTTGCCGGACTCCCGCCTCGCTGCACCCCCCGGTGCCGCTCAACGGCGCTCAGCGTGGTCCGTTCAAATGCTTCTGCAGGTTTTCCATGGGTCACCTCGCGATACAAAGCGGACAGGGGGCCATTTCTCATCGGCCGGAAGCCCACATCCTCTTTTGCCATTTTACCACAACATTTCAGAGATATTTACGCGCCGATTCGCGTTTACTCGTGGGGAAAGAGTCGATCGCGGCCGGCGCTCACGCGCTCGTACTCGCGGTGACCGCACGCGTCCCATTCAAGCCGTGTCAGTAGTGCGTTAAACTCGGAATCGAGAGGCGCCTCGATACGGACCGCCCTCCCCGTATGCGGGTGAATGAACTCGATCTCGCAGGCATGCAACAGCATACGCCGGCACTGGAACTGTGTCCGGAAGAAGTCGTTCTGTTTCCCGTCACCGTAAGTCGTGTCGCCGATGATCGGGTGGTAGATGTGTTTCATATGCCGCCGTATCTGGTGGTTGCGGCCGGTAAGGGGGGACGCCTTGATAAAGGAAAATCGCGCGCTCGTGTAGCGACCCACCGGATACGGCAACTCGGCGGTCGCGAGCCTGACATACTCAGTCCTGGCTTCCTGAGCTGGTTTGTCCGGGTCAACACGCTGATCGGTCCTTTTGTCCCTGCGTTCCTTTAACGAATGGTCGATGAGCTCCGTCTCTTTCGTCCAGCCCCGCACGACGGCGAGATAGGACTTCAAGATGGTCCCGCTGGAGAACAGCCCGGTCATGTCGCGGGCGCTGTCCTTGTCCAGGGCAAACAGCAACACGCCCGAGGCGGATTTGTCGAGCCGGTGCAGGAGGTAAACCCAGCGGCCCAACTGGTCCCGGACGAGTTGCATGGCATAGTCGGTCTCGTGCCGGTCGATGGCGCTGCGGTGGACGAGAAGGCCCGCCGGCTTGTCCACCGCCACCAGGTGATCATCCTGATACAGTATGGATAGCGATCTCACTCCAAACCTTCCTCTGAGGGAAACCGGCGTCGCACGGCCGCGCATTGCGCGATTGTTCTAGTCACGTCCGACATCTCGATATCGATTTTCTCTTTCGGAATCCATGTTTTTTTGATGCCGTCCTATGAAGAGATACAGGGGCATTCCAACCGGAGCGAGCATCAGCACGAAAAAGAACCAGATGATTTTATCCGTACTGTTCCTGAACTCACTGCTGACGATATCGATGATCGTTACCAGCCAGAAGAGAAAGAAAGCAATGGCTAAAATGATGATCGCCGCGCTGTGGCGCGAACAGGATTCAACAAGTTGAGGATTAAATAAGGGGGTCATTCCATTCACCGGAGGACTCGAAATGATCGACCTCCTATACCTTCCCTGGTTCTGAGAGGAATCGTGGTATTGTGAAGCCTTTCGCCGCGCGCCAGATTGGGGCGATTCGCACCTTATCGCACGAGGCAAGGCCTAAAGGTTTTTTTTGAGATTTTCCAAGAGATGAAGCGTCCTGACATCTCGTTCTCCCTGGAAATACTTATCAAGAATACGCGCAAACACAGAGTGCGGTTCGGCTACGCTCGCAAAAAGAGTCATGGATGATTTAAGCTTCAGGTCATCAGGATATCCAAAAATGTCTGAAATTGACAGGCCCTCAAGGCCAAGAACCGATTCCGCGCACTCCACCAGCCTCGTGCCAAGGACAGGATGATTGAGATATTGTCGCGCTTCTTCGACGCTCTTAATAGCGTAGTGTTTTGTCATTGCACTATGTCCCAGTCCATCAATCTGCGGGAATATATACCACATCCAGTGAGTTCGTTTCCGGCCGCTTCTTAACTCAGCAAGGACGATATCATAGATTCTTTCTTGCGCGCTGATGAAGCGACTTAATTCAAACGGGTCGTCACGATCGCTAGCATCGTTTTCTTTTATCATGCCGGGCTCTCCCCAAACACAACATGTAGTTTTCTTCCCATTGATGTTCGTCGAAAAAACGCGACATGCTTTTTCACGTCCAACAGCAACTTCCGGCGCCCTTCGCCCCTTCGAGAAACAGAAGATCCGTATTACTGCAATGCAAAACACTGATTACAGCAGATCTACCGACTTTATACTTTTGACCTTTTCGTACAGTTTTTTATCTGCGGTCACGAATGAACACTTGAGCCTCCGGCTGAGCTCAATATAAGTTGCGTCATAGAGAGATATTTTATATTTCCTGGACAAGGCCAAGCCGCCCTGAAACTCTTCCAATCCGAGGTCGAAACGTTCGAGGGAAAAATCCCACAAAAGCGCAAATGCCTCTGCACTGGCCGCTTCGGAAAGCCGCGTCTTCGTCGCCAAAACATTGCCGATCTCATAGAACAGCAGGTCCGGCACTGCTACAGTCTCATGCCCGGCTGCATGAGCTTCCTTCAAACGGGCCGCGCGGTCGCCGCCGGCCTCGTCATCGAATATCCACTTGAGGACCACCGAGGCGTCCAGAACGATCATCTATGCTCCCGTGCTTCCCGGATAGCCTTTACGACGTCTATTTGAGTGGTCTCTTTCCGGTGCTCCTTCTTCCAGGCATCCATTCGGGCGGACAGTTCCTTGAGCTTCCTCCCCCGCTCTCCTTTCAGCACCTTGTCCTGATACTCGTCAGCGGAAATAATGACCGCGAGGGGCTTGTTCGCCCGGGTGATCGTCACCGGTTCATGCCCTTCCGCCACGGAATTAAGAACGCTGCCCAGTTTTTTTCGCAGGTCGAGAGCAGTTACGGTTTTCATGCAGAACCTCCTTCGCAGTGATAGGTCTAATATAGACTATCATAGCAGGTATGTCAATATGGGGAAGTTGGCGACCCCGCAGTGCGATAATGTGTCCCTCATTTGTACACTTCGTCATGACCCCCTATGTCAAGCAGGATGATCTCCTTCTCGGTGACCATCAGGGTAAGGGTTATCCGATAGCTGTAAGTAAGACTAACCGCGTAACAATCTTGCAGCTTTCCGCTGAGACCGTGCATTTCAAGGCGGGGCTGAAAAGGGTCCTTCCGCAGGTCATCGACGACCTCGACAAACGATTTTTTCAGATCGGGATGTTTTTTAAAGAATTTCTTTGCGCGGCGAAGGAAGTAATGCGAGGCTTCGATAGTATACACTATTTCTCATCCTCAGCCTCAATCGCCTTTAATAGATCACCGGCTGATTTGAAACGGCGGACCCTGCCTGCCTTGACGTCCTCAAGCGACGCTCGCATGCGGGCGATATATGCTTCGTCCTCCGCTGCGATCAGATCCCGATACCGCTCCTCGGAAAGGACGACATACTTGGGCTGGTTGTTCTTGATCACATGGACAGGCCCATCTTTCAGCGCCTCGTCCACTGCGGAGATTCCTCTTTTCTTGATGTCCTGCGCAGCAATTGCATTCATTACAAGGGACTCCTTTCGGTACTTGTTTTAATACCAAAATAATACTATAAATATAGCACCTATTTCAACCCTAATTTTGTTTCACCCATTTCGATTCTCTGGTTGCAATGCAACCGCTAAGCCTTGAGAGAGGCGATGAATCTGCGTCCGGACCAGAAGATCATTCTCGCGCAGACAGTCGGGTACCCCAAATAACAATTTCGGGGGATCGTTCGAATTGTATTTTCGATTTCGGATTGCGGCTTCCCAGGCTATTAAACCGGGGAAGGAGGGATCATTTCGGCCGATCGAAAACGATCTGATACAGAACAATCGGCAATACAACCGGGACGAGAATGACTGTGTCAAACAAAAGGCTGAAAGGAAGGTCTATTCTTGGATAGTCCGGTGGTTCGACCCCGTACTTGTTTTTGTAAACGAGGAGAATATTTTCATCCTGCGCGCTCGAATGGATATCGAGCCTTGTGCCGCTGTAAAACTTCGGGCTGTCCTCCGTAAAGTGAGAAGCGGTTGTTAAGGTAGCGCATCCTGACGTAATGAGCAGGGCGACGCATACGAAACATAAACACCTGATCATGATTTGACTCCTGACGATGGTACTGTTCACTGCACTTCCCGATATCGGAAGCAATCGACCAGGTGATCGTTAACCATACCCGCCGCCTGCATGAAGGCATAACAGATGGTCGAGCCCGCGAATTTGAACCCCCGCTTCCTGAGGTCCTTGCTCATTGCGTCCGATTCAGCGGTCGTTGCCGGGATCTCGGAAAGGCGCCGAAACTGGTGTTGAACTGGCTTATTACCGATAAATCGCCAGATATAGGCGTCGAAGGAACCGAACTCCTTCTGTAATTCAAGGAACAACCTTGCGTTTGCAATAGTTGATTCTATCTTCAAACGATTGCGAATGATGCCGTCGTCCTTGAGAAGACGCTGCACATCCTTTCCCATTATATCGCGCTATGGTCTTCGGATCGAAGCCGTGAAAAGCCTTGCGATAGTTTTCCCGCTTCCGGAGCACTGTAGACCATGAAAGGCCTGCCTGCGCGCCGTCAAGGACGATGAATTCGAACAGTTTCCGGTCATCGTGAAGCGGCACGCCCCATTCCTCATCATGATAGGCAATCATGAGCGGATCATCAGACGGCCAGGAACATCGTTTTACGCCCTTCTGCATGCCGGTCTCCGTATTTCCGCTCGCCCCATTCTTTCTTCCTTGCTTTCAAGGTCGCTGTCACCGGGGACCGATTCAGACCCTGTACTCCCGCAGGGTCTTCGTTGCGCGTGCCTTCTTTTTTTTCTCCGGCAGGGAGAGCGCAAACTGTTTTCCCGCCGCAATCCATTTCTCCAATGCGGCCTGCCCTCTCCATCCGGTTTCCTTCACCATGAGCCAACCGCTCATCGGTTTGCCGGTGATGTTAAAAGGTTCTACATTCCTGTCCCGCAGACTCCGCTCCCCCTGCTCCTTGCCGACGCGCACGATCAGAAAATCCTTGTGGATGCCGAAGGCCATATTGCTCTTGGGGATTCTAGGTTTGGCGCTCGGTATGTCGACTGAGATCCGAAGACGAACACCCGCGGGTGAACACGAGCTGCGGCGGAGCGCGAAATCAGCCCACAGCAGCAACGCGGCACCGGGCGACGCGCGAGCAAAGCGAAGACCCGACCGCCGCAAGCCGAACCCCGGGCACGCAGGCCCGGACGCCGGAGAAGTAGCACCGAGCGTGCCGGCAGCGGGACACCCGGCACCAGGGCAACGGAGAGACCCGAAGACAGCCGCGCAAAGCCGAGAAGCCGCCGCCAAACGCGCGCCCAGAGGAGAAGGAGACAACCACCCGGACGCCGGGTAAGGGAGGCCGCGGAACCCGACCGCGGAGCGAACAAGCGCCAGACGACCGACGGCAAGCACAGCGGGCCAAAGGCGCGCGCGAGCCCAGTAGGAACGAACGAACAGCCGCGGTAACAGGGACGCGCCCAAAGCAGGGCGACAGCAGTCGTCAGTACTCGTAGGAGCCTGACTGGTTGCGCCGTTTTATGAGAGGCACACAAAGAGAAAGGCGTGAGACCGCGAACGGGAGAGCTGACAACGGCGGCGTAGCGGTCAGCGACAGCGATGACCGGATAGTACGGAAAACGCTCTCGGCACTGGCGTGAGATAAGCGTTGGCAACCACATCCGCGAGGGTAGTAGCTGCTCCGTTGTCGGGTAGCAACGGAATTTTATGCCGCTTGAAATCGCCACATCTCTAATATAGGTGAGAATTCAAAAGGTAGCAGACGCCGCCGAACATTTTCTTTTTTTCCACATTCTGCCAGCGCTTCACCGCGCTGTCAATCTTCTCTTCCAGCTTCGTATTGTAGGACATCCCGTCCTCCTCAGCGCTGCCGTTCTTAGGAGCGCGCAGTCATGGCGCGACGATACGGTTTGCTCCTTCCGGCCAGACCCGTCTGAAATCGTTCATGTTGAAAGTCACAATACGGTCGGCCCCGCTCTTCTGCGCGGCCTTCACGATGAGAGCGTCATATACGGCGCCCCCAGAGAGCCCCAGATCGCTCAGGCGCTTGACTGTTGCCATATATTCGGAGGATGTGAGTGAAACGATGGAAACATTAGGCTCTATACTTTCATGGATAAGCCGCCATGCAAGACCTGGAGAAATCCTCGGACTGACCGGTAGCGTCGAGAGCACGGCGTAGACCTCAGCGATGCTGTGCGAAGATATCACCAATTCACCTGATTTCGATTTCGGCCGTGTGAGCCACGGAAGTGCTCGCAGATGTTCGGGGTGCGGCTCCACAAGAGCGGCCACGAGCACCGAAGTGTCGAGAAGCACTTTCATGGTTTCTTCCCGGACGCGACTTTACCCAGCCTTTCTTCACGAAGAGCACGGACCGCGCCCCTGAGGTCTCCGGTCGCGCTCCCGGTGAAAACAAGAATGCCCTCTTTCATGATGAGCGAGGGGCCGTGTTCAATGGGCTTCAGCACGACCTCATTCCCCTTCTCGTCAATCTCAAGTTCCGCCCCTGGCCGTAACCCCAGCCGGTCCCGGATCTCCTTGGGTACCACCACTCGTCCGAAACGGTCCAGTGTCGTTTTCATGCATCCCTCCTCGTAATTGCCATTATATCATCCCAATTGGCAATTATCAATAGCAATGCACGATCATTCAACCGGAACCGCGGTTGGCGCTATTTCAGATACCGGTCAAAAAATTCCCCAACTCGCTTCTCGTACTCGCTTCCCGCGGCTGCAAGCGTGCCGCCGTGTCCAGAGACCGGGATGATCCAGAGCTCTTTCGGCTCCTTTGCGGCGGCATAGAGTCTTCGTCCATTGTCCGCTGGGAATCAGTTGGTCTCCTTCACCGGCGATGATCAGGATAGGAGTTGGAGAGATGTCTGCGATGGCCTTCGCAGGTGAAACCGCGTCGATAGATGTCTGAAAATAGAGGTCATATCCGAGGACCGTGAGGGGGAGGAAAGGAAACACGGGCAGATGATAGATAGCGGCGATCGCGCTCCGCGCCAGGTCCCTGAGGTTTGCAAAGGCGCTATCCGCAACAACGGCGCGGAACCCGTTTGACCTCGCTGCAGCGAGGATCGCCGAGGCCCCGCCCATGGAAAAACCGAAGATCCCGATTTTTCCGGCGTCGATCCCGGGCCGTGCCTTGAGAAATCCGAAGGCCGCGAGAACGTCATCTTGCTCGTGGTATCCCAGAGAAGACCTGCTTCCGCCGCTCTCTCCGTGGGCGCGGAAGTCGAAAAGAAGGACCGCATATCCCCGGCGCGAGAGCGCCGCTGCCAATTCCGTGAAATCCGATTTGTTCGCGCCGAGGCCGTGGCAGATGATAATGGCCGGAGACGGCTGGCGGGGATGAGATGGCTTGACGAGCCAGCCCTTGAGTGTGACCCCGTCCTCGCTCGTGAAAACGACATCTTCGTAATCGGCCTTATACGCCGAGGGAGGCATGAAGAGAGGATATTTCGGCGGGTGGGTGTTCGCATAGACGAGGAGGAGCGAGACCGCGACAACGACGAGGATGGCACCGATGAAGATGGTCATGGCGGTTTTCATGAGCTAGCGGGGCAATGCCTCAGACCGATGAAACAAAATCAACATCCTTTCACCGCAGCGACTCAGAGACTCTGAGAACTTCAGATTCTGATTTTTTAAACCGCGAGCCTTGTGATGTTTTTCTCCGCGTCTCGGCGTCTCTGCGGTGAACGCTTCTGGTTTTCTCAAAATAGTCATTTAGCCGCTATAGCCATAACGGATGTCAAAGTGTTTGTACTCTCCCTGGTAAGGCTCCCAGAGGATGTCCACCTTGGTTACGCGCGCTCCCGGCGGGCCTTTGTGACACCAGCCGATGATCTCCTCGACCTTTTTCTTCTCTCCTTCGAAGAGGGCCTGGACCGTGCCGTCCGGTAGGTTCCTGACCCACCCGCCTACGCCGATCCGGATCGCCTCGTCCCGGGTGGTGGCTCGGAAAAACACGCCTTGAACCATGCCGTGGATGACCACCTGTGCGCGAAGGTGGTCCGCATCCTTTTTGCTTGCAGGCGACGTGGAAGTCATTCTGGCCATATCATTGCTCGTGATCTTCTTCCGCTCCGGGGGGACGCCTACTTTCTCGTACGATACGGTTTGCGACCAGCGCCCTGCAGTGTCGATTTCCCGGCCTCACGCCTCTCGAAAGTGCGCGGGGGTTTGCGGTCTCCTTCACGAGGCCCTGCGGTCCGCTCCGTCACCGGCTTCTGTGAAGGGCCCGTGTCAAATATCTTTCCGCGCATTCTTGCAGCAATGGTTTTCTTGCCTTTCGGTCTAAACGCAGAACTCTTTGCCGTGCCCCGGTCCGATGCCCCTTGCCCCGGACGCCCAGTTGCCGTACGTGTCCGGCTTCTTTCTTTATACTCAGGACCGCCTCCAGCTTTGGTGCCTGTGAACGCCGCAGACTGGCCCTGCCTGCTGCCCGCATCCCTCACGGGCCGTCTCGGACCTCTGCCGCTCGCGCCTTGCCCCGGGACCCTGGGTTCCTGGGCCTGCCTGCGCCCCTCAACCCCTCGCGCAGCGCCGCCGGTCCTGCCTTCTCCCGCAATAAACTTCCCTCTCCCGCGGACGGGTGAAGATACTGCCCCGCCCCTAACGGACGGTGTGAAGGAAGACCGCATAGGCTTTACTTCACCTTTGTGAACGCGATCAACGGGTGGTCGTGTCCCCGGGACCCTCATCTCCCGAGATCGCAACCTTGTGTCCGTTGCCGGCCCCCTGCCCCTGGACTCCGGCCCCTCCCGCCTCTTTCTATCTTCTTGCCGCGCCCCGGCTGCGCTCACCCGTTCTTTTGTCGCAAGTTCTTTCATCGCCTGGACCTCGTCCGGGGTCAGGTAGCGGAACGCCCCCTCGGGAAGATCGCCAAGCACGAGGTTGCCAGTCCTGACGCGCTTAAGCTTGATGACAGAGTGGCCGACGCGGTCGAACATGCGCCGGACCTGCCGCTTCTTACCTTCATGGATCGTTATCTCAAGCCAGGAGTTCGCCTCTTCCTTGCTTAACTTTTTTATCTTGGCCGGCGCGGTCCTTCCGTCGTCCAGGTAGATGCCTTTTTCGAGATTGTCTATCTGGTGGTCTTCGAGCACGCCCTTGACCTTCGCCCTGTAGGTCTTGGGGAATTCATGCTTCGGGTGCGTGATGAGGTGCGCGAAGTCTCCATCGTTCGTCAGGAGCAGGAGACCCTCTGTATTGAAGTCGAGGCGGCCAACTGGATAGACCCTTATCTTAACGCCTTTCAACAGGTCCTGGACCGTGGGACGGCCTTCCGGGTCCGACATGGTCGTGACATAACCCACGGGTTTGTTCAGCATGATATAGGTCGGGGGCTGATGCGGATTGATGAGCTTGCCGTCGACCTTGATGTGGTCTTTGGCTGCATCGGCCTTGGTCCCGAGTTCAGTAACCACCTGGCCGTTAACGCGGACCCTGCCGTCCAGGATGAGCTGTTCCGCGGCGCGGCGCGACGTGATCCCGGCCGCTGATATGATCTTCTGAATGCGTTCTAACATGAATTCCTTTCGCGAGTCGTCTTCTTCGTTTATCGAATTTTGGTTATTATACAGTCAATCATGGGGAAAAGCAATGATGGCGGGGTGCCGGAAAGGTCAAGGGCATCAATCTGATATGCCGCGTGTCTTGAAAAGAGCGGCCGCCAGGCTTCCTTCACAACTTGGCCGGATCCGCCGCGGCTTATGCGCCAGATCCGACGCAGTATGCGTTTCCTTGACAAAATAAGAGTGGGTTTTCAGGCTAATTTGTACTTTCTGCACTGTTTTCTCTCTGACTTAAATTCTTTGTATAAGTCCTCGTAATTTCAGTTCTTACGGCTTAAGGTTTGACAATTCGTTCAAGAGTTAGCAATCTCGGTCAAAACAGTCTGCCAGACTTGCTTCTCAATACAGCTTTCTGCACCGCATCCCTGCCTTTTCAAATGCCGCCTGCAATTCCTCACCTTCTTCAAGGAGGAATTCCTCACTCATAGCTCGTTGCATGCCGTGTTTTTTGTATGCCCAGTCTGCATAATGATAATTGTACCTGTCGATCAAAACATGGTCCACCTTGTCCTTAAGCAGACCGATTAATCCTTCTGCCCCCGGAAGCAGGGGTGCGACCATGACAAAGGTCTTTATCCCCGCGGCATGAAGAATTCCTAATGCCTCTACCCTCTTTTCTATCGGGGGAGCACCCGGTTCAAAGATCTTCCGCACTTTCTCATCTGCAGTGGTTATGGTGAATCCAACCTCAGAGTCTGTTGATCTCTTCAGTATCGCAATGTCACGCAGAACCAATGAGGATTTTGTCTGAATCGTCACCGGCCATCCATTCGCAATGAGGATCTCAAGGCATCTCCCGGTGAGCATATACTTCTTCTCTATGGGTTGATACGCGTCGCAGACCCCACTTATCCAGACTCGTCCTTTTTTCTTTTTCTTCACCTCACGAGCGAGCAATTCAGGGGCATTTATCTTTACGTCAACAAATGCTCCCCATGGTTCTCGGTGCCCGGTAAATCTCTTCATGAATTTTGCGTAGCAGTAGATGCAATTAAACTGACAACCGACATATGCATTCAAAGTATAGTCGTAAATCTGGGACTTCGATAGGATTGTCTTTGCTTCTATCTCTTTGACGATCATTACAGTAAATTATAACGTGCTACTCTTTTTCGATCAACAATTCTTTACAGTTGAAATCTTTTTTATCTACCCATATATAACCCTCCTGCGCATGCAATAAAGTGAATAGTTGCAAACCTTCGAAATTGACAACTCTTCAAAGCTATGTCACCATCTAGCTAATCCCTTTCACGATGGAGGCATAGATATGAATGTTTTTAAAACAGATGCACGATCCGGATTTATCTTTCTGGCCCTTCTTACGGCAATAATCATCCTGGGGGGCTGTTATTCCTCCGGGGTCAAATATATCTATAACCCCGGTACCAGCTTCTCGGGACTTAACAGCTATGCGTGGACCCCGGTATCAGACCGGGGCCGGCAAGCGTCCCTGGTTGTGACAAATATCCAGTTCGTTGCGGATCAGGTCCTCGCGCAGAAAGGGTTCAAAAAGACGTCATCGACGCCAGACCTGCTGATCTCGATAGATAACGAGTACGACGCCTTTAGTGACGTCTATCAGCTCAGGATGATGACCCTGAATATTTATCAGAGAGAGAGCAATGAACTGATCTGGCGGGGGACGGCTCCGGGCAACATCAATACCGATGCGGCTTCCAACGATCTGAAGAACGCCGTTTGGGACGTTCTTGCCAAGTTTCCCCCGAAATAATGATCCGGAACGTTCTCGAAAAAAAGGGACGCTGACGGCTGAGGCCCCGGCGTCTTTTTTTCTGGAATCGATATATTTGTCAGAAAGCCATCGAGAATCTTCACGATTTACTCGCAGTATACAGTTGGATTTCGACAACCTTATCTGCAGCCATGAACCCTCGCCAACCGTAAAGAAGCGTTTTCTATTCACTCCTTTCCACTATAGCTCTTTTCCAAACGGCGCAATGCCAATGGCAGGAGTGTGGTATTATCATTATCGACATAACAGGCACCCAGTTGTTCCTAGCCGCGCCAAGTTGAAGAGAAAGAGTGATAAAAGAACTATGAAGGCGACGAGACGGGCCTTTGAAGTCAAAGGAGGGAGGTAAAATGATAAAATATATTGCCGTCGTTACAATATTATTGATCTCAGGTTGTGCGATAACAGTTACTGAGCAACGTCAAAGAACATCATCATATTATAGTGGTTGCGCTCAAAATGAAATTGAAATAAAAAATGGGGAAGGTTCTGAAAATAGCAATACATGGACTGCGGTATGTCATGGTAAAAAATTCAACTGCAATGATGCGTTATCACCTACATGCAAAGAAGAAACGAAATAGTTTTCCTGTTTATTGCACAGACGGCTAACGGTGTTGAAGTGCCTATGATCATCGTTGGTGTCGCGCGGAGTCAGTAGAGATCATGCGTGATTTGTGGTCAGAGGGACGTGGTGTAACCAGCGCTCGGTACCTGATGGCAAAATGGATCAGGCGCAGACCGAAAAGCAGTTGAATACAAAGATTTTCCGGCTAGTCAAATTGTAAGGACTCTGCAGAAATAAAACTCAAGCTGGCGGGCGATTGATCGTCACCTTAATCCCGAGACGTTGAGAACATCACCGGCACCGTGATTCAATTAACAACATCCAAACCAAAGATTCACCAAGAGGTGCAGCTGGATCCTGCCAGGTCATCACCGCTTCGACAAGAGCCCCGCTCGCGACAGATTGTTTGCCAGATCTTCGGCATAGGATGATACTTGGTCAAGGTATTGGCGAGGATCGGGTGAGTCCTCCCGTATCTGCGTTTCCGCTGAAGCGGACGAGATCCGTTTGTTCGTCTTCATGTCGTAGACATCTGTGCGCGTATTAAGATATAAGTGCCCCGATGTATCTTTTTTTGTGCCAGCAGGTCCGGTAATCAGTACGGTATCTGCACCGAATTCCTTTGCTAGTGCCGCTATAGCGATCATATCGGACACGACCTCATCAGGCGCTAAGCCGAAGTATTTTGTGACAGCATCTACATTATGTTTCTTCAATGCCTTCACCGTTTCGTCTTGGAAGAGCCTTCTAATCTTGGAATCTTTAAACGTACTGATCACAAGGATCTTTTCGGGATGCCCTTGATATGCCTCGTCCTTCCATATATCGGTAAATTTCGTCGCTGTGCACGCAAGGAAGATAAACAACATGAAGAACGCCGCGAATTGCATGGATAATCTTAAAACTCTCATCTCTCTGAGGCTCCTTTCTACTTCCCAGGGTTTCCCTGAGGAGGCGTTTCATTGCACAACTGAAGACGCAAGATTAGAAGGCGAAAATCTCTTGCTCTATTTCTAAAACATTACTGAATTATAGCATAATACTGACCTGATCCTCGAAAACTGAAACAACCCAATAGCAGAACCTATGTTGGCATAATATGAACTACCCGCCACTGAACCAATTACATGGTTGCAGTGGGGGTTTCACGGATCATAGAAGCGTGCAGTCCCTGGGTAGTTCCCAAGTCCTGTCTTATCTGCTTCTCCCCGCGCGTAACTTCGGCCGGTTCCCGGCCTAGTGTTTCCTTCTTCCTTAACCGCATGGCGCGTTCCTGATGCTTTACGGTAATTTCGCCAGATACAAGCATTTCTATGCCGCGCTTCTTGATAACGAGAGACGCATTGGTATCGGCGTTTTCCGTAAAGCCACAGCTCTGGCAATCGAACACCGCCTGTGACTGGCGATTGTCCGGGTGAGTGTGCGAACACTTCGAACACTCCTGTGAGGTGCCGTGCGGCGGTATGGCGATAACGAGCTTGTTGCGTCGCGAGGCTTTGTACGTCGTAAAGAGTTTTACCTTGCCCCACGCTGATTCGAGTATGGACTTGTTGAGACCGGCCTTGGCCTTTGCCCCGTTCGGAATATACGTCCCGCCGGCTGACTTCTTAGGTTTTGGCGCTCTGGTCATGTTCTTGACCTTGAGGTCCTCGAAGACGAACACCTCCGCGGGTGAATCCACGAGCTTGCGGCTGGCCTTATGCGCGAAATCATGCCTCACATTGGCAGCATACGCCTGGCACCGGGCTGATTTCGCAACTGATTGCCTAAATCGGCCGGATCCTTTGATCCGCCTCGCCATTTGCCTCTGATATCTCTTCTTCCGGGCATCCTTTTTTGCCAGTCGCTCTTTTTGGATGCCGGAGAAGTCATGCACCGAGCCGTCGCTCGTTGCCAGCGGGATTTTCACCCCTCGGTCCATTCCCAAGGCAACGGTATTAAGACTCTCTGATGACATGCCGCCGTAAAGCTCGAGAAGTTCCTGCTCGCTCATAACTGTGCCTTGCTTCTCATAGGAGAACGAGACATACCATTTCCCGGACTCCCGGGAAATGGTGATGGCCGCCGGAACCTCGTACTCATCATGAGCCTTGAACTTAAGTTCGCCCAGATCGACCGACTTTGTGCCAAGCATCAGCCGGTGCTCATATATTGTTTTGTCCTGCCGCTGTTTTGAGCCTCCAGTAGGAACGAACCTGAATAGCTCGCTGGTAATCCAGACGGACTGCCGCCCCGCCTTCTTTTTATAAGCAGGGCGATCAGACAGTCCCGTCAGGTACCTCTTATAGGATCCCATGAACCTGGTTGCGCCGTTTCTTAGCACCTGTGACGGCACATCGTATAAAAACGGAGTGAGTTCCTTGTCCTTGAACTGGGAGTACTGCTGATCGATCGGCGGCTGTAGTCCGGTTAGCGACAGTGAGTGGTTTCGGAATGTTCGGAAATAACGCTCCTCGGCAACCTTGGCGTTGTAGATAAACCGCTGGCAGCCCATCCACTGCGCGAGAATATCGGACTGCTCCGTTGTCGGGTAGCAACGGAATTTTATGCCGCTTGAAAACGCCATATTTCTAATATAGGTGATGACGCATGAAAGCGCAACTAAATAAAACGTTGCCGCCCTCAGCCTATATTGTGAGGCTAAATATCGTTTTCCGTAGCACAAGCATGGCACAAATCCACGCCCAAATCAGTCCGCTTGACCCCCTCCTGGCGCTTCGCCCCTAGCAGGGGGAATGCGCGGACTTTAGTTTAAAAGGAGGATAATTACGGGGTGTCAAAAAAGGATTCACTTATAAGCAAATCATAGGCATGTTCGCAGATCATAGGCATGTTCATAGCTTCAAAGATGCTCGTGAGCATAGGACCATCGATAGTGTACATCTGAATAAAATCGCCAACCGGCTTCCGAAACTGATTTTAGGCCGTTGCAAACTACAAGTGGTTTATTTCAATATTTTTCTTAAGTTCGATTCCACAGTAGTAGGTGCTGTCGATGACCGTGATGGCGCCGAAGAACAACAAATTCCATTTGTAACTTTCGTCGAGTCCTGCTTCCAGTACTTGATACCGCTGCGGTTTTCTAATCACCAACAGTACAAATCGAATAGTGGGATTTCAGAAAGCCTCATTTTCTGCTTTATCTTCCGGGAAAATAGCTTTATACTTTTGCTGTTAGACTGCCCATAATCGATGGGATTCCTCGGCAAAGAATGTTGCGTCGCATTATCGTGATGCCAGCACATACAACATCCCGGTCATGAATCGGTTGCCGGGATGACACCATAAGATAGGAAATCAGCCTATGCGAAAGAAAAAACTCATCGTATTTTTTTCCATCCTGATCGTGATTGCAGCGGTTATCCTTGGTTATGTTGCCGTCCTTTACAGGAAAGGGGGCGTCAACAACTATGAACCGCCGAAACAGACGTACGCTACCTCCCGAGAACAGGTACAGGCGGATTTGCAGAACCTTTCAAAAGCCGTCGAGGCCTACTTCGTCGTTAATATGGAATACCCCCGGAAATTAGAACAACTCCAGCCTGCGTTTCTTGATCGTATCGGCAACGATCCCGCGAGCGGAACACCTTACGTGTACACCCTGTCCGAGACCAACGGCGCCGGCCACTATCGCATCAGCGTGCCGAATCCTAAACTCTATAACGCAGAGGACCTCTATATTGAAGACGGCAAACTTTTTCAAAAATAGATTTGTCAATTATCCCGTCCGTACTCGCTTGATTACGGCATTGGCGGCTGTAATCGTACTTTTATCTGGCGCGTCCACGCTCTATTCCCGGGAATCGCTTGACGGTGAGCTTGCGAAAGCACTGAGAAAAACGGTAAAGTGCGAGCGAATAGAGATTAAAACGAACACCGGGGACGACAAAAGCGGGGACCTTAAGTCCTTGTTCATGAAATTCGTTTCGCTCCCGATAAACGGTGTCCCGGTCGACTACGTCACCGCGCAGTATACCAATCCGAAGATCGATTTCAAGGCGTTAAGAAATGCAAACACCGTTAAAATTACTTCTTATTCGGATTTTGCCGTCAGGATACTGGTTTCGGAACAAACGATAAAAAATGAATTCATAAGGAAGGCGAGGAGGCAGAACTTTCACTACGACAAATTTCTGATCAAATTCAGCCCCCCGTATATTGAATTGGAGTTCAGCGTTCCGGCCAGTACGATACCCCCGAAAGACAGAAAGCTCGTCGAAAAGTTCATGGTAAACAATCGTTTTGAAGGGTATGCAGCGCTCCGCCTGGAGGTCCGTGACAGCAGGATATTCGTAGTTCCGGCCAAGGTTATCCTGAACCATTTTCTCCTGCCGATGCCTGTGCTCACGGAACTCCAAAAGAGGGTCAATCCTATATATCAAATTCCCCGCATGCTGCCTTTTGACTATACGCTTGGAAAAGTCGATTTGTTGAAACAGTATATCTTCCTCAGTAATTGAGTTCCGGCCGATTACCAACCGAGGCGAAGATGCTGACTCCTTGAGTTGCGAACGTTCTGTGGGGAAATCTGAACTATTCAGGTTGAACTGTTCAGCCACAAGATCATCCTGAATCGGCTGAAGTTTCCATTCTTTGAACACTTAAATTTACAACTCGCATTAAATAACAGCTACCTAAAAGATACCTGTCTTTTATACTTTATCTTAATGTTAAATTCGACTATACTTTTAGTGTAAATGTGGGCGGGCTGGGTGCAAGAGCCCTGGAGCTGACGGCCTGTAGCGGCGCCGCAGATTAAATCTCTCGATAGGCGCTAATTATAGCAGCGGACTCAACAGACGATGAGTTTGAGAACAGTAACTGCCACGAGGTATGTAACTCCACTGCGAGAGAGGGTGGATCGCTTCCAGCAATAGTCGAAGCCGATGATGATGGGATGTATGTTCTCAAATTCCGCGGCGCAGGTCAGGGACCCAAAGCTCTTATTGCTGAGTTAGTAGCGGGGGAGATCGCCCGCGCAGCAGGACTGCCGGTGCCTGAAATCGTCTTCGTCGAGCTCGACAACGATCTCGCCCGCACCGAACGGGACCCGGAAATACAAAGCCTAATAAAAGCGAGCGCTGGTCTCAATCTCGCGCTTGACTGACCCGCCCGGTTCGTTGCGTCCGACCCGGTTGCAGAGAAGCTCGACGCGGATCTTGCATCGTCGGTTGTTTGGTTCGACGCTTACGTATCAAACGTAGACCGTACTCCGCGCAACACGAACATGCTTATGTGGCACCATGAGTCCGGCCGATTGATCACGGTGCGGCCCTCAACTTCCATCACACATGGTCCGACTACATGGAATCCAGCCAAGCCCCTTTCCAAAATGAAAAGACCACGTCTTGACTCCCGTTTGCCAACTCGCTCCGAGAAGCAGACTGAAACAGCTGGGCGGCTCACGCGAGACGTCATTGCCAACATAGTTAAACGTATTCCTGATGCTTGGTTGGTTCTCTTGGGGGATCACAGTTCAACGATAGCAACCAACACCGGGACGCTTACATTGAGTATCTAATGAG
>CAVUHW010000021.1:0-60142 GCA_963741205.1 Nitrospirota bacterium
GTAGCCGCGAGGGGGACAGCGCGCATGAGGTGGTCCAGGGATCGGTGCTGATCTGTCTGCTCGCCCGGCGCCACACCTGTTTCCCCGTCACACGCCCGCAACTACCCTCGGGCGTGTGAGCGCCTCAGAGCCGGTGCCGTTTGAGGTGTACGAGGCAGGCGTCTACCTGCACGGCACGAAGGCGGATCTAGCCGTCGGCGAGATGCTGGTCCCCGGACGCGAGTCGAACTTCGCGGCGGGCCGGGTGATGAACTACGTGTACTTCACCGCGACCCTGGACGCCGCGACCTGGGGTGCCGAGCTCGCTGTGGGACAGGGCCGTGGGCGCGTCTACATCGTCGAGCCAATGGGCCAGTTCGAGGATGACCCCAACGTGACCAACAAGCGGTTCCCCGGCAACCCGACGCAATCCTTCCGCAGTCGCCAGCCGTTGCGCGTGGTGGGCGAGCTCGTCGACTGGGTCGGTCACTCATCGGAGAAGCTGCTGGCCATGCGAGACGGACTCGATGCGTTGCAGAGGCAGGGCAGGGCGCAGATCGAGGACTAACGGTGAGCAGTCACACCGCGCGCCGAGCGCACGCCACCGCCTTGCGGGCGCCTGGCCGTGTATGACCAGGCTGATGACCCGCTCGGCGGAGGTGTGTCATATCGCCGCGTATCGACCTTGCTGAGCACAGTGGACGTCGCGTTCGTAAAGCGACGCCGGTCCGGGGGCGGACCATGGGTGTCCGGGTGCAGCACTCGGTGGCCAGGTCGTAGGCCGAGCAGACTACTGGGAATCCCCCAACGCCGACCTCGCGTTGATTCGAGCCCACGCCGTCTGGCCTGCCCTCTGATGAGGAGCAGGCTATCCGCGAACCCGCAGCTGGTGTGCGCACGACCGTGCTGTGGGCGACCCGCGCCGCTTCGGGGGTCTCGAAGGTCAGTCACCGGGGGCGTCAATCATTTAGGTCTCGCGGCTGAGGCCCTGTCCAGCGCCGCGCCGAACGTCAGTGGCTACGCAGTCGACCACCACCCGTCCCGACCCTGGGCAGAGCGGGACAGGTGACGACGGAAGGGACGGGACGCGCAAGGTACCAAAGCTCGACACCCCGTGATGCCTCACGTCAAGATGCCCGCGAAACTCAACCCGTGCCTCAGTTGGGGGTCTTGTAATTGGCCAACACGATCAGGCGGGTCTGCAGGTCGGCGATCTGCCGGGCGAGCTGGGCGGGGTTGAGGCTGTCGCGGCGGGCGGTCAGCTCGGCTGTCTGTGTGGGTGAGAGGACCCGGGCGGTGAGCAGCCGCTGCAAGGGCGTGCTCGGCTTGTCGTTGACGCGGCGGCGTCGGCCGTCGCTGGTTGAGGTCTAGCCGACCGGTTTGACCGTTGGGGTCAGGTAGTTGAGCCGGTCGTTGACCAGGGGCCAGCGCCGGTTCAGCACGCGTCGTTCGTCCTCGGTGTCGTAGCGGTAGTAGAAGCCGTACCGGTGCACCAGGTGGTTGTTCTTCGACTCGACGGTGGCCTGGTCGTTCTTCTTGTACGGCCTGGACCTGGTGAAGGAAATCCCACGGTCGCCGGCCCACCCGATGACCGCCTGGTTGAGGAACTCGGACCCGTTGTCGAAGTCGAGTCCCATTATCCCGTAAGGGATTTCGTCGGCCGCGGTGTGCAACGCGGACAGGATGTGGGTGTGCGCGTTGTTGCGGATCGTCCGGGTGAACACCCACCCGGTGTGCACGTCGGTCAGGTTCAGGGTGCGGGCGAACTCACCCTTGAGGGTGGGGCCGCAGTGCGCGACAGTGTCGCCTTCGAAGAACCCCGGCTCGGCCTCGACCTCATCACCGGCCTTAGGGCTCTCCACTTAACCGGAGTAGACTTGGACCGTGGTTGCGCTCCGAGGCGGGCAAGACTATCCACGGTCGGTGGGCGAGTTCCTGTCGTGGTTCGGCACGGACGCGGACTGCCGGGACTACTTGGCGTGGTTGCGCTGGCCGGACGGTTTCGTCTGCGATGAGTGCGGGCACGTCGACGGTTGGCGGCTGGCGGACGGCCGGTGGGAATGCGCCGGGTGCTCGCGCCGCACGTCGGTGACCGCGGGCACGATCTTCGACCGAACGCGCACGCCGTTGACGGTGTGGTTCCACGCGTGCTGGTCGTTCGCTACCGCCAAGGACGGTATCTCCGCGCTGGGCCTGCAGCGCACACTTCAGATCGGGTCCTACCAGACCGCGTGGGCGATGTTGCACCGGCTGCGTTCGGTGCTGCTCCGGCCCGGTCGAGAACTGCTGTCCGGGCAGGTGGAGGTTGACGAGACCTACATCGGCGGTGAGGAGGCCGGGCTGGCCGGTGGTCGGGCCAAGGGCAAGAAGGCGCTCGTCGCCGTTGCTGTGGAAGTCAAGCCTCCCACGGGTTTCGGGCGGTGCCGGATGCGCGTCATCCCGGATGGCTCCGCCAGCGTGCTGCACACGTTCATCACCGACAACGTCGCCCCAGGGTCCACGGTGATCACCGACGGATGGTCCGGTTACCTGGGCATCGACAAGGTCGGCTACACCCATGATCGGCGCAGCCAGCGCGCCGCCAAGGCGCTGGGCGAGGACATCGGCAAGCTGCTGCCCGGCGTGCACCGCGTAGCGTCGCTGGCCAAACGGTGGCTGCTTTCCACCCACCAAGGCGCGGTGGACATCGAGCACCTGCCCGGCTACCTGAACGAGTTCTGCTTCCGGTTCAACCGTCGCCGTTCACGCAGCCGCGGCCTGGTCTTCCTGCGACTACTCCAACTCGCCGTCGGTCACGACCCGGTCCGCTACCGGCAGCTGATCAAACGACACCAGCCACGCAAGGCGCCGCCACGGCCGCCCGGAGCGACCGGGCACCCGCCCAGCATCGACCGGCCCCGCGCTACCCGCCCCTGGCGACGGCATGACCAGCACGACTCCGGTTAAGTGGAGAGCCCTAACCGGCCTTACGGATCGTGATGCTCGAGCGAAGCAGCGGCGACGGTTTCGTCGTGGACACCCCGCCGATCTGGTCCTTCGCCCTCGCGCGCGCCAGGTACCGGTCGATCGTCGCCGCCGACATGGCCAGCAGCTCGGCCCGCACCTGCTGGATGTACCGGTCCTGGCCGGGCACCAGCTCGCCGTGCCGCTCCAGCCCGTCCAGCTGGGTGCGCATCGACGCGACCAGGTACTTGCCGCCACTGGCCACCCGAGGCGGCCCACACCCGCTGCAACACCTTCCGCGCGTCGTACGATTACCTTGGCGACCGAGGCCTACTGACCCGTGACGCCACCGTCCGACCGCGGCCCGGGGGCTGCGCGGCAGGTGCGACCAGCCTTCGCCGGGCGTTGTCCCGCGACCAGCCCGTCACCGAGACCACCTCATCCAGCACCCGACCCTCGTCCTTCTTGGCCGCCTTCACGTACCCCCGCGTACCTGGTCGTGATCTCCCCACGAGACGTCATCGACAACCCACTCCTCATGCCTCACGACGCTCCCCGTTACGCGGGCATTTGTGAGGCACGGGGCGTGTTTCGCGGGCAGTCCTCGTGAGTCAAGCCGCACCCTTCACGGGCGGGTGTCGCCGCGGCTACGGTGAGTGTCACGTCAGCGTTCCCAGCTGCTGTCGTCCGACCCCCGGAGGTTGCCACCTCGCGGGGGTCTTACCTCTTCGCGACCGGCTGCGCTTATGCCCTACATATGCCCACGGGTGTGAGCAAAGGAGGGCCGTGATCGCGTTTCCGCAGGTCAGAGCCCAGGATTAGTGGTCGGGGTGACAGGATTTGAACCTGCGGCCTCTTCGTCCCGAACGAAGCGCGCTACCAAGCTGCGCCACACCCCGTCGCTGCGGACGCCCGACGCGGACAGCCGGGCGCGGCAGCAAGGAGTCACACTAGCCGACCGGCAGGAACCGGCTCCAATCGACCATCGGCCCGACCCGAAAACCCGCACGCCAGCCGTGGGCCCTGGTCAGCTGGCCCGCGCTGTCAGGGTCAGCAGCGTCGCCTCAGGCCGGCAGGCGAAGCGGACTGGGGCCATCGGCGAGGTGCCCAGCCCCGCTGAGACTTCCAGGTATGCCGCGCCCGCCGGCTCCGGCGCGCGGCGCGGCGCTGTGCCTGCTCCGGGCCACCAGCGCGAGACACCCTTAGCCCGGCTGCGGTCGAGGTCGCAGTTAGTCACCAGGGCTCCGAGCAAGGGCACGCACAGCTGCCCGCCATGCGTGTGGCCGGCGATGAGCAGACCGGCGCCGTCGGACGTCATCGCGTCGAGCGTGCGCTGGTAGGGCGCATGGGTGACGCCGATGGTCAGAGCGGCCGACCGGTCCGCCAGTCCGGCTACCAGCTGATACCGGTCGTAGCTCAGATGCGGGTCGTCCACGCCGACGAACTCCAGCGGTAAACCAGCCACGTCCAGGCGCGCTCGCACATTGTTGAGATCCGTCCAGCCGCCTGACTCTAGCGCGGTGACCAGCCGTTCCGTCGGCAGGGGCGCTCCCTCAGCGAAGTCCAACCCCCAGCAGTTCATCGACCAGCATACCGACTGGCGCTTCATCAATGAACTGAAAAAGGAATTCGGAATACACGTGGTAGGGATCTGCGATACCATCCTTGATCCGATCGCATGCGGGGTGTCGGACATGAAGGATTGGCTTCCCCGGCTTGTGGCGAGAGCGCCGTTTACGGTCCATACCAAACTGATCGGCGCCTTCTTTGCCATCGCGGCGCTGCTGATCATATTCGGCGTCGTTGTCATTCAGGTCCTCGAGCGGCATGAACCGCCGTTCCGAGGACCTCAGCCAGCTCCGGCGCAAAGTCGCCGCGTTCCGTCAGCTGCAGCACGATACCACCGCCCAGCTCTACAGCGTTACGTCAGCGCTGCTGTCGCCGGAGGAGCGGATGCTTGAAAGCGCCCTCCGTCAGCTGAACCAGTTCAGGTACGACCTTGACCGGCTTCAGTTCGTAACGCGGGACGAGGTGGAGCTTTTCAAAAAAATCAGCGAAGAGCATGAGCAATTGATCCAGTTGATAACGAGCTGTTCTGGAACTTACCCGGGAACAGGCATTCACCAGGGCAAAGGAGCTCCGGCTTACCAGGATGGCCCCGTTGGCCGACAGCCTCGAGCGGCTTACCAATGAGATGGTGAACAGGGCCGAGGCTGATATGGAGGCAAAGATGGACGAGAGCAACCGGGCATACCTGACATCCCGCTGGGTGGTCATCGGATTTGCCGCCGGGAGCATCGGACTGGCGATCCTGCTCGGCTACGCGGTCTCTTCATCGCTGATGGGGCCGGTCATGCTCATGGACATCGCAGCTCAGGCAGATCGCATCAGGGGATTTCTCGAAGCGCGTTGAGGTGCCGAACCGGGACGAGCTCGGGACCCTGGCGAACAACCTGAACCGCATGAACAATGAGCTCAGGAGCCTCTATCAGCAGATCGAGGCCGCGAGCCGCCACAAGTCCGATTTTCTGGCCAGCATGAGCCATGAGCTGCGCACGCCCCTGAACGCCATCATCGGGTACAGCGAGATGCTGACCGAGGAGGCTGAGGACCGTGAATCAGAAGGACCTTGTCCCTGACCTCCAGAAGATCCGGGCATCGGGCAAGCATCTGCTGGCGCTCATCAACGACATCCTCGACCTTTCCAAGATCGAGGCGGGAAAGATCGAGCTCTCCCCCGAGACCTTTGACATCGCCGCCCTGATCGAGGAAGTGGCGAGCATGGTCCAGCCGCTGATCGAAAAGAATGCGAATGTCCTCACGATCAACCGCCCTGACGATCTGGGCTCCATGTACGCTGACATCACGAAGGTCCGGCAGATCCTGTTCAATCTGCTGAGCAATGCCTGCAAGTTCACGGAGCTTGGGACGATCACGCTGGACGTCGATCCGGGAGAAGTCTGAGGGCTCCGAACGGCTTTCCCTCAGCGTACGCGACACGGGCATCGGCATGACCGGGGAGCAGATGGCAAAGTTGTTCCAGCCGTTCTCGCAGGCGGATGTGCAGACTGCTCGAGAAATACGGGGGCACCGGGCTGGGTCTGGCGATCACGAGGCAGTTCTGCGAGATGATGGGCGGGGAGATCAAGGTCGCGAGCGAGTACGGCAGAGGCACAATATTTACCGTGAAGCTTCCTCTCTCAGCATCGAACTGGCAACAGCAGATGCGATGTCGTCGGCCGAGAACAGGCGATCCGTCAAAATCCGCGTAACAAAGGAGAGCCATGCCCAGGATACTGTTGGTGGAAGACAATGAGATGAACCGGGACATGCTGTCCCGCCGGCTCCAGCGTAAGGGGTATGAGGTCATGATCGCCGTGGACGGCGAAGCGGGAGTGAACATGGCCGCGTCGGAACGGCCGGACCTTATCCTGATGGACATGAGCCTTCCCGTGCTTGACGGGTGGGAAGCGACCCGGCGGCTCAAGGGACATGCCGGAGACGGCGTCGATACCGATCATAGCCCTGACTGCGCATGTCATGGCAGGCGACCGGGACAAGGCGCTCGAGGCCGGCTGCGACGATTATGATTCCAAGCCCATCGATTTTGAGCGGCTGCTCGGGAAGATGCAGGCGCTCCTGAAGAAACAGGAGAAACCATGACGATTCCGAAGCGAGGTCCCCTTAAAAAAAGGCCGGGGAAAAGCGCCCCGACTGAACAATGCGGGACAGATCAGGCGCATGAGGTAGAACGGTCTGACAGGGCTGTTTCTCGCCAACCTGCGCAATGGGCTGCGCATGCCCGTCAATGCGGTCATTGAATACAGCGAAATGCTGCTGGAGGACGCGAAGGAGCAGGGACGGGCAGATTTCATACCCGACCTGATGAAGATCCATGCCCTGGGCAAGAAGCTGCTTGCGCTCGTTGATGACAGCCTGGATGAAACGACCCTTGATGACGGCGAGGACGGAGAAGGAGAGGGAGGATTTTCAGCGTCAATCTTCGCCATGAACTGCGTACGCCCCTCAATGCGATCATCGGATACAGCGAAATGTTGCTTGAGGATGCCGCGGCGGACGGGCCGGAAGGCTTCATCCCCGACCTTGAGAAGATCCGCTCGGCCTGCAAACTGTTCCTGTCTTTCATCGAGGACATCGCCGGTTTTTCAAGGATCAAACACGGGGCAACGGATCCGGCATTTGATCATTCTGACGCCTCATCCATGGTCCGGAGCGTAATGAACGATATCCCTGCCCTTGAGGAGGACAGGCCTTCCCTTGATGCTGCCAATCGGGGAAGTCTGCTGGTGGTCGACGACAATGAGATAAGCCGTGACCTGATGCGCCGTCAGCTTGAGCGGCAGGGCCATACCGTCACTGTCGCGGAAAACGGGCAGCAGGCCCTGGAGATCATGCAGGCCGGGACTTTCGATATGGTCCTTCTCGACCTCATGATGCCCGGGATGAGCGGTTACCAGGTGCTGCAGCGTCTGAAAAGCAGCGATGTCTACGGGGACGTTCCGGTCATCGTGATCTCAGCGCTCGATGACATGGACAGCGTCGTGCGATGCATCCGGATGGGCGCTGAAGATTACCTGCTCAAACCATTCAATCCGGTGCTGCTGAAGGCCAGGATAAGGACCTGTCTCGAGAACAAGCGGCTCAGGGATCTGAGCGAAGCGCTCGAACTCAGGAACCTGAAGGAAGAAGTTCAGCTCGTCGCGGAAAGCCGGGCCATGCAGCAGGTCCTCGGCACGATGCGCGCCGTGAGCAGAAACCCGGTGAATGTCCTTATCCAGGGAGAGAGCGGTACGGGCAAGGAAGTGATCGCCCGCATGATCCACCAGTACAGCGACCGGAAGGACAAGCCCTTTGTGGCGGTCAACTGCGCTTCCATCCCCGAGAACCTCATGGAGAGCGAATTCTTCGGATATGAGAAGGGCGCGTTCACCGGAGCGGTCGCGAGCAGGGGCGGACATTTCGAGGAGGCCGACGGAGGCACCCTCTTCCTGGACGAGATCGGGGACATGCCGCTTGCCATCCAGCCCAAGTTCCTGCGCGTTATCCAGGAGGGTGAAGGGAGCAGGCTCGGCAGCAGCAAACCCGTCCGCTACGACCTGCGGATCATCAGTGCATCGAACAAGGACATGCGGCGTGAGGTCGAGGAAGGCAGATTCAGGGAAGACCTCTTTTACCGGATCTTTTCCGTTGAGATACCCCTTCCCCCCTTGCAGAGAGCGGACGGGAAGACATCGTGCCGCTTACGCTGTTCTTCATGAACAAGGTGGGCAGGCGTTTCAATAAAAAGATGAAGGGATTTTCTCCCGAGCTGCTTTCCTTGTTCGAAGAATATCCCTGGCCCGGAAATGTGCGGCAGCTCCTCCACGAAGTCGAGCATATGGTCGCATTGACCCCTGAAGGGGAGCGGATCTCCTTGAAGCATTGTTCCCAGGAACTGCAAAAATGGAGAACCGCCAAATCTTTCCCCGGCGTACAAGGCCAGCCCACCCTCTGCCTTCCCGAAAGAGTTGAAGAGCTCGAGATCGCATGCATCAAAGACGCGCTGCGGAGAACCAACGGAAATAAACTTCAGGCATCGAAACTGCTCGGGATCACGCGGCAGGGGCTTGATAAAAAGCTTCAGCGGTATAAGACCGGCGAAGCGTCAAAAAGCGGCACATAAAAGATTTCAGGTCATAGACATTCATCCTTCCAAGAGTAACGTCCTCAGTTCCTCCGTATTGAGATAACCCTTACGCCTGTCCCATCAAAAAGCATGCAAACGACACATGCTGAGTGCCAACGCTGTTTGCGCAAGAGATAATCCAACAATTTAATAGCGTTATCCTCAATCCAGCCTATTTAGTGTAAACCATGTTTGCATCCTGCCAAGACGATCTTGAAGTCCGTTTATCTTGAATGCCCCCTACCTTATTGAAACAAGAGCATTTCTCTTAAAAACCCTGGCTGGCATCGTTATTGAAATAGAGAGTGACATGGAGAGTGATATGGAACAACCAATTGATCCTGGGAGGTGCCGTATTAATAACAGGACCCGCACATGCGCAGCAGTAATTCACTCTAGGTGTTCTGGCAGTTTTCTCTGGTTTTGATTTTTTCTATAGCTTGCAGAAGTATTACGGGAACGGAGGCGATTATCATGAAGATTATTACTCCTATACATTGTACTGGTAATTGTAGTTATTGTGAAATTGGGGTTTTGTGTAGCCATGCTGGAAGTCCTATTAAGAAAACAGGAGGGAAATATAATGTCAAATGTTATCGACCATGAATGCGGGAAATACCATTATGGCGATATGTCGGTTATTAGGCCATGTTGTGGAAAAGAGGTGATTAACATGAAAATATTTTGTCCATCGTGACAACTTCGATGAATGATGCTGGTGAGTAAGAAGTGGTGGCGTTTAAAAAAATAATATAGAAAAGAAAGGGGTACACAAACATGAAAAAGATCGCGATTTATATGATGACAATGGTGTTCACTCTTGCTTTCGGTTTGGCGTATGCAGGGGAACAGCTGAATAACGGCGTTACCGATTTTACCGGCAGATCGTATGAGACGCTGGAACTCAATCCGGCGATTGCGGTGAACAGTTTCGAAAGTTCAGGCGCCGCCGGTTTACGCGCAGGCGATTATGAGGTCGCTAACGCCGTTACGGATTTCAGCGGCAGGTCATATGACACGTTCGAGATCGGGCCGTCAGCTGCGGGGAACAGTGTCGAAGGTGAAAGCGCCGGGGGTCTGCATATGGAACAAGCGGTCAATAAGGCTTCTCATGAAGGCGTCGGAACAACCCGCACCTATGACACTCTCCCAGTGGCCTGGTAGTTTTGAAGCGAGACTTGGAGTAACTTCCTTGGTCATGTCGTCTGAAGCTTATCAAGCAGGCTGGAATCCAGCCTGCTTTTTTTCAGAGACAGGTGCAGTGACACCCTAAAACCTGGATTGCTTCGCTTCGCTCTCAAAGACGGCTAAAAGATTTTTCAGCAACCTGCCAGAGGACTCCTCAGGATGCCCGGCTGAGATCGCCCTTCCCTCTGTCCCATTATGAAATCATGCAAACGAACATGCTAAGTGCCAACGCTGTTTGCACATGAGATAATCCAATAATTTAATAGCGTTATCCTCAATCCTGCCTCTTAAGTGTAAACCATGTTTGCATCCCTCTAAGACGATCTTGAAGTCCGTTTGTCTTGAAAATTCCGTACTTGATTGAAAAAAAGATCATTTCTCTTTACAACCCAGCTGGCATCGTACTTGTAATAGAGAGCAGCAGGGAACAACATGGTGATCCGGGGAGGTGGCGTATTAATAACAGGATTTACAGCGCAGTCGGATTCATTATGTTCTGGATCGGCATGCTCCTGACTGTCGGCGGTCTGTGTATCCTGCTTATCAATCTGCTGCGCCATTAGAAGGGATGGAAAAATCCGGACATTGGTACACACATAGTGACGGAGCGGGAAGCTCCAAAAGGAGGAATAACGATGAACAGGTCAATGAAGGAAGTGGGAAGAGTTTTGTTGGTGGTCACGGCGTTTGTTGTTTGGACGTTGTCCGGGGTCGGGGATGTCAGCGCCGGGCAGACAGCGGGCGGCTTGGAACAACAGATTCAGGGAAAGGTCCTGGCCAGTTCGGAGCAATCTCCACCCACGTCAGAGCAGGCAAAGCGGATCGAAGCGATGGTCAACAAGGCTGCCACGCTCGTTGAAAGCCAAGGCAAGGCGGCCTTCTCCGAGTTCAGAAAGAGCGATAGCGAATGGTGGTTCGGGAACACCTATTTGTTCGCGTACGATCAAAACCTGAATGTATTATTGAACCCCGCTTTCCCAAAGCGGGAGGAGGACCAATCCTCGCGGCCAGAAAGATGCCAACGGCAAGGCATTTCATGATGAGTTTCTGAGGGTGGTTCAAACAAAGGGGTCAGGCTGGGTTGATTACATGTTCCCCAAACCCGGGCAGACCCAACTGTCCCAGAAATGGAGCTACGTGAAGGCGGTCAACATCGATGGCACACCGGCGATCATCGGCGCGGGTTTTTATCCCGAATAAGAGCGGCGAACCCGCAACAACTCTGTGGGCCTGCAGCGTCAGCAAAGCAACTGCGGAGAATTTCAATTTAAGCTGTCATAAGCTTATTACGATAAAGCCAGGTTTAATAATAATGAACAAAGGAGGTGGATCATGAACAACGGAATGAATCGCAGGGATTTTATGAAGTATTCCGATCGCAACAGGAGTGCTGATCGCGGCAGGCGAAAGATTGATAGGAGCGTGCATGGCGGAGGAAGCGGCAAAGGTGACCGAAGTGGACAAACTGACGATCTGGGTGTTGTCAGACAACTATCATGACGCGAATGAACCGGACACCAAAATCACAAAGCGTTACCGCTCAGTGCCGGGGAAATCGATTCAGCGCGCAACACGGTCTTTCTTTTTATGTCGAGACTGTTATTGGCGGAAAGACAAGCGCCTGTATGTTCGATTACGGACTTGACCCAGTGGGTGTGATGAACAATATTGCTTTACTGGGGCTTGATATTGGGAAGACAAATGCCTTCAGTCTGAGCCACGGCCATCACGATCACTATTCGGGTGCGGTCAGTATCCTCAAGCAGAACCAGTCGCGGATCGCCGGGGGGACGCCATTTTATGTGGGCGAGGAGGCCTTTGCCCGCAGATACCAGCTCCGCCCCGGAGCAACTGAACCTACAGACCTTGGACAACTGAGGAAAGAAGATATCGAAGCTCTTGGGCTGAAGGTTGTGGAGGCGAAAACCCCAGTTGAAATTGTTCCCGGCGCGTACTTTACCGGAAACATAGAGAGGGTTACCAGCTATGAGAAAGTGCCGGCGAGTTATCAAATAAAGCGTGGCGAAAAGCTTGAACAGGACGATTTCCGGGTGAGCAGGCTGTCTTCTTTAACGTAAAGGGAAAAGGCCTGGTGGTCCTTTCCGGTTGTGCGCATTGCGGCATCGTCAATACAGTCAAACAGGCGCAGAAAAGTGCGGGCACAGACAAGGTGCATGCGATAATGGGAGGGTTCCATCTGATCAATGCGAAGCCTGAGCTTATTCAGAGTACAGTTGCTGATATCAAGGCGATGAAGCCGGACTATATCGTGCGGACCCATTGTACCGGGTTCAGGGCGATGGTGGCTTTCAGCAAGGAGATGCCCGAGGCATTCACCCTGAATACCGCCGGAACGAAGTACACCTTTGGCGCGTAGAGATCATCATTCGTCAAGAAGGGAGGTTTGCGAAGACTGAAATTCGAGAAAAGCTTTTCCGTGATTTCCGCAAATGCGGGGCAGTAATTTATAAACCAGGTAACGATCGAAAGGAGAATAGCATGAAAAAGTCAGTGTATATCACTCTGGGTGTTCTGGCAGTTTCTCTGGTGTTGGTCTTTGGTGCACGGATGGCAATGGCGCAGGACCTGGCAAAGGTATCGTCGGATGTCAAAGTATTATTTGAAAATGACCGGGTGCGTGTGCTTGAAGTACAGCATCAGCCGGGCGGGAAAGAGCCGATGCATTCCCATCCGGCATATGTGGCGTATTCGCTGACCGCCGCCACGGTGAAGGTCACGTTTCCTGACGGCAAGACCGTGGTGAAGGAGCGTAAGGCCGGAGAGGTTACCTGGGGTGAACCCGTGACGCATGCAGTGGAAAACGTGGGAACTACTGAGTGGCATGATGGTGGTTATTGAATTGAAGAAGTAATGGCACAACAAGAAGCAATAGCAGGCGGGTTACCCGCCGTTAACTAGTGCCCCAGAGAGGGAAAATAAGGACATCCGGTTCTTTGGAGAATAAATTTAAAAGAAGAGAGATGTGTCCCTAATTCAAGCGTCAAGGCAAGAGGAGGGAGGTGAAGGGAGATGGAAGAAGTCATCACGGAAACAACAAGAACGGTAAAGAACACGCCATCAGGCGCAAGACAAGCTGAAGAAGACAATGACCAGGAAATGCACGAATGCCTTGCCCGTCTGAAGGTGTGGCGAATTGAAAACCTCATGTCACCGACCGGCATGGACAGGTTCGCACAGGATATCAGGACGAGGGGGACTAACATTGAAGGGAGGTTGACGCATCGGGAGATTGTCCTCATCACCCACCCAGTGTAGTGCGTCATAAATCCTTTTACCTTGGTTGTCATTGAAAGTCAGTCTGAAGAGAATAGAGATATCATTCGTCAAGAAGGGAGGTTTGCGAAGACTGAATTCGAGAAAAGCTTTTCCGTGATTTCCGCATATGCGGGGCAGTAATTTATAAACCATGAAACGATCGAAAGGAGAATAGCATGAAAAAGTCAGTGTATATCACTCTGGGTGTTCTGGCAGTTTCTCTGGTTTTGATTTTTAGTATGCGTACGGCAATGGCACAGGACCTGGCAAAGGTGTCGCCGGATGCCAAAGTATTATTTGAAAATGACCGGGTGCGTGTGCTTGAAGTACGGCATGAGCCGGGCGGAAAAGAGCCGATGCATACTCATCCGGCATATGTGGCATATTCATTTACCAACTCCACGGCGAAGACCACGTTTCCTGACGGCAAGACCGTGGTGAAGGACCGTAAGGCCGGAGACGCCACCTGGGGTGAACCCGTGACGCATTCAGTGGAAAACGTGGGAACTACTGAGTTTCATATGGTGGTTATTGAATTGAAGAAGTAAAGCATGCATGGGCGGCGTCTCTCCGCAGCAAGGGACGCCGCCCATCAATTTAGAGTTTTGTAGGTCGGATAGAGCAGCGCGAATGGGCAAATGACCAACCAGCCGTCGAGAGGATCGCTGAGATACGCGCCCCACACGGTGGTGTTAGCCATCACACAAAGAAGGAGGAAGTTCGTATAGTTTAAGATTGCATTAATTGCAGCGGGCCTGTTGTTCGGTTGCTAGACAATGGCGTCTTCCGTACGCAAGAAGAGACCGAATTGTGAGCAGCGGAATCAAGACTGGATTGACGGTATGAGAGTTACATCTCGAGCGCGTCGTGGCTCTCTATGACCCTGAGGCAGTGTTATGGGGCACTCGATCGCCCACGCTTCGGGATAACTGAGCGGCAGTCAGCTGAATAGTCTTCAACATACCTTGGCACAGCTCCGTTATCGTACAGGCTGTTCTTGGTGAATTGACTATTCGCATTTAGGCGAGAGATGACGATCAACGCGAGGACCTACACATATCCGAGGTCCGCGATGGCAAAGAGATCATTCGATCGGCGCTGGTTGAGTTTTGTCTATCGAAAGCTCGCAGATGGGCATTGAGCTAATTGTCGACCACCACTCGTCGGCGAGGTGCCCGAGGCACCAAAACCGTGATGAGATAACCGGTTGTTCAACGTGGACGCGGACTGCACAAGCTCCGCGTTCACGCGATGCGCACCGATGATAGGATTTGGGGTCAGGCGGTCTTCGGCGGCTCATTTTTAAATCATTTCTGGCTCATCTGCGCCTGCATGCAGGTCTGGCGCGATGCGCCGGCCGAGGATGAGAGCAAAGCTCAATTCAGATCGGGGTGCTCGAAAAAGAGGGCGCTGTGACGCTTGACGGGTTCGTCGTCAATACCGCTTTCGCGGTAAACCAACGTTATACCGATGAGACGCAAAGGATCTTATTCCCCCGCAGACTAAGCCGAAAATCGGAGATCGACTTTACGGAGAAGTGGCGGCGCGGAGACCGGTTGGGGCCTGGAAAACTGGAATAAGTCCTTCGAGAACGAAAAGATACCGGGGATGAAGTATCTCTGGGAAGGACCCAAAACACCACAGCATACAAGAATGATGATCGTTGTGGACTACGAAATCCATGAATATCTGTTGTTTTTTGTTATGGAAGAAAGCGAAGAATCCTTCTTTGAATTACCGGACGAAAGCCTCAGTAAAGAGCGGGATAATCCCCCACTCCCCAAAGCTTCGGATTTCCCTCCAGGGACAGCGTTTGTTATCAATGAATTCGATGTGCCCCTGGTTTCCGTTCCGGACACAGCCAAAGGCAGTTCCGAAGTTAGCTGGTTCAACTGGTATGGCGGCTTTCCCCGGCCATATGACCCATCGCACCTCAAACCAGGCGACGCTTTGGACGCTGATTCATTTGAAGAATGGGTCGGAATCGTTGAGGCCTCTCTCAAGAGGACATCCGCTAACGGGCTGCGGACACCCCGGCGTCTGCGATGAGTAAGCTCATTGAATGAAAAGCGGTATCGCAAAGGCAGCAGTGCATCGGGTCATCGAGCTTGGCCCGGCGCATTGCTGCACTTCTAAATATCTTCTTTTCTTTTCATCACCACTCATGCTATCATTCCCGCCATGCCAGAACCGAAAATCTCCCGTCTCCCCTTCCACTACGCCTGGGTGATCGTCGCGACCGGCATGCTCTCGATCGTGGCCTGCCTCGGTTTCGGACGCTTCGCCCTGGGCATGCTGCTGCCCTCGATGGCTGCGACGCTCAAGCTCTCCTATTCACAAATCGGCTTCATCAGCACCGGAAACTTCATCGGTTATCTCGCTGCCGTTCTCGTCTGCGGCCATATCGCGGGAAAGATCGGTTCGCGGCGGCTGATCGTGATTGCGCTCGTCGTCATCGGGGCTTCGATGGCCCTCATCAGCCGGGCGGGGGGCTTCACCTCGATCCTGGTCCTTTATTTCATCACCGGCATGGGGAGCGGGGCGGCGAACGTGCCGGTCATGGGACTCATTACCGCATGGTTCGACCGCACCATCAGGGGCAGGGCCGCCGGATTTGTGGTCATCGGCAGCGGTTTTGCAATCATCATCTCGGGCAAACTTATCCCTTATGTAAACAGGCTTATCGGACCCGAAGGCTGGCGGACGAGCTGGCTGATCCTGGCAGGTATCGTGACCGCCATAGCGGTTGTCGGCCTTCTCTTCCTCCGGAACAAACCCGAGGACAAGGGGCTAAAACCCCTGGGCAGCGAAGACCGGGACGTCGCATGGGTCCCGCGGTCAGGCCCCGCTCCGCATATAAGCATTTACAAAAACAAGACCCTCTATCTTCTCGGCATAATCTACTTTCTCTTCGGTTACACCTACGTAATCTACGCGACCTTCATCGTCACGACGCTGGTCAAGGAGAGAGGATTTTCGGAGACTATCGCGGGAAACTTCTGGTCCTGGGTCGGGTTTCTGAGCCTCTTTTCAGGGCCGGTCTTCGGTACTCTTTCGGATCGTCTCGGCAGGAAGGCCGGGCTTATGATCGTGTTCTTTTTCCAGATGCTCGCGTACCTCCTGGTGGCTGCCGACCTGCCGCCTGCGTTTCTATATCTCTCCATCGTCTTTTACGGCATTGTCGCCTGGTCCATACCTTCCATCATGGTCGCGGCAGTGAGCGAATATGTGGGCATTGACAGGGCGCTCGCGGCCTTCGGATTCATCACCTTCATCTTCGGGCTCGGCCAGATCACGGGCCCCTCCGTTGCCGGCGTCCTGGCCGAAAAGACCGGCGGATTCTCCTCCAGCTTTTTCATGGCAGCGGTATTTGCCGGTCTGGCCATCTTTCTTTCCGGTTTTCTGAAAAAACCGCACTCAACGTAGTCCCGCTTATAATCCAATCAATGTCAGACCCCGGATTGCTCCCCGAGAGTTCTAAAATCATACCTGCTATGCTTGTGCTCTCGTAAAAAGTCTCGTATATCCTGCTACCAAGGGATTATTGTACACCTGTTATCGAAGGGTTAACATATAAGCAAAGGGAAGTCCGCTGTAAAGAGCGGGTGAATTATGTGGCATGAAAACATAATGATCAAATTGACCAGAAGATCAGGAAAACGGGGAGTTGTACTGACGAAGCTGGTTCTCGTTGTAATGAGCGCGGGCCTGCTGATTCTTCTTTCGGGTGGTCAAGTCCTGGCCCAGGAAAGCGGCGAGCGGTTTACGAGGATAGACCTTGTTTCTAACGTTTTCGGCTGGGCCAAGTTTTCGGACTCAAACCTTGTGAACCCGTGGGGTATCGCAAGTCCGCCTGATGGCGGCCCATGGTGGGTTGCAGACGAGGGAAAGGGGCGCGTAACGGTGTATAGCGGTAAAGGGGCTCCGCTGCCCGGTCTGTCGCCGCTTGCGGTCACTATCCCGGTTAATCCCGGCGGCGTGAATGATGATTCAACTCCGACAGGCGTTGTTTTTAACGGCAGCGGGGGCTTCGAGCTTGCTCCGGATGTTCCGAGCATGTTCATCTTCGTGACCAGGGACGGCACCATCGCCGGCTGGAGCAGTGATATTGACCGCACCAGTGCAGTACCCGTTGCTGACAACTCACCTGAGGCGGTTTACACCGGAGCGACCATCGCTGATCTGGAGGGAAAGAACGCCCTTTACGTCGCGAACTTCCGGCAAGGTCGGATAGAGGTTTATGACACGGACTTCAGCCCCATTCTCATGAGCAAATTTGCCTTTGTCGACCCCCTTCTTCCGAACGGCTATTCCCCGTACAATATCCAGAACATCAACGGGGAACTCTATGTGACCTTTGCGGAACCCCGTGCTGACGGCAGGGACGCCGCTCCCGGAGAGGGTTCCGGGTACGTTGACATCTTTGATACAGAAGGGAACCTCATCCTCCGGCTGGAGCACGGACCATGGATGAACGCGCCCTGGGCCGTTACGCTCGCGCCGGCAGGCTTTGGAGACCTCGGTAATCATCTGTTTGTGGGAAACTCGGGAAACGGCCGGATAGCGCTATTCGATCCCGGAACAGGATCATATGAAGGAGATATGATGGACGCCGGGGGCTCGGCACTCACCATTCCCGCTCTCCACGGCCTGGGTTTCGGCAACAACGGGCTTGCGGGACCGGCAACGGCGCTCTACTTTACCTCGGGCAGTGAAGAGAAGGAAGATAATGTTTTCGGCGCAATTATTCCCGCCGCCCTGCTCCAACAGCCCGACTTAGTCATGGAACTCCCCGTGCTCCGCTGAACGTCCCATCTCGGTCAAGGTTCGATCGTCCTTTTTTCGTTTGACAGGCAGGCGGGGCGGCGCTAAACTTGGGTTGTACCGTTCAAACCAAGGAGGACCCCATGCAGCTCAAGACGATCCTGTTTCCAACTGACTTCTCCCAGGGCGCCCGCGCCGCCATGGACCACGCCATGTCGCTGGCAACGGATTATCAGGCCAAGCTTATCCTGCTCTACGTCATCCAGGACATCAGCATCGCGGAATGGTATATCCCCTCAACGCTTTCCGTGACCGACATCGTTGAGGACATGCAGAAGAGCGCCTGGAAGGAAATGGACAAATGGGGGGCCGAGGCGCAGGCGTCGGTCAAGGACGTCGAGAAGATGGTCGAGCGCGGTGTGCCCTTCGTCGAGATTATCAAGACGGCGAAAAACAAGAATGCCGATATGATTGTTATCGGCACGCACGGCAGGACGGGCATCGATCACATGCTCTTCGGGAGTACGGCGGAAAAGGTGGTCCGCAAGGCCCCCTGTCCCGTGCTCGCGGTGCGGATAGCGGGGAAGGAATTTAAAATGCCGTGAGACCCCGCAGGACGGGGAAATTTCCAAGCACCAAATAACAAATCCCAAATAATGTCCAAATCACAAATTCAAATGGCGGAAACGTTTTGAATTTGGACGTCGGTATTGGGATTTATTTGGGATTTGATGTTTGCGATTTGAAATATGAAAGAAGGCAGGCTTGCGCCTGCCTTTTGTATTTATTGTCCCAAGAGCGTCGTGAAGGTGTCGTGATGGCCTTCTTCCTGCGAGAGGATCTCTTCGAAGAGAAGCCGCGTGGTCTCATCCCCCTCCGAGGCGGCCTGCTTGATGATGTCCTTGTAAAGCGCGATGGCCTCTTCCTCGGCCTTGGTGTCCGCTTTCAGCATCTGGGTCGGGTCGCCGCCGGTGACGATGGGGTTCGGCTTGGTGGTTGGGTTGACGTCGAAATAAAACAGCCGCTCCGCGATCTTTTCCGCGTGCTTCATTTCATCGATCGACACTTTTTCGAAAACCCCCCCAAGCGATTCCGCGTGCATCCCCTTGACCATAACATGGTGCCACATGTACTGGACGATCGCCTGGAGTTCCCCGGCAATCGCCTGGTTCATCATTTCCGTCAACTTCGGACTCGCTTTCTGTACCATATGTCCCGCCTCCTTCGCGCTGGTGAATTGTGTATGCGGCTGTGGGTCTTTCCGACGCAGTGGCCATAAGCATAGCATAGAACATCCCTGTTTTCAACCAAGGCGGCAATTCATGGCAAATTCCTGTTGCCTTAAGCGGCCTCTTGAAATATAATGTCGCGGACATTCAATCAAGGTTTTAAGGAGCGCCGACGCAAATGGGCAAGAATCTCGTTTACAAAATATTGGAATCCCACCTGGTCGCGGGCGCGCTTACGCCCGGCACGGAGATTGCGATCAGGATCGACCAGACCCTGACGCAGGACGCCACCGGCACCATGGCCTATCTCCAGTTCGAGGCCATGGGCGTGCCGCGGGTCAGGACCGAGCTGTCGGTAAGCTACGTCGACCACAACACGCTCCAGGACGGCTTCGAGAATGCCGACGACCACCGGTACCTCATGACCGTGGCCGCGAAGTACGGCATCCACTATTCGAAAGCAGGCAACGGCATCTGCCACCAGGTCCACCTGGAGCGCTTCGGCAGGCCGGGCAAGACGCTGCTCGGGTCCGACTCGCATACGCCCACGGGCGGCGGGCATCGGCATGATCGCCATCGGCGCGGGCGGGCTCGACGTGGCCGTTGCCATGGGCGGCGGTCCCTTCTACCTCACCTGTCCCAAGGTCGTGAAGGTGAACCTCTCCGGAAGGCTCAGGCCCTGGGTCTCGGCCAAGGACGTGATCCTCGCGGTCCTCAAGACTCCTCACGACCAAGGGCAATGTCGGGACGGTCATCGAGTACGGCGGAGACGGCGTCAAGACCCTCTCGGTGCCCGAGCGGGCCACGATCACGAACATGGGCGCCGAGCTCGGCGTGACCACCTCGGTCTTCCCGAGCGATGAGATCACGCAGGCGTTCCTCAAGGCGCAGAAGCGCGAGTCCGACTGGACGGCGCTCGCAGCCGACGCTGATGCGAAGTATGACCGGGTCATCGAGCTCGACCTCGGCGCCGTCGAGCCGCTCATGGCCAAGCCGCATTCTCCGGACAACATCGGGACGGTAAAGGAACTGGCGGGAACGAAGGTCGACCAGGTCATGGTCGGCTCCTGCACGAACTCGTCCTACCGCGACCTGATGATCGTCGCCTCGATGCTGAAAGGCAAGACGGGTGTTCCCGGACGTGAGCTTCGGCGTGGCGCCCGGCTCGCGCCAGGTGCTCGAGATGATCGCGAAGAACGGCGCGCTGGCCGACATCATCGCCGCCGGCGCGCGCGTCCTCGAATCCACCTGCGGGTTCTGCATCGGCGCGGGCCAGGCCCCGAAGACCGACGCCGTCTCCGTCCGCACGAGCAACCGCAACTTCGAGGGCCGCTCAGGCACTAAGAGCGCGAAGGTCTATCTCGCGAGCCCCGAGTCGGCCGTGCCGCGGCCCTGACCGGCGGGATCATGGACCCCCGCGACCTCGGAATCCCCTATCCCGAGATCGAGATGCCCGAGCAGTTCTGGATCGACGACACGATGATCCTGCCGCCGGCCAAGGACCCGCTGTCCGTCACGATCTACCGCGGCCCGAACATCGGCGATCCACCGGCAGCGGAGCCGCTTCCCGGAGACCATCAGAGGTGTCGTCGCCATCAAGGTCGGCGACAAGATCACCACTGACCACATCATGCCCGCGGGATCGAGATTAAAATACCGCTCGAACATCCCGAAGTACGCCGAGTTCGTGTTCGAGGGCGTGGATGCGGCGTTCTCGAAGAAGGCGCTCGAGAACAAGAAGGCGGGTGTCCACAATATCATTATCGCAGGCGCGAGCTACGGCCAGGGTTCGAGCCGGGAGCATGCCGCCATCTGCCCCATGTACCTGGGCGTCAAGGCCGTGATCGCCAAATCCTTCGAGCGCATCCACGCTGCGAACCTGATCAATTTCGGCATCCTGCCGCTCACGTTCGCGAACGAGGCTGACTATGATTCCATCGGGGCAAGCGACAAGGTCGAGATCGGGGACATCAAGGCGGCGCTTTCGAGCGGGCGCGGATTTGAAGCTCAAGAACACTACGAACGGAAAGTCCGCTACGCTCAAGTATTCACTGAGCACGAGGCAGCGGGATATTCTTCTGGCGGGCGGGATGCTTAATTATACGAGGTCGCAGAGCAAGTAATGGCATGACGGAATTTTGTCGAAGTAAAAACAATGGCCGCGCTCAAACGAGCGCGGCTTTATTGTTTCACCTGGCCTATTCCTCGGTCAGTTGAGGTGGGAGTCACTGCAGGGACAAGGCAGGCACATTAGAGCCTCACATTCCGGAGATACTTCGCTGCTTCTTCCGGCGGCGTGGGATTGATATAGAAGCCGGAGCCCCTCTCGAATCCCTCGACCCGGGTAAGCCGCGGCATGATCTCGAGATGCCAGTGGAAGTCGTCGTTCAGCGTGTGCCAGTGGCCGCGGCGAGGAACGCGGTTCGGCGCCGTATAGAGCGTATAGTTGTACGGCGGGTTTTTCAGCACCATTGCCGAGCCGCTGGAGCGTGTGCCGGAGCGTCCTGGCGAAGTCCATGATCTCTTCCTTGGTCACATCGACATAGGAGCAGAGGTGCTTCTTCGGATAGATCCAGGTCTCAAAGGGAAAACGCGGCGCAAAGGGCACCATGACGAGGAAGTGGCGCGTTTCTTCGACGACCCGCTCCGGGCTCGAGAGTTCCTGCCGGATGATATCGCAGAAGATGCAGCGCTCCTTGTAATCGAAGTACGCCTTGGCGCCGTCTAGCTTTTCCTTCACGAGCTTGGGGATGACCGGCGTGGCGATGAGCTGGGAATGGGGATGGTTCAGGGCGGAGCCCGCGGTCCAGCCCTGGTTCTTGAACACAAGCACATACCGGAGCCGGCTGTCGCGCTCCAGGTCCAGGATGCGGTCGCGGTAGGACCAGAGCACCTTTTCGACCTGGCTCTCGGGAAGGTCTTCGAGCCGGAGGGCGTGCTCCGGGCTCTCGACGATGATCTCGTGGGCGCCGATGCCGTTCATCCAGTCGTAGATGCCGCTGCCCTCGCGCTCGAGATTGCCTTCGATGTGCAGCACCGGATACTTGCTCGGGATGACGCGCACCCACCAGCCCGGCGTGTTCGGCAGGGTCTTTTCGGGCCGGAACGACGCGATCTCCGGCGGGGTCTTTGTCTCATTGCCGCCGCAGAAGGGGCACTCGGCCGGTGTTACGTCATCTTCTGTCTTCTTCAAAGGTGTAGTCTTCGGGTTTTTTCGGACGCTCGGTGTTAACGATGATCCACCGGCCGACGATGGGGTCCTTGCGCAGACGTGACATCAGTTGCCTGACCTCGCCTTTTGCTCCGTCAGGACCTTGTGCACGATCCGCTTCAGTTCTTTAATGCGGATGGGTTTGTTGATGTATTCGGCGGCGCCTAGGCTCATGGCCTTGAGATAGCTTTCGACCTCGCCGTATGCCGTGACCATGATCACGTCGGTTTTCGAGCCGATCTTCCGGATCTCCTGCAGCAGCTGGAGACCGTCCATGACCGGCATCTTGATGTCCGTGATCACGAGATTGAAGGGTTGGTTTTTGAACTGGGCCAGCGCCTCCTCGCCACTCACCGCCAGGGACACTTCATAGCCCTCATCGGTCAAGATGGTGTTGAACAGTTCGCGCGCGCCCTCTTCGTCGTCGACGACAAGTATCTTCATCAGTTCTCCTGAGTATTCAGCCGTAAAGCAAAAATATCAAAAAAAACGAGAGTCGTCAAGCACGGGGGGAAGAAGATGAGGCCCGGTGAACACTATGTCACATACGGGCAATAACGTGATCCGTTGAAAAGTCAACGATTTAATTCGTAGAGCAAGCCGAAGGCCTTCGAGGGTCAGATTGGTCTTTACCTCCTCAATGCTCCTGGTCTCGGGCGAGACCAGCTCGGCCAGACCGCCCGTTGCCACTACCCTGGCATCGGGCGACAGCTCCTTCTTCATCCGTTCCACGATGCCGTCCACGAGCCCGGCATAGCCGTAGATGATCCCGGCCTGCATGGCGCTGACGGTGTCGCCGCCGATGACCCTCGGCGGGCTTGACGAGCTCGACCCGCGGCAGCTTCGACGCCCGCTGGAACAGCGCCTCGGCCGATATCTTGATGCCCGGACAGATGGCCCCGCCCAGATATTCTCCGTCCTTCGTCACCGCGCAGAACGTCGTTGCCGTGCCGAAGTCCACGATGATGACGGGTCCGCCGTAGAGCTTGTACGCCGCTGCCGCGTTCACGATCCGGTCCGCGCCCACTTCCTTGGGATTGTCGTAGCGGATCGTGATGCCCGTCTTGATCTCGTGGGTCACGACCATGGGCTCGATCTTGAAGTACTTCCGGGACATCTCGGTCATCACGGGCAAGAGCGGCGGAACGACCGTGGAGATGATGACGCCCGTGATCTGCTTGAACTCGAGCCCGGCGAAACCGAACAGGTCCTTCAAGATCATGGCGTACTCGTCCGGCGTGATCTGCGCGTTCGTCCCGACGCGCCAGTTCTCGACGAGCCTCTCCTTCTCGAACACGCCGAGGACGACGTTGGTGTTGCCGATGTCGATGGCTAAGAGCATAATTCCTCCGGAAATTACGTCAGGGACCAGGGGGAAAAAGTAGCAAGGAGCAAGGCAAAGTCGCCTTGCTACATGCTACTTGCTACTGTCCTTGACTCTTGACGGCGTTCCTTCCCCTGGCCCCTATCTTTTTACGATCGTCACATCTCCCGCCGCTACCGTTCGCACGGTGCCGTCGTCCTGCCTGAGGATGAGTCTGCCTTCATCATCGATCCCCTGCGCAAGACCTTCCAGTGTCTCACCGGCGCCGCTAACGCATGACCCGGTTGCCGATCGTCATGTTGAGCGTCTTCCACTCCTTCAGCACATCCCGTTCGTTCGTAAGAAAGACCCGGTACCAATGGTCGAGTTCCCGGAGGAGCTGCCGGAGGAGCGCGGTCCTGTCGATCTTGACGCCGGTCTCGGCCGCGAGCGTAGTCGTCAGGGCGCGGACGTCGGGAGGAAGCGCTGCCAGCTCCATGTTCACATCAATGCCGATGCCGAGCACGATATGCCTGACCCGGTCCTGTTCGGCGCTCATCTCGGTCAACAGGCCGCATACCTTTTTACCCGAAATAAGGATGTCGTTCGGCCACTTGATGAAGGCTTTAACCTCGCACATCCTGCGCATCGCCGAGGCGACGGCAACGGCGCCCATCAGCGTAATAAGCGGCGCCTTGTGCAACGGGATGTCCGGCCGCAAGATCACGCTGAGGTAGAGGTTCCCTTTCGGCGAGATCCACGTTCTGCCTCGCCTGCCTTTGCCGCCGGTCTGCGTCTCGGCGAGGACGACCGTGCCTTCGGGAGCGCCGGTTGAAGCCATCTCCATGGCAAGGGTATTGGTTGACGCGACCTCGGGGAAGAGATGGATCTCCCGCCCGATGACCTTGGTCTTGAGGCCCGGCTTGATGTCGCCCTGCCGCAGGAGATCGGGCACGGAAATGATGCGGTAGCCCTGCGACGGCACGGCCTCGATCCCGAAACCCTCCCGCTCAAGCGTCTTGATGTGCTTCCACACCATGGTGCGGGAGATGCCGGCCTTCCGGCCAAGCTCCTCGCCGGACAGGAACCTCGTTCGCGATGATCGGAGCAGGCTCAGGATTTTTTCTTTGTACATGGAAATACCAGGGTCAAGGGGACAGGGATCAGGGTCAAGTTCAGCAAGGCGATTTCATTTCGCACGCCTTGCCTGGATCTGCCCTGGACCCTGTACTCTGGCACCCTGTCATTTAATCTTCATGCTGATGTCCGCTGCCGGCGCCGAGTGGGTCAGACTGCCGGAGGATATGAAGTCCACGCCCGTCTCCGCGATCAGCCTGATCGTATCGAGCGTCACGTTGCCCGAGGCTTCGACGAGCGCCCGTCCGGCTACGAGCTTCACCGCCTCGCGCATCATGTCGAGCGGCATGTTGTCCAGCATGATGATGTCGGCCCCTGCGGCCAGCGCCTCCACGACTTCATCGAGGGTCTTCGTCTCCACCTCTATCCTGAGCAGATGGTGGGCCTTCTTTCGGGCGCGCTCGACCGCCTTGATGATGCCGCCGGACGCCGTGATGTGATTGTCCTTGATCAGGACACCGTCATAAAGCCCGAAGCGGTGGTTCCTGCCGCCGCCCATGCGCACGGCGTATTTTTCGAGCTTCCGAAGGCCGGGAAGTGTCTTTCTCGTATCCAGGACCTCGGCCTTGAGGCCCTTGACCTTCTCGACGTATTTCGATGTCAGGGTCGCGATCCCGGACAGATGCTGCAGCAGATTAAGCGCCACTCGCTCGCCCGCGAGCAGTGCCCGCGTGTTCCCGGACACTTTCGCGATCTCGGTCCCCCCGTGTACGGCGTCGCCGTCTTTGGCAAAAGGAATAAACTCTACGGACGGATCGAGCTGATGAAACACTTCCCGGGCCGCGTCGATCCCGGCAAGCACCAGGTGCTGCTTCGCCAATATCACGGCGACGGACGCGGAGTCGGCCGGGATCGTCGCCTCGGAGGTCACGTCCCCGGGTCCGAGGTCTTCTGCAAGGGCGTGTTTGATGAGGTTCTTAATATACTGGTCCATATCAAGCTCCGGGTAATGCACTCATACTAAGATCAATAAATTGACCTTATTTATATCATCTTTAAGAAACGATTACAACTATCCAAATTGTAAAGCTTTTTATGGATTTGATTGGCGCCGATAAGAAAGCAGCAATGACGTGATAGTTGTCGACGATCAATTCTCATTGCGGAAGATAATGCAATTCCAGAATCAGTGTCCCGCCCAGACATCCTTACGACGATCATCAATCTTTATACAATTTTAATACTTTCACAGTTACTTTTTACGGCATTTTTATGCCGCTCTGCTTATAATATAAAATTCGCATGGAGCGCGTTTAGTAGATTTGCTCTTTCCTCCATGTCTTCTTCGTGGCGGACTCAATGATACGAGGCCGCCGATAATGCCTGCGGAAAAAGAACTCATATTGCCGATCGCTGGCAAGCTCCTGGCAAGGACCCGCGTGGCCCTGCGTCGTGCAGCTCGGCAAAATGCTGACCTGGCAGGAGCCCGTATTCACCCTGCGCAATCCCCGGGGGAGCTGGCGCAGAGAGTGGTGTTCGTCGACGACAGAGAAGTGCATCAAGCTCCTCTTAAATACAAGTTGCTGCTCGTCTGATCCGGCATGCGCGCACAGTCATTACCCACACCCAGCTACTGAAGGCAGTCTGGGGTCCCGTGCACGTCAACGAAGTCTATCTGCATGTTTATATGGCACAGCCCAGACACAAACTTGAGGCGGACCCCACGCGTCCCCGTTCTTTCATGAATGAGCCAGGGATCGGTTACCGACTGAAATACGATCCCGAAGAATAACGGAGAATTATTACATGGCACAGGAACGCAAAGCTTCCTTCATCTGGCGATTAAGGACTTTGATCATCGGCGGGAAGCATGATATCGAGGACACCTCACTTTTTCACAAGCTCGCGCTGATCGCGTTCTTTGCCTGGGTGGGACTTGGAGCCGATGGTCTGTCGTCGTCCTGCTACGGTCCGGAGGAGACCTTTCTAGCGCTCCAGGGCCATACCTATCTGGCGGTCTTTGTAGCGATCATGTCCGGGATCACGGTGATGGTCATCGCCGCCAGCTACTCCCAGATCATCGAGCTCTTTCCCACGGGCGGGGGCGGTTATCTCGTCGCGAGCAAACTACTGTCTCCGACGGTTGGGATGATTTCCGGGTCGGCGCTGCTGATCGACTACGTGCTCACGATTACCATCTCCGTGGCGAGCGGGGCGGACGCCCTGTTCAGCTTCCTGCCCCATGCCTGGCTGCCTTATAAGCTTTTTTTCTCGGTAGCCGGCGTCCTGATATTGACGGTCATGAATATGCGCGGGGTAAAGGAAACAGTATTGCCTCTCGTGCCCATATTCCTTACTTTTGTTATCACGCATGCGGTCATTATAGGTTATGCGCTCGTTTCGCATGCGGGTAATTTTAGCGGGCTTATCGTAGCAACCGGCACTGAGGTCGCTCGCTCGCGGGCGGAGCTCGGAATGGGCGGAATGATCTTCCTGCTCCTCCGGGCGTACAGCATGGGCGCGGGCACGTACACGGGAATCGAGGCGGTAAGCAACGGCCTGCCGATACTCCGGGAGCCGAAGGTCGTGACCGGCAAACGGACCATGCGCTATATGGCGATCTCCCTTTCCGTTACCGTCATGGGGTTGATCATCGCATACCTTCTGTACGGAGCCAGACCGCAGGAAGGGAAAACCCTGAACGCGGTACTCTTCGAAACCATGACGAAGGACTGGGGAAGCGGAGGCGCTGCCTTCGTACTCGTAACGCTCCTGTCCGAGGCCGTACTCCTGTTCATCGCGGCCCAGGCGGGCTTCCTGGACGGCCCTCGCGTGCTCTCGAATATGGCCCTGGACCGCTGGTTTCCGACCAAGTTCGCCATGCTTTCCGACCGCCTCGTGACGCAAAAAGGCATCCTGATGATGGGCGGCTCCGCGCTCGCTACCATGCTCCTCACGGGCGGTTCCGTGAAGTATCTCGTGGTCCTGTACAGCATCAACGTGTTCATTACCTTCTTTCTGTCCCAGCTCGGCATGGTCCGCCACTGGTGGCAGACCCGGGGCAAGGAAGCCCACTGGGAGAAAAAACTCTTCATCAACGGTGTGGGTATGACGCTCACCCTGTTCATCCTCATAACCGTGACGGTGCTCAAGTTTCATGAAGGAGGATGGATCACCCTGCTCCTCACCGGGGCACTGGTCGGCGTCGCGCTTCTGACGAAGCGGCATTACCGGAACACCTTCAAGGTGCTGAAGCGGCTGGATGAACTCGTGGACGTGGCCGAGGCCTCCTGCCCCATCATGCCGGAAACCTCGGAGCAAGGACCGGGTGAAATACGATCCCCAGGACAAGACCGCGGTCCTGCTCGTGAACGGATACAACGGGCTGGGGCTGCACACGCTTTTCAGCATCATCCGCCTGTTCGGCGGGACGTTCAAGAACTTTGTCTTCATCCAGGTCGGCGTGGTGGACGCGGGCAACTTCAAAGGCGCCGAGGAAGTCGCGCGCATGAAATCCGAAGTGAAAAAAGAGCTTGACCGCTATGTGCGGTACATGCGATGCCATGGATATTATGCCTCGGCGTACTCCTCCTTCGGTACCGATGTGGTCGACGAGGCGGCCCGTCTCACTCCCGTTATCCTGGAGCGTTTTCCCAACGCAATTCTCTTCGGCGGGCAGCTGGTGTTTCCGACAACGACGTTTATGTCAGGTGTCTTCCACAACTACACCATCTTCGCGGTCCAGAGAAGATTCTACGGCGAGGGGATTCCGGTCGTGATCCTTCCGATCCGCGTCGGGGAGCCGGGGAAATAGTATGGGAGCGGGTGCAGAAGTGCATGGAAAAAAGCTGAGGAGCCCAACGGAAAGTCTCTTTGGGGTATGCGTCAATAATTCCGGGATTAACCGGGCAGAAGTCAGGGCACCAATTCCACCGCTTCAACCTTGGAAACGCGAGCAGGGGCTTTCGGAATTCGTGCGGGATAACCGACCGGAACGATGGCAACAGGTCTTAGGTTATCCGGCAGATTCAGAATTTCCTTCACCTTTTCCTCGTTAAAGGCGCCGGCCCAACAGGTCCCGAGGCCGAGGTCGTGGGCGGTAAGGAGCAGGTTCTGAACGCTCGCGGCCGTGTCCTGGATGCAGTAGAGGTGCTTGCCTCTCTCGCCGTACTGCGAGGAAATGCGAAGGTCGGCGCAGGCGACGATGACAAGGGGCGCCCTTGCGATGAAGCTGACAAAGTCGTGCCGTAAACCCGCCTGTGCCAGCTTGTTTCTAATATCTTCATTAAAGACGAAATAAAATTTCCTGCTCTGAAGATTCCCGGCGCTCGGCGCCCAGCGAAGGGCCTCGATAAGAGCGTCTATGGCGCTCTCAGGAATCTGCTGGTCAGCGAAATCCCGCACACTCCGTCTGTTTTTGATGATATCGAGGATGTTCATTACTTTCCGGGCAATGATCTTTGAAGTGATGCCTAAGTCGCCGCATCATCTTCCCGCATCCAGCTCCGCACGCACGACCCCGGCAAGCTGTTTGGCGGTCGGCAGTTTCCCCTTCAGTTCGCCGGGCAGTTTCGACTGCAATTGATACGCGGCCACGCCGATAGGATTTGCTTTCGTGCGCAGGGCGTATTCCACCTCCACGTCGTCCTTCTCGGCACAGAGGATGATGCCGATGGAGGGCTGGTCGCCAGGGCCTCGTTCCTTGTCGTTGAGCAGGTTCAGGTAGAAATCCATCTTCCCGGCGAACTCCGGCTCGAACGGCCCGACTTTCAGCTCAAAGGCCACCAGCGCCTTGAGGAAGCGGTGATAGAACAGCAGGTCGATGAAATACTCCTTGTTGCCGAGGGCGATGTGGTGCTGGCGGCCGACGAAGCAGAAGCCGTAGCCGAGTTCGAGGAGGAACGCTTGCAGGCGGGATATGAGCCGGTCTTCGAGTTCGCGCTCCTTCACTTCCCGGTGGATGCCGAGGAATTCGAGGTTGTAAGAGCTTTTGAGCATCTCATCGGCCTGCTCGGCCAGATGTTCCGGCAGGACGAGGGGGAAGTTGTGTGTCTTCTTTTCCGTTAGCGCCCGTTCGTAGGCCCCGGCTTTGATCTGGTTCACCAGGACATTGCGCGACCACCCGAATTGCGCAGTGGCGCGGAGGTAGTAAAACAACTCTGGCGGGGATTTAATCCTGCCGAGCAGAAGAACGTGATGCCCCCATGGGACAGCCGCTGACAATTCTCGCACAGCTTGTGCGAGAATCGGACTCCCCTCGGATACCGCCTGCATGGTCTTACTTTCTGGAACAACTTGTCCCAGAAATGATGGCAACCCTTGCCGAGGGAGGCGGTTTTCAAGTTCTCGCGCAGCCTGTGCGAGAATTGCCTCACTGGAGTAAACCGTATGGAGCTGGCGCATCCGCCAGACGTTTGCCGGGGAGAATCCGCGCATCTCCGGAAACGCGCCCCGTAAGTCAGCCGCCACCATTTCCACCACAGCATCGCCCCAGCCCAGCGCCTTCTGCTTTTCCACAATCCCGCGTCCAATGTCCCAGTAAAGCAGGATCAAATCATGGTTGACCGCCCGCGCAGCGGACAAGCGGGCGGCGGCGACCCGCGCTTTCAAATCCGCGATGAATTGCCGGTAGTCCGGAGTGTTCAGCAGAGTGGTATCGGCCGAAGCTTTCATTGCGCGAGGTCCTCCAACTTAGTCCGACGCGTCAGACAAAAAACTCACCCCAGCATCTTCAGGCTCTGCTCCAGTTTCTCCCGCTTCGCCTTGAAGTCTTCGAGCTTCGCCGTGTCCTTCTCCACCACCGCCTTCGGCGCCTTGTCCACGAAGTCCTTGTTCGACAGCTTCTTGGAGAATACGTCGATGTCCTTCGATATCTTCGCGATCTCCTTCTGCAGCCGGTCGCGCTCCTGCGTAAGGTCGAGAATGCCTTCGAGCGGCACATAGACCTCGGCGCCTTTGATCACGGCTGTTGCCGCTGCCTTGGGCTTGGTCTCAGCTACGCCGATCCGGAGCTCGCCGAGCCGCGCGAGGGTCCTGACGTAGCCGGAGGTCTTTTCCAGGTGCTCGCCGATCTCTTTTGTTTCCACCTTCACGATCGCCCTTATCTGCATGGACGGCGCGATGTTCATCTCGCCGCGGATGTTCCTGATCGCAAGGATCAAATCCATCACCATCTGCATGTCCTGCTCGATCTCGGCATCGATCAGCCGTTCCTCCGCCATGGGATAGGCCGAGATCATGATGGATTCCTGCTCTGACTCCTGATTTCCGGCTTCTGACTCCTGCCGGCAAGTGTCTGCCAGATCTCCTCCGTGATGAACGGCATGATCGGGTGCAAAAGCCGGAGTCGCGGTTTCGAGAACGTGCGCAAGCACGGTCTGCGCCGCTTTCCGTGATGGCGACCCCTTTTCTTCATTCAGTGCCGGCTTGGACAGTTCCAGATACCAGTCGCAGTATTCGTGCCAGATGAAATGATAAAGCGCCGAGGCCACGTCGTTGAAACGGTATTCCGCCAGCGCAGACTGGACCTCTTTTGTGACCGAGTTCAGTCGGGAGAGGATCCATTTATCGGCGAGGGACGCGTGAGGAGCCAGGAGCTCGGCGTTCGGAGTAAAACCCTCCTCCAGGTTCATCATCACGAACCGGCTCGCGTTCCAGATCTTGTTCGCGAAGTTCCGGTAGCCCTCGATGCGCTCCGCGGACATCTTGATGTCCCGGCCCTGGGCCGCGAAGGCTGCGAGCGTGAACCGGAAGGCGTCGGTGCCGTACTGGTCGATCATCACGATCGGGTCGATGACATTCCCCTTGGACTTGCTCATCTTCTGGCCTTCGGCGTCGCGCACGAGCGCGTGGATGTAGACGTCTTTGAACGGGACCTCCTTCCTGAAGTGGAGGCCCATCATGATCATGCGCGCGACCCAGAAGAAGATGATGTCGAAGCTCGTGATCAGGACCGACGTCGGATAGTAGACCGAAAGCTCTTTCGTCTTATCCGGCCAGCCGAGCGTGGAAAAGGGCCAGAGGGCCGACGAGAACCAGGTGTCGAGCACGTCCGTCTCCTGCCGGATGTTTTTGCTTCCGCATTTGCCGCACGATACGGCATCGGTGCGGCTGACCGTGATCGTCCCGCATTCGTCGCAATACCAGGCAGGGATGCGGTGGCCCCACCAGATCTGGCGTGAGATGCACCAGTCCTTGATGTTGCGCATCCACTCGAAATAGGTGTTTTCCCAGCCCTTGGGAACGATCCGCACGCTGCCGTCCTCGACGACTTTGATCGCGGGCCCGGCAAGCGGACCGGTTTTCACGAACCACTGGGGAGACAGATAGGGTTCGACAACGGACCGGCAACGGTAGCACTTGCCGATAGAATGCGCGTGATCATCCGTTTTGATGAGGAGACCGCGCGCCTGCAGGAGCTCCACGACCATGCCGCGCGCCTTCTTCGCAGGCTTGCCGGCAATCTGCTTCTGCACCTCGGGGAGCACGTCGGGGATATCGGAAAGGATCTCGGCCTTGTCGTCGAGCATCTTGATTCGCGGCAGTTCGGGTTTCTGGCGTTGGCCCGCCTCGTAATCGTTAAAATCATGGGCAGGCGTCACTTTGACCGCGCCGGTGCCGAATTCAAGGTCAACGAGTATGGAGTCGCCGATGATCGGAATCTTTCTCTTGGTAAGGGGCAGATCGACCGTCTTGCCGATGAGGTCCTTATAGCGCGGGATCGAGCGGGTGCACGGCTACAGCCGTGTCACCGAGCATGGTTTCGGGCCTTGTCGTGGCCACGGTGAGACGGATGTTGTGGTCGTGGGAGATCGGATAGGCGATATGGTACAGCTTGCCCTTCTCGTCCTCGTGCTCGACTTCGATATCGGAGAGCGCCGTGTGGCAGCGCGGACACCAGTTGATGAGCCTCTCACCGCGATAGATGAGCCCTTCTTCGTATAGCGTGACAAAGACCTCGCGCACGGCGCGCGAGAGCCCTTCGTCCATGGTGAAGCGCTCGCGCTCCCAGTCGCAGGATGCCCCCATGCGTTTAAGCTGATTGATGATCCTGCCGCCGTACTCTTTCTTCCACTCCCAGACCTTCTCGATGAACTTCTCACGGCCCAGGGCGTGCCGGTCGATATGGTCTTTCGCGAGCTGACGCTCCACCACGTTCTGCGTGGCGATGCCGGCGTGGTCCGTGCCCGGCACCCAGAGGGTGTTCCTGCCGGACATGCGCATCCATCGCACGAGGATGTCCTGGAGCGTCGAGTTCAAGGCGTGTCCGATGTGGAGCGAGCCGGTCACGTTCGGCGGCGGTATCACGATCGAAAAGGCCGGCCCCCCGGCGTTCTCGTCGGCGTGGAAATAGCTCTTCGAAAACCAGAAGGCGTACCACTTCTGCTCTACGGATTTTGGATCATAGGTTTTGGGTAGTTCCTGCGATGACATTGGTGATGCTCTCCTTCATGGTGTACCGCTCTTAATAAAAAGAGGGGAGCAAGTCCCCTCTTTTGTTTCATTCCGCACTCCGAACTCATGACTCTGAACTGCTACTCCATCGCCTTCAGCCGGTCGATCTCCTCCTTGATCAGCTGTTCCGCGAGGGGAGGGATCACTTCCCAGGCCACCCGCTCGATCACTTCCTTCGCGATCTCCCGGGCAACCTTTCTGACGGCGTCCTCGATTCCTCTTCTCAGGGTATCATCGGAGATCTTCGGGGGCGAAGGCGGGGGCATGTCCTTGAACGCGTCTGCGGCCATCCTGGCCACGGCCTCTTCGGCCATGCGCCGGAGTTCGCCCTCGGGCAGCGACGGCGGCCGGACCAGCGGCATCCTGGCGAACATATCCTCGGCCATTTTTGAAACAGTCTCTTCCGCTATGCCCCAAAGATCGCCCTCCGATATCGTCGGGGGCTGCGGAAGCGGCATTTTTTCGAATGTCTCTTTTGCCAGCTTCGCAACGGCCTCTTCGACTATTTTGCGAAGCTCGCCTTCCGGCAGCGGTAGACTGGCGGACCAAGCCGCGGCCGACGGCGCAGGCGTCGCTGCCTTCGGTTCCGTGACCGTTTCAAAAGACTCGAAGGACGCGACCCCGGTCCGAGACTCGGCGGTAGAATCCGCCAGGCCAAGACCGGCCCGCATCTCCTCAACGGCCTTTTCGCCGACAGGGAGGGCCTTTGCTCCTTCACGGGGCATCGGTTCCTCAACCTCCTCCACCTCGGGCTCCACTTCGTAAACCGACTCCTCCTCGCCGGCCGATTGGGCGGTAGTCTGCCTGACTTCCGATGCGGTCGGTGCCTCCTGAATAATGTCGAAGATATCGGCGGGCGTGGTCTGCTTCGGCTTGGCAATGGTTGCCGGTGGAACGGGGGAGAAGGCGCGGCCTCTGCCGGGCGCGGGGCCGGTGCCACAGGCTTTTGAGCAGTGGCCGGACGAGCGGGCTCTTCATGCTGCGGTTGGACCGAGCCAACAGCCTTCCTGACCTTGGCGATCAGCTCCTGCGACTCGAAGGGTTTGGCGATATTGTCGACGATCCCTGCCTGCTTGCCTTTTACGGAATCGTAAACATCATCCCTGCTCATCATGAGGATAACGGGTATCTGCGCGAGCGGCGGCGTCTGCTTGAGCCTGGCGGCGAAGGTATAGCCGTCTATCTTCGGCAGATCAACGTCGGCGAGCACGACATCCGGAGCGGCGCGGGACGCTTCATTCAGGGCGGTCTCTCCGTCGCTCACGCACATTACTTCGTAGTCGCGGCCGGAAAACAGCATTTCCACGACCTTCTGGATGGTGATGCTTTTGTCAGCTAGCAGTATTTTAACCGGCATTGAGCAACCTTTCAAAGTCAAGGATTGTAATTTCCTGATCGTCGTCGAACACAAGCCCTTTTACAAAATTAGGATCGATCTCCAGCAGTCTCCCGATTGGAGCGGCATAACTCTCGCCGTCCAATGATAATATCAGAAATCGAGTCCCTTCGTCCATCATTTTAAAATCAGCCCCGGGTCGCCAGGGCGGCGCCGGAGAGCAGCCGTTTCAGCGCCTCAAGCATTTCCTGTTCCTCGAAGGGTTTGACCAGATACTAGCATGGGGGAAAAGCCATTGTCAACAGCTGTCATCCTTCCCCGGCCGCTCTTATAAACTATTTCTATCTCTTGTAACCTCTTTCTATGCTATAGTATCATTGGCTTTTCGCGGTTCGCCTCCCTGTCCCCAATGCACGGCCCCTTCCTGAGGACGTTGCAGGCAGGGACGGCGCTTGATACCCTGATGCCCGCGCGTTCACATCGCGATTCGGGTCCCGTTGAAAAAATACCTGGATACGAAGGAGGATAGTATGAAGCAACGGATTTTATGGTATGCAGTAGCAACGTTTTTGTTCTCCGCCCTGTCGGCTGTCCGTTCCGGCGACGCGTCGGCGGAGATCAAGTTCGGCATTCTGCCGAGACTGAGCGCCGTAGAGATGTCCCAGATGTTCAATCCCCTTGCGGAGTACCTGACTAAGGAAACCGGACAAAAAGTCGTACTGGTGATCCCGAAGGACTTCGAAGCCTTCAAGAACATGGTAAAGGCGGGACAGGTGGACATGGCGTTTGCCAATCCGCTGATCTACGTCGAGCTCAAGAAGAGCGTCAACCTGGAGCCGCTCGCCCTTGCTTCAGAGCCCAAAAGCGGCACGAGGTTCCGGGGGATCATCATCGCGAGAAAGGACAGCGGCATCGAAAATATCCAGGACCTGAAAGGCAAAAAGCTGAGTTTTGTGGACAAGGACTCCGCTGCCGGCTACATCTTTCAGATACTCCTCCTGAGCAAGGCGGGGCTCGATGTGAAAAAGGACTTTATCCAGCTTCCGTTCGCGAAGAAGCACGACAATGTCACCATGGCCGTGTTCAATAAGGCCGCCGATGCCGGCGGCATTCGCGAGGACGATCTGGACAAGATGAAAGACAAGGTGGACCTTTCGAAGCTCAAGATCGTCGGGTTTACAGACTATTTCCCAAACTGGCCCGTTTTCTCCTCGCCGAAACTGGACAAGGCGATTGTCGCGAAAATACAGGCGGCGCTGCTTAAGCTTAAACCGAACGAGCCTCAGTCCGAGACGGTCCTCGGGGCCGCGCGTCTGACCGGGTTCGCGCCCGTCGCGGACAAGGACTACGACAACCTCCGCAAGGCGGCTGCCCTCGCGGGGGCGCTGTAGGCGGGCCGGCCTTCCGCGCTTGGAGCAGGCGCGGCGAGCGGAGCGGGCGGGAGGAATGATCGCGAAGCTGGTCCCGGACATCCAGAAGCCGCCGAGCTCGTTCAGGAAATCAGCGCGTCGAGCAAGGAACAGGCAGGAGGGGCGGGGTAGATCAGCTGCGCCATCCAGCAGCTGAACACGGTAACCCAGCGGAACGCGGGCGCGGCCTAAGAGAAGGGCCTGCCCCAGGCGGGGCAAGCCCTTTTGTCAGAGCTAAGACGAGGGACTGTTGCCGCTATTCCTTCGGTTTGGTCCATACGAGGAACGGGCAGAGTTTGCACATGTTGAACCCCGGATAGGTCTCTCCTGTTCGCGGGAAGGACACGCCGCCGTCGCGCACCGTGCGCTCGAGCATCCACCGGACCGTGGGCGCGAGCTGGTCGCCGGGCCAGATCCAGTTGATCTCTCCTTGTTCCGTCTTTCCGGCGGTGTAGCTGCCGCTGCACATGGGCGTGATGTTGGGTTTGTTCGAGAGGAAGACCGCCGAAACGCCGTGGCACGCGGAGCTGTTCATGGTCATCGTCATCTCGAGGGGATGAATGTCCATGGCCGCCATCCAGTCGTTCCCCAGGTGGTAGACCTGAAGCACGTCGCTCATGCCGTGGATCACGTCGGGCTTGTAGGGCGCTTTGTGGAGCGGCGCGGTTGCAAAGGCCAACAGGCCGGTCTTCAGCCTCTGTTTCGATTTGACGAACTTCTCAGCCTGCGCCTTGTCCTTCGTATACTTGAAGTGGCTTTTCACTTCGCCTTCATCGTACTCCTTCCAGCCGAATACATACTGGGCGTTGCTGCACCCGAGTCCCTTGAGTTCGGAGAGCAGGACGTCCCCCCGCTGTCTCGACGCAGCCAGGTAGTGGCAGAAGGTGAAGGGATGGAGCCCCGTCTTGTACTCCGTGGATTTCTTGAATTCCTTCAGCTCGTCCTGGGAATAAAAGAACTTCACGGCCACCGGGTAGTACTTCATCTTGAGGAGGTTCCTCAGGGAAAAAACCAGGTCCGCGTTGCTCAGTGTCTTCTTTTCGAGCATGGCCTTGGCAAAGGCCACGTCGTCCAGCATGGTCATTGATTCAATCATGACGTTCTCCTTCCTCGATCATTGTGAAATTTATTCCTAACCCCACCAGCCCAGGAGCTGCGTCGCCAGGGCAAGAAGCAGCACGACGGCGACCCGCTTGACCCAGAGGGGGCTGATGCGCTTTGCGATCTGCGGGCCGAGGTAGCCGCCGATAACGGCGGCCACGGCCATGATGGCGAAGAGCTTGTAGTCGACTGTTTCGAAAAACACGTTTTTGCTCGTGGCCATCAGCGTGTTGAAGAAGATGGCGAGGAGCGAGCTCCCCACCACGACATAGATGGGAAGTCCCATGATGACCGTCATGAGCGGCACCATGAAAGGCCCGCCGCCGAACCCGAACATGGACGACGCGATGGCGATGATGAACGCGCCGATAACGCCGATAACCGGGTTTGCCTTAATTTCCTGTCCGCAAAAAAGGATGTTCATGTGATGTTCCCCCTTAGGATTTTTTGATCTCGCACTTGCCCTGCTCAGCCTGCTTTTTGAGGTGCTTCAATATTTCTTGCTCCTGCTTGTTCTTCGCTACCTGGGCGGGAAGCGTCTGCCAGAACATGAGGCCCGCCAGGATGATGAGAACGATCCCGAAGAGGCTCTTGAACTGTGTCAACGAGATAAGCTGGGTGAGCACCGGGCCGATGAATCCTCCGGCCAGCATGGCAACACCCATGGTGAGCCCGAGCTTCCAGCTGATGAATTTGATCTTGCTGTAGTTGTAGATGCCCGAGGCCTGGGAGAAGAGCACCGTCGGGAGCACCGTCCCCGCCACGATGGCATGGGGCAGCCCGTAGAGCCAGAGGAGGACCGGGGTCAGGATGAAACCGCCGCCCGCTCCCATAAGCACACCTAGCATCGTGATGACCAGCGCGAGGAAAAAAGGGCCGAAGACGTTCATGGCCATGCCCGCGCGTTCGAAGTACCACGTACCCGCCGGAAGCTTCACGGCGAGGGGTGCCGCGGCCTTGTCGCTCTTGTCCGTGAAGGCCGTCACTGTGTAGGAGCCGTCGGCGATGCCTGCGGGCAGTTTGAGCGACGCTTCGAAGGTCCCATCGGGTCGAATATCCACCGCGGGCTTGAGCAGTTTGCCCGGCGATCTAAAGCGGGCCTTGTAAAGCGGGAGCGCCCCCTTCAGGTTCCCTTTGTCATCCATCGGCTCCATGAGGCTGCCGCGCGACCCGGTGATCACGGCGATGATGGAAGTCTTCCTCCGCTCCACTTTGGCTGCCGCAGGCCGTAATCCCGAGGGGTCGATTCCCAGGTCCTTGAGGGCGCCGGAGTAGCTCCAGTCGTCTTTCTGCGCCCTGAGGGCCTCGATCTTTTCCTTGGTGTCTTTCGGGGTAAGGGTTATGTAGTACGCGGGGATGTCGTGGCTCGAGTAGAAAATCCAAGGGATCTTCCCGGTTTCCTTGTCCGGCTTGCTGTCAAGCCGCCTGACCTCGACGGTCTTCTCCGATGCCACCTCGATGAACACCGGCTTGCCCTTCTCCGCCGTCCCTGTTATCTTGATTGTGTCTTCCGGATTGTATTCCGTCTTATCAATCTTGATCGTGACAGGCGCGGGGGCAGGCTGAGGGGCGGGGAACTTCCTTGGTGTGACTGCGGCGCCGGCCGGGGACGCAAGGCATGCTGCCACTAACAAAACATTTACTGCGAAGAACAGCTTTCTCAATGCCATACTTTTCCTCCCTGTCGTAGGTAAAATAGGAGTGGACCTTTCGTGTAGAATGGTAACAGAAGAATCGCAGGTTGGCAATATATTTTACTATTACAAACTGCAATGATAGTTTTTATTCGCCTTCTGACGCAGATGAAGGAGCCCCGTGAGGAAACATGGACTGCTCTCGAAAATTCAGCCTCTTCAATAGAATATTCTTTTTATCAGTCCTGGTCGTCAGCATAACCACAGGCTGCGACTTCAGCCCCGGAAAGTCTCGCACAAAATCATCAGGTGTGACAACTCTTGATACAGCAGCTGTCCTGGCGGGTCCGGATCCTGTTTTCGTTTCCGACTATTTTTCCTTCGTCGGGGCTGACGAGAAAGGTCATGTAGCATTTGCGATCGACAATGACCGCTCTCGCCGCGGTAACAACTTCGACGCCGATGCGCATGTGTTCCTGCACGACGAACGCGAGGGGTGGGTCAGGATCTCGGGCAACGGAGCGTACAAGAACGGAAAGAAGGAGCTGCTGCGTATTCCCGATTCTCCGGACTTTCAATTCAGTGGCGAGGTACAGAGCGGGATAACCCTCGAAAGTCCCCGAAACCGGTTGAAGCTCGTCGCTGAACCGATGCTGGAGCGGTTCTCCCGCGTCACGAACGATTCGATATTTTCCATGGGCTCGACCTCGGCTGCCCTCTTCTGGAAGGACCGGGTGATCCCCGGACGGGTAATCTACGAATATATATTCATGGTCAACACGTCTCCCTGGTACTCGTACGTTTCCGGCCTGTTCTATAACGACTTTCAGGGATTGTACCTGGAAACGATCGACCAGGGAGACCTCTATCTCAGGAATGAAAAAGGGAAAACATCTTTCGGAAACGCGTTGGGGTTCCTGGTGCTGGATCAGAAGAGCGAGGTCTTGGAAGACCTGCGAATTGAGGTTCCCGAACGAAGCCTTGCCTTCGGCTTCTACCGCTGGCCCGGTACCTGGCAAGTGTCCTGGCGAGGCAGCAAGGGCCATGGCTCGCTTTCCGTAACAGTCGTCGACCGGAAGAACGTTACCAACTGGGTCATCGGCGGTTTTGCCATGGCTGTTGTTTCGGGCCAGCTTACCTGGGACGGAAAAACCCGGCCGGTCTACGGCCTCGCGGAGCTGATACGATAGGAAATCCTCCCAGGATGCCATGAGAGTCTCATCGCGCGGAAGATGAGACACCTCAAAAAAAAATCCGGGAATCTTACCCTCCCCGGATCTTAGCAAATGAGAAACTCGAGATGTGAGTTCGGAGTTTTCCTTACGCCGCCTTGCCGGTTTTACTTACACGTTCTATTCCGGCAAATACCTGGGGCCGATTCTGGAACTCCTTCTTATCATTATTGCTGCAGAAATAATACGTTTGTCCCTTGTAGTCGGCTTTGAACTTTGAGTCCTTTTTAACTTCCATGCCGCACACGGAACAATTCATTTTGTTTTTTGTCGATGACATTTACTTCAACCTCCCTTCCCCCTATTTAAAATATAGCAACCGGACCTGCAGCCTGTCAAATTTCAGACGTATTTTCACCTTTTTTTAATACTATTTCATTAGCTTACGAGCTGGCCGGATGCGGCTCCGCGACGTCTGTTCGACGTACTCAAGAAGCAGCTTCCGGGACTCGGAGGTCAGGTCCGTGAATATGAGTCCGTATTGATAGCCTTCATCGCCGGGAGCCGGCTCAACGGCCCCGATGACCGTAAAGGCGGCCTGGAGATACTCGCCTATCGTCAGATTGGCAATCCCGCCCTACATCCGCTTCGCAATAACGTCCAGGAACTCCTCGGTCTGCGCATACTTGCCGGGCCTGGGTTCCGCGATGGACGCGAGGTCCTTGGTCATAATGCCGCTCTCGACGGTCGCGATCACGACCTCTTCAAGCCTCCGCGCGAAAGCGACAACCTCCGGCGTCTTGTCCAGCTCACCGCGGCGGGCGATCGCCCCGGTCCAGGCGAAGATGGAGGCCACGGAGTTCGTGGACGTGGGGTTTCCCTTCAGGTGCTCGTAGTAATGGCGCATGACCGTGCCGTGGGCCGCCTCGTACACGTATTTTCCCTCGGGCGAGACGAGGACCGAGGTCATGAGGCCGAGGCTCCCGAAGCCCGAGGCCACCATGTCGCTCATCACGTCGCCGTCGTAGTTCATGCAGGCCCAGAGCATGCCGCCTTCGGCCTTCATGATCTGCGCGACCGCGTCGTCGATCAGCATGTAGCGGTATCTAACCCCGCTTGCTTCGAGGTCCGCCTTGCGGGCGTCCGCTTCGGAGTCGAAGACCTCCTTGAAAAAGCCGTGGTAGGTCTTCGAGATCGTGTCCTTGGCGCCGAACCACAGGTCGCACCTCTCCCCGACGGCGTAATTGATGCAGGCCCTGGCGAAGCTCCTGATTGATTTTTCCGTATTGTGGATGCCCATGATCACACCCGGTCCCTTGAACTCGTGGACCGCGAGGGACACGCGCTCGCCGGACGCAGGCGTGAAGACGAGCTCGGCCTTCCCGGGGCCGGGCACCTTGTACTCCACGGATTTGTAGATGTCACCGTAGGCGTGCCGGCCGATGGAGATGGGCCTCTTCCAGCTCCGCACGGCAGGCGGAATGTTTTTGACGATGATCGGCTTGCGGAAGACCGTCCCGTCCAGAATGGACCGGATCGTCCCGTTCGGGCTTTTCCAGGCCTGCTTCAAATGGTACTCCTTGACCCGCCCCGCATTCGGCGTGATGGTCGCGCACTTCACGCCCACGCCGTGCAAAAGGACCGCGTTCGCCGCGTCAAGGGTCACCCGGTCGTCGGTCTCGTCGCGGTGCTTTATGCCGAGGTCGTAGTATTGCAAGTCCATCGCGAGATGGGGAAAGAGCAGCTTCTCCTTGATCATTTGCCAGATGATCCGCGTCATCTCGTCGCCGTCCATCTCGACGATGGGTCCTTTTACGATAATCGCCACGTCATAATCTCCTTCAGAATAAAATAGTAGTGATATGAGCGATGATTGTAATGCCGGGCAGGAAAATTGTCAACCGGCAATCGAAGGCCGAATTGACTCACAATAAATGTTACCCAACCGCATTTTGAAAAGTATCGTTGACTCATAATGCATGTTACCGGAACTATACCCCTAAAAGGAGGGTTAGTTCTGATGAGTCCACGATCCAAACGGGAGTACCTGGCTGCAATCGTAAAACGGTACCGGGCCGCCTCCCGGAAGATGAAAACAGCGATCCTGAACGAGTTCTGTTCAACCTGCGGGTATCACCGAAAGCATGCCCTCAGGCTTCTGCGGACCTTCCGGCGATTTACCCAAAAGAATCCGGCAAAACGAGGCAGAAAGCCGGTGTATGACACGGAGACGCTCCTCGTACCCTTAAAGCGTATCTGGATGACGGCAAATCTGCCGTGCTCAAAGCGCCTGAAGGCCATCATCCCTGAGTGGCTGCCAGGATATATTAAATCCTATGGCCCCATCTCGCAGGAGACGGCAGTGGCCTTGCTCAGAATATCTCCATCGAGCATCGACAGGATACTAAACCCGATCCGCGCAGAGTATACCAAGCACGGCAGGGCCACAACCAAGCCGGGAACGCTCTTAAGAAGGCATATCCCGGTGAAAACCAACCAATGGGATGAATCCCGGCCGGGCTTCCTGGAGGCTGATACCGTAGCCCACTGCGGAAGCACTACAGAAGGCATGTACGCCAATACCGTCGACTGCGTGGACATCGCCACCGGCTGGACGGAGCAGCGCGCTGTCTGGGGCAAAAACTATCAGGATGTCATCGACCAGATCAAGGATATCGAACAATCCCTGCCGTTCCCGATCCTGGGCTTTGACGCGGACAACGGCAGTGAGTTCTTAAACCATCACCTGCTTCGCTATCTGACCGAGAGGAAACGGCCGATTCAGTTCACCCGAAGCCGGGCCTATAAAAAAGACGATAATGCTCATATCGAGCAGAAAAACTGGACCCATGTGAGACAATGGCTTGGCTACGATCGCCTGGACTCTCCGGAGGTTGTTCCTCTCATGAACGAGCTTTATACCACCGAGTGGAGGCTGTTTCTGAACTTCTTCTGTCCTTCGGTGAAGCTGCTGGAAAAGAAACGGGTTGCTTCAAAGATCGTGAAACGCTATGATAAGCCCAAAACTCCTTACCGGAGAATCTTGGAGTCTCCCGATGTCTCCGATGAAACAAAGCGCAAACTCAAAGAACAATATAAAACCTAAACCCTTTTGAGCTGAGAAAAGCCTTGGAGGTTAAGCTTAAAAAGATCTTCAAACCGTAAACCCAAACCCTGCGTCCACGCTATTGCACCAAGACGGAGCGGACAGATTGCTTAAAAGAGGCTGCTTGAGAGGGATGGTTAGGTATGGCCCAGCCTCAGAAAACTCAAACACGGCCATCCTACGAAGCCTATTTTTTAAGCTGCGATGCCTTACATCCCCAAATCTCAAAAATGCCTAGACTAGAGGAGAGCAACTATAGTTGAGAGTCACTCAGACAAATTTCAATTAAAAAACTCGACAAAGCCCATAATGATCTTCCGGTAACATTTTATTATGAAGCAACTGGGGCAATCGAAGGATTTGCGTCGGTTCAGGGTAGGTTATGCTCACGTCCACCCCGCCAACAAGGACGATGCCCTGCACTTTGCCAATTCATCGTCTTCATCAGGCTGGGTAGACGACTTCCATTTCCAAGCTGTCTAACATGCTCGACACAAAAAAGGGCCTGCGTGAGCAGGCCCCTTGGATGGTTGAAGACGTTCTAAGTCAGTACTTCCTCGCTACAACCTACCAGGTCCGCGTGCCGTGGCACCCGGGAGAGCAGGAGCGCGTAGTCGCGTTGAAATTCAAGGTGCTTACGACGTCTTTCACGCCGTTCTTGTGCGTCGTCGCAGTCACGGCAGTTGAACTGTAGCCCGTGCCGTGGCATCTGCTGCAATCGTACCCTTGCGAGTTCACGTGGAAATCGTGCTGGCCTGTCGCCGGCGGGATGGCGTGGCAGGAGCCGCATGCGGGCGTCGGCGAGGTGCAGGCCTGTGACAGGATCGACGCTGCTGCGGGCGTCCCTACGCAATTGGCGGGGGACAGTGATGTCACCGTTCTGGTCTGCAGGTTGTTCGTGCATGTGCCCCATGCGGAGTAGTTGTAGGTGGTGCAGGCCGACCGGCGAGGTGCAGGCCTGTGACAGGATCGACGCTGTTGCGGGCGTCCCTACGCAATTGGCGGGGGACAGTGATGTCACCGTTCTGGTCTGCAGGTTGTTCGTGCATGTGCCCCACGCGGAGTAGTTGTAGGTGGTACAGGCCACCGGCGAGGTGCAGGCCTGTGACAGGATCGACGCTGCTGCGGGCGTCCCTACGCAATTGGCGGGGGACAGTGATGTCACAGTTCTGGTCTGCAGGTTGTTCGTGCATGTGCCCCACGCGGAGTAGTTGTAGGTGGTGCAGGCTACCGGCGAGGTGCAGGCCTGTGACAGGATCGACGCTGCTGCGGGCGTCCCTACGCAATTGGCGGGGGACAGTGATGTCACAGTTCTGGTCTGCAGGTTGTTCGTGCATGTGCCCCACGCGGAGTAGTTGTAGGTGGTACAGGCTAGCGGCGAGGTGCAGGCCTGTGACAGGATCGACGCTGCTGCGGGCGTCCCTACGCAATTGGCGGGGGACAGTGATGTCACAGTTCTGGTCTGCAGGTTGTTCGTGCATGTGCCCCACGCGGAGTAGTTGTAGCCGGTGCAGGCCGCCGGCGGCGGTGTGCAGTTCTGTGTCAGGACCGGCGTGCCAGTGCAGCCTGCGGGCGATGACGATACAAGGCCCCTGACCTGCGTTCCGTTTGACAGACATGCGCCCCATGCACCATAGGTGTAGTTGCAGGCCACTGGAGTTGGCGGAATAGGTGCAGGGTTGCGACAGGACCGGCGTCCCTGTGCAGCCTGCAGGAGACGAGGTCAGCATGTTCCTGGTCTGCGTTCCGTCTGACTGGCATGCGCTCCACGCGTCATAGGTGTAGGCGCAGGCAGTGGATCCCCCCGGTCCGGCAGGCATGTTTTCTGCGTAGAAGGTACCCGAGGCGAGATCTCTGAGCGATCCTGAAAAGATAACGTCGCCGGTCTGCCTGTTCGTAACGGTTACCCTTCGGTCTTTCACGACAAACCGCACGTCTTGGAACATTGCACGAAGTCCGCTGTTATCATTCTCATCATCGTCATCGGTGACAGCGTTGCCCGAAATCTGGTACAGCTCAAACAGAGGCGCCAGCACGGTGCGCAGGCGGGAGATGATCACTTCAAAATGGTCCGCGGTTCTGTGGTGTTCATCTTCACTTTCACTGGACCTTATGATCGAGAGTACGCTCGGACCTGTATTATCCGCTGACGCGGCTACTGCCGTGTCCGAAATCGGGTTGATGTTGGCCCGGCCGCCGTTTTTCGAAACAGAATACAGCGTCTGTCCATTTCCAGCCTGGTCAGCCCCTTCGGCCTTGAGCAAGAAAGGCGGCTTGAGCCCGCTCACGTCAACAGTGTAATTTCCATTGCTGTTGACGGCTGCCGTCTTTTCCTGCGCCGGCACGGAAGAATCAATCATGGAAACAGTGCCGTTATCCATCATGTCCAGTGATGCGACACCGGACACTGTTGCTTTAGATGCATGAGACGCGGCCGATGAGTCTGACGAACCGGGCGAACTGCAACCGGCAACCACGAAACCGATCATCGCTGCACATACCATGAGAAGGGTGAGAATGTTTTTCTTCATTATTCGAATCTCCTTTTTGAAATTGGTCCGGCTTGTCCTTCGGGCATGGGTGCTACTGCTTTCTTGATGTACTGCTCTGCAATTTTGCTCTTTCTTTACAGGATGCACTGTCAAAATACAATGTCCGTGAACCGTTCGTGATGGTGTTTTTGTGAAACCGGGTTGCCCGTGCTTCTACGCCACCGGCGGGAGTCGGGGGCTTTTTCTAACTGAGCAACCATCCCGCATTGTGTGCCATGGTCGGCGTCACCTCCTTAGTTACTTTATTCCGCAAGGGCATTCGAAAACAAAAAAGCCGGGCGCCTGAATATCGAAAGATATTTCGGCAGCCCGGCTGTCTCAGAGAGACCCGTAGGTTTTCCGCCCCACCCTCGCGGATGGTTTAGTATTGTCGTCTATCAGCTGGTATGTATCTCGAGCTGAAAAAGGCGTGTGTGTACTGCGCGAGAATCACAGAAATAAAAAGCCGGGCGCCTGAATATCGAAAGATATTTCGGCAGCCCGGCTATCTCATGGAGACCCGTAGGTTTTCCGCCCCACCCTCGCGGATGGTTTAGTATTGTCGTCTATCAGCTGGTATGTATCTCGAGCTGAAAAAGGCGCGTTGCTATGTGTTTACTATAAAAACAGAAAAGTCGGCGCCCTGCCTTGCGGCAGGGCGCTCCGTATATCCTTACTTCTTACTTACCATCTATGCGTGCCGTGGCACGAGTTCGAGCAGGAGCGCGTGGTCGGATTCCAGCCCGGTGTGCTCCCGCTCGCGATGTTTACCACACCATTGTTATGCGTCGCCACGTTATTAGAGGTCGAGCTGTAGCCCGCGCCGTGGCATACGCTGCACGAACGCGACGCGTGGGTCGAGTGATGGCCGGATGCCGGCGGAATGGCGTGGCAGGAACCGCACATCGGTGTCGATGTGACGGCGTCGGTGTCGTCGTCGATGATGTTGAATTTCCCAACGCAGTCGAAATGGCCTGGATCTGCGCAGACGTGAGCGTAGAAAGCGACATCATCCCGCTGATCGTGTTGATGCCGGTCTGTATCTGGGCAACCGTTGCCCCTCTGTAGGCCGCTCGAGGCAAGCGCTCCATGGCACGGCTGCAGTAGTGGCGTAGAGCGCCGCGCCGTCGATCGCTCCCGACGTTGTTGTGCCGTCGGTGCAGGCGTCGTCGTTGCGATGTCGTGCTTCCTCCCCAGCTCTGCGTGCCGTGGCACGAGTTCGAGCAGGAGCGCGTGGTCGGGTTCCAGCCCGGGGCTCCGCTCGCGATGTTTACCACGCCGTTGTTGTGTGTTGCCGTATTCACGGTAGTCTTGCTGTAGCCCGTACCGTGGCAGGTGCCGCACGACACCCTTGCGAGTTCACATGATACGTGTGATGGCCGGTCGCCGGCGGGATGGCGTGGCAGGAACCGCACGTCGGTGTAGGCGCAACATTGGTGTAGGTTTGAGAAGGACCGGCGTTGCTCCGGTGCAGCTGCGTAAGATGCCGTCGCTATAGGCCTGGATCTGCGTGCTGTTGACTGGCAAGCTCCTCAGGCAGAATACATGAACGAGATCCAGGCTTGACCGGCTGGACTTAGGGGCAGGTCTGCGACAGACCGGCGTTCCTCCGGTGAAGCCGCCGGTGCCGATGACGCCATATCTGGACTACGTGCCGTAGATGCGCTGCCCCCGCGGTCGGCGCAGGAGTTGCCGTAATTGCCAGGGCAGCAGCGATGGCCTGGACTTGCGTTGCCGTAAGGTTCGACAGAGAATTCATGCCACCTACTTGCTTCCAATGGCGGTCTGGATCTGGGTGGCTGTTCTTCCAGCTTTGGCGCTTGCGGCCAGTGCTGCATGACACGAACTGCAGTTAGGTGGTATAAAGCGCGGCCCCGTCAGTCGGCGCGGGCGTCGGCGTCGGTGTGACGGGACAGGGGTCCCGGTGCAGTCGGCGGAGACGCATGAGGCGATGGCCTGGATCTGCGTCTGTCAGACGAAAGATCTCGACAGTGAATAGCTCATGGCGCAGGCTGTCGACGATGCCCGTACTGGATCGGAAGCTTTGGACCCCGATTGGTGCTGCTCGCCAATGCAGCCGTGACAGGAGACTGCAATGCCGCTAGAGTGTCTGGCTCCGTGCGGTCAGATTGGCGTGGGGTCGGTGTCGGCGTAGGTGACGGAGGTGCGGGTAGGGCCGCGCCGGTGTCGTCCTAAGGCGGTAGCGATGGCCTGAATCTGCGTTGTCGAAAGATTCGAAAGTGAACTCATGGCGCCGACGCTGCCGATGCCCGTCTGGATCGTGGAAGCTGTTGCACCCCGCTTGGTGCTGTTCGCCAATGCGCCGTGGCACGAACTGCAGTTAGGCCGCATAGAGCGACGCCCCGTCAGTTGGCGTGGGTGTCGGTGTAGGTGTAGGAGCCGGCGTTGACCCTAATGCCGTCGCAATGGCCTGAATCTGCGTTGGAGTGAGATTCGTGAATTGTCCCATGCCGCCGTAGTTTCTGGAAATACCGTTCTGTATCTGAGACACTGTTGCTCCCGACTTGCCGCTCGTGGCAAGCGGACCGTGACATGAATTGCAGTTGGCCGCATAGAGCGCAGCCCCGTCGTTATGTCGTGGGACGCAGGCGTCGGTGTCGGCGAAGGCGTAGGAGTCTGCGCAGGCGCTGATCCCAATGCTGTTGCTATGGCCTGAATTTGAGCAATCGTAAGGGTGGAGAGAGACCCCATGGCGGGTTCACACTGCCGATGCCGGACAGGATCCTGGGCGGCAGTCCTTCCCTTCTTGCTGCTCGTGGCAAGCGGCGCCGTGGCATGAACTGCAGTACGTCGCGTAAAGCGAAGCGCCGTCTGTCAGTGTTGGAGTAGGGAGTGGGTGTTGGTGCAGGCACTGCTGCTAACGCATCCGCAATGGCCTGAAGCTGGGCTGTCGTAAGGTTCGAGAACCGACTCATTCCGCCTTTGTTGTTTGCAATGGCGGCCTGGATAGCGGATGCCATTGCGCCGGCCTTGCCGCTTGCGGCAAGCGGACCGTGGCACGAAGCGCAGTTGTCCGAATAGAGCGCGGCCCCGTCGAGCGAGGCTGTTGAGAGGTGGGAGTATTATTGCGTTCGTCGTGGTGGGGTTTGTCGTCCCTACCGCCGTCAAGGCGGACACAATTGCCTGGAGTTGATCGGCGGTGAGGCTCCTATAGGCCCCCATGCCGCCCATGTTGTGTGCAATCGCGTTTTGGATCTGGGATATTGATGCCCCTTTCTTGCCGCTCGTGGCAAGGGAGCCATGACATCCGCTGCAATCGCTGCTATAGAGCGCGGCCCCATCGATCGTTCCCGAGGCTGTCGTGTTCGACGATTTGCCGCTGCTGCATCCAAAAAGCGCGAAGGCCAGAATTACCGCACCAATCACAATCAGGTTGATCACAAATAGGTTGACATTCTCCGTCTTCATTGTATCCGTCTTCATAGTATTGTCCTTCCTTAAATCCTAAAATGATGTCCTTGTTCTGTGCGCCTCTGCTGTGCATTTATTGCAACTCAAATGCCAGAATAAGTATATAAGTTTTATCTTACTGATATATAAACGTATTTTATTAATTAAGGGTGTTTATTTTCGTCTGAGAAAACAGTCGTGCTGTATGGATTTTTATACAGCGATAACCTATGGCATTATGCAACATCTGATAAAATTTTCAATAAATCAGTATGTTAAAATTCTGTCCACAATTCCATACAAAATGGTGATAAGCCCGTTAGTTTTCACCAACCCATGTGCACCATGCCTTCAGTTTTTCACAGCAATTCAACTAATGCGAACGAAATAAATAATGTTACATCCCGGCAAGCCCCCCCCCTCACCCAACCCTCTCACCTCTGGGGAGAGGACAAAGAAGAGGGGCAAAGCAGGAACGAATCTGAATGCGTTTGTATTAGGCTGGCCTTATATCTCTTTGCACTTGCGGACACCGCGAGAACTTCGATCCCCTTCCCCGGGATTCACGGAGCATAATCTAACTCATGAAATTACTGAGCAGGGCAATAAGGAAAGGCAGGCAATCGAGTTGAAGACAGACATGTTTTTTTAAAGCGATCAATTAGGTGAAGCCAAAGCAAAAAAATGGTATAGTAAGGATACTTTGCAAGCTCAGGTGAAGAAGCATCCTTCGCAGTGGTTGAAAAACGGCGAACATGAAGCGGTCTGTTCTTGACCGGAATCTGAAAAGGCTAAAAGCGTGAGATTTAGCATCCTTTCAAGGTTGATCCTGGGATACGTTTTCCTTCTGGCCCTGGCAGCGGCAATGAGTTACCGCTTCATCGTGCAGCTCGGCAACGTGACCGATGTCACCCATTCCATCATCCTGGTGGACAATTCCCTCATCAGCCTTCAGAAAGACATGACGGACGAGCTTCTGTCCGAAACGAGGTATGAAAAAAAGTATCTCATTGTGCGGGACCGGGAGCTCTATAAGGGGTTTCTGAAATCCAGGACGGAGTTCGAACACAATCTCAGCCAGGCGCTCACGCTCGGCGTCAGTCCCGCGGTGCGGGATGCCTTGAACAGGGCGGCGGACTTCCACCTGACCTATAACTCGCTCTTCAAGGAAGAGGCGGAATACCACAGGGCAGGCTGCGCTACGACCGCACGTGGTACACGAAAGAAAAGGAGCGTGCGGTGAATGCCGCGATGGAGGAACTGGTCAAGGTCCGGACCATGAGCCAGCAGAGCATTCTCGACAAGGTGAAGAAGCTGAGCGAGGCAGGCAGGCGGGCGCGGACCACCGCCATGGTGGTGAGCGCCGTGTCCCTGCTGTTCGGGATCGCTCTGGCCGTGCTGATCACCAGGAGCATTACGCGTCCCCTCTCGGAAATGCAGAAAAAGACGAAGGACATCGCCGACGGCGTCTTTGAGGCGGATTTGAGGGTGCCCTCTTCGCCGGAAATCGGGGCACTGGCCCAGGCATTCAACACCATGTGCAGCAAACTGAAGGAAGTGGACAGGATGAAGTCCGATTTCTTCGCGCTCATGTCCCACGAGCTGCGCACGCCGCTCACCTCCATCAAGGAGGGGACCAACCTCTTCCTGGAAGGGATGCTGCGGCGAGGTCACGGAAAAGCAGAAAAAGGTGCTCCTGATCATCGCCGAGGAAAGCAACCGGCTCATCGGGCTGGTCAATTCCGTTCTGGACCTGGCGAAGCTCGAATCGGGACTGCTGGCGTTCAACTTCGGCAAGGCCGACCTGTCTCCGCTCATCGCGAGGGTCGTGGAGGAAGTGGGGCCGCTGGCAGAAGCGAAACACATCAAGATCAGCAGGGAGGTGCGGGACCTGCCGCCGCTGACCATGGACGCCGAGAGGATGCTCCAGGTCCTGCGGAACCTGATCGGAAATGCCTTGAAATTCACTCCTCGCGGAGGAACGGTGAGCATTACCGCCCGGCGGGAAAAGGATGCCGTCATCGTTGCGGTCATCGACACGGGACCGGGCATTCCCAAGGAACATGCAACCGCGATCTTCGACAAGTTCCGGCAGGTCCCCGGCGCCGGCAGGCACCACGGGAACCGGGCTGGGGCTGGCGATCGTCAAGCACATCATTCAAGCGCATGGAGGCTCGGTATGGGTAGAAAGCGAAGTGGGAAACGGCAGCACTTTTACGTTACAGTTGCCTGCCTGATCCTGTCGATCGCAGCGGGCTGTGCGCCGGTCCGGACACGGGCCCCGGAGGTCCGGAGTGCCCGGAGTGCCCGGAGCCCGTGTGCCGGAATGCCCGGAGTGTCCTCAGAGCGACTCACCTGATGCGCGTGGAGAGTCTGCTCAGCAAAGGGCAATTTCGAGGGCGCGATGAAGGAGAGCCAGGACATCCTTGCCCGCTCGCCGAAAACACCGCCGGGAGATGAAGCGCTCATGGACATGGGGCTGATCAGCGCCCACTACGCAAATCCGAAGAAGGATTACAAAAAGGCGTTGAGTTACTTCATGCGCATTGAGAGGGAATTTCCCCGAAGTCCCCTGGTGGAAGAGGCAAAGATATGGGTCGGCGTGCTGCAGGCCTTTGAGAAGGCGAAGCAGGTGGACCTCGAGATCGAGGAAATGAAGAAAGGGCTCGGAAAGTAGCGATGGAGAAGGCGGCGGCAAAACTGTTGATCGTTGATGATGACCGGAACCTCCTGGAGCTGATGAAGATGCGGCTCGAATCGTCCGGTTATGCGGTCACCACGGCGCCGGACGAAGACGAGGCAAAAGCCGCCGTGGTGGCGCAGGCCTTTGACCTGGCCATTCTCGACCTTCAGCTCGTGCGCCAGGACGGGATATCGCTCATGGAGGAACTGCGCCGCGTGGCGCCCGACATGCCGGCCATCATCCTCACGGCCCACGGCAGCATCGAGAGCGCCGTGGATGCGATGAAACGCGGCGCCTTCACCTATCTCACGAAACCCTTCGATGCCCGCGAGCTGATCCTGCACGTGGAACGCGCCCTGGAGAACAGGAAGCTGGCCTCGGAGGTCGACCGGTTGCAGGGGCTGCTCTCGGAGCGGTACGATTTCAAGAACATCGTCGCGCGAAGCGGGGCCATGCAGGCGGTGCTCGAGACCGTGTCCCGGGTCGCAAAAACGGATTCCACGGTCTTCGTCCGGGGGGAAAGCGGCACGGGCAAGGAGCTCATCGCGCGGGCGATCCACCTTGCGAGCAACAGGAGCGACAAGCCCTTCGTGGCCATCAACTGCGCCGCCCTTCCCGAAACGCTCCTGGAGAGCGAACTCTTCGGCCATGAGAAGGGCTCCTTCACCGGGGCGGTGAGGACCTCCAAGGGCCTCTTTGTCCAGGCCCATGAGGGGACCATATTTCTCGACGAGATCGGCGACATGCCGCTCTCCATCCAGGCCAAGTTCCTCCGCGTGCTCCAGGAGCGCCAGTTTTACCCTGTGGGCAGCGAGCAGACCGGTGGACGTGGATGTGCGGGTCATCGTTGCCACGAACAAGAACATCGAAGAACTGGTCAAACAGGGCCAGTTCCGGGAGGACCTCTATTACCGGATCCACGTCATTCCCGTCGAACTGCCGCCTCTTCGGGAACGCAGGGATGACATTCCCGTTCTGGTTGACGCATTCCTGAAAAAATTCTCCGAACAGATGACAAAAAGATAAAAGGCCTGACGCCTGCCGCCATGCAGCGGCTGATGCTCCATGACTGGCCCGGTAACGTGCGCGAACTCGAGAACACGATCGAGTATGCCGCGGCCATGGCCGAACAGGACGTCATCGGCGAGGAGCTGATCCCTCTCGAAAAATGCGCCGTGGAAGAAGCGATCAAACCGCTCAAAGAGGCCCGGGAGAACTTCGAGAAAAGATATCTCATCAGGCTCCTTGAACTCACCCGGGGGAACGTAAGCAGCGCAGCGGCCCTTGCCGGGAGGTACCGGGCAGATCTGTACAATCTCCTGAAGAAATACGTCATCAACCCCTCGGACTTTAAAAAAGAATAAGCAGCAGGTCGTTAAAAACCTTTTTCGCAGGCAGTAGCCGCACCCTATGGAGAGCGAATTATGGGTTTTTTCAACAGCCTGTTAGACTCTTTCCTTCACGCTATTGTCCGCCGCCTTATTCCTGAATAACATTGCATATCACCTTTGTTACTAATCCAGACTGAGTTTCGACGACTGACCAACAATCCCCGGTACGGAAATGATATACTTATTTTCTGACCACATAATGTCCTGGTTATCTCAAAATGAGGAGGGGACTATGGAAAAAAAAATTTTCGTAATTCGGCCCGTTCCTGTTCTGTCAGGCTTGCGGTTTGCGCTGGCCGCTCTTGCCGTGATCGGCGCGCTTCTTTCAATCGGCTGCCAGACGGCGGGACACCAGCATCTGTCCGACCCGGACTTTAAATGTGTGGCTCTCGCCCCGGTCTTGCCTGAGGCCCCCTTTGACCTCAGGTTTTTCTCAACTGCTGTAAAGACTGATTCAAAGGGGCAGGTCATTACCGGCCCGACAGCCGACCCGGTGAAAGACATCGTTGGCGCCGAGGCCGCAGGGGTGCGCGCGGGCATGCCGCGGTTCACCAAGATCATGTTCGGGGCCGGCTACTTCGACGGCGCGCCGGGCATTGGCGACCGCATCGATCCGAATAATCCGGTCGTGAAAGCCGGCGGAGAACACTGGCCTCATGTGCCGCAGCCGTTCAGAAGCCAGCCGAACTCGCTGGCGCTTACCGCCGACGGCGCGAAACTCTACGTTACGCTCCCCGGCAAGGAAGGCTATCCCGACTGGAGGGTCGCGGTGATGAACACCGCGACACGTCAGGTCAAGTGGATCGATCTCCGGCTGCCGGGAAAAACGGGAGGGCTTCGTCCGATGGGCATTACGATCTCGCCGGAGAATCCCGCCATTTCAGCGTCGCCCTACGTCGTTGTCCTGAACCAATACGCGAATTTCGCAACCGTGGTCGACACAAAGACCGACAACCTGATCGGCCAATTCAAGCTCGGCTTTTATGCGGAAAAGGCGAGATTCAATAAGATCCGGCACCCGCTTGTATACAACCGACCGGGTAAGAAAAACCGTGCGCGCCTTCCGCATCGACCCGGGACCGAAGTTCACGCAGATCGCTGAAGTTCCGACGGGCACGAAAGATCTGGAGCGCTCGCATCCGCGCGATCTGGACCTATCTTCTGACGGAAATACCCTCTACGTGGCGAACACCCTAGGCCACACCATCGCCGTCATCAACGTGGCCGGTGATGCGAATACGCTCGTCAAGGTGATGCCCGTGGGCGGCCTGGCAACGGACGTTAAGATCGCCGGAAAATGGGGCTTTGTCTCGGGTCAGGAGACCAACACTGTATTGAACCAGCGGGAGACCGGGCACGGTATGCCGAAGCTCATGGACGGGATCGCCATCCGCAACAACGGCCAGCCCCTGGGCTACACGCCCGTGATGACTGACGCGACGCAGGCCACGACTTTCGACGATCTCGGCAGCGAACTAAACGTGTTCGATGCTGCGACCAATATGTTCGTTTTCCGCTATGTCGATTTCGAACGCGACCGGTCCATGATTACCGTGCCGGGGCAGGTCTTCGATCTTCATGACCACACAGCAGGCCAGAAGATCATCCAGGGAAGCGGTCCCGAGCAGATGTTCGTACGGGGCGACTTCCTCTTCGTCACCCACATGCACTCGGACAAGGTCGAAGTCTTCCGCATCAACCAGAATCCAGTCACGCTCGACGGGATCCTCACGGAAACTGACTTCGAGTTCACCGGCGGCGTCACGCCTCAGGGAGTCGTCGTATCGCCCGACGGCAAGACCGTGTACGTCACCAACATGCAGACCGAGGACGTATCAATTCTTTCGGTCGATGAGATCGGCAAGCTTACGCGCCAGGGTTTTGTGACCGTAGGTGTGACCGATAAGACACCTGACCCCACCAAGGCCGGCAACGGTTCAGGGCTCTTTGCCACTGCGGAAGAAAAAGGACTGCGCTGGTTCTTCACCCAGTCCTATTCCGACGACGGACACAAATCCTGCGCTTTCTGCCATTGGCAGAGCAGGCAGGACGGAAACCAGTGGAACGTCGGCGGAAATGCCGTAGGCGGACCGAAGGTGGCCCCCCAGAACAAGGATGTCTCGGACAACTGGCCGCAGTGGTTCGAGGGGCTCTCCAACGATATGGTAGGCTACGCATCCTCGTGCAACGGCGAGATCATCCTTGCTGAGCGAAAGACGGCGCTCTTCCCGCAGGATACGCTCCAGGAGCGCCTCCTGGCCCGCGATGCCTTTGTCAGGCAGAAAACCGCGGAGAATTCGGTCGCCATCGGAAGACCCGAACTTCAGGGAGACGCCTTCTCCACCGGGTACTATGAAATGGCGTTTGCCCAGATCCTCTGGACCCAGAATGAGACCCGGCGCTTTCCAAACCCCCTTTCGCAGTTTCCAGAGGCAGCCGATGCCGCGAAGATCGAGCGGGGCAGGCAGCTCTTTACGCTCGAAGTGGACCAGGGCGGAAGCGGATGCGCCAGCTGCCACCATAACGGCAACAAGATTACGAACGGCGAGGTGGATAACACTTTCCAGGACTTCAACCTCCATGAACCCGGGGTCATAGCCGAAACCACGGTTGACGGAGACGGGGTCTTTGTGCGTCTCGGAAACAACTATATCTTTGAAAAATTCGGTCCGCCGCAGGACCTCGGTGCGCGCCAGAACATAAGCAGCCGGAACACGAAACATTTGCGCTCGTTCTGGGACAGCGTGCCGCGCTGGCTTCACCACGGCGCCGCGCACTCCATCCGCGAGATCATCCTGCCGCCCGATTCCCCGTTCCTGCAGCCGGGTGAGCGGGGGTTCAACTTCCGCACCGTGCGTGCTGACCACAAGCGGCGGGTTGCGAACAGCTTCCTGGGAGGTCCTCCTATCGTGCTTCCGACCGAGGTCCCGATCACGGTCGCGGACTCCAGCGGCAGTTTGGCCGGCGACGGCAACGGCCCGATCTTCGTGAGCCTGGATCCGCCTACGCCTGTTTCCGGTCCGAGCGCGGCCTACCCCGAGGGCAGGCTCTTAGTGGACCAGTTGGGAACATCGAACCTGGCCCCGCTCGTCGTAGTTGACACGGCAGGAAACAGAACGATCAATCCGGAGCTTCAAGCCAAGGGAATCACCGTCATTCGCGACACACATGGCAAGACGAGCCAGCTTTCGGCGGACGATATCGAGGCGCTCTCGATGTACCTGCGGTCGCTGCAATAGCCTTGCTGCCTTGCCGCGATTTCGATGTTAGCCCGTTTAAATGGAGAAGGTCGATACATGATCATAAGCGCAAGCAGAAGAACCGATATCCCCGCTTTTTACAGCGACTGGTTCCTGAAACGCATTGAAGAGGGTTCCGTGATGGTGCGGAACCCCATGAACCCCCGCCAGGTTAGCAAGGTTTCTTTGGAGCCGGGAGCGGTGGATTGCATCGTCTTTTGGACCAAGAACCCAGCGAACATGGTAGGTAAGCTCGCGGACCTTGACGAAAGAAAGTACAGCTACTACTTTCAGTTCACCCTGACGCCGTATGACAAAACGATCGAACCGAATCTGTCACCCAAGGACGAAGTGATCTCGACCTTTATCGCGCTGTCTGAGCGGATCGGCAAGGAGCGGGTAATCTGGCGGTACGATCCGATTCTAATCACGAATGAGCTGGACAGGGAATATCACTGCCGGTCCTTCGAATCCCTGGCAGGGAAACTGGCGGGCTATACTGAAAAGTGCGTTATGAGTTTCGTGGACTTCCACGCAAAATGCCGTAAGCGGCTTACGAGCCTGAACGCCAGGGAGGTAACCCGGGAGGATATGTGCGCTGTCGCTTCAGCCTTTGCCGGCATAGGAAAAGCTCAAGGTATAAAGGTCGAGACGTGCGCTGAAGAGGCCGACCTTTCGGAGTTTGGCATTGTCCATGGGAAGTGCATCGACGATCAGCTTATCTCCAGAATCATCGGGCGCCGGCTTGAGGTAAAGAAGGACAAAGCGCAGCGGGAACTATGCGGCTGCGTCTCCAGTTTCGATGTAGGGGCTTACAATACGTGCTTTTTTAACTGTCTTTACTGCTACGCGAACGACGGCAGAGCGGCCGTGACGGAGAAGACCGCAAACCACAGAAAAGATTCCCCCCTGATGAAGGGCGACCTGGAAGACGGCGACAACGTTTGCCTGAGAACCGGTTAACGTCTTATTGAATCTAGAGAAACAACCTCAGCATAATACACACTCCTCTTACCACAGGCAATTCAGCTGGCCGCAGGTCCGAACTTGAACAGTTTACTATTGAGAAGTAATCGCAGAGAAGAACGAGTCCCCAATAATCAGCAATTCGAGACTGAGAACGATATTCCCCTTGGCCTGATCTGCTTCAACACATCAAACTTAAGGAGATAAAAGCTTCAATCATGGATTGGGTCTCCGTCTCCCACTGAATAGCCCGCGTTCTCTATGAACCACTCACCACAATCTGATTGCCAGCCAGGGCGTTGTTCGTCTCATTGGACTCCTGGACGTTACCCTGATAGTCTACGATGGCACCGATGTAATACGTGCCTGCGGCAAAGCCCACGGGGACCGTTACCGTCGTGTTCGCCGAGTTTGATGCGCCGGGGGCAAGGGCGCTCACGTACCGGTAGCCCAGGAAGGTGTTCGTGGTCGTGATCGTGCTGGTCGGAGATAGATAGATGCCGACATAGAATCCGCCTGCCGTGCCGCCTGATGACGAGGCCGCTACCGTGTTAGCGATTGTGCTCGTTCCTGCCGGCCCCTGCACTCGACGGTCCCGATACCGCCGTCATTGTCAAATCGGGGCTGGCTATCGTGATCTGATTGCCGGCGAGGGCGTTGTTCGTCTCATTGGACTCCTGGATGTTACCCTGATAGTCTGCGATGACCCCGATGTAATACGTGCCCGCGGCAAAGCTCACGGGGACCGTTACCGTCGTGTTCGCCGAGTTCGATGCGCCGGGGGCAAGGGCGCTCACGTACCGGTAGCCGATGTAAGTTCACGCTTGAAATCCTCTAGCCTTGACATATCATAAATCCTTAAGCATTTTGTGGTTGAAAATTAACCACTGAATGGCTATAATTCAGCCATGATAAAAAGAAATATCACTCAGCTTTTGCTGGATGCCCTGTCCGATACGCCGGTTCTCCTCCTGAATGGAGCCCGGCAAACCGGTAAGAGCACCCTCGTAAAGACCATTACCGAACATTCCCATCCGGCCCGCTATATCACTCTGGACGATGCCACCGTTCTTGCCGCTGTTAAGCATGATCCAGCGGGCTTCCTGTCAGGATTGGACGGCCCTGTTGTCATCGATGAGGTGCAGAGGGCTCCTGAGCTGTTCCCTGCTATTAAGGCAGAGGTAGACCGCAACCGGCGACCGGGACGGTTCTTGCTTACGGGCTCCGCCAATGTCCTCTTACTGCCTCGATTGTCTGAATCCCTCGCCGGCAGGATGGAGATATTGAGTCTCTGGCCGTTTTCCCAGGGAGAGCTCGAAGGGATCAAAGAGCTTTTTGTGGATGGCTTGTTTGCGGCCAAACTGCACGCTGTTACTTTGCCTAAAGAATCCCTTGCTTCACTTCATGCCAGGATCATCAATGGTGGTTATCCTGAAGCGGTCGGCAGAACAAAGGAAGATAGACGCCGGGCGTGGTTCGAGTCATATATCACGACGATCCTCCAAAGGGATATCCGGGATCTTGCCAATATCGATGGGTTGACCAGCCTGCCAAGACTCCTGGCGATTATCGCTTCGCGCGCCCCGGCGCTTCTCAATTTCTCGAGCTGTCCCGCACCCTTGCCATGCCTCAAAGCACTCTCAAGCGGTACATGACGCTCCTGGAGGCCACGTTTCTGATCCAGCATCTGCCCGCCTGGTCAGGGAATCTCGGAAAGCGATTGGTAAAGACATCCAAGCTCGTTATGAGTGACACCGGCCTTATGTCGCACCTGCTCGGAGCCAATAAGGAACGATTGGCTACGGGCGGTATTATCGGTCCATTGCTCGAAAACTTCGTTATCATGGAACTGATCAAGCAGATCACCTGGAGTTCAATCAAGCCGCAATTATTTCATTTCCGAACCCAAACTGGCCAGGAAGTGGATATCGTTGTGGAAGACCGGGCGGGAAAACTGGTAGGAATCGAGGTCAAGGCAAGCTCAACAGTGATTGCCCGAGACTTCAAAGGACTCCGTGCGCTTGCCGAGACCACTGGCAAGCGATTTTATCGAGGCATTGTATTTTATACCGGTTCCGAGAGCTTGTCGTTCGGTCCGGAACTCTATGCCATCCCTGTTAATGCCTTGTGGCATAAACGGGGTAAATAAGCGATAAGATAGGGGGCCTGGATGACCAGTCCCTTTCTATTAACGGAATACCTGCCCGCAGATGGTCCTGAGCCTGTGAGCCGTTTCCTGTGCCCCTCTTGACTCGACACGGCGCAGGACCGCGAGCAGCTCCGGGGCCTTGATCTCACCGATAGGCCGTGTCCCGAGCCAGGGGAAAACATCTAGCTCCAACCGCCGGATTGTCGTTTTCGCATGTACCTCTGTCCATCTCTGTTTAAACTTTTCGTGCCACTCGCGGTAGGAGTAACTGGTTGCTGCCTGGATCGTGTTACCCCTGATATTACCCGTAACCCCCAAATGTCAACGATCACGAAGAAACCTAGATGGAAAATAATAACAGAAAAAGCCCCTTTTTCAAGGGGCTTATGGACTAAATCGGACTTCTTTAGACTATCAAATGGTGGCCCAACGGGAATCAAATTGTTTGTCCAATCCATTGAAACAATGTAATAATATCCAATGCAATTTTGCTTGTTACCCCTAAAGTTACCCCCGCATTTTTCCCTCATTTTCTAAAATTGAACCACTTCCCTGGGGTCAATGTTCAGATATTCAGAAAGCGGTCCTTTTGATAAAAACATCCGATTACACAATACCGTCACATACAAGGTTGGCATGGCAACTGATAAATAGTAGATACAGAAGCGCACCTGTACTTCGCATGAGTTTCAATTATTGGAATTTGCAGAATCTATCTACAAGCTCACGGCTGAGCCCGGTTGGTAAAACTGCGAACTTCGATATTCTCGCGGTCATCGACCACACCTACAACATCGTGATCGTACTTCGTGGAAAAAGTCGTGAAATACGGTTGAACAATATTATCAAGCCGCTCATTCGGCGGAATCTCATGGCAAGAAAAGGCGGCCATAAAACGGGCGAA